>JAHEMJ010000012.1 GCA_024643725.1 Crocinitomicaceae bacterium | reverse complement strand
GGATGTGCCGAGCTATATTTTGATTCTTTAGCAGTTGAAAGCATACCAAGGAAACCACCACTTTGATGCCAACCCTCTGTAATTATTTTGCTATTAGCATTTGAGTTTATCAATTCAATTGAATTTGAAATTTCCTCTGTGCTTGGCTTAGTATTATATTTATTCAAGCAAAAATTCTTTAACTCACTCTCTATGACAAGTGTATCGCCGTCCTTGTAATTATTTATTAATAATTGAAGTAAGTCTATTGCTATTTGTAATTCATTCATGTAATTTTTTTAGATAGTTTAAACATTATCTTTAAAATACTACTTTAAGTACATTCTATAAGATTTCTATTAATTCCGTTCGAATATGAGACTTTTATTAGCTCGTTGTTCTCATCGAAAAATAATGAGCAACAATAAGGTTCATTGTTATCAAATTCATAAAATTCTCGTGTTTTAAATGGGGCGAAATTCACGAATGAATCAAATGAATTATAATTTTTAATATTACAATTTTCTGGTATTGTACAAACTAAAATTCTGTCTTCTAGCGCATATGCGACATCTAAGTAAAATCGCTCCTTAATGTATTTGTGAATTGCACCAATTGTTTTGTCTCTTTTTCTTACAGTAATTTGAAGACCATGATCTAAAGATTCGGTATGAATTTGTTCTACCCAAAGTTGCAGATCTTCATAAACTTCATCAATCTTTTGACCATTTGACCAAACTTCGAACTTTTTGGCGTACAAAAGTTGATTAGGAATTCTAAGTGGTTTCTCCATTGGAAGATTCATGTTTTTCATATGCTTTGGGTAATTTTGATACTAGAGGGAAATTAGATAAAATATGTTTTGACACTAAAGTATTTGCTAATCAATTGTTTAATCAAAAATAACAAATTTGAGTCGTAATTCAACTTAAATTAAGGTTCTGAATTAATAAGAATCTTCAATACTTTTTACAAAATAAAGTTTGCAACGCTGTTACCCAACAACTCTTATTGTCGAAACATCTGGATCAAAATCAATAATAAGATCATGTCCATTCCATTTTGCCTCACATGATTTAAGACGAAATGTATCACCTTGATTCCATGTTAATCCTGGAAAATCTTGAATTAAATCTTTAATGAAAACACGCTCTCCAATTTTTAAATCTTTTGGAATTAGATATGCAGCAAATGGAGAGCCAAAGTTGTAGGGATAATAGTATGTCCAATCCATTACAGTTTTATATTCATCTCCTTCAGCAAGATTAGATCTATAATCCCTTAGTAACGATATTATACCAGTTTTCTTATTTTGAACGACCTTAATTTTTCTTCCAATTTCATCTGATGGAATTACTGGTTTAATGAGTGGAAAATAACCCATACGGGCCCAAAAATTAATTGAGAATTGACTCCTCGCTGTCCTGATAACACGAAGCTTTCTATTTCTAGGCTTAGAATAATTCATAGTTCCAGGTATAAGTTTTTTTGATTAAAATCTACCATTAAACAAGTATCTGGCTTGATCTTCAATAAATTCAATAATTCTAAATCATTAAGAGTACTTGTGTCCAGAACCAAATTATTGCATAAATGACATGGGCGTGTGTTTTCTCCATTATCAGAAAGATCATCCCAATCGATTTTTTTTGGACAATTTAATTTCTTGATTTTTACTTTGTCATCAGTATAAAGAGTCTTGTTATTTAGGTTGAATATCATAGGCTTAATTAAATGTTTACGTCAAAATACCTCTGTTCTTAATAAACTAAAATTAATTGTTCTAACCTCGCAATGTCAAGTTTAAAAAATCAACACTATAATGAAAACGTGAAGTAACATATTCGGGTAGGATATTTTGAAAATTATTTAATGCCTGTTTGATTTCGAATAATGAAAAACCATTTGATTCGAATCGAACCTCATGTCTCGGAAGTTTTCTGTTCTTCTGTAGGGTGATTTCCTCCTCGCTAAATTCTCGATAATATTGCCCAACAGAGACCTTTAAAATCCCATCTGATGCTGCTGTTTTTGAATTAAGTCTTTCTTGATAATAATTCAAATATATCAAAATGTCTCTGAAAGCAATGTCAATACTACTTGTTGCAATTTCGTCATCCCAAAATAAGCGTATTTCATTATTATATTTCTCAAATTTCACATTGAAAAACGGTTTGTTAATTTTAATTAAATGATCTTTTTGAACACTTTCATGATAGTAAACTTTACGTTTTGTGTTATTCTCGACTTCGTCAATAATTAGGAATTTTGTCTTGTCAATGTGAAGAAGATTATCGTTTAGATAGCATTCCAAAATGTACTTAGCAAATTCTGAATCACTTGCAACTTTCAAATAAAGCATTTTTGCCCAAGACTTAATTGCACTTATATTCAATTTACCGGGTTCAGGTTTTGTTTGGTCATATGGTTCAAGGATTCCTACTGAAATAATCTTTTGGTTCGTGACATCAATTGTCACTTCCTTTATAAACTTAACTTTAAAATTTTCCATTTCTTAATTTTATTGGTGACGATTATAACTTAACCTCTTTGCTGCGTTTTTAACTTCAATAAGGAATTTAATCTAAAAGTTGATTTCTCCCTCCTCACCAAAAGTAATATTCTTCTGGCCCCATTCAAACATTGCTTCCAAAATTGGCATGATGGTTTCGCCTTTTTTGCTGATGAAATATTCTACACGAGGTGGGATTTCAGCATAGATTTTTCTCGTGATGAGTCCGTCTTTTTCTAATTCTCGCAATTGCTTTGTGAGCATTTGTTTACTGATGTCGTGAATGCCCTTGTTGAGTAACCCAAAACGATTGATTCCGAGTTGAATGAGAAATAAAATGTTTGGTTTCCACTTGCCACCGATAGTTGAAAGTGTGTACTCAATAGGTGAGGCCGATCTAATTTGATTTTTTTGCATTTTTTTATTTTATATTCTATTGAAAATCAATAATAGTCATAAATAAATGACTAGGTAATTAATATATAACTACTTGCAAAAGTAAGACTTAAATAGAAACCTTTGGAAAATTCAATCTGAAAATACATTATTTATGACACAACCTGCAACCAAAGATTCATGGAATATTACATACATGGATAGTCCTAATAAAATAGCCTTCTTTCTTCTAATTAACGACCAAGAATTTCAGCGCATCAAATTGGGGTACATACCAGTGCAAATGGAAGAGAAATGGTTTGCCTTTTTTGAAGATGGTTGTTTGCACTTTCATCGTTCATGGACTGGTATTGAAATATACAAGGCAGAAATAGTAGCCATTGATGGGTCTTATGTGATCAACTCCTTCTGGGTGGAGCGTAATTCAGAAAAGTACGTGAATACAAATGATGAATCTGATATCGAAACTTTTTGCTTTTTGATTGCCAGATTGCTTTTACAAACCGACATTTCAAAATTAAAAACCAAAAAAGTGTTGAAGGAAGAGATAGGAATAGTGGATGCATGGTCTCAGTATGGAAATTTAATTTTAAAAGCACCTCAAAGTCAGATTTCCAAAATTATCAAATCAGCCCTCTACGGAGTAGCTGTAGGAGATGCACTTGGCGTACCTCATGAGTTTTCAAGCGCTAAGGATCTTCGTAAAAATCCCGTGACTAACATGATGGGCTATGGTACTTACGGTTTGCCACCTGGCACATGGTCAGATGACAGCTCCCTTACGTTTTGTTTAGCAGAATCTTTATGCAGCGGATTCAATACCGACCACATGGGTGAATTATTCGTGAGGTGGTATTACCAAGACTACTGGACAGCTTCAGGAGAAGTTTTTGATATAGGAATTGGCACTCGCAATGCACTCATTAAAATCAAAAACGGAACAATAGCAGAATTAGCTGGCGGCAACGATGAAAAAGACAACGGTAATGGCTCTTTGATGCGTATTTTGCCGCTTGTGTTTGCTATTAAAGATTTACCTATCGAGGAACGCTTTGAGCGTACGAGGCGAGCTTCATCCATTACCCACGGCCATATGAGGGCAGTAATGGCTTGTTTCTATTATTTAGAATTTGCAAAGCAACTCATTGAAGGGAAATCAAAATTTGAAATTTACAATAACCTTCAATTATCAATTCCTTCTTTTTTCGAAAAAATTGGGATTTCGGGTTCAGAGATTGCATATTATATTCGACTATTAAAAGCCAACATTACAGATTTGCCTCTTTCAGAAATTCGGAGCGGGGGATACGTCATCGAAACCATAGAGGCGAGTGTTTGGTGTTTATTGACTACCGATAACTACAAAGACGCTGTCTTGAAGGCAGTCAATTTAGGCCACGATACAGATACCACAGCAGCAGTAACTGGCGGGCTGGCTGGGTTGTTGTATGGCTACGAGCGCATTCCGAAGGAGTGGTTGGAGAAGTTGGCGAGGGTGGGGGATATAAAGAGTTTGGCTGAGAGATTTGCTTCAAAAATTTAATTTGTTCTACTAGAACCTTTTCTAAAAATTTCGGTACTTGTACTAAAAATGCGCAAGTTCTAAAATGCGCTGAAGCCAGGCTCATTGGGGAGCTTCATCAATTAAGGAGCAATTACCTTTCATTACAAGAATATATACCTTGTAAAGACTTAAATTTCATTTGATAAATTCGCCGAAAATTACACAATGAATTACTTTTTATCTTATCCTCCGAATCTGAATGTGGAGAGTTTGTCAAAAAATAAATTGAGGGCTCTTGATGATGAAGAGTTATTTGAAATAGCAAGAAATAGATTAAAATTTCGAGAACTAATGATCGATTTTATTTATGAAACGGGAATTCAATCTGTTGAAGGAATGATACCTGAATTAGATCTAAACATTCGAAAATTAGTTTTGAGTGAAAGAACCAAAAATGTCTTATGTCGAAATGACATTGAATTTTTGACAGATCTTACAGTAGTTAGAAAGTCAGAACTTTTGGGAATGCACAATTTGGGCAAGGGTTCATTAGATGAAATAGTTTTCGTAATGCATAAATATGGATTGAGATTGCTTGATGGTTAAGAATATTCAGAATTTAACTACCTTCAAGAAAGAATCTAATAATATGGAAAAATACGACTACTCCGAAACAATTTTTGGTTACTTGACTTTCTCGCTTCATGATGTTGATCTTGGGCCGGTAGTCAAACAATACCGCTTGGATAAGTCAAACGAGGAATATTATTTTTTTAGAAAATGTCCGGAAGCTGTTCTCGAAGTTGAAATGTATCATTTTCTTGGTGGCGAATTTCACCAGGTTGATAGCACCTCTTTTACTGCCAGGAGGTTCTTATATATGCCATTGAATTTTGAAGGGCAGGAGCTAGATGATTTGATGGGTAAAAAAGGCTTTGAGAAAAGAGTAGGAAAGTATGAAAGTCGCCATTTGGTAGCGTTCCCATTTAAAGAGGGGATAGTTTACGCATCTAAAAGTTGTGGTAAGAACTTGGGAGAGGATCAATTAATAGCCACAAGAAAACTCACTGTGTTTCCGAAGAGGAGGAGGAATATTGAGTAAAATTTTGACAACATATTGGTTTAATTAAAAAAAACCGACTTTATAGGTCGGTTTTATAGTGTAACAACAATTGTGAAAAATGAGATTAAAATCAACAGTCCATCGTCTATAAAAATCAAAATAATTCTAACAATTGAATAAAATAATCTTTTTGATTTTTTGGAACATCGACCATTGATGCTTCACCATCGCTATAGAAAAATAAAGTGGAAATTTCAGATGATTTGAGCTTCTCGATATCCTTCAGACTGAACCAATAGAAGTACGATACCCCATCACAATTAAAATCATTCCAGCTTTTTAATTCAATCTTATCGCCGTTTTTAAGTGTGATTTCCAATAATGATCCTTCATCCACACAACTCAAATTACTCTTCAATATGATGCTTTTATCTTTCAATGGTGTAAAAGTGATGTAATCCGTATCATTCGAAAAACAACTCAAATCTCTATTGATAAACCCTTTCTCAAAAGCCAATTTTGGTAATTTGATTTTGTTTTTTAAATCGACAAACTTTTCATTCTGGATGTAAAATGAATTGGTAGACTCCCCAATCAGTTCATTGCCGTAGCCGTTTTTAGCTACATATTTAATCTCCGAAATGACTTGATAAACACCATCAAGAGGTTTATTGCTTTCCACATCTACCAATTTATCTTCTTTAATCACGGTCAATTCCAAATTTTCCGGCAGGTAACTTAAAGGAAATTTCAATTCTTTTTTAGTCAACTCGACTGCATGATTCACAACACGGTCAAATAATTTCTTAGTTCCTAAATGCTCCTTACACCCGGTACATGTGAATGAGATGGTGTCTGTTTTACCCTTCCCATTCTCAACAGCAATTTTACCTTTATTCAAAACAACTTCTTCCGCATTTTTATCCGTCGAACAAGCGTTTAATACGAATGCAAATGAAAGAATAGCGATAACACTTTGTAATATCTTTTTCATAATTTAAAATTTAAAGTTGACCAAAAATCAATCATATCTGCGACAATAAAGGTCATTTGAACTTTTTAACACAATTACCCTGACAACTCAGGTCAATAATTTGCATGAGAGTTTCAAATTCAGGTTATTTGTCAGAAAAATGCTGAATGCTTAACCAACATAAAATTTTGAGGGTATTACAACTGATCACCTACCTTCAATCTAAACCATACAAATCTATAGATCAACTTTCTCAGTTTCTTACAACAACCGAAAGAACGGTATATCGCTATCTGGACTTACTACGAGAATGTGGATTCGACCTACACAAAGACTCAAGTCAACGATATTTCATCGAAAAAGGAGAAGTTGAAGGTATTCAATTCACCAATGAAGAAGCTCAATTTCTCAAACAACTTGTACTTTCAACAGGAAGTAAATCAAAACTCAAAGACTCGGTTCTGAGCAAAATCTACACAGGTTCTGAACTATCTATGGTAGCCTCCCACCTCATCAATGTTAAAAACGGAAAAATAGTTGAGCGCTTAACAAGGGCAATGATTAACAAAGAACAAGTTCAACTCAAGAAATACCAATCTATTAATACTGAAACCATTTCAGACAGAGTTGTAGAACCATTTGGTTTTACAGAGAACTACCAAACGGTAATGGCTTACGAACCCGCATCAGAAAAAAACAAAACGTATAACATTGACCGAATAGGCTCAGTAGAATACCTGAACCAAAAATTCCAAAATGAATCCAAACACGAACAACAGGTCATGGACGTCTTTGGCTTTGCTTACAACGGGCAAAAACACCCCGTGAAGTTAGAAATGACAATGAAAGAATATTTGCTACTCAAAGCCCAGTATCCGTTGATTGCACCGTTTGTGAAATATGAGACAGAAAAAGATAAGTATGTGTTGGAGGTTGAGGTGAATGATTTGAGGGTGTTGGTGGGATTCAAAATTCATTAAAAATAGATTGATTAACTTTGGATAAACACATTTCATATGTCAGAAGAACAAAAAAAACAACTTGAACAACAACTTTGGAATATCGCCAATACCCTCCGTGGTAAGATGGATGCAGACGAATTTCGTGATTACATTCTTGGGTTTATATTTTACAAGTATCTATCTGACAAGCAACTACAATACGCAAATGCCCAGTTGGAAGGAGAAACAATTACCAACTATTTAAAACTATCTAATGAAGCTGATATTGATGCCATTCGTGAATTGTCACTAGAAAGTTTAGGTTATTTTCTACATCCAAGTGAATTGTTTGGTTCAATCGCAATTAAAGGAAACGGCACAGAAGAAGGTGGAAATTTTATCCTCGATGATTTGAACCGAATATTAAATAGCATCGAACAAAGTACAATGGGCACTGAAAGTGAAGATGACTTTAATAAATTGTTCGAAGATTTAGATTTGAACTCAACAAAATTGGGTAGAACTCCAGAAGCACGAAATGAATTGATTTCTAAAGTATTGCTTCACTTAGACAAAATAGATTTTGGATTAGACGATATAGAAGCAGATGTTCTTGGCGATGCTTATGAGTATTTAATTGCTCAATTTGCATCAGGAGCAGGTAAAAAAGCTGGTGAATTTTATACACCTCAACAAGTTTCTAAGATTCTAGCAAAGTTGGTTTCTACCGGAAAATCAAAACTCAAATCGGTTTATGACCCTACGTGTGGTTCAGGATCTCTCTTGTTGCGTGTGGCAAGAGAAGTAGAAGTAAGTGAGTTTTACGGTCAAGAAATGAATCGAACTACCTACAACCTGGCACGAATGAATATGATACTTCACGGGGTACATTACCGTCAGTTTGATATTCAACAGGAAGATACTTTAGAGGAACCTAAACATCTAGATAAAAGATTTGAGGCGGTTGTAGCCAACCCTCCATTTTCAGCACAATGGAAAGGAGACAAAAATCCATTATTCCAGTCAGATGAACGATTCAGTCAATTCGGTAAACTAGCACCTGGAAGCAAGGCTGATTTTGCCTTTGTACAACATATGATACACCAATTGGCTGATAACGGGACGTTGGCATGTGTTCTACCACATGGGGTATTATTTAGAGGAGCCGCAGAGGGGTTGATAAGAAAGTACTTGATCAATGACCTCAACTACATTGATGCAATTATAGGTTTACCTGCCAATATCTTTTACGGAACCTCAATTCCTACTTGTATTTTGGTGGTGAAAAAATGTAGAACTGTTGATGACAACATCTTATTCATTGATGCCAGCCAACATTTTGAAAAACAAGGAAACCAAAATGTATTGACAGATGCGCATGTGGAAAAAATCATTGAAACTTACAGATTACGAAAAGAGGAAGAGAAATACAGTCATTTGGCTAGTTTGGAGCAAGTAGCCGAAAACGATTACAATTTAAATATTCCTCGATATGTAGACACTTTTGATGAAGAGGAACAAATTGATATCAATGAAGTAGCAAAAGAGCTAAAAAGTTTGGGAGAGGAAATGAAACAAACGGACACTCAATTAGCAGAGTTTTGCAAGGAGTTAAACATTGAAATGCCGTTCTGATATGGAAAAACTACAACCAAAATTGAGGTTTCCTAATTTTACAGATTGTACGTCGTCAAACTAAAGTGAACTTTTCACTAGTTGGAGTTTCGTGTTGATTCAAAACTATTGATTTTTATTTGATTGTCAAAACTTTGACACAAAATTGATCTCTGATACGCTTTTCTTCTTTCAAGCAAGGTCTTCTTTTTAATGCGCTCTCTTTCTTGTAAAATGGCTTCTCCGCGACCAAAATAGACATCGGCTGGCGTTAAATTATTCAAGGATTCATGATACCGTTCATTATTGTAGTAGTGAACGAACTTTTCAAGAGCTTTTTCAAGTTCCTCTGGAGCATAGTAATAATCTAATTTGACGACATTTTTCATGCTTTTATGATACCGCTCTATTTTCCCTTGAGTTTGTGGATGCCCAGGTCTCCCATGGATCTGATCCATTCCAACATTTTCTTTAAGGTAGTCTTTCAAGTCTTTCGCAATGTAACACGAACCATTGTCAGAGAGTAGTTTAGGCCGTTGTTTAGTGACTAATTTCGCCTTTTTAAGAGCTCTGTCTATTGTTCTTTTAACATCGTCAGACTTCATATTTGCACAAAGTTCCCAGTGCACGATATATCGACTAAAATCATCAAGTACTGTACTCAGGTAATACCAACCCCAGCCAATGATCTTGAAGTACGTAAAATCGGTTTGCCACATTTGATGAACGAACTTGGTTTTATCTGTAAATTCATCGCCTGCAGAGATAAAAACATGTGCAGGTGGAGAAATCAACCCACGACTTTTTAGTATCCGGTAAACGCTTGATTCAGAAATGAATATCTGCTGATTATCAGTAAGATGATAAGCCAGTTCCCGAGACGATAGTTCAGGTCGTTCTAAAGCCAACTCCACAACCAAATTCTTTTGCTCTTGTGGTATGCTATTCCATTGCCTCCTAGAGCCTCTTTTGCTTGATTCTAAGCCCTCAACACCATGATCTGAATAGGATTTGTACCACTTGTAAAAAGTGCTCTTATTCAAGCCTAATTCACGAAGTGTGCGATTAACTCCCAATTCCGATTCCACTACCATTTTGATCAATTCTTGCTTTTCTGATACTGTAAAACGCATGTATTTTTTGAATTTATCATTCAACCCAAAATTTCCGATGTTTTTTTTACAATGTCGTAGCGCAGAACCAAATCGGCTACAATCTCCTTCAAACGTTGATTTTCCTTACGTAATTCTGCGACTTCATCACTCGTTGCCTCACGTGTTAAATCGCCAGCTAGACGCTTTTTACCTGCTTCCAGAAACTCTTTATTCCACTTGTAGAATTGAGCGTCAGAAATCGAATATTTTCGACAAATCTCGGAAACAGAAAGTTCTGCTCTCATGGCTTCCATGACTATTTGAATCTTTTGTTCTGAACTAAAGATTCTTCTTGTCTTTCTTCTTACATCTTTGATGAAGTTTTCTGTTGTTTGTTTTTTTCTTCTTCTTGGTGTTTCCATAATTAATTAAATTTAAACATTAATAATTGAAAACTCCTTCTAGCAATATACCTTCTATCGGTCCACTTTATGCTGACGATTTACAGATTTGATAAAAAATAATTTTAAAAAAACAAAAAATTTGGATTCCTCTCTCATCACATTGTATTCTTCAACAAAAGAGAATTTTGATATTATTCTGGTTGATGAAAAAAAATCAAAGTATGTTTTAATTGGGAACAAAGACTATATTAATTATTTATACACTGATAAAGTTGATTTTTCAAGTTATAAACCATTTGATTAATTGAAATACATATAAACTCATTTCGTACATTCGTATATCAATTTCTGATACATGAAAACACTCATCTCTTGGATTGCCTACACGAATGACTTTGACGCTGGACAAGTGCTGGAAACGGGTCCAACAGCGAATTACCATAAATATTTTTACAAGTCGGAACGACACATCTTGCTGTCGGCGGCGAGTGGCGATGATACGCGTTCGGAATTGTTGGTGAATTACTTGAGACGAACGTATCCGGAGCGAATAATTGAATTGCGCTACATGGGCATTCAGGATCCAATTGACCACCGCGAGATTCAGGGAAAAGTGAATCCCTTTTTGATTGAATTACGGGAGGACAAACTCGACATCTTTGTGTCGCCGGGAAGTCCGGCCATGCAAGTGGTGTGGTACTTGAGCCATTTGTCCTTGAACTTGAATACGACCTTGTATCAGATGC
Source organism: Crocinitomicaceae bacterium (assembly GCA_024643725.1). Lineage (GTDB taxonomy): Bacteria > Bacteroidota > Bacteroidia > Flavobacteriales_D > Crocinitomicaceae > UBA952. Next base: position 343,569 of record JAHEMJ010000012.1, on the reverse strand, counting down.
GGGAGGCGCGTCACACGAGTACCAAGGACAAGCCAGAACTCATCAAAATTGCCTTTGAGAAGTCCTCGCTTCCGGTGACGGCGATGTACCATCAGGAGGAAATTCAAAAGAATACGGGAGATGATTACTTCATTACACCGACCATCAAGAAGATTTACGAGAATGCGGCGAAAGTAGCACAGGTGGATGGTGTCACAGTATTGATCCTCGGCGCCAGTGGAACCGGAAAAGAGAATTTAGCAAAGTACATCCACCGGAATTCCATTCGGAACGAGCAGGCCTACGTGACGGTGAACTGTTCGGCGTTTAGCGATACCTTGTTGGAATCCCGCTTATTTGGCTACAAGAAGGGTGCCTTCACGGGAGCAGACAAAGACACACCCGGCTTATTCGAATTGGCTGACAAAGGAACCATTTTTCTCGATGAAATCGGCGACATCTCTCCCTACATGCAACAGGTGCTCTTGCGTGCCTTACAGGAGAAGGAAATCATGCCACTGGGTGGAAAAGCGAAGAAAGTGAATGTCAGAGTGATTGCCGCCACCAACCAAAACTTACAAAAACGCTGCGAAGAGGGGAAATTCCGATGGGACCTCTATTACCGTTTATCCGTCGTAGAACTCGACCTCCCTACCCTATCCGAACGTGGGAAAGCCGACATCAAAGGAATGATTGAGCATTTCCTCACACAGAAAAAGAAGGAATTACACCGTCCAAAGAAATTACAGTTGGAAAAAGAAGCATTGGAAATCCTCTTGAATTATTCGTATCCAGGGAATGTCCGCCAGTTGGAGAACATCATCTCTCGACTCTACGTCTTCAACGAAGAATCGGTTTCCGCGGAGGTCCTACCCAAACGACTCAAGCAAGCACCAGCAGATCAACCGATGAACATGGAGCACATTGAAAAAGAGCACATCATCCGCGTGTTGAAACATTTTAAGGGAAATAAGCGTCAGACCGCACTCGCGATTGGCTGGGCGATCAATACCTTGGTGGCGAAGATGGAGAAGTATGGGGTTCCGTCTCTTCAAAAAAGCAATTAAAATTTTTCTTCCAAATAAAGAATGTAGAGATAAAGTGCAGTAAAATCTACAATCGATTTCATAATTTTCATGTTACCCATTTCTAAATCTTGGTTAGAACGATCATGTCTATTGATATCCGCCAAGTATTTTAACTGATTCATGATGTAGGAAAAATTATTTTTTTGTCTGTCTGTAATATTGGACTTTTCTTTTTTCTTGTATAAATACAGATCAAGTATCGTCGGCATGGTTTGAATTGTTTCCCAAAAACTTGATGATTTCAACTGCTCTCTTTTTGGAGACAATAACTTCAAGAAAGTCTCAAAACTAGCAACGAGTTCAATTAAACATAATTGTCGGTCATAATAATCGGTTTTGGTGCAGAAATTCTCATACAAGGACTGAATTAACCTTCTGCCCCACATTGAATTACTTTCTTTATTCAACACAATGTCTAAAAACGATTCAAATGTTCCAAAAATAATTTCACGATTCAGGAAATAGGTGTTTTTTTCCAAATACAATTCTTCAATGACAGCACGCTTCAACTCTGTCTTATCAAAAAGTGTTCTTTTTATCATCGGCCTATCGCCAAGAACCTCTGTCTCTTCTTCCGATACTTCCACATGCATTTCTTTTGGAACAGGGAGCAAGCTTGAATCAAGAAGAACCCAAGTTTCCTTTCCTTGCATTTCCTTTTTAAAGAGTTTTTCGTCATTAAAAATCTTGTAAATGTTCGTTCGGGAAAGATCAATAGGAGCAAGAGGTAGAACAAGTTCTACTAAAGCAGCTAATTTTTCTTTTTGATGTTGTTTTAGGTGATATATGGCCTTTGCCCTAATCATTGATTTATAAGCCGGTTCTGTTTTCTTGCCAATTTTCTCGATATCGAAGTTGGCTAACACTTGATAATCTAACTCCAAATAATTTTTGTCATTTTCTTCAATCGACTTTAAAATACCTTGTTCAACTAATTTGATGAAGTATTGTGAAACATTGTGTTTGGTATTTATTTGGATTCCTTTTTCATTGAGTTTCGCAATGACCAATGTTAGGAGCTCACTTCGTAAAATTGGCGATGAATTTTCCGGTAACAGTTCTACTATTGATTTTATGATGTTATTTCCAAGGTACTTGTTTCGATTGGATGTTAATTTATAATTAGAATATTGTTCAACGAATTCATTATGAATGAAAAGATTTGGGTCTTCAACCGTTGGTCGCGAACAGAGCATAACATTTGATCGAATCGCCGAAGTTTCATAATATTGATAAAATTCAGAAGTAGTCGTAAAGCTTAAAAAGTCGCTATATAAAAATTTACCGTTGAATTGGGTGATAATATCTTGACTTACTTGTATGGCAAGTGTATTTATTGCTTCGGACATATTTTCGTCGTAAAACCAAAATCCAGCTCTGCCGTGTGGATGAATTTTATCAGTTGATCGAATATGTAAATCATTAACATGTTGTACCGATATTTCCAATCCGAAGGACAATTCTCTATTTTGAAATTCCTCTAGGATTTCTTCTTTACTCATCACAACCGAACTTTCAAATAGAATCCGTGTGATTTTAGCAATTTGAGAACTTAAATGACTCCATTTAAATTGGTGTTTTTCGACACCACCTTCACCAATTTTTTCTAGCTTATAGTAAGAATTCAATAAAGATTTAAAAATGACACCATCTAATCCATGCGCAATAATAAATCTATTTTCAGCGGTTGATCTAAGTCCTTTAATTTTGGCAATCATTTCATTTTTCAACGCTTCTTCCGTGAAAGAAAACCCGTCTCCCAAAATCCCGATTAGTATAGAGATGTGACTTTTGTATATAATTGACATCTCCTTAGGTACAATGGTATGAAATGTGATACCAGCATGCTCTACACTAATTAAAGAAAAGTCAAAAAGCTCAACAATCTTTTTTACAAGATTATATGATCTAATGGATTGAATCGAACCAAATTGAGAAGGGAAATCACAGGAATAGACTGTGTTTTTTATTAATTCATTTAGGTAATCAATAAACTCAGTATTGATGCCAATATTCAAAACTGTTTGGTTTCGTACGAAAATATTTCGCAGGTCCTTTTTATCTTTAGAATCAAATAAAACGAGTCGAACTGTTTCAGAACTGACCGAAAATTCCTTTCCAATTTCGCTCATTTCTTTTGGTTCACTACCAAACAACCCATAGTAGGCCGTCGTGAAATTGATTAAATGATTGAAACGCTTTTTTTCTTGAAGATTCAAAAAAGGATCCGCGAATTCAAAATGAGATTTGAGCGTAAGCACAATTTCTTCCAAACATTGGATAAAATTTGACTGAATATCCTCGTCGTAATTTATCTGCTTATAAAGCACTGTTTCATCGATGAAACAACGATAATAATTTTCAAAGAAAAGTTTATTATGGGAAATTTCATCTTTCAACGCCAAAAAATGCTCTACTTTCGTTACACCTATCCCAGGGAATTTCTGAAAATCTTCTATTGACAACTGAAAAATTTCAGCAAGGCTGAATCCTCTTTCAATAAATAAATTGTTTATTTTTTTACTAACGAGATTTCCAATATGCTTCTCACCTTTGATGTTTTCTAGTAAATTTAAATAGTTCTGATCCATTCTTTTCTTTAATTATTCTCCCAACATTAATTCTTCTTTACGACCTATAAAATCAATTTTAAAATCCTTTTCTTTGTTAACAAATAAGGGAATTTCATCATAATGAAACGCAAGTTCAATGGTGTTTAAATAATCTTTTAGAACACCGGCATTTTCCATTGTATCCCAAACTTTTGCATATAAATCAACCTTTTCAAAAAAGGAATCTCCGAAATCATCTTCAAAGTCATCGATTTTGTTTTGCCAACCTGCATCGAGTAATTCCAATGCTAAGAAATCATATTTTAAAAAATCCAAAAGAGATGCTTTACATTCAAAGCTAACCAGAAGTGGTTCTTGATTTACTTTCTTTCTATCCAGGACTAAAAACCAATTTTGGTTTTTACTTGAATTTTCCGAATGAAATATTTCTAAATCTAATTGATTTGTTCTATGTAATTCCATGCGCTCTAAAGCTTCCTTTTCAAATATCGCATGGACAATCTCGATTTCATTACCAGTAAAGGACAATGCAAGATCTTCCAACAACTCTAAATAATTCATGTTCATGAAAATATCAAATGCTTCATCAATGCTCAGATTACTTGGGAAAATGACTGACCGTGAACAATGATAGAAATCAACCAATTTAGAAAAGTCAAGCAACGTTTCCCCTTCTGCAATGATTTGCAAAAAGAACTGGTCATTCTCTTTTATAAGGAAAACCTCACTTATTTCGGATTTAATCCAATCCCTAAATAATTCATCTAATTTTCCCTTAACACTTATTTTATTCATTTCCATATTCATCAATTAATTGTTTAACTGTTTAATTTTTTCTCTCACTTGAGCAGCTGACTCAAATTTACTTTGTTCTAACAAAGACTTCATTTGAGCTTTTAAAAACATCAACTTAATATCCTTCTTATTTCTTGAAACATGCTCTCCGTGTCCAATACAACGAATTAGTAATTCCGAATAACACCTGTCATTTTGCCTGAGATAAATAAAAGGAAAAGCAAGTCCATTTCTTGTTTCATAAATCCACTCCACAACCTTTTGAGAAAAAAACTCTGAATTAGAAGTGGTAAGTTCATTGGCAGAATCTACAAGATAACTGGTAATCGTTTGGGTTATATTCATTACCAAAAGATGGTTATTATCGCTTGATTCTTCTGAAGTCAAAAAATGCTTCACAAATCCACTTTTATAATTTGAATAGTCGCGATATAAATAAACATCAGCAACATCAATTAAAGAGAATGAGAGTAAAGTGGCAAATTCCAAAATGCTAAGATGTTGAAATTCCTCAAACCCGAAATGCATAAGCATATCTTGATTTTGTTCATCCTCTTTCATAAAAGTACTTTCAGCGATTGCAGAGTGCTCCATATTGATTACATCAGTCAGCGCTAAAAACTTCATTTCACCAAGGTCATCTTTTCCAGCGAAAACAAAACCTTTTTCAACCCAAGTTTGTAGTGTAGTATCTTCCCAATTTACATGAATATGAATTTTTCTGTCGCGAATCAATGATAACAGAGTGGTAAGATTCTTGGATTTACGGATGAAATCAAAAATCTTGTTTGAAATATTTGGAAGGACTCCATCATCCTTTATTAAAAGGTGTGGCATTGGCGTTTCAACGTATGTTATCATCAGTGTGGATAAGATCTAAATTTCGCAAATGGATGTTTAATCGTTGGAGTCGGTGTCACGTAAAATTTTTCCGCAATTTCTGGGTAATCCTCTTTAAATCGGGCAGCGTCAAAATCTAAACTTGCTGGTTTCAATTCACGTTTCCAAGTTGATATTCCATCAATCCCCATAGCCGAACCAGTATGCCATTTCAGTTTTGTTTCCAATTCAAAAATCTTCCATTCTAAGACACTCAATTTTGAAGCTTGTACAATCATCACTAAATGCAATTCTTCCATTTCAGTTGTTCTATTTAGCACGTTCTCAGTTAAATCCTCAACAGTCAACTTTGGTGTTTTTAAATTTTTCACAAGGGAATCCAAATCTGGATCTACTTTCTTCAAAGTTGGATTATTTTTTAAAAGAAAAGAACTTGATTGTTTAGATGGAATTTCTTTCATGTATCTTTCCGAATAATCTGAATAAATTGAATCTTTTATAAATTCCGACTTATTAAAGGTTGCTGATGGTTTACTCACTTGGACCTCCACAATCCCATCAATTCCCTTATTTACTCCTAACAATATACGTAATTTCAATTCTGCAATAGTTTGAATGGCTTGTTCTCTAATCAATTCGCTTTTCACAGCAATCAATTCTTCCCATATATCTTTCATTTCGCCATTTGCTTCAATCAAATTTTCATCAGCAATCAATGAACTCATCTTTTCTACATCTTCAATAAAAGGTGTCAACTGTTTTTGATATGCCGCGTAATTTTGAGCCGTTTCAATCACGCTTTTTAATTTTTCATCATTCAACTTGAACCACTCTCCGGTAATCCAATACTCACCGTACATATAATGTAATCTTGTTTCTAAATCCTCGACAAAACTCGCTTCGATTGACTGAAAATCAAATATTTCACGAGGATTACCCGTTTGATGTTCTAAAATCCTTTTTTCAGTTGGTTTATCCTTTCTAACCAACCCTATTTTAACGTATGGGCTCACCTGTGCTGTAATGAAATCGCGTTCACGCAAAAAATAAATACTTCCTGAAACTTTCATCTTCTTATTTTATTAGTTCTTTTTTTTTGAGGATGGAATTCGACCTTGTTTAACCTTTGAAACTTTAATGTACTTGAAAGAGTACTTAGAAATTTTTACTTTTTTTGTTGCCATGTTTAATAAGTTTGGCTACAATAATATACACAAAAAAGTTTACAGCCAAAATTATATTACATCATTTATTCTATATTTCATCTATTTATTTGTTAAAAACTAAACAGATACTAGGCTAGGACATCATTAAAATAATTTCAATTTTTTTAGCTGTTTTCATTTATTAAAATGAAAACTTGGCCAAACCAATTGAGATAAATCCTTCTTTAATTCATCAAATGCAGGCAAATATGTTTCAACTTTTCAAGTAAAACTTAGACCACCTCTTTCAAATGAGATGCCAAACGAAATAAGTTCAACTAGCTTGACTTTGTAAAAATAGTTTTATATTTTTTTTTGACACCCTTTTCATTTTTTGACATTCTTTTTACGGTTTTTTCTCGTTTTTATTGACTTTAAAAACTTGGCATATCCTTTGACTACAGCAAGCACAACCAACAAAAATCTTTCCTGCTATGCTGCAACAAATCTCAAAAATCACCACCGAAGAGAAGAAAAAAAATGAGTACGCCTTAAATCAATTTCGCTATTCCTTTTTAGCTGGGAATTTTGAGCAGATGGAAGAACTCATGGATAATAAAGGGGTCTTTTTTAACCGCATGAATAAGAAACGAGCCTTGGCACATTTCCACAAGTTTTTATTTACTGAGCATAACATCGGGAAGCGACTTTGGCCTGAGTTTAAAGATGGTTATAGCTTGGATGAATTTCCTGGTGAGCATGTCATTGAATTTCGTTTCATGGAAGCGGACCCCTTCAGTTTTCCCGATGTAGACAAGTTCGAATTTGGTGATCCACCGCGCAAGGAATTCAAGGAATTGGTGGTCAGACTTGCCTTTCGCTTTCACAACGGAAAAATCATTGGTTTGCGCTTTCCGAAAAGAGTAGTAAAAAGCATCGAATCCTTCATCCTTCAAAACTAAGGCAAATGAAACTACAGGCTCAACTTGTTTACATGGTGGATGAAGATTCCCCAAAGGACAAACACTTACTTCAAAACGGACATTTCGATTATATTTTAAAAGTGCTCCACATTCCAAACAAATGGATCTGCGTCACCATTGATCGTTCCGTGTTTAAAGAATCAAGTTATGTGATTGGCGAAATCTACACACTGAATATGAATCACTTCAAGAAAAACATTTCCATGGAATCAACCGGACGTGTCGAACCGATCGTGCAGAACACAGAACATTTTCTTTGGGGAAAACTCGGAAATAAAGGTCAACGTGATATCGGCGAAATCCTATCAACAAAACCACAGAAACTAAACCAATGGATGGCATTCTCCTATGCCTCCTATCGAAAAACAACATGATGAAGGAACAAAAAACAATTCCCCAGGAACAACAATCCTATCCACCCCTACGCAGCCTCGCGGATGCTGTACGCTATTTTATTCAAAGCATGGACATCGATATGCTGTACACCTTACTCGACGACAAAATCACCTATCAGGATTTTCACCGAAACGAATTTCTCTTGAAACTCGAACGCGTCATGGAGGATTTTAAGTCCAACGGCGATACCTTTCTCAACGCCGTCGAAGGACGCTGTGGAGATTGCTACAAGGAAAAAACAGGGTATTTGTTTATTGGAAACAACAGCAAACGCTACATGAACCTACTCTTCGACCTCGACAAGGGTGAAATCACCGATTTGTTCGAATGCTCGAATTTCAAAACACAATTCAAGTTTAGACACCTCACGAAAAGAGTGTACATCGATCCCACTTTCAGAAGTTTTAATTTATTTTAATTTTATTCATCCCATAATAACTTGTAAATGATTCCAGGACCTACCTATGTTTACGCTTGTCCAGATTGCCAATTCCGCGTTTCAAAACGCAGCATTATGAGCGGCAACAGCTTCGGCGCAACCCGTTATTCCGACTTACGCATCGAAGCGCCAATGCTACCTTCGTACCCTCGCATTACCAAATGTGTGCGTTGCGACTGCACCTTTTGGCTAGACGAAACAACGAAAGTCGAAGGAGCGATTATGCCGCAACCAGTATTTTTCTATATTGACGTAGATCATATTCAGGAAGTTCAGGATGAAAAGAAAAATCCAGCTTTTGGAGACCAACTCGCAATTGATCCAGCGCTTGAATTAGACCTTGAAAGCATCAAAGACGCACTGTTCATGAAGGTTCAGCGAAACGAAGAAGACGAACTGTATTTGCGCTATCAACTATTGTGGGCCTACCACAAACAATTGAAGGACGGTACGTTAACACGTGAACAGCTAAATGAGGACTTAGCTCACGTTCAAAACATTGATGCCTTGTTAACATTACTGGAGGAAGATGCGGATGGAGAAGACGGAAAGCTATTCCATGCCGAACTTCATCGCTTCGCCGGAAGATTTGAACGTAGTTTGACCATGCTCGCTCCTTACCTGAATGACCCTTTATGGGATCCGATTGTCCAGAAAATGAGGTTGCGCTGCGAAGAAGGAAATCGAGAAGTCTTTGTGTTGGATGTTCCTTAAGCCACTTCATCTTCTAACCAACTCGGACGCGAGTAGGTTTTCTTTGGAATGAAGAGCGCTTCGCGCTGTGGATTTTCACAAATGATGCGTGAACAGGTCAGAAGGGATTTTAGGTGGAGGTCCAGAACGGCATCGTAATTATCCGAGCGATATCCACCGAACAAAGCCAGCGTGACAGGCAACGGCTTCGCGATTTCAGCGGAAATCGCATTCACCCAATCGGAGAAAAGTTGTGCACATTGAAGCCAGTGTTTGGTATCGCATCCACCGCCGATGTCATCGTCCTCGTGTGAATCTGCTCCATGCGCAAAGACTACATAATGGATCTTGCCTGCTTTAATGAGTTCACCTACATGGTTTAAACCATTTTGAAAGGAGGCTATATAGGATTCATTGGTGCCGGTCGGATTGATGTTGCATCCTTTTGGAATAGCGAGATTAATCGATGGATTGAACCAACGCGAATCTTCAATGCTGTTTCCAAAGTGTCCGTCGAGATCAAAATAGGCGCCACTTGCACCGAACGCTTCGTAGAGTTTGATGGCGGAAATAACTTGTCCGGAGAAGGTGCAAAATCCACATCCACGCTCTGGTTGTGCATGGTGCATTCCAGACACAGGAGCAAAACAAACCGTCTGCGGATGAAGAATTGCGTGTTTTTTCGCTTCGTACAAGGAGGCGTTTGTGTATCCAATGCTGTGAACTAAATTTTTGGACCATGGCAGGGAATTAGACCGATAATTTCCTACACCATGAAAGACATTGTGCACATAGGTTTCCGTGTGTGCTAATTCAAAGTCCGCTTTGGTGAAAGGCTGAAAATTTGATTGTAAGCGAAATGCGTTGGAGAGTCCTTTCTTTTTCATTCGCTGCATGAGTAAATAAGGTTTTAGTGGTGATTTGGAAATGGATGCCGTTTGGATGTTTTCGAAACATACTTGCTGGTCCGTGTAGAAGGTTAAAATACGCTTGCTTCTTTTTTTCATTGGCGAGGTGGTATTAGTGAAATAATGAATGAAATCGACTGCAAAATTCCGTCAATAACGAGGATAAAACAGCTTCCTTGCAAGCTTGCAGAAATGAGGAAAGAGGTGAAAAAAGAAGAAATATTTGTCAAACAATTTAAAACAACAGTTATGAAAAACAAAACAACGCTTTACCACTTTATCGTTGACCAAAGTGGATCGATGTCAGGCATGGAGTCCCAGACAATCGCAGGATTTAATACACAATTGAAAACCATTCAAGAGCTCAAGCAAACACATGTGGATCAATCGTATCTGTGTTCGCTAACCTTTTTTAACTACGACGTGATCGATCGCATCCAACATAGCGATGTCGGACAGATTCAAGAATTATCCGTCGAAACCTATGTTCCAAATGGAACAACTGCTCTTCTCGATGCGATTGGAAAATCGATTTACAGCATCAAGCAACGCTTTGGTCAAGACATCACGGAGGACAAAATGTCAGTTGTGCTCATCATCATTACTGACGGACACGAAAATGCGTCTAGAATGTACTCCTACCATGATGTGGCGCACTTAATCAAGGACTTAGACGAAACCGGAAAATGGACATTTAGTTTCCTTGGCGCGGACTTTGATGCGATTCACACCTCACATATGCTTAATATTCGAAAGGAAAACGTGATGAACTTCAGTAAATCTTCGTATGCAGGATTCATGGATGACGTAAGTGATTCAATCGTAGCCTATGCGAGTGAAAAATCGAAAGGGAATTTGAAGCGCGATATTTTTGATATTTTCAGCAATAAGGACCGTAGAAACAAAGAATCAAAGTAAAAAACAAGGCTATGAAGGTACACCTCATTAGAGCATCAGGTTATCCCTTGGAGGATTTCAATAATGTCATCAACTTGCTTCGTAAACACCGAGGAAGCATTGAATTTATACCTTCTGAGCCCATTTTTCTTCCCGATCCAGACAACATAAAAACCTTTGAAGATTCAAGTGAATTTGAAAAGAAAGAGATGCCTCGATTTGAATCACATCATTTAAATGTAAGCGAGATAGATGATTCCTTAAGTTATAGCTTTCCGCTTGAAGAAAAAGTTTACACTTGGAAGCAATTATTTGGAATTTGCACCGATTTTCGAAAGGAAAACAAGATTCCGAAAGATGACCATGTGATGTTATTGACAGATCAATCCAATGAACACAATTGGTTCGGAAGTTATGATGAATCGTTGAAGAATTATTTCATTCAAACCAACCATTGGGGATATTTCTTTGGCAATGATTTAGACAGTCGTTTTCCAATTGCTTATGAGGTCACTGCGTGGATTTTACGAAGCATGATGTTTCCAGGTCAGATTGAAACGCTCAACGCATTGCACAAAGCACCACGCGGTTGCATGATGGATTTCTGTATCGACAAGTCCCAAATCATTTTAAAAATGCGTACGGGTGACCTTTGCCATGACTGCATGAACATCCTCACCAATCGGGATGTGAATCGAAGTCAAGCCCGTCAATTATTTACCATAATGGATGGTATCCGTGAAAATTTATTGTTTCGTCAGCGCTCCACTTTGTTAATGGAAAATAGCAGAATGGAAATCAGGGGCTTAAGTAAGCGGATTTTCCTCACGGATTTAGGCGACTTGGAGATCAACTTAAACCCAAAGGAACGCGCGCTTTACCTGCTTTATCTCAATCATCCAGAGGGAATTATGCGCAGTCATTTAGTGGATCACAAAGTGGAAATAAGGTCGTATTACGCGATGTTTAGTCAGCAACCTTCCAACGATTTGATCGATGAAGCCATTTCACGTCTGACGGATGTCACCGACAACAACATGAACGAAGTGATGGCGCGCATTCGTACAAAGTTTCGTCAGTCCGTTGGCGAACAACAATTCGAAGATTACAGCATCATGGCTACTCCGGAAGGAACGCACAAAATACGTTTGAATCGTGAGTTAATAAAATTTATTCAATAAAATCAAAATCATGGAAAACGGATTTTTTGCACTTCTCACCCTGCTAGGCCTATTGGCCTTGATTAAGCGCGTGAGAGATAATTGGTATCCCAAATCGACTGAAACAAAGTTGGAGGAAAGACAAAGGCCTTCGTTTCAAGTACCGGAGCGTAAAGAAAATATCTTTCGAAATGAGGACAATGCAAAAGGCTTTGTTTGGAATGAATTAATTAGCCTTCATAGGAGAAACAATTGGAGATATGGCATATTTGAATCCGAGAATTATGTGGATACCCAATTTTCCCTTTCAGAGAACTTGACTGTTCCTTACCGCTATTTTCTAAGTGATGAAGAATTACATTTTAACGTTTGTGTTTTGAATTCGTATCCACAAGAACACACAACTGATCTCTTTGTATTGGCAGCGCATTTCAATAACCTATTGAATTTTGGGAAAGTTAAAATTGATGTAAACGATCAAACCGTTTATTTCAGTTATCAAAATGAGCTTGAATTATATGCAACTTCACCAGGGAAAATACACGAACACATTGGCCGACATTTTCACATTTCGAAAGATGTATATTGGGCTTTTGAAAGGTACTTAACAGAAGGTGAAGAACCAGCCGTTATCATCGGTGAGCTCGTGAACAACCTGAAGTCTCGACAGGAAAACAATACGCAAAATTGAGAATCTCCGCCGCTTGTGTTACCAATCGTCAGTTTTTCATTATCCTAATAAAAACGCTCATGAAATACTTCCTCCTCCTAGTGTTCGTTTTTCCAGGTTTGGTCAATGCAACACAAAGTCAAACAATCCGTTCTCCCTTCAATGTGATTGATGCCTACATGCGTCATTGTCCAGCTTCTTCGGAAAATAGTATTGCGGATATCGCATATTACATCAACCGCTCAGCTCGCACGGACTTGGAAAAAGCACGCGCGGTATATGTTTGGATGACCGATAACATCTTCTACAACGACGCTGGATACAACGCCGGTGTTTTCGGTGATAATTCTGCCGAAAATGTACTTAGAACTCGTCGCGCCGTCTGTGCCGGATTTGCGAATTTATTCACAGAAATAGCCATTAAAACTGGAATCGAAGCCTTAACAATCACGGGATATGCGAAAGGAATTGGATACGATGAAGGTGATTCATTCGATGAAACAAATCATGCATGGAATGCAGTAAAAATAGATGGAGCTTGGAGAATCTACGACGCTACTTGGGGACAAGGAGCTGCGTCGGTAGATAGCCGGGGACATATAAAGTCAGTTAATAAATTTGATGAGCAATGGTTCAATGTGGAACCAAAACAATCCGTGTTTACGCACTTAGCTGAAATTCCTTATCAGAACTTTTTACCGCAAAACATCAGTTTATCTGAATTCGAGCGTTTGCCAAATTATCAACCGAAAGTCCTACAATATGGCTTTGTTTCTGCAGATGAATTATTGACACAAGTTAAAACAAAAAAGCCATTTAACTTGCCTGTAGCAAATGCCATTCCGCTTTCTTTTCAAATTGTCACTGCGCCAAAAACGCGCATTTTAAAACAAAAGGAACGAATAACCTTTGAAATCAAATCCACTGAGGACTTACATTTTCACCTGATCGATGAACTCGAAGACTGGATTCCATTGGAGAAAAAAGAAAACACCTATGTCTTGAATTTCATTCCTCACAACCTTGGAGAAATTAGTTTAGTCGTTGAAATGCCTGATGGAAATTTCGCGGTGTTGGTGTATGAGGTGAGGTGAGGGTGAATGTTTATCAAAAAAAATCCTTGCCAATAATGCGATTTCTATTTCCTAATTGATTATTCTCTACTTTTATTATCGATGTTGAATAGAATTATGAAACTATGAAAAATCTTCAAAGCGATGATTTTAGAGTGCCAATAACCGATGAGGTAATTGAAGAGAAGAAAAACCAACCGGTGAACGAAAAAAATTATTTACAAAATGTATTAGAAACAGTTGTTAGAAACAAGGAACACGATTTATTGGTTCAACTAAACGTCGTCAACGCAACTAAAAATGGCTTCACAATAAAAGTCTATGCATAAGAGCTCGATTCAGGAAAATGGACCAATGAGGAACAAAGTTGTTGAATGATTCAACGTTTATTCCGCTTCACTTTTTTTGCTGCACTTCTCGCGTTACAACATCTCAAATGCAGCACCATTTTCATCCCTTCTCGGACGCTCATTCATAAAAAACTAGTACAGCTCAAAAGGTATGACTATCTTCGCGCCTTGAAAACAAAATGACTGATTCGGACATCGTTTCAGTTCGATACCCTTGACTTATGAAACGCATCAACGAATACAAGAAATTATTTCAGATTGAAAATCAAATCGATCTTGCTGAATTGAAATTGACTTACCGCAAATTGGTGAAACAATGGCATCCCGATAAATTTCAAGATGGAGATCCTTTAAAGGAAGAAGCAGCGGTGATGGGTCGACAAGTAACTGATGGATACCATTTCTTGGTGAGCATTGCGCCAGAAACCCGCGAGGCGAATTTAGCCGAATACCAAGCAACAATCAACGAATGTGGCATCGCGGACTACAAGCACAAAGGACTACTGTTGGAAATTACCTTTACCGATGGTTCCACCTACGAGTATTTTGGGGTGAATGCGAATGTCTACAAAAAACTGATCAATTCCGATAAACAAGTGCGCTTCGCTAAACGATTCATTTACGATAGCTTCTTGTACCGAAAATCTAAGAAGGCAACGGAGGAATAGTGTTCCGACGAGGCGGAGTGACTAGTGACTAGTGCCTAGTGTACAGTGCCTAGTGATGGAGTGTATTCACTACGAATGGTGCGCTCCCTACTCTTCTCCCTGATAATAGCTCGCGCGGATTAATTCCACCTGGTGATACGTGTATCCGGATGGTGCTTCGGTTTGAATTTTAAACGGACATTTACTGTTCGGCGCACAATATTCGTACACGGTAAATAGTTTCGTGTCAATGGCTGTATGCGTTTTGGAAAGGAAAGTCACCCGCACGACAAAATTCATAAAGGTCGCCATGGATGCGTTGTTGTAGATGTATCCACTGTACTCCTCTTTTCCTGCAAACCAACGGTACGTATGGTCGTAATCAATGCTCAAATAATCAAGCGGATGCTCCATTTCCATTTTCATGAGCTCCTGTTGCAATTTTTCTTTTCGTTCTTCTTCACTCATCGGCGGTGTCATATTCACCTGTCGATTTTTCTCCTCTGCTGCACGTGCTTCTTGACGCGCTTTCATGAGTTCCATGCGCAAGGAATCACTGGTCCCGTCTTCTTTTCCGATCACTTGACTTCGTCTGCCCATCATCATGTAGGCGATTGCGACAACTCCGAGCACAACTGCGCACACAATCAATATGCGCTCTAAACTTATTTTTTTGTTCATGGTGTAAAATTCAATCGAATTTAGAAAACTTCTACTTCACTGCAAAGGATCGCTCCGGATTCAATACAAGTTAAGGTGATGGATGACCGTTCCATTTCTTCGATGTCCAATATGGATCCTGTTTCTAGGATGTGCTCACCACAACGAAATTTTCCGGTATGCACAAAGAACACCACCCTTTTTTGGGAAAGAGAAATGTCCTCGCTTTGATTCGACTGTAGGGAAAATGCCCGCAAGGTGGCGGAAGCGTTTTCATTGAACATCACGTTGAAATCTCGCACTTTTCCAATGCTGCGGGTCGACCAAGATCCATCAAATGTGTCCTGTTCGTATGCTTCTAATTGTTTTTGATAGCGTCCCTTGTGAATCAAGGTAAGCGAACCTTCCAATACCATCAAAATGCGCGTTAATCCTGAAAAATCAGAGAAGGTACTTTCCTCCGCTTCGACTGTTGCCGTGCTCACGCGGAAAATAAAATCGCGTTTCAGAAAATCACTTTCCAGTGGAAATTTGACTAATTCGGTTGTTGTTCCTTTTGCCCAAGTGGCAGGATGAAAAGAGCTTGAAGGAAAATATCGGACAATCATAGTGCTTGGTCTTTGGTCGCTAAAGTACGGATTAATGGAATCAAGCCAACAAATGGGGGATTATGAAGATTGTAGCTATTCAACGCTGGATTTTGGATCAAGTCCGAATAATCAGACAAAAAGTGGGTTAAGAAGATAATTTACTTTTTGGCATTGCCCCAAAAAGTAACAAAAAGGTCTAGCGCTTAAAAGATCTAACGACCCTCATTGTCCTCGTTGCTAAAATTTCTGAAACTCGCCTCGTGCCTCGGCTCAAACAGCCAGAAATTTTCACGCAACTTCGTTGTGAGGGTTCCCGTTACATCTTTTCATGCGCGGGAAAGTAATCTTGTAAATGAATGTTATTTTCACTTCGAAAAAAGAAATTCAAAATAGAATTTGGACCGACATAGAATTCGAAGTTTTTCAAGGAGCATTGTCACACGCGAATGCTCAGCATAGCTGAAAGCTCATGCGCCAAGCATCGTGTGACAAAATCCGCAGAAAACCCTTTGCTTGAAGTGAGGAATGATCCTTCAGAGTAAGGTCTGCAAAGGGAATCGAATTCGGAGTCTTGATCTTTTTGCGAACTTTTTGGATCAAGCCAAAAAGAGGGAGAGAAAAAATAGATTTCTCGAAGGTTGCTCAGACAGCCAAAAATTTTAACACAACTTAGTCGTGAGGGTTCGCGTTACATCTTTTCATGCGCGGAGATGGAATCTTGTGAATGAAGTTTCACTTCGAAGAAAGAAATTCGAATCCCGATTCTTCTTTGTATAACGCTGGATTTTGGATCAAGTCCGAATAATCAGACAAAAAGTTTACACTGCCACAGCAAATCACTGAGCACTGAGCACTCCGCCGCGGCGGACGTAATGAGCACTCAAATCAACACTTTCCATGTTATTTTCGTTTCCAGGACTTTGCGTCAAACGAATCCCTTTGGACTCCTTGTACATGCGCGACATTCGTTTATGAATAATCATGGAACGAATTAAAAGAGCAGCAGGAATCGCACAACCAACGCCAGCGATTAAAAAAATGGGCGTATAGAAGTATTTCACAACCTGGAAAATGGAGGCCAACTCGAGGTAGACAATCCCTATCGATGTAAAAACGACACTTGATGATAAAAGGACTACTGTTACAAATGCTTTGGCAGCATTTGACTTTGTTAGGTGGTTTTTTTGTCCTTCTGACAATCGATGATAGAAACAATTCTCGCTTATAAAATTCACATCCTTCGTGGAAAAAGTCAATACCTTATTCGTCTCTGCTGATCGGACATACAAAGTAGAATCCACGATAAACACGGGATGCTTAACCACAATGATCAAGGTATCATTCACGATGACATGTGGCTTGGATGATAAATCTGCTTGTGCGTGAAGCACAGTGACAAACAAAAAAGATAGAAAAACCAATATTGACTTCATATTGCCCTGTTATAAGTTAAACTTCTGTTTAAAAGGAGTTTGAATCATGTGAAGAACGCTAGCCAAAGGTAACGATTACATCTTTGGTCGCACTCAAACCAAAGCCATTCATTGGATTTTCGTTTCCTATATTTTGCGTCAAACGAATCCCTTTGGACTCAATGATCATGCGCGTTCGAAGCTTTTTAATGATCATGGAACGAATCATCAATGCGGCTGGAACAACCATTATGAAACCCGTGAATAAACTAGAACCGTAAAAAGACTGAGCGCCGGGAGTTTGCAAGTAATAAAGAAGGTCATCAATTCCAATTCCCAAGAAAATGGAACCAGTTAATAACAAAGTTCCCGCGATATATGCGCTAGTACCACTGGAATTTGCTAAACGATTTTTTTGTCCTTCACCCAGGCGGTCATAGAAACAACGTTTACTGATGTAATTGACGTCCTTCGACGGAAAGGTCATCACTTGCTTTCCTTCTTTACTACGGATATACAGCGTAGAATCCATAATAAACACTGGATGCTTCACCTGAATAATCATCGTGTCATTCACGATCACATAAGGCTTGTAACGCCAATCAGATTGCGCTTTTACTCCTGACAAAAAGAAAATAAACAACAGAAAAAATCCTCTTTTCCCAAGATCAATTAGGAGTTGACATCCCGACTGACTTCTATGACTAAATAACATTTCTCGCATGTTTATACATTTTTTTAATTCTATTACGGATGATTAGGTCATTATATATGAAAAAACCCATCCCTGGTGGGAAGAACACGTTTAAACCAAGAATATATCCAAAAACTGGTCCTGTTCCAATGAAGTAGAATTTGTCTTTCGTGATCCATCTAGGTGAGCAATTTTTACTAATGGCATCCAAGTCGTTCATTTTTTCCGTTCGAATGACATTTGAGTTTTTTATCATAAAAATAGCCGTGGAATCACACAGAAGCACTGGTTTCTTTACGTAATAAATCCTTCCATCTTTCATGCGAATGTGTTGCCCCATTATTGTTGTTGAATCTTCCACAGTTTGAGAAAAAACGCAGAAAAACGGAAAAAAGAAGAGAAACAGAAGGGTCAATTTTTTCATGGCATTAAATCTTTAACACTACAAAAATACCTGCGTCAATCACCAAAGCAAAACTGATTTTCGCCATAAAGTAAAATCCATTTGCGATTTGCGCATATATCAATTTACGGCACTGTTCACTGAGAACTGATCACTTATCACTGTGCACTGATCACTGTTCACTGTTCACTAAAAAATAGTTCTTACCTTCGTGAAAACAACCATTCATGAAATTACGACTACTTTCCATCTGCTTCATGTTTAGTTTTGGCCTTTTCGCTCAAGTACCAAGTTATGTCCCACAATATGGTTTGCTTGGCTATTATCCGTTTAACGGAAATCCAAACGACGTGAGTGCGAACGCGGCGAATCTAACGAACAATGGTGCGGTCTTGACCACGGATCGTTTTGGGACAGCCAATGCGGCTTATTCCTTCAATGGAAGTACACAGAACTTAATCAACAACACGCCGAATTTCACCTTTGGACCTACATCCAATTTCACCTATTCTTTTTGGTTTAATCGAAATGTGACGTCAACAACCGGTGTCATCATCATGAATGCAACAAATGCCGCAGGAAATTTCATCTGGATTTTCCAAGCTGGTCCAACAAATATGCAATACGGAACCAACAAACAACAGTCCGCTTGGATTTGGGTTCCAGCAACGACCACAACAAATGTTTGGACGCACATCGTCTGTGTTTACAATGCAGGGACAATGAAATTATACCAGGATAACGTCCTCATAGGCACCGGAACTTTCACGTATACTACAGGGGTGACAAGTGCGAACATGCCACTTTACGTGGGACGCGGAGTCGGAGGAAATTATTTCAATGGAAAAATCGACGATGTGGGCATCTGGAATCGCGCCTTGAATCCATGTGAAATTCACGACCTCTTCACGAGCAGCAATACCTTAACAACGGTAACTGCAGGTCCTGACCTAGTGAGTTGCAACAATCAAAGTGTGACCTTATCCGGCGCTGGTGCTGTCAACTATTTCTGGAATCAAAACATCACGAATAATGTTCCATTCACACCGACAACGAATGGAACCTACCTCGTTTCAGGATTCGACGCCAATGGCTGTTCCGCTTGGGATGAAACCAATGTGACGTTGGGACAATTAGTGGTAAACGCTGGACAAGATGTTTCCGTTTGTCCGGGAGATTCGGTGACCTTAGTTGCCACTGGTGCACAAACGTACACGTGGAATAATTCCATCAGCAACAATGTTCCGTTTGCGGTCAACCAAAGTGGAACGTACATCGTGACAGGAACCAATGGAACCTGTTCCGATTCAGATACCTTATTGATCAATACCCTTGCCTTGCCACAAATTTCTGCTGGAAACGACACCGTCGTTTGTGCGGGTGGAATCGTGACCTTGGCTGCCAGCGGTGGACTTAATTACACATGGAACAATGGTGTGCAAGACGCCGTTCCTTTTCCAGCTTTCAGTACGCAAACATACATTGTAACGGGTGAAAGTCCTGCTGGCTGTGTCAACAGTGACACGGTCGAAGTAGTTGCCAATCCAGTTCCGAATGTTGTTGCCGGAAATGACGTTAGCATTTGTACAGGTCAGTCCGTCGTCTTTACAGCCGTTGGTGGATTCAATCCACAATGGAACAATGGCATTTTAGACGGTGTTCCATTCTATCCAACAACTGGTGGAACGTACATCGTCACTGGAATGAGCAACGACGGTTGTTACGGAACGGACACCTTGATTTTAACCGTTGGAAACTTACCGGATATTTCTGCAGGAACCGATCAAACGATTTGCGCAGGAAATTCAGTAACGTTAAGCGGAAGTGGCGGAATAACATACATTTGGAATAACAACATAACGGACGGACAACCATTCACACCCGCGCAAACGGCTACGTATGGCGTAACTGGATTCAGTGGAAACGGATGTTACAACACCGATTCTGTGACGGTTTTCGTCAATCAACCGAGTCAAAGCACCATCACCGCAAATGGCATTGACGTGTATACCTTAAATGGCATTGAATACGCTACATCTGGCACCTTTACGCAAATCATTCCAAACACGGCCGGTTGCGACAGTACGATTACCCTTGTCCTCACCATGGATTACACCGGAATTTCAGAATGGGAAGCAACGCTTCTTGAGGTATATCCAAATCCATCTAATGGGCAATTCACGATGGTTGTCCCTGCAGAATGTTTGGGCGGAACGGCCCAAGTGGTCGACGCCTTTGGAAAAGAAATCGCTTCGATTCAAATCTCGTCAACAAACTTGAACATCGACCTTGGGAAACTTTCAAAAGGAAGCTACTTTGTGTCGATGAAAAATCAAGCGAACCAACCAACACGCGTGGTGATTCAATAGTCCGAGCACTGCCACTGATCACTGATCACCTCCTATACTTCCCCCTCGTATGGTAATAATACCGTGAACGAGCACGTGATTTGTACGCTTTTGGCGAATAACTGACTTTACGACGAACATATGCTTTTCGCACTTTTCCAGTTCTTGTCACCGTTGGATGCACATACTCATAGGTCGAATCATCCGTCGATTTTAAGTCACAAGCAGAAAGGAAACATACAGAGCTGAGTAGTCCAAAGATTAAGACCAACTGAAGCATGCATCCACGAGATGTTTGCTGATAGACTTTGTTATACATTGCCTTTTTGGGATTCGTCAGCCAACCCAATCCACGAGGTGCTTTGAGTCCAAGATTGTGTCGCACAAAACGCGGAATGGATGTCCGAGCGGCGATTCTTTTTTTCAATGATGGTATCCTAAATCCAAATTTCATAGTCGTATTTGCGGATTAAATTACTAATATTGGCGAGAACAACCACTCAAAGATTTTTCCGTGCAAGAAATTGCTGCTTACATACAACTGCATCCGTTACGTATCATCGCTGGACTCGTATTGCTATTCGTCGGACTCCTTTCCCTTTTCTTTCTATTAAAAAAAGGAATAAAAAAATGGATGGTCCTTGCACTGCTTTGCGCATTTATCCCCTTTGCCTTTCGCGTCCTGAAGCTGACACCGATTAAAAAAATAAACATCTTCAAAACGGAAAACACCTACGAAAACACCGATTTATCTTCTTTTGAAAAAAACGGCATTCGCACGTTTGGACTAGACATTTCACATCACCAAGGCGACATTGATTGGGACTCCGTTGCGACATCCAAGCATCCGATTCAATTTGTTTTCATTCGCGCAACCTATGGTTCTCGCAGACTTGACCGCACCTTTGAACAAAACTGGGATGGCAGTCACAATCGGTCTTTTTTACGCGGCGTGTATCACTACTACCGACCTCATCAGTCTTCGACAAGTCAGTTTGACTTCTTTAAAAAACACGTTCACTTGCGCAAAGGCGACCTGCCTCCTGTCCTCGATTTGGAAGAAAATAGCCTTTTTGGAAAAGCCAACTTACTCGAAGGAGTCAAAAATTGGTTGAAATTAGCCAAGGAACATTACGGCGTAAAGCCCATCATCTATACCAACCGCGATTTTTACCTGCGCTACTTCAACACGAACGAATTTAAGTCCTACCATTTTTGGATTGCCGCCTATTCAGGCAGGCACCGCGTCGCAGATATCCCTTGGACCTTCCACCAATTCACCGAAGGCATGTACGTGAAAGGAATAGAAGGAAACGTGGATGGAAATGATTTCAACGGTGATCGGAAAGAATTGGAAAAATTAACACTTCGCTAGGCATTACAATAGTTCAGCACCAAGCGCCGTTGCTTCGAAACGAACAAATCCAATGTTGTAAGCATAAACCGCTGCTGGTAGGAAAGTCAAGCGAATCCCCCCTACTTCGAGTACACCTTCTTTATCGATGGTGGTCACCAACGCTGCGGTCAATTTATTTTGCTCACAAAAATGACGCAAACTTCCAAGTTCCTTCGGATTCGAAAAATAGCGATTACTCCACTTTACCTCTACGCAGCGATTTGGTTTGAAGAATTTTGTATCCACCAAAACCACATCTACTTCTCCCGTCGAACGTCCCAAACGCCAACTTGCATATTTCAAGTTCAATTTCTCCCGATACATCCATTGTGAATAGATCGCTGTTTCCACCATGTTACTTAATCTAATTTATGATCTTATTTTAACATGAAACATCGTTCAAAATTAACTTATCTTTGAATCGAGATGAGATCTTTCAACCTTTTACTTTTTTTAGGATTTACCTCCATTCTTTCCGCCCAGATCTACAAAGACCCAAGTAAGGAAACAGATCTTCGCGTGAACGACTTGCTCCATCGCATGACATGGGAAGAGAAATGCTGGCAATTGTTCATGGTTCCTGGTGACACCAATCTATTACACGGACAACTAGCACATGGTATTTTCGGCCTACAAGTGAGTGCGCAAGCGGCGGGCGACATTGGTGGACAAGGATTGAATTATTCCACCAGTCAACCAGCGAAAATCCAAATGGAGCGCTTGAATCAGTTGCAAAAATATTGCATCGAAGAAACGCGACTTGGCATTCCCATGTTGCCTTTTGACGAAGCCTTGCACGGACTTGTCCGCCAAGGGGCAACCGCCTTGCCACAAGCCATCGCCCTTGCCGCTACATGGGATGTCGCATTAGTCGAAAAAGCGGCGACCCAAATTGCCATCGAGACAAGAGCGAGGGGCATTCGTCAGATTTTATCACCGGTGGTCAATTTAGCCAGTGACGTTCGCTGGGGTCGCACCGAAGAAACCTATGGAGAAGATCCATTTTTAAGTGCGAAAATGGGCTATGCGTTTATGCACGCTTTTGAGTCCAATGGCGTCATCACGACCCCCAAACACTTTTTAGCGAATGTCGGCGACGGCGGACGCGACAGTTATCCCATGCACCAAAGTTCGTGGTATTTGGAGCGTACCCAGCTCATCCCTTTTGAAACCGCGATAAAAAAAGCAGGCGCCGGATCCATCATGACTGCCTATAATTCCTTGAACGGTACCGCTTGTTCATCGAATAAATGGTTGCTTACGGATAAACTCAAAAAGGAATGGGGATTTCAAGGATTTGTCATTTCGGATGCAAATGCCGTAGGTGGAGAATTGGTCCTACATCGCACAGCGAACGATTATGCGGAAAGTGGTGTCCATGCGCTAAACGCTGGATTAGACGTCATTTTTCAAACGGATATCGCGCATTTTAAATTGTTCTTTCCACAAACGCCCGTTGTTGGTATGGATACCAATCGGATCAACGACGCTGTTTCTCGCGTTTTACGCGCCAAATTCAACTTGGGTTTGTTCGAACAACCTTATGCATCGACGAACATCGACATGGATTCATTACTGCGCAAAGGACATGAGTTGGCGCAGAAAGTAGCGGAAGAGTCCATCGTGCTATTGAAAAACGAAGGTTCCACACTTCCATTACCGCAGGACATTAGCTCCATTACCGTTTTTGGTCCGGATGCCAGCGAATGTCGTCTCGGTGGCTATAGTGGTTCCGGATTTCAAAATGTATCCATCTTAGAAGGATTGAAAGCTGAATTTCCAAACGCACATATTGTGTACGAAATTGGTGCATTACGCAAGGATACGAGCATCCAACTCATGTATACTACCAACATCAGCTCACAAGGGAACTTCGGATTCCTTGCAAGCTACTTCGACAATCCGAATTTGGAAGGAAAACCCGTTTTTCAGCGCATGGATGAGCGCATCGATTTTCATTGGACACTTTACGCACCACATGAAACGTTGAATCCACATTTTTACAGTGTCCGTTGGACCGGAGAATTCCAGCCCCAAAAAACAGGGGAAATCACCCTTGGTTTGGAAGGCAACGATGGTTTCCGCATGTACATCAACGATGAATTGCTCATTGATCGTTGGGAAAAAGTTTCTTATCATCAAGAACTGATTCCGTATGCATTTGACCAAAACAAAACCTATCGAATCCGCATTGAATTCAGAGAAACTCAAGGAAATGGCCTCATCAAATTCATTTGGAAAAATGAAAATGAGCAAGCGAAAAAAGCACAGCTAAAACGCATCGAACAATGCAGCAAGAAGTCGGAGGTCAACGTGGTCGTGGTCGGAATGGAGGAAGGAGAATTTAACGATCGAGCTTCGCTGGCACTTTCAAAACAACAGGAAGAACTCATTCATACCATTAGTAAAAGTGGACGTCCAACCATTGTTGTATTGGTCGGAGGTAGTGCTATTACCATGAATCGATGGATTCAAGCTCCATCCGCAATAATAAATGCATGGTATCCCGGTGAAGCTGGTGGAACCGCGATTGCACGCATACTTTCCGGGAAAGTGAATCCCTCAGGAAAGCTTCCCATTACCTATCCCACCAATGAAGCACAGCTTCCCTTAGTCTACAACCATTTACCTACAGGACGAGGCGATGATTACACGAATTTAAGTGGAGAACCCTTGTTTCCATTTGGGTATGGATTGAGTTATTCGACCTTTGTCTATGGCGATCCTACGCGTCAACATAACCAGCAACCATTACATTTTGGCGATTCCTTGCTACTTGATGTTACGATTCTTAATGAAAGTGATCGGTCAGGAGATGAAGTCGTACAATGTTATTTAAAAAGTACGTATTCGAATGAAATCCGTCCAGTACAAGAATTAATTGATTTTCAACGCATTCATATCAATGCGCGCGAACAGAAAACGGTACATTTGGGCTTTCATTTGGACTCAGCATTTTCCGCATTTGGATTGAGTCCAGGAGCATATGAGTTACAAATCGGAAGCTCGTCGAAGGACATTCGCTTGATTTATTCCTTTGTCATCCGCTAAACCAAGGTCCATTTTTTCCCGTTTTCACTAGGAAAGCATGATTTTTTTTCCTAGATTTACTTTGTTATGTTACGTTCGTATTACGTCATTCTTTTCCTACTGTTGCTACCGAATTTATCTTGGTCGCAGCCAGTGGCTATGGGACGAAAAACATGGTCAATCTACAGCAGTGCTGGATTGAATCTGGGAATGAAGGAGTCCGCAAGTGACGTTCAATTTGGCCTGACAAAGTCCATGGACAAATGGGATCTTTTTGGAGACCTACATTTGAACTCGTATCCAAATTCCAGTGCCTTTCGTGTCAGCGCGAGCATGGGGAGAGATTTGTTTCGCTTACATCATTTAAAAAGACATCCCTATTACCTGTATGCCTATGCAGGATTAGGACTCACACATCTCAGTAATCCGGTGTTTTTTGATCAATTCTTATTAAAAGGTGATGACATGATACACCTTTCCTTAGGACTTCAACCAAGAATGATGCTGACAAAATCCTTCGGAATCATCTCAGATATCAATTTCAATCAAAATTTGCTCATTGATTACCAATTGAGAAATTCCATCAATTTCAACATAGGCTTGCTTTTCAAAATCTATTAAAGGCGCTTGTGATTTTCGCAACTCACCGCGGATCATTGGCAAAATTCAATTCTTTTCATTTGGTCAAAGCATGTAATTTCGTCCAAATATTTCAAATGAAACCATTGTTTATAGCCATAATTTGTTTGTTTTTTATTGGGAAAAATGCACAAGCTCAGCGCGATGAATCTAGGAGAATTCATGGAACCATTGTACTCAGTAATCAAAATGAAATTCAAACAGGAAAGATCAGTTTCATTGTTGGGGATAACTATTATTTTAACACCTCAGAAGTGGGAAAGTCGGGATGGGTGTATTACATCCCTCTCGATAGTTTAAGTTCATATGAGCATGACAAAAGGATTCCCACGTATAAATTTTCAACAAGACTAAGGATTCGCGAAGGGCTAAGATTCTACCGTCGGTTCTCGTATAGCGTGACTATAACGGGGGTTATGGTTGGTATCTTATCGTCCATGACTCCCACGATGTCCACCTCCTCATTGATCGCCACCCTTGGATTTGCCAGTGGAATATCCGGACTAGGTGTTTATTTATGTGTCCGATCCATCAAAAAAACGATTCGCTTTTTTGAATACGAATCGGCCATTCCTTATCTAAACAAGGTAAATACTACGAGCGTGTTACCGAGAAGTAATCCTTAAAATAGGTATCTGTAAAAATCGGGTAGTTTAAATAAGCGGCGTGATCCATTAATTCTTGCCAGTGCATTTGTTTCTGTTCTAGATCTGTCGTTAGTTCGTATTGAAAAAAGTGCGTGAAAATGCGCAGAAACTCATCGTAACCATAACGTAGGTAACTCAGATCAATTTGATTCAATGTGTCCAACGCTTTCTTTCGTTGTCCTGTAAAAATCGCATGCTGAACCAAGGAAAGGTAATACACGTTCAATTGCGATTCGTTATACCAAAAATGCACTTTCGACGCGTGTTTTTCAAATTGGTAGAGAAAATTTGAGAATTCCATCGTGGGAAATACGAGGCATTGAACATTGGCCACAAAAACATACTCCAAGGTGCGTTCAGGCCGTCTCTTGATCATGATTCCCCATGCCCGGAGTATTTTTTCGCGCGCTGATTGATCCTGACACGCCATTAAATGCAAGGCGGACACACGTCCGTATAGGATGGGATGCATGTCTTCTTCTAACACAGGAATTCGTGCTAAATGTTCCGCCGTAATGGATTGGCCATTCAACAGATCTTTCCAAATCATCACACCATTTGTGAAATTTTTTGATTCGTCATCGACATTCGGAAGTTGGTTCACATAACTGATCCACCTGCCGTATTTCTTATTGAGTGCGGAATAATCCACGAACATTTTTAACACCAAATCACGGAACAGCGGCAGTTTTAAGAGCTCATTTTCAAATGCTTCATCCTGAATAAAACGGAATTGCCGACCTACAATCACCCCAATTTTCAAGGCCATTTCGTACGGTAAATTGACAAAGGACCAGGCGTCCTGTGAAAGAACAACTTTCAAGGTGTTTAGATCCCTTCTATAAATAAGTTCACGCAATAATACGGTGAAGAAGTATGGAAATTCTTCTTTTTGTGATAAATAAAAGTGAAATATACTCACCAATTCTTCGGCTTTTTTCTCATCAATTCCTAAAAACAGATTTTCCCATTTCGACCATTCATCCACAGAATTAAATCGATTCGTAAAATCTTTGTAGGTGGAAAATCCTATGTACTTGGAGAAAGCATCCAATGTTGTGACGCGCGGTTCTCGAAAATCGATGAGTCCGTACATCCGACGAATTGTATTGTAGGAAATGTAAATGCCCGTTTTTGTGTACAGTTCTTGCGCAAGTCCTTCACAATGACTGCGTTTTTGGATAACTTGTCCAAAAACTTTCTCTACTTCCTTCTTTAATTCTTCAATCATTACACAAATGTACCACTTGTGTACCATTATCACATAAGAGATTCATTATTTTTGATGCATCAAACTCATTTTCATGCTACGTGTATTCAGAATATTTATTTGTCTCGCTTTGACTGGACTTTTTTTCCTGAGTTGCTCCAAAAAAGCAACTGATTTTCAAGGACTTATTAAATCCTACAAACAAGTAATGTGTACCACCATGAGCGCTACGGAATCAAGCCTCAAAGAACGTGAGAAAGGGATGGAGAAACTAAATGACATCAAACAGGAATGCCTTGAATCATTGAAATACCTCAAACAAGAAGAGAAAGAAAAATTTCATCGGATGATGGCTGAAGCTGAATTGGAGGTTGCAGAAGGAAAATGTGACTAATACACTTACCGCTCACTCCATACTTGCTGCATCGTTTTTAAAAAGGTCTCAGGAGCTTGTGCTCCACTGACTGCATATTTACGATCAAACACAAAAAAGGGTACTCCTCTCACGCCAAATTGCTGTGCGAGCTGTAGATCAGTCTGTATTTCGGCATCGTGTTTGTCGCTTAACAAGGTGACATCTAATCCAACAGTACGCATGCCAAGATCTTGAGCCAAATCAAGCAACACATGGACATCATCTATGTTTTTACCTTCGACAAAATTCGCTTCAAATAGGCGTTCTTCCATGGCGTGTTGACATCCTTGTCCTTTTGCTTCGTGCAACAAGCGATGTGCTTTTAAGGTATTGGCTAATATGACTTGTTCAAACTGATAATCCAATCCCACTTCCTTACCTGCTTCGCTTATCTGTGCATTCATCTGTCGCGCCTGTTCCTCGGGAAACCCTTTGATCTCTGCGAGGTATTGAAAAATAGACTTACTTGGATCCGTTTTCATTTCTGGATTCAACAAAAATGTTTTCCATTCAATGTGCACATCGTCCCTACCCTCGAATTGTGCCAAGGCCAGGTCGAATTTACGTTTTCCCATGTAACAGAAGGGACAAGCAACATCACTCCAGATTTCTATTTTCATTGTTTCGCTCGTTTTTTAGACATCAGGATGTCCATTGAATTTGGCTACGAATTTACACAAAAGTCTACCCACATCTCAACATTTACCACCGATTCTTGTTTTAACTAAAAATGGAACATGGGACTAGTGCGCATTGATAGACCGCAAATTGAGCAGATGGACAAAATCCAGCGATTGAATTTCATCAATAGCTGCACGGGCTATAAATCGGCGAATTTGATTGCGACCATCTCCAATTCCGGAAAAAGCAATGTGGCTGTGTTCTCGAGCGTCACACACATTGGCAGCGATCCAGCGTTGATTGGATTCATTATTCGTCCCAGTGTTACTCCGCGAAATACATACGCAAACATCAAAGAATACGGTTACTTCACGGTGAATCACATCTACAGTGACATCATCGCAGAAGCGCATCAATCTTCCGCAAATTATGGACCAGATGAAAGTGAATTTGATCACACGAATCTGGAAGCTGTCTATCACGGCGGATGTCCAATTCCTTTTGTTAAAGGGAGTCCAGTCAAACTACTTTGTAAGTATTCAAGTGAATACTTGATCAAAGAGAATGGCTGCATGCACATCATTGCCTCCATCGAAGCAATTTTTTATGAAGAAGAACTGCTCGACAAAGAGCATCACTTGCAGCTCGACAAAGGAAAAGTGGTGACCATCTCTGGACTAAAATCGTATGCACTTCCGCAAGTGTTAAAGGAGTTTCCGAAAGCACTTGTTCCCAAAATAAAGTAAGCTACTTTACCTCCACCCCAAATTCACGGAAACGAGCAAGGAGCATATCCAATTCATACGTTCGGTAAATGTACAATTCCACCACCATGTAATTGGGATGATCCACGACAATGCGTTGACTTCGATGCAATAAGCGTTCTCGGACATACGACATCGCCCAATCGGTGAATTTGATGCGAATGTACTCTGGTTCACTATCTTTAAAACGTGCCACACCCAAACAGTGCTTGAAATAATCTTTCAATCCAACGCGATGTGCCAAATCAGCATGATGAAAACGGATGGTTTGCGCTTCCGAAATTGCTTCTTCCTGTTCCAATTGTGCTGGCGCAATGACATAATCTTCAATCATGTCGAAGGCAAAAATCTTGATGCTTCGCTTGAATTGTCCTTCTGAATTATCCTTGTAATCAACCGCCACCAAATAGAAGCGTCCATCGTAAAAACGCACCTGCAACGGAGCGACAATCTGCAATTTCGAGCGATAAGTTGTATGTATGGGTTTGTACCAAAACTGAATGGCTTCTTGAGCTAAAATAGATTGCAAGACGTCCCGCGCTAGGTTCATGGCCCGACCACCATCGTCCAAAGCAGCAAACGAAAAAACCATGAGTCCTTCCAAACTCGAAGCGGTCGATGCATTGGTTAACTGCTCACCAATCCCCAAGCTTTTGGACAATTGATGCATCATTAATTCTTGTAATTGCTCGTTTGTTTCCGGATGTAAGCTATCCGTTTCCAGCAACTGATAATAATGCCTTCGGGAAATATTCACATGTTTTAAGTTCAATTTGAGCTCTTCGCGAATGAACTTTAAATCAGCTTCCAAGGTTCTCCGGCTGATTTTTTTCTGACCATCCTTCGGTAATTCCTGTTGGAGGTATTCCAAGATTTCAAGAAAAGTCGCACGGGCATTTGCTTGCTGCCTGAGAAAAGAAAGCAAGACCTGAATGCGTCGACTTTGATTCGTTAATTGAAACATACAACGAAGGTACTATTTATTCCGTAATATATTTGCGGAGTAATCTTTTTTTGACCTTGCGTTCATTTCGAAAGAAAAAAAACAATATTTTTAGGTTCAGTTAAAATCACACCCATGGAAGAACAACAATTACAATTACAAGCGCAAATCGAACAGTTAAAAACACAGTTAACTGGTGATTTATTTGGGGATATGGACATCAAGGATCAAATCCACAATTTAGAAATGAAATTGAATGGCGTTCGTCCGATGGATAGCCACATCGACTGCGTTGGATGTGGATCTTAATCTATTGAAACAATTCCTTCAACACCCGTCCATTCGATTTTAACGAATGTAACTGCAGCAATTCACCAATGGTTGCATTGACATCGATGAGTTCCGCTTGTTGATTCAAGTATGTACCTTGTTTAAAATCTGGACCAAAACTCCATAGGTGAATGCGGCGACAGCCCTCGCAAGAACATCCATGAGAAACGTATCCGTTTGAAACGCCATCGAGGTGTCGTCCGTGATCATTCGTCACAAACATGGTTGTTTTTCCTTGATACGTTGGGTCACTTTGAATGAACTTCCAAATCTCATGTACCATCGAATCCGTTTGTTGAATTCCACGAATGTATCCGTTCCAATCAGCCTTGTGTCCTGAATAATCCGGTTCCCGAAAATTCACCAACAAAAGCTTTGGCTTGTGTACCTCCAACGCATACATGACACGTCTAAATGTGATGGAATCATGACGGTATCCCGTACCAAGTCCCGAAACACCACAATCCGTTGAAGCAATGTACTTTCCTTTCCATTTGGGATCTTTGCAATCAGAAAGTACTTGCAATTTATCCTTCGAGGTAATCAACCAAACAAATTCTTTGTCATCGGGATGTTTTTTCAAGTAATGCTGAAAAATACCCGGATTCTGAGGATATTCTCCTCCCGTATTATTAATCGACTGATAAATTCCAGTTGAAATCGCGGTATGTCCATTCGTCGTAAACGTCTCGCCAAGGTTGTAGAAATACGAATGTGTGCAACCGACAGGAGCTAACACGGAATCCATATAAGGGACATTTGGCCTGCCGGTTTGGCCCCAAGCTTCAGAGTAGCGTGGACCATCAATCACCACAACCACCACATTTTTTGTCTGATAAATACGGTCAATGACTTTCTCCCCTGAACAGGAAAAAATCCAAGCGAATGCTACAAAAATGAAACTCAACGTGATGAAGCGCATGTCCTAAGTTACACTTTTTTGTGCGAAAAACGACTTAATCTTTGATGCGCGAGAAACGAAGAAACTTCAACATGAAATCAGGAAGTGGCTTCATTGGGTCTCTTTTCTCCACATTCAAGAACAAGCCCCACTTCTCTACAATCGGAACTTTGAATACCTCGATCATTTCAATCAAGGTTCCATCTGGATCATCGATATACACACAATGTACTTTCGTATTTCCCATGCTCAACGCCGATTGACTGTCACACGTGAAAGGGAATCCCTTTTGACTCATTTCGGATTCTAATTGGCGCATGCCTTTTACATCCAATCCCAAATGGACAAATCCGTAATCTCCCCACATTCTTCCTTTAAAGATTTTCTGTGGTTCACGGTCCAACGCCTGCACTAATTCGATGTAATTTTTACCAGTTACTTTTCCAAATCCACCACCGGTCGGTTTGGACTTCGTCAACAGCACACGTCTAAATCGCTCCTGTCCATTTGGCAAATCCTTCCAATCAGAAAATACGTCCGACTGATCAAATACCACTTGGTCAAATCCTAAAATATCGCGGTATAATTTCATGGATTCATCGGCATTTCTCACTCCAATACTAATCCCCAAAACTCCTCCAGAATGATGTCCGTTGTCGGAGTACCACTCCTTGTTTTCTACAAATTGAAAGTGGTTTCCGTCCGGATCCTTCATAAAAAATCCCTTGCGTTGGTCGGGCATCGGATGAATTGTTTGACAATCCACCAATTCTTTCACGAAAGCGTAGCTTTTTTCGATGTTTTTCGCTTTCATTTGGATGGCATTGATTCCCAAATCCCCCCAAGCAAAGGTGTTCAAATTGCCTTTTCCTTTGAATGACGTAGCCTCAATGACTTCCATCGCACAACCACCCTGTAGGTTCATGATCATACTCGCGCGTTTGGTAATCGTTTTTCCATGCGTATAAACATCCATCAACGGCGCAGCTTGAATGGAATCGAAAAAAGGAATGTCCATGCCGAACAACTTTCGGTACAAGGGAAGCATTTCATTCATATTGCTCACAGCTACTCCAATGTGCTGCATGCCATTTACATTTACGTAAGGACTTTTCATTGATCCGTTTATCTGTTAATCTAATTTAAATGCGTGTGTTTTTTGAAGAAATGCCAAGGTCTGTGCTTCCTCCGAATCTCTTTCAAGTTGCAAATTATACTCCCAATTTGCACGGGGCGGCATACTCATTAAAATGGATTCTGTTCGTCCACCCGAGTAAATGCCAAATTTCGTTCCTCTGTCGTGAAGCAGATTGAATTCCACATACCGACCACGACGAAGTGCTTGCCAATTCAATTCGCGTTCACTGACTTCTGATAAAGAAATGTGATCCACTTGGTGTTTATAGGCTACTGGAAACAACCTTCCCAAATCGAGGCAATAATGGAACAGTTGATCTTTGGTTAAACCGCATTTCTCATCCAAATGATCGAAGAAAATTCCACCAACTCCTCGCGATTCCTCACGATGCGGCAAATAAAAGTAGCGATCTGCCCATTCCTTGAATTTCGGATAGAAGTCCACTGAGTAATGATCCGATGTGTTTTTCAACTGTTGATGAAAGTCGTTCGCCAACTTGGGGTCGACATAATGCGGCGTTAAATCGATTCCGCCACCAAACCAATATGTCGCACCGTTATCCAATTCAAAATAACGCACGTTCATGTGAATGATTGGATGTCGCGGATGACGTGGATGCAAAACAATGGAAACTCCAGTGGCAAAAAAATGCTCGCCTTCTAGGTTCAATTGTTTTTTCATCGCATCGGACACTGGTCCATGAACCGCAGAAAACGCCACTCCGCCTTTTTCGAATATGCGTCCTTCAGAAATTGTACGCGTAAATCCGCCTCCGCCTTCTTCCCGATCCCAGGCATCTTCCTGAAAATGTGCTTGTCCATCGATTTTTTCCAATTCGGCACAAATGTGCAATTGCAACGATCGATAAGCTGTTTCTATTTCTGTGCGTGTCATTGTCATTCTGGCTTCGATTCAAATCCTTTAAATTGCAGAACAAATCCAGCAGTATTTTGATACCCGTTCCCTGTCCCCATTTGTTTCAATTGATAATTACTGATGACTCCCGATTGAATGGCTGTTTTCTCGAGTAACTGTCGACATACCATCAACGTAGCATCATACCCTAGGCAAGCCATCTTTGTTAAATCCGCTGAATAGGTTCTTCGGAACTTCTTGTGAAATGCCTGAACAGTTGGAGAATGGTACGAGAAATAAGATGGACTCGCATAAGTAAACGTGTATTTATTAGCGATGGTTCCACTGACTTCTTTCCACTCTAACCATTCTTTCATCCCATAGATTTTAACATGTGGATTGTCTTTGTATTTCTCCAATAATCCGAGGACTTTTGCCTTGTCCGTGCTCAAACAAACGTAAATAATATCTTCGTTCATCACCTCATATTGTCGGTAATTTTTCCAGCTTGCTTCAATGATTTTTGCTTTGGATACCGATGAGGGAACATTGTGAAAGGAATTCAAAAACAATTGGTCATTTTTGACATCCACTTCGCTTTCACTTTTAATCAACACAATGGTTTGATTCACGAATTGTCGATGCACACTCAAGGCCAACAACTCCATTAAATTCGCTGTGGACGGAGACAAACACACGGAATTTGGATTACCAAGTAGTTCATTCTCCTTCATAAATACGGGAAATGCGATGGCAATGTCATTTTTTCGAGCAAACGCACTAACGATTTCTGCTTCTCTCTGTTGCAACGGTGCAAAAATCAGGTCCATTTCGCTTAATGCCGGATTGGCTAGAATGCTCGCTAAATTTTGTGTAGCAGCTTCATAGTCATATACATGGACATTTGCAGTCAGTCCCATGCGGGACAACGAATCAAAGGCCAATTTGGCGCCCATGTAATATTCCAAGGCTGCCGCAGAAACAAAGCGATTGTAGGTGGACGTAGAATCTAGGTTCAAGGGTAAGAAGAGCGCGACTTCGAAGGATTTCCGTGCGGGAAAAGTAAGTTCATCAGGCGTTTGATCAATTCGTTTTGGTGGAACCGCACGAATAGGAACGATTTCCACTTTTTCTTTTTTCACCGGAATCCGTATGCTTTGTCCAGGACTCACTCTGCTCGATGTCAAATGATTCAACGCTTGCAATTCAGGTACCGGTACCATAAAACGCTTTGAAATGGTATACAAGGATTCTTGCGGCAAGACCACATGGGAAATCACTTGGTCCGTGAACGAAATATTAAATTTAGACTTGGCCGCTTCACTTGGTTTGGGAATTTCTTGTTGCATCACCTCCACTGAAGTGGAAGCTTCATCCGTTTGAATGCGCGCAATGGCATTTGGAATCAACAAACGTTGATTCAATTTTAAACCGTTTTTCGCGGAGGGATTATATTTCGTGATGCTATCCATGGAAACGTCGTACATTTTCGAAACCGCATACAGGGTTTCTTTTTGTCCTACCGTATGTTTCACGGTTTTTCGCTGAACGGGAATAAACACTACTTCACCAGTAGTTAATCCACGTTCGATTCCTGGATTCATATTCAATATTTCCTCTGCTGGACAAGCGTACATTTGCTGAAGTCCATAGAGGTTGTTGCCGTCCGAAACGGTATGAACATAGCATTTCTTCCCTTCTCTTTCCGTAATCTGCGCGTATTGCTGTCCTTGAACAAACAAGCAGCGAAGCAACAAAAGAAGAAGAAAAACTTGTTTCATAACTCCTGACTTATTCCCACTCGATGGTTGCTGGTGGCTTGGAACTGATATCGTAGGTTACTCGGTTGATTCCTTTAACTTGATTGATGATTTTATTGGAGATTTTCGCGAGAAACTCGTACGGTAAATGACACCAATCAGCTGTCATTCCATCCGTTGAAGTCACTGCTCTCAACGCCACTGCATTTTCGTAAGTACGCTCATCACCCATCACTCCGACCGATTGAATCGGCAAGAAAATCGCTCCAGCTTGCCAAACATCGTCATACAAACCATCCTCTTTCAATCCTTCAATAAAAATGGAATCGACATCCTGTAGGATGCGTACTTTTTCCTCCGTTACTTCTCCAAGGATACGAATTCCGAGTCCTGGACCTGGGAAAGGATGCCTACCTAAAATGCGCTCATCAATTTGCAGGGAACGTCCAATGCGACGCACCTCATCTTTGAACAACAAACGCAAAGGTTCTACGACTTGTAATTTCATGTAATCTGGAAGTCCACCCACATTGTGATGCGACTTAATCGTTTGCGATGGTCCACCAGTAGCAGAAACGGACTCAATGACATCTGGATAAATTGTTCCTTGTCCGAGCCATTTTGCTCCTTCTACTTGTTTGGATTCCTCATCGAATACATCGATGAATACTTTTCCAATGGCTTTTCTTTTTAATTCTGGATCCGTCAATCCGCTCAAAGCAGCGTAAAACTGTTGGGAAGCATCGACGCCTTTCACATTCAAGCCCATTCCTTTGTAGGACTCCAAAACGGACTGAAATTCATTTTTGCGAAGCAAGCCATTATCGACAAAAATACAGTGTAAGTTTGCCCCGATGGCTTTGTGTAACAAGACCGCAGCAACGGATGAATCCACGCCGCCGGATAATCCAAGAATGACTTTGTCATCTCCTAATTGCGCCTTTAAACGTGCTGTCGTCTCTTCCACGAAAGAGTCGGGTGTCCAATCACACGCGCAATGACACACTTCCACGATGAAGTTCTTCAAAAGAATTTTACCTTCCGTCGAGTGATAAACTTCCGGGTGGAATTGAATTCCGTAGGTTTCTTCTCCTTCGATGTGGTAACCCGCGATTTCAACATCGGAGGTACTGGCGATAATTTTATAGTTACTTGGGATTTTTTTGATCGTATCGCCATGAGACATCCACACTTGAGATCCGGTTGTCATTCCTTTGGTGAGGATGTGATTTCCATCTACATAGGATAAATGTGCACGTCCATATTCACGAATACTTGAAGGCAATACTTCTCCACCAAAATGGTGTGACAAATACTGCGCACCGAAGCAAACACCAAGTAACGGCATTTTTCCTTTTATGGCATCTAAATTAGGTCTTGGAGAAGCTTCATCCCGAACAGAAAAAGGACTTCCAGAAAGAATTATTCCCTTCACATGGTCTCCAATCTCCGGAATTTTATTCCACGGATGAATTTCACAATAAACATTTAACTCGCGGATTCTACGCGCAATCAATTGCGTATATTGAGATCCAAAATCTAAAATTAGTATCATTTCATGCATGGCGCAAAGATAAGCATTCTTGCTAATTAGCGACATGAGAATTCGACGCTTCATGGATTGTTAAATCTTGTGGAAAAAAAACCTTGATTTACCGACAATTCAAGCATTCCAAACACCCGTAAATAAGTAGAATTGATTAACTTTGGGGCTTGCATTAAAGAGAAAAACAATGATTGGAGATATCTTAAAATCCATTTTTGGGGATAAGAACGCGAAAGACAAGAAATTATACTGGCCTTACGTAGAGCAAGCAACTGCTGCTCATTCACATATTAAAACCTTATCTGACGAGCAATTACGTCAGAAGTCCCGCGAATTTCAACAACAAATTCGCGCGGAAAAAGAAGGACTAGAGCAACAACTCGCTGAACTTCGCACCAAAGCGGAAAGCTTGGAAACGAGCATTCAAGAGAAGGAAGACTTATTCGATCGCATTGACAAATTGGAAAAAGAAGTAGATGCACAAATCGAGGAGACTTTGTTGAAAATTTTACCGGAAGCTTTTGCCGTTGTGAAAGAAACGGCGAATCGTTGGGCAACAAATGGACAACTTGTCGTTACAGCCGAGGACTTCGATCGCGAATTAGCGGCGAAGAAAGATGGAATCAGCATTGAAGGTGACAAAGCGATTTGGCACAATGAATGGACTGCTGCTGGCGGACACATCAAATGGAACATGGTGCATTACGATGTTCAGTTGATGGGTGGAGCTGTGTTGCACAAAGGAAACATTGCCGAAATGCAAACAGGAGAAGGGAAAACGTTAGTCGCTACCTTGCCTGTGTACTTGAATGCCTTAGCTGGAAAAGGTGTGCACATTGTAACTGTGAACGACTACCTAGCGAAGCGTGACTCTGAATGGATGGGACCATTGTACCAATTCCACGGACTCACAGTCGATTGCATCGATAAACACCGTCCAAACTCCAAAGAAAGACGCCAAGCCTACATGGCTGACATTACCTTCGGGACAAACAACGAATTTGGTTTTGATTACTTGCGTGATAACATGGCCGGACACGTGGACGATTTGGTACAACGCAAGCACCATTTTGCGATTGTTGATGAGGTCGATTCCGTTTTAATTGACGACGCGCGAACACCTTTGATCATTTCAGGTCCAACTCCAAAAGGAGATGAACACGAGTTTCACGAATTAAAACCACGCATCGAACGTGTGGTAGAGGCACAAAAACAATACGTGCAACAATGTTTGTCCGAAGCGAAAAAATTATTGACAGTGATCAACGAAGCACCGGAGGACAAAAACGAAGCGAAACGCATGCTAGAAGAAGGTGGAATTGCCTTGCTTCGTGCACACCGTGGTTTGCCTAAGAATCGCGCCTTGATTAAATTCCTTTCCGAGCCAGGAATCAAAGTTCACTTGCAAAAAACGGAGAACTTCTACATGGCAGAACAAGGAAAGCAGATGAAAAAAATCGATGCGG
This sequence comes from Crocinitomicaceae bacterium, assembly GCA_024643725.1. GTDB lineage: Bacteria > Bacteroidota > Bacteroidia > Flavobacteriales_D > Crocinitomicaceae > UBA952. The sequence goes on along the minus strand of JAHEMJ010000012.1, from coordinate 305,165 downwards.
AATTGTTCTTTGTCATCGATGAGAAAAATAACACGATTGAATTAACAGACAGAGGAATTGATTTGGTTTCTGGAAAAGACGACCGTAATTTCTTTGTCATGCCAGATATCGGAGATGAAATTGCCAAATTGCAAAAACAAAACCTAGCGAAGGAAACGTTCCTAGACCAAAAAGATGCATTGGTAAGAGAATACTCCATTAAATCCGAACGCATTCACTCCATTAATCAATTATTGAAAGCATATACCCTCTTCGAGAAAGAAGTCGAATATGTGATTTTAGATGGAAAAGTAAAAATCGTGGATGAATCGACCGGACGTATATTGGAAGGACGTCGTTATTCCGATGGTTTACATCAAGCCATTGAAGCGAAAGAAAATGTGGATGTCGAAGCGGCAACACAAACGTACGCGACAGTGACACTACAAAACTATTTCCGTATGTACCACAAGTTAGCTGGTATGACGGGAACAGCGGAAACGGAAGCGAAGGAGTTCTGGGACATCTACCAATTGGACGTAGTTGTCGTTCCAACGAACAAACCGATTTCTAGAAAAGATTTAGACGATTACGTGTACAAAACGGCACGTGAGAAATACAACGCCGTGATTCTTGAAATCGAAGAATTAGTGGCTGCTGGACGACCAGTATTGGTCGGGACAACAACCGTTGAAATTTCTGAACTTTTGTCGCGCATGCTTCAAATGAAAAAAATCCAACACCAAGTCTTGAATGCGAAATACCATCAAAAAGAAGCAGAGATTGTTGCAAATGCCGGATTAGCGGGTGCCGTAACCATTGCGACGAATATGGCAGGACGTGGAACGGATATCAAATTAGGTGAAGGTGTGAAAGAAGCTGGCGGACTCGCAATTATCGGAACGGAACGTCATGACTCTCGTCGTGTGGACCGTCAGTTAAGAGGTCGTGCCGGTCGTCAAGGAGATCCAGGTTCTTCCCGTTTCTTCGTTTCATTGGAAGATGATTTGATGCGTAAATTTGGTTCTGATCGCATCGCTAAATTAATGGACCGAATGGGATTGAAAGAAGGGGAAGTAATTTCTCATGGAATGGTCTCTTCATCCATCGAACGCGCTCAGAAAAAAGTGGAAGAAAACAACTTCGGCGTACGTAAAAATTTATTGGAATACGATGATGTAATGAACGCACAACGTAAAGCCATTTACAAAAAACGCAAAAATGCCTTATTCGGAGATCGTTTAGATATTGACATCGACAACATGTTCTTTGAGTTATGCGAAACAACAGTTCAACAATATGGTGGATCGGCATTCCATGAATTTGAAATGGAATTACTCCGCATCATCGGTATCGAATCCCCAGTGGACGAAGCAGAATTTGCGAAAATCAGCCGCAGCGAGTTAACCGATAAAGTTTACGCTGCCATGACTGAATCTTACGAACGTAAATGCGATAAAATTGCCACAAGAGCATTGCCGCAAATCAAACACGTTCATGAGAACCTGGCGAACAAGTACAAGGACATGGTTTTCCCATTAACAGATGGACGCAGAGAGTTACAGTTGATTGTTAACATTGAGGACGCTTATCACACAGAAGGCAAAATCATTTCGAAAGCATTTGAAAAGAATGTGATTCTTTCCAAAATTGATGATGAGTGGAAAGAACACTTACGCGAAATGGATGAATTACGTTCTGCGGTAAGAAACGCATCATACGAGCAAAAAGACCCATTGGTGGTATACAAATTAGAATCGTATGAATTGTTCCGCAGCATGTTGAATCGTTTGAACGAAGAAGCGGTTGAATTATTGATGAAATTGGACATTCCTTTTGAACAAGAAATTCAGGGAACCAACCAAGAAGCGCGTCAAAACAACTACCAACAAGCACAAACGAATCAATCGGTTTCTACTACGCCTACTCCATCTTTTGAAGGTAGACAAGGATACGATCAAGCAATTGCGAATTCGATGCCTCAACCAGAGAAACGTCAACCAATTATTGCTGAGCCAAAAGTTGGTAGAAACGATCCTTGTCCTTGCGGTAGCGGGAAGAAATACAAGCAATGCCACGGTAAATAATGTTGGACTTGAAAAATATGCGCATTGCCTTTGTTGGCTCCGGTAAAGTCGCTACCGCTCTTGCGCACATTTTTCATCAATCTGGCATTCGCATTTCTGGAATCTCCAGCAGAAACGAGTCCACTGGACTTGCGTTAGCAAAGGAGCTTAACTCGGAATTTTACCGAAATCCGCAAGACTTGCTGGCAGATGTGATTTTCGTTGCAACCAACGATGAATCGGTTCGTGCCTTACGGAACACCTTTCCTACAACGCAATTTGTCGTTTACACGGCAGGAGCTGTATCGCTAAACGATTTCCCGAAGGAACATTGGGGAGTTTTCTATCCCCTTCAATCCTTTAGCTTGAGTCGTTCGCTGTCCAGTTCAGAGATTCCAATTTTACTGGAAGCACCTGCCGAAATCCTGCAAGAAATACTTGTAGATCTTTGTCAACTCGTTGGATTGAACCATGCACTCTGTGATTCCAAAACACGCGCTGATTACCACCTTGCAGCCGTTTTTGTCAATAATTTTGTCAATCACTTACTCTATAAAGGACAATCCCAATTAACAGAAAAAGGATTGGATGGAAACCTGTTGAATGCATTAATCAAGGAAACGGTTAGCAAGTTAGAAACAATCTCAGCATTCGATGCGCAAACGGGTCCAGCGCGACGAAACGACAAAGAAACCATGGACGCACATCGTTCTTTATTGAACGAAGATGATCGAAAATTATACGATGTCTTAACTGACAGCATCCTTAAAACATATTCCAAGCATGACTAGTTACAAACTTGCCTTAAATCACATTAGCACCTTTATTTTCGATGTAGATGGTGTCTTCACAGATGGAAAGGTGTATTTACTGAAGGATGAAATCGTACGTGCATTGAATTCCAAGGATGGGTATGCCGTTCAATATGCTGCGAAAATGGGTTATCGCATTTTTGCGATCACCGGCGGACATTCAACCGAAGTACGCGATCGACTTTTGGGACTAGGCATGGAACGTGTGTACTTAGGCGCCCATAAGAAAATAGCTTGCTACGAAGAGATCAAAGCGGAATTTCAATTACAGGATAAAGAAATTGCATACATGGGTGATGATATTCCAGATATTCCGGTGCTTCAAGTAGCGGGACTTTCTGCTTGTCCACAAGATGCCGTAGCAGATGTAAAACAACGCGTGCATTATCAAAGTCCTTACGATGGCGGAAAAGCTTGCGTACGTGACCTCATCGAACAAACCTTACGCGTTCAAGGAAAATGGATGAGCGACGCTGCTTTTGAATGGTAATCACTCTAAATCCATCAATTCTTCGAGCATTTTAAATTGGTTTTTGGCACGACGCAAATTATGTGTTTCGTCCTCTACCCAATAATACAAATCGCCCAATAAATAATCACTCAAGAATCGAATTCCTTGAATGAGAATAACGGCTTTGGCACCTAGTAAAAAATGTGCTCGTTCTACATCCGTCAAATGATCATTCATCGGTCCATGCACGTATCCTGTCAAAATTTCTTTTAATATTTCAGCCTGAAAGAACGCCGTTTGATGCTCTGAATCCTCCGCGCCTACTTGACAAAACGAACGAATCATGTCGCCAATATCGTACAAAATGGATCCCGCCATGATCGTGTCCCAATCAATTAAGGCTAGTACCTTTTTACCATTGGCGTCGAATAAAAAATTACTCAACTTGGGGTCGGCATGAATCACACGTATGGGTAAGAACGGTTCGATGCGAAAATAATCATCCAATACCGACTGATACCGCGTGACTTTTTCCATCCAACTGCGCGCTTGGGTTTTTCGGTAGGGAATTCCGGCTTCTTTTGCGTGCTGATAATAGGTCAACCTATTTTTGAAATCTAGAAAGCCGGGAATACTTGCCTGAATTTCCTCCGCAGGATATTCACGTAAAAAGGCATGAAACTCACTCAATGCTTTTGCTGCTTCAAAGGCTTGTTTTGGATGGGTCAACACTTCCATGCTTTTACTCGGTGTAATGGCTTTGAACATTCGCCAAGTTTGTCCTTTGGTATCCTGAAGTAAATAATTTTGCTGTGCGTTTGACAGCAACTCCAAGGAAAATTTGGGGTATTTTTTTTCCGCCAAGAAGCGAGCAATATTCTGTTGATTGAGCACAATTAAATTGGGATTTTTAAATACTTGTGTATTCATTCCCTGCAGGACATACGATTCGCCATTCATCGCTTCGACAAGGAAGGTTTTGTGAATCAATCCACCTTTCAGCAAGGTAATGCGCATCACTTTGGTCGAAAGTGATTTCAAATAATCATTGGCAATCGATCGCTCTTGTTGTCTATTCATGTCCGAACGATTTTGGGTATTTTCCCGCATTACTTAAATCTTGGAGGTATGCCTCAACCAAAGGACGATCAGCTGGAAAGGTAAGTCCAACCCATTTTTCTGAACTTTTCAATACACAGACTTCCCATCGCATGGTTTCAATCCCAACCTGAACAGCTGAAGGCAAATAACATTCTGCCGTTAAACTATCTTTGTTCTTTGCGAAAAAGTCTTCGAAATACCGTTCCAATTCGTCCAATATCGTTCGTTGAAACAACCAAAAATTCATCGATACCAACGTGTCCGGTTGAAAGGAAATTCCATGCTCTGCAAGAATCGTGTCATCTTCCCGTTGTAGCTGATGCCGTTCTTCCACCGAAACTAAGGTACCATTCGAATCAACCTGACAAACACCACGTGAAACGCCACCGTTTAGACTTAAGGTATGTTCCAATGTATAGGCGATGAGTCCATGCCTGTGTTGTTCTTGGTGAAAGAAATCCGCGGCCTGTTGCAGGACAGAAGAACCATAATAATCATCCGCATTCATGACCACAAACGGACCAGTGATTTGCGTTCGAGCAGAGATCACTGCTTGTGCTGTTCCCCAAGGTTTGAATCGTTCGCGACTTACCTGATCTTGTGCTAATGTTTTCAATTCTTGGATGACGAAGACCAATTCCACACGATCCTCCCACGATTTCAATTGTTCGCGCATGGGAGCCAAGACCGCTTGATTCACAACGATAATGATGCGCTCAAATCCAGCCAGAACGGCATCATACATCGCAAATTCCAACAAACATGCCCGCTGTGTTCCAAAGGTGTCCAATTGTTTGGATCCCTTGTACCGTGAACCGAGTCCACCAGCGAGAATGAGCAAATGAAGTTTAGAATGCATCGGTTAATCCAAAAACTGGTTTACGTGATTTCCATGCTCCTTTGGTGAAATCAGGAATTTCTTGTGGCTTCCCTTCCTCTTTAATTGATTTCTCACTTAAAGGTGTAATCGCGTACCATGCTGCTAAATCATAGACGTCTAATGGAAATTCTTTGTTCTGCTTGATGCACTCAATAAAGGCGTTGTCCACAAAGAAATCCATACCTCCGTGTCCAGAATTCTCCGCATCCTTGGAGAAGCGTTTCCATAAGGGATGATCGTATTCTTCCATCCATTTTTTCGTGTTATCCCATTTATGGGTATGTCCCATGATTTTCTCGAAATAAATGAGTCCCTGTTCCGCGTCTCCCCAACCGAAATCCTGCCAAATCCCTTCTGTTCCTTGCACTCTAAATCCAAGGTTGTATGGACGTTGCAAGCTTGTGTCATGCGTCAGTAAAATCGTTTCGCCATTCGCACATTGAATTTGTGTCGTTACGACATCTCCTTGTTTGAATTCCACTTTGGCATTCGGATGATCCTTTCCTCCTTTTGGATGCTCTTCAATGTATTTATGTAATCCTCGTGCTTTACTAGCCATGGATGTTAAGCGTAACATACGGTTCCCGCGATTGATGTCAAACATCGCTGCAATGGGACCTAGTCCGTGTGTTGGATACAATTCACCGTTTCGATTCACGTAATGATTCGTGCGCCATTTGGCTTCACTCATTCCTTTTTCACCAAATTCCACTCCTGAGTTGTAGGCAGATTTTCCGTCGTTAAACAACACGCCACGTAGGTCGTGCTCGTAGCCTCCTTGTCCGTGAACAAGTTCGCCAAAAAGGCCAGTTTTTACCATGTTCATCACCGCCATCACGTCGCGACGATAACACACATTTTCGAGCATCATGATGGGAACTTTTGTTTCCTCATAGGTTTTCACAAACTCCCAACAATCGCTCAACTTCATGGCGCCACAGACTTCCATCCCGACAATTTTCCCCGCCTTCATGGCATCCACTCCATGTTGCAAATGCCATTCCCAAGGAGAAGCCACAAACACCGCATCGATGTCCTCGCGTTTCAATAGGTTTTTATAATCCTCCTGGCCATTCCCGTAGACAGCTGGTGCTTTTCTTCCGGACTTTTCGACCAATTTCAACGCATCCGACATCATGTTCGGGTCTGGATCAGCAAACGCAATGATTTCAACATCGGTGCGTTTCAGCATTTCCTCCAAGTGAGATTGTCCGCGGTAACCTACGGCAATAAATCCTAAACGTACTTTTTTATCCTCGGACAATTGTCCAGCAAATAAAGAATTTGGCACGATGAGCGCACCGATACCAGCTAAAGCAGAAGCTTTGACAAAATTTCTTCGTTCCATGTGTTGAATTAGAAAGGAAAGATACTAAAAAAGTTCAGCCGATAAGTAGGACTTACCGGCTGAATATTGCTTGGAGAGTATAAGATTTATTTTTTAGTGAAATCCAAGTTGTACGTTGTGGAGATCCACAAGGTATTGTTGCGTTCCATTTTAAGTCCATCCGGTTTCACAACAAACTGATTGAGGTATCCAACTTGCACATTAAAGTTCTTGTCGAATCTCCATCCCAAAGCAGCAATGAAACGATTTTGGTCCAAGATGTTTTTACCAATGCCTGAACCGAATCCTAAAAACACCTCATCGTTCACGTTCATGAACAGCGTATTATCCGCCATTTCTTTTCGCGACAATGGAATCATCGCCATTGCACGGTAACGCACGCGTTGACGAAAAACAGGATCTACTTGAACGATATTGTTCGATGCATCTTTCGCATATTGTTCCAAGAAACGTTGTTCTAAGCGGTAACGATGTTGAATATCAATGTTTCCGATTTTACTTTTCAAGTTGACTTGTTCGAAGATGCGGTTTTCATCAAATTCGTGGAGAATCGGTTGATCGCCGTAGGGAAAGGTTTTCACCCAAGCGTATCCAGCCATAACTGATACATTTGGATTGACGTTGTATTCTAATCCCAAGCGCATCAACGATTGTTGCCAAGAATTGAATCCATCCGCACGACGCCATTGGTACTCTGTCATCAAACTGAATTTATCCGTCAATTTGTGTGTCCCGACATACATGGCCCAACCATGTGTTTGTGGACTTATGATTTTCTGAGCAGTAAGGATGGCAGGCATTCCCATGCCCACCATCACAATGATTTGAAAAAGTAACTTTTTCATGTTATTTTCTTTTGCGGGCAGCTAAATGGTGCGTTGAACCATGTACATTTTCGAAGTGATTTAAACCAATCACATCCAATAATCCACCTTGTGCTTTAAAATCAGCCTCTAAGTGATGCAAAGCCTCAATGGATGAGTGGTCAATGAAATTACATTGAGAAACATCCAAATGAATTTGCTCAGTAAATGCGAAATTTTGAATAGCCGCTTGTAATTTCAAGAAGTTGGAGAAAACAATAGATCCATGTGCATGAATGACATTGTTTTCAACGGTGAATTCTGATTTTACGATGCTTTTCAAGGATACTCCGCGGAATAAGTGAAGGATGATTTTCAAGATGATTCCTGCTGCGATACCTAACAACAAATCCGTTGCTAAAGTAACTACGATCGTAACCAAAAATACCACCAACTGATCTGGACCAATTCTAAACATGTGTCCAAATTCTTTTGGATGCGCTAACTTCCATCCCACTCCAATTAACATGGCCGCCAATGCAGTCATTGGAATCAAGTTACTGAAGGAAACAGCAAAAATCAAGAAGATTAAGATGAAAACACCGTGGAAGAAATTTGCCCAACGTGTGCGTCCACCGTTATTAACATTGGCAGAAGAACGAGCAACTTCTGAGATCATCGGTAGTCCACCAAAAACACCTGCAATGATGTTACCCAATCCAACAGCAATTAAATCTTTGTTGTAGTTCGATTTGCGTTTGAATGGATCCATCATGTCGATCGCTTTCACCGTCAACAAGGCCTCTAAACTTCCGACTAATGCAAACATGATCACGAACTTGATGAAAGTTCCCATTTGATGGAATCCGTCAAAACTCACATTCACTCCAAGAATATCAAAGAATCCTTTATCGAAAGTCAATAATGGTTTGAAGTCATCCGTGTTTTTCAATCCAAAAGCCATGGCCATTGGGATGGAAACAAGAAGAACAACAAGTGGCGCTGGAATTTTTTTCAAGAAATTCACTTTCAACATTGGCCAACCGAAAACGATGGCAAGGGAAGTTAAACCAATAATCGCCACATCCTTGTGCGCAAAGAAATTCGGAATGGTTGTTTTTAACAAGGCTAATAATTCAAGTGGCTCGACCATGGATTTTCCTTCTGGTGTCATTGGAGAAACACCCGCTAAAATGTGGATTTGTTTACTCATGATAATGATTCCAATGGCAGCCAACATTCCGTGTACAGCTGAAAGCGGGAAAATGTCGCTAAACTTACCCAACTTCAATACTCCGAAAAGTACTTGGATAATTCCTGCAATCACTACTGCACCCAAGGCAAGGTGCCAACCCAACTCGGTATTTCCGTGACCTAATTCTGTTACCGATCCGGCAACGATGACGATAAGTCCAGCTGCTGGACCTTTAATTGTGAGTGGTGAGCCAGCAATAAAGCTGACAATAATTCCACCAATCATGGCTGTTAGAAGTCCATAAATCGGAGTAAACTCACTCGCTTTCGCAATTCCTAAACTCAAAGGAAGTGCGAGTAAAAAGACAAGAAATCCGGACAATGCATCCGCGGAGAAATTCTCCTTTAATCCTTGCCATCCATCTTTTGGCATGTTCATTTTCATACTTTATTAATTTAACGTTAAACTTAAAACTAGGAAGAGCGTTTCGCTACTTCGTGATAGGTTTTGATGTGTGGACCTAAAAACACACGTGCATAAATACGTACGGTTGCCAGTCCGTTAATCACTAAACTCATGGCTGTAAAAAAGGCAAGCGCAATTTGATCTTCATGGATGTGCGAAAAAATCAAATCCTCTCCGACAAAGGATGGCGTAATTGGAAATCCTGCCAATCCCAAACAACAAATCAAAAATACAATGGCTGCTTTTGGGTGCTCGTACACGTGTCCGTAGAATTGATCTAAACTGATCCACTCTTCTTTGTTGCGCAAGTAATTGATGATTAATAAGCCAATCAACCAACTCGCAACAATTCCACTCAAATACCAGAAATTGTGCATGAAGTCGTAATGTTCATTAAACGAAATCGCCATAGCGATCGCGACGTGGTTCAACATGATTAAAGTTAAACTTTTTCGCACACTGTCCTTTTCTGTAAATGCTTTCACCACAATCATAAATCCAGAGAAGGCAAAGAAAAACGGCAATTGATGGCGTAATAATGCGGGCATTTGATCTCTAAATTGAATTAATATCAATCCGGAAAGAATCACAAATCCAATGAAGTAAAAAACGAATTTGAAATTCAGTAATTGCCAGTTTCTACCCATTTTCTTTAGGGGATTCCAAAGAATTTTATACATCAAATTATCCAAGTTCCACTCCTTTAAGTTTAAGATATAAAAGGCATACTCAAAACGTTTTGGCATTGAATCTTCCAATGTTGCTGATTTGCGCTTAAAATGATAAAATTGCTCGCGGATTTTGTAACTCACAACAGATGGTGAAATCAACAACTGGTAGGTACGTAGAAAAGCATTTCCTACGATGTGCACCAACGCAAATACTTCCCAACCCAACGCGATTTCGATGAAAATCAAACCGATTTGTGCAATAGATGCATATGCAATTTGTGATTTAATGGAGCTTTGCACTCGACTGATAAACGTTGCAATGACAGCGGTTAATAGTCCTGAAAAAATGAGAAACACCTTGAAAACGATTTGATTCTCCCAGAAGTGTATCGTTCGCAACATCAAAAACGCTCCAATATGCACAGAAAGAGAACCATAGAAAATGGCACTAGATGGTGTCGGTCCTTCCATCGCACGTGGCAACCATGACGAAAAAGGCAACTGTGCTGATTTCGCCGCCGCTGAAATGTAGAACATAAAAGCAATGGCTAATCCAACCAAGGAATTCTGCATGATGTGTTCATGGACCAATTCTGAATTGTGTAGCTTCGCAAACGAAATGTTTTCGTGCCACAAATGATGGGACAACCACATGGCTAGGATAATTCCGACATCGCCAATTCGGTAAACCGAGAATACCTTTAAGGCATTTTTTACTGGTAAATAACGATCTCGGTAGAAGGCAATGAGCAAGAAGGAAGAAATTCCTAGGACTTCCCATCCAATGAACATCGTTTCTAGGTTACCTGCGAAAATGATGATGATGAATCCTAAAAAGAAAAACAAAATCGTGTTAAAGAAACGCTTGTATCCTTCCTCTCTATGTAAATAATACCGTGAATAAATGGTGATTAAAAACGTTAAGGACGATCCCAACAAGAGGTAGACCATCGTTACTTTATCAAAGTAAAAATCCAAGTAGAAATCATAATTCCCTGTCTGATAAACCGAGAATTCTTTCAGGTTGATTTCCGGAAATCCATGACTTGCCCATTGATAGGTAAAAAAGACGCTGACCAAAAACTGTAATCCTACTGATGTATACGCTAGAACAGAAAGCATATTTTCATTCTTTTTTGGGATAAATAAGCTTAGGGTAAAGCTGACCAATGGCAACAGAATGAAAAAATGAATAAAGAATTTAAATGTAAGTTCCATGATCTATTAATGTGTTAATTCAACAACCGGTAAATTCTCAAATTCACTTGTGACAAACTTCATGGCATCTTCTACATGTGCCAACGGTTCTTGAGGTAAATCATAAGGGGTGAAAGCGCCATTCGCAAACAGATAAAACTGTTTTTCCGTTGGATGGAATGCGACGATATTTACCCAGCTATTCAGAAACCATTCATAGGTTGCTGGATTCATTTGGATTGTTTTCAAAACCACTTCTGGAAAATGTTCCACAATCACCAACAAACGCATTGGATCATGTACCTCAATCATTTGACTTGGTAATCCAGTTCTGAAATCTCCATCGATTCCATTCGCAACACCAATTAATCCCATCACATTGTGAGGAAGTTTTGTCCCTGCTCCCAATTTTTGATTGTCCACGCGAGAGAAATAATACTCCAAATTGATTCCCCCACAAACGGGCGCCACCGCATTGAGAATTCCTGAAAGATACTTTCCTTCTGGATCTACTTCGTAATCAAATGAATTTAAAAACGAACGACGATCCAAGAATAATCCACGTGAGAATGAACGGCGTCCTACAATACATAAGGTATTTGTCGCATGATTCAATTCTGGACGAGGTTCAAACAGCGAAACGGAACGTAATTTCACCTGCTCATGTACTTTGTTCACTGCCTTTTTCGAATTCATCACCACAAATCTTCGTGATCTTTCTGTTGCGTTGAAATCCAAAGCTTGATCAAATAATCGTTTGTTCACTTGGTGCTTTTGAGTGTTTTCTGTCGATAAGGTTGCTAAATCATAGTACATGAATTCATCGCGACTTGTGTCGTGCAATACCGGAACAAACTGCGTAGTCTCTGGAATCTCAATGCCGCGTTCTTTCAGTTTTTGTCGAACCACTGGATGATTCCCGATGTGACAAATAACACGTGCATTCACGGAACCTGGACGACCAGAACAAGCTCCACAATCGTACCCTGCATAGTGGGTATTGTTCGAACTACTGGACCCATGTCCAACCACATAAATCAACGGTGCAAAGGATGTATTCAAGCCAATACTCATCAACAAGGCTTGAATGCGATCGGTCATTTCATCGATGGAAAATCCAAGTTGTAATCCATCTTCTGTCATTTCTCCAGCTTGGTTTTCAATGACCAAGGTAGAATTCGGATGCATGTGTCCGTTTGAGGAAACAGCAACGGTATTCAAAGATGGTTTAAAGATGGCTAGCGCTAACTTCAATGCGGACCAGAATCCCATGGTATGCGTTAAAATCCAACCAAAAATGAGTCCATACGAACGTGCATCAAAGTGAAATTCTTTATCTGATTTCGCTTCGTTCGCCATTTCTTTAATGAGGTATTTTGGTGTGACTGGTGCTGGACAAACCTTTGTTCTGAAGGTTGATCCATAGGGTTGGAAATAAAATTCCACTCCAAAGAATCCAGCTGTACCAAAGGTTTGAACACCTGGATGTCCTTCCTCAATGTAGCGACGAATGGAACATTCACGGTCATCGATGCAAAAAATGCCTTGCATCTCCGGCGTTTTCTCTACCACTTGCGACTTTTCTTTTAATCCACTCAGGACTTGGTTATAATAAGTCCACTCATAGGCTTCTTGCCATATGCGTTTCACTTCAGCTAACTCATCCATCACAACTGGCGCAAATAAATCAGGGATTTCTTCCTCCACTTTGATTCCGATTGGTGTCCAAATTTCGCCAAAATAGGCGTCTAGCGCATCAATTTCCAACAAACACTCAAAGGTCATCCACTCCACTAAATCGATCTTTCTTTCATCGATCAGCGCGGTAGCATTTCCCGAGAGTACGGATACCATTCCAGCATATCCTGGATGTGCAAATTGTTGGTCGAACAAATAACGTTCGTATAAGTCCTCTTTGCCAACAAGTAACTGCAAGCAATCCTCCAATCGAAGGTCGGATTTCATCAATAAGTTCTTCGCGCGCTTCGCATGAAAGAAACTCACGTTGCCATTTGACTCCAAGTGTCGAATAGCATCTAAAAAACCGAGTTCCTTGATGGGGAAACTCCAAACGGAAATTCCTTGATCCAAGTAACTACTAGTTATTCTAAACAAGGTGGAATGCGTGAAATTATCCAAATCCATTTTGTACTTCGACTTCCAATTGGAACGAAGCATTCCAATGCGTGGATTGACTTGTTCATTGTAGTCTGTAGAAAGCAAACGTGTTTTCCACATGGCCTGATCTTCCTCGGGTAAGAAATGATCCAATACACTTTCTTTGATTTTTCCCTGCTCGAATAATTTTCGGTATTCACTTAACTGCAAATACGTCTTGTATCCGAACATTTCGTTGGACTTTTTCAATCCAAGATGGAACGAATCATGCTGAAAAGCATGCAAGGTATTGTGGTGAATAAAGTCCTTTAACGGAGCTTGGGATGGTAAAAAGTGTTTTAATTCTTCAACAACTTTTTCAAGTTGAAATGGGTGATTCATAGAAATATAGAATTCGTTATACAATTGATTTTTAAGCCAATACGAAATCGATTCTATATTCTAAAATTTTCATAAGTGATGAAAAACGGGACTTTTCGTATTGACTTATAGTCAATGTGGTTGAATTCTATCTTCGAAGAATGGAAGAATGGAAACTGAAATTGGTATGTCGTTGGTGCAGTGTGGTAAGAAACGATGTGAAAATCAAAATCTAGGTCTTCATCACCGTCCAATTCAACATCTTCTTCGAACTCTGTCGCATTTAAATGGAAGTCTTCTACTACTTTTTGGAAGACAATTGTTTTGCTTTCTTGCTTAGCTGAAAACGTCAATTTCTTTGTCGAAAGCAACGTTCCACCTAATGCCACATTGATAAAAATACTCAATGCGCAGAAAATCAAACATAAACGACTAATCAGCTTCACGAGACAAATGTAATGTATTATGTGAATATCAATTTTAAAATTCTTGTTAATTTATTTTCACATTTCCTTTGCTTATCTTTGCCACGTTTGTACAAAAACCCAATTACCACATCACTATGAGCCAATCTACCCAACACATTGCATTAGAAGATCAGTACGGAGCACACAACTACCATCCGTTGCCTGTGGTACTTTCCAAAGGTCAAGGCGTACATGTTTGGGATGTGGACGGCAAACAATACTATGATTTTTTATCGGCTTACTCTGCGGTGAACCAAGGACACTGTCACCCGAAAATCACGCAAGCACTCATCGACCAGGCGCAAACCTTGGCTTTGACTTCGCGCGCATTCTACAATGATTCACTTGGACACTACGAGAAATTTGTCACAGAAACTTTCGGATTCGACAAAGTCCTTCCAATGAATACCGGTGCTGAAGCCGTTGAAACAGCGATTAAATTGTGCCGCAAATGGGCATACGAGAAAAAAGGAATTGCGGAAAATGAAGCAGTGATTATCGTGTGTGAAGGTAACTTCCACGGACGAACAACTACCATCGTTTCGTTTTCAAGCGATCCGGATTCTTACCAAAATTTTGGGCCTTTCCCAAGTGGATTCGTAGCTATTCCATACGATGATATTCATGCCTTGGAAGTGGCCATCAAAGGAAAAAATGTCGCTGGATTCCTAGTAGAACCAATTCAAGGGGAAGCGGGAGTTTACACACCAGCAGAAAATTTCTTAAGTGAAGCGAAACGCCTTTGCACCGAAAATAATGTACTGTTTATCGCGGATGAAGTTCAAACAGGTATCGCGCGAACAGGTAGCTTACTCGCTGTATGTGGAAATTGTACCTGCGAACAAAAATGTGAACGTCAAACAGAAACATATAATCGTCCAGATATCCTCATCCTTGGAAAAGCCCTTTCCGGTGGTGTTTATCCCGTTTCAGCTGTATTAGCCGACGACGAAATCATGATGGTCATCAAACCTGGTCAACACGGTTCGACTTTCGGTGGAAATCCAATTGCAGCGAAAGTTGCCATTGCCGCGCTAGAAGTGGTTTACGAAGAAAACCTCATTCAAAATGCCCGTAAATTGGGTGCCATCTTCCGCAAAGAAATGAACCGCATCATCGAAACGAACGATTTAATTGTTAAAGTTCGTGGAAAAGGATTGCTGAACGCTATTGTCGTGAATGATGCTCCCGATAGTCAGACCGCGTGGAATTTATGTGTGGCTTTGAAGGAAAATGGACTTTTGGCAAAACCAACACACGGTAACATCATCCGTTTTGCACCACCATTGGTGATTATAGAAGAACAACTAATGGACTGCGTACAAATCATCGAAAAAACGATTCGCGCCTTCGTCAAATAAAAAAGTAGGGGTTCGTTTATTTATCCTATTCTACCCAAGTAATTTCCTGCCAATTTCCCTATCTTTGCCTCATTAAATTCAATCAATTTGGCACAGAAAATTAAATTTGGAACTGACGGATGGAGAGCCATCATCGCAGATGACTTTACGGTCGAAAACGTCGCCCGTGTAACAGAAGCAACTGGAATCTGGTTAAAGAAAACCTACGCGAATCCTAGCGTGATTGTTGGACACGATTGCCGTTTTGCCGGAGAACTGTTCATGGAAACAGCCGTAAAAGTCCTCGTAGCGCAGGGAATTCCCGTTCGCATGTCCCGTGGATTCGTTTCCACTCCTATGATTTCATTGGCAGCATTTCAATTCGAATGCGAAGTTGGAATTATCCTCACCGCAAGTCATAATCCACCATCATACAATGGATTCAAATTGAAAGCCTTTTTTGGTGGACCATTAGAACCAGAGAAAGTACAAGAAGTGGAGGACATCATTCCAGATGTATGTACCATCGATTATAAATCCGTTGATTTGAACGCAGCCATTGAAACTGGCAAAGTCGAAATCGTGGACATCGAAACGCGTTACGTGGAGCACGTGAAAAAGAATTTCGACCTAGACGCGATTTCAAATTCCGGTTTGAACTTAGTGTACGACGCGATGTATGGCGCAGGTCAACGCGTGATGCCCTTGATTTTACCGAAAACTCAATTGTTGCATTGCGACCATAATCCATCTTTCCGTGGACAAGCACCGGAACCGATTGCGAAAAACCTGCAAGAACTAGAGGCATTCATCAAAGCAGATGGAAATGTTTCATGTGCCTTAGCAACGGATGGTGATGCCGACCGAATTGGACTGTACAACGGAAAAGGTGAATTCATCGATTCCCACCACATCATTCTTTTATTGATCCATTACATGGTGAAATACAAGCAAATGAGCGGTAAAGTAGTCATCGCATTCAGTGTGACACCACGCGTGGAGAAACTCTGCGCACACTACGGATTAGAAATTCAAACAACGAAAATCGGGTTTAAAGAAATTGCATCCATCATGATCAAAGACGATGTCCTGCTAGGTGGAGAAGAATCCGGAGGAATTGCCGTGAAAGGGCACATTCCAGAGCGCGATGGCATTTGGATGGGATTAATCATCTGGGAATTCATGGCGAAATCCGGAAAAACCTTAGATGAACTCATTGATGAAGTGTATGAAATCGTTGGTCCATTTAAGTTTGAACGCAACGACCTTCACATCACCGAGGACTTAAAACAAAAAATCATCGCGAATTGCAAAGCGAATAACTATACTTCGTTTGGTAAATACCAAGTGGCGGACTTAAAAACCATCGATGGATTCAAGTATTTCTTCGATGATAAACGTTGGGTCATGATTCGTCCTTCTGGAACGGAGCCTGTACTTCGCACCTATGCCGAAGCACCTACGTTAGAAGAAGTACGTGAAATTCTGAAAGCGACGGAAGAAACGATTTGTCGATAAAATCATTTCAAGATTTGATGGAAGCCCCGACGATTCTGTCGGGGCTTTTTTTGTTATCAAATTTTTTTTATATATTTATGTTATATAAATATAATATGACAACATTCACCAGCTCACTTCCAGAAAGTCTTTTGCAACAATTGCAGGATAAATCGAAGGAATTCGGAATTCCTAAAAATAAACTCATCGAAAAGGCACTCACTCTTTACTTGGAAGAATTGAATAAAGCGGCCTATGTTCGTTCGTATAAAGAAATGAGCGAGGATGCCCATCTTTTTCAAATCGCAGAAGAAGGAATGGCTGAATACCATAAGCAACTCAAGGATCCTGAATCACTATGAAACAGGGAGAACTTTGGTTTGCGAATTTGAATCCAGTTAAAGGAAGCGAACAAGCAGGAATGCGTCCGGTTGTTATCATCAGTGGAAATTTATTGAACACCCATTTAAACACCGTCATTTGCTTTCCACTCACCACGAAAATCAAAGGTTATAAAGGAGACATTGTACTTCATCCGACAACAGAAAACGGACTCACTACTGCTTCTGAAATTCTAACGCACCACATTCGATCCATTTCAAAGGACCGCTTGACCAAACGCATCGGTAAAATCGAAGAAAAGGATGTTCAGTTGCTGAAAAAATACTTGAATGAAATCTTGACGTATTGAGGATCAGCCGAGTGCGACATCCAAAATCATCATCACCAAGAATCCACCGATAAATCCTAGAACGGCCACATCCGTGTATTTGTCCCGTTGGGTTTCCGGAATGACTTCTTCCACCACGACAAAAATCATTGCTCCCGCCGCAAAAGCCAATGCAAACGGTAAAATTGGTTCCATGTAGATCACCGCTACAGCACCGATGACACCTGCAATCGGTTCAACGATTGCGGACAATTGTCCATACATGAAACTTTTGAAACGACTCGCCCCTGCCCTTCTCAACGGCATGGCAACAGCAAATCCTTCTGGGAAATTCTGAATGCCGATTCCGATGGCCAAGGCAATCGCCCCGGCAATGCTCGCACCTTCCATCCCATTTGCCGCAGCGCCAAAAAGCACACCGACCGCTAATCCTTCTGGAATGTTGTGTAGGGTAATGGCCAGAACCAACAACGTAGTTTTGTGTAATTGTGTTTTCACACCTTCGGATTCTTCCTCCTTAAAGTTGATGTGTAAGTGCGGAAGTTTTTTATCCAAAAAGAACAGAAACAAGGCTCCGACTAAGAATCCAACAGCTGCAGGCATCCACGACATGCTAGGATATAGTCGTTCCGAAAGTTCAATGGACGGCATCAACAAGGACCAAAAACTCGCTGCGACCATGACACCACCAGTAAATCCGAGCATGCCATCTAAAAGGCCACGATGCATGGTTTTGAAGAAAAAAACAAGAGAAGCACCAGCCGCAGTGACCAACCAGGTAAAGGTTGTTGCTAAAAATGCTGCAAAAACTGGATCAATGTGTTGGAAGTAATGTTCGAGTTCTTTCATAGCCGATTGTTACACAAAAATAACAATCAAATGATTCGCTGCCTTAATTAAAGCCATTTAAAACGGCTTTCTCTTTCAAACTTTTAGAAACAGCCGTCCCGAAATCGTCTTTTGCTTGGGCGGATTGTCCAGCTTGCTTTGACTTTTCGTCCTGGATGAACTGTTCACGTTTCTTTCCAAGTTGACCAATTTCTCCTTGGATTTTCGCACGTTCCTCGCTTTTCTGTTTGATGTACGCTTCTTTTTCCTCCGTGGATTTACCCTTTAGTTCATCGGGCAACTCCTCATCGTTTAATTTTCCAACGAGGGTAGAGTCCATTTTCACGGCATCGACCATGTCCCAACTGACATTCGAGTAAACGGACTTCGATTTCACCAAAGCGCGTTCGGAAGAAACAGCAGCACCTTGCAACAAAGCGTTGTCATCTTCGCGTTTTTGCTTCATGCGGTTTTCATTTCCCAGACTTCCATAGGAAACATAGGTTTGATTCAATTGGATATTTAATTGGTTGATTTGCTCATCATAAGGCGTTTGAATCACAACGATTTGATCATTGGAATTGATGTTAAAATAATCGCCACGTGAGCAAGTGGCACCATCCTTCCAATTTTCTCGAATTCCCTGCTCCATCGCACCGCAGTAAATCGTATTGATGAACACGTTTTTGGTCTTTGCCAATTCACAGGCATTCTTGTAACTCACTGGACCTTGCGTAAACGGTTCATTTCCTGCGATGTAAATCATTTTGAGATCCTTTGGGTCATTCGACCAATTCAATTGCTGCAAAGAGGTTTGAATCACCGCTCCGCAGTATTCCGATCCACCGGTCGTACGCAAACCAAAAAGTTTTTCAGAAACCAAATCCAAATCGCTCGTGAAAGGCAACTGTTGGCGGATAAAATTACTTTCCGCACTCAGTTCTGCATTGCCATAATCGTACATCGCAATTTCGAGTGTTGGCGTTTGTCCTTGGTACTGCAAACCACTTGCTTCATTGACAATCGCCCAAATGCGGGACTTTGCCTGATTGATCAATCCATCCATGCTATTGGAAGTATCAAAAAGAATCACCAATTGGATTTTTCGTGCGGTAGTTTGTGCCTGACTCATGCCAGCACTTAATAGAAGGACAAGGGAAATAAAGACTTTTTTCATGTGTTCGGATCTTTGTTTTTATTGTCCGGTACACTTATGGGAGGAAAAGGTTCAGGAAAGAAAATTATTGTTCATTTGAAAAATACCCTACTGCCAACTCGTATCCTTTCAAACCGAAACCAAAGATGCAGCCAGCGCAGACTGGACTTAACATCGATTCGTGGCGGAAGGATTCGCGGGCGGTGATGTTGGAAATGTGTACTTCAACTACCGGGATGGAAATAGCGGCGATGCAGTCTCGAATGGCTACGCTGGTGTGCGTGTATCCACCCGCATTGAGGATGATGCCATCGACTTGAGCATTCTGAAGGATGTTGATGATTTCCCCTTCTACATTCGTTTGAACATAGCTGATTTCTGCGGTCGTTTTGGATTTCAACTCGTTTAGAAAGTCTTCAAACGAAACATTCCCATATATTTGTGTTTCACGGGAACCGATTAAGTTTAAATTTGGACCGTTTACAATCAGAATTTTCATAGATGTCGAATTGGGAACGCTATATTAAGGATTTTGTTTCATACCTGAAAATCGAAAAGGGTTTGGCAGAGAATTCCATCTTGGCATATCAAAACGATGTCGATAAACTCAAGGACTTTGCTACAGGAATTGGCAAAACGGCGGATCAACTCGATTACGAGGACCTCAAACAATTTCTTTCTACGCTATTCGACCTTGGACTAAGCGCACGTAGTCAAGCACGAATTATTTCTGGGATCAAACAGTTTTACGGATTTCTCATCCTCGAGAACTTGGTGAAAGTGGACCCAAGTGAACTCTTGGAACAACCCAAGCTTGGACGCAAACTTCCCGAAGTGTTGACCATCGAAGAAATTGACGCCTTGCTCGCGGCGATTGATTTGAGTAAGAACGAAGGACACCGCAATCGTGCCATGCTGGAAACTTTGTATAGTTGTGGCTTGCGCGTGAGTGAGCTTGTCGGACTCCGTTTCTCTGACCTCTTTTTTGAAGAAGGATTTATCCGCGTCATCGGAAAAGGAAACAAAGAACGCTTGGTCCCGGTGAGTCCACAAGTTCAAAAAGAAATTGACATTTATCAGCAACACATACGAAACCATTTGACGATTCAAAAGGGCAGTGAAAACATCGTTTTTTTAAACCGAAGAGGTGCACAATTGACCCGTGTGATGGTCTTTACAATCATTAAAAATTTGGCCGATGCGATTGGACTCAAAAAGAACATTTCACCACACACGTTTCGACATAGTTTTGCGACGCATTTAATTGAAGGAGGCGCGAATTTACGAGCAATACAGGAGATGTTGGGACACGAATCCATCACCACAACCGAGATCTACACCCACCTCGATCAACGCTTCTTGCGCGATGCAATTTTGTCGTTTCATCCACGAAATGCAAAGGGCTAATTCGGACAAAAAAGAAGAGGCAAAAGTTTTTTTTGGGAATATTCGTAAAATCGTTTGTGGAATTTCAAAAGTTTGTTACCTTTGCATCCGCTTTTTTACATTTATAAGTAATTTTAAAGACATGTCAAGAGTTTGTCAATTAACAGGTAAGTCAGTAATGGTTGGGAACAATGTTTCTCACTCCAATCGTAAAACCAAACGTAGATTTTACCCAAATTTGGTTACGAAAAAGTTTTTTCTTCCAGAAGAGGAGGCTTATATCACATTAAAAATTTCAACTTCTGCGCTTCGCACGATTAACAAGAAAGGCATCGCCGCTTGTATCAAAGAAGCTCGTCAGAAAGGTTTTTTAAAATAAGACTGTTGCGAAACAGATAAAATAAGAAGAAAATGGCTAAGAAGAGTAAAGGTAACCGCATCCAAGTGATTTTAGAGTGCACTGAGCACAAAGAGTCAGGTATGGCTGGTACGTCACGTTACATCACGACGAAAAACCGTAAAAACACACCGGATCGTATGGAGATTAAAAAATACAATCCGATTTTGAAAAGAATGACCGTTCATAAAGAAATTAAATAATTAGGATATGGCAAAGAAAGTTGTAGCTTCCCTACAAAAAGGTGGCGGTAAAGAACATACGAAAGTGATTAAAATGGTGAAGTCTGAGAAATCAAACTCTTACACTTTCAAAGAAGAAATCGTACACAACGATAAAGTAAAAGAATGGTTCGCTAAGAACTAATCCTTATATAACCTTGTAAAAAGCTTCCATTCAGGGAGCTTTTTTTTTATCTTTAAACAATGGGACTATTCGATTTTTTCTCGAAATCTAAAAAAGAAACACTAGATCAAGGTCTGGAGAAAACAAAACAATCGTTTTTCTCCAAAATTGCACGTGTCCTAGTTGGTAAATCACACGTCGACGAAGAAGTACTCGACGACCTCGAAGAAATGCTCATCACTTCGGATGTGGGCGTGGAAACAACCTTGAAAATCATTGACCGCATTCAAGCTCGCGTGTCCAAGGACAAGGTCATGGGAACGGAAGAATTAAACCAAGTCCTGCGAGAAGAAATCATTGCCTTGTTGGAAGAAAACAATTCCAATCAAAACGGCAACCTAGAAATAGAAAAACCTGCCGACGGTAATCCATACGTGATCATGGTCGTAGGTGTCAATGGGGTTGGCAAAACCACTACCATCGGTAAATTAGCCCACCAATTCAAAGCATCTGGATTAAAAGTTGTACTCGGTGCTGCGGATACCTTCCGTGCAGCAGCAGTAGATCAATTGATTATTTGGTCGAAACGCGTCGATGTACCGATCGTTCAACAAGGAATGGGTGCTGATCCTGCTAGCGTGGCGTTCGACACCTTACAGTCCGCGAAATCGCAAGGAGCAGACGTGGTCATCATCGACACGGCTGGACGTCTTCACAACAAAGTGAACTTGATGGCCGAATTGACAAAAATCAAACGCGTGATGGAGAAAATCGTTCCTGGTGCGCCACATGAAATTTTGTTGGTTTTGGACGGGTCAACTGGACAAAATGCCTTCGAACAAGCGAAGCAATTTGCACAAGCAACAGACATTAATGCACTAGCGGTAACAAAATTGGACGGAACGGCGAAAGGTGGTGTCATCATCGGGATCTCCGATCAAATGAAAATTCCAGTGAAATACATTGGAATTGGCGAGAAAATGGAGGACCTACAATTATTCGATCGCAAATTGTTTGTCGAGTCGCTCTTCTCTGAATAAAATCTTCGTGCTTATCGCTTACTGATTCATGGACTGCAATCCAACATAGTCTGCGTACAATCCTTTCAATTCCATTAAAGACTGATGCGTTCCGGATTCTTCCACTTTTCCTCCTTGCAAGACCAGGATTTGATCTGCGTTGCGAATCGTCGATAAACGGTGTGCAATGACGATGGACGTTCTTCCTTTCATCAATTTGTCCAAAGCATCTTGAACCAAACGTTCGGACTCAGAATCCAAAGCGGAAGTCGCTTCATCCAAAATCAAAATTGTAGGATTTTTCAGAATGGCTCTTGCGATCGCAATGCGCTGTTTTTGTCCACCTGAAAGTTGAATACCTCTATCCCCTACTTCTGTTTCCAGTTTATTCGGGAAGGCATCGATGAATTCCCATGCGTTGGCTTGTTTTGCCGCCTCGATGACTTCTTCCTCCGTTGCATTTGGATTTCCAAACAAGATGTTCTCGCGAATGCTTCCGGAGAATAAAATCACTTCCTGTGGAACGATGGCCATTTGATCGCGGAGCGCATTTAATTCCATGTCTTTTGCTGGAATTCCGTCGAAACGAATGCTCCCCTCACTCAAGGCATAAAATTGCAAAAGCAAATTGGAAATCGTTGATTTTCCAGATCCACTTTGTCCTACCAAGGCCAAGGTTTGATTTTCCTTCACTTCAAAGGAGATGTCTTTCAATACTTCGACATCACTGCGTTGTGGATAAGAGAAACGCACATTTTCAAAGTGAATACTTCCCGTTAATTTATCTGTACGCGTTCCCTTGTTTGTTTGTACTTCCGTTTCTTGATGAATGATGTCCATGAGGTTTTCTGTCGCACCAATCGCTTTTTGTACACTCGCATACAAATCCGGCAAGGATCCTACGGATGCACCCATCATAATGGTAAACAACACGAATTGGTAAAATCCTTCCGTATTCAACTCCGGATTAGGTCCTTGTGTCATCAATAGTCCGCGCCAAACGATGAAGACTATCGCACCAAAGAGACAAAAGATAATGAATGAGACAAACAATCCGCGCCAGATGCCACTTCGGACATTCAAGTCACGCGTTTGTTGGGTGGATTTTTTGTAATTCGAAAAAATGAAAAATTCATTCGTAAACGCCTTCACATTGGCGATGCCTGTTAGCGCTTCTTCCACAATGGAATTCGATTCAGCAATGTAGTCTTGTGCTTGTTTACTCAATTTACGAATGTAACGTCCGAACACCACCGCGATAATTGCCATGACCGGAACGGTACCCAACATGATCAAGGCTAATTTCCACGAAATGAAAAATAAAAATAGGATTCCGCCCACGACAATTATAATTTGACGAAAGAACTCTGCGATGGTCGTTCTGAGTGTTTCTTGAATTTGTGCGATGTCCGAAGAAAGACGACTGGTCAACTCTCCTACTTTATTTCGATTAAAGAAATCCATCGGCATGTACACCAATTTCGCAAAAGCGTCGTTTCTAAGGTCGCGTAAGGCGTTTTCAGTGACGTTATTGAACAACACCACTCGAATGAAGGAGAAAAGCGACTGAAAGCCAAATAAAACGAATAAAGCGATGGCTACATTGTTGATGTTGGATGTATCGATGAGTCCAATCGCTTCGGACATATTCGGGGTGGCCGCACCAGCACCCAACAATTTACCCATTAAATAAGGGAATACGAGTCCAGCTGACGTACTCAACACCAAAAATATCCAACCGATAAAATAAATTCCAGCATAAGGTTTGAGGTAAGTAAAAATACCTTTCGCTTTCTTAATGCTTGATTTCGTGATTTTTACTTTTTCTTTTTGCTCTTTTTTCGGTCTCAGCATGGGATAATTCTTTTCACAAATTTACGTTGCTTTGGGCGGTTAAGTAGATTTTTTAAATAATTTTGTCGAAAGAATTTGAAATTTTAAAAAAATCAATATCTTTGCAATCCCAAAATTCATTACATAATTAAGATACGACATGAAAAGAACGTTTCAACCATCGGTAAGAAAAAGAAGAAACAAGCACGGATTCAGAAGCCGTATGGCTACTAAAAATGGTCGTAGAGTTTTGGCTGCGCGACGCAAAAAAGGAAGAAAGAAATTAACTGTTTCTGACGAGCCTTTCCACAAACGTTAATTCTTTTTCAAAGATATTCAAGCCCTGACAGCATCGTCAGGGCTTTTTTTGTTTATAGCAACTTTTTAAACTGCACCGCGAGACTGCATCGCGGGACTGCATTGCGGGATTTGCAATCCCACGGAACTTTAAACTTCGCTGTATCGGAATGTTGTACCGCAGGATTGCAAATCCTGTGGTGCGAAGCAAAATCCATCCTGCCGTCCAAGGGCATAAAAAAACCCCGACGGTTTCGTCGGGGTCAGCTAAGTCCAGTTGATTGATGGAAAGGGCTTAGACTGTTACTTTTGGAGCTGCTGCTAAAATCGACGCATGTGTTTCTGCCGCGAATTTTTCAAAGTTCGCCACAAATTTCTCTGCTAAACTTGCAGCTGTTGCATCGTACGCGGCTTTATCAGCCCATGTATTTCTTGGATTTAACAATTCCGCTGGTACTCCTTCACAGGTCGTTGGGAAGGCCAAATCGAAAATTGGCATTTTTTCAAATGTCACATCATTCAATTTACCGGTCAATGCAGCCGTAATCATGGCGCGTGTATAGGAAAGTTTCATGCGGCTTCCAACGCCATATGATCCACCGGACCATCCCGTGTTAATTAACCACACATTGATGTCTGTCCCTTCTAATTTGTCTCCTAACAACTTTGCGTATTTCGCAGGATGCAAAGGAAGGAACGCCGCACCGAATCCCGCCGAGAATGTCGTCGTTGGCTCTGTAATTCCAACTTCTGTCCCAGCTACTTTAGCCGTGTACCCAGACATAAAGTGATACATCGCTTGTTCGTTTGTTAATTTCGAGATTGGAGGCAATACACCAAATGCATCTGCCGTAAGGAAGAAAATATTTTTTGGCGCACCACCAATCGATGGTACAGCAATGTTATCAATGTGGTGAATCGGATACGAAACACGCGTATTTTCAGTAATGAATCCATCAGAATAATCTGGCGTGGAAGTCCCTTCGACAAATCCGATATTTTCCAATAAGGCTCCGAATCGAATGGCGTCGTAAATTTGTGGTTCTTTCTCACGACTTAAGTCAATCGTTTTGGCGTAACATCCACCTTCAAAGTTGAACACTTCGTTTTCACTCCAACCATGTTCATCGTCCCCAATTAAGCGACGATTAGGATCTGAAGACAAGGTTGTTTTTCCAGTTCCTGATAAGCCGAAGAAAATCGCTGTATCTCCATCCGCTCCAATATTTGCAGAACAGTGCATCGAAAGCACATTTTTCTCATGTGGCAAGATGAAATTCAAGGCAGAGAAAATTCCTTTTTTGATCTCACCAGTATAACCGGTTCCACCAATTAAAATCAT
The DNA here is from genome assembly GCA_024643725.1 of Crocinitomicaceae bacterium. Lineage (GTDB taxonomy): Bacteria > Bacteroidota > Bacteroidia > Flavobacteriales_D > Crocinitomicaceae > UBA952. The sequence goes on along the minus strand of JAHEMJ010000012.1, from coordinate 279,142 downwards.
CTTTTTCGTAAAGTTCAAAATCGCAAAATTCGCTTGACGCGTTCCGTCGATTGCTGGATCCGCTTGGAAACTTGGAACACATACGATGTGCCAATCCGGCGTAAAGTTTTGAATCTCCTCATCCGTTAAACGCAAAAACATGTTGTGTGCAAATAAACTTGACCAAGGCAATTCAGTGATTACACGAATGTTCATGCGGTACTTTTCCTCTGCACATGCGTATACATCGCGAACATACACGTCCTGCTCTTGCAAGTAATCCGACATGCGGTCATACAAAGCATCAAATTGCTCCGGTGTAAATCCAATGTTCACATTCCCCCACCAAACAGCATTTTCGGTTTTTTCATCGCGCACAATGAAACGGTCCTTCGGTGATCTACCTGTAAACTCTCCTGTCTCAATCGCCAAGGCTCCCGAGTCAGTTAACATGCCTTCACCGAGGATGATGCAATCTTCAATTAACTCAGCTGGACTCATGTTCCAAAACTGATCACCAAGATTTTTTAGCCCGATAGAGGCTGCTAAATCTGCGTTTTTTCCAAATTTTCCTTGTAATTCCATGTTGTCTTTTTTGGCACAACCATTGTTGTACGTTGCTGGTGCAAAATTACTTGGACTCCCATAAATAAAACATGATTTTCATTAGTTTTTGCTAACATTTAAAAGCAGGTCTTGTTTAAAAAATAATTTTTCAAATTCCGTTTTTTTGACTATCTTAAAGTAAGTGTCAATCCTACACTTTGGATTCATTTTAAGTGCGATCGAAATAAGGACTCCACAATTATCATTAGCTTTATCAAAAATTAAATACACCCAATGATTCGCAGTATTTTTCTTCTTTTTTCTGGATTGTTCTTCGCTTTTTGTATGAGTCCAAGCGACCATTCCCTTGCTCCGGTTTTTCCAGATGTGCCGACGACTTGGTTATCAAAGGAACTTGATTCCTTGAACCGTTTGCCGATATTTAAACAAGCTCAAAGCTATGAACAAGCAATCCTTCTTCTTGAAAATAAAAACAACTTATTGCCCCTCGGGAATTTAGACCTGAAAAGTAGCCATATATCCATTGGCGGGAATCCAACCGTTTTTCACAATGGCATCCAACGCTACCTTTCTCCAGATCAATTTTTACGTCCTTTCATACATGCTCATGAATTGAAAGAGTGGATAAAAACTGCTGGACACGACGTTGTGATTGTTTCCATTCACGCAAATAAAAACAATCAACTCGATTCCATCAATTCGGAATTCTTGAACGAAATCCCACATCACTCCAAAGTCATTCTATGTGTCTTCGGAGATCGAAGCATCCTCGAGAAAATTCCAACCAAACGTTTCGACGCCATTGTTTGGGCGAAAGAAAACCACGAGATTGCACAAGACCGCGTTAGTCAATTACTTTTTGGTAGCATCGGTGCGAACGGTAGCTTGAAAGGCAACTTGCATTCCATGGACCAAGAATTTGCCGCTGGATCAGGGATTAAAACAATGCCAAATGGTCGCTTGAAATTTAGTTCCCCGGAAGAAATTGGTGTGGATTCCAAAAAATTGGCGGAAATTGACCGCATTGCACTAGACGGCATTACCAAAGGTGCTTATCCTGGTTGTCAAATCCTAGTAGCTGTGAACGACCAAATCATCCTGCGTAAATGCTACGGAAAACAAACATATGACACCAATGCGCGCGCTGTTTCACCGCAAGATGTGTATGACATCGCTTCTGTGACAAAAATTGCCGCTTCTACCTTATTAGCGATGCATTTGCAAAGCAAGGGAAAATACTCCTTAGACAAAAAACTGAAAGACTACATTCCTGAGGTCACGGGTGATGGTCCATTCGGAAACATCCTCATTCGCGACATGATGGCGCATCAATCTGGACTCACTCCTTGGATTCCTTTTTACAAACGCACTTTACAAAATGGGACTTGGAATCCGGCCATTTACAGCACGACTAAAAAACCAGGATTTGAACATCAAGTAGCGGAGGGGCTTTACATTAATGACAGCTATAAAGACAGCATGTACGCACAGATTTTAAAATCCACACTTGGACCTAAAAAATACGAGTACTCGGATTTGTGTTACTATTTCACGCAGAAAATCCTCGAAAAACAAATTGGACAAACGCAAAACCTGTATTTAGAGGAACACATATATCGTCCAATGGGACTACGTTACATGCGCTATTTGCCTTTACAGCATTTCGATAAAATGCATATTGTTCCGACGGAAAACGACCAAGCTTTTCGTAAGCAATTGTTGCACGGACATGTACATGATCCTGGTGCGGCCATGTTAGGAGGAGTCGCAGGACATGCTGGAATTTTCGCAAATGCCACCGATTTAGCGAGCATCATGCAATTGTTTTTGAACAAAGGAAACTATGCTGGGATGGAATTTTTCTCGGAAGCTGTTTGCAACGAATACACGAAACAACAATTTCCAGGCAACCGCAGAGGAGCTGGATTTGACCGTCCAAATGCAAGTGGTGGCGGGACCTGCGACGAGTTGGCTTCTGCTCAAAGTTTCGGGCATTCCGGTTTTACAGGAACTTTAGCATGGGCGGACCCAAAAAATAAAGTCATTTTTATCTTCTTGTCGAACCGCGTGAATCCGAGTCAAGACAATTGGAAAATCCGCGACATGAACATTCGCACGAATATTCAACACGTCATTTATCAAGCGCTACAATAAGCTTATTGATTGACAAAGAATACAGCGTTCGCAATCATCAATTTTCCACTTTCCCAGAATCCACGGAAAAGCGGATTGTCGATGAAGTAAATGATGGTTCCCGCCCCATAGGATTGATATCCCGCAATACTCGCTTCGGACTGCTGTTTCTTTACACGGTATCCAACAAAGCCATTTTCTGCTTTGGCCTCTTTCTTTAAGTGAAACACATTGTTCGACCCAAGATCAAAATGCTCTGCGCTTTGACGTAAGGTGTAATACGTGTCATATCCAAAAGCAAGTGGATTTGTTGCATCTAATTCGCAAGGAAAAATGGCTCCAATAATGTTGTTCGAGATTTGATCGCGTTCCTGCTTGGAAAATGCAACTGGCTTTAAGCTATCATTCGTTGGATTCATGCGGGAAATATCATATCCTTCTTTGCCTGCAAAATCATATACGGCAGCACCCATGACAATCAATTTTCCACCTTGTTGAATCCAATCTTTCACCTCGGAATCATCAGCGATGGCTAATCCACCCTCTGGAACAAATAATACCGTTAATTGATCCAATGCTTCCTCCAAATCTTCAGCGAACACCATGTGAATAGATCGACCCATTTGGCGCTCAAAGAAATGCCACAATTCACCCACATTTAATGAGGAAGCTTCCTCCCCCATGACAATTCCGATGGATGCTTTTTCAATTTTTTTCACCGATGAAGATCCCATGTCGATGCCTTCTTGCATGAATCCGGACGATACAACACTCAAATTAACGGCATTTTCATTCGCTATTTTCGTCACGATTTGATCGAAGTCAACACGTTTATTTTCACCGCGCAGCATAATCAAGGTTCCAGGCGCATAGACTTGTTTGTTGTTTGTGAATCCTTTTTCATTGAAGTAAACGGTTATTCCCGCCGCTTGTAAATCCGACAGAAAACGAGCCGATTTCATGGACTCCCATGGAGCCAAATAGGCATAACAAGGCGCAGTTGGCGCAACATTTTTTACGTTTGTCGGCCAGCCACTAAATTTGGTTCCTTTACCTGTCGAACCTTCACATGCCCACGCTTCAACTCCATATGCAAAAGGCAAGGTCCAAGCAGTAATGTCGTAAGTTAAACTATCCGAAAGTTTCGTTTTCGGTTCAAATAATACATTTACCAAGGTGCCTTTTTCCTGTTGTGTATGAATGAGTAAATCACCCATTTTTAATTTCAGTGTTTCATTCAATCCATTTTGGTAATGAAATCCTTTCACAGATAATTCCTGTGTAGAAGTAGATACCATTTCCACTTCAATGCCATTTTTCTGCATCAAGGTCATCAAGGGTTCTAATTTTGCCTGTGAACCTCGAAGAACGTACGTTTGATACTTGTAGTTCTTTTTCGCACAGAAAGACTGGTATTCCTTCACTAATTTGTCTGCATTTTTCGCACTCATTTCCACGGTGGACAATCCCGTTGTCACATGATGTGCCACGCGGTCTTTTAGTCGAAGCGTATCACCAACTTGCGTGATGACTGACAATCCAGCACGCCCGCTCCCACCTTGTTCATAGGTCATCCCTATGCTACCGCTGTACGTCGGATAGGTGTCCCCATAACTTGGATAAAGTAAGTCGAAGATTTCTTTTGAAAAATACAACCAACCTTGTTTGTCGAAATAAGCGGCATGACTTCCACCAATTTCCTTTTGAAAATCACGTTGCCAATTGGTGATGACTTCATGGTATGGTTCTGCTGCAGGCGGAAAATAATACGGTTCATTGATGCCTTGTTCGTGGAAGTCCACATGCACATGCGGCAACCATTGATTGTAACGTTTCACTCGTTGTTCGGATTCGATTTGTGTCATCCAAGCCCAATCGCGATTTAGGTCAAACAAGTAGTGATTTGGACGTCCACTCGGCCATGGTTCTTTGTGCTCAGCCGAATATTTCATCACATCTGCCGGCGCATTTCCATATTGATTGTAGAAGTTCACATAACGATCGCGTCCATCAGGATTCAAACAAGGATCCATGATGACCACCGTGTTTTTTAAAAAATCTGCTTTGTCCGTCAATAATCGAAATGCCGTTTCCATGGCTGCTTCTGTTCCTGAACTTTCATTTCCATGTACGTTGTAACTCAACCAAACAATGGCCATTTTTTCGTCTGGTGCATGTTGGATATGATCCAAACGAATTTCCTCCAATTTCTTCAAATTCTCTGGTGTCCCAATGAAGGCAAGAATCAAATCGCGGTGTTCATACGTTTCCCCATATTTCTCGACTTTCATCATCGTAGGAAAAGCGGATTGCAACGCATTAAAATAGGAAACAACTTTATCCTGACGCGTAAATTGCGTACCGATTTCGTATCCTAAAAAAGAGGCCGGGGTAAAATTCTGTGCCATTGCCTGCATGCTAAAAACAAGCAAAATGGAGCTTAAGAGGATGTTTTTCATCGTTTTAGTGTGTTATTATTTTGGCAATATTCATGATGGCATCGCCTTTATATACGACTGGAGATTCATTGGAACAAATGATGTATCCATCTTGAGTCGCTTTTATTTTCTTCTCGTAATTTCCGTATGGATCCGTTACAATTCCAATGACATCGCCTTTCTGTACAGGTGCACCATTTTGAACGAGTGCTTGAAACATTCCGGATGATGGAGCACGCATCCACTTGCTTTCGTTCAAGAAAATGGGTTCGCGATCCTTTGTGATGTCAATCTTATAATTGCGCATTCCTAAATGGGAAATGATGCGTTTTACCCCATTCAATCCTTCCTCCACCACATGTTCCTCAATGCTATTAGATTTCCCACCCTCAAACAGCAAAATCTTCTTTTTGCGTTTGACGATGGATTCACGTAGTGTTTTAGGAATTAGGTTGGAATGCAAAATAAATGGTGGATTGAAAACCCTAGCCAATTCCAAACTTTCCTCGTCCTTAAACACACAGCGAATTTGCGGGAAGTTATTTCTTTGCGACGCTCCCGTATGAAAATCGATGATGTAATCGCAATGTGGCGCAAGTTCTTTCATGAAATGAAAAGCAAATTGCGAAGCCAAGGATCCACTTGAACTTCCGGGGAAACTTCGATTCAAATCGCGTCCATCTGGTAGCTCTCGTTGCAAATTGAGGAAGCCAAAAATGTTGAATACTGGCAAACAGATAATCGTTCCTTTCGTTGGTTTGTGAAGTTTTTTTCGGAGAAAACGTCGAATGACTTCTACCCCGTTGATTTCATCGCCATGTAATCCGGCCATCAGTAATACGGTTGGACCATCTTCTTTTGCTCGTTCAACAATGACTGGAACCAAAATAGGGGTTCTTGTGTGCAGATGGGCCACATCAAAATTGAGTTGGAAACTTTTTCCCGGCAGGATTTCCTGTCCGAGAATCACCATTTTTTTTTGTGTTTTCTTAACGGTTGACATTGCGTTCAATGTATGAGATAATCTTTCCAGCGATGTCTTGCTGGGTTGTTTTTTCAATACCTTCTAATCCAGGTGATGAATTCACTTCCAACACCAATGGACCTCTTTCCGATTGCAACATGTCCACACCCGCAATTCCGAGTCCAACTGCTTTCGCCGCTAAAATTGCCGTATATTTTTCCTCCGTCGTCAATTCAATTTCCATAGAAGACCCACCACGGTGTAAATTCGAACGAAACTCACCTGGTTTACCTTGACGTTTCATGGCGCCAACAACTTCTCCATCCACGACAAATGCACGAATATCGGCTCCCTTCGCTTCACGAATAAACTCTTGAACAATTACACGTGCTTTCAAACCGTTAAAAGCTTCTAAAACGGATTGAGCAGCATTCATGTTTTCCGCTAATACAACACCAAGTCCTTGTGTTCCTTCGAGTAATTTCAAGACTACCGGTGCTCCACCAGCAGATTTCACCACGTGTTTTACATCCTTCGAGTAATTGGTAAACACTGTTTTCGGTAAGCCAATTCCTTCTTTAGAAAGGACTTGCAAACAACGCAATTTATCGCGTGAGTGAATGATTCCTCTCGAGTTGACCGCTGTAAAGACATTCATCATTTCAAATTGACGAACGACAGCTGTTCCAAAAAAGGTAACGGATGCTCCGATTCTAGGGATAACCGCGTCGAATCCTTTCAAATAGCGATCACCGTAGTATAACGCAGGACCTGTTTGCTCAATTTCAATGTTGCATTTTAAGTGATCGATCACATGTGCTTCATGTCCGCGTGCCTCAGCAGCTTCAACAAGTCGACGCGTGGAGTATAAATTCGAATTTCTGGAGAGAATGGCTATTTTCATAAGGCGTGTAAGGATGGATGAAGGTATTTGAGACTGGTATCTACGATAAAACGATTGTTCAATAATTTACGTCCAATTAAAATTGGAAAGCGCATGCCATTGCGTTCGGTGAGTGAAAATTCTGTTTTGACAATTTTTCCACCCATGTGAATTTTAACATAAATGAAAAAGCGCTCTTGTGTTTGTCCGGTTGAACTTTTTACCCGTTTTTTGCGGTATTCCTTAAAATAAAAAAGTTGATCGCGGTAAGCTGGATGTGCTGCATCCAAAAACTTCACTTCGAGTACACCGTCTTTTTCTTGACAATGGGAAACATGAATGCTGGATGAATAAGCCCCCGTGTCGATTTTCACCTTCACGTCGCTAAGTCCGAACTCAACGAGATCAGCCACTTCACGCCTTCCAATTACAACTTTTTCCTTTTTCATGGATGAACAACAAATTTACTTGAATAATTGTGAAAACGAAAATAAGCCAAGAATTCAAAATAAACCGCGGATAAACGCGTTAAGGATTGTAACTTTGCTTTTATGAAACATTGGATCTTCTTCATCACACTTGTTACCAGCACAATAGCCTGGAACCAGAAAGTGTACGTTGAAGGTAAATGTATCGGAAAAAGAAATAAGCCGCTGGAAAATGTCCAGATCAAAATCAAGGAATACCCCAATATTTTCCTTTTAACGGATAAACTTGGTGCTTATTCGTTTGAAGCAAATCCGGGTGATACCATACATGTCATGTATTCTTTTTACGATTTACGTGATGAACAACTTATTACCATCCAAAAAAAAGGGAATCAAATCATTCCTCCTGTACTTTTTACCGTTTCTGAAATTGTCGACGTTGTTGTTCAATATAACATGAATGACCCTTTCACGCTGGACCCTCTCCCTACACTCAAATTCACTCAAATGGTGAATGTGGAGAAATCCTTGGTGTATTCAACCGCGGCCACATCCAATAATGAATTGACGTCGAACTACAACGTTCGTGGTGGAAACTACGATGAAAACCTAGTCTACGTCAATGGATTCTTGGTTTATCGCCCGTTCCTCACGCGCAGTGGACAGCAAGAAGGAATGAGTTTTATTCACTCGTCTTTGGTTCAATCAGTACGCTTTTCTGCCGGTGGATTCGATGCGCAATACGGAGATCGATTGAGTTCTGTCCTGGACATTACCTACCGCACGCCAGATAGCACCAAAGCTAGTAGTACCGTTTCACTTCTCGGTGTGGAAGCGCATGCGGAACAAGCCGTTTCACCACATTTCAATTACTTAGTTGGAGCGCGTTATCGATCCAATGGATATTTCTTGAATTCTCTTCCAACCAAAGGCGCATACAATCCTGTTTTCGCAGATGCGCAAATTTTAACCAATTACGCCATTTCGGAAAAAACGACCTTTAGTTTACTTGGACACTTTTCATCCAATTCATATCGGTTTAGTCCACAATCTTCCGCATCCGACTTCGGTACAGCGAATGAAGCTTATCGTTTGATGATCTATTACGACGGAAAAGAAGCAACAAAATTCCAAACAATGATGGGGGGCGCTTCGTTGAAGTTTGAACCAAACAAACGTACGAATTTGGATTTCTATGTTTCTGCTTTCAATACGAATGAACGAGAGTATTTTGACGTGCAAGGACAATATTACATCAATGAGCTTGAAACAGATCCGTCCAAAGAAGCCTACGGGGATTCCATCGCTACCTTGGGAGTTGGAACGTTTTTAAATCATGCCCGAAACCGATTGAATGCTACCATCTTGAGCGCCTATCACAATGGTTCTGTTCAATTGTTCAATGGATATTCCGATGAAGAAGGACTTCATGCGCGAAGCTCCACGATCAAATGGGGCGCACAGATACAGCGGGATTTTTTCACCGATGTGTTAAGTGAATGGCGCATGATTGATTCAGCCGGATACAGTTTGCCTCAATCCAACATCCACGAAGTTACCCTGTATGAAACCATCAAAGGAAACCTAAACTTGCTCAATTACAAGGTGAGTGGATTTACACAATGGAACCACATTTGGACACATACCAAGAGAAATTACGAGGTGAAAATCTACAAGAAATACAAGGTAAACGATGTGAAATCCTATCAGGAATATTCTAAAGTTATTCAGGAATCGAATAGCAAGTTTGCTTTTTCCGGTGGATTAAGAGGAGGATATACCGCTGTAAATCACGAACCCTATTTTACGCCTCGATTGAGTTTGACCTATTCCCCGCGCGCTTACATGGTTCAAAACAATCGCATTGTGCGACGCAACTTGAATTACCGTTTAGCAAGTGGCTTGTATTATCAACCGCCTTTTTACCGTGAATTCAGAACCTTTGATGGACATTTAAATACGAACGTTAAAGCACAAAAATCATTTCACCTTGTCGCGGGAACCGACTTGTTTTTTGAAATGTGGGGACGCGAGAAGCCCTTTAAATTTACAGGAGAAGTTTACTACAAATATTTGTGGGATGTCAATCCGTATGAAATAGAAAATGTTCGCACACGCTATTACGCCGAAAATAACGCCGTTGCTTACGCCTATGGATTAGACATGAACGTTCACGGCGAATTTGTGAAAGGCATTGAGTCCTTCTTTAAGTTGGGATTGATGCGCACCAGAGAAGATATATTGAACGATCATTACACGGAGTATTTCAACGCCGCTGGAGAACGCATCATTTTCGGCTACAGCCAAGATCAAACGGTTGTTGATAGTACGGTTGTTTATCCCGGATACATTCCGCGTCCAACGGATCAATTATTAACCATCGGAGCACTCGTGCAAGATCAAATGCCTGGATTTGAACAGTTCACCGTACAAATGGGCTTGCAATTTGGCTCTCGACTTCCGTATGGACCACCGGACTTTACACGTTACAAGGATACATTGCGCATGAAATCGTATTTCAGAGTAGACCTTGGATTGTCCTACGACCTTTTGAAGGACTCAAAACTTTCTCGCAAACCATTGGGCAGAAAATGTGAAGCAGCGTCTGTTTCACTTGAAATTTTCAATTTATTGGGCATCAACAATGTCCTTTCAAAACAGTGGATTCAAGATGTAGAAGGTAAATATTATGCGATTCCAAACTACTTGACCTCGCGAAGATTTAATTTAAAATTGAGTATCTCAATTTAGCGAAGGAGCGAACAGAAATTTGTTCGGAGAGACCAAGTCGGTCTTCACAGCATACATCACTATTCCAGCGGTGTTTTTCACGCCAAGTTTCGCCATGATGTTCTTGCGATGCGTGTTCACTGTGTGCTTACTCAAGAACAATTGTTCTGCAATCATCTCGTTGGTGTGTCCTTCCGCAATTAAAACAATGATTTCATTTTCACGTTCCGACAAAATCACCGGCTCGCAACTAAAGGACTCAAAATCCAAATCATTCACATCGATGTTTGCACGTTGAATTGTTTCTAGGATTTGTCCACAAAAGAACTTGTTTCCACGATTCGTTTCACTCACGGCATTCACAATTTCAGACAATTCACAATCTTTTTTCACGTAACTCATCACACCGGAACGAAGAGCGTCCACCAATGTCTGTGCGCTTTGTGCGGATGTCAATGCTAAAAATTTAACGGACTTATCTTTCGCTGAAATACGCTGAATGGTATCAATTGAGAATCCTTCAGAGGTGAAATCAATCAAAACAACAGATGCACCGAATGTTTTCAGCTGATCCACGAGTTCTTTTTCGTTTCTCGCTTCGCCGACAATTGTCACATGTAACTCGGCCATTAAAATGGCACGAAGTCCGATTCGGATTAAATCATTGCTGTCAGCTAGAATTACGTTCACCTTATTTAGAATTATTATAAACAAAGGTACGTTAGATTTGAAAACAATCCATGAATTTCCCATGGTATTTTCAACAAAGTATTCACAAGTTCAACGGAACCAACTACCTTTGTTCTGTGAAAACGAGCATCGGTCAGGATATTCAGCAGGTCATTTCTTTGCTAAAGAAAGGTGAAGTGGTGGGCATTCCTACGGAAACTGTCTACGGTCTCGCTGCGGACTCCACCAATGAGGATGCCGTTTTGAAGATTTTTGAGGCGAAAGGTAGGCCGACATCTAATCCCTTGATTTTACATTTTCCATCCATTGAAGCCATTGATCCATACGTTTCGGATTTCCCCAAGGAATTACTGGCATTGGCACGGGTATTTTGTCCGGGACCGATTACCTTTATTCTTCCCAAAAGTTCGTTGGTGCCTTCGTTGATTACGGCAGGACAAGAAACGGTTGCGGTACGCATACCGAACCATCCTTTAACCTTATCCTTATTGAATCAATTGGACGTTCCTCTTGCCGCACCGAGTGCGAATCGTTATGGTGGAATTAGTCCAACAAAAGCAGATCACGTTTTCAAGCAATTAAACGAACGCATTCCATACATTTTAGATGGAGGAGCATGTCAAACTGGACTCGAATCCACCATTGTCGGTATGCACGATCAAAAGGTCATCGTGTATCGCTTAGGAGGAATTTCCATTGAGCGACTTGAACAGGAATTGGCTTATGTACCTGAAGTGAAAAACGAATTGCATCATGGTGTTCGAACAAGTGGCATGGTGAAATACCATTATGCGACAGAAACACCGCTTTATTTTCTTTCGGACGACAAACAAAGATTCACGGCAAACGAAGGGCGCATCTTGTTCCAACAAAACGAACGAAACATTACTGACAGTGATTTTTGCCTCAGCGCTTCCGGAGACATGGACGAAGCGGCAAAGAACTTGTACGCGGCTTTACATGACATGGACTCCCGTGGATTTGACCGCCTTTTCATCGAGCCATTTCCAAATGTTGGATTAGGTAAAACGATGAATGATCGTTTGAAAAGAGCAACGGCTAAATTCCAAGATTAATCACGACATTTCTAGGCATAAAAAAAGCCATCATTGCTGATGGCTTTTGAATATATTGGGTCAACCTCTTATTTAAGGTGACGTCCGTAACGGTTTTTGAATTTATCGATACGACCAGCTGTATCCACGAACTGAGCGATACCAGTAAAGAACGGGTGAGATTTGTGAGAGATATCCAATTTGAACAATGGATACTCGTTTCCATCTTCCCATTGAATGGTTTCTTTCGTTGTAGCACATGACGGGCATAAAAACGCGTAATCATTCGACATGTCTTTAAATACAACAAGTCTGTAGTCTTCTGGGTGTATATCTTTTTTCATTTGAACTGAGTTTCTTATTCGAAAATGGATTGCAAATTTAGCTAATTCTTTTTGATAAACAAGAAAAAACGTAAAATTCCTTTCTTTTTTCTATCATTTGAACAATTCGCGGGGGATAAATTCTAAAAATCGCTGAATTCCCTTGATTTTCTGCGCTTACATTTGTCGGGATTCATCAGATGAAATTTAATTCGCCCCAACATATCAGCACGATTGTTTCATTGCTCAACTGCGAAGTTACGGGTAATTTGGACCAATTGGCGCATGGAATGAATGAAATTCACATGGTGGAAAAGGGCGATATCGTTTTTGTCGATCATCCAAAGTACTTTGAAAAAGCCTTGGAGTCCGCTGCAAGTTTTATCATCATCAATGAGGAAGTTGCTTGTCCGGATGGGAAAACACTATTCATACACCCACACCCTTTCGACGCATTCAATCAATTGAGTCAGTACTTCTTGGGATTATTAACAGGCGACCAAACAGAAATTCATGAAAGTGCGGTCATCGCTCCAAATGTATTTCTTGGAAAACATGTTCGCATAGGGGAGAATGTTCACCTGCATCCTGGTGTCCATGTTGGTGACTTTACCACCATCGAAGCGAATGTCGTTGTTGGACCAAATACTGTCATCGGATTTGATGCCTTTTATTACAAAAAGAAACCGGATGGCTACGACCGACTAAAATCCTGCGGAGGTGTACACATCGCTGCCAACGTTGAAATCGGTGCATTGTGTACCATTGATCGAGGCGTAACTGGTTTGACCAAAATTGGACACGGGACAAAAATCGATAATCAAGTTCACATTGGACACGACACCCAAATTGGAGAACATTGTTTAATTGCTGCCGCTTGTGGGATTTCCGGTTGTGTAGAAATTGGAGATCATGTCACGCTTTGGGGACAAGTTGGGACAACAAGCTCCGTTAAAATTGGCAGTAACACCACCATTTTAGGTCAGTCAGGAATTTCCAAAAATGTACCAGAAAACGAAGTGTATTTTGGTTCTCCCGCTGGACCTGTGAAAGAAAAATTCAAGGAATTAGCTCACCTCAGACAACAAGCAAAATCCTAGGTATGCGTTTTAATACAGGTACGGAATTAATGTCGCAATTAGAGATGAAGGATAATCGACTTCATTCCCTGTTGGAAATTACCAATGCCATTAACTCCAACTTACCCGTTGAATCCTTGTTTAAAATTTTTTCCTTCATCTTGAAGGAACAATTGAGTTTTCATCGCTTTGTCTTGTTCATCAAAGAAGAGGAATGGCATTGTCCGGTAAAAGTTGGTTATAAAGGAAAAGTGGATTTAGACTTAGTACATTCTGAATTGTATCGTTTCCGCGAAATCACCTTGGTAGAATCATCCAATTCTTCTTTGCTCAGCGATTTTCAAGCAGTTATACCCGTAGCGCATCAAGAGAAGCCCCTCGCCTATTTATTGATTTCCACGCTCGGAAAAACGGAATATCTGGAACCTGCACATTTCTCCTTTGCACAGACCTTGGCGAACATCATTTCGGTGGCAGTAGAAAATCACCGTTTGGTAAAGCAACACATCATCAAAGAACGGATTTCAAAAGAATTAGAAGTTGCTTCGGAGATGCAAAAATTGTTGTTCCCTTCTGAATTGCCTTCCAATCGAAAAATGGACCTGTCTGGACGCTATATTCCGCGTCATGCCATCGGAGGAGACTACTACGATTTTATTCCACTAGGCGATGAGGAGTACATTATATGCATCGGCGATGTGAGTGGAAAAGGGATCAGCGCAGCCATGTTAATGGCCAATTTCCAAGCGACGATTCGGACACTTTTTAAATACCAACGTTTCGAAATGTCCTTCCTAATGGAAGAACTGAATAAGCTCGTCATGAAAAGCGCGAAGGGCGAGAAATTCATCACCTTCTTTCTTGCACATTATAACGCTTACACGCGGCAAATGACGTACGTCAATGCGGGACACAACCATCCATTTTTATTAAATGGCCGAAAAGTAACCATGCTCAAGGACGGCTGCATTGGACTAGGGATGCTCGATGAATTGCCATCGATAAAAGTGGGGAAATTGACGTTAAATCCAAACACCACCTTTGTTCTTTTCACCGATGGAGTGGTCGAATTAGAAAATGAAGAAGGTGAACAATTTGGCGTTGAACGATTGATTAAAAACGCTCAAGCCTATTCCCCATTGAAAATGGAAGACATGAATAACATCATCTTTTCGAAATTAGAAGATTGGAAAGGACCATTGAATTACGTGGACGATACCGCGATTTTCAGTTGTAAATTTTTCTAAATCCTATTTGCCCAACTGACATTTCAGGGAGAAAACGTGCGTGTAATAGTTGGTTTTCACATCTCCCAAACGCGTAAACGCATAATCTAATTGCACACTTTTAATTTTCACCCCCATTCCGATGTTAGGTTGAAAGCCCCAATACTTAGTTTGATCGAAATTCGTAAATTGTTGAATGTTTGAAACACCCCAACGCAATTTAAATGCATTTTTATAACTCAAGAACATTCCAGCATGAGGGTCAAAAGAAGCGAAATTTGTTTTTAATAGCACATTGCGTTTCCCATCCGTGGTCATGTCCAAATCTACTTCACCGCCCAATTTCAGTCCTTTTTTACCCAAATCCACATTTCCAGAAGCAGCAAAAATCAAACGAGGCAAGGTCAATTCGATGCCATTTTTCGGCAGACTATTTTGCGTATTTAAAAACACCGATTGCATTTCGGGAGTTAAATCAAATACCCAAGCATTAAATGTCGACGTGATGTCACGTGCCATCACCCCAAATTTCCAATGTTTCGGGAGTTGGTATTGCCACCCAGCATCCAATCCGAATCCCCAGGAATGGGCAAAATCACCAATATTTCTGTAAATCACTTTAGCCGTTCCACCAATGGACATTCCCGGTATTTTTAATTTCCGTGCATATGAACCCATGAATGCGTAATCACCAGCCGTGAACAATTGAACATTGTCGTAATTGATGATGCCGTTATTGTCAATCAACTGTGTGGTATTTGGAATGTCATCCACTCCAAAACGAATGAACGTAAAGGCGACCGCTTGATTTTCATCCATTTTGTAGCTAAAACCTAAATGATCGTATTTGGCAATCCCGGCAAAGTATTCGGAGTGCATCAAACTCGCCTCCATTTTAGCAGATTGTTGAAGAATTCCTGCAGGATTCCAGTATGCTGCGTTCACTCCTTCCGTATTTGCCACAACTGCATTTCCCATCGAAAAAGCATCCGCGCCAACTCCTAAGGCAAGGAATTCGTTCGAGTATTTAGGCGCTAAGTTACCTTGAGCATTGAGGAAAAATCCACCAAAAAGGAACCATATGAGAAGTGGGAAAATTTTATTCATGCCTCATTAACTTTGTTTTTTCGAAAAAATTGTGTGTTTCTTGCAATTCAATCGCGTATAAAATTAATAGAAAACAGATTTGTTCTAAATTTACCTTAAAATTAAAAGATGTTTGGACTCGCAAATTTATTGACAGCAACGAATCTTTGTTGCGGAATTATTTCCATCGTTTTCACCTTTAGTGGGCGACTGGACTTAGCCGCTATGTTCTTGTTGTTTTCAGTCACAGCTGATTTTGCCGATGGCTTTGTGGCGCGATTGACGAAAACCAGTGGCGAATTGGGTAAACAGTTAGATTCCCTTGCCGACATGGTTTCCTTCGGCGTTGCACCGGGAGTCCTCATGATGGTGATGATTATTTTGGGTGTTGATTACAGTCCGGTAATCGACTTAAAAATGACCAATTCAGTAGCGGATACGCAAAAGTATTTTGTATTCAACCAAATCATGGCTTGGTTTGCATCCTTGTCCTACGACGTGAACAACTCCTTTAATGCATCGATCAAATACTTGCCTTTCACAGCTTTATTTATTCCCTTTTTCTCCATGTTTCGCTTGGCGAAATTTAACATTGATACGCGTCAAAGCGATAAGTTCATCGGTGTACCAACGCCAATGAGTACTTTTTTCTTTTTGTTTTTCCCGCTTTACTTTTGGTATCAAAAAAACAATTGGGGACATCAAAATGATTTTATCTACGGACTTTTCGATTGCTATACGCTTGCCGTTATTGCTGTACTTTTCTCCATGACAATGATTGCACCTTTGCCCTTAATTGCCTTGAAATTTAAATCATGGAAATGGAAGGACAACACCTTCCGTTACTTACTTGTTATCATTTCGTTGATAAGTATTCCCATTTTCTTTATCTGGTCGATTCCAATAATTGTAATTTTGTACCTGATTTTATCTATCATTGAACACAATCAAAGTAAAAAACATGAAATTCAAAGCTGAAATTGATGTAATGCCATTAGATGCACTTCTTGATCCTCAAGGAAAAGCTGTGTCACAATCCATGAAAAACATTGGATTATCTGAAATCGAAGGTGTCCGCATCGGGAAACATATTCGCTTATTTATTGAGGCCGATTCAAAAGAAGCTGCAGAGGAAAAAGTTACCATGGCGTGTCAAAAAATGTTGGCAAATCAAATCATGGAGAGCTTTCAATTCTCGTTAACAGAGGCTTAGGTTTCTCATGGGTTTTCGAACCTTTAATCCATCTCTAAATTCTTGGAATTCGGAAGTCTATGAAGCGACCTCCGAACTGGAACTTGCGTCCAAACTATCTGAACTTGCTTCATGTCAATCTGAATTCTCGCGATCATCACCAATTGATCGCGCCCGTTTTCTGCGGTTCATTGCCGAGCAATTGTCATCGCAAAAGTCTGTCATTCAAGAAATGTACTGCAAAGAAAGTGGGCTTTCGCCGGAACGATTTTCCGCGGAATGGACACGCACGATGCATACCCTAGAACTGTTTGCGCATTACTTAGAAAAGGAATACACTTTCGAGAAGGTTCAAGAGTTAGCAAACGAATCCATTAGCATACGTAAAAAACGATTGGCAATTGGACCTGTCCTTGTCATGGGATCTAGTAATTTCCCGCTTGCCTATTCAACGATTGGAGGAGACAGCGTCGCGGCTTTTGCTGCTGGATGTTGTGTACTTGTGAAGGCGCATCCGATGCATGTGGGGACAAGTATGCTTGTTGCTAAATGCATTGAAATAGCTTTGGCACGAACGGAATTCCCCCAAGGTATTTTTGCGCATATCATCGATGATGGCGTAAATTTGGCACAGCAAATCGTTGCGGATAATCGCATTCAAGCGGTTGGATTCACGGGAAGTATTCGAGGAGGAAAAGCCATCATGGAAATCGCACAAAACCGCCCAAGTCCAATTCCGGTTTTCGCTGAAATGGGCAGCTGTAATCCCATGATTATTTTTCCAGGATTAAACCCAGATGACAGCAAAGTAATCGCTCAAAAAATAGGTCAAGCCATCTGTAATGATGCGGGACAATTTTGCACCAAACCCGGCTTGTTGTTTGTTCCTTCAGGAATGGAAGGAGACAACTTTCTACACGCTTTAAAGGAAGCCCATTTAACAAAGTCTCCTGTCCCGATGTTGCATCCGCGGATTTTCGAGAACTACGAACGAAGAAAAAAAGAAGTGAGTACCGTCCCACAAGTGGAGGTTTTTACGTGTCCAACACATACACAAGGAATCGAAGGCGCTTGGACATTAGCTGAAACGAATTTGGAGGTATTTCAATCCAATGTTCTCCTGCAGGAAGAAGTCTTTGGTCCATTTTCTTTGGTCATTCGATACGATTCGCAGGACAAGTTAAAACACGTGTTAAATGGCTTGCCAGGGCAATTGACCGCTAGTTTGATTTATTCCGTGAAGACAACTGAAGTGGAATCTTTTATTGCATTACTTTGTAACAAAGCTGGACGCATCATCTTAAACGGAGTTCCAACAGGTGTGCGCGTATTAGAGGTTATGCATCATGGAGGACCGTTTCCCGCAAGCAGTGATTCCCGTTTTACCGCTGTTGGACCAGACAGCATTACTCGTTTTCAAAAGGAAGTAACGATTCAAGAAGAAAACATAAGCTGAGAAATAAGAAATATCGTAATTTTGATTAAAATTCTATCAAATGGAAGCACAACAAACACCTAAAAGTTCAAATGGACTATACCTTGGATTCATTTTCATTTTGTTAATTGGTATCGCCGCGCTAGCCTATGCTTGGTCCTCACAACGCGCAAAACTCAACGAATGTCGAAATGAAAATGCACAACTAACCAATGATATGGCAAGCATGGAAGAAATGCTAGGAGGATATATCAATGTAGGTGATCTTTCAAAAGATTTGAAAAAAGACTTTCGCAACATGTTGGACAACTACGACAAACTCATTGAGATGGATGCGTCGAAAGCTGATAGTTTAAACAAGCAAAAAGACCGCATCAATGATTTGTTGAAAAAGGTGGAAAGCGGGAAATTGAGCTACAGAGAGTTAATGAAAGTCCGTAAAGAGAATGAAACATTACGTGGCATCATGCGAAGCTATGTCCGAACAATCGACTCTTTAAACACGCTCAATATTAAAATCGGAACGGAATTAGTGGAAACATCGGCAAAATTATCCACCACTTCAACCGAAAGAGATGAGTATAGAAAAGCGGCAGAAACCAGTCAACAGCAAGTAAAAAAAGGAAGTAAATTACAAGCCTACAATATTCAGTCGGATGCCTTGCGTTTGAAATTGAATAACATGCCAGAGCCGACAGATAAAGCAAAAAATGCCGTTCAAATTCGAAGCAGCTTCACGATTTCAGAAAATGTTTTGGCAAATGCTGGTAAGAAAACAGTGTATATGCAAATCATCGGTCCAAACGGACAAACCTTACAATCGAAAGCGAACTACATTCTTGAAACAGAAAATGGCAGTGTTGCTTATTCCGAACGAAAAGAGATCGATTATCAAAATGAAGCCATCGACTTAACCATATATTACAGTTTGAAAGGCGAAGAATTGCAAAAAGGAACGTACAAAGTGAGCATCTTCTGTGATGGGAACTTAATTGGAACAGATAGTTTTTCATTAAAATAAGATATGGACGCAAGAGAACAAGGATTTGTAGATGTAGCGATTAGTGAGCAAGGATTAGGAACGATTACTTTTGGACATCCCTTAAGCAATTCACTTCCTGGAAAAATCCTACGAAAACTTGCACAGACGATTACCGACTTAGGTGAAGATTCGCATGTTAAAGTGATTTTAATTCAAAGTCAGGGTGAGCGAGCTTTTTGCGCCGGAGCAAGTTTCGATGAATTGATTTCCATTGACGATTTAGAAACAGGGCACGTCTTCTTTTCCGGATTCGCACACGTGATTAATGCGTGCCGCAAATGTCCAAAATTGATCATCGGACGCGTACAAGGAAAAGCCGTAGGTGGAGGCGTTGGAATCGCTTCTTCCGTCGATTATTGTTTTGCGACCGCGCATGCAGAAGTAAAATTATCCGAATTAGCAGTGGGCATCGGTCCATTTGTGGTTGGTCCAGCGGTTGAACGTAAAATTGGCTTATCCGCGATGAGTGAATTGGCCATCAATGCTACGGAATGGAGATCCGCTTCATGGGCGAAGTCCAAAGGACTTTACACCGAAATTTTCGATGACGCTCAATCCATGGATGCAGCGATTGACGTTTTGATTCAACAGCTATTAAAATCCAACCCTGAAGCCATGCAAGAATTGAAGCAAATCTTTTGGCAGGGCACCGAACATTGGGATCAATTATTAATGGAACGTGCATCCATTAGTGGACGACTCGTATTGAGTGAATTTACAAGAAATGCCATTTCGGCGTTTAAAGCGAAATAAATTCTTCTTTTTTTCGCAATTCATTTGTATTTAATCACAATAGTTGTATCTTTGCACCCCTAATTTTAGGGTTTATTCGTTTTTTATTTAACAAAAAGAACCGTGAATACATTAAGTTACAGAACGTTATCAGGCAACACAGAAACTGCAGACAAAAAGTGGTATGTTGTAGATGCAGAAGGTCAAACAGTAGGTAGATTAGCTAGTAAAGTGGCTAAAATCATCCGAGGAAAATACAAAACCTGTTATACTCCGCATGCGGATTGTGGCGACAATGTGATTGTCATCAACGCAGAGAAAGTTGCTTTTTCAGGAACGAAGTTAGAGGACAAAGAATACGTACGTTTCTCTGGATATCCAGGTGGACAACGTTTCACGTCAGCTGAAGAGATGTTGAAAAAACACCCTGAGCGTTTGATCGAGAAAGCGGTTAAAGGAATGTTGCCTAAAAACACACTTGGTCGTAAATTGTACACCAATTTAAAAGTTTATACAGGTGCTGAGCACAAACACGAAGCTCAACAACCTCAGTTATTAAATCTTGATACACTCAAATAAGAATCATGGAAGTAATTAATGCTTTAGGAAGAAGAAAAACAGCGGTTGCTCGCGTTTACATGTCAAAAGGTAACGGGAAAATCGTTGTGAACAAAAAAGAAATGAAGGTAATGTTTCCAATTGATGTACTTCAAGCGAAAATCAACCAACCATTTATCCTTACAGACACAGTAGGTCAATACGACATCAAAGTAAACGTAATGGGTGGTGGAATCAATGGTCAAGCTGAAGCGATTCGTTTGGGAATCTCCAGAGCACTTGTTGAGTTGTCTGCTGATTACAAACCATTATTGAAAGCAGAAGGTTTAATGACACGTGATCCAAGAATGGTAGAGCGTAAGAAACCAGGTCAACCGAAAGCACGTAAGAAATTCCAGTTCTCTAAACGTTAATCGTCGAGAATTAGGTTGTTTAGCATCCAAACGTCGGAGTACCTACAATCTTTGGTTGTCCCTCCTTCGTTGCTTAACTTATTATATTAGGAACGTAAACAAAAACATAATATGTCTAAATTAAAATTTGAAACTTTACTAGATGCAGGTGTACACTTTGGTCACTTGAAAAGAAAATGGAACCCAGCAATGGCTCCTTATATTTTCGAAGAGAAAAAAGGAATTCACATCATCGATTTGAATAAAACGATGCTTCACCTTGATCAAGCATGTGCTGCTATGAAGCAAATCGCGAAATCAGGTAAAAAAGTACTTTTCGTTGCTACGAAAAAACAAGCAAAAGAAATCGTTGCTGAACGTGTAGCAAAAGTAAACATGCCATTTGTAACAGAACGTTGGACTGGTGGTATGTTAACAAACTTCCAAACAACACGTAAGTCTATCCGTAAAATGGCCATGATTGACAAAATGAAGTCAGATGGTTCTTGGGAGACATTAAACAAACGTGAGAAGTTATTCAAAACTCGTCAACGTGAGAAATTAGAAAAAACGTTTGGTTCAATCGCTGACATGACGCGTCAACCAGCAGCTATTTTCATCATTGATATCTTAAAAGAGCACATTGCATTAGCTGAAGCTCGTCGTTTGAGCATCCCAACATTTGCGATGGTTGATACGAATTCAAATCCGAAATTAGTTGACTTCCCAATTCCTGCGAATGACGATGCAACGAAATCAATCGCTTTAATCATGGATCAAATCTGTGAAGCTATTCGCGAAGGATTAGAAGACCGTAAAAACTTGAAAGCTGGTGATAAAGACGAAGCAGATGCAACAGAGGTAGTAACTCCAGTAGTTGCTGCAGCTCCAGTTGTTGAAGCAGCACCGGTTGCTGAAGCAGCACCAGTTGAGGAAGAAGCACCAGTTGTTGAAGAAGCACCTGCGGCAGAAGAGACAACAGAGAATTCAGCTGAATAATTAATTCATAAAAAATAAAGTCATGGCTATTACAGCTTCAGATGTAAACAAATTGCGTCAACAAACAGGCGCTGGAATGATGGACTGCAAAAACGCATTAGTAGAAGCTAATGGAGATTTTGAAGCAGCTGTTGATATCCTTCGTAAAAAAGGTCAAAAAATCGCTGCTAAACGTGGTGATAACGATGCGAAAGAAGGAGTGATTATTGCTCAAGCATCCGCTGATGGAAAATCAGGAGTGATTCTTGCGTTGAATTGTGAAACTGACTTCGTTGCGAAAAACGACGGATACGTATCATTGGTTCAATCTTTAGTAGACATCGCTTTAGCGAAACTTCCTGCAAGCGCAGAAGAATTAAAAGCACTTCCTTATGATGACCGTTTGTCAGTTGAAGAAAAAATCACTGAACAAGTTGGTGTGATCGGAGAGAAATTAGATTTATCAAGCTACGCTGTTATTAATAGCAGCAAAGTAGTTGCTTACAATCACCCTGGAAACCAATTGGCAACTTTAGTTGGATTAAGTTCTGACTCAGCAGCTGATATCGATGAAGCAGGTCGTCAAGTAGCAATGCAAGTTGCTGCCATGAATCCAATCGCAATCGATAAAGATGGTGTTGATGCACGTACAATCGAACGTGAAATCGAAGTTGGAAAAGATTTGGCTATCCAAGAAGGTAAACCAGCTGACATGGCTGAGAAAATCGCTTTGGGTCGCTTGAATAAATTCTTCCAAGAAAATACATTACTAAGTCAAGCATTCGTTCGCGACAATAAAATGACCGTTGAACAATTCTTGAACAGTACTGAGAAAGGTTTAACAGTCACCGACTTTAAACGATTCTCCTTAAGTTAAGAACTTAAAAAAAGCTATCATTTGATAGCTTTTTTTTTGTGTTCAACTTTTCCAAACCAAACGATTTGTATATTTGCTCAATCCTTTCAATATGACATATAAACGCATTCTTCTAAAATTAAGTGGCGAATCACTCATGGGTGAAAAGCAGTTCGGAATTGATAACAAACGTATCAACGCATACGCTGTTCAAATCAAAGAACTGCATGAACTTGGTATCGAAGTGGCGATTGTTATTGGAGGAGGAAACATCTTTAGAGGTGTTCAAGCGGAAGAAGGTGGAATGGATCGCACCCACGGCGATTACATGGGAATGTTAGCGACGATGATTAATTCCATGGCGCTTCAATCGGCCTTGGAAGGTAATGGCGTTACGACACGTTTATTGTCCGCCATTGAAATGAAAGAAATCGCGGAACCGTTCGTTCGCAGAAGAGCTGTTCGTCACTTGGAAAAAGGACGTGTCGTTATCTTTGGTGCTGGAACAGGAAATCCATTCTTCACAACGGATTCGGCTGCCTCTTTGCGTGCCATCGAAATCAATGCGGAAGTCATTCTGAAAGGTACCCGCGTCGATGGAATTTACACGGCTGATCCTGAAAAGGACAAAAACGCAACAAAATATGATCAAATATCCTTTGATGAAGTCTATTCAAAAGGATTAAATGTCATGGACTTGACAGCCTTTACACTTTGTAAAGAAAATAATTTGCCCATTATCGTGTTTGATATGGATACACCGGGAAATTTAAAGAAATTAATGTCTGGTGAAAAAGTAGGAACAATCGTTTGTAATTAAAAAGAGATGACGGAAGAGCTGAATATGATTTATGATGACTTTAAAGTTTCGAATTCAAAAACTTTAAGTCACTTAGAAAGTGAACTGACTAAAATTCGCGCTGGAAAAGCTTCCCCAGCTATGCTTGGCGGTGTAATGGTCGATTATTACGGATCCATGACCCCACTTCAACAAGTAGCAAATGTGAATACTTCTGATGCTCGTACCATTCTGGTGCAACCATGGGAAAAAGCAATGCTCAATGAAATTGCCCGCGGAATCATCAATTCCAACCTTGGATTAAATCCACAAAATAACGGAGAGCAATTAATTATTACCGTTCCACCATTAACCGAAGAGCGACGCCGCGAACTTGTGAAACGCGCCAAAGGAGAAGCTGAAAATGCTAAAGTTGGCGTTCGTAACAACCGTAAAGATGCGATCGATATGATCAAAGACTTGAAAAACGACGGTCTTTCCGAGGACATGGCTAAAAGCGCGGAAGAAGAAGTTCAAAAAATCACCAACGGTGCCATTAAGAAAATTGATGAACTTGTTGAAATCAAAGAAAAAGACATTATGACTGTTTAATCAGTCCTGCATGAAAAGAAAGAAAAGGTCGGCAATTGTCGGCCTTTTTTAGTATTTGGACATTTCGTTGAGTACCTCATCCAAAGTCAACTGTTCATGTAAACTGAGTTTGCCAGAACTTGCCAATAACATCGGCACCTTTTCTTGAATGCACAATTCTAAATCATGCGTTGAAAGTAGAATGCACTTCTGTTGATCTCGGGCCAATTCAACCAAAATAGTCAATAACTTCTTGCGATTTAGGTAATCTAAAAATGCCGTGGGTTCATCCAAAATAATCATTGGTGTTTCCTGAACAAACGCACGTGCTACGGCACACAATTGTCGTTCTCCATCGCTGATTTGATCGGTAAATTTATCCATGAGTGCAAGAATCCCCAATGCACCGGCTATTTCATGAATCACCGCTAAATCCTGTTGCTTCAAGTTTCCAAAGGCATCCGTGTGTGGTGTTCTACCTAATGCGATGTAATCTTTCACTTTCAGGTATTCCAATCCTTCGAAACGCGATTCAACAACCGCAATGCGTTTGACCAATTCTAATCTAGACAATGATTCCAATGAATCGTTTAACAAGCGTATCGTGCCCTCTTTCAATGGAACAATGCCCGTCAAACTTTGCAACAAGGTAGATTTTCCAATACCATTTCGGCCGATCAATGCATAGACCTTTCCCGCCTCCAATTCAATGAATGCGGACCTCAATAATACGTCACTGTATCCGATTGCGATATGTTCGAATTGAATCATTTGATTTTTCGCATTAATAAGAAAACAACAAATGGTGCTCCGATAAGGGAAGTGAAAGCATTTAACGGAATGCTTAATTGTCCTTCTAACAGTTGAATGATGCTATCAATTCCCAATAAGAACAATCCGCCAATGAGCACATTCCCCCAAATCAATGCCGCATGATTGGATGTTCGAAACAACATGCGTGTGAGATTGGGAATGGCCATGCCAACAAACGCGATTGGTCCACAAAAAGCAGTGATGAGTCCCGCAAGCAAAGCGGTAATTCCCAAAATTAAAAAACGTGTGCGCTGTATGTGAATTCCCAACATACTTGCCGACTTCTCCCCTAGTACAAGCACGTTCAAAGGCTTGACAAGTAAAAAAACACTTGCAATACTCAGGATAAAAAGTGTTAAAATAATCGGCAACTGCTCAAAGGTCACTTGCTGTAACGACCCCATGGACCACATGGTAAAAGACTTCAAGGATTCTGCTCCTGCTTTCGATTCAATCATCGATACAAGGGCCGCCGTAAAACTTCCAAACATGAGCCCCACTAAGAGTAAGGAAATTTGTGACTTTAAGCGTTGAGCGACAAACATCATTAAAAATCCAGCTCCCATGGCCCCAATCAATGCGGTGCCTATCAAGCCGAAATTGGATTGAAACAACTGAATTCCGGTCATCATGCTCACGGCAATTAGCAAACTTGCACCAGAATTAATTCCTAGGACATACGGTCCGGCTAGTGGATTTTTAAACAAGGTCTGCATCAACATTCCAGCCAATGACAGTCCTGCGCCTGCAACAAGCGCCATCATCATGCGTGGAATGCGAAATTCTCGGATCAACACTTGATAGGTATCCTTGTTGTTAAAGTCGAAAATCGCTTTCCAATAAGACGAATAAGATAATTCAATTTGTCCACTCATGAGGTGTACATACATGGCAATGGGCAGGAGTCCAAGCAAGCAAATAATAATCAAACGAAGGCTTCTATCTTTCATCGTACTTCTTGGTAAAAGTAACGTTTCTTTCCTTGATTATTCGTTAAAATGGCATGAAAATCAGCCAGTAACCAATCTGGACGCAAGGCACTTAATTCCCAATATTTGTTACTGTTATGCGTGTAACAATAAATCCGTGCATTTGAAAAGAAAGGCAAGTACTTAGCTTTTGGATTCGCACCTAAAATAGCACTTCGCGTTGGAAAACCTGGATTCATCCAAATTTGCACTTGCTGGCCATCCTTCATGATTTTTTCCATCGAATAGGCCAAACTTCCCGTTCCCTTAACGTGTTGATAGATGTAATGAAATCCTGACTCGCGGTATAGTTGGGACATGTAACTATCTCCTGCCGGTGCGTACCAAAAGTCCCCCGTTACATTTCCAGAAATCATTCGCTCCGGTTGATGTACGCTTGACAATTTGATTTTTTCCTTCTGAAACGCTTTTTCAATGGTCGAAAATA
Source organism: Crocinitomicaceae bacterium (assembly GCA_024643725.1). GTDB lineage: Bacteria > Bacteroidota > Bacteroidia > Flavobacteriales_D > Crocinitomicaceae > UBA952. The sequence continues at coordinate 252,778 of JAHEMJ010000012.1, read as the reverse complement.
AGTGTTTTGCCTCCTGCATCTTTCCGGTCAATGCACCGAACAAAAGAACCCACTCCGCTTTGCCTAATGCACTTTCTTCGCGCCAATCGTAATCCGGTATGCACTGAATTCCTAATTTTCTTAAGCGCTCTTCATTGGAAAAAGAACCGGAAAAAGCACTATAGACCACATATTCCGTTTTTGATTCCAGCAATTTATCGACGGAAATGGTCTGCTCACTTTGCGCTTGATCGAGCTGAACAATTTGTTTTGCCAAGGTTCGATTGCGGACCAATGGACTAAATACAAATCGCAAATCAGAAATTCCAACAATGGCATTTTCTTGATGTAGCGCACTGAGCATTCCAATGTGTGTGGAAGATAAAACACTCAAGCGTTTTGTTGGTTGTGCAATAAACAAATGGTAATATCGGTGCTTTGAATCCGGATGCTGAATCAGCACAACGTATCCACCTAACGAATCCTTAATCGATAGGTACTTACTATAGCGACAATAATTTGCTATTGATTTTTGGGTTGATTTCTCTGTGCGTTTTCCCGTTTGACAAGCGCATAAAAGCAACACCAGAAAGATCAAAGCTGACCTCATTCAATTAATATTGTTCAGATTCATTCGGGAAATCTCCAGAGCGTACATCTTGAATATAACTTTGGAAAGATTGCATCATCTGTTCGTGTAAATTGTTGTACTTACGCAAGAATCGTGGATTAAACTCATTGTTGATGCCCAACATATCGTGCACCACCAATACTTGTCCATCAACACCATTCCCTGCTCCAATTCCAATAATCGGAATGGAAACCATTTCTGCTACACGTGCAGCCAACTGCGCTGGGATTTTCTCTAATACAATCGCAAAACATCCAACTGCTTCTAAGGCCTTTGCATCGTCGATTAATCGTTGGGCTTCCTCTTCTTCTTTCGCTCGAACCACATACGTTCCAAATTTGTAAATGGATTGAGGTGTTAAACCTAAATGGCCCATTACCGGAATACCAACGGTTAAAATTCGACCAATCGATTCAATGATTTCTTGTCCACCTTCCATTTTTACCGCATGTCCACCAGACTCTTTCATGATTTTAATCGCACTCGACAACGCTTCTTTCGAATTTCCTTGATAAGATCCAAAAGGCATGTCCACCACGACCAAGGAACGTTGTACTGCGCGGACAACTGAAGAGGCATGATAAATCATTTGATCCAAGGTAATCGGCAAGGTGGTTTCGTGTCCAGCCATCACATTAGATGCTGAATCTCCCACCAAAATCACATCGATTCCTGCTTCGTCGACAATGCGTGCCATGGAAAAATCGTAGGCAGTGAGCATGGATATTTTTTGTCCAGCATTCTTCATCTCTTGAAGCGTATGCGTGGTTACTTTCTTTACGTTTGAATGAACTGACATATTTTCATTGTATCAAGCCACGGGAAACACGAGGTCTACCGTTGCGTCATTTAAGCAAAATTAAGGCTTAATCTTTGAATCTACTAATTCAAAAAAGCAGTGTGTGAATTACAAAGAACTCAAATACGCATCAACGTTTGACTGAATGCGACGTGTGATATCTGAAGTTTCCGATTTTACGAATGTATTTCCAGTAATTTTCTCGTAAAGCTCAATGTAACGATCGGTAATGGTCGCAACAAACTCATCTGGCATAAATGGCATTTTTTGTCCATCTAAGCCTTGAAAATCGTGTTCAATTAACCACTGACGAACGAATTCCTTCGACAGTTGTTTTTGCGGTTCTCCGTTCGCTTGTCTTTCTTCGTATCCCTCTTTGTAGAAGTAACGAGATGAGTCAGGGGTGTGAATTTCATCAATTAAAATCACCTCACCATTGCGAATTCCAAATTCATATTTAGTATCGACCAGGATCAATCCACGAGCAGCTGCCATTTCCGTTCCTCGTTGAAACAAGGCACGTGTATAGGACTCCATTTTTTCGTAGATGTCCTGCGGAACAATCCCTTTTGCTAAAATATCTTCTCGAGAAATATCTTCATCGTGTCCTTCTTCCGCTTTTGTTGCCGGTGTGATGATTGGTTCAGGGAATCGATCATTTTCTTTCATCCCTTCGGGTAATGCAACACCACATAAAACACGTTTTCCTGCTTTATATTCTCTTGCGGAGTGTCCAGCTAAATAGCCGCGAATCACCATTTCCACTCGAACGGGTTCACATGCGTATCCGATTGCCACACTTGGATCTGGCGTCGCTAAAAGCCAATTTGGAACGATGTCTCTCGTTGCATCCAAGAACATGGTTGCGACTTGATTTAACACCTGTCCTTTGAACGGAATTCCTTTTGGAAGAATGTGGTCAAACGCCGAAATTCGGTCAGAAGCCACCATTACAAGGAGTCCATTATCCAATGTATACACATCGCGAACCTTCCCATGATAGACATTTGTTTGACCTTTAAAATTGAAATTTGACTCCGTTATTGCATTCATTTTTTATCTTCTTTTAATTGTTCTTTGCGATTCTTCTCTTCTATTTCTGCTTTATCAAACGCCTCGATGATTCGTTTCACCAAACGGTGACGAATGACATCACTTTGTCCAAGACGCACAACACTAATTTCTTCTACATCCTTCAACACATCGAGTGCGTAAGCTAATCCCGATCGTTGTTTAGATGGTAAATCAACTTGGGACATATCCCCTGTAATGATGAATTTCGCTGTCATACCCATTCGAGTCAAAAACATTTTCATCTGCATTTGTGTGGTGTTTTGCGCTTCATCCAAAATCACAAAAGCTTTATCCAATGTTCGTCCACGCATAAATGCCAACGGAGCGATTTCAATCACCCCAAATTCGATCATGTCTGCCAATTTCTCCGCAGGAATCATGTCCCGCAAGGCATCGTAAAGTGGCATTAAATATGGGTCAAGTTTTTCTTTCAAGTCGCCTGGTAGAAATCCAAGGTTCTCCCCTGCCTCAACCGCTGGTCTGGTGAGAATGATGCGTTTTACCTCCTTTGCTTTCAGCGCGCGGACAGCTAAAGCCACGGCCGTATACGTTTTACCTGTACCTGCTGGTCCCACTGCAAAAACCATATCGTTTTGATCAGCGGCTTTGACTAATTTCTTTTGGTTGACGGTTCTCGCTTTGATTTTAGTCCCGCCATTTCCGTGCACTAAAATTTCCGAACCATCTTCCGTTGAGAGTAGATTGGACCCATCAGTCAACATTAAATTATCGATGTTGTTTTCGGTGAGGTGATTAAACTTCTGATAGTGTTGAAGGATCAAATTGAATTTGCGTTCAAATTCATCCATCACTTCTTCATCTCCATGTAAAGAGATGTTGTTGCCGCGAGCCGTTATTTTCAATTTTGGAAAAAACGTTTTCAAGTGGCGTAGGTTCGCATCGTTGACTCCGTAAATTTCCGCGGGATTCAATCCAGCAATTTCTATATTTCGATTTCCTATGTTCAATTTATTTTCTGCTATGATCAGGGGCTGATACTCTTATTTAGATTACTTTTGGTAAAATTATAAATTTCTGCGGACACTGATTTCTGTTTGACATGCAAATCGTAACACTTACATCAGATACTGGGCTACAAGATTACTACGTAGCTGCCATGAAAGGAGCCATTTTGAATCAAATGCCTCAAGCTACGATCATTGACATCTCTCACGATATTCGTCCGTTCGATGTGGCGAACGCTGCGTTTCAGCTTCGTTGCTGCTACCAAGATTTTCCGAAAGGCACGATACACGTGATTGGTGTGGACAGCGAACCGATTCTGGAAGGAGAGAAAATAAGTTTGCCTTGTATCATGTCCTTCAAGGGACAATTTTTCATTTCCAATGACAACGGATTCTTTGGGAGTTTCCTCGATGAGGAACATCCAGATGAGTTGTACCAATACACTGATATATACCAACACCGGGAAATGGTGAAATTCCCAACAAAGAATTGCCTCATCCCTCTAGCGAAAAAAATTGCCGATGGAAATCCATTGAGCAGTTTCGCTACAGCGACCAATAGTTACCGTCGTGCATTCATGCAAAAACCAGTGATTGAGCATTTGACCATTCGCGGCAACGTCATTCACATCGATGGTTATGGAAACTTGATTACCAACATCACGAAAGCGGATTTCCAACGATTCGGAGAGGGAATTCCATTCACGATTAAGTATTTGAACAAAGAATACTTCATTGATGTGGTTCACGAAACGTATAATCAAGTGACTATGGGTGAGCGCGTAGCTTTGTTCAATAGTAGCGACTTGCTAGAAATCGCCATTAACCGTGGTGCAAATGGAAGTACAGGCGGAGCAAACAAACTATTTGGCATGCGTCAAGGAGATGCGGTACACGTAGAATTTACACCAAAAGGATCCAAAGAAGACATTAAATCCCTTTTTGAATAAATCCAAGATGTTAGTTCGCATTGTAAAATTAACCTTTCAAGAAACACATTTAAACGAATTTCTTGCACATTTCGAAACGGTCAAGTGGCAAGTAGCACAATTCCCGGGATGCAAGGGTATGCGCTTAATTCAAGATCTTGAAAATCCGTGTATCATCATGACCTACAGCGAATGGGAAAATCCAGAAGCACTAGAGAATTACCGACAATCGGACTTATTCCGAAGCATTTGGCCGACTATCAAACCATGGTTTTCTGCCAAGCCGGAAGCTTGGAGTTTACGCCATTACTTCGATGGATTTCAAGGAGTTAATTCCTGAAAAAGTCAAATAATTTCACTTTTTATTGGATAACCGGTAATTAAGTCTACCTTTACCGAAATTAATTTATTACAAAATGAGTAGAGGAACAGTAAAGTTCTTTAATGAATCTAAAGGATTTGGATTTATTATCGAAGACGACACGAACAAAGAATATTTTGTTCATGTTACAGGATTAATCGACAAAGTCAAAGAAAACGACGAAGTTGAGTACGATTTACAAGAAGGTCGTAAAGGTTTGAATGCAATCAATGTAAAAAAAGCATAGTAATACATTCTCATCATGAAAATCCCGCCTCTCGCGGGATTTTTTTTTGAATAAACTTTTCAAAAAAACCACGTTGAAAGGAAATTTTGAGCCTGTTCATCGTACGTGGAAAATCCTTATTTTTGAGAACTGAAAAATTCATATGCGCGCACTCTTTTTTAAAGAAATCAATAGTTTTCTAAGTTCAGTGATTGGATACGTGTTTATCCTCATTTACTTGATTGCATCAGGCTTGTTCCATTGGGTACTTTCCTACAATACGAATTTACTCGAAGGAACGGAGGCGGACATGATTCCCTTCTTCAACTTGTCGCCAGTGATCTTCTTTATCCTTATTCCAGCCATCACCATGCGCTCGATTGCGGAAGAACGTCGTACCGGAACAATTGAACTTCTTTTGACGCGTCCCATTTCAGATTTCAAATTGATTTTCGCTAAATACCTTGCGGGTGTGGCGTTGTTAGTGATTGCGATTATTCCTACCATCATCTATTTCATCTCGATGTACTACCTTGGAAAACCAGTTGGAAACATTGATGCAGGTGCGACTCTGACTTCATACGTTGGACTCATATTACTGGGGGCTGTATTCGTTTCCATCGGTATTTTTGCTTCCTCACTCACCAACAGTCAAATTGTTGCGTTTATTCTAGCAATGTTCTTGTGCTGGGTGTTTTACGATGGGTTCAATTTACTGGGGAATTTCAGTCAATTCGGTGGACTTGATTACTTTATTAAGTACATCGGTATCGCTTTCCATTACGATTCGATTAAGAAAGGTGTCATCGATTCAGGTGATATTATCTATTTTATTTCCTTGAATTTATTGTTCTTATTTGCCTCTTTGACGGTGATTAAAACATTGAAAAAATAACATGAAACAAGCGCTCACTAAAGGATTATTCAATTGGACAGTACTGGCTTTGGTCGGACTAGCCATCATTCTTGTCAATGTCATTGGCTCATTCCTCTATTATAAAATTGACATGACAAAAGACCAACGATATTCCTTAGCGCAAAGCACGGAGAATTTCTTGGCAAATAAAGAAAACTTTGAAAACCGAATCAGCATTCAAGTGTACTTGGAAGGAAACATGCCTTCGGAAATCAAGCACTTTCAAACCGCTTTGAAGGACAAACTTCAAGACTTTAAGCGTATTGCCGGAAATCGCATCGAATATTTATTCACCGACATTAACGTTGGATCTGAGGAAGAAATCAATGCGATGAGAGCCCAATTGTACGACAAAGGAAAAGGAATTATGCCTTTGGAAATCTTGTACATGAAAGACGGGACACAAAGCAAAGTCATGCTTTTCCCTGGCGCCATCATGAGCTACACCGTGAATGGAATCACCAAAGAAAACGTCGTACAATTCTTACCCGGTACACAACCTGGACATCCATATAGCCTTGAGGACATGTCAGAAATCATGGAAACTTCCCTGAACAATCTGGAATATAACCTCATCGCTAGCATGCGCCGCTTGACACAAGTGAACAAACCGACAATTGCATTTTTGCAAGGACACGGAGAATTAACGTATCAAGAAACCATGCGTGCAAGAGCGTTGTTAGCTCCGTATTTCAATTTAAAGGATGTCACCTTGAAGGATTCCATTGCCGCATTGAACGAAGTGGATGGAGTGATTATCGCGGATCCTCAAATTCCTTACTCCGATAGTAGCTTGTATATCTTGGATCAATTTGTCATGCACGGTGGGAAACTCATGGTTTTCATGAATACCTTGACACACAATGAGGACACATTGATGGCACGCGGAATGACTCATTCCATGCGCAAAAACCTACGTTTGGATCGCTTGCTGTTCGATTACGGAATTAAAATTCATGAAAACTACATGATGGATGTGCAATGTGCACCGAAAATTGTGCCCTTTGCTGAATCAACATTTATCCCATGGTTCTTTCATGTGATGGCGACGCCTTCGAAACACCCGATTACGCGTAATGTCGATCCGATTCTTTTGAAATATGCAAATGAATTAAGTTTCGTTGATCTACCGAATATTAAAGCGACACCATTGATCACCTCCTCCACGAATTCCATCCCATCTGGATTACAACCATTCGTTAACTTGGGACTTCCATTAAACTATGGGAAATCACCAAAATTGGTCGATAATCCAACGGATGAAATCAATAAACTTTGCTTAGGTGGAATGGTTGAAGGCTATTTTAATTCACATTACAACAACCGCCTGCCTCCTGAATTTGTGAGCCGTTTACCTAAAAAATATGCTTTCCTTCCGAAAAGCAATAAAGAAGGAAAAGTATTAGTAATCGGAAATGGAACCTTTTTCGCCAATACCTATGATTCGATGCCGAACCCAAAAGGCATGAACTTCTTGTATCGTCCAAATGCTTTCAATGAACTAAAAATGGATTTGGACTTGTACCAGCGTCGCATTTCCTTGTACTATGGCAATCAAGAATTTTTCCAAAACATCGTCGATTACATGATGGGGGACAATTCCGTTTTGGACATTCGAAGTCGTCAAATTGACATCAAAGAAATTGACAAAGAAAAAGTGACCAAATTCGCTGGATTCTATAAAACCATGAACATGTTACTGCCGTTAGGCATCATCATTTTATTGAGTGTATTGATGAATTACATCCGAACCAGACGTTACGCTAGAAACTAATTCTTATGAAAAAAATAGTCACCCTTCTATCCTTATTTGTTGTGCTTGTCGTACTTGGATGGTTCGCTTTTGATCTGAGCCGTAAAGACGGAGTTACAGATTCAGAATACATTGAATTTGCAGTTACGGATACGAATTCGGTGAGTAAAATCATCATCACGGATGCTTTCTCCAACAAGTTCACGCTAGTGCGAAAAGGGGATGAATGGACAGATGAGCACGGAGGTTGCATTATGCAGTCCGGGGCACATTACATTTTGGAAGCCTTGGGTAATATTTCGTTGAAAGGATACCTTTCAGAGAAAAGCCACAAGCAATTTATCAAATTGATGTCCGCTAGTCATACCAAAGTTGAAATCTTTCAAGATGGCGAGTGGACAAAAACATGGTTCATTGGACCTTCATCACAAGACCACAATGGACAGATCATGTTATTAGAAACTGCAGAGGATGGGAAAAGTGCGAATCCTGTCATGATGAAAATCAAAGGCATGACTGGAATCATTGAACCGAGGTTCTTTGCTGATCCGAGAAAATGGGCCTGCACAAAAATCTTTGAATTAGAAATGGACGAAATTGCCAGCGTGGATGTAAAATATCCAAAGGAAGGATTTCGCAATTTTCATTTAACTTCAAAAGGAAACCGTTACACCTTAACGCAAAATGGGCGCAAACTTGCACAAGCGGACACGATGAATATTTACCGCTATTTGCAGGGATATAAGAAAATTCACTTTGAATTAGCTAACTATGAATTGTCCAAAAAACAGTGCGACAGCTTGAAAAAAACAACGCCGTTTTGTGTCCTTCAAGTCAAAGAAAAAACGGGAAAGTCCAGCAAACTTCGCATGTTTAAAATTGCGGTAAAAGAAGCGCAGCGAAATGAATTTGGTGAAATGGAAAACATGGACATGAACAAATTCTGGTGCGAACTTCCAAGTGGAGAATTAGTGAAATGTCAGTATTTTGTCTTCAATCCGTTGATCATGGGACATGTGTACTTCCCAGCAATGGAAGCGCAATTTCCTACCGACTTAAAAACGTCGTTTTAAGCATTCATGAAATCACTTCTGAAATTACTTGTCATTCCTTTTATTTTTATTGGGATTGATGTCTATTTTCGAAGTGAGTTACTACCGATGTATAGTCGGAATCAATTCGCCTTTTATTTGTTCTCGCTGGTGCTTTCCGCCGGATTCTTCACCTTTCTCAGTTTACTTTTGAAGAGACTCGAACAGCGAAAAGGCTGGTTTTATTCCATCTCTCTGATTGTTCTGATCCCCTTGTTTTTCTCGTACATTGGATCTTATGCGTTCTTCTCTCTGAACGGCATCTTCCCCAATTACTACACCCTACTTTATTTCAAGACAGAACCCAAAAGCGCTTTTATGATCATTCGCGATGTCAGCGGATTAAAAGACCTGCTCTTTTTTGTTTTGGGGACCATCCTACTGCTATTCTTCATGCGTTGGTATGTGAAAGCGCATGTCGTCAAATTACGCACGAAACAACTCATTTTGTTTGGATTGGTTCAAGTGACATTTTTTGAAGTTTTCATTTACCAACACAAAAAATACGATCAATGTGCCATTGTGGACGCAAATTTCGCAGCATGTGTCCAAAGAAATGCTTTTTCGTGGGATGAACACACGAATTTTAAAGGCAAAGGACTGAGTGAACATTTTCCCGCAATGCTCCCGAAGGTCAAGGCGAAAAACAAATTAAATGTGCTGGTTTTTGTCTTTGAAAGTTTTAGAAAACGCAGTTTACAACTTTATGGACATAAGCGGGCAACAACACCAGCATTATCCAACTTTGCAAAAAACCATCCAACTGCCTTTTACCGTTTTGATCAACCAATCAGCATTGCCTCCACAACCATGCTTGCTGTACCGGCAATCATGACAGGAATTGGACCATATCAAGATAGCACCATACTTTACCACCAGCCAATGCTGTTTGAAATGGGGCAACAGTTGAATTACCGCACGTTTTTCTTGTCCTCACATACCTTAACCTGGTATCGCTTCGATCGATTTTATCGTCATGCGAAACTGGATTACCTATGGAACAAGGACAATTCCGGACTGCCTTATTTCAATGACCTCGGCGTGAAGGATGTCAATACAATGGTGGAATTAAAAAAACAACTTCAACACAAGGAAAAGCCATTTTTTGGCGTAGTTCAATTAAACACGACCCACTTCCCTTTCCATGTGCCAGAAAAAGAGGAGCAATGGAACGAGAGCTTTGAGGATTCATACGACAATGCCGTTCGATACCAAGATAAGTTAATTGGACAATTTTTACAAGAACTAAAGAAGCAAGGATTATTGGATCATACGGCGATTTTCTTTGTGAGCGACCATGGAGAATCGTTAATGGAACATCGAAACATCGGACATGCAGAAACAAATTACACCGAGACCATCAGCATTCCATTGATGGCATATATTCCACCAAGTTTTCTGAATGCACAGCAAAAATTCCATTTAAAGAGCAATCAAAAACGCTTAACATCCAACATCGATATTGCACCTTCTATTTTAGAACTCTTGCAATTGTCCAATCATCCATCTTGGGAACCTTGGACAAAAAACTATACAGGCTACAGTTTACTATCGTCCATCCCAAGAAACCGAAAAGTAATCTCGTTAAATAATAATCAAATCACCAATTTCAACACTGGATTATCTGTTGCAAGTGAACATTGGCATTACTTGTTTCGAACGAACATCGTTCCGAATCGACAGGAATTTTATTATTGGAAAAAGGACATTGGTGAAAGGCAAAATCAACGAGCGCACATGAAAAAAAGTCAACAAGAGGAAGTACTCAAGGCCATTCGTCCCTACCCCGTTTGTGAGAAATTCAATGCGATTTTTAATCGTTAAAACGCAAGGACTTCCAAGGGATTTCTAATTGAATTCTTTCGGTGCTATTTCCATCGATAATCGAACATGTCAATACCTTTTTTCGCACATCAATATCCAAATATCCAAAGTGATTTTCCATGACTGGTCCTTGTATTCGATTTGAATTTGGTGTCGCAAAATGCCAGGATTGTGAAAGGCCACTTGCGGTTAAATCATAAAGCGGATAAATCCCTTCAAATTTTTCTTCCGAAAGTTCCGCATAATGAACATCACCGGAAATAAAAAAGACACCTTCCGCCTTTGTTTTTAGAATGAGTTGGGACATGTGTTGTTTTTCCGAAGGAAAATTATTCCACGATTCATAACCATTATAGCTATGACCAAATTGAGTTGAACTAGCAATAATGCGCAAATCGGCTTTCTTACTTAATTGTTGTTCCAACCAGGTCCACTGCGCTTCACCAAGAAATGTCGAGTCTTTTCCTTCGCAAGGCACATATTCAATGTCGTAAAAGAACACTGAATCCTTTCGCATCGTATTACCATCGTATCGACATAGATTGGAACGAAAAGTGCGCATGTCAAGTAAAATGAGTTGAATTTTCTGTCCCCGCTTTTTAAATTCATAGGACGAGTAAATGCCCGGATGATCATAACGAGAAGAGTTTTGGGGTTCCTCGAAAAAACGCAAAAATAAATCCTTCGAAATGTCCTTCATTGGATAATATTTCCCCGCATCGTTTTCACCATAATCATGGTCATCCCACGTTGCAAGGACCTTCGTTTTTGATTTCAGGTATTGATAGTTGGGATTCGCCGCTAATTGTGCATATTTATTCGCTAAAACTGCCGAATCTCTGGTATCACCATAAATATTGTCGCCCAAATAAATGAAGTAATCCGGCTGCATGTCACCGATTTGCTTTAATATGGGTAAAGATTGGTTTTGATGCGAACAAGATCCAAAAGCAATGCGCAAGGATTGCGCGTGTATTGTTAGGGATAAAATACAACTCCCGAAGAACATCCATTTCATGAAACGAAGATACATGATTTTTATTTCCGCATTGAAATACATAAAAGACTTAAAAAATAATGGTCTTTTAAGCAACTTATTTACCTCATTCTGCGTTAAGGCAAGAACCTAAACTACTAAATCTGCGAATGCGCTCCATTCTTACGCTAATCTTGTTATTAGTTGCTTTCTTAGCAAATGCGCAAACGCCTACCGCGAATTTTACCGCAAGTCCTTTAGTTGTCTGCGTTGGAGTCCCTGTCAATTTTACCAATACCTCTACGGCAAATGGTCCAAATGCCATTGTTTCTAGTGCTTGGGATTTTGGAGATGGCGCACTTTCGAATGCAACAAGTCCTTCGCATGCCTTTGCAACTGCAGGAAACTTTACCATCACCTTAGTTGTGACCAATGCTGTGGGTACTGTGGATGCGGAAATCAAGACTGCTTACATCACAGTTAATCCATTGCCCATTGTCGCATTTTCAGCCAACGGACTTGGATGTACAGTTCCATTGACACTTTCATTCACGAATAGTTCCTCCAGTGGCGCCAATTTTTCCAACGCATGGAACTTTGGGAATAGTCAGAATTCCACATTGGCGAATCCACCTTCGATTACCTATAATACAGCTGGAACGTATACCATTCAACTAACGGTAACCAATACCACAACGAGTTGTGTTGCTTCTAGTTCACAAACGATTAACGTCTCGAACTTTCAAGCAGGTATCACCGCGCCGTCCTACGGCTGTGTTGGACAAGCGGTCAGTTTTCAAGACAATTCAACCACGGGTGCGAATGCATGGAGTTGGAATTTCGGGACTGCCGGAAGTAGTAACTTGGAAAATCCATCGTTCACCTTTAACGCTCCGGGAACCTATACGGTGCAATTAACTTCCCAAAATACCAGTTCTGGTTGTACATCTACCATCACACAACCCATCAACATTCAAGCAAATACGAATCCGATTTTTAGTGCAAATCCAACCTCCAATTGCGCACCAGGATCGATTCAATTTACTACAAGCACCGGTGTTCCAGGGACCTATGTTTGGAATTTTGGGGATGGAAATACCTTTACCGGACAAAATCCACCACCACATATCTATAACCAAAGTGGTGACTACAATGTAACCTTGAGTTTGACCACTGCAGCGGGATGTACCGGTTCAACCACCTTGAACAATTACATTCATATCACGAATGTACAAGCAGGATTCTATGCACTCGACACAGCTGGTTGTGATCCGTTGACTGTTCACTTTATCGATACGTCATATACCCCGTCCAATCCAATTGTTTCCTGGCAATGGAATTTTGGAAATGGTCAAACATACAACGGACATTTTCCACCGAACCAAACCTATCAAATTGGGGTTTACGATGTGAAGTTAATCATTACTACTCAGTCCGGGTGTACCGATACCATTGTTAAAAATGATTACGTTACAGTCGGACACATCGACTCCGTCCATTTTACCTACAATCCAACGATTGCTTGTTCGAATGATGACGTCCAATTTAACAGTACGACGTACATCTCTGTTCCGCATAACTCAAATGAAGTCAGTTATTTCTGGGATTTTGGAGACGGGACATCCATCGAAGAGGATCCAACACATGAGTTTGAATCCGATACCGGTTACTTTGATGTGATGTTTATCGCCGATTTTAGGGGTTGTAAGGATACCTTCTTTGTTCAAGATGCCGTTTATATTTTGGCTCCGATTGCGCAATTCACCCCGAGTTCCTTTTTGTTTTGCAATCCAAGTTCCTTCCCCGTCAATGTTAACATTGATGACAACTCCATACACGGGATCTTGTCGGACAATGTAGCCATGCATTACGAGTTTAGTGACGGAACACCGAACGTCAACTTCACCAATGCCCAACTCGATGTGCCAAATGGCGGAAATACAAGTCATACTTTCCCCAGCTATGGCTCATACAACATCGAACAGGTCATTCACAATTATACAACAGGCTGTTCGGATAGCATCTCTTCGACCATTACCATATCCCAACTAGCGAGTCAGTTTACCATGTCCAACGACACCGTATGTAATGGCTCATCCATCACGATTTCTGATGCCAGCACTTCGTGGTCAAGCGCAACAGGATCTCATCCGGTCACTGATTGGTATTACAACATGGGGAATGGACAATCGATACACAATGGTCCCATTCAAAATTATACTTATCCAGCGCCAGGAAATTACACGATTTCACTCATGGTTTTGAATAGTGCTGGATGCACCTCATCCATTACACACAATGTGAAAGTCGTCAACAAACCAATTGCCGGAATCATTGCGGACAATTACAATGGTTGTTCGCCGTTTTCGGTTCCATTCACCAACACCTCCTTTACATTATCAAATGGACTCCCACTGAGTTCTTTTAGTACGAGTTTTTCAGATGACAATTCCATTCTGATTACCAACAATGTCAATCAAACCATTAACCACACGTTCAACGGTGTTGGTGCTTACACTGCTACCATTGTTGCGACTGATATTTTCGGATGCACCTCTCAACCAACTGGTGTCACCATTACCATCACGAAACCGACAGCAGAATTTGAAATCGATACTGTTTTCTGCGACTTGGATACGAATCAAACCATTAACACCTCTTCAGGCACTGGAACCTTGAGTTATGAGTGGTTTTTAAATGGTGCTAGCATTAGTACAAATACGGATACTGGAGTGACCTTGACAAATCCGCACAACGGACAATTGTCAAACGTGCATGTAATTTCCCTGGTAACTACAGATGGTAACGGATGTAAGGATACGGTGAATCAAACCGTCATTATGTCCACACCTTGGGCGATTCCCAATTACTATTTTACAGGTGCCGTTCCCAACGCCAATGGCGATTACGATTGTCCTCCCATTTTTTGTCATTTCCAAGATTCCTCATTCTCTTATGGAAATATCACCGGATGGAATTGGTCCTTTGGAAATGGAAATCAATCCATTTTACAAGATCCATCGAATACACTTGTCACAAATGGGACCTTTGATTTAAATTTTATTGTGACCGATCAATACGGTTGTACAGATGATTCTACCGTATTAGATTACATTTCCATCGGTGGACCTATGGGTACTCCAAATTGGTTGCAGGGAGCTACAGTTTGTGCACAAGGGGCACAATTTTACATGACAAATGTTTCCAACCTAGATAGTTTGGTTTGGAATCTTGGTGATGGAACCATCATCAGTGACACCTTGAATTTGACACATTTCTATGATACGCCAGGAACCTATCAACCGAGTGTCACTATTTTCGACTCCGTTGGCTGTCAAATATTATTGCCTTTAAATCCAATCACCGTAAACGACGATCAACTCGATGCGTATTTCGTACCGAATCCAATTTACGCTGACATCAATGGCATCATTGATTTCATGGATCAGTCAACCTTTACGAATGCGCCTATTGTCAGTTGGACATGGAATTTGGATAGTGATTCAAGTTTTACATGGAATACCAATACGGCTCCGACAACTTCCTTTGCACAAGGCGGACCGCACATAATCACCCTGACTGTTGTCGATCAATTGGGTTGTATTTCAACCTATGAAACAACGGTATTTGTGAGTGACCCCGATATTTGGGTTCCAAATGTCTTTACGCCAAACGGTGATGGAGTCAATGATTTCGTTGTACTTCCTTATCCAGCGTTTAAATCCTATGACATTGTGATTGTCAATCGTTGGGGAAATGTGGTCAGTAACTTAACCAATCAAACTGGGGTCGCCGCATGGGATGGCCTAACACCCGATGGTCAAGTCTACGATGACGGCGTATATTTTTATCTCCTAACGGGTGTCATGCTCGGCGGTACCGAAGTAAAAAAACAAGGATTTATTACCTTGGTTCGTTAGGACTTTTTGGAAATTGAGTCAGCAAAAACACGCAAGTCCTTGCACAACTTTATGTATTCTTTCAGTTCTGTGTTTTTAACGAAAAGGTATTGTGTCAATTGATTTTCAATTCGTTTCACTTTCGTGTTTTCCGTTTGAATGTAGGATTTAACCTTCGCTTCATCCAAGATGTTATTTTCGACATCCGAATGAAGGTTCGCTAGGCTCATTTTAACTTTTTTGAATTGAGTATTCAAAAGCATGATTCTTCGTCCCAAGGTCATTTCCTTTTCTTCCTCTTCATGCTCTTCTCCTCCCCCTAATTCACTTTCGGCATCAATGATTTCTTGCATGGACTTAAAGCGATTCATTTTTACTGAAAGTTTGTTGTCAATTGTATTCGCGACATAATTTCGCTTTATCGTAATTTCGATGTTCGCTGCTTCCAAGCGCCAAAAATTCAACGAATCGAATTCATTAGCAAGGTATACTTTTTCGAGAGAATCTCTTTTTTCCATTAATGAAGAGACAGCGGTTAACTGTTTGTCATGAGTGGAATTGGTACAAGAGGAAGTCAATGCAAGAATAACAATGGTCAGAAAAATGCAATAACGAGTCATAATTGTTGTTTTGAGACGTCGAATTTAAGTATTCCTGAAAAAAGAAGAATTCTATTTTCTTCAATAAAATCTTACATTTATAAAATTAAGCTCAATTATCCGCTCATGAAACCACATTTTATCATTGCATTCATTTTGTTTTCATTTAATTCTGTCCATGCACAGGCGCTATTTGAAGATGAGTCAAGTGTCATTTCTTACATGGATCAAAAAACATTTCAGAACGCTGAAAATGGACTAGAAGTAAGTTATGGTTATTTATCCATCTACAATACTTATGGTATTAAAGTTCGTAATAAAAATGGCGCCATCTTTTATTTTGTTAATTGTTCCATAGATGCTTATGGTAATTTTGCTGATATTTTTGGCATGAATCCCGAAGATGGTTCGGATTTTGGATTTCGCGTATACCCAAGAAAATTGGTGGTCGGGCGTGGTGAAGAAGGCGAAACAACGTTCTTATTAAAAAATTAATCATAAAAAAAGCCCTGACGAACACGTCAAGGCTTTTGCTAGTGGTGCCTCCAGGAATCGAACCAGGGACACAAGGATTTTCAGTCCTTTGCTCTACCAACTGAGCTAAGGCACCAGCTATTGGTGGGGCAAATTTAATACTTTTTTTTATTTCTATTCAAAAACTAAGGTAAATTTCTTTGAAAGGTGCTTAACTTTGTTTTATGTCCAATGAGAAATGTGCCTATTTACTTGACGCCGGTAACACCCAGGTGAAATTATGCGAAGTAATTAATGGACAATTATCCGAAATTAAACGCTTCGCTCTGAATGACTTTCCATGGAATCAACTGAATAGTAACTATCCTGTTATCGTTTCGTCTGTCATTGAAGAAGGATGGCGAACTCAGCTTGAAGATTTTTTTACGAAGGTCGTTTACATCCATTCAGCATTGAAACTTCCGTTTAAAATGAACTATCTCACACCTGAAACTCTTGGAATTGATCGCTTATGCAACGTTGCTGGGATTGTGAATAAAGAAGCTGGACATCCAAAGCTCATTGTCGATTTAGGTACTTGCATCAAATTTGACTTTGTGGATGCAGACCAAAACTATGAAGGTGGATCAATTTCCCCGGGATTAAACATGCGAGCAAAAGCACTTCAATCTTTCACGGCTAAGCTGCCTTTTATTCGGACCAATGTAAACGCTTCCTTCATTGGAAAAAGTACACAAGAATCAATTGAAAGTGGTGTTTTTCATGGATGGACTTCTGAAATTGAGCAACTGATAGCGCGTTACGAAAAGAGCTACCCAAATTTAATGATCTATCTTACCGGTGGAGATGCCCGATATTTTGATTTCGGCCAAAAAAGTAACATCTTTGCACTTGAACATTTAACCCTAGAAGGAATTCTAGAAATTTACCGTCTGAATGAAGATTCTATTTAGTTTCCTTTTACTTTTCTTGAGTATTTTAACTTGGTCGCAGTCCACGACAAACGAGCCTGCCTCTTTCTACGGACTCGGTGAAAGTTCCGCTCGAAATCATGGGATTTTTGATGCCCTTGGAAAAAACACCATCAATATTTTTGACTCGACAGTTTTAAATTTCTATAATCCCTCCACATACAATACCCTATCAAAAGGAAATACACTCTATTCATACGGAATTCAGTCTCGCTTATCTAGCTACTCAGAACAAACGAAGACTCAGGTTGCCTTTTCCGGCATGTTAGATCATATTGCGATTGGGATGCGCATTAAAAAACAAATGGGTTTTGCCTTTGGATTGAAACCATTCTCTTCTCGCGGATACACCATTATCGACAAATCTTATACAGGATTTGACTCATTAAAATACATCTATAAAGGCACTGGTGCCATTCAAGACCTTTTCATGGGATATTCATATGGCCTTGTTTATCGTCCAAAAACGAAACTATCCATCGGTGGGAATGCTTCCTATTTATTTGGAACCATCGCCAATGAGCGTCAATCATTACTAATTGCCCCTGGAAGCAATCAAGGCGGATTGAACCGAAATTCAATGATCATTCGTTCCTTTCATTATGAACTTGGTGCTTATTTTCAGCAGAAATTTGGCGAAAATCATTTAATTTCCCTAAGTGCTGTTTATTTACCGAACCAAAAAATTTCAGGATATTACCAGGATGAATTCTACACAGCTTCAAACATTAACACTCTTGCAACTTATGATACTTTAGCATTTAGCCGAAGCCGAATTCATATTTTGAATTCTTCGTCTTTGCAACTCGGTTTTAATTATGCCATATTACTTCCTGGTCTGAGAAGACAAACACGTGTACTTCATCCAAAGTTGACTTTATTGGCTTCCTATAGTCAATTTGGATCCATGAGTCATGACGCTACGGATCTTGTTCCGGATTTCGGTATGACAAACTTTTCTCGCATGTCATTCGGTATGCAATTTAGTCCTGAAACAAAAATGATGGAAAACATTGCTACCCTAAAGGGACTTGAGAAAATCACTTACCGGGTAGGCTTCTATTCCCAAACGTTACCGTACAGTAAAAATGGCATTCAATACGAAGAATCTGCCGTGACTTTTGGACTCGGACTTCCCATTTTAGCACAAATGTCAGCGAGTTCTGTAAACTTTGGCTTTACACTTGGAAAAAGAACCAGCAATCAAAGCACTGGAATTCAAGAACAATTTGCCGGACTAAACATCAGCCTAATTTTGGCTCCATCCAACTTCGAAAAGTGGTTCAGACAAAGAAAATTGGATTAATCGGATTGCTCCTTTTCATTTGGACAGGAATGAATTCCTGTGAGAATGACATCGAAGCCATTGAACGCATCAGTTTTGACGTTCACTCCCCAGACGAAACGACCAAAAACCTCAAGATGATTTATTCGGATGAAGGCTATGCGCGCGTTGAAATTTTTGCGAGTCTCGCTGAAACCTTTCGAGGAAAAGAAGAAATTACCAAGATAAAAGATAGCTTGAAAGTCCATTTTTTCAACGAAAAAGGAGAAATCGTTTCCAAACTTACCGCGTTATACGGCGAAATCAACTACACAAAAGGCACCTTAATGGTAAAAGATTCAGTTCGATTATACAACTATCAGAAAAAACAAACCTTGGAAACTGAAGCCTTGTTTTGGAATCAAAAAGACAGTTCGATTTACTCTCAATCGAGCGTCGTCGTCCGTTCACCCAAAGGAACTATTTTCGGAGAAGGAATTCGAACCAAACAAGATTTTAGTAAATACGAATTAATCAAGCCCGTTGGACACATCGTGATTGATAAAGAACTTGAAATAAATTAATATGAAACTGTACAATACCATCATGAGTTACTTTTGGTTAGCTGTTGCAACCGTAACGTTTGTTTCCGTGACCTATCTATGCATCACAGAAGGATTTGAGAAATACGTATCCAATTATGTCTTCTCTTTTGTTGCATTGGCTACTTTCTTTGTGAAACGCTGGATGATGAAAAGAATGGGCAATCATACGCAATTCATGAAGGATCAAGCGAACAACAATGAGGCCGAATAGTTGTTGTATTTTTGTAACAAAACTGGCTTTTAGTTGTCTTATATCCATATGAAATCACTTCTGCTTTTCGTGAGCCTCTTTCTTGCCTGTACACTTTCCGCACAGAACTTCGTTCGGGGGACAGTTTTTGATGAGCGAAAAGCACCGATTCCTTTTGCAACGATTTTCGTTAAAAACACAGCAGATCAACGTACGGTAGCCAACTCGGAAGGAAAATTCGAACTTTCGCTGATGCCAGGTGAATATTTCTTGGTCGTTACCGCTACTGGATTCCAAGACCGCGAAACCTATGTTTCCATCAGTAACATTGATTTACAACGAGACGTGCAGCTTTTTCCAGAAAAAGCGCAGGATTACCACGAAGTTGTCATCAACACGAAACGAACGAATGTTGGACGTGAAATCATGTTGAAAGTGGTCGAAAAACGCGACCAAATGAATCCATGGAACTATCCACATTCTGTTGATGTCTATATCAAAGCAACTGAAAACAGAGACATCAAAGAAAAAACCCCGAAGAAAAAAGAAGAAAAAGCGGATGAAAATCCGAAAGATGCGGACCCACTCGAATCGTCACTTCCGAAAGCGCCTGCTTGGGTCGATAACATGAATTTACTCGAAGTGCAATTGTCCCGGAATTACGCCCCCGGAAATAAAGTCAAAGAAATTCGAAACGCATATTCATTGCATGGAACTGCTCAATCCTTGTATTACACGACTACCGTAAAATCCAATTTCAACTTCTTTGAGAATCTCTTGCATTTGGATGATTTACATCAAACCCCAGTGAGCTCGCCGATTTCTGTCCCTGGTATTCTGTCTTACAAATATCGTTTAGAAGAAACCTATGAGGAAAATGGCTTAACCATTTGTAAGATTAAAATCATTCCACGAAACACCGCTACCACCACTTTAGAAGGATACATCTATGTGATTGACTCTTTGTTTTTGATTCAAAAACTGCAATTAACCATGAATAAAGGTAACTTGTTGATTTACGATCATTTTCAAATTGAGCAAACGTATTCGATTGTTGGCGACACCCTGTGTGTATTGGACAAACAAATCCTCAACTACGGTGTAAAATACAAGAATGAAACATCGGTTTGTCAAACCACTGCAACCTTTAACAATTACAATTTTGATCCGAATTTTGGCAAGAAGTTTTTTAACACGGAAGTAGCCGTCACCACGCAAGATGCCTATGAACGTGATTCTAGTTATTGGTCAACTGCGCGTCAAACAAGTTTAAGTCCGGAAGAACAACGCTTTATCATCATCAAGGATAGCATAAGGGATTACTACAATCGTAAGGAATACTTGGATTCGGTCGATGCTGTTTTCAATAAAATAACGGCACTTAAAATTTTGTGGTTTGGTGTCGATCACCGCAACAGAGACCTCAAATATCAATGGAGTTTAGGTTCCGCAGCAACACTCATTCAGCCTTTTGGGATTGGTGGTCCACGCTTGAATCCAAGTTTCGACTACTTTAAAAAATGGAAAGATGAGCGATCGTTGGAATCCTATTCGCGCATTTCCTATGGATTTTTAAACAAGGACATCAAAGGAGATACTTGGTGGCGCTATCGGTTCGATCCATTTCATTTTGGATTTGTTCGTTTCGCAATCAACCATGATTTTGATGTCATTCGTGGTTATGACGCCATCACACAAATTTACAAACGCGACAATTTCATTGAAGCCACAAAAATGACCTTGTCCTGCGACTACGAACTATTCAATGGTTTCTACGCCTACTCTTCGTTAGGATTTAGCGAACGACGAAGTTTAAGTGACTTTCAATTTTTAAACGCGATTGACAACATCATTCCGAATAATGATCCGACCGCGTTTCAGCCGTATCAAGCACTTATTGGTTATTTAGGATTCAGCTATACTCCTAAGCAAAAATACATGAGAGAACCACATAAAAAAGTGGTATTAGGTTCCGCATGGCCAACATTTAGCGTGAATTACGAACGCGGAATTCCAAAATTATTTGGCAGTGATGTCGATCATGAATACTTGCAATTCGACGCCATGCAATCGTTTAAAATTTCCACTCTTGGAACCATGAATTACCGCATTTCAGTTGGGAAATTCTTGAGCGCTCGACACCTGTATAATCCAGACTACAAGTACCAACGTAGAAGTGATCCCATTTGGTTTTCCAATCCACTCTATTCGTTTCAAGGATTAGACACAACTTTACCCACTACAAACTATGTTTTTCAAGCCCACGTTGTGCATCACGACAACGGTGCCATATTAAACAAAATCCCGTACTTCAAGAAAACGAGAATTGGACTTGTTGCTGGTGCAGGAGCGATGTACATTTTGGAACACAACTGGCAACATTACGAAGTTCTTGGTGGACTCGAACGCAACTTTAAAATGTCAAGAAGACGTCTTCGCGTAGGGATTTACGGTGTTATTTCCGATGGAAATCACATCAAACCAACCTTCAATTGGAAAGTGTCCTTCGCCATTTTGGACGACCGAAACATGAAGTGGAATTTCTAAACAGTGGTTTCCTCTGCTTGTTTTTTCTTTGGGAAATAGGTGCGTTGACGAATGAGAATGAGGATAACTCCCGTTGAAATGCATGCATCTGCCAAATTCCAAATAGCTGGAAAAATTTGTTGTCCACCTAATACAGGCACCCATTGTGGCCAATTGACATTAAATTGAAACATATCCACCACACTTCCTAACATAAATCCTTGGTGACGTAGTTCCACCGGATAGTTAAAACCGTAGTCCGAACAAACAGCCTTAATGCCCGAACCCGGCATTTGATTGAACGAATCACATGGATTTAAAGGGAAAAAGAAATCGTAAAACATAGAATCAATCAAATTTCCCGCCGCACCTGCGAGAATCAACCCAAAGACCAATAAGAACTCTAAAGAAGTGTTTTTCTTCGCTTGTTTTACAAGGTAATAGATCAGAAATCCAATAGCAATGAACCGAAAAATACTCAACGCAAGTTTGTGCCAAATACCAGTGCCAAAGGTGGTCCCAAAGGCCATACCCGGATTCTCAATGTAATGCAACAAAAACCAATCTCCGAAAAGTGCATTGGTTTGCCCAGGTTCAAAACTTGATTTAATGTAAATCTTGATGAGTTGATCCAAAATCAACAACAACAGAACTACTACGAAAACAATCGTCAGTTTTTTCCTCACTATTTTTGCGCATTTTTTGCGTCAATACTCATGGTTGCGTGAGGCACCAAACGCAAACGTGCTTTTGGGATAAGTGTTCCATTCACACGGCAAATTCCGTACGTTTTATTCTCAATTCGCACCAAAGCAGCCTGAAGGCTTTGAATGAATTTTTCTTGACGAGCTGCCAATTGAGCAACTTCTTCTCGTGACAAGGTCTCAGATCCATCCTCCATCATATTGAAAGTTCTGCCCGTATCATCTGTTCCGTGGTCGTCATTGTGAGACAGCGAACCAACCAACAATTTATAATCTACATGTGCTTCCGCCAATTTATGTAAAATGAGTTCCTTGAATTCTTCAAGATCCGCATCTGAGTATCTGTTTTTTTCCTTATTCATAGCCATATTCTTTCAATTCGTCCTCGCTTGTTGAGGAAAGCAAATATATCATTTTTAGCGAAAAATGAGAATCAAAACAAAATTAATTTCTCGTTAAATAAGTCATTTTGAACAAATGCGTCGAGTTATTCACAATCATACATTGTACCCGTCAGAAAAAAGTAACTTCGTTCTATGATTCGACTGTTTTTAGACAACCGAACTGGGGTGTTATTTTTATTGCCATTCATTGTTGGTGTTTACGCCCTTGCGTCCATTCTAGGACTACAGGTGAGTCCCACCCTACGTGCTGACGGACTTTTTTTTCACGGTGTCAATATTGGAAGTGTCGCATCTTACATTATTCAGTCACTTCTCATTCTTTTGAATGCCGTATTGTTAAATGCCGTGTTCAATAGTCACGAATTCCTTGATAAAAACACCTATATCATCAGTTTGATCTACGTGGTATTGACTCCAATGTTTATCCCACTTAATTCCTTTGACGGAAGCTTATTGGCGCATTTAGTTATCATTTTGACAATGAGTGTCCTCTTCCAATTAAAACAGAATTCAGATGGAAAAATGGTGGTGTTTAATGCCGGTCTATTATCCAGTCTAGGCATTATATTTCTACCCTACTTGCTTCCCGTAATTCCTTTTATATTGATGATGATCGTGGTCATTCGTCCATTCATCTGGCGTGAACTTTTCCTATGTCTAGCAGGAATAAGCGTTCCATTAATTTACTATTTCAGCTATTTGTTCTTTACCAATCAACTTGGTTTTTCCTGGTTATTGCCGAATTGGAACATGCATAATTATCAGCAAGCGCTTAACAATTATCCAGTTGTTGGATTATTTGCTGCGTTGTTGTTTATCAGCCTTTTCAGTCTTGGGGCAAGATTATTGAAATCCTCATTGCGTTTGAAAAAACAAATTCAAATGCTCGGACTCTTATTCGCCTTTTTCATTTTACTTGGGAGCGTTGATTTTTTCTTTAGTGGATCATTGGTGTATTTATCCTTAGCGATAATTCCACTTACCTACTTTTTAACCTATGCATTTCTGAGCAAGCGATCAGGAATCCTTGCAAGCATCTTTTTCTACATTACACTGCTGTATTCCTTTGTGAAATTTTTTATCAGCTTCACAGAGTAGCAGTTTAAATGATTAATTTTGAACGATAATAACCTAGTAAGATGAAATTTGGAGTTGTAACGTTTCCCGGATCAAATTGCGATCAAGACATGATTTATGTTTTGCAAGAGATGATGGGACAACAAGTGGAACATTTGTGGCATAAGGATACAGATTTGAAAAATGTGGATATGGTCATCATTCCTGGAGGTTTTTCCTACGGGGATTACCTTCGTTCTGGAGCCATTGCGAAATTCTCTCCAATTATGACAGAGGTCATGCGTCATGCTGATCGCGGTGGTTACGTAATGGGGATTTGTAACGGATTTCAAATTTTGACAGAGTCCGGTTTGTTAGAAGGAGCTTTGCTTCACAACAACACACAGAAATTCATCTGTAAAAATGTGCATTTGAAACCAGCTAGTTTAAGTGCAGCGCCAAGCATGGACTTAAACATGAGTCAAGCATATAAAATTCCAATCGCGCATGGTGAAGGACGTTTTTTTGCTTCCGATGACACCATTAAAAGCATTCAAGACAACGATCAAGTATTGTTTCACTACTGTGACGAAGCAGGATTGATATCAGATGAAGCAAATCCAAATGGATCTTTGCATTCCATCGCTGGAATTAGCAACAAACAAAAAAATGTGTTCGGAATGATGCCGCACCCTGAACGTGCCGCTGATCTTCATTTAGGAAACACCGATGGTGTACGCATTTTTGAATCGATATTAAATCACTGTTCATGAAAGTACTTTTATTAGGTTCTGGTGGACGTGAACATGCATTAGCATGGAAAATTGCTCAAAGTTCCATTTTAGATGATTTATTCATTGCTCCTGGAAATGCAGGAACAAAAAAACATGGGAAAAACATCGATTTATCTCCAACCGATTTCGATGGAATCCGAACATTTGTACTTGAACAACAAATCGACATGGTCATCGTTGGTCCGGAAGAACCATTGGTGAAAGGAATCTACGATTTCTTCCAAGCCGATGAACAATTGAAAAAAGTTGGTGTCATCGGTCCAAGTCAATTTGGCGCACAATTAGAAGGAAGCAAGGACTTTGCAAAAGCATTTATGTCCCGCCATGCGATCCCTACCGCGAAATACGGAACCTTTACGGCAGATACCATTTCTCAAGGATTAGCGTTCTTAGAAGGAATGAAAGGTCCATACGTGTTGAAAGCAGACGGACTTGCTGCTGGGAAAGGCGTGTTGATTTTAACGGATTTACAGGAAGCGAAAGCAGAGTTGAAAAGCATGTTGCTCGATGAGAAATTCGGAGCAGCAAGTAGCAAAGTGGTCATTGAGCAGTTCTTAGACGGAATTGAACTTTCCGTTTTCGTCCTGACAGATGGCGAATCTTTCAAACTTTTACCTGAGGCAAAAGACTACAAACGAATTGGCGAAGGCGATACCGGATTGAACACCGGTGGAATGGGTGCTATTTCTCCTGTTCCATTTGCTGACGCAAGTTTCATGGATAAGGTGCATAACCGCATTATTGTACCAACAATTAAAGGACTAAAATCAGAGAACATTACGTACAAAGGATTCGTATTCTTCGGACTCATCAACGTAAAAGGAGATCCATTTGTCATTGAATACAATTGCCGCATGGGTGACCCGGAAACCGAGGTGGTTATTCCAAGATTGAAATCAGATATCCTCGATCTATTCGAAGGCGTAGCAAGTAATACACTTTCAGAACGCGACATTCAATTCATCGATAAAAGTGCTGCAACTGTGATGATGGTCTCTGGTGGTTATCCTGGTGACTACGAAAAAGGAAAATCCATTTTTGGTTTAAATAGCATTGTAGATAGCATCGTTTTCCATGCGGGAACAAGCGCTGATGGACCGTCTGTGTTAACAGCAGGTGGACGCGTACTTGCGGTGACATCCTATGGCAAAAACTTGGATGCCGCTTTGGAAAAATCCTACGATTCCATTTCAAAAATCAACTACGACGGTGCATATTACCGCAAGGATATCGGTCAAGATGTCCTATAAAAACTGGATGTCAATCCCACAACTATGAGTGTAGATTTTATCATCATTCTCATTTCCATTCTCGCTTCAGCTTTCTTTTCAGCCATGGAGTTAGCGTTCTTGTCATCCAATCGCTTGCGCATTGAGGTGATGAAGAAAAACCGATCGATTAAAAGTCGCATCATTGGGCTTTTCTTCCACAAAGAATCAACCATGATTGCTTCCTTGTTAATGGGAAATAACATTGCGCTGGTGATGTATGGAATCGCAGCCGCTCGCGTTTTGAATACCTTCTTCATGGGACTCGGGATTTCTGATGAAGTGCTTTTGTTGGTCTTGCAAACGATCACCTCCACATTGATTGTTTTGGTCACAGCGGAATTCCTTCCGAAGGCATTAGTGCAGATCAATCCCAATCGCTTTTTGGACATTACGCTCGCCCCAATGTTGGTTCTTTACATTGTCTTGTATTTGCCAACACAACTTGTGCTGTTCTTCAGTTACATCATCCTGAAGTTATTTGGATCAACACAAGATCAATCGGCTCGCGTTTTTTCCAAAGTCGACTTGGAACATTATGTGGATGAACTCAGTTCACGTATCAAGGCGGAAGAGGAATTCAGCAACGAAATGCTCATCCTGCGCAATGCCTTAGATTTCAGTCATGTGAAAGCGCGCGATTGCATGATTCCGAGAACCGAAATCATTGGCGTCGAAATCGAAGAAAGCATCGAAGAAGCAAAACAATTACTGATTGATAAAGGCTTGTCCAAATTAATCGTTTTCCGCGACGACATCGATAACATCATTGGATATGTCCATTCCTTCGATTTGTTCTCACAACCGAAATCCATTAAACAAATCTTAAAGCCCATCAGCTTCGTTCCAACGGTTATTTCTGGAAAAGAACTTTTGGAGAAATTCACCAAACAAGCAGGAAACTTTGCCGTAGTTACCGATGAATATGGCGGAACAGCCGGAATCATCACGTTAGAAGACGTCATTGAAGAGATTTTCGGGGAAATTGAAGATGAACACGACAAAGAAAATTGGTTGGAAGAACGAATTAGCGATTCAGAATTCTTGTTTTCAGCGCGCATTGACATCGATTATCTCAATGAAGAATTCAAACTTGATTTAGAAGAATCCGAAGAATACGATACCCTCGCAGGACTCATCATTCACCACATCGAATCCATCCCTACACAAGGTGACTCCGTGCAATTGGAAAAATACCGCTTGGTTGTGGAAGAAGTGAGCGATCGAAAAATTGAAACTGTTCGTCTTTTTATTGAGTCGTAATGCATCGCTTGGTTGGACTTCTAACACTTCTACTTCCAGCATTTGTTTATGCACAAACTTCTTATAAACTCCCGATTGAACTTTCTGAAATTTCCGGATTGGAAAAATGGACTGATTCAACATTGATCGCCATAAATGACGGCGGAAATAAACCGATTTTATACGTTCTGAACCTTTCCGGACAAATCATCCGCGAAATAACCGTAAACGCAACAAATGTTGATTGGGAAGCAATAGCTAGCGACGAAAACTACCTGTACATTGGCGATTTTGGAAATAATATGAATGAACGAAAAGACCTGTGTTTATACCGAATCGCAAAACAAGACCTCGTAAAAGACTCGCTAGTCAATGCAGAAAAAATGTCCTTTCGATACCAAGAACAAACAAACTTTCCGCCCTCTGAAAAGCAACGGTATTTCGATGCAGAAGCGATGACATTTTTCGAAGGACAATTATGGATTTTTACGAAAAATAGCACGAAACCGTTTGACGGAATTTCCTATCTCTACACCGTTCAATTTGAAGCGAATGCCAATAAAACCATTAAAAAAACGGCGGAAATTAAATTGAACAAAACATCCTACTTGAAAGATGCCATAACAAGTGCATGCACCGTTGGAAACCACATTGTGCTAAGCACCTACAATCGCTTAATCTTAATGACTTTTCCGAAAGAAGGAATTCACATGGAAAACCTCTATTATTACCCCCACATTCAACAAGTTGAAGCCTGCGTTTACCTTGGACAAAATCAGTACTTTTTATCCAATGAAAAAAATAAATATTTAGGCCCAGCCAAATTCATTAAGCTCACTCTGCCATGATTCATTTATCCCAATTCGAAGCGGTCATTTTTGATATGGACGGTGTCCTGATTGACTCTGAACCACTTTGGAAAATCGCCATGGAAGAAGTCTTTCATTCCCTTGGTTCAACCCTGACAAAATCCGATTTTCAAAAAACCGTTGGATTGCGCATTGATGAAGTCATTCATTTTTGGAATATCCATGAAAATTGGGGTGTCAAAGATGAACAGGAAGTTGAAGAGGCCATCATTGTGAAGATGATTGAACTCATTTCCCAACATGCTGCACCGCTTGCTGGTGTCATCGAAACATTGGATTATTTAAAGTCTCAAAACATTAAAATTGGACTAGGAACATCATCCTCCAATCGACTCATTCAAGTCGTGCTGAACGAATTGCGCATTCATTCCTACTTTGACGTGACACATTCTGCGGAAAATGAAGCATTTGGAAAACCTCATCCAGCTGTTTACCTACATGTTGCACAAGAACTTGGTGTATCACCAAATAAATGCTTGGTCATTGAAGATTCATTGAATGGCGTGATTGCTGGACTCGCTGCTAAAATGAAAGTGGTCTGCATCCCGGAAAAAACACATCACCCAAATCCAAAACTTTCCGTTGCCGATTTTCATTTTGACTCCATGTCAGATTTCCTACATGAAATAGCCCAGTAGAAGCGACGCCTATTTGGAATGCTTTTGTATTTTTGTAAGGAATGGAAGATTCTTTTGATTATAGAGACGAGGCAGAGAAAAACGGCGAACAGGAAATTGATAAAGTCCTGCGTCCGAAAACGCTCAGTGATTTTGCCGGACAACCATCCGTTGTCGAAAACCTGGAAGTGTTTGTCCGTGCCGCTCAATTAAGAAACGAACCACTCGATCACGTTTTACTTCATGGTCCTCCAGGACTCGGTAAAACGACCTTAGCAAACATCATCGCAAATGAACTCGGGGTTGGATTCAAAGTTACTTCTGGTCCTGTATTAGACAAAGCAGGAGATCTTGCTGGCTTATTGACAAACTTAGGCGTTGGAGATGTCTTGTTCATCGATGAAATTCACCGTTTAAGTCCCGTGATTGAAGAATACTTGTATTCTGCCATGGAAGATTATGTGATTGACATCATGCTCGATTCAGGTGCCAATGCGCGCAGCATTCAAATCAATTTAAATCCGTTTACCTTAATTGGTGCAACAACCCGCTCTGGCTTACTCACCTCGCCCCTACGTGCACGTTTTGGGATTAATTCCCGTTTGGAATATTACGACGCCAAAACCTTGACCTCTATTGTGGAACGCTCCGCGCATTTATTGAACATTCCGATCGATGAATCCGCTGCGTTTAAAATTGCGAGTCGAAGCCGAGGAACACCACGTATTGCAAATGCCTTGTTGCGTCGTGTGCGTGACTTTGCGCAAATTAAAGGCTCTGGAAAAATCGATGAAGAAATCACCGAATTTGCCTTGAAAGCATTAAATGTGGATGCAAATGGATTGGATGAAATGGACATTCGCATTTTGAAAGTCATCATCGATAAATTCAGCGGTGGACCAGTTGGACTCACCACGATTGCCACAGCGATTGGTGAAAATGCAGGAACCTTGGAAGAAGTCTACGAACCTTTTTTAATTCAAGAAGGATTCTTGATGCGCACACCACGTGGACGTAAAGCCACCGAAAAAACGTACCGTCACCTTGGGAAAGACATCGGCTGGACACAAGGAGGACTTTTCTAAATACCATGTCTACGCTTCCCGTCAAACAAATGATTTCACAAAAAGCTAGGGAACTGGGCTTTTTTCATATTGGCTTTTCAAAAGCAACTTTCTTAGAGGAGGAAGCGCCTCGCTTAGAACAATGGTTGTCAAAAAATTATCACGGAGAAATGTCGTACATGGCTAATCATTTCGACAAACGTTTAGATCCACGACTGCTTGTGGACGACGCAAAAACCGTTATTTCCCTGCTCTTTAATTATTACACCGATCAAAAACAAGAAGATTCGGAAGCCCCAAAAATTTCAAAATATGCCTATGGCGAAGATTATCACTACGTCATAAAAGATAAGTTGAAAGAACTCATTGCCTACATTCAAGAAGAAATTGGCGAAGTAAACGGACGAGGATTCGTTGATTCAGCGCCAGTCATGGACAAAGCATGGGCAAAAAAAGCTGGACTCGGTTGGATCGGAAAAAATGCCAATTTGATAACGCGAAATCAAGGTAGCTTTTTCTTCATTGCCGATTTAATTGTGGACTTGGAATTGGAAGCTGATGGACCCATTACCGATTTTTGCGGAACATGCACCCGTTGCATCGACGCTTGTCCGACCGACGCCATTGTACAACCGTATGTGGTAGATGGATCCAAGTGCATTTCCTATTTAACCATTGAATTAAAAGACGAATTGCTTCCAAAAGAATTCGCAGGAAAAATGGACAATTGGATGTTCGGCTGCGACATTTGTCAAGATGTTTGTCCATGGAACCGCTTTTCTCAATTGCACAACGAAGAGCGCTTTCAACCAAGCGGAGCTTTGCTGAACTTGAGCAAGGATGATTGGTACGATTTACAAGAAGACGGATTTCAAGTGCTCTTTCAACGAAGCGCTGTGAAACGCACGAAATACCAAGGATTAAAACGCAATATGACCTTTTTGAAAAGAAAATAGTTTTCCGTTTTTCGCTGTTGAAAAATCTCCGTCTTTTGCCCCATTCATTCGACATAGTTTTTAACTTTGTCAAGAGTCAAACTAGACGATTCACATCACTTTAATTAGCAAGAAATGGAACAAAAAAAAGAAGTCGTCATCATCGGAGCAGGATTAGTCGGGTCATTATGGGCCGTTTATATGTCCAAAGCTGGATACAACGTAACCATTTACGAACGACGTCCAGATATTCGCAAAGCAGAAATCAGTGCTGGAAAGTCCATTAACCTCGCTTTATCCGTTCGCGGATGGACCGCTTTAGACGCCGTTGGTGTGGGAGATGAAATCCGTAAAATTGGTATTCCTATGTACGGTCGAATGATGCATGACTTACAAGGTAATTTGTCCTATCAACCCTATGGAAAAGAAGGACAAGCGATCTATTCCATTTCAAGAGGAAAAACGAATGCTGTCATGATGGACATGGCAGAAAAGCATGGAAATGCGACCATTCACTATAACCACGATTGCAAAAAAGTAGATTTAAAAGCGGGAATTGTCACGCTGACCAATACACTTACAAATGAGGAAGTTACCGTGAAAGCGGACTTGGTTTTTGGCGTTGATGGTGCATTTTCAGCTGTTCGATACAATTCATTTCAAAAAGTAGATCGTTTCAACTTTAGCCAAAATTACATTGCAGATGGATACCGTGAAATCTTATTGCCGGCAAATCCAGATGGATCGCATAAATTAGATAAAAACGCTTTGCATATTTGGCCAAGAGGTCGTTTTATGCTCATGGCAATGGCCAACGAAGATGGTTCTTTTACCTGTACGCTTTTCATGCCACACGAAGGCGGCGAAAATTCTTTTGATAAATTGACTTCTCGCGAAGCGGTAAATAATTTCTTTCAAACCACCTTCCCTGATTTTTATGAAATGATGCCAAACATCGCGGATGCGTGGGAAGATCATCCATTGTCCAATTTGGCCATTATTCGTTGCTATCCATGGACAAACGGAAAAGTTGCCTTGATGGGTGATGCGGCACATGCTACGGTCCCATTCTACGGACAAGGTATGAATGCTGGATTCGAAGACTGTACGGTCATGAATCGCCTCATGCACAAACACAACCATGACTGGGATGCAATTTTCGCGGAATATAGCACAGAACGAAAACCTGATGGCGATGCTTTACAAGATTTATCCGTTGACAATTATTACGTCATGCGCGATTACGTTGCTGACCCAGCATTTATTTTACGTAAAAAAATTGAAGCAAAATTCAGTGAATTACACCCAGACCGTTGGTTGCCATTGTATTCTCAAGTAACCTTTAGTAACATTCGCTATAGTGATGCTTACCGTCAAGGAAACATTCAAAGTGAAATCATGGATGAAATCATGGCCTTGCCGAATATTGAGGAGGAATGGGATTCAAAAATCGTGATGGATATTCTCTTGGAAAAAAGCGCGGACTTTAAATTTTAATTATGGCTAAATACCTACTTGCACTTTTTGGTTTTTGCTCGTTGACTGCCTTTGGACAAGGTGGATTCGTGAAATCTGAAAAAAAAGGGAATGACTACATGGTGGTGAGTAACCACGGAATTCAGTTCTCTTTGGGACCCACTTACTCCTTCCATAGTGATCCAATTCAAGGTGAATTAACTTCCCTAAATGGCGCAAGAGGAATTTATAACATTACACCCAAAAGTCAATTAGGAATCTATGCTGAATTTGGAATGGTTCACTTTCCAAAATGGAAAGGAACACCTGTCAAGGCTTTGAAAAAAAGCCGCATCATTGATTACTTTGATTGGGGACTTGGATATGCCATGTATCGTGGCACAGAAGAAACGGAAGTCACTTACAAAAACGCCTTGGGAGATGTCATCAGTTCATCAAAAGAAAGTGGACAATTTAATAACGGCTACTTATACGGAAGATACAGTGCCCATTCTTTGGTGTATTTCGGAAAAAAGAAAATTGTCAAAGTACGCAAGCATTTTGTGGACAACAGCCTCGGATTTCAATTTTCATATTGTATTTCACCAGGTGACACAACCTATAACAATGGGTACGATCCACATTTAACGACAAGATCCTTTGAAGGATACAACGACAATAAGCTTGCAGCTCAATTTGTGTATAGCCTAGGAGTTGGAATTCGTTTAAACAAAGCATGGATGTTTGTTCCAAGTGTGACGGTTCCCATTGTAACAGTCAATCATTGGGATGGGTTTAACGCGAATTTCAATTGGTATTCTTCCTCTTATTGGCCAATACAGGCACAAGTGAAATTCATTAAACTGTTCGAGAAGCCAAATAAGTGTGGTGTGTATAGCACTCCGGAGGACAAAGAAATGCAGAAAGCGTACGAAATGCAGAATTAATTACGCTTTCCAGCCTGAAGCAATCAACTTGGGCATTTTTTTACGAAAACGTTTCATGACAGAATCACGGTCCGAAACATTATTGCATTTCAACAAACTGCGTCCAATCAATTGATCATTCAAATCAAAAAAGGTAAACTCGAAAGTGACCGATGTTGCTTCGTCGCGATAAATGTGATAAATACTCGTCATTTCAAGTATTTCTTTCAAAGATATCTTTGCCTCTGAGGGTTTAAATCGACGGTCGTAACCACGCACATTTAAAATGGCATATGCATCAACCCCTTTGCTTCTTAAAATCTTTTTGATGGAATCGTTTGCCAAATTAACCAATGGCTCTCCTTGTTTCAATACATTAAAAGAAGGCATTGCTTTGTAGCCATGTTGTTGAAGGATTTCAGCATAATTCAACTCCATGGCATAACGATCTTCTGATTTATCGAATTGCGCAACAACCACAGCATTTTTAAACTTGATGGATTGTCCAAAAGAGAAAATACTGACAAATAAAAAAATCGTTAAAATTGCTTTCATAGTAGTTGATTAAAATACCTCTCGTGCAATTTGTTGCACTGAAGTCGAATTGGACATGGTGTAATAATGGATGCACGGAGCTCCGTTTGCTTTTAACTCCTTGGATTGTTGGATCCCCCACTCTATACCAACCTGTTCAACCGCTTTGTTGTCCTTGCATTTTAACAATTCATTGGACAATTCGACAGGATAGTCAATGTGGAAGAATTTCGGCAAGAAACTAATGTGCGCCAATGTCTTAACTGGTTTAATTCCCGGAATAATCGGTACGGTAATACCAATCGCTCGACAAGATTCAACAAAGCGAAAGAACTTTGAATTATCAAAAAACATCTGCGTAACGATATACGAAGCCCCAGCGTCTACCTTGCGCTTTACATTCAGTAAATCAGTTTCCAAATTCATTGCTTCAAAATGCTTCTCCGGATAGCCGGCAGCACCAATACAAAAGTTCGTCGGCTCCAACTGAACGTCATCCATCATGTAGTTTCCACGATTCATATCACTAATTTGATGAATCAAATCCTCCGCAAATGCATGGCCCTCTTTATGTGGACGAAAACTACTTTCCGTTTTTATTGAATCACCTCTTAAAGCCAAGACATTGTCTATTCCTAAAAATTGTAAATCGATCAAGGCATTTTCCGTTTCTTCCTTGCTAAATCCTCCGCAAATCAAATGTGGAATGGCATCTACATCGTATTTATTCATGATGGCAGCACAAATCCCTACCGTACCCGGACGCTTGCGAATGGCAATTTTTTCCAATAATCCATTTTCACGTTCCTTGTAAATAAATTCCTCACGGTGATAGGTTACATTGATAAACTTAGGCTTGAATTCCATCAAGGGATCAATGCCTTCATAAATCGATTGAATGCTCTTTCCTTTCAATGGTGGAAGAATTTCAAATGAAAAAAGTGTGTCCTTTGCGTTCTCTATGTGATCTGTTACCTTCATAATTTTTTTAGCGTTTGCAAAAATACGTCTTTCTAGACAGATGGACTAATAACCGGCAGTTTCATCAATGGCGCCGATGATTAAATCTGCCGCGTGCATAAGCACGGATTCCTCCATGTTTAATGGCGGAGACAAACGAAAACTGTATGGATGAGATAAAAACCAAAAGGTAATTAATCCTTTTTCCATGCATTTTGTCACTACTTTTTCTACACGCTCAGCGCTTTCCATGTCAAATGCAAACATCATCCCGACCCTGCGTATTTCCTTTATTTCCTTTTGTTCCTTAAAACGATCTTCGAAGCGTTGGGCTTTCGCTTCCAATTCGGGCCACGAAATTTCCGTTTTCAATACATGAACAGCCGCCGCAGCTGCCGAACAGATCACAGGATGCCCACCAAAGGTGGTAATGTGACCCAACATTGGAGCATGTGTGAATTCATTCAACCGCGATTGCGATGCCACCAATGCACCAATCGGCATTCCGCCACCCAAAGCCTTTCCAAGTGTTACTATATCAGGAATGATCCCAAAATGTTCAAAAGCGAACATCTTTCCAGTTCTTCCCATTCCACATTGAATTTCATCCAAAATCAACATCGCGCCAACCTCGTCACATCTCTGACGCAGCGCTTTCATAAACGTTACACTTGGCTTGCGAACTCCGGCATCACCTTGTATGGTTTCTAATATGACCCCCGCCGTTTTCTCCGTGATTCTTTCCAGGTCTGCTAGATGATTATGTGTTAAGAATTGGACATCTGGCAACAAGGGTCGAAATGCCAATTTTTTCACTTCATTTCCTGAAACACTCATGGATCCATGTGTACTTCCATGGTAAGATCCTCGAAATGATACCAATTCCGTTCTTCCTGTCACGCGTTTTGCCAGTTTTAATGCAGCTTCAATCGCTTCTGTTCCGGAATTAACGATGTATACTCCATCCAATTCCTCTGGCAAAACTTCCAATAATTCTTTGACCAATCGTTGCTGTGAATCTTGAATGAATTCTCCATAGACCATCACATGCAAATACTGATCAATTTGATTTTTCAAGGCAGAAACAACCTTTGGATGACGATGTCCAATGTTATTCACAGCGACACCTGCAATCATATCTAAATATGACTTGCCATCTTTCGCATAAATGTAATTCCCTTCCGCCCGTTCCACTTCAATTAAAAATGGAAATGGCGTGGTTTGTCCAAGGTGGTCGAGAAAAAATTGGCGTTCTGACATCTTATTTATCTAAAAGTTCAAGGATCGGTGTACCGGTCATTGCTCCCGTTCTTTGGAGATTCATCAAATGAATTAATGTCGGTGCAACGTCCACAATTTGAATCGGACGAAAAGTGTTCTTAGCCGGAATATTTGCTCCGTACCAAAGTAAAGGGACATGTGTGTCATAGTTAAACGCGGAACCGTGGGAAGTTCCCGTATGTGCTTTGGGTTCGTCAATGGACTTTGTCAAATAGCCTGGATGCAACATGAAAATCACTTCACCACTTCGCTCCAAATCAAATCCTTTCTGAATCATTTGCCCCCATTCATCCAAACTTTCCGTTCCAGAAAGTAATGCGGATTGAGTGATCACTAACTTCACCTCAGGCCATGTGCGTACGCGCTCCGCAATGAAATCAGCCAATTCTTGTTTGTGGAGATTTAGTGAGTCGATTCGGCTTTGATTCAAGTATATATTTTGATTCTCCTCCGCTTCGATTAAGTCAGCACCAAATCGCACTGACACCTCTTTTTTTAAGTTGACCATGCGCTCATTTAGGAATAAATATCCACCAGGCATTTTACGATCGACCAACATTTGTGGGACAGGAACAACCGCATGATCCGCTGTTAAAAAGACCACAAAACCATCTTTCCCATACATGGATT
The DNA here is from genome assembly GCA_024643725.1 of Crocinitomicaceae bacterium. Classification (GTDB taxonomy): domain Bacteria; phylum Bacteroidota; class Bacteroidia; order Flavobacteriales_D; family Crocinitomicaceae; genus UBA952. The sequence goes on along the minus strand of JAHEMJ010000012.1, from coordinate 215,987 downwards.
CCAAATGCGAAAGCAAACGCTCAATTTGTCGATCCAATCGCGCATACATATCTTCCATCTCCAATGAATATGGCCCAAAAGCATGTCCTGCAATATCCGGAGTCGAATAAGAAATACACAGCATATCTGTGATTCCATCTGCACCCAATTGTTCGCGACTCATGGCTTCTATTGCTAAATCCGTTAACAACTCATTGGCAAATGGTGAAATAGTGAAGAGTTGATTTGCATTGTTGGATACTTTAGCCATCTCTTTGAACTCGTATGGAAAAGTTGCAGCTGTTTTCCCACTTAAAATAGTTTCGTACGGACTTTCATCCACCGCTTGATAGCTTGATTTCGGATACAATAAATCCCACGTTTTCAAATAGCGATCTGCATTTTTAGACTCGTTGAATGTTTGTAGCCATTTAGGAAGTTCTTTTTTAAAGTAGGTGCTAGTGATGAACTTCCCACTGGAATAATCATACCAGTACGAACCATCACTTAAATGTCCACCAGGAAGAATGGAACTTCGGTCTTTAATGGAAACCGAAATCACTTTTGACTTCGGAGAAGCTAATTTTAATTGATCGGTAACGGTGTATGTTCGTAAATTGTGGGGCGACGCTTGTCCTTCTAACGAAGAACTCCCAACGGTTTGAACACTTTTATCCGAAACACAATTTACGTAAGACTTCGAAGAACGTTGATACCATTCATTTGCAACAATTCCATGATTGGATGGCGTTGTTCCGGTGTAAATGGAAGCGTGACCTGGTCCAGTAAACGTTGGGACATAATTATACAAGGTGTTCCGGCAATTCAATCCTTTTTTTAAAAAACGATTAAATCCACCGTCCGTAAAATGGTGCTGATATCGATACAGGTAATCGTAGCACATTTGATCCACTACAATTCCCACGACTATTTTAGGTTGCTTTTGAGCGGACAATGTCCCACTGAACAAGCAATAAATCATGAATATCCTCAATCCTATGTTTTTCATGTTTCAAATTTAAACAATACACAAGGATAATTAAGCAACCTTTCGTAACTTCGAGTCGTCTAATCGAAAAATTTTTACATGAAAAAAATCCTACTTTTTAGCTTCATCCTTGCGAGTTTATTCTCTTTTGAAGCAAAATCGCAAATCATTGTGAATGTGACAAACGTGAGTGGACCAGGTCTTTGTGACGGAAGTGCATTTGTAGATACAAATAACTTAGTTACTGCAGCTAGTCTAACATGGATGCAAGGAAACACCATCATCCAAAATGGAGGTTACATGATCAACAACCTTTGTGCTGGTCAATATAGCTTAATCTTTATGGGAGGTGGATTTACATCTACTTCACCATTTACAATTGGAACAAATGTACCGAATCCATGTGCTGGATTCTTGGTTTCTTGCTCGAGTACGCCTACTTCAGGCGCGAATGTATGCGATGGATCTGTGTACGTAACAGCTGTTGGTGGATCTGCGCCTTACACGTATCAGTGGGCGAATATTGGTGGAATGATCACAACAAATACAGTGTCAAACCTATGTATTGGTACCTATTCCGTCACCGTAATTGATGCAAACGGATGCGCAGCAAATGGCGCAGCAACAGTTGTTGTTGACTCTAACGCTTTAAATCCTTGTTTTGGATTTAACGGAAACATTACCAGCACGAATGCCACTGGTGCAACGGCTTGTGATGGATCAGCTGCTTTATCCATCAATGGTGGAACCAATCCTTACACAATTCAGTGGTCGAATGGGTCAACTTCTTCTGTCATCAATAATCTTTGCGTTGGGACGTATACAGTAACAGTGTTCGATAACAATCAATGTTCATTCACAAGTTCTTGTACAATTGGTAATTCATCAACGAATATCGATTCAGTAACAGTAATTGGAAATTTAGCAAGTGGAGCAAACGTTATTGGAACAATGAGCTCAGGATGGATTTACAATTGCACGATTGACTTAGGAGCCTTGGATACAGCGTATATGGTTTCTGCTTCTTTCGGCAACTCAATGTTTACACAAGATTCCTTATACACCACATGGTATTTAATTGATACGAATGGGAACTCCATGTATGTAAACTATACGTATTCTGTGCCATTTGGAACGACTGGATTATACAATTTGATTTTACAGTTATATTGCCCAATCAAATCGCAACCTGTTTACTACAACATCATTTCTGTTCTTAATTTATCTGAAGCTGGTCTTTCGAACAATAACTTGACACAAATGAACGTTTATCCTAATCCAGTGCAATCGGTATTGACGATTGGAAATGTGACATCAGCGTTAGATTATACGCTTACAAACATGGAAGGAAAAATCCTTATGAGTGGACAAATAAATGCAACAAACGCAACCATTGACATGAGTAACGTGGCAAATGGAACATACATGGTTAAATTGAAAAATACTCAAAACGCGTTTACCTACCGAGTAATCAAATAATCGGGTAAACTCTTATCAAGAAGAGGGCGGGAAGAAATTCCTGCCCTTTTTTTATGACCAAAGTGTTACGGAGGTTTACAGTGTTGAACAAAAAAAAAGGACCTCGCTTGAGATCCTTTTCATGGTTATGAATAAACACTATCCTTTTCCAGATTTTACCGAAGGAATACTCGGTTTAATTGGTGTTGCTGGAACAGGAGTATGTGCTGGTTTTGCTGGAAGTGCGGTTGGAGCCGCAGGAGTGTTTGGACGAACCGGATTCACCGGAACGACATGACTTGGTACACTCACAGATGGTTTCGTTGGCGGCGCATCGAAACGACTTTCAGTCTCCGGCTTCGACACGGAAGGATTCTCCTCTCGATTCAAACTTGGTTTCTGTTGTTGAATCGGCAACGGATTGTTTGCACCAGAGGGCGCCAGATTTTCTTCAGGAAAAACGTATTGATTGGTGTGCAATGCCGGTTTGTTAATCGTGCCTAATACCGTTTCGGTAGGAATCGGTTTATTCGGACTCGGAACTTGATTTGGCCCAATATTCAAGTAACCTTGATCGAAAATACATCCCCCCATTTCAGCCGCTGGAATTCCCATGGCTTGACAACGCGCTCTTGCATTGTCTCGTTGAGTTGGATTCATGTCCGCCACCGTTAAATGAACTCTAGGAAAACTGCGGTCTGTATAATAATCCGTGGACGTTCCTGGAGCATAGTCGAACAACGTAGTTTGTGGCGTAACACGCCAATCCTCCGCAAAATCTTTTGCTAAAAAGGCCAAATATTCTTTCTCCGCTATGTTAGAAGCTTGTTGCAAGGATGAATTTCCAAAAGTTGAAAAGGCCATATAAGCTGGACGCTGGCGATCCATGTTTCTTCCTTGAAAATCATCATCCGCAATTCCATTTGCATTGCCCAGTAATCCTTGGAAACTTCCTGCATCACAAGCGAAAACATGAACGGTTGTATTCACAAAACCAAATTCATTGGATGAACGCACATCAAAAATCAACATTTCTCCCGTTGGCCAGGATACCGTATAGTTTCTACCTTCAAATCGAATGACCCCACCATTCGGTAAGAAATAAGTTCTTCCTTGTAATTGAACTGGCATGCCATTCAAGCGCAAATTGGAATTCAAATTATCTGGTTTCGTGCTCGCATAATAGCAAACTCGATCTCCCGCGACATTCATCGCTACAGCAGCATTTAAGGAAAAGTTATCTGATTGAGCACGTTGACGCGTTTGAACTTCAAATTGACTTTTTTCTGATTTGGCTAATACAAATTCACCCACTGTTTGAAAGGAATATGTTGCTTCATCGAAGGACTTTAAATGCGGATCACCAAAACTTCGTCCAATGACTTGGTTACAAAATGAATGTGAAAAGAGCACATCAATCACATTCCATTGGCTAGTTGAAAATGACCCATTTGGCAATCGACTTTGCTGAATCATACTTTCCATGTCTTTTCGATCTGACATCGGGACCATTGTCAACATTTCATAGGGTGTGAAATCCTCGGGAAAGGTTCGGTCTGGTATCGCTTTGTGTTCAGACATCGCCAACATGGAAAGCGCTAACCATGCGCCTCTAATTGGATCCCATTTTTCTAATTTTTGTCGAATAGGTGAAAATTGTTCTTCAAATGTTTGAGCTTGAGAAGTACCCAAAGCTCCGACAAAAAGGATCAAGTAAATATATTTCATAACACTTTTTTTTTCTGACTTAACAAAGATTGAACCAAATTATCGGTTGAATTTATATCCAATTCCTTTGACCGTTGAGATGTATTGATCACCGATTTTTTCGCGTAATTTTCGAATGTGTACATCGATCGTTCGATCTCCAACAATGATGTCCGTCCCCCAAACTTGTTCAAGAATGACCTCTCTTTTAAACACGAAATCTGGACGCGATGCCAACAGCGCCAACAATTCAAATTCCTTGCGTGGTAATTGAATTTCAATTCCGTCCTTTTCAACCAGGTATTTTTCCCGGTTAATTTTTAACTCTTGCGAAATCACATCCTTCACTTCTCCCTTTGTTTTTCTTCGAAGCAAGGCATGAATGCGACTCATGAGGACTTTTGGCTTGATCGGTTTTGAAATATAATCATCCCCTCCGGCCTCTAGTCCAGCAATTTGACTGTAATCTTCACTTCGTGCAGTTAAAAAACAAATGAGAATATCCTCATTTTCAGGATTGTTTTTCAAGGCCTCACAGACTTCAATTCCATCCATGGTTGGCATCATAACATCCAAGATGATTAAATCGGGTTTTTCAACTTCGATGGCCTTCAAACATAGACTGCCATTTTCAAAGGTGGAAACGCGGTGTCCATCTTGAACTAGATTGTATTTTAATAATTCCCGGATGTCTTCTTCGTCATCGACTACAAAAATGTAAGCCATAATTATTCATTTATCCATCAAATATAGTCTATCCAAAGGAGGAATAAATTGATAAATCGTGCGAATTTATTTTTTTAGGAAAAAATTAACATATGTTATGTAACCAAGAAGATGAAATTCGATTATCTTTGCAGGACTAGTAGTAGGTTTAGGTTAATAGTTGAGAGCTTTGGTTTATCCAAGGCTCTTGGCTTTTTAAGACGTTTCCATGAAAATAAAAATCCTCATTGTAGAAGACGATATCAACCTTGGAATCGTTATTTCTGATCAGTTACGCTCTGATTCTTATTCCGTTACGCTTTGTGAAAATGGCGCGGAAGGACTTCGCCGTTTCAATGAGGAACCTTATCATTTATGTATTTTTGATGTGATGCTTCCGGTGAAAGATGGATTTACCTTGGCACGAGATATTCGCAAAGTCAATTCAGATATTCCCATTCTTTTTCTATCTGCAAAGTCCATGACTGAAGATAAAATTGAAGGATTCAATGCTGGAGGAGATGATTACCTCACGAAACCGTTTAGCATCGAAGAACTTCAGTTACGTGTTCGCGCATTGTTAAAACGCGTCAAAGTTCAAGTGATTCAACCTGAAGAAAAGGTCATTAAGTTGGGCCTATTTACCTTCGATACGGAAAATTTCACCTTAAATTCACCAAGCATAAAACAAACCTTAACGAAAAAAGAAGCCATGATTTTGCGCACACTTTTTAGGTTTAAAAATCAACTGATTGCACGTGATGTTATTTTAAATACCGTTTGGGGACAAGATGATTATTTCGTTGGAAGAAGCTTGGATGTTTTTATTACCAAATTGCGCAAATACTTGAAGGAAGATCCTTCCATTCAAATTACCAACGTACATGGTGTAGGATTCAAATTTGAAATGGCAGATGAAGAATAGTTACATTCTTCACATTGAAACTGCTACGAAAGTTTGTAGTGTAGCCCTATCAAATAACGGTGAGCTTTTGGCTTGCAAAGAATCAAACTCCGATGGATTCATCCATAGCGAGTCCTTGACACGCTACATCCAAGAGGTCCTTCAAAGTGTTCAATTGAACGCTTCGGATCTACATGCGATTAGTTTCTCGAGTGGACCTGGGTCCTACACTGGACTAAGAATCGGACTTTCTACGGCCAAAGGATTATGCTTTGCATTGAACATTCCGTTAATTTCAGTTGAAACGTTAGATGCTTTGGTCGCCTTGATCGAACCAAGTGATAAAAACATCATTCCTTTATTGGATGCTCGCCGCATGGAAGTGTACACGCAAGTTTATTCTGCGAATGGACAAATTCTGCAAGAACTCGATTCGGTGGTGTTGGATGAAACAAGTTTCACTGCTTTCGAACCATTTGTCGCATTCGGGGATGGAGCGGAAAAATGCAAGGAAATGTGGGCGCATCGTCCGATTGACTGGTTGGACATTCATCCAAGCGCTAAAGGTCAAGTTTCCATTGCCTTCCAGAAATTTCAAACGGAAAAATTCGAGGACCTCGCCTACTTCACTCCGATTTACTTGAAAGATGCTAATGGGGTGCGTCGATAAGTGAAAATTGTTTTTCCCAAACACACTCATTCCCGCATCGGTCCCTCACCACTAAACGCAGCGAAATCGTTTGATCTGACTTCGGACCTATTATCGTCACGTTTCGGTCATTTTTCCAACTCAAGCGATTATTTTTCTGATCAAAATAAACAGGAGTCCATTTTCCATCGATGAATAAATCGTAGCGTGCAAGGCCTGATTGCTTGTCCATAATATTCCACGAAAGAAAGGATGGTATGATGACATTACTCGACGTAGGAAATGCTTCTATTGTTGGTGAAATGGTGTCAACTTTTACCGTAAACGCACCCAATTGTTTAGATTCTGCCAACAACCAATCATCTTCGACACTTGTTTCTAAGCTTGTTCCTCCAACGGAAATATAATACTTTGAAAGGTTTAAAGTCGGACTGACTTTCATTCGAAGACATATGGATTTTTGAAGGACTGCACTGGAAGTCCCAAATTGTCCAGCGTTTAAATTCAGTGTTTTTTTAATGGGTTCATAAAACGTATTTGCCTCTACTTCAACAAGCATATTTTTGGATTGAAACACATAGCTTGAATCTGGAAGAAAATAGTCTTTTGGATTAAAGTGGTACGTTTGAACGGAAGTTAACGCATATGGATAAACCAAGTGCAAGGTATGTTGCGCTTCATTGCCATTTACATCCGAAAGCATCAAACTACATGAAATAGAATCATTCCCTAGTAAAGCTATTCCTCCGAGAGATTGCATGGTATAAATGCCAAGTGGATTATTTTTATTCCGAAATAGTTTTTGATACTTAATGCCTTTCGATTTGTATTCATTATAATCCATGTGGTTGTTGACATATCGGGAATCATCAAACGAGATGTCCTTTAATTCGAAACCGAAGCGAGCTGATTGATCTGTCCAAAGTTCCGCGGCATACAATCCAAATCCGTGTCCCCCAGCTTTCAGTGGATCCGTTACTGAAATACACACTCCAATTTTTTCATTCGATGAAATAAAATTCTTCGGGATTTGAATCACATGGTGTGATTTGGTCAATGAAACATTCAAACTTTTACCCGGAATCAAATAGCCATTTTGATCGATTCCAACGATACGAATTCCGTGCAACGTTGGTGAGGCATTGTCGCTCACGTGAAAACCATGTAAAAATGGATTCAGGGCATGCTCAGTTTTCGTGTCACGCAATTCAAAATGCAAATGTGGACCAGTTGAATTTCCGCTATTTCCTGATAGGGCAATCTGTTCGCCTTTCGTTACTGGAAGCTGACCAGGACTGAAGGACCAATCAAATTCATTTTGTTGAAATTGACATTGTAAGGGAAGGATAACAGCCAAAATCCGATCAGAAAACCGCGAGCAATGGGCATAAACAGATGTCAATCCATTTGGATGATTGATGTAAATTACCCGTCCATATCCAGTCGAAGAAATCCGGATGCGAGATACATAACCTTCAGCAACAGCATAAAGTGGAATTCCTTCCACTCCATTTGTCCGAAAGTCTAAGCCCATGTGAAAGTGGTTTGGACGAATGTCACCAAATCCGGCGCTCAACTCCGGTGTCGTACCAATTGGCGATGTCCAACAGGAATCCATTCGAACAATTTGCGTCCATGAGAAAAAATGAACACTGCAAAACAAGAGTACTTGGAAGAATTTGGTCATAGACAAAGATACACTTTCAAAAAAAATGCAAAATAGTTTCGAAAAATGATAAATGTAATCGAATGCTTGTTAACTTTGTACAAAGTCAAAAGTAATGACTGAAAAGATTCAAGATACCATACAAGAGATAAGTCGAAAAGTAGTGCGAATTGGGGAAGCCCTTCGTGCTGAACGTTCGAAAAACGCGATTCTACAAGAAGAAATCGATCGTAAGGAAGAGCTATTAGCTGCTGAAGCAACTGCACTTTCACTCTTAAAAGAAGAAAATGAATCTTTAAAGTCCGCTTTACATTTGGCTGAAAACAAAGTCGTTGAAGTTCCTGTTGCTGTAAAAGGCAGAAATGAGCAGGAAATCGATGAATTAGTTAAGGAAATTGAATTCTGTATCGAACAGTTGAAGCAATCATAATGAGCAAAGTATCACTTAAAATTACCATTGCTGGAAGAACTTACCCACTAAATGTGCCGGTAAGCGACGAAGAAAAGGTAACCAAAGCGGCCGCGGATATTAACAAAGCGGTTGAATTGCTACGTAAGAATTATGCTGTGAACGATAATCAAGATTTGTTAGCGATGTCCGCCTTACAATTATTAGCGAAAGCTAGTGGCGAAACGACAACCGTTGAACAAGCACCAGTCGACTATACTGAACTTGAAGACGCATTGTCTCACCTTTCAAACGAGTTAGACGGAATTCAATAATTAACATTCATTTTCAACGGCCAATATTCATTCATAACTAAAAGAATATGTGGTCAGTAGGATTATTAATTGGATTAATTGGAGGAGCTGGAGGTGCATTTATCGCACAACGTTTCTTCATTAAATCTAAAAGTCAAGAAATCATTAAGAATGCCGAAATCGAAGCGGAGAATATTCGCAAAGAACGTGCACTTCAATCCAAAGAAAAGTTCTTAAAACAAAAAGAAGAACACGAAGAGTCCATCCGTGAGCGTGAAAAACGCATGCAATCTAATGAAGATCGTTTCCGCGCCAAAGAAAAGACCTTGAATCAAAAATTAGAGGAGCTGAACCGCAAAGAAAAAGATGCGGAAAAAGCGAAAGCGGATTACGAATTGAAATTGCAAACGTTAGAAGTACGTCAAGCAGAATTGGACAAAATGCAGCAAAAACAAGTTGCTGAATTGTCTAAAATCAGTAATTTGAGTCCAGAGGATGCGAAAAATCATTTGATGACAGCTTTAACCGATGAAGCGCGCACAGCAGCCATGGCTACGATCAAAGAAATAACGGAAGAAGCAAAATTGAATGCGAACAAAGAAGCACGCAAAATCGTGATTCAATCCATTCAACGCGTTGCAACAGAACAAGCAATTGAAAATGCTGTGTCCGTTTTCAATATTGAATCTGACGAGGTAAAAGGTAGAATCATTGGACGAGAAGGACGTAACATTCGTGCGTTAGAAGCGGCAACGGGTGTTGAAATCATTGTAGACGATACTCCAGAAGCAATTATTCTTTCTTGTTTTGACCCAGTACGTCGCGAGATTGCTCGCTTGTCTTTACACCAATTGGTTTCTGATGGACGCATTCACCCTGCGCGCATCGAAGAAGTCGTGACAAAAACACGTAAACAGTTGGATGAAGAAATCGCTGAAACGGGTCGACGCACATGTATCGATTTAGGAATTCATGGATTACATCCGGAATTAATGCGCATGGTTGGACGCATGAAATACCGTTCATCTTATGGACAAAACTTACTACAACACTCGAGAGAAGTAGCGAATTTGTGTGCCATTATGGCCGCCGAACTTGGACTCAATGTGAAATTGGCTAAACGCGCTGGATTGTTGCACGATATTGGTAAAGTTCCAGATGAAGAGCCAGAATTACCGCATGCGATTCTAGGTATGAAAATCGCTGAAAAATTCGGTGAAAAAGGTGATGTATTGAATGCCATCGGAGCTCACCACGACGAAATCGAAATGACAACCTTGATTTCTCCAATCGTTCAAGTTTGTGATGCCATTTCTGGTGCACGTCCTGGAGCACGTAGAGAAATCGTGGAAGCATACATTAAACGCATCAAAGAATTGGAAAACTTAGCATTGTCTTACGACGGTGTGTCCAGTGCCTATGCGATTCAAGCAGGACGCGAGTTGCGTGTGCTTGTAGAAGCTGAAAAAGTAACTGACCAACGCTCTGAAGAGCTTTCATTTACCATTTCACAACGCATTCAAACCGAAATGACCTATCCCGGACAAGTCAAGGTGACGGTCATTCGAGAAAAACGATCCGTCAATTACGCAAAATAATCATCAGGGGAATTCGTTCCCCTTTTTTGTCTTTCAAAGCCTATGATGCCAGCAAATACCATCGTGATTTCTGGACCGTGCAGCGCGGAAACACGAAGCCAAGTTCTAGAGACTGCTCGCGGTTTATCCGATTTGGGCATCGACTACTTTCGTGCTGGGATATGGAAACCACGAACGAGACCCGGAGAGTTTGAAGGAATTGGAGACATTGGAATTTCATGGTTATGCGAAGTCCGCGATACATACGGACTTAAAATCACCACCGAAGTTGCAAAAGCAGAACACGTTGAGATTGCGTTAAAAAACAACTTGGACATGATTTGGGTTGGTGCACGTTCAACCGTGAATCCATTTACTGTGCAAGAAATCGCCGAGGCTTTAAAAGGAACCAACATCAAAGTGATGGTCAAAAATCCAGTCAACCCAGATTTAAAATTATGGATTGGCGCCATTGAACGGATTTTAAAAGCGGGAATTACGGACGTAAGCGCCATTCACAGAGGATTTTCGGTTTACGAGAAAACCTTGTACAGAAATGATCCAAATTGGCAAATTCCCATCGATTTAAAACAGGAAATGCCCTCCATTCCAATGATCTGTGACCCTTCGCACATTGGAGGTCGAGCACACCTGCTATTACCATTGGCCCAAAAAGCGATGGACCTGCAATACGATGGACTCATGATTGAATCGCATGAAAATCCAACGGTTGCTTGGACAGATGCTAAGCAACAAATTACTCCCAGCGAATTGAAGGTACTTTTGCAATCATTAACCATTCGCAATCGCTCTGAAATAGATGAAGACGCCATGTTGTTTTTGCGTGATCAATTAAACGAAACAGACGAAGGAATTATCCAACTACTGAAACACCGCATTTCGATTTCAAGCCAAATTGGACAATTCAAAAAAGACCACAATCACGTCATTTTTCAAAGCAACCGCTGGGAAGAAGCCTTAAAGAAAAATGTGCAAAAAGCGAGTGCGGCAGGATTGTCAGAAGAATTCGTAACGCAACTTTTCAAACTCATTCATCAGGATTCCATTCGCATTCAGTCCGAAATTCTGTCCACCAATGAAAACGATTAGCCCCTTTCGTTTTAATCATGAAATTCAAGCGAATGCTTCCAAAAGTGATGCACAGCGATGCTTGATTTTGGCTGCGTTCAGTTCGGGTCCAACCGCTCTGCATGGATTAGATGAATCGGAAGATATCGTCTCCATGCAAAAATGTTTACGTGTGCTAGGTGCGGAGCATCATGGGACAAATCCAATCTATATTCAACCGCGTATTCAGCAAGGTGAAAAATCGGTTGAACTTCAGGTGGGCGAAAGTGGTTTCGCCCTGCGTACCTTGGCATTTATGAGCTTGATTGATTACAATGATGTCACCATCCTCGGAAAAGGAACCCTGTTAAAAAGAGAACAGCATCAACTCATCGAAATATTAAATCAACTAGGGTTACAAGTAGAATCAAACGATGGAAAACTTCCTCTTCGTGTGCAAGGTACTATTTCTGTATCTGAATTAAGTGTGGATGGATCCGCAGGTTCACAGGTCATAAGTGGATTGTGTTTACTCGCGCCTCATTTACCGAATGGACTGAAAATTTCTGTCGCAAATTTAACAAGCAAGCCCTATCTGGAAATGACCTTAGAACGCATGAAATTCATGGGAATTCATGTTCAATCATTAGGTAAGGATTCCTATTTCATTCCTGGCAAACAAACATACCACAGACATGAATGCCACATTGAAGGCGACTGGAGTGGTGCTGCAAACCTCATCGTTGGAGCGGCTATTTCTGGAAATATTCGTGTTTCAGGACTTGCATCAACATCCTTACAAGCAGACAAAAGAATCCTTGAATTCGTTCAAGCCTTTGGAGCACAGGTGAAATGGAGTGATGCCAATTTGAGTATCTCGGCAGGAACCGAAAGGCGTGCGTTTATAGCTAACATCGAAGATTGTCCTGACATATTTCCAATTCTGGTGATCTTGGCATGTGCCGCAGATGGAACTTCCGCTATTTCTGGAATCCATCGCTTAAAGAACAAAGAATCCGACAGGCTTTCCGTGATGTGTGAGCTATTAAAATCCGTTGGTGTGTCCTTCGAAATTGAATCCAACACAATTTCCATTCATGGAACTAGAAAAATAGAGGGTGGAACAGTCGACACCCACAACGATCATCGCATTGCCATGGCCGCTGCGATTGCCGCTTGTATTTCCAGAAATGAAATCAGTTTAACGGACGAAAACTGTGTTTCAAAATCTTACCCAACTTTTTTTCGAGATTTAGGAATCTAAACTACTTTCCCGTCATTCGAAATTGACTGTAGGTAAAAAAGTCCATATCAATATGGGCTAAACGATTTTCGATGTCCTTACGCTTCGATGGTTTCAAGTTTTCTTTCAAAAGCAATTCGTAATAGAATTTCACTTTATCCATTTCACGAGGCTCAATTAATACGTCGTAGGTGCTTGCAATACTTTCCAATAGAAAATCCTTGTTTTCGAAATTCGGAAACTGTTGCAACAAGGTGTCGCCATACGCGACAGAAAGTTCATATGCTTGTAAATCACTGTATTTAATGTGGACTTTAAATAAACACTCCGAAGCGTATTTATCCTTTGGGAAAGCATGATAATAAGCCAAAAGACGATTGATTAATTCAATATTCGTTAAACTAGGCATCTTTGCTGCTTGCATCGGATCTTTTTGAATCGCCATAATGGAATCTTCCATTTGCTTGATGCTGGTTTTCAATTCCGTTTTCTGATCTTTTTTTGCCGGTCCTCCGCAAGATACTACCGAGAGTGCCATGCAAACCACGGTTAATAAAGCATAAATTGATCTCATATCATTTTTGGTTTTTTACCACCGGGAAAAGACATTTTATAATCGATGTCAATTCTTCCAGCAGTAATATTCTGTAGTCGTTTCGTTAACATTTTCTTTTTCAACGGAGACAAATGGTCCGTGAATAGGATTCCTTCAATGTGATCATATTCATGTTGAATAATTCGTGCCGCATATCCATCAAACGTTTCCTCGTGAAATTCCCAATTTTCATCGAAATACGTGATGAGGACTTTTTCTTTACGCATCACGTTTTCACGAATTTTAGGAATCGACAAACATCCTTCTTGAAAGGCCCATTTTTCGCCGCTTTCCTCTTCAATGATTGGATTAATAAACACCTTTTTAAAGTGTTCAATTCCCTCCGCTTTTGGATCTGGCTCATCGTCTTCTTCATCTGCAAATGGACTTCCATCCACGATAAACAAACGAATGCTTTTCCCAATTTGGGGTGCGGCAAGACCAACTCCTTTTGCATGGTACATCGTATCAAACATATCCGCGATTAACTTGGATAAATTGGGGTATTTTTCGTCAATTTCTTCAGCTTCCTTTTTTAACACTGGATCGCCGTAAGCTACAATGGGTAAAATCATGGTGCAAAATTAGTGATTTCCTATTTGAGTTTTATTGTGCGGACAAGTAATCTTGTAAAATCAAGGTGGCTGCTAATTTGTCCACCAAGTTTTTTTGCTTCATCTGCTTTTTCTTTCCAGCCAAGTGAATGGTCTCCATGGCACGTGACGAACTGAATCGCTCATCTTGAAAAACTACCTTGATTTCAGGAAATTGTTTTTCCAATGCACTTTTCAATAGGCGAACATTTTCCGTGACATGTGTATCTGATCCATCCATGCGCGTTGGAAATCCTAAAATAATCACCGTTAATTTCTCTTTCAGCGTCAGCTGTATCAAGAAATCCATGAGTTTTTCTGACTCAATGGTCGTCAGAGGACTCGCAATAATCGCATGATCGTCCGTGATGGCGAGTCCTGTTCGTTTCAATCCAAAATCGATGGCGAGCATTTTAGGCATAAACAAAAGTACAAAACAAAGACAGGATTCGATAAGATTTGCTTGTAAAAGCAAGAAATTAAGTACGAATGCGTAACTTCACGCTGCTATTTGAGATTGTCTGTATGAAAACTTATTTCGCTTCTCCTTTCCTACTCGTTTTTCTATCGATCTGCTTGACAAATTGTCAAAACGAACCTGCAAGCCACGCTCCAAAAGTGGAAAAAAAACGCATTGATTTTTCTAATGAATTCAAAGACCTAGTTGTTTTCGAGCAATATGTAAAGAAAATTGACGAGAACAAACAATTACAAAAGATTCAAGGATTGTTTTTCACGGACTCCGAAGGAAATACGAATGAAGCAACGGCTTGGCTTGACGCGGACATGAACATTGTAAAAATCAAACAAATTGAGAATTTGACGAGTGGAAAAAAATACGAACGCACGTTTTATTTCTGTGATGGATTAAAAACAGTCAGTCAACAAATTACAGCTCACTACGAACGAAAGTCTCCTTATTTTTCAGAGGAAAGAAGTTATTACAGTACAAACGGATCCGTCATTGCCACGTTTCAACGATATTCGAAACAAGAAGATGTCTCCTTGTCAGCATTGTCTGTTGGAGAAAAGCATGCGTGTTCACATCAAACAGCCTTGGACATGATCAAACGTTCAGGAGATTTTGAAACACGCTTTCTAGGATTTGATGAAGCGTTTGGTCGAAAGTTCTTGGTATTAGGCACAAGCAATCAAAGTACAACTGTCGCTTTCAACGTGGAAAGTCCTATTTTAAAGCAACTAAAAAACAACGAGAAATCCTATAAAAACAAACGTTTTGACGTGGAATTTTCCCCAATAACCGAACCCGATGGATTCACTTTTCAAGCTTTAATCAATTTAAGTGAAGCGAAGAATTGAGTTTACTGAACTTTTTTGACTTTTAAGCGTATTAAATTGGCATTCAAATCATGAACGTATTGATGAAAAATAATAACTCTCCCAAACAACATCCACTAAAGACAATTCTTGTCCTTGCTTTCTTGTTGTTCACCAGCATGCAATCCGCTTGGTCGCAGCAAATGAAATTAACTGGAACTATTTACGACACGACTAATTTGGTGCCGATGCGCAACGTTTCGGTCATGGCCTTGCGCTTAAAAGACTCCGTGCTTTTGAGTTTCACACGAACCAATCAAATGGGGGAATTCACCTTAACAGGATTTCCGATTGATACGTTTCAGCTAATCATTGAACATCCAAAATTAGACACCCGAACTTTTTACATCATTGGAAGCAAGGATAACTACGACATTAAGGTTCCCCGCATCCAATTAATGCAAAAAACCCAAAACATGCGGGAAGTCACTGTCCTTACCAATAAAAATGCGATTTACTTCAAAGGAGACACCTTGGTGTATGTCGCCGATTCGTTTAATGTTGGACAAAATGCCGTGGTGGAAGATTTGCTAAAAAAACTTCCAGGAATTAAGGTTGCCGATGACGGTAGCATCACTTCTCAAGGAAAAGAAATCAGTAAAGTTTTGGTCGACGGCGACGAGTTTTTTGGTTCGGATCCCACTATTGCCACACGAAATCTAGGTGCAAAAGGAGTCGCATCCGTTCAGGTGTACGAGAAGAAAAACGAAGATGCTGCTGTTGGGGAGGATGATAAAATTCAAGTGTTGGATTTAAAACTAAAGGACAGTGCGAAGAAAGGATACTTCGGTAAGATTTCCGGCGCATCAGATTTTGGTCTTGTTCGAGACAACCCATTTTATGAATCAGAAGTTCTATTAAACAACTTCAATAAAAAACAAAAAATCTCCGTGTTTATGCTCACATCAAACACGCCGAAATCTAATTTCGGATTTGGAGACATGAATAAATTTGGATTGGAAAACGAACGAAACAATAGTGGAATGACGATGTGGGATCAATCCAGCAGAAACAACTCTTCCGGTATTCCTCAAACCATGAAAGCGGGAATCTATTATTCCGACAAAATTGGAAAAACAGGTAAAATTGGTTTTAACTATTCCTATTATGAAAATCGATTGAACGCCGTAACGAGCAGTCAATCACAATACTTTTTACAACAAGACAGTTCGTATTTCACGAGAGATTCATCTGCCAATGTTTCTAAAAATCAATCGCACCGTTTCAATTTAACCTATTCGATGAATTTAGATTCATTGACATACATTGAATTGCGTCCGAACTTACATGTCGACTTTGGTGAATCAGATAATTTTAGTCAAAACACCTTCTTAACGGAGACATTGAATCCATACTTAGGAACGGGGGTACGAAATAAAAACAGTTCCAAAGGATTGAGCAGTAATTCTGAAGCGATTTTGAGAAGGAAATTTAAGAAAGTGAACAGAGAATTAGAATTTAAATACATTCTCAATTCAAGCTCCAATCAATCAGATGGTAGTTTATACACTCTGAAAAGTGGCGCCTTGTCGGATACTATCGATCAGAAAAAAATCAATGATAATGGCAATACGACAAACTATGGAATTGTGACCTATACGGAACCATTTGCAAAAAAATGGAAATTCCAATTGGAGTATTACTTGGAATCTGGAAAATCAAATCAGAACAAACAAACCTTTGATAAAGATGCCATCGGTAATTACTCACAAGCCGTAAGTTTATATACAAATCAATTTGACAATACACGTTTCCAACAGCGCGGAACGGGAATGTTAGTCTTCGAACACCGTCAACACACATTTACTGGTGGAATCGGATTTAGACATATTGAAGTACAAAGCACGAACCTGTTTACATCAGTTGTAACGACTCAAAACATCGATAACTTATTGCCGAAATTCTCTTACCAATTCAAACCAGGTATGAGTAAACGCATTTCCTTGAATTATTCAACAGCTTCATCTCCGGCAGCAATCAATGACCTACAGCCCGTTCAAGACAACACCAATCCAAACAGGGTGCAAATTGGGAATCCAAACCTAAAACCCAATTATGTACACAATTTACGTGTCAATGCAAATATCTGGCAAGCGCTTTCAGGACGTTATTTCTGGGGAGGTGGAAACGCAAGTTTAACGAACAATGCCTTTGCTTCATCGACCACGTATGATCAATTTGGACGAACGTTGTCACAAACCATCAATGTGGATGGAAACATTTTTGCAAACGTATTTGCAGGCGGTGGATTCCCTATTTTCAACCGAAAAATTGAATTAGCACCAAATGTCAATGGTTCGTACAACAAATACACGAACTTTATCAATGGCCAAGCAAATATCACGAAAACGACGGCAGTGACCGCTGGATTAGACATTGAACTGAAATTAGATTCGTTGAACATTACCATCGGTAATTCCTATTCATACAATAATCCTGTGAGTTCTTTGTCCAGTATTTCGAATCAACCTTATGCCACGCAAAAATATTTCATTGATGGCGAATGGCGTTTACCGCATCATTTCCAAATTAAGTCCGACGCCACTTATACCATTAATACCGGTAGAGCTGCAGCATACAATCGCAATATTTTCATCATTAATTTTGAGCTAAGTAAAGCCTTTCTTTCCACGGAAAATGTCATTCTTGCCCTATCTGCAAATGACATCTTAAATCAAAACTTAAACCTACAGCGCCAAATCAATGGCAACGTAATTACGGATAATTACACAAAGATTATTTCCAGGTATTTCCTTGTGAAATTGACCTATAAATTCAATAACAATAAAACAAGAGAAGATGACTTTAAAGGCTGGCATTAACCTACTCACACTGATTCTTTGCCTTGGATTCCATGCAAATGGTCAATACATACTGCAAGGTAAAATTACCTTTGAACGTCGCACGAACCTTGAAAAACGATTCAATGATCCGCGCATGCGACGCATGGTAACCGAGGAGAACAAAATTCGGACAGAATCCTTTACCCTATTTTTCAATGATACGGCTTCTGTTTTTAAAGCCATTCCAACGGACCGTGTAGATGAGATGGCGTGGATGACAACAAAAAACAGTTACTATCAAAACCTTCGTGCCGGATCTCAATTAACGGTACTTGGACTCATGGGGCAAAACGTGTATGTGCAAGATAGTTTGCCAGCGAGAAACTGGAAAATCACGGATAGCAAACGCAGCATTTGTGGATACGAATGTCGCAAGGCCATTTATCAAAAAAATGATAGCACACGCATTTATGCTTGGTACACCACCGCACTTGTACCATCCGTTGGTCCGGAAGGATTTTGTGGCTTACCAGGAACCATCCTTGGACTAGCAACAGAAGATGGAGGAATTATCTATTTCGCTAAAAAAATCGAGGAAATAAAGCCGACGAAAGAAGATATGACCATTGATCTCGGTAAAAACAAAGCATTCACATTAAAAGAACTTCGAACGAAAATCGAAAAAGATTACGGAAACACCCCTTGGGGGAAACGCATGTTTGACGACCTATTTCGTTGGTTATAAGTAAAACAATATGAAAGGAATCATTTTAGCAGGTGGATCAGGAACACGTCTTCATCCATTAACATTAGCGGTAAGTAAACAATTGATGCCGGTTTATGACAAACCGATGATTTACTATCCACTTTCCATCTTAATGAGCGCGGGAATCAAAGAAATTCTCATTATTTCGACACCCCATGACTTGCCTCATTTCGAGAAGTTATTAGGTGATGGAGAAAATTTAGGTTGTCAATTTACCTATGCGGTTCAAGAGGTCCCTAATGGATTAGCGCAAGCATTTGTGATAGGAAAATCATTTATTGGAAACGATAAAGTTGCACTGATTCTCGGTGACAACATCTTTTACGGAGTCGGAATGGATGCGCTATTGAAAGAAAACAATGATCCCGAAGGAGGTGTGGTTTATGCATATCACGTAAGCGATCCAGAACGTTATGGCGTGGTGGAATTCGACGATCAAATGAACGCCATCTCCATCGAAGAAAAACCGAAAACACCGAAATCAAATTACGCCGTTCCTGGATTGTATTTTTACGATAACAGCGTAGTGGAAATCGCAGAGAACTTAAAACCATCTGCTCGTGGTGAATACGAAATCACCGATGTCAATGCCGAATACTTGCGCCAAGGAAAACTAAAAGTTGCGGTGTTGGACAGAGGAACAGCATGGTTGGATACTGGGACTTTCGCTTCTTTGATGCAAGCTGGACAATTTGTCCAAGTAATAGAAGAACGCCAAGGTCTTAAAATTGGATGTATTGAAGAAGTCGCATATCGAAACGGATTTATTTCGAAAGATCAATTGAAACAAATTGCCCAACCACTTGTTAAAAGCGGATATGGATCTTATTTGCTCCAATTGTTAAAGCGCCGATGAATACACTCGCATCATATACTACATTGATTGAAAAAGAAATCGAATCGTTTTCTTTCCCTCAAAGTCCCGTCAACCTATACGACCCACTTCGCTATTTCATGACGCTTGGCGGTAAACGCATGAGGCCCATGTTAACGCTAATGTCTGGGAAACTCTTTGGTAAAACATCAGAGGAAAGTATGTCCGCAGCCATGGCGGTTGAGCTTTTTCACAATTTCTCATTGATCCATGATGACATTATGGACGAAGCACCTCTGCGAAGAGCAAAAGCTACTGTTCATGAGAAATGGAACACCAATATTGCCATTTTATCTGGCGATGTACTTTTTGTTAAAGCGTATGAGCAAATTTGCAAGCATCCCGCACATTTGATTCCAAGCCTACTCGCATTGTTTAATAAAACGGCCATTGAAGTATGTGAAGGACAACAAATGGACATGGATTTTGAGACACGAAACGATGTGAGTGCTAAAGAATACATCGAAATGATTCGACTTAAGACATCCGTTTTATTGGGTTGCGCCTTGGAAATGGGTGCAATTATTGGCGAAACAACAGCAGAAAACCGACAGGCACTTTATGCTTTCGGGGAACATTTAGGCATTGCCTTTCAAATTCAAGATGATTTACTTGACTTGTATGGAGATCCTGACAAAGTAGGAAAACAAGTGGGTGGTGACGTCCTAGCCAACAAGAAAACACTCCTTTCCATTCTCGCTAAAACATATGCCTCGACGGAACAATTGAATGCATTGGATGTACTGCAATCAGAAGTCAATGCCGATAAGAAATTAAGCGAAACCAAAACGATTTTTGAAGCTTTACAGATTCAACAACGATGTCAGGAAGAAATGCGTAAACATTATGATTTCGCAATGAACGCATTGGCAACGGTTCAAGCGAATAATTCAATAGATGAATTGAGTGCCCTAGCCAATTATTTATTCCATCGTGAATATTAGTTCATTCATTTGAATGAATAACTTTTTTTCGTTAAATTCGCCTCACTTATAAATTAATTAATTATGAAAAAAGTCTACTTATTAACAGCCTTAGCCCTTGCTAGCTTTGGTGTTTCTGCGCAGAAACATAAAACAGCGGCTAAAGAAATGAATGTGGAAGTCATTCAAAAATCTAGCGTTAAACCAAGTGCTCAACAAAAAGTTACCATTTGGTCTAACGATTTCTCAACTGCTTCTCAATGGGCAATTTCGAACTTAACAGGTGATGCTCAAGATTGGGTAATCTCTACTAGCACTTCGACATCCCTTGGATACAGCACTGGTGCTTGGGTTGACCCAAACAACACAGTGACAAACGAAAACGGATACGCATTGTTTGATTCAGATGCAGTTGGAGCAAATAACGGTAACCAAGATGCGTTATTAACTTACACCGGAACAATCGATTGTTCGATGTACCCAAATGTGGTTCTTGAGTTCAACCAACGCGTTCGTATGTGGCAAACCACTGAGACAATCTTTGAAATCAGTAATGATAACGGTACAACTTGGATTCAATTCCCTGTGAATGCTGACAAATCATTAAGTACTTTGTACCAAGAAAACTCTCAAGTAAACATCTCTTCAGCAGCAGGTGGACACGCAAACGTGAAATTCCGTTTACGTTATATCGGTTCTTGGGATTACGCTTGGTTAGTAGATGACGTGAAAATCGTTGAGCAACCAGCTTACGATTTGCGTTCATTGTCTCCATTTGTTGCAGGAACAAATAACTTAGGAATTGAGTACGGAAAAACACCAGTTGCTCATTTAGATGCATCTTATGACATCGGTGGAAGCGTATTTAATTTCGGGTCTGCAGCAAACTCAAATACCGTAGCAAACGTGAACTTTGGTTCTGGTTTGACATACAACTACAGTGTTGGTGCGATTAACTCTGGAGATACACTTGCTTATGGTGCTACAGAAACACCAAACTTAGCAGTTGGAGTATACAACGGGTTATACACTGTATCTTCAACGGAAGAAGTTTCTGGAAGTGCACTATTCGCTAACAACACAGGGAAACGTAATTTCGAAGTAACAAACAATGTATATGCATTGGATGGTATCGGAATCAATCCAACTGAATTACAAACAACTACAACGTTAGGATCTAACTCTTTCAACACACCAACTGGAACAGTATTCGCTAACATGTATCACTTACGTGGTGGAAACACAAACAACGTTGTGGTTTCTTTGGAGATTGGAATTTCTAGTGCAACAACAGCTGGAACAACAATCCAAGTTTCTATGATTGATACAGCTACATTCTTTGCTGATGGATACCAATCGTTAACAGACTTAAACGGAAACGTTGCTGAAAGCGATTATTACACAGTGACAGCAGCGGATGTTTCTGCAGGAAAAATCACCGTATTCTTCCCTCTTCCAGTTGCTTTAGCTGATGGAGCGTATTTCGCTGCTGTATTAACTGAAGTAGATGCATCAAACACAAACATCATTCGCATCTTGAATGATGAAACAGTTCTTCAACCTTGGTACGCTTCTATGATTCACTTAATTGGTGATGCATCTTATTCCAATGGAAATGCATTTGCAATCCGCATGAACATGGGTGTATTAGGAGTGAATGAAGAAACGACGTCAAATCTTTCTGTTTACCCGAACCCATCTTCTGATGTGGTAACAATCGAAAGCAACATGACACAAGGTTCTATTCAAATCGTTGATTTAACTGGTAAAGTAGTTGCAAATCAAACAGTAAATGGTGCTGCTACAGCATTCAACACAGCTGCTTTGACAAACGGAATGTACACAGTTATTCTTACAAACGGAACAACTGTTGAAACACGTAAATTCATTGTTCAACACTAAGAACAAGAAAAATAAATCGTTGAAAAACCGCTCAGAAATGGGCGGTTTTTTTTATCTCAAACAAAATCCAAGAACAGCGTCGACGAATGCTTCCGGCGCTTCTGCATGGACCCAATGACCAGCGTTTTCAACAGAAATTAATTGAGAGTCTGGAAAATAAGACTCCAAAATTGGGATGTCCGAATCCAAAATGTAATTGGATAATTCTCCTCGAATAAACAAGGTAGACGTGAGTACTTCCTTCTCAGGTAATGAACTTAATATTTCTGACATTTCTCTCTCTAAAACAGGAAAATTCACGCGCCAAGAAAGCTTTCCTTTTTCCATCCAATATAGATTTTTTAAAAGAAATTGTCGTACTCCATCGGAATCAATAAACTGTTTCAATATGGCCTCCGCTTCACTGCGTGCAGAAAGCTTACTGAGGTCAATCTCGTGAAATGCTTTTAGGATATGTTCGTGATGCAAAGGATAGGACTTTACACCCATATCCACAACAATCAATTTATTGAGACGGTCCTCATATTTCTGAGCAAAATGCATCGCTACTTTTCCACCCATTGAATGTCCGAGCAAGATGACATCCGTTAAATTCAACGCATCAAATAAGGATTTCAAATCTTCGACCATGAGCGCATATGAAAACGCATCCGACCAAGGAGAATGTCCATGATTGCGCAAATCAACTAAGATCACACGATAATAATCGGAAAATTTCTTCGCTTGGGTCTGCCAGTTATCGGAAAATCCAAAAAGTCCGTGTAGGATGACTAAGGGTTGCCCCTCTCCCATTTCTCGATAAAATAGTTCCATTAAATGGATTTTTTGGCTATAATCTTAGCAGTGAATTGTTTGTCGTTGATTGTGTTCAAAATCGAGCTGATTTTTTCAGCTGAAATCATCAATGAATCATAACTCACTGTTACTTTTTGAATTTTTTGGTCTTCGACAAAATTGACATCCACACGCTCCACACCACCTGCGTTTTTCAATTCCTTTCGCATAGATCCACCGCAACCCATTTGACAAACCATCCCCTCGACGGAGAAATCCAATTGAGCATTCGCATGTACTGGAATTGTTTTTTCTTTTTTTAATTCGGTCTTTTTCTCTTGCACGTCAGACCCTTGACAAGAAAATAAGAAACACAAGGCAAAGATGTATGGAATCGTTTTCATGTTACAAAATTACAAGGATTGTGCTGAAAATTGCAGTTTGTTTAGTACATTTGAAAAAAAACTTAACTATGAGAATCGCAATCGCAGCCCTTTTTATCTCTACATTGTTCTTTTCTTCATGCCATAAATACAGTGAAGGACCTAATTTCTCTGCGTTGACTAGAAAAGCTCGACTTTGCAATGATTGGGTGTTAAAAGCATATTCAGTAAGTGGAAACAACGCCTTTAACGGTGATTTCACAACCAAGTTAAGTATTGACAAAGATGGTACGTATTCTTACTCGACAACAACAAATGCTTTAGGTCAAATTCAAGGGACTTATGCAAATGGACGTTGGGAATTTGCTGAAAAGGATGAAACGCTTTATTTCTATACAGATACTACGTCAACACCGACACACGAGTTTAGCATCAAAGAATTACGCAATAAACAATTGGTGCTTGTAGAGGACATTTTCCAAACGGGTCAATCTCACCGTTATACGTATCAACCTCAATAAAAAGAAGAGAAAATCCTGCTAAACAAAGTTAGGATCTACTTCCATGACATGTCCACATTCGGAACATGTTCTCATTTCTTCGGAACCATAAAACTCTTTGAATCGAGGAATAAAATCCTGTTCGATATTCGAAAGTGGAAAACGGTATGTTTTCAAATGGTTATTGCATTTCTCGCAAAACCACATCAAACCATCTTGCAAGTCCGTTCCTTTTCGAACGCGTTCAATCACTAGTCCAACTGTGTTTGCTCCGCGTGATGGAGAATGTGGCGTGTTCGCTGGAAGTAAAAACATTTCTCCCTCCTGAATGATCACATCTTTCGCTTGACCATTTTCTTGAACACGCACGGTAATATCTCCTTCAATTTGATAGAATAGCTCCTCACTTTCGTTGAAATGATAGTCCTTTCTGGCATTTGGGCCAGCAACAACCATCACAATAAAATCACCAGCTTCTTTGTACAAGTTCTTGTTCGACACTGGCGGCTTCAGTAGATCTCTGTTCTCATCGATCCACTTTTGTAAGTTAAAAGGAGCTAACATAATTCGAATATTTCTAATTAATCCGCAAGAACACCTCGAGAAATGACAATTTTTTGCACCTCTGAAGTTCCTTCGTAAATCTGTGTAATTTTCGCATCGCGCATTAATCGCTCAACATGGTATTCTTTTACAAATCCATATCCACCGTGAATTTGAACAGCCTCCACGGTTTGTTCCATCGCAACTTTGGATGCGTATAATTTAGCCATCGCACTAGACTGGTCGTAATTTTTACCCATGTCTTTATCCATTGCTGATTTGTAAACCAACAAACGTGCTGCTTCGATTTCTGTAGCCATATCAGCCAATTTAAATGCAATTGCTTGGTGTTTGTAAATCTCCTTTCCAAACGCCTTGCGCTCTTTTGAATAAGCTGTCGCTAATTCAAATGCACCTGCTGCAATTCCTAAGGCTTGTGCTGCAATTCCGATTCTTCCACCGCTTAACACTTTCATGGCAAACGTGAATCCAAATCCATCCTCGCCAATGCGATTCGCTTTCGGAACTTTTACATCGTTGAATAACAAGGTATGTGTATCACTTCCGCGAATACCCATTTTGTCTTCTTTAGCACCAACAACAAATCCTTCCATTCCACGCTCTACAATCAAGGCATTGATTCCTTTGTGTCCTAATTCCGTATTTGTTTGTGCAATCACCAAATAAGTGGAAGCCGATGAACCATTTGTTATCCAGTTTTTCGTACCGTTCAACAAATAGTAATCTCCCATGTCAACTGCAGTTGTGCGTTGAGAAGTTGCATCCGATCCTGCTTCTGGTTCTGATAAACAGAAAGCACCGATTTTCTCACCTGTCGCCAAAGGCACTAAGAATTTTTGTTTTTGTTCTTCCGAACCATATTTCTCCAATCCCCAACAAACCAATGAATTGTTCACGGACATACAAACGGACGCAGAAGCATCCACTTTAGAAATTTCTTCCATGGCTAGCACGTAGGACAAAGTGTCCATGCCACTTCCACCATATTGAGGATCTACCATCATTCCCATAAAACCTAACTCAGCAAGTTGCTTGATTTCCTCTGCAGGAAAACGTTGGTTGTTATCGCGATCGATTACTCCTGGCTTCAATACGTTTTGAGCAAAATCCCTAGCTGCTTCCTTTACCGCAAGTTGCTCTTCTGTCAATTCAAAATTCATGTTGATTGATTTTTTAATTTTGAACAAAAATAAATGAATTCTGCCAAGCATGAAAGAAATAAACCGGAATAAAATGGAGATTTTAGGTCTGATGTCAGGGACATCCCTCGACGGATTGGATATTGCTCATGTTTGCTTTGATTTTCAAGCGGATAAAATTGAATTTAACCTGCTTCATTCTCATACATTTAGTTATCCTGATGCCATTCTAGAAAAGCTAGGACACGTTACAAAAATGTCCGCCGAAGCTCTTCAACATTTCGACAAAGAACTAAGTCTATGTTTTGCAGAAATGGTGTCTGAATTCATGCAAGCACATGCCCTTTCCTCGACGCAAATTATGGCAATCGCTTCGCACGGACACACCGTTTTTCATCAACCACAGCATGGATTCACGACGCAAATTGGCTGTGGAGCAACCTTAGCGTTTCACACAGGAATCGACGTGATCAATGACTTTAGGAGTTTAGATGTGATCGCCGGTGGACAAGGAGCTCCACTCGTTCCAATCGGTGACTTCCATTTATTCGGAGAAAAGGCAGAAGCATTTTTAAACTTAGGTGGCTTCTCAAATATTAGCTTCAAAAAAAACGGTAACATTCAAGCGTTTGATATTTCCCCAGCAAATCTCCCATCGAACATGCTCATGCAATCCATTGGGAAATCCTTTGACCAAGATGGCGAACTTGCGCGTTCTGGCAACGTCAAGCAAGATTTACTCATGACCTTGAATTCCTTGAGTTATTATCAACAAGCAGCTCCTAAATCCTTGGGCATTGAATGGCTGAACGACCAATACCTGCCAAATTTCGATTTGCATTTATCCTTGCCTGATTTATTGTCAACCCATACCGAACATGTCGCCATACAAGTGGCGCATATTCTGAACCATGAAGGATTAAATTCGGTCTTCATCACAGGAGGTGGAGCGAAAAACATTTTTTTAATAGAAAGACTCCGTGTTCATTTCGCTGGGAAATGCCTGATTCCAGAGAAGGAAATCATCGATTTCAAGGAGGCCATCGTCTTTGCCTTTCTCGGCGCACGACACTTACGTGGCGAACACACCAACGTTCCAAGTGTAACAGGTGCTAGCAAAGAACTTTGCACAGGAGTCTATCATCGCGCACAATAAGTCAATAAACTGTTTGAAAATAATTTGAAATTCCGGCTCCATAAGGACCATTTTCCTAATTTTGCATCCTATACAACAAAAGAAATGAAAGATTTACTCCAAAAATTTGAGAACAAACGACCAGAAATCGTTTTTGAGTGGAAAGATGCTGAAACAGAAGCAGAAGGTTGGGTGGTTATCAACTCCCTTCGCGGTGGAGCTGCTGGCGGTGGAACACGCATGCGTGTTGGACTTGACAAGCGCGAAGTAGAATCCTTAGCAAAAACAATGGAAGTTAAATTTACCGTTGCTGGTCCAGCAATCGGTGGAGCTAAATCAGGAATTAATTTTGACCCAAAAGATCCACGCAAAGAAGGCGTTTTAAAACGTTGGTTTGCAGCGGTTTCTCCCCTATTGAAAAATTACTACGGAACAGGCGGGGATTTAAATGTTGATGAAATCCACGAGGTCATTCCTATTACTGAATCATGTGGTGTTTGGCATCCACAGGAGGGTGTTTTTAACGGACATTTCCAACCGAAGGAAGCTCAGAAAATGAACCGCATTGGACAATTACAACGTGGTGTTTTGAAAGTGATTGAAGACGAAACCTTAAGTCCAGATGTTTCCCGTAAGTACGTTGTAGCAGATATGATTACTGGATACGGTGTTTCTGAATCCATTCGTCATTACTACTCATTATGGGGAGGCGATTTGGCTGGAAAAAAAGTCATCGTACAAGGATGGGGTAATGTCGGTTCAGCCGCAGCATATTACCTCGCGTTAAATGGCGCAAAAATCGTTGGGATTATCGACCGCGTTGGCGGAATCATCAAGGAAGATGGATTGAGTTTTGAAGAAGTAAAAGATCTGTTCCTTTCGAAAAATGGAAACGAGTTGAAAAGCGAACACATGCTTTCTTTTGATGAGGTTAACGCGCGCATTTGGAGCACACCTGCGGATGTGTTCATTCCTTGCGCCGGAAGCCGCATGTTGTCCGAAGCGAATTTGAATGAGCTGTTAGCAGCCGGACTCAAAGTGATTTCTTCAGGTGCGAATGTTCCGTTCGCCGATCAAGAAATTTTCTTTGGTCCAATCGCAGAGAAAGCTGACGCTAATTTATCCCTGATTCCAGATTTTATTGCGAATTGTGGAATGGCGCGTGTTTTTGCCTATTTGATGAGTAACGACCTTGATTCCATTGAAGATCAGTTGATTTTTGAAGATACCAGTTCGATTATTTTCAATGCTTTGAAAAAAGCACACGAATTAAACGCTGATAAAACAAACATTGCTAAGACAGCCTTTGAAATCGCCTTGAAACAGTTGGTGTAGTTTATGGCTTTTTCCCTACTTATCGTTTTTCTTTTTGGCTATGCCGCCATCACCATGGAGCATCGCTTGAAAATGGATAAGTTGGTACCTGCTTTGCTTATGATGGTGCTTTCTTGGGCCATCATTTATATTGGTTTACCCCACATTGCACTTTGGTTAGATCCTGTAATTGGATTATTACACGATCCGAAATGTGGACAAGTTCATATCCCTGAATTAACCGGAACGATCTCTCAGAAACGCGCACTTATTGATGGGTCGTTACTTCATCATTTTGGAAAAACATGTGAGATTCTCATTTTTTTAATTGGTGCTATGACCGTCGTTGAAATCATCGATCATTTTGATGGATTTCAAGTCGTGAAAAAAGGCATTACAGCAACCAATAAAAGAAACTTACTTTGGATTATCTGCCTCATCGCTTTCTTTCTTTCAGCGCTCATTGACAACTTAACAACCACCATCGTTCTCATCAGTATTCTACGTAAAATTGTAAGTGATGCCGAACTTAGAAAATGGTACACCGGTTTTATTATCATCGCTGCAAATGCAGGTGGAGCATGGTCTCCAATAGGCGATGTCACCACCACCATGCTTTGGATGAACAACAAAGTACACGCTGGATCACTCGTCGCTCATCTCTTTTTACCGGCTTCGATTTCATTGATTATCCCCCTCCTATTGGCGTCTTTTATGTCCGTATTTAAAGGAGATATTGTTCCAAGCGAAGCAAAGGATTCCTCACATAAACAAGGAATAATCATTTTATTAACTGGTTTAGGATGCATCGTTTTTGTCCCCATTCTAAAAATGACCACACACCTCCCGCCCTACATGGGGATGATGTTGGCGGTAGGAATCGTCGCAATTCTAGCGGAACTAATCAGCAATCGACAATTTTCAATGACGGAACTAATAGAACATGAATCCCATGGAAGCCCAACGATCAAAGCGTTGACTAAAATTGAATTTTCGAGTATTCTATTCTTTCTAGGAATTTTAATGACCATAGCAGCAATGGAATCAATGGGAATGATCTTCGCGTTTGGGCAACAAGTTAGCGAAAGTATGTCCACATCGTTATTTGTGATTTTACTAGGAATTTCTTCAGCAATCATTGATAATGTTCCACTTGTGGCAGCTTCTATGGGGATGTTTCAATTCACACCAAACCACGAAATTTGGCACCTCATCGCCTATGCCGCAGGAACTGGTGGATCCATGCTCATCATTGGTTCAGCAGCTGGAGTGGTTGCCATGGGAATGGAAAAAATTTCTTTTTTCTGGTACCTCAAAAACATCGCCCTTTTAGCACTTATTGGTTACTTTGCTGGCATCGGTGTCTTTTTTCTTCAAATGATGTAATTCCATGGAATTAAACTCCTATTCTGCGGCGATCGATTGGATGTTCCAACAATTTCCATCCTATCAAAATATTGGTGCAGGGGCATACAAACCCGGACTATCACAAACTTCTCAACTCCTGTCCGAACTAAAGCTGGAGGAAAATTCAGCCAAAATCATTCACGTCGCAGGGACGAATGGCAAGGGATCAACTTGTTCTTACATCAGTTCGATTTTAACCGAATTGGGTGAAACGGTAGGACTTTTCACCTCTCCACATATTGTTGATTTCAGGGAACGCATTCGCATCAATGGGATCATGATTGATGAAGCCTCCGTTCTTCAGTTTTGTCAACGTGTACTTGCACTTCAACTCGATTTTGAACCTAGTTTCTTTGAAATAAGCTTTGCGATGGCGATGGATCATTTTCAACGAAATAAATGTTCGTATTTGGTCATTGAAACTGGAATGGGGGGACGTTTAGACGCAACGAATGTCCTAAATTCTGACATCTCTGTGATTACAAATATCGGTTTAGATCACACCCAATTTTTAGGTAATTCCTTGGAGGAAATAGCGGGGGAAAAGGCAGGAATTATCAAACCTGGTAATCCTGTTATTATTGGACAAACGCAAGAAGAAACATTCACCGTTTTCCAGGAAGCAGCAAAAAAACAGAATAGTGAATTGATTTTCTCCGATCAAAATGACATGAAAGTCCCTCACGATGTCGTTTTGCCAAATTTGCAACGAATGAACCTTCAAACGGCAATCGTAACATTGAACCAGCTCGGAATAACCGTTCAAGAAGAAACGTTGCAGAATGCGCTGTTACATTTATCCAGGAACACGGGACTATTTGGACGCTTAACAAAAATGCAAGCTGAGCCAACGGTACTACTCGATGTTTCTCATAATGCCGAAGGAATGAAGGCAACGATGCAAGCCGTCGGAGAAATGTCGTACCAAGACATTCACATCATTTATGGTGCGTCAAGTGATAAAAATGCAGTGGAAATAATGCGCCTATTTCCGGAAAATGCACACATTCATCTTTGTACTTTTTCAAATGAACGTAGTGCAAGCAAGTCTCAGTTGGAATCCTATCAAACCATGGACAAACGCATTCATTCCGTTCATTCAGATGTGAATATCCTCCTAAATCAACTTTTATCCATCTCGCAAAAAGAAGACCTTCTTCTAGTCACAGGAAGCTTTTTTCTCTTGTCAGATGTGAATCTGGGGATTTTTAAGCGATAAATTTCACAAAGCACTTCCGTCAATAGTAAATAAGCCTTATCTTTGTCCTAATGGAAAAGCAAATCATTTTGAATCCAACGCATTTGGACCTCACTTTGAAACGTCTTTCCCATGAATTAATTGAATCCCACAACGATTTCTCGGACACTGTTCTCGTAGGTTTACAACCTAGAGGAATCCATGTTGTGACTAGACTTAAGTCTTATTTGGAATCGATTCTTGGTAAAGAAATTCAATGCGGGAATTTGGATATTACCTTTTACCGTGACGATTTTCGTCGACGCGAAAAGCCCATGATTCCAAGCATCACGAACATCGATTTTAGCATCGAAAATAAACGTGTCATTTTAGTGGATGACGTCCTTTACACGGGTCGAACCATTCGTTCAGGATTAGACGCTTTATTGAGTTTCGGGAGACCCTCCAAAGTAGAATTATTGGTACTCATTGATCGCCGCTACAGCCGTGATTTACCCATTCAAGCTGATTACGTTGGAAAAACAGTTGATACACTCATTTCAGAACGTGTCTCTGTAGAATGGAAAGAAATAGAAGGAGAAGATAAAGTGGTATTGTTTACAAAAGAAAGCAATGAATAATTTAAGTGTTGATCACCTTACTGGAATTAAAGACTTAACCCGAGCGGACATCGAGTTAATATTTAAAACGGCCGATAGCTTCAAAGAAGTTATCAATCGCCCCATCAAAAAAGTTCCTTCACTTAGAGACATTACCATCGCCAATATTTTCTTCGAAAATTCAACAAGAACACGCCTATCGTTTGAATTAGCTGAAAAACGTCTTTCCGCAGACACCGTAAATTTCAGTGCAGCAAGTAGCTCGGTTAAAAAAGGCGAGACACTGATTGATACCGTGAATAATATTTTAGCGATGAAGGTGGACATGGTCGTCATGCGACACCCAAATCCAGGAGCCGCTCTGTTTCTCTCTCAGAAAGTGAAAGCAAGAGTCATCAACGCTGGTGATGGGACGCATGAACATCCAACACAAGCATTATTAGACGCCTTCTCCATTCGTGAGCGATTAGGGAGTGTGGAAGGGAAAAAAGTAGTGATTGTCGGGGATATCTTACATTCACGCGTCGCTTTATCCAATATTTACTGCCTCCAAAAATTGGGTGCTGAAGTCATGGTTTGTGGACCAACCACATTAATTCCAAAATACATCGGTGATTTGGGTGTAAAAGTATCTCACAACTTACGTGAAGCACTCGAATGGTGTGACGTGGCAAATATGCTCCGCATTCAATTAGAACGTCAGGACATCAAATATTTTCCTTCTCTTCGAGAATACACCATGTTGTTTGGATTAAACAAAGAAATTCTTGACGGCCTATCCAAAGAGATCATTGTGATGCACCCAGGCCCAATAAATAGAGGAGTCGAAATCTCTAGTGATGTTGCGGATTCAAAACAAAGCATTATTCTCGATCAAGTAGAAAATGGGGTTGCCGTTCGCATGGCCGTAATTTATTTGCTCGCTTCGAAGATTGAACGCTGAAAATTTTTACATTTGACAAAACGATTGTCATGAACTTTTCAGTAGACCCTCAAGGAAAAATAGTTGTTGTCTCGACAAATGTCGAAAAATTGGATGCGAGCAACGCACCTGAGTTGAAAAGCCACTTCCTTCAATTAAACAAAGTTGGAAGCAATTTCATCCTTTTAGACCTTTCAAAAACCAAATACTGCGACTCATCTGGATTAAGTGCAGTACTCATCGCAAATCGACTTTGCAAAGACACGAATGGTGGATTTGCCTTATGCGGTTTGCAAAGCAATGTGCAAAAGATGATTGAAATCGCACAATTGGACAAAATTCTTGTCATCGCTGATTCCGTCGCTAAAGGAATCGACGCATTGATCTAATGAGTTTTTCAGTTTGCATACTCGGTAGTGGCGCCGCGCTTCCAACCGGACATCGAGCGCCAACTGCGCAATACATCGAATGCAATAACCGCCACATACTGATTGATTGTGGAGAAGGAACGCAACTTCAACTTCGGAAATTCGGAATTAAACTTCAACGCATTTCGCACATCTTAATCTCTCATCTTCATGGAGATCATTTCTTTGGCTTACCTGGATTAATTTCCACCATGCATTTATTGGGTAGAAACCGTGGATTAACCATTTATGGTCCTGCCGAATTACAGTCCTTGCTGTTATCCTATATCGAAATTGGGGGACACAAACTTTGCTTCGACATTAAATTCGTAGTAACCGCATCTAAATCCCTCGAAACCATCTTCGAAGATCGCTTGATTCAAATTCAAAGTTTCCCTCTCAAACACCGCATTCCTACTTGGGGATACCGCATTTCCGAAAAACCAAAACCTTTTCACTTAAATGCCGCAGCCATCCAAGAAGCGGGATTATCACTGGAGGACCTCCCAAAATTGAAAGCTGGAAAAAATTTGGAGAAAAATGGAAAGATTTTGCGTTTCGAGAAATTTACTTTCCCCCCGTCACCTTCATTATCCTACGTTTACTGTTCAGATACAAAACCTTGGACAGGCTACGAAGCAGCCATTGAAAAGGCAGACTTAATGTACCATGAAGCAACTTTCACGGATCAGCATGCAGATCGTGCAAAGCAGACATATCATAGCACGGCGAAACAAGCAGCAACAATGGCAAAAAAGATGGACGTCCAACGGTTAGTCATTGGACACTTTTCATCGCGCTACGAAAACAGCCAGCAACATTTAGAAGAAGCGAAATCGATTTTCAATCAAACCTGTTGTGCAGAAGATGGTATGTGGATTGATTTAGAGAAATAAACTCATTTCTGAGCAAAGCGATACAACACATAAGCCGCTACCGCAAACAAAGCATTTGGAATCCACACAGCAACAATCGCTGGCAATCCGACATTTAATGATGCCACCGTGAGCATTTTCATCGAAAAGATATAGATAAAGACAATCGTCAACCCAATCGCTACATTGACACCAATTCCACCTCTCTTTTTACGCGATGAAACGGAAACCCCCATGATGGTGAGAATATATGCAGCAAATGGATAGGATGTTCGTTGATGTAATTCAATTTCATACGTTGGAACCAAAGAAGA
The DNA here is from genome assembly GCA_024643725.1 of Crocinitomicaceae bacterium. Classification (GTDB taxonomy): domain Bacteria; phylum Bacteroidota; class Bacteroidia; order Flavobacteriales_D; family Crocinitomicaceae; genus UBA952. Next base: position 182,036 of record JAHEMJ010000012.1, on the reverse strand, counting down.
ACCTTTTAATTTTTCCCGCTCAATTAATCGTGTCAATTCACTGTAGGTCATCGATTGAGCTACATTCTCTCGTTGAGCCATTTCATCCACTGTGAAAGAAAATGTAGTGTCTTTTTTTGCACCATGAATCAACTTTCCATTCGGGAAATGATAGTTTTTTTCATAATAATCCTTTAACTCCCAACGATTCGTGCCCGGAATATTCGTTGCGGTTCGCGCTCGAAAGAAATAAATGGGCTCATTTTCGTCGTTCCATTTCTGAATGGTTAAATCGTGAATTTGATTTTCGGAAGTCGTGTAATTAGAAAAATACACCAGCTCATTCCCTGGATATTCCGCTTGATAATCCTCAACGGACAGTACATCCCGATAATACTTTTCTTCAAAGGCCAATCGAACTTTTGAAGAACGGGGAACGATAAAGTGATTCAATGCAAAGGATAAAATCATTAACACTGTGGCTCCAATCATGTAAGGTCGAAGAAAACGGGTGACTGGCCTACCACTAAACCAAATCGGAATAATCTCCGTGTCTTGCGCCATCTTTGCTGTAAACCAAATCACCGAAATGAAAATGATCATCGATGAAAAGGTATTGCCGTAAAAGAGGATAAAATTGACATAGTAATCAAAAATAATCTCTGAAATCGGTGCTTTGTTGGAAATGAATTCACTTAACTTTTCTGAAACATCAAACACAATCGCCAACAACATGATGATCCCCAACATAAAAAAGAATGTCGAAAGGAATTTCTTGATGATATAGCGATCAATGATTTTCAGCATGCACTTCTATCTTCTCAATGACAATTTTGGACTGACTTCATTTTTCCAAGCCATAAAATCTCCAGCGGCAATGTGTTCTCTTGCTTGTTTAACTAATTCAAGGTAAAATGCAAGGTTATGAATCGTCGCAATTTGGATTCCCAAATACTCGCCAGATTTCACCAAATGTCGCAAATAGGCTTTCGTATAAACTTGGTCTACCCAAACACCACTCATCTCATCCAAGGGAGAAAAATCTTTCGCCCATTTTTCATTTTTTATATTGATCGTTCCTTCCCATGTGTACAATAAGCCATGACGCGCATTGCGACTCGGCATCACACAATCGAACATATCGATTCCCAAAGCAATGCACTCCAAAATGTTTGTTGGTGTCCCAACACCCATCAAATAACGAGGTTTATCCTTCGGTAATATGTCGCAAACTAATTCCGTCATTTCATATAAATCCTCATCCGGTTCGCCAACAGATAATCCACCTATGGCATTTCCAACTGCATCCCAAGAAGCAATCGTTTCTGCGGATTCTTTTCGTAAGTCCTTGTAAACACTACCCTGAACGATTGGAAACAAAGCTTGTTCATAGCCATATTTCGGTTCGGTCGCATCCATCGCTTCAAAACATCGCTTCAACCAACGATGCGTCATGTCCATGGAACGCTTCGCATAATTGTATTCACATGGATACGGTGTACATTCATCAAATGCCATGATGATATCTGCCCCAATAGAACGTTGAATCTCAATAGCGCGTTCCGGTGTAAAGAAATGATAACTTCCATCAATGTGCGATTGAAACTTCACACCTTCTTCAATGATCTTGCGACTTCCTGATAGCGAATACACTTGATAACCACCGCTATCCGTTAACATCGGACGTTCCCAACCAATAAATTGATGTAATCCACCCGCGGCTTCTAAAACGTCCACACCTGGACGCAAAAACAAATGATAAGTATTTCCCAGAATGATTTGCGCGTTAATATCATCTCGCAACTCTTGTTGATGAACTCCCTTCACAGAACCAACTGTTCCAACCGGCATAAAGATCGGCGTCTCAATGGTTCCATGGTCCGTATGTAGTCGACCCAAACGTGCTTTTGAGTCATTATTTTGCGTCAGAAGATCAAAGTGCATAAAAATGTTGAAAAATAACTGCAACAAAGATACGTGTATTTGATTTGAGAATTCATCTTTGTACTGAAGTTATCGTATGAAGTTTTTACCCACATTTGAAATCAATTTTTTTTCCATCGCTTTTTTGGTTTTGGCCATCTTTGCTTTGATGCAAGTACTATATGTTTTGATCATCTATGCCAAACTTGCTTTTCACAAAGTAAAACCGATCGATGAGCATCAAAACTGGATGCCCATCAGTGTGATTATTGCTGCAAGAAATGAATCAGATAATCTCTACGAAAACCTACCTGCTATACTCAGTCAGGACTATCCCGTGTACGAAGTAATTGTCGTAAACAATCAGTCCATCGATGATAGCGGTTGGATTCTTACCGCATTTGCACGTCAATTTCCAAATCTTCGCGTCGTCGAATTGAGCAAAAACAAACACTTGCGTCCTGGAAAAAAATTACCAATTACCTTGGCGATTAAAGCGGCAAAATACGAGCATTTCGTGTTGACCGATGCCGATTGTAAACCAACAAACAATCAGTGGATCAAACAAATGGCAAGTCAATACACGCGTTCCAAACAAATTGTCATTGGTTACGCTCCTTATTTGAAAGGTAAAGGATTTTTAAATCGTCTCATTCGTTTTGATACAGCTTGGATTGGCGTGAATTATTTTTCCATGGCACTCGCCAAACTTCCCTATATGGGCGTTGGACGAAACCTTGCCTATACCAAAAGCGTTTTTCATTCTGTCAATGGATTTAAATCCCATTACTCGGTTCCAACTGGAGACGATGTGTTGTTTATTCAAGAAGCGGCCAAAAAATCCAACTATGCCATTCAATTAAATCCAGACTCCTTCTGTCATTCTCCGGCACCAACAACATGGACAAGATGGATGACACAAAAAACGCGACACTACGCTACATCTGGGAAATACCGCTTTATTAAGAAACTCTTGTTAGGAATATATCCACTCTCCCTCGTTTTAATGTGGGTTTCTTTTATTACTTTGCTGTTTAGTAAAGACTTCATCCTGTTAAGTAGCAGTGTATTCGGCTTTACTTTATTGCTAAAATGGTGGTTGCAAGGACGTTGCCTATCCCAATTGAAGGAAAAAAGTTTTATTCGTTTTCTTCCTTTTTGGGATTTGTTTTACGCTTTGCTGATGCCCATTTTATTTTACATATCGGAACGACAAAAGTATTATAGATGGTAGAGAACGAACATTTATCGGATAAAGCCAAACACGACCTCGTGTTGGTGGATTCAGCTCGAAAAGGAAATCAAGCTGCCTATGCCGATTTAATGGATCGATACCGTGACTCCATTTATTTCATGATGCTGAAAATGGTGAAAAATTCGGATGATGCGGATGACTTAACCATCGAAGCCTTTGGAAAAGCGTTCAGTCGCTTGGACCAATATTCACCAAGTTTTGCCTTCAGTACCTGGCTCTTTAAAATTGCTTCCAATAACTGCATTGATTTCATTCGAAAAAAACGCATTGAAGTGACTTCGATTGATAAAGGAATGATGACAGATGATGGTGATCGTTTGCGCATTGACGCTCGTTCAACAGGCATGAATCCGGAAGAAACGATCATTCATGGACAACGCATTATTCATATGCGTTTACTGGTGAGTAAACTCAAACCAAAGTACAGAGAACTCGTTGAGAAAAGATACTTTGAAGAAATGAGCTACGAAGAAATTGCCGAGGACATGAACTTGCCGTTAGGTACCGTAAAAGCACAATTGTTTAGAGCAAGAGACTTTCTTGCTGCCATGATGGATAAAACCAAAGACAGCATTTAATCGTGGAGCTGATTCAATCCTATTTCCCGAATTTAAGTCCACAACAAATTGAGCAATTTGCTCAATTAGAAGCCCTTTATAACCATTGGAATGCACAAATCAACGTCATTTCAAGAAAGGATACCGAGAATTTCTATACACACCATGTCTTGCATTCACTCGGCATCGCTAAAGTTTGTTCTTTTAAACCAGGATCTCACTTATTGGATGTCGGTACAGGTGGTGGTTTCCCTGGAATTCCCCTGGCCATCCTCTTTCCAGAATGTCACTTCGTTTTGGTGGACTCCATTGGTAAAAAAATCAAAGTTGTTAAGGAAGTATCACAAGCACTCGGTTTAACCAACGTAGAAGCACATCACGCAAGAGCAGAGGATATAAAAGGTGAATTTGATTTTATTATCAGTCGAGCAGTAACTCAAATGCCTGTATTTTTAACTTGGGTTTCCGGTAAAATGAAAAAGAAATCAGAACATGAACTCGTAAATGGAATCCTCTACTTAAAAGGAGGAGATTTAAGCGAAGAAATGAAATCGGTCAAACATTTACACCGAGAATTTTTACTGAGTCATTTCTATAAAGAACCCTTTTTCGAGACGAAAAAAGTTGTTTACGTCAAGTTAAGATAAATTCGGAGGAAATTCCACTGTAAATGCTGGAATCGGAACCGTAAACATCTGCTGTGTTTCCACGCACTGAAAGGTATAAAATCCACTCATTCGTCCAATAGGCATCCAAAATTCACAACCACTGACATACTCATAGCGTTCATTCGGATGAATGACAGGCATCTCGCCCACCACACCCGGACCTTCAACGATTTGTTCGCCAACCAACAAATGTTCCACCTTCCAATGTCGATGCAACAATTGAATGGCTTCAGAACGTTTATTTTCAATATAAATGCGGTAATTATAGAAATATTGTTGTTCCTCCGGATTCGATAAATCGGCGCGATACCACGTTTTCACACGGATTTTCACATTGGAACTTATTTTATTTCTCATGATCTTCTTACCTTAAATGTAAAGGAATTAATTGACAAAAGCAACGAAAGAGGACTACTTTTGAATTAAACAGCTTGCATAAGCCTTAATGGCACGTCCTTCTCCAAAGGAATCAACTAATTCGTGCGTGGTAGCCTTGATAGAAATGGCATCTAAATCCACTTCCAAAATGCTAGCAATCACTTCACACATCGCTGGAATATGTGGATTTAATTTCGGTTGTTCTAGGACAACGGTTGAATCGATGTTCACCACATGATAGCCTTTTCCCTTCAATAGCTTCATTACTTCAGTTAGCAAAATTTTGGAGTCGATTCCTTTGTACTTGGGGTCCTTGTCTGAAAAGTGAAAACCAATATCTCGCAAGTTAGCGGCACCTAATAAAGCATCACAAATGGCATGTAACAATACATCGGCATCTGAATGTCCAACTGCTCCAAAAGTCGATTCAATTTTAATTCCACCAACGAACAACTCGTATTCGTTTGCTAAACGATGGACATCGATACCAAATCCAGTTCGAATCTGCATGTTATAGCCCGGTTGAAGAAGAACCACCCGTTCTTCCTAGATTTAATCGCAAGGTGAAACGCAAGGTGTTTGCCAGCGGACTTTGTCGTCCACTGATGGACGCCAAGTAGGAGAAATCAATGGAAAACATGTTGTATTTCAAGCTTGCTCCAAAATTCAAAAACTGACGATTTCCTTTATTTTTGTTCTCATAGAACATTCCTGTACGGAAGGCAAGCACATTGTTATACCACCACTCAATTCCAGTTGCAATGTTGATTTCAGACAATTCCTCTTTTAATTTAGTTCCTTTGACAACTTGGTAAGAACCATCGTTATTTTGAATGTAATCACCATTCGCATCTTTTGCAACAACACCAGGGGCATCGTAAAACGATTGCATAATTCCATTGATAATACCCACATCACCGTTTATACCTGAAAGCATGGTATATGCTCCATTGACATTTGCATAATAAGCCGGAGTTGGAACCAATAATTTTTGTAAATCAAGGGCGAATGTCACTTTGTTATAATCATCAAATTCCGCTTGGAAAGAGTTTCCAATCTTCAAGTTCATCGGGATAAAATCGCGTTTAGACAATTCTGAATAAGCAATTTTATTTCCAAGGTTATTGATGGTTGTCGCAAAGGTGTAAGTTCCATCCGTATTCCCGATTTTTGCATCTTCATTATGATAAGTAAAGGAGAAATCAGCTGCACCAACAACACCCGCTTTCGTATTCACTCCTCCAACGGTGAGTCCACCCGTCAAATTTGAATACGCAAACTTACCATTGATTCCAATACTCAATCTTTTCGCTAAACGAAACGCATATGCACCCGTTAATTCAAATTCACTTGGTTTGTCATCGCGCAAAACATTTCCACTCACATCTGTAAACGTGATTTCACCTAAACTAAAGTAGCGAAGAGATCCCCCGATGCTATGAATTTTGTTGATTTTATAATAGCCCGATAAATAGGAAAGACTGATGTCATTCGTTAATTGACGTAACCAAGGCGTGTAAGATAAACTCAATTCAGATTTATCTTTCGCAAAACTCAACATGGACGTATTCCAATAAACAGAAGTGGAACTTGCGCTAAGCGCGGTACCTGCATCCCCCATTCCACCAGCTCTAGAGTCGGGTGTGATGGCCATGAATGGCAAGGCTGTGGTAATTGTATTTAATTGCAAGTCATTTTGGGTCGCCCCTGAACCGCCTCCATTTGGTTGTGCGAGGGCAGGGATTGAACAAATACAAACAGAAAAAAATAATAAGACTTGCTTCATATTCAACTTTACTTAAGGAATCGTAAATATACGAAAAAGTAGGTTTTTTATTGTGGACTTACTTTAAAATCACCAATTTCTCTGTTTTTTCTGCCGTTTTACCATCCAGATTTTTTATCATTAATCGATAGACGTAAACTCCTTTAGCCAATTGATCGCCAAACTCATCCTTCCCATCCCATTCAATGCCTTCTGAACGAAATCCTTGCGTCGACACTTGTCTCTGAATGGTTTTAACTAATCTTCCTGAAATTGTATATACTTGAATTTGAACTTCTAACGAGTTGCACGCTTGATTGTGCTCAAACATAAACGAAGTTTTTGTCGTAAATGGATTTGGATAATTGTACACGTGCTCCAAGCTAGGTTCTTCTTTCTTTTGGACCATAAACTCGATGCTCGCCGTTCCAGAATTGTTATTAACGTCCCAAACCTTCAAGTCAACTGTGTGCTTTCCTGGTGTTAAATTCTGAAATTGGTACCGTACCTCTCCATGTTGATAATCATTCAGTCCAGCTGAATAAAAATCATTTAAAATGAAAGGATTACTTGTTTCCCCGTCTAGGATTGCGACGATGTCATGACCAATTCCATTTCCTACGGTATTGATGCCATTTTCGTCTGCGACTTTCGCGTACAAAACTGGGTTGGCATCCGTTATACTTCCTGAAACAAATGAATCATCGTTCATGTATAGTTGAATCGTTGGGCCTTGATCGTCGTTGACACCATTTGGATCAATTCCACCAATGATAATGGTTGTGTCAAACCCTTGCGCATCGGTCACTTCGTTATTTCCATAATAACTAATCTTTCCCGAACCATAATTCAATGAAATATCTTTTGGAACGACAAAGTCAAAGTCAAAATATCCATTAACAATGCTGGCTTTTCCACGGTAAATTTTATTGCGTTGTTGTGAAAACCCGATGACAGACGGCGGTTCTTGACCCAACGTTTGCTGCGTTTTGTATTTATCAAAAATCGTTGGAGTCAACACACCATTCCATGAACTCAATACATTGCCATTCCAATCTTCCAAATGTCCTTTAACACGCATTTTACTCAATGCTCGAATGGTGTCTGTTTGAGTATTTGGACTGTGGCCATTAATACTATCCGTCACCACTTTATATCTCGGAAGTGCAATCGTTAAGGCCGGATCACCAATTAACGTGAAACTTCGTTTATTTCCGCTCGAACCAGAGTTGTTTTTTGTCAATTTAGCAATTTCCCCGAAGGACTTTGGCTTGCCGGTCGCATCGCGCTCGAAGACTTGTTCGTAGAAAGCATCTCCCGTAATTTCATTAACCGTAATATAAACGGCTCTCGTTGTTGTCATTAAGGCAATGGAAGATCCTGTCGGATTTAAAAAAGCCCATTCACCGGCAGAAACTCTTTTGGGATCATCATAGCGTGTGAATTCACAAGTAGCTGAAACAAATAAGTTGAGCGCATTGATATTGGTCCATGATTGAATTTGAGGAATCGTCACAATCCGTTCTTCCGCAAGCCCAACTTCACCCCCATGTCCTACATAATTGATCATTAAAATTCCACGCTGTACGCGATCAGTTATGGATTCCATTAATGCTGGATAGCGCACGCCCCCAGTTGAAATGACCATTGGGAAAGCGTCCATGTACAGCTTTTCCCCATTCATCTCTCGGTGATGCTGTTTGACATAGTTTGCCTGCGGCTCCGTGTTATTCAAAATAAATTGATTGGATGGATCATTGTCGGCCACCTGGACAAATTTCAAACGCCAATCTCCAAACGTACTCGTTGAATTCGTTTCCCCAATGCAACAAGATGCGTTATTAGCAAACAAATTGGATCCATTTTTCAGGTAATGCTCCACTTTATCTACCTGCTGTTTTGCTTGAATATTATCACTAACAATGAATCGTCCAATACCAATATCCAACAAATCTGTACTTGCAAAAGACTCATTGTCGCCAAGTAGTCCATAATAATCATCTGACACGACCGCATTAATATGGTCTTCACTTGTCAGCACTTGGTAGGTGGGAATGAAATTGTTGTTGTTTGGCAGTCTGTTTTTTGGATCGTAGGTGCCATCCCCAAATAATAACAGGTATTTTGGTTGCGTATTAGGATCCGTGGCTAAAGCACGATCATAGAACATTTTTGCGAACATTCGAATGGCGCCCGCATCTTGCATACCTGAACTAAATTCATTGTATACTTGATTGACATTCACAACGTGAACGGTTAATCCCTCCGCTCGGTGCAAATCTGCCAAACGATTCGCTTGTCCAATGAAATCAGGATGAGAAACGATTAAGTAATCAGCTTGCGGGAGTCCATGTAAGTTTTGATTGGTCACGGCTCCAATGCGATCTGGCGTAAAAAAGGACGAGCCATTGGACGCAACAAATTCCTTAAAGGTGCCATCCGATTTAACGATACTTGTACTACCATTTACAGCTAAAAATACTTTCTTGGGAGCGTGACGATCGGACAAATCCCAAACAAATCCATTACTTGGTAAATTTGATAACTCATAGGCAAAAAGTTGCGATGCATTAGTGTTTTTGACTCTGAATCCAAGCTGGGTGCCGTAAAAAACAAGTTTTCGTTTGGTTGTTAAAACGATTCGATCCAAATAGGTCAAGGTTGATGGCGATTGCCTTGTAACAGTCAATTTCAGTGAAACATTGCTCGGTGGATTTTGTACCGAAAAAGAATATTCTCCGCGTGAATATTCTTGTGTGTTCACTGGTAAAACATGCGTGAAATACTGTTGATTATTGACACTTGCTTTGATGGAATTCAGCGCGTTATTTGTTGGGCAATTCGAAGCGACATCCAATTTAATATTCAATTTTGCCGTATCAATATTGGGAATAGAAAAGGTAAATGTACGTTCCAATTCCACATCGAACAATTCACCATACCATCGTTGTCCACCTTCAATAATATTTGTTAAATCGGACTCGTAAATATCGCGGTAATCGTACGATTGAATCGTCGTGTCAGCAGGAAGGTCATTTTGCGTCAAATTCTGAATACGCATAGGAGGAACAGAAGCATTGACATTGATAAAATAAGTTGAAACATCACTGTAAAGATGTCTAATTTGCATGTAATCAAAATTCACATCGTCTTTGGTCCATCGATGTGGTCCCCAACCATAAAATAAAATGTAATCGTTCTCATTAAAAACCCCATCCGACTCACCTTGAATGAAGATGGCGTTTTCAGCTAAATCATCCGTTCGGGGTAGATTGTTTTTTTCCGGCAAAAGTCCGTCTCCGTTACCATAAATGTGAATATGAGCAGGATTTAATCCCGTTGTATTGATGCCGCAAGACTCTAAAAATGATTTATCAATTTTATAGATTCCATCCTTCGCAACTGAAATTTTATACCAGGTTCCAGATCCTGACATCATAACAGAATTAGCCACAAAATCTTTCTGAACTGGAGCCGTTTTTGGACTCAGGCGATAGGAAATTTGTGTGATTCGTTCATGTTGGCCATTTTTTAATCGAAAAGGATTGGAATGAATGACAAAAAATGGTTTCCCAGACTCATCTGTCACCATGGCTTCTACGTTAAATTCAGTTGGAAAAACAAAGTTTATTTTTTTTAAATAGGACAAATCAGCACTAGGAATAGGTTCAGAAGAAATGGAGGTGATTTCTGCCGTTTGATGAACGGATGTTGTTTTGATTTTTTGGAAATAATAAGGAATACCGTTATCGATGCCTTGATTTTCGATGTATTGAACAGCATAATTCTTCCCTTCGAGTTCAATGGAGTGATTTTTGGTCCAGTTGAAATCCAAGGTTTGTTCTTGCGCATACACAGGAAAAAGCAAAATGATAAGGAGTAAACTAAAATAAATTCGGTACTGATTCATTAATTTTCGATTATTAGTTGGAAGAAAAACGTCAATTTATTTAATTTATTTGAATAAATGTTCGATATTTGTAACCTTTAAAACCTAAACTACGTTAAGATTGTTCGTGCTAAAACCAAAGTTTGTGAAAACATTCGGAACTCTCATCATTGCAGCAACAACTTTTTTTGTTGTTTCAATGTCAAATACTGCTCGGTCTCAAGACCCGACATTCACACAGTTCTATTCGAACCCAGTGTATCTTAATCCTGCCCTAGCGGGATCAAGCGGATGTCCAAGAATTGCATTAAATTACCGAAACGAGTGGCCTCAGTTAACAGGGAATTATGTTACTTATAGTGCGGCCTATGACACGTACGCAAAAAACGTTTCTGGAGGAATCGGTTTGATTGCAACACATGACCAACAGGGACAAGGAACCATTCAAACAACGATGATTGGTGGGATTTACTCTTACAACTTAAAAGTTTCTAGAAAATTTTCGTTGATGTTTGGTGCAAGAGCAGCTTATTATCAAAAATTCTTAGATTGGGATAAGTTAACGTTTGGAGACATGATTGACCCTAGACGTGGATTTATCTATCAAACAGGAGATGTCATTCGTGGAAATGGTCGTCATGGTTTCTTTGATGCATCTGCTGGAATGGTAGGTTTTACGAAAAACTTCTATTTCGGTATCGCAGGACACCATTTAAATCGTCCAGATGAATCGATGATTTTAGGTGAGTCTCGTTTGCCGATAAGAGTGACAGGACACATGGGTGCAACCATTAAAATTGGTCAACGTGGACGCTATTCAAGTAATACGATGTTGATGCCAAACATTATTTATCAGTACCAAAATGGATTTCAGGAATTCAACATTGGCGCTTACTTAAAATACGAGAGTTTCACTATTGGAGCTTGGTATAGAAACCGCGATGCATTCATCGTGAGTTTAGGAATTAACACAGATCGTTTTAGAATTGGATATAGTTATGATTTAACTGTATCTAAATTAGGAAATGGGATTTCAGGTGGTTCACATGAAGTTTCTATGGGTATCAACTTAAAATGTAAGAAAAAACCGAAAAACTTTAGAAAGATTTCGTGTCCTTCATTTTAATTGTAACAAATAATAAAAATTGAATTAATATCGTTAATAAAACGCAAAGTAGAATATGAAGCGATTGATGTATAGATTCTTAGGGGTATCAGTAGTTGGACTATTGGTACTTTCCTCTTGTTCTCCAGAACGTTCATCATCCACTGGTTGGGAATATAACAACTATAAAAACGGTGGATTTGAGAAATTCGATGCGCAAGAACAGGAAACTGGTCCAGGATTGGTGATGATTGAAGGTGGTACTTTTACCATGGGACGTACGGAACAAGATGTCATGCAGGATTGGAACGCACGTGCTGCACGTGTAACTGTTGCGTCTTTTTACATGGACCGTACAGAGGTAACAAACCTACACTGGTTAGAGTACATGTATTGGATGAAACGCGTTTATAACAAAACGTATCCTCATGTATACAAAAAATGTTTGCCAGATACACTTGCATGGAGAACAGCAATGGGTTACCGCGAAAAATATGTGAATTATTATTTACGTCACCCATCGTATGCAGATTACCCAGTTGTTGGTGTTTCTTGGTTACAAGCAAATGACTTCTGTAAATGGAGAACGGATCGTGTGAACGAAGCAATTTTAGTAAGAGAAGGAATCTTGAAATGGCATTTCGCTGACGAAGGAAGCACAGATGTTGGTGCTGCAAACGACGCGAACTACGACAAACGCTTTGCTTCCGTTCCTCAAAATATGTTTAGTACAGAAAACTACTTGAACGGAAACTATACGATTGAATCTGAAGGTGGATATGTCATGAATAAGGACAATAAACCAAAAGCTAAAGTGGATGCAAAAACAAAACGTTCTGTACCACGCGATCCTTATCAACTAGAGAATTTTGATCCGATTTACGCTGACTTAGACAATGGCCGATTAGGTACACGTCCTGTTCGCATGGAAGATGGTATCCTATTGCCAAACTACCGTCTACCTACAGAGGCAGAATGGGAATTCGCAGCATTAGGATTAATTGGAAACTTAGATGAAGGTTCTGAAAACATCAACGATCGTCGCATCTATCCTTGGGATGGACATTATGTTCGCCAAGAAGAAGAACAATTTGCTGGAGCTATTCAAGCAAACTTCGTTCGAGGAAAAGGAGACATGATGGGTATTTCTGGAAACTTGAATGATGGTTCAGATATCACAGCTCGTGTTGATGATTATTGGCCAAATGATTTCGGTTTATATAACATGGCTGGAAACGTATCAGAATGGGTAATGGATGTTTACCGTCCAATGACTAGCGAAGTAGCTGAAGAATTTATGCCATTCCGTGGTAACAAATACCAAACTCAACTCTTGGTTCCAAATGGATTGTACGATCGTCCTGTGAAAGCAAACGAAAACGTGTATGATGTTCATGGAATGAAAGAATTCGTGAATGAATTTGCTCGTGTGAAATACTTGGCTTATGCCAATAAAAAATACGGACAAACAGCTGGTTCAAACTACCAATCTAACTTTACAAACGGTGCTCCCGTAGATACAAGCGCTGCTGCGGTAGCTGCCGCTGCAAATGCTGCAGCTGCACCAAAACCAGCAGGTGTAAACAATAACCCAATGAATTCACGTGTGTATTCTAAACAAGATCCACGTGCATACCAATTCAACTCACCATCTAGTTACTATGTTTCTAATAATTCACAGTTCACCTCTCAAGAGCGTTTACAGTTTGAGTTCTTAGATACATTAAATATCATGTTGGATACGGCAATTGCTTTATACAATCAAGGTAGAACGATTGCGGCTTCTGCATTCATTGAAAGAGTTTTATTTAATAAAGATCTTCCAATGGAAATTCAAGATGGAGCAAAAAAACAAGACATCCTTGAATTGATGCAAATTGCGTTTGACAGAAGCGAACCAAATGCATTCTTAGGAATTGATACCGCTTTGTTCAGTAAAGACTACCTAGAACGTAAATTCCGCTCATACAGTACTGACCCTACCATTACAACTTGGATCATGACTTTACGAAATGGATTAACTGAATTCATTACGGAAACAAAAGGAAAACAACGTTGGAGAGATGTTACAGTGGAGGAAAACGCTGGACGTTTGAACTACCGTAAAGATGACTACATTGACTATATGGATGGTGATTTAGAGTCTTCTATTTTCTACAACAACGCGAAACGCAAAGACGACATCAATAACGGATTGCGAGATTCGAAACAAGTGATGTATCAAAGTCAACATGAAAACTTCAATTTGAACAATGACATGATCAATGCTGGAGCTTCAGGATGGCCAACAACTTTAATCTCCGATAAATCGAGAGTTTATAAAGGAGGATCATGGGCAGACCGAGTTTACTGGTTATCATCCGGTAATAGAAGGTTCCTTGATGAAGATAAAGCAACAGCGACCATTGGTTTCCGTTGTGCGATGGATCGTGTCGGAAGTTCTCGACCGAAAAGTCCGAAAGAATAATTTATAAAGCCCGAGCAATCGGGCTTTTTTTTTGCAATTTTGCAACATGGAAAAATTATTCGAACTCTTTTATCAAAGTTCAGGTATTTGTACCGATACCCGTAACATCCAAAAAGATTGTCTTTTCATCGCCCTAAAAGGAGATCAGTTCAATGGTAACATATTTGCAACCCAAGCGATAGAAGCAGGCGCCAAATTTGCCATTGTTGACGAAGATGGATTTGCAGATAATCACTCCATATTTCAAGTTCCAAACTCGCTTCTTTTCCTACAATCACTCGCGCGATTCCATCGTGATCGCTTCGATATTCCTGTAATTGGAATCACCGGTAGTAACGGTAAAACAAGCACTAAAGAACTCATTCATGCCGTTCTTTCAAAAAAATACAATGCCCTTTGCACCATTGGTAATTTGAACAATCACATTGGTGTTCCATTAACTTTACTTCGACTAAATGCTTCGCACGATCTTGCGATAATAGAAATGGGGGCAAATAAACCAGGAGACATTGCCGAATTATGTAATATAGCGGATCCTACTCATGGCATCATTACGAATATTGGGAAAGCACATTTAGAAGGCTTTATCAATTTTGAAGGTGTGTTAAAAACGAAAACAGAATTGTACGCATCCGTTCAACAAAAAGGAGGTGTATTATTCGCCTGTATGGACGATTCTATTTTAATGAACGCTTGTCAAAACTATCCACTTCCACTTATTACATTTGGAAGTCATCCAGATGCATTGATTGTGGGGGAATTGGCTTACTTAGATCCTTTTGTCCATTTTTCATGGCACAATCACGATTACCACTCTCCTACTCTTCATACACATTTGGTCGGAAAATACAATTTTAATAATTTCCTGGCAGCGATCACCTTTGGAAATATTTTCCAAGTGAATCCAACGGATATCAATGCGGCAATTGAAGGGTACATTCCGCAGAACAATCGCAGTCAAGTGACCAAAACAGATAAAAATACGGTCATTGTGGACTGTTATAATGCCAATCCTTCGAGTATGAAATCCGCTTTGGAGTCCTTTGTAGATATAGTAGAAGGCACGAAAACGGTCATTCTCGGAGACATGCTTGAATTAGGAAGTGACGGTCTTTCAGAACACGAAGCAATACTCAACTTCTGCCGAGAACATGAACTTCACTTTATCACTGTAGGTCCAATTTTTAAAGGTTTGAACGACAAGGGATATACAACAACGCAAGACCTCATCGAACAATGGCCAACAATTGCACTACAAAATCAACTGATATTACTGAAAGGTTCTAGGGGAATTGCTTTAGAGAAAATACTCCCTTTGCTTTAGGAACCGTACATCATTAAAAAGGACTTCAAGAAAGGATCTAATCCACCATCCATCACCGCATCAACATCACTCGTCTCTGTTCCGGTGCGAACGTCCTTCACTAGCTTATAGGGTTGCATGACATAATTTCGAATTTGACTTCCCCACTCTATTTTCTTTTTACCCGCTTCAATTTCACTGCGTTTTTCCATGCGTTCGCGCAATTCTAATTCGTATAACTGTGAGCGTAATAATTGCATGGCTTTTTCCTTATTCGCTAGCTGTGACCTTGACTCCGAGTTTTCAATGATGATTCCAGATGGGGCATGTCGCAAGCGCACGGCAGTTTCGACCTTGTTCACGTTTTGTCCACCAGCTCCACCCGATCTAAACGTTTCAAAAGAAACATCCGCAGGGTTGATGTGAATTTCGATGTTATCATCCACAAGAGGATAAACGTATACCGATACAAACGATGTATGACGTTTCGCATTGGAATCGAATGGTGAAATTCGAACCAAGCGGTGCACACCATTTTCTCCTTTCAAATAACCAAATGCAAATTCACCCTCTAGTTCCAACGTAACGGTTTTAACACCGGCAACATCACCTTCTTGAAAGTTCAATTCCGTAATTTTATACCCTTTTTTCTGTCCCCACATGAGGTACATACGCATCAACATAGACGCCCAATCACAACTTTCTGTCCCACCAGCACCGGCAGTGATTTGAAGAACGGCACTTAATGCATCCTCTTCCCCTGAAAGCATGTTTTTCAATTCTAACTCTTCAATTTCCGCTAAAATCACTTGGAATTGTTGCTCTAATTCTGCCTCGGTTGACATTCCTTCTTTGACAAATTCCATGACCACTTCTAAATCAGAAACAGAAGTGCTAACGCGATCAAATGTTTCCACCCAGAACTTAAGCCCACGAATGGATTTCATATGTGATTCCGCCTTTTTTGGATCATCCCAAAACGAAGGATCTTGTGTTTTAAGCTCTTCTTCTTTTAACCGCATTCGTTTCTCCTCGATTTTCAAGTAGTTTTGAATGCCTTCAACGCGCTTTAACAAGTCTTTGTATTGTTCGATAGTCATGGTGCAAAGGTAATTATAAAGTCTTTTCCACAGGCTTGAATCAACCGAACAAAATTGTTACATTTGTACAAATCAAAATTGTCATGAATATTCCATCAGAATTAAAGTACACGAAAGACCACGAATGGGTAAAAATCGACGGAGATGTTGCCATTGTAGGGATTACAGAATTTGCTCAAAGTGAATTGGGTGATATCGTTTATGTTGAAATCGAAACAATCGGTGAAACATTGGATCAAGAAGAAGTGTTTGGAAGCGTAGAAGCAGTAAAAACAGTTTCAGATTTGTTTATGCCTGTGAGCGGAGAAATTCTTGAATTCAACGAGGCTTTGGAAGGAAACCCAGAATTGGTGAACTCTGACCCTTATGGAGAAGGATGGATGATCAAAGTGAAATTAACGGATGCATCGCAATACGACGGATTATTGGACGCAGAAGCATATAAAGGATTGATTCACTAATTAATTAGGATCAAACAAAAAGAAAAAACCGCCTCGTGCGGTTTTTTTTATGGCCAACAAGTTTGACAGGCTTTTGCTTCGATGTCCTGTTCCAAAGAATCGTCCAGTTGATAAAAGAAATTGATTCCTGTCAATTTTTCCAAAGCGTCAATCGAAATCGCAAAATTCATCAATGGTTCTTTTGAACCTTGATTTGGCATCACGAAGGCAATTGCTTTCGAATGTGTTCCTTTAAAATCCAAAATAGCTTTGTAATAGTATTTGGGAACGCTGACTTTGTTCACGCCAATCGTTGGCAAGGATTCAGTTAAAATTGGCCCTGTTACAATTAGGATTGAATCCATTGCGAGCGCCCAATCCCGTACTTGTTCTTCCAGTTTTTTCCATATTCCTCGATTGAAAGCAGGCAATTGTGGACTCATATTACTATAAAAGAAGGATTCATCCATGGCCGATTCCGACCACCTCATATCAGCCGCTGGAGCTAAGTGTCCACGGTCATATCCACTCTTCGCATAGTCTGCGTTCGTTGCTGTGCCTGTTTGTACACTAGGATCCTCAATAAAATGATCTGAGCGCTCAAATGTTCCCAACGCCTCTTTTTTAGTTAAACAATAAGCGACCCATTTGGCTTGTTCATGTACTTCATTGTAAACAAATGCATAACCGGTGTGCTTCACATAAACATCTCCCTGTTCTAACATCGGTGTTTCCAGGGGATAATGACTTGTGTTGAATGTCCTATTTTGAAAACCAAATGACAAGAAAAAAGCCAGTACTAAGAATGAACTTCCCAATACTGGCTTTATATTGAATCGAGGCATCTTATGCGTCGATTTTAGCGTATTTCGCATTTTTCTCAATGAACTCACGACGAGGTGGAACATCATCCCCCATCAACATGGAGAAGATTTGATCACACTCCGCTGCGTTTTCAATGGTCACTTGACGAAGCGTTCTACTTTCAGGATTCATGGTTGTTTCCCAAAGTTGCTCCGCGTTCATCTCTCCAAGACCTTTGTAACGTTGAACGTTCACAGAAGATTCGCTACCACCACCTTTTAAATCACTGATTAAACGGTCGCGTTGATCTTCGTTCCAAGCGTATTCAGATTTCGTTCCTTTTTTCACTTGATACAATGGTGGAGTTGCGATATAGATGTATCCATTTTCGATCAACTCTTTCATGTAACGGAAGAAGAAAGTCAAAATTAACGTCTCAATGTGAGAACCATCGACATCGGCATCACACATAATGATGATTTTGTGATAGCGTAATTTTTCAAGGTTTAATGCTTTTGAATCTTCCTCTGTTCCAATGCGTACTCCAAGGGCCGTATAGATGTTCTTAATCTCTTCATTTTCGAAGATCTTATGTTGCATTGCTTTTTCCACGTTCAAGATTTTACCACGAAGTGGCATAATCGCTTGGAAATGGCGGTCACGACCTTGTTTCGCTGTTCCACCCGCTGAATCTCCCTCGACGAAGTAAATTTCACAAGCCGCTGGGTCTTTTTCCGAGCAGTCAGCCAACTTACCTGGAAGTCCAGATCCTGTTAAGACATTTTTACGTTGAACCATCTCACGCGCTTTGCGTGCTGCGTGACGCGCTCGCGCTGCAAGAATGACCTTCTCGACGATTAATTTTGCCTCTGCAGGATGTTCTTCCAAATAGGCTGATAACATTTCTGAAACTGCTTGACTAACTGGAGCAGTCACCTCACGGTTTCCTAATTTCGTTTTGGTTTGTCCTTCAAATTGAGGCTCCTGCACTTTCACCGAAACCACAGCTGTCAATCCTTCACGGAAATCATCTCCATCGATTTCAATTTTTTCTTTCGCTAAAATCCCTGAATCCGTTGCGTATTTTTTCAGTGTATTCGTTAATCCACGTCTAAATCCAGACAAGTGCGTTCCACCCTCATGTGTATTGATGTTATTCACATACGCTTGGATGTTTTCGGTATAGGATGTATTGTATGTCAATGCCACTTCCACCGGAATGTTCTCACGCTCTCCTTCAAAGTAAATCACATCTGAAATCAAGGCTTCGCGATTGCGATCTAAATATTGTGCAAATTCTTTTAATCCACCTTCAGAGTGATAGGTAGTGGTAGGATGATTGCCATCGTCATCTTTCACGCGATTGTCTGTCAAAGAAATCGTAATTCCTTTATTCAAAAAGGCTAATTCACGCATTCTCGCAGCAAGTGTATCAAAGTTGTATTCGGTAGAATCGAAAATCGTTCCGTCTGGCTTAAACGTAACTTCTGTTCCCGTTTCCGTTGATTCCCCTACCACTTTTACATCGTACAATGGTTTACCAATGGAATACTCTTGTTGGAATATTTTACCTTCACGACGAACGGTCGCTTTTAACGCAATGGAAAGGGCGTTCACACAAGAAACCCCTACACCGTGAAGTCCACCGGATACTTTGTATGTGTCTTTATCGAATTTTCCACCGGCGTGAAGAACGGTCATAACAACCTCTAATGCCGATTTCTTTTCTTTGGTGTGCATCGCTGTTGGAATACCACGTCCATTATCGACAACCGTAATGGAATTATCCTCATTGATGAACACATCAATTTTATCACAATGTCCTGCTAACGCCTCATCGATGGAGTTATCTACCACCTCATAAACTAAGTGGTGTAATCCTTTCACGCCGACGTCACCAATGTACATCGCGGGACGTTTACGAACCGCCTCAAGTCCTTCTAATACCTGAATGTTATCCGCAGAATAATTATCCCTTCTTTCTTCTTCAGCCATATCTCTTTTTATTTCGTTTTATCACTTTTATCAAGTCAAACAAAAATAAGAAAAAGCTAGGCTTTTACATGGATTGACAAGGGCTTCAAAGCCTTAACTTATCAACAAAATTTCAACGATTTGAACTATTTTTCTATCCAAGAGGTAATCGATGCGTCATCCGGCTGAATGCGAGGAGAAATCACCATGGCTAAGTGTCCATTTTCATCAATTAGGTACTTCTGAAAATTCCATTCTACTTTATTATCCTCCAGTCCATTTTTACTTTTTTCCGTCAAGAATTGATACACTGGATGCATATCCTTTCCTTTCACTGATATTTTTGACATCATGGGGAATGTCACACCGTAATTCAATTTACAAAAACTCTCAATCTCCTCATTCGAACCTGGTTCTTGGGACATAAAATCATTCGCAGGGAATCCCACGATGATAAAATTCTTGTTTTTATATTTTTCGTACAACGCTTCTAACTTCTCATATTGAGGGGTCAATCCACATTTTGAAGCGGTATTCACAATCATGATTTTCTTACCTTTCAAATCAGCAAAATCAAAGGTCTTACCGTGAATATCTTTCACCTTAAATTGGTAGATGTCTTGTTTCTCCGCAGTGATCATGAGGCTTAATATTGAAATGAATAAAAATAGTGTTTTCATGTGTGTTTTCTTTTTTAAACATTTGACATCGAAGATAGTTCGAATTTTTGGAACATTTTTTGGCCGATTACGAATAAAAAGACATGAAACTATTCTTGCTGATTTGTTTTCTGTTTTCGCTAAACGTGATTCAAGCCCAAAAACTCTCGGGGACTTGGCAAGGATTGTATTCAAGCGAAAATGCGGACAATTCGGCAGACGCTCAACGTTCTTGGATTTACCTTGATATGACCATCGTCAAAGGAATGATTGATGGCAAAATACGTCGCGAAGATTTTTCCTTGCATCAGTATTACATTTACGACATTGTAGGGAAAGTTTTGCCAGACGGTCAATTGGAGATTTCAGAATCGACCGTATCCCAAAAATCCAAAAATGCGGTTATCCCAGCAAAGCAGCAATACTCCTTACAATTCGACGCAAAGAAAGGTTATTTAATTGGGACAGTTAAAAATGGAAAATCGAAATTAACCCTTTATCGAGCCAATTTCAATATCCAAGAAAACACACCAAACATTTTAACAGAAAATCAATTAGACAAATTCCAACAGGAATTGAAGGATGGTATTTCTTCCCCTGAAAAACGTTTGGAAGAGCTGAAGGCCTTCAAATTTGATCCCATTTATTTTGATTACGGAAAAGATTCTGTCAAAAAAGAATACGAAGCTTACCTCATCGAAATGATTCGCATGGTAAAAAGTCATTCGGATTTAAGAATATTAATCACAGGACATACCGATTCAGATGGTTCGGACGCCTATAACGTTGGCCTATCCCAACGCAGGGCTGCAGCTTTGTTGCATTTCTTCGAGCAACATGGTTTACCGAAGTCGAGGGTTGAAATTGACTTCAAGGGCGAAAAAGAACCCGTAGATCGCAACGACACGCCAGAAGGCAAGCAAAAGAACCGCAGAGTGGACTTTCGATTTGTTTAATTACGCTTTTAACGAAGCTAATTTCTCTTCCAACAATTGAATTTTACCAAGGGCGTCAGCCTCCTTTTTACGTTCTAAGTCAAGAACTTGAGCAGGGGCACCAGCGACGAAACGCTCATTTGACAATTTCCCCTGTACACTTTTCAAGAATCCTTGTGTGTACTTCAACTCCTCTTCCATTTTCTTGATTTCTGCAGCTACATCCACTGAATCTCCAAAAGGAATAAAGTATTCGATTCCTTCCACAATAAAGGAATTTGCTTGTTGCATTTTTTCAGTAACGTATTCAAAAACAGACAAATTACCCATTTTAGTAATCACCGCATCGAAATTTGTTTGAATGGAAGCATCCGCGCGAACATACATTTCCAATTTCACTTTATTGGCAATGTTGTTGTTTTTTCGAATGGTTCGAATGTGTGAAATAATTTTCTCTGCTTTTTCAAATCCAGTCAAAACAGACTGATCCATTCCTTGCACCGTTGGCCATGCAGAGATAACGATATCCTCTCCTTCCTTGCGTTCGTTTAAAGCGTGCCACAATTCCTCCGATACAAATGGAGTAAAAGGATGCATCACTTTCAATAATTGTTCGAAGAAGTATTTTGTTTTCTCGAGCGTAACTCGATCAATTGGCTGCTCGTAACCAGGTTTGATCATTTCCAAGTACCAAGAACAGAAATCATCCCAAACCAATTTATAGATGGCCATTAACGCATCTGAAATTCGGAATTTATCAAATTGGTCATTGATTTCAACCAATACTTTTTGGAAGCGACTTTCAAACCAGTCAATCGCCACGATGGAAGATAATGGCTGTTCAATATCACGCACTTCCCAAGACGAAACCAAGCGATAAGCATTCCACACTTTATTCGTGAAATTTCTACCTTGCTCACATTGAGAGCTGTCGAACGGCAAATCATTTCCTGCTGGTGAAGAAATTAAGATTCCCACACGGACACCATCCGCACCAAACTTTTCGATTAACTCAATTGGATCTGGCGAATTCCCTAATGATTTGGACATTTTTCGTCCAAGTTTATCACGTACAATCCCCGTGTAATAAACGTTTTTAAATGGCAGATCGCCCAAATATTCATATCCAGCAATGACCATTCTCGCCACCCAGAAAAACATAATTTCCGGTGCTGTAACGAGGTCATTCGTTGGATAATAGTATTTAATTTCTTCGTTTTCCGGCTGTGTTAATCCATTGAATACAGAGATTGGCCATAACCAACTTGAAAACCATGTATCCAACACATCCTCATCTTGATTTAATTCGCTTTCTAGCATTTCGCGGCCAGCTTTTTCACTTGCCAAACGCAACGCTTCTCCCTTCGTTTTCGCGACAACAAAATCATCTGGACGGTTACCAAAGTACCACGCAGGAATTCGGTGTCCCCACCACAATTGACGCGAAATACACCAGTCCTTAACGTTTTCCATCCAATGGCGATACGTATTTTTAAATTTATCCGGATGAAACTGAATGTTACCGTTCATGACATTATCCAAAGCCGGCTGAGCAAGTTCTTTCATTGAAACAAACCACTGCATCGACAATTTTGGTTCAATCACAGCATTCGTTCGCTCTGAAAACCCTACTTTATTGATGATGTCCTCGGTTTTCACCAAGTATCCTTTCTCATCAAGTTCCTTTTCAATTTCTTTGCGGACATCAAAACGATCTTTTCCAGCATAATGTGCTCCGTGATCGTTTAATGTTCCATTATCGTTAAACAAGTCAATGGAAGGCAAATTGTATTTTCTTCCTAATTCGTAGTCATTCGTATCGTGTGCTGGGGTCACTTTCAAACATCCCGTACCAAATTCTTTGTCGACGTAATCGTCTGCAATGATTGGAATCTCGCGGTTGATGATTGGAACTAAGGCTTTTTTTCCAATTAACTTTTGGTAGCGTTCATCCGAAGGATTCACACAAATCGCTGTATCTCCTAAAATCGTTTCTGGACGAGTTGTTGCAATGGTCACCCATTCATCTGTGGTATCCATGATTTTATAACGAACATAGAACAAGCGTGAATTTACTTCTTTGTAATTCACTTCTTCATCCGAAACAGCCGTTAACGCCTCTGGATCCCAATTGACCATACGAACACCACGGTAAATTTTACCCTTTGCGTACAAGTCCATGAAGACATTGATAACGGACTCAGAATATTCTTTGTCCATGGTAAAATGTGTGCGTTCCCAGTCACAAGACGCTCCTAATTTTTTTAATTGCTCTAAAATGATTCCTCCATGCTTATCTTTCCATTCGAACGCATGTTGCAAGAATTCCTCTCGCGTTAAATCTGATTTTTTGATTCCTTCCTGACGTAATTTCTGAACAACCTTTGCCTCTGTTGCAATAGAAGCGTGATCTGTCCCAGGTACCCAGCACGCATTTTTTCCAAGCATTCGAGCACGTCGAACTAGGACATCTTGTATGGTGTTATTCAACATGTGCCCCATGTGTAGGACACCTGTTACATTTGGAGGGGGAATGACAATTGTGTATGGTTCACGATGGTCAGGGACAGAGTGAAAATACCCATTATCCAACCAATGTTTATACCATCTTTCTTCCGCTTTCTGCGGTTCATACGTTTTCCCGATTTCCATGACACAATCTTTGCCGCAAAGATAGCAATTATCTCAGCAGCTCAGACGAAATACGTGAAAATCCGTGACTAGTTTGTCGTTGGAGAATCCGCTGGAGACAATACCGTTCCACGAATCGTTAAAACGACAGGATCACCACCATCAGAGAATACAGTGATTGTTTTCGTGAACGCACCTACTCTTTTCGTATCATAAGTTACTTTGATCACTCCTTTTTTACCTTTTTTGATCGGCTCAGAAGGCTTTTCAGCAGCGGTACATCCACAGCTCGTTTGCACGTTACTTACAGTAATGGATTTTTTAGATGTGTTTTTAAATTCAAAAACGAACATGTCTTTAGAATCATATGGAATGTTTTCACGGACAATTTCAGTGCTGGTGAATTTCAAACCAGAAGCTGGTTTTGTTGCTTTTTGATCTTGTTGCGCTTGCGCGAATCCAACGAATAAGAAGGCGAAAGTAAGTAATGCGTATTTCATAGTTTATTTTTTTACAATGGTAAGCTGATTTTTCAATCAGAACTCAAATTTAACATAAAATTAGGATTCAAAAGCATGTTGAATGACTTCCATGATAGACGGATATGTGTTTTTTAAACAGTCTTGCATCGCCAATCGGTCCAACCAGCGTACCTCTGTGATTTGTTCCTCCTTCTGTGGGATAGTATTCAGATCTCCATCGTATTCCAAGAAATACCAATTGTTTTTCTTTAAAATGGATTTGTTTTTAAATTCATACACATGATAAGTGGAGCAGATTCGGTGTTTTAAATGCAATTCACCGGTTAATCCACACTCCTCTCGGATTTCACGAATAGCAGCTTCTTTTGAGGATTCTCCCGCTTCAATTTTTCCTTTGGGCAGATCCCAATATCCGAGGCGTTTCATCCATAAATACGTTTGTGACTTTGGATGATACACCAATCCACCAGCCGTTTTCAATTTATTAAAATGCTTGAAAAATGATTTTAGTTCCGACTTAGGATGTTGATTTAACGCCTGAATCTCGTTGTTTTTTAACAAGTCGGACAGGGCTAAAACATTCAAGGGCATCGCATTTTCAACGATTTCCACATTCGGAATCACCTCTGAAGTAAAATGAATTACCTGCTTATCCATGAAAACTTTATATTTTTGCGGCATGGCATCAAATCAAGAACAAGCGCTAAAGGTAGCAGAATTATTATTGAAAACGAAAGCAGTTCGTTTACAACCTAGCAAACCCTTTACTTGGGCTTCCGGATGGAAGTCACCAATTTATTGTGATAATCGCGTGACTTTGAGTTTTCCAGAAGTCCGCACACACATTCGTCAAGCCTATGCACAACTCATTTTAGACGTGTATGGTAAACCAGATGTCATTGCTGGTGTGGCGACAGGTGGGATTGCACAAGGAGCACTTGTTGCACAAGAGTTAGGCTTGCCCTTCATCTACGTTCGCTCAGCAGCGAAAGGACACGGGATGGAGAACTTGATTGAAGGAGCGTATGAGTCCGGACAAAAAGTAGTGGTGATCGAAGATTTAATTTCTACAGGTGGAAGCAGTTTAAAAGCGGTGGAAGCGCTTCGTCAAGGAGGATTGGTCGTAAAAGGATTGGTAGCCACCTTTACTTATGGATTTTCAAAAGCCGATCAGAGCTTTCAAGAAGCTGCATGTCCCTTTGAAACAATTACTGATTACGCGACATTAATCGATGTTGCCGTAAAAACAAACTATATCAACGACGGTGATTTAAGCACACTTCATCAGTGGAGAACCGACCCAAGTACTTGGAATCAATAAGAAAAAATGATTATTCAAAGTTCAACATCACTCGTTTCCGCGTCCATTGAAGCCATTCAATCTTTTGTTCGCAATCCGAGAAATTTGGACAAATTACTTCCCGCTGATAAAATCAGTCAATTTGAAGCGACGGATACGCGTTGCTCCTTCGTTGTACAAGGCGGTATTAAAATCAACCTAATCTTAGAGGAATCGACTGATTCAAATGTGTGTTATCGATCTGGTGAAGGGAGTCCCTTTCCATTTACACTAAAAATCTTTCTGAATCAAGAAGGGGATCAAACTGCTGGATTTGTTGTTTTTGATGGAGAGATCAATGGTTTTTTGAAAATGATGGTAGAAAAACCCCTAAAATCCCTTTTCGAAGGAATGATTGAACGAATGAAAGCACACGTTTAACAAAATTGAATTTCCTTCAAGTTGTAGGTTCGCAGTTCATCCATCACTTTGACAGCTAGTTTCCCTTCGTTCGTGATGCCTTGAATAACACCAACAAATTCGCCATGTTCATCTCGGTAATTTGCTTCCATCCCTTTTTGAAATAAAATTTCTTCAACTTCTGCTTTGAACTGAGTGTTCAGGCTTTCCCAATTATTGACGTATCCATTCATCAAGTCCAACAATTCCGATAACACTGTCTTTACTTGAACATCGATGCCTAAAAAATGATGCATGCTGACCGCTGTTGCTGAATCGAACTGTTGCTGATTCACATTGAGTCCAATTCCGGCAATGACCCACGAAATACGGCTACCTTCCAATTGATTTTCGATGAGCATACCTGCAATCTTTTGCGAACCCACGTAGATGTCATTTGGCCATTTTACTTGTGCGTCGATTCCAAATCGCAACAAGAGTTTGTGCAAGGCTAGAGAAATCATCCAACTCAACTTAAATTGATCATCAACTGACAGATTGTCGGGTTTCCAAACAAGGGAGCAGAGCAAGTTCTTGGACTCAGCGGACTCCCACGTGTTGCCCATTTGTCCCTTTCCAGCGGTTTGAACGTCTGCCAATATTACCGCACCACTTTGACAAATTTGGTCGCTAATTAAATTGGCAGCAAAATTGTTGGTAGAGTCCACACAATTCAAGTGATACATTTCTTTTCCAAACGTTGTCATATCGGCATTTTAGGAGCAGTAAAATTAAAATTTATCACGTAGTTTTGTAATTAAATAAAAGAAATGCGAAAAAAGACCGGAATTACAGAATCAGAACAATTGTGTCAAGCTATCGTTGAGGGGATGCAAGAAAACAAAGCCAAAGACATCACCATCCTGGATTTGAGACACTTGTCGAGTGCCGTTTGTGACTTTTTCGTCATTTGTAGCGGTGAATCAAGCACCCACGTCGATGGTATTTCAAACGCCGTTACCCGTTTCACACGTAAAGAATTAAAAGAAAAGCCTTGGCACATTGAAGGGAAAACCAACAGTGAATGGGTTTTATTGGATTATATTAATGTGGTTGGACACATTTTCTACAAGGATGCTCGCTCCTTTTTTGAGATCGAGGACTTGTGGTCGGATGCTGTGCGAACAGACATTCCTAACTTATAACAGAACATTACCATGTCAGAAGAAAAAAAGAAAAGTCCATTTTCCATTTATTGGATCTATGCGGCACTTGGAATCGCGTTGATTTCCTTTAACATTTTCATGAATACAAGTCCAGCCGCGACCATTAAGTACAAAGAAACTTTGATGGAATTGGTGGACAATCATGGCGTGAAAAACGTGAAGATTATCAATCAGTCCAAAGCGGAATTTCAATTGAAACCCTCTGGAATTACCTACGTGAAGACCAATAGTAAATTGGATTTTCCTAGCATGAAGAAAATGATCTCTGCCGCTAAAGGAAAACCTACGAGCATCGTTTTTGAATTGGAAAACATTGGAAGTCCAACCAATTTTGAAAAAGCGTTAGATGATCGTGGATACCATGATTACGAAAACAAAACGGAGGTGAACTATCTAGGTGATATTTTAGGATACCTTTTGCCATTTGTCATCATCATTCTCATTTGGATGTTTGTCATGCGCCGTATGTCAGGTGGCGGCGGTGCTGGAGGTGGCGGCGGTCAAATTTTCAACATTGGAAAATCGCGTGCTCAAGTCTACGAAAAAGGAAAATCCACGAACATTACATTTAAAGATGTAGCTGGATTAGAAGGGGCAAAAGAAGAGATTGTCGAAATTGTTGAATTCTTAAAAAATCCAAAAAAATATACAGAACTAGGAGCGAAAATTCCAAAAGGCGCATTGCTTGTAGGACCTCCAGGGACTGGAAAAACTTTGCTTGCGAAAGCAGTAGCGGGAGAAGCCAAAGTACCGTTCTTCTCTTTGTCCGGTTCTGATTTCGTTGAAATGTTTGTTGGAGTCGGTGCATCTCGTGTGCGTGATTTGTTCCGTCAAGCAAAAGAAAAAGCACCATCCATTATTTTCATTGATGAGATTGATGCGATTGGACGTGCACGCGGAAAAAACAATGGATTTAATTCGAATGATGAGCGCGAAAACACCTTGAATCAGTTGTTAACCGAGATGGATGGATTCGGCACGAATTCTGGTGTCATTATCCTTGCAGCAACAAACCGTGCGGATGTATTGGATGCAGCGTTGATGCGAGCTGGACGATTTGACCGTCAAATCTATGTTGATATGCCAGATTTGAATGAGCGCAAGGAAATTTTCCAAGTCCACTTGAAACCGTTGAAATTGGTGGAAGGACTAGACATCGACTTTTTAGCGAAACAAACACCAGGATTCTCCGGTGCCGATATCGCGAATCTATGTAATGAAGCAGCGTTAATTGCGGCACGTCACAATAAGAAACACGTGGAGAAACAAGATTTCTTGGATGCAGTTGACCGTATTATAGGTGGACTTGAAAAGAAAAATAAAATCATTACAAAGGATGAGAAGAAAGCGATTGCTTTCCACGAGGCAGGACATGCGACGATTTCATGGTTGTTGCAATACGCACATCCATTAGTGAAGGTGACCATTGTCCCTCGAGGACAATCCCTTGGTGCAGCATGGTACTTACCCGAAGAAAGAAGCATTACCACAACGGAGCAAATTTTGGATCAAATGTGTTCTGCACTTGGTGGTCGCGCAGCAGAACAACTTGCTTTTGGGAAGATCAGCACCGGTGCGCTAAGTGATTTAGAGAAAGTTACAAAGCAAGCGTATGCGATGGTTTCCATCTATGGATTGAACGAACGACTTGGTAATATTTCCTTCTACGATTCGCAAGGACGTGATTCCTTCACAAAGCCATATTCAGAAGACACAGCAAGAATGATTGACGAAGAAGTGTCAAAACTCATCGAAAGTCAATATCAAAGAGCGTTGCAAATTCTGACAGACAACCACGATAAATTGACTGCTTTGGCTGAACAATTATTGTTGACTGAAGTCATTTTCAAAGAAGACTTAGAACGCATTTTCGGAAAACGTCAATGGGAAGTTGAAGAGCTTGTTGAAGTTGAAAAATCGAATTTAACACCAGAACTCGAAAGTAAAGAGGAAGAAGTAGCAGGCACTGATATTGCTAATGAAACAAGTACTGTTTTGACTGAATCAACGGATGCAACTGAGGAAGCTACCGAAGATAAAACGGATGCTTCACCAAGTTCTGAAGAAGAAAAAGAGGGTTAAGCTTTTGGATAAAATCATCGTTTTTAAATCAAAAGAACCATTCATCTTTGCGCAAGCCAAACTTGTGCTGGAAGATCATGGTATTCCATTTCAAGAACGAACGACCATGGACTCCATGTTTAATGCTTTTGGTAATTACGAATTATACGTATCTTCGGAGTTCGAAAACCAAGCGAGAAAAAGTTTAGCAGATGCCTTTAGGTAATTTAGGGTTGAGGAGTATTACAGGCGCAATCTTTGGCACGGTGGTCATAGGTTCTATCTTGTGGCATCCCTACGCGCAAATGCTGGTTTTCTCCATTTTTATGGTACTTGGCTTAGCGGAATTTTACCGCTTATTTAAGAACCACCCTGTCGTTCAAGTAAGTTCCGAAATTGGTATTTTCATTGGCTGTTTTATTTATCTGTTGTTGATAGGACTCAGTTTATTGAAACTTCCTTTGATTGTGATCACCATCATCTTTCCGCTCTTTTTTACACTGATTTTAAATGAATTGTGGGCCAAAAAGGAAAATCCATTAATCAATATTTCCGTATTGGTTTTTGGAATTGTGTATGTGGTCATCCCCTTCTATTTGAGCATAGACTTGAGTCTTAGAAACACCTCATATTTGCCACATGTTGTGGGAATGTTTGTGTTAATTTGGACCAATGATTCATTTGCTTATTTCAGTGGAAGACTATTCGGAAAACATAAATTATTTGAGCGCATCTCCCCCAAAAAAACATGGGAAGGAACCATTGGCGGCATCCTCTTTACACTGCTTTTTGGCTATATTATTGGAACCTACATCAATGAGGGGGAAACTTTGTTTTGGATGGTTTCAGCGCTCATTATCGCCCCATGTGCGATTTATGGCGATTTACTTGAATCACTTTTTAAACGCAGTTTAAACATCAAAGATACAGGCACTATTCTTCCGGGACATGGTGGGATATTAGATCGGTTTGATGCGGCACTATTCGCAATACCGTTCTTTTACTGCTGGTCGATGATTTATTTATATTGGTAAGCTATGACATTACACAGAGAAGGCACGAGTATCATGCTATGGAGTACAATTATTATCGCCATTTTGAGTGGCCTGACCTATTATTTTTTAGGTTGCTGTTGTCCCATTATTTATTGGCTATTACAGGTTGGATTTCTTGTATTGCTTGGACTCATTGTCCAATTCTTCCGTGTACCCAATCGAACTTGTACAGGTGGTGAAAATGACATCATGTGTCCTGCTGACGGAAAAGTAGTGGTGATCGAAGAAACGACAGAAAGTGAATATTTTAAGGATCGCCGCATCCAAGTTTCCATTTTCATGTCTCCCTTGAATGTCCATGCGAACTATCATCCAATCAAAGGACTCGTGAAATATGTCAAATACCACCCTGGCTTATTTTTAGTAGCATGGCATCCGAAAAGCAGCACGGATAATGAACGAAGTACATTGGTGGTTGAACATTCTTCGGGAAAAGAAGTATTGTTCCGTCAAGTGGCTGGAGCCGTGGCACGAAGAATTTGTTATTATCCAACGGAAGGACAATATGTAGCAGTTGGACAAGAATTTGGCTTCATTAAATTTGGGTCGAGAATAGATTTGTTTTTACCATTAGGCACAAAAATTGATGTGGCAATCGGCGATGTCGTAAAAGCAAAATTGACACGCATTGGAGAAATCATTTAATTTGTATATTTACCTTATAAAATCATCTATTATGAAAAAAGTATTTTTAGCACTCGCATTGTTCACTTATGTAGGATCAATGGCAACGACAACTTATGCAGCAGTAACAGGTACTGAAGTAGTGAAAAAAGACGATGACAAGAGAAAGAAGAAAAAGAAAAAAGGAGCTTGTTGTTCTTCTCAACAAGGAAAATCTTGTTCTACTCCACAACAATCTTGTTGTTCGAAAAAAGCAAACTAAACGATCATTCGTTTGAGAAATAAAAAAGCCATCTTTCGAGATGGCTTTTTTATTAACTGAATATTTTTTGATAACCCTCCTGATATTTCTCCAAGATATTCTTTCTCTTCAGTTTCAAAGTCGGTGTTAACTCTCCTCCATCTACCGTGAACTCTTTTGGTAACAACGCAATTTTCTTTACCTGTTCCCAATTTCCAAACTCCTGATTGATTTCGGCGATTTCTTGATTGATTCGTTCAATAAATACTTGTTGTTGATTGATTTCCTCGTTGCTCATGGACTCAAAATGATGTCCATGACGATGTGCCCATTCTTTCGCAAAAGCGAAGTTAGGAACGATGAATGCCGCTGGGAATTTTTCTCCTTCCCCGATGATCATAATTTGTTCGATAAAACGCGACTCTTTAAAGCGATTTTCCATGGCTTGCGGCACGATGTATTTTCCTCCGGACGTTTTAAAGATTTCTTTTTTACGATCGGTGATTTTTAAAAATACACCTTCTTGGAATTCACCAATATCTCCCGTATGGAACCAACCATCGGAATCAATGACCTCATTCGTTGCCTCGGGTTGATTATAGTACCCCATCATGACGTTCGGGCCTTTCACAAGGATTTCCCCGTCTTCTGCAATTTTCACTTGAACTCCATCAATCAAAGCTCCGACGGTGCCTATGCGAATGCCCGTGACGAAATTATTCACGGTAACAACAGGAGACGTTTCTGTTAGACCATATCCTTCTAAAATGGGAATGTCAGCCGCCAAGAAAATTCGTGCTAATCTTGGTTGAAGTGCCGCGCTTCCAGATGCAATTGCTCTGACGTGTCCACCAAGTGCTTCTTTCCATTTAGAAAAAATCAACTTTCTGGCAATGGCCAATTTAAATTTATAGATTGGAGTCGCATTCACATTGTCATAATGCTCGGCCAAACCAAGCGCCCAATAAAACATCCATCGTTTCACGCCGCTTAACTCCTCACCTTTGGACATAATACGATCAAATACCTTTTCAATTAATCGTGGAACAGCCGAAAATACTTCGGGCTGGACTTCCCTAATATTTTCACCAATGGTATCCATGGATTCTGCAAAATAAATAGAGCATCCAAGATACATGTACAAGTAATGCAACATGCGTTCGTACACGTGACAAATAGGAAGAAACGTCAACACCTTGGACTGATTATTCGCTGGAATCGGCTCGATACAAGCACTCACATTCGACAATAAGTTTTGATGTGACAACATCACTCCTTTTGGATTCCCTGTCGTTCCTGATGTATAAATAATGGTTACGAGATCTTCGTGTTTTACCATTTTCATTCGCTCTCGAACGGCATCCTCCTCTGTATGGGTTTTCTGATCCTCGATGTATGACCAATGTGGGACGGAATCTAATTTATCGAAGGAAAACAAATGTTCCAAGGTTGATACATCTGCTCGGATATTTGAAATTTTATCGGCTAGTTCCTGATTCGATACAATGCATATTTTTGCGGCTGCATCGTTCAGGATATACCGGTAATCACTTTCTGAAATGGTTGGGTAAAGGGGAACTAGAATGGCTCCAACCTTTTGTACGGCAATATCCAAAATATTCCATTCCAAGCGGTTTGAACTCGCAACCGCAACACGGTCTCCAGCTTGAACTCCCATGGAAATTAATCCCCTGGCCACGGTCATGGTTCGATCAATAAAATCACTGGTAGCAATAGGCACCCAAATACCTGCTGTTTTGGTTACAAACATGGTTGAGTTTGGGTAATTTTTCAATTGATGATCTGGGACTTCAAAAAGTCTATCAACAGTAATCATAGTTTTGGTTTATGGTTATCGAAAATAGGTATTATTCTCGAATTACAAAAACAAGATGGCAAACAGCGATATGAGAAGGATACCAATAAGGTTGAAAATAAAGCCCATTTTCACCATCTGATGGATTTTCACGTATCCAGATGAAAAAACGATGGCATTTGGAGGAGTTCCTACCGGCATCATAAAGGCGAGGCTAGCACCTAAGGTAAGGGTAAAACACAATTGGAAAATGTCGTATCCCGATTCTTTGGCAAACGCGGCAATGACCGGGACAAAAATCGTCACAAGCGCTAGATTCGACATCACTTCAGATGCAAAAACGGATATGACCACGACAATCAGAACGATGGCAGGAACCGACATATGTTGATAGTTCTGAAATACTTCCGTAAGGGATGCCACGATGCCATTTTTTTCAAAAATCTGAGCTAAGGCAAGTCCACCACCAAACAGCAATAAAATTCCCCATGGCAATTTCTCTGTGTCCTTCCAATCAAGCAACGGTTTTTTCTCGCCTTTACCCGGGACGATAAACAACAGAATGGCACCAAAAATGGCCGCACTTTCATCGCCATAATTCAAGCCAGTGAAATAGGTGATTAATTCCCTAAAAGACCATAGAACGACTACTAATCCAAAGATCGCTAATGCCCTGAGTTGTTCATTTGTCCATGAGACATTCGGTAAACGGACGTCGTGAATTTCCTTTCTTTCTTTTCCTAAAGCAAGGTAAAACACACCGTACATCACTAGCAACATGGTCATCGCTAAAGGCATTCCAATTTTCATCCAATCAAAAAAGCTTACTGTTATGAGGAAGTTCTTTTGCAGAATGGCTGCCATTTGTGTATTCGGTGGAGAACCAACTAAGGTGCCCACTCCACCAATGCTTGAAGCATAAGCAATGCTTAACATCAGCAACAAAGAGAATTTCGATTTTTGATGAGCTACTGGCATGGCATGGATAATCGCCATGGCCATCGGAAGCATCATGAGTGCAGTTGCTGTATTGGAAATCCACATACTGAGGAATCCAGTACTCAGGATAAATCCTAATAAAATTCTTGGTTTTGAATCACCAACAACGTTGATGATGCGTCGA
Source organism: Crocinitomicaceae bacterium (assembly GCA_024643725.1). Taxonomy (GTDB): domain Bacteria; phylum Bacteroidota; class Bacteroidia; order Flavobacteriales_D; family Crocinitomicaceae; genus UBA952. The sequence goes on along the minus strand of JAHEMJ010000012.1, from coordinate 147,898 downwards.
GCAATTTGCTCATGAACCTTCCATTTTTCTAATCCAAGCGCTAAAACGAATCCACCGAAAAACAAATACACATTATTGTTTCCATAACTGGCGGCTAAATCGCTTGTGTCTAATAATCCCAAAGGGATCGCTAAAATAAAAGGGAATAAGGCTGTTACATAAATGGATATCACCTCAAATATCCAAAAGAAAATCATCAGTCCACCAAGTGCAACAGCATTCCAATAAGAATTTGTTGCACCGGTAGAAAAGAGTATCAGTAGAAATGAAAAAACGCCAAATGCAGCAAGCATGCGTTTCCAATCTAGCTGAAGCATGTGTTATTTATTCAATGCATTTAAGGCATCAACGAAGGTCAATGCTTTCGCTTCAACGTCTGCAACAATCGCACGGAATTCTGCTTTTCCTTTTGCTTTGTGCATGCGTCCAAGAATCACATCTTGAAAATTTGCTGCTTCTGTGATCAATTTCTCAGTTGCTGGCGCTTTAGATTCGTCCAACATTTGGTGGTGAAAACACTCTTCTACCACATCAAAAACCATCTCGTTGATGTTTCTTTTAAGGATTCTTTTATTTGACATATTTCAACTTTATTTACATCAAAAGTAATTCGAAATTAGGACTTAGACTACTAAATCGGTTATTTTATCTTGCCTAGACCACTTTGGTTGGCTATCCGTGACAAGGGATTGTGTAACTTTGTGGCTATGTCCTACCCTATTTTACACATCCGTAAAGGCAAAGATCAATCCTTAATGCGTCGTCATCCATGGGTTTTTTCTGGTGCCATTGAATCCGATACTGAATCCCTAAAAGATGGTGATTTGGTTTGTTTATGTACCCGCAAGGACCAATTTCTTGGCATTGGGCATTTTCAACACGCGACAATTTCCGTCCGAATCTTAAGCTTCGAATTTGAGGAAATCAATCAAGAATTTTTTAACCGAAAAATAAAACAGGCGGTGGATTCCCGATTGGGAATTGGACTATTATCCGAAACCAATTCGATTTTTCGCATTTGTCACGGTGAAGGGGATGAATTACCTGGACTTGTCATTGATTTTTACAACGGGGTTGCCGTGATTCAATGTCATTCCATAGGCATGTATTTTTCCGTTGAGTTGATCGCCAATGCATTGAAAAATGCGCTTGGAGACACCTTGACCGCAGTGTATTCGAAGTCATCGGATACCTTGCCAAAACGAACAGATGTTACGGATGGCTATTTAATCGGAGGATGTGAAACGCCGCATGTAGCAGTGGAGAATGGCGTGAAGTACAACATCGATTGGATTACTGGACAAAAAACTGGATTTTTCATTGACCAACGTGTGAATCGTCGCATTCTCGGAGAATATTCCAAAGGAAAAAAAGTACTCAACACGTTTTGTTATTCAGGAGGATTTTCTTTGCAAGCACTCAATCATGGCGCAAGCTTAGTTCATTCATTAGATAGTTCTAAAAAAGCCATTGCGTTAACAGATGATAACGTTGCATTGAATGATTTCCATGAGAATCACGCTTCCATTGTGGCAGATGCGATGGATTACATGAAGGAGTTGAAAGAAGATTACGACATTATCGTATTGGATCCACCGGCATTTGCAAAACACCGTGAAAAAAGACACCAAGCGATTCAAGGATACAAACGATTGAATGCACATGCCATTCGTCAAATCAAACCAGGTGGAATCATTTTTACCTTTTCCTGCTCACAAGTTATCGACAAAGCCTTATTCACGAATACCATCATTGCCGCAGCGATTGAAACAGGCAGAAGTGTGCGCATTCTCGAACAAATTCATCAACCAGCAGATCATCCCATTCATGCATTTCATCCCGAAGGAGAATATTTGAAAGGTCTGATCATTCAGGTAGACTAAGATGCTCTCGTTAAGTTACAAGTCGATTCTTGGAATGGCTCTTCCGATGATGGTTTCTGGTTTTATTCAGTCCATTGTCCTGATAACAGATGCTTCATTTATCAGCCGTTATTCAACCGAAGCGTTCGACGCTGTCGGAAATGGCGGACTCGTTTACATTACCCTTTATATGTGTCTTTTGGGAATGGGTGATGGCGCACAAATCATCATTGCACGCCGCATAGGTGAAGAACGTATATCCGCCATTGGACGCGTATTTGGCACCTCCTTTTTGACCAATTTTTTGTTGGCCCTCCTCTTCTTTTTCGTGCTGTACACCTTTATTCCTTCAGCGATTCTTGGTTATTCAAAAAACCATGAAATTGCCATTTTGCAGGGACAGTTTATCCGCATGCGAAGTTTTGCCCTATTCTTCGCCATGATCACGATTACCATTCAAGCCTTTCTTTTGGCGAAAGGGAAATCAATCGTTGTGTTGTACGCCGCATTGATCACCGCAACAAGCAATATTTTCTTAGCAAATTCCTTGATTTTTGGAAAAAATGGATTTCCGGAATTGGGCATTGAAGGCGCTGCATTAGCCAATACATTGGCAGATGCTCTTGGCATGCTTTTCTTGGTCATTTACCTCATATTTTCTTCTGAACGTCGGGAATACCAATTATTTGCGCACTTCAAATTTGAATTGGCTTCCATGAAGGAATTGTTGAAGGTTGGGAGTCCATTGATGTTACAGGGATTTTTCGCTTTGGCAACTTGGACACTTTTTTTCACGTGGTTAGAACAAAAGGGACAATTCGATTTAACGGTTTCACAAAATATCCGAGCGATTTATTTCTTGGCATTTGTTCCAATTTGGGGCTTTGCTGGAACGACAAAAACCTATATTTCACAGTACATCGGCGCCAAGAAATTCGAGTCCATACCAATGATTCAAAAACGCATTCAGCTCATGACATTGCTCTTTTTGTGTGTGACTTTTCACGGTGCCATTTTTTATCCAGAAGCATTGATTAGGCTTATTAATCCGGCAGAAATCTATGTACATAAAAGTGCTGAAATCTTGCGGTTAATTTCCATTTCCATCATGATGTTTGGATTTGCCTCTGTTTATTTCCAGACCATACATGGATCCGGAAACACCTTGCATTCCATGTTCATTGAATTCGGTACAGTGAGTGTTTATGCGCTGTTTTGTTACCTTTTCATTAAAGTGTGGAATTTGGATGTGTATTGGATTTGGACGGTTGAATACATTTATTTCTTCCTCCTTGGATTAGCCTCAATTACGTATCTTCGTCTTTACGATTGGAAAAAGAAAATAGTATAATGAAAGAGAAATTGCGCATTGTTTTTATGGGCACACCGGAATTCGCGGTTGGCATTTTGGATGCACTCATGAAATCCAAACACGAAGTGGTTGGATTGGTCACTGTTGCGGATAAACCTGCAGGTAGAGGACAACAAGTGCAACAAAGTGCGGTGAAGCAATATGCATTGCACCATGACCTCCCTGTTTTACAACCAGACAAACTAAGGGATGAGCACTTTTTGAGCGATTTAGCTGCTTTTCAAGCTGATTTATTCGTGGTTGTTGCCTTTCGAATGCTTCCTGATTTGGTTTGGAAAATGCCCGAGATGGGAACCATTAATTTACACGCAAGTTTATTGCCGAATTACCGAGGCGCAGCACCCATCAATTGGGCCATTATGAACGGTGAAAAGGAAACGGGTGTGAGCACCTTTTTCATCAACGAGCAAATTGATACAGGAGCGATCATTGCGCAACGTAAAACTCCCATTGGAATGCAAATGTCCGCCGGAGAATTACACGATGAATTAAAGGACATCGGTGCGCAGTTAACGGTTGAAACCGTCGATCAAATTGCGCAAGGGAATGTCCCGACAATTCTTCAAGATCCCAACGATCAAAACTTACCCCATGCGCCAAAAATCTTCAAGGCCGATTGCGAAATTGATTGGAAAGAAGAGGCACAGCTGAATCACAATCGCATTCGTGGACTTTCTCCCTATCCAGCAGCATGGTGCAAACTTTGGTCTAAAAAGAAAGCAACGTGGATCACCTTTAAACTATTCGGATCTGACGTCATAACAGATGTGATAGCGATCCGAAACGACGGACCGTTTTCTCAACCAAATGGTATAGTTTTCCCGAGTGGAAAAGGATTTGTGTGCATCAAAGAAATTCAGGCTGAGGGAAAAAAACGCATGGACTACAAAGCTTTTTTAGCTGGAAATGATCTTTTCGACCTGGCGTTTAATGCTTGATTTTTAAGCTTTTAAATTGCACTTGTAAAAAATAAATGTTATCTTGGTAGTGAAACACCTACTATGAAACACTATTACTTTTTGTTGTGCTTTTTGTCCTTTGCACAAGGCAATCAAGCACAAGTAAACAAATCCAAGGTTTGGACCCTTCAAACACCCGTCGAAACAAACAAACCTAATGAAGAAGGCGAGCGGATTTCTTATCAAGGAAATTGGATAGAGGTTACGGAAAAAAGAACCGAATATGCGTCCGTTTTTCGCAATGAAAAAGGGGATGTTCGAGCGCGATACAGTTTGAAGCCTATAAACTATTTGAATCGTGAAAACCAGCTTGTCCCCATTGATTTTGGATTGAAAAAATCAAACGATGGATGGGCGGCAGAACAACAAGCATTTCCAACACATCTCTACGCTAATGGAAGTTTTTCTTTGTCCACTGGAGAAAAATCTGAGCTACGTATTGGCATGGAAACGTTCCTAAATACCCATGCTACTGGACATGAATTTAGTTTTTCAGAGAATATCGCCTTCTTTGAAAACATATTACCACAAGTCGATAAACAAGTTGTTTTTCTCGAAAACGCTGTAAAATTCACCTATCGATTGAATGCTCCCCTTTCTTCGAATGGCCAATCCTTACTATTCAAAGAAAAAATCGAACTACCGGTTGGATGTCACATCGAAAAACAGGTAAATGAAACCTCAAATCAATGTGTACGCTTATTCATTAAAGACCAAAAAGGAACGATCGTCGCGCAATTTGAACCCATCCTATGTTTCGATTCAGCGAAAAAAACACATTCAGGACATTATTCCATTCAAGAAAATTCAGATGGATTGTACATTGCGATGCATGTGGACGAATCCTGGTTACTTGACCAAGAACGTTTATATCCTGTTTACATCGATCCTGTGGTTGCTGGTCCACTAAGCACATGGAACGGTGGATACATGCCATCCTGCTTTATGCCAAACTACAATAAAGACAGTATCCAAGTGACTATTCCCGCTGGAATCACCGCAACGGGCGTTTATGTATCTGGCAGTTTTTATGCGGATCCTTTTACGCCTGCAGTGATGAGTCAAGGCGCTATGTATTACAGTTCTTCGTGCGGAAGTTCACAAATTTTCACGGTTACCGGAGCCACTGCAACTTTGCCAGGGACCGCATATTTGGACAGTTTTAATTTGATGAATCCACTCAGTTGTTGTATTGCGGAATCTTGCTCGGATGTCAGTTTCTGGGTACGAATGCACATTGGAAGAAATGCACTAGGTTCTGGTTGCAACATAACCTACATTCGCTATGACCCCTTCGCTTCACTTTATCCGTTTGAGGTCATTGTCTATGGTAAGACACCAGAAACCTATGGAAACGAGTGGTATACGAGTCAAACCGCCATCTGTTCAAATACCTGCACCTTTAATGCAACAGCTTATGCACGTTATGGTGTTGCACCTTACACCTTTTCACATCCATGGTCGACAGAAGTAATCACTGTTGGACAAAACATCGGGTGTGCAAATGGATCTACGAATCATGTTTTCACACTAACAAATCCGAATTGTCCCGTTTATTGCGACAGCTTATTTACGAGTCTCGTGATTCCTCCGCCGGTGATCATCGATGCTTGCGGAAATCAAATCTTAAACATTACACCGGCATCGAAACCCATTATTCCGGCGACTGAACCAGCGTTAGTGTACGATTCAATCTTGTGTCAAGGTGAGTCCATCAACGTTCAAAATGCTTCTTGTTTAACGGGTGGAATTAGTCACTATTTTGGAGATGCCAGTGGCGATGGAACTATTCAGCAGACCATTTCCAATCTAACCGATTCTGCTCTACACTTGCACTATGCAGCCTATGCAGAAATCAACGGTTGTGTTTCAGACACCCAACAAATCAACATCTCGATTTATCCGAATCCAAGTGCTCATGTCAACATTGTTCCGAATCCGGTAGTGGTTACAAACACGTTCACTGTTCAAGATGCTTCCCTATCTCCAGCAGGATCCATTGTCAACTGGAACTGGGTCTTGTTAGACAGTAGTTTTTCACAGAGCACCTCTTTTACGGGATCTTATGCCGTACCTGGGCAATATCCCCTGTGTTTAACGATTCAGAACAATCATGGATGCATCGATAGTTTGTGTACGAATATAACGGTTGTGCCAGCGGAAATCACGAACATCAATGTGATCACGACAAATGAAGATGGAATAAATGACCGTTTATCCTTCGAGTACTTATCTTTTTATCCAGATAATGAACTATTCATCTTCAATCGATGGGGACAATTGTTGTACAGCGCGAAAAATTACGACAATACTTGGGACGGACACGAATACACGGAGGGCACTTATTTTTACGTGTTAAAAGTGTATGAACTCGATAAAATTTATCAAAGTTTCTTTGAGTTAGTCAAAAACTAGATTCCGAAAAGCACATTAAAACCAATGCGGAAAGGATACATGGCCACCGTATGTCCAGTCTTGAACATCGAATTTAATTGATAGCTGACAAACATTCCACAATGCCCATAACCAATGCGTGCCGTTGCATCCAATGTCCAACGGTTCATATTGAATGCTGAAATTACGGAATTATCAAAATGATCTCCATTTGCATAAGTACCCATCAGGCGTTGTTTGGTTCCATAATTATATGATCCAACTACACCAGCAGCAACAAAATAACTTTTTTCGAATTTTTTATTAGACGAGAAATCGAGTAACAATGGGATGGAAATGGTTGCAATTTGTAGTTTATTTGTTTTGAATTGAAAGACACTATCGCTCACGGCGTAAATCGTATCAGCCGTATGTTGAAGCACGTAATTGTTTCGAAAGCTGTAGCCTTGATAACCCATTCCTAATCCTGTTGTGATGCCTAAATGTTCCCCAATAATCGGAAATTTTAAATCGAAAAGATTATAATTCAAGCCTATTGATTTCACTTCATTGGTTTCCCAATAAGGAGTATTATCAAAGTTTGTTTCATGATTTTCATTCATGAATTGAGACATAAAAATATCAAATCCGGCCCAATGTCCCTGACCAAATTTTCGTCCTTCATCTTCTAAATCTTCTTCCAACCAATCTTCTGAAAATTCCTCATTATCTGAACCCAAAATAGCATCATCGATGCTAATTGGAAGGCGCATCAAGGAACGCACCGCTACTCCATTTTTTTGAGCTGGTATCCATTTTGGCATTTGACTAACAATTGCCATACAGATGGAATCATATACTTCATTTACTCCTTTTTCCACGACAATATTTGTCAATGAACCATCTTTCTCAACAATGAACGAAAGGTAAACGCGTTCATCATTGAATTCGATATTCATGGTGTCATTCGGAAGGATAAACTTCACAAAAATAAATTCAGCTAATGAATCTGGTCCACCTGGATATTCAGCTTCCGTGTCTGGAAAGTTCACAATGGAATCAGGCGGAGAAGCAAGGACTTGCGTGGGAATCCCCGCGCCGAACCTTTCCACTTGTTGTGCGAAAAGAATGTTCAAACTAACTAAACAACAGAGGGAAAATAGCCATTTCATAAATCTAAGTTTCCTCAAAAATACAATTAAAACTTCAAGAGCACACGCGCCAAGAAATTTCTACCTGCTTGTGGATAATAGAAATTCTCGGTGGTTGTTTGTCCAGCGTATGCATATGAAAAAGTATACCCATTGTTTGAATAGTATTGATTGAATACATTATTGACCATTATGCCAAGTTGGATTTCCTTACACAATTTAGGAAAAATGGAATAGTTACATTGAATATTGGAGAAGTTATAAGGGTCGATGCTTCGGTGAATATCTCCTGTATTATCAAGGAATTGTCTTCCAACTAATTTTGTCATCCAAGCCACTTGTAAATTTTCAATTGGCGACCATTGCAGTCCAAGATTTCCAGTGAAATTCGGAGAGAAAGACATGTTTGTTTTCTCATGTTTGATCACTTGTTGTGTGTAGTACGGCACCGTATCTAAATACACATCGAGGTATTCATTGAAGTGCAGGATTTTATTTTCGCTCAAGGTGATTGCCCCTGTCATTTTCCATTTTTTGTCAAGTTGATAGCTTCCATAAACCTCGACACCAAGGCGGTAACTTTTCGCCACATTAGAGTGAATGTACGCTCCTACATCATTAATTTCTCCTGTCAATAATAGCTGATTGTGGTAATTCATGAAGTACACGTTGGTGGTCAAGTTCAGTTTACTCGTACGAATTTGATGTCCTAGTTCAACATCTTGCAACGTTTCAAAAGTCGGACGATTTTGCGCAGTACTTTCTACAAAATCGGCACGGACAGGTTCTCTATGACTAATTCCCGCATTCAAGAATAAGGTTTGATGCGTGTTCAATTTAAAGCTTCCTCCTACCTTTGGATTAAAGAAATTAAATTGCACGGCTTGCGTCACATCCGAAGGAACTCCGTTTACCAATTCTTTCCCAACAAAAGAATAATCGACATGACGGAACTGTAAATCCGTAAATACATCGAATTTCCCTTTCGAATAAACTGCTTTTAAGTAAGAGCTTTCCTCGGATTTACGCGAATCATTGTTGTAATAGCGTTGATAAATTTCACTGTTGGACGCATATTGAGCCCATACCAATTCTCCGTAATGACGACCGACATACGTGTTGGCAGATCCCCCTAAAATAAAATCTAAATGGGTAGTTGGCTTATAGGTCAAGGAATACACTCCGCCGTAAAAATCATTGTCCAACCACAAGCGTCGAATCAAATTCGTCTGAAGCACTGTATCCAAGCCAACAATCACCGGATTCAAACCATAATCGGATAAACTTTCATTTTTGCGGTATTGCTCATAGTATCCACGTCCATATGTGTAATGACCTGCAACGTTCAAGGTCAATTTATTGCTCAAATTATGGGTAAAATGCAATTGATAATTATCCTGTTGGTAATGATCCACCTCATTTTTGTACGTGTAATAATTGTATGTTCGTCCAGCGTTCAACAAATTCTCCCGTTCTTCTGCACTTAATCCATTTCGATCTGCATAGGCATTCATGGCCGCTGTGTCTCCTTTTATGCGACTCTCCGGTGTCCCATACCACGCTTGATAAGTGATTTCTTTTCCGCTAAAAACAACGGCTTTCAAGATGGATTTTTTTCCAATATAAGCACCTGAAATAAAATAGGATTTCAAATCTGAGCTGGCGCGATCAAGGTATCCATTGGATTGAATGCTCGACATTCTTGTTTCCAATGAAAAGTGATTATTCAAAATCCCAGTTCCCGCTTTAACGGTCGTTTTATGTGTGCCAAAAGAACCGATGGATTGATCAACAGAACCGAAAGCTTTTTCGGAAATGTCCTGTGTTTTGATGTTCAAACAAGCGCCAAAGGAGGCTGCTCCGTTGGTGGATGATCCGACACCACGTTGAATTTGAATGTTTTCAATAGAGGACGCCAAATCAGGCATATTCACCCAGTAAACATCATGTGATTCTGGATCATTTACTGGAATTCCATTAATGGTCACATTGATACGCGAAGCGTCCACACCTCGAATGCGTAATCCAGTGTATCCAATTCCTGTCCCCGCATCCGAAGTCGTCACCAACGATGGCGTTGCTTCTAACAGTATGGGTAAATCTTGTCCAAAGTTCTTGCGTTCCAGCGGATTGATTTTGCGGACCATGATAGCAGAACTACTTTTATCTGAGATACGTGTTGTACTCACTTGGACATCTTCCAACGTTTGTGTACTTGTTCGTAACAATAACTTTAATCCGGTTGGTTGATCAACGAAAAACTCAAATGATTGGGGTAAAAATCCAGGTTTATTTACATTCAGGATAAATGTTTTACCTGAAAAAATCACTTGATCGAAGCTGAAATGACCGTTTTCGTCCGTGCGTGTATGCATATTGGTGCTGCTGATTTCAATATCAGCGGCAACAACGGCTGATCCGGAGCGATCTTCCACGACACCTTCCACTACTTGTTGAGAAAATCCAACAAAGGCCAAGGACAAAAAAGTAAAAAAAGTAAAAATTCTTGTTTTCATTTTAAAAAAATTAAACAAGAACAAGGGGCTAATTCTTGGTGAATAAATAACAATTAGCTCGGTCATCTTCCCTGCGCAGGCATTATCCTACAGGTTCAATGGGTATAATCTCAGCCTTTCGGCACCCCTTAGAGACGGGACAAAGTTAATGAAGAATCTGAAACAGAACGGAAAAGTCTGGATTAAATTAATCCCTCCACAATTTTTGCAATTTGCACCGCATTTGTTGCTGCCCCTTTGCGCAAATTATCAGCAACAATCCATAGATTTAAGGTGTTGGCTTGACTTTCATCGCGACGGATTCTACCAACGAATACATCGTCTTTTCCTTGCGCATATTTCGGCATTGGGTATGTGTAGGTGTCTGGATTGTCCTGCAAGGTAATCCCTGCCGTTTCGTGCAACAATTTACGCACCTCATCTAACGTAAAATCATTTTCAAACTCGATGTTCACTGCCTCTGAATGTCCACCAACAACAGGAACACGGACTGCCGTCGCAGTTACAAAAATATTCGGATCGAGGATTTTCTTCGTTTCATTGGTGAGTTTCATTTCCTCTTTTGTGTAGCCATTGTCCTCAAAAACATCACATTGCGGTATGCAATTTTTATCGATGGGATATTTGTAGGCCATTTCTCCGGACATTTCAGCGCGTTCATTTTCCATTTGTTCAACCGCTTTTACACCTGTCCCTGTAATGGATTGATACGTCGATACAACGACACGTTTGATTCCGTATCGTTTGTGTAATGGCGCTAACACCATGACCAATTGAATGGTACTACAATTCGGATTGGCAATGATTTTATCTTCTTTGGTTAATTGTGCGCCATTGATTTCAGGGACAATCAATTTTTTAGTTGGATCCATACGCCATGCCGACGAATTATCTATAACTACCGTTCCTACTTCGGCAAATTTCGGTGCCCAACTCAATGAAGTTTCACCACCTGCACTAAAAATAGCGATATCAGGATGCATATCAACAGCCGTTTGGAGTCCAACAACATCAAATGTTAGTCCACCAAATTCAATCTTATTTCCAACGGATTTCTCCGATGCAACTGGGATTAATGTGGTAATCGGGAAATTCTGTTCCTTTAAAACTTGCAACATCACACGTCCAACCATGCCTGTTGCTCCAATAACTGCTACTTTCATTCGTTATTCACCTATTTGAGCCCGTAAAATTAATATATTTGATAGCTATGAGATCAATTCAAGGAATTTTATTGTTTTTTTCACTACTGAGTTCATTCTTCGTCCATGCCCAACTGAGTGATGATTTTTCGGACGGCAACTTTACATTAAATCCTTCTTGGACGGGTAGTTCCACCGATTTCGTTGTGAACGCGAGTCAACAAGTACAGTTGAACAATACGGTTGCAGGAACTTCTTACTTATCAAGTCCTCATGGCGTATCCAATCTATTGAACCACGAATGGCAATGTTGGGTAAAACAAGTATTCTCTCCCTCTTCAAGTAATTTTGGAAAAATTTACCTCAGCGCAGATAACGCAGATTTAAACAGTGTTCAGAACGGATATTATCTTTTATTCGGCGAGGCAAATGCCGTAGATGCGATTCGTTTATTTAAACTGGAAAATGGCATTTCAACGCAACTTTGCGCGGGAGTTGACGGACAAATTTCAGCGAGCTTTGTCACACGAATTAAAGTGGTTCTTTCCGCAAGTGGCACCTGGAATCTTTACGCTGATTTGAGTGGTTCCTCTAGCTTTATCCTACAAGGAAGTGCAAACGACCCTTCTGTTATCAATGGAACACACACTGGATTTATCTGTACTTACACGGCGAGCAACGCAACGAAATTCTACTACGACGACTTTTACATCGGAGCGCCAATTCTCGATACACAAGCACCGAATTTGGTCCAAGCAAGTGCCGTTTCATCAACCCAAGTGGATGTGCTTTTTGATGAAGCACTGAGTCCTTCAACAGCAAACAATATCGCCAATTACGCCATTCTACCTTTCAATTCATTTACTGCTGCCACGCAGGACAATGTCAATCCGGCCTTGGTTCATCTCCAAGTTTCCTTTCCATTGGTGAATGGGAATACGTATACGGTATCAACGGCAAATTTGCAGGATTTATCAGGCAACATTTCTCAAAATCAATCAGCCAATTTCTCCTATTTAATCGCCGAAACTGCGCTGAAAGGGGACGTGATTATTTCAGAGTTTCTTCCGGATCCAACACCCGTGATTGGATTGCCCGAAGTAGAATACGTGGAAATCTTCAATAAAAGTGGGAAAGTTTTTCATTTACAAGATTGGTCCATCACCGATGGGTCTTCGAACGGAACGATTGGCGATTATTGGCTTTTGCCTGGTTCGTATATCGTCTTAACAGCCAATGCGAATACTGCTTTGTTTACAAACGTAGCTGGTGTGACAAGTTTTCCAAGTTTAAACAATGCCGGTGATCAGCTCATTTTGAAGGATAACAGTGGTTTGACTATAGATCATTTGACCTACACGGATGACTGGTATCAAGATGCAGTGAAGAAAAATGGTGGATACAGCTTGGAGCGAATTCAATTAAATGATCCTTGTTCTACCTATGACAATTGGACGGCATCCACAGATATTACTGGCGGTTCACCTGGAACCATTAACGCTGTTTTTAGTGCAGCGCCTGACCAGATCAATCCAAGTTTGCTTTCAGCCATTGCTTTAAGTCCAAATTTCCTCGAACTTTCTTTTTCCGAAGGAATGGATTCGAGTAGTTTAGCAAATGCCGTTTATTCGATTAATCCAACGTTGAGTATTCAGCAAACGTATATTCAAGCCATTGATGACAATCCAAACGGACCACCTCAACTTATATTACAATTCAACGAAAACCTTATTCCGTCCACTACCTATACCATTCAACTTGGCCCTGTGAGTGATTGTTGGCTGAATGACACCACCCTGATTGGGAGTTTTACTTTGCCGGAACAGGCTGTTGCGGGTGACATTGTCATCAATGAGATCTTAGCAAATCCCCTAAATGGCGGACAAGATTTTATTGAATTATATAACCAATCTACAAAAGTCGTTGACTTAAAGGATTGGCAAATAGCCAACTTTTACAACGACACGATTTCAAACATCAAAACCATCGCCAACCATTACATTTTGGCGCCTGGAGAATTTGTGGCGATTAGTGAAGACACCAGTTTTTTACTGGAAAATTATCCAGCTACTGCAAGCGGACGGCTCATTGAAATGGACATGCCCAGTTATAACATCGATTCCGGGACCGTTTATTTAATGCTGAATAGCGCGCAAATCGACCGAGTGTCCTACTCCGTTGATTGGCAATTTTCTTTACTCGATAATTCAGATGGTGTTTCCTTGGAGCGCATCTTACCAAATGGACCATCGAATCAATCGGACAATTGGCATTCAGCTGCGGAAGCCATCGGATTTGCCACACCAGGAATCGTAAATTCACAATTTCAATATGGTTCTGACAGTGAATCCTTGAGTTTGTCGAAAGATGTTTTTTCGCCAGACCAAGATGGATTTGAAGATGTCTTACTGATTAACTATGCCTTTTCAAATCCAGGCAACCTCGGAAAAGCGTGTATTTACGATGACATGGGAAGAGAAATTAAAACCCTTTTCTCGAATGAATTGTTAGGATCCAAAGGCTTTTTTACGTGGGATGGAGTCACGAACAATCAAACGAAAGCACCCGTAGGGGTTTACATTCTATGGATGGAAGTGTTTTCAACAAATGGCCGTGTTATTTTTACAAAAAAATTAGCGTTTACCTTAGCTGGCAAATTGTAATTTTGTAAAAAACTCAGCCATGAAATTCAATATTTTACTCATCAGTTTCTTCAGCATCAGTTCACTCTTTGCACAGCGCTATACCGATGCGATTGGATTAAGGTTTGCCAATCTTGGATTTACTCAAATCAACGGGAAACACTTCACCAGTGAAAATACCGCCATCGAAGCGAATATTGGTGGGAATTCCAACTATGTTTGGTTGCAAGGTAATTTTGAACTTCAGTATCATTTGACAAAAGAAGTCGATTACTACCTCGGCGCAGGACCGGGCTTAGGGCTTGTTTCTGGAAATCCAATTTTAGGTAATTCCTCGACTAGTCGATTTATGCTCGGTGCGAATGCAGTTGCTGGAGTGGAATATATGCTCCCAGACCATCCATTTACGTTCTCTCTAGAAACTGGACCTTATTTACAGGTCATTCCAAACGTGAGACTTGCTTGGAATTTTGGAATTGCCGCGAGATATGTCCTCCGTTAAAAACACCTTATCACCTGGATCTAAAAACTGGATTCCAAAGTTTTTTCAATTATTGGAGAAAGGAATTATTTCCTTGGATTTGGAACTCATTCAGAATAACGAAACAGACTTAACTCATTTTGTTTCGCATCGGACCGGACTTGTATACGGAAACGCTCTGCACTTGCTTTTTTCGAATCATTTAGACACTTCCAAATACACGAATGACGAGAAATTAAAGTTGCTTTTATTCGAAACTCTGTTGTTTACGTATTTGCGAAAAAATCAAGGAGTCTTTGATCCAGATGCATTTCTCGACAACCTTGTGTCCTTTTACGGGAACACGAAAGAAGGGGGTGTATTTGCATGGTTTGACCGGGTTTTTACGGGTAGTGCCAATTTGAATATTGAAGAAATTTTAGCCGAACGCATTCACGTGAAAAGTCCTTTTTTCGGAGCAAACTACTGGCTAAATCACTTATCCAATGCGTTTGTTTTTTTAGATGTCGTACTGTATCGAGCATTTTTAGACGGACACATTCACTCTTTTTCCACACACTATCCTTCCTATGCCCGTTCGTTAATGAACGGCGTGATTTACGCGGCCTATACGGACAACAATGCAGAGGACAAAGAACAACGTGTGCTTTGGCATTTTTTAGCTTCCACCGAATTGGACAAAGCCTCTAAGTCACGGTTTGAAAATCGCATTTTAACAGGTGTTACGCTGCGGGTGTTAAAAAAAGAAAGTGTTTCAGATAAACTTTTATCCAAGTTCACTATGGAGCTCGGGCTTTTCTTAATTCAAGGAACCCATCAATTGACTGCTGCTGAATTGAAAAAATTAAACGCTCTTGGTCATGCGTTGGATTTAACCGACAAAGAAATTCAAGATTCCCGTGAAATGTGCCATGCGTATATGTTACAGAATCAAAATGAAATCTTGGCTTTTCAAACAGTGTCCGAAACAGGATTGGTGTTTAAATCCTTTAGTCAACGTTGGATTCGTATTCTTGGTCGAAACAAGGACAAATTGATTCAAGAAATGCGCGAAAGCAAGGAATTGATGGCCTTGATTCAAAAGTCAACAAAGGAAGAGTTGAGCGCTGAAGAAAAGGAACAAGTACGTACTCAGTTTTTGGATTTGTTGAAATCCATGCCATCACTGGCGCTTTTTCTTTTACCTGGAGGTAGCTTACTTCTTCCATTAATTCTTAAACTTGTCCCTGAATTGATGCCATCATCGTTCAAAGTCAACGAAATCGAGAAAAATAAAAAGAATCCATGAAGTGTAAAATCCACATTTACTTATTAAACGACTTATACTCACAAGAATTTGCCGATGAACATCACGAGGGGAATCCATCTATCGACAATGTAAAATACGATTGGGAGGATGAACTTTCCATCTCTAGCGATGTGTCGAACGTGCTTGAGCACACGGATGCTTCTTATCCACTTGCTGGAATGGATGAAAATGATCAAGCATTCCAATATGATATTCCTCATATGCATTTGTTTGAAATTCAATCAAGTGATGCGCCATTGGTGTATGTCGGGGCATCAGAGAGCATTATCTCTTCAACATCGATGACAAAAGATGAAGATGGATTTATCATTGAAATTACGTTAAAAGACTACGAACCAATGTCCAATCCGATTCCAGGAATATTCATTGCTGCAAAGTCCTTTCCAAAAGAACTAATTCGCTTATGATTGTATTGAAAAACATACAACTTTCTTATCAAAAGCCCATTATCAAACGAGCGAACTTAACCGTCCATTCAGGAGAAATTCTCGGATTGGTTGGTAAAAGTGGTGCTGGAAAATCATCCTTGCTAAAAATAATCGCCGGACTCATCGATCCGAATGAAGGAGAAGTGTACCTTGACAAACAGTTGATGCCGCGCGTTCACCAATTATTAATTCCAGGATTCAAGCGTGTAGCGATGGTCAACCAAGACTTTAAATTGGATATTTACCATACCGTTGAAGAGAACCTTCGCGAAGTAGTGCTTCATTTACCGAACAATAAACGCGATAAACGGGTGCTACAACTATTACGCCTGTTCGATTTAACTTCCATTGCACAAACGAAAGCACACCTCATTTCAGGAGGTGAGCAACAACGACTTGCCATTGCCAGAGCCATTGCAGATCAACCTGAACTCTTGTTGTTAGATGAGCCCTTTGGACACCTTGATGCGAATTTACGTCAACGTTTGACGGAACATTTAATTCGTTTGCGTGAAGAAGAAAACACCACTATCATTCTGGTTTCTCATGAAGGGCAGGATGTCCTTGGTTTGTGTGATTCCATTTGCATTTTAAAAAGTGGCATTCTCAGTAAAAAATATAAGCCGGAATTTCTGTATTATCATTATTCGAATGTACAACAAGCCAGGTTATTTGGCCCCGTGAATGTCCTAAAGACGGCAGATTCCATGGTGCTTTTTCGTCCAGATGAGTACCGCGTAAGCGCCGCTCAATCAGCCATCCCGGTAACTTTTATCCGAAGTATATTTGTAGGCGGACTTTACCATAATTATTTTCAATCGGTAAATGGCGAACGAATCGTTCTTTACCAATTTCAATCGTTACATGACACCAGAGGAATCGAAATCGTTAAAAAAGCGCAGTAAACTCAGATGGTATTGGGGATTTACCGCATTTAAAGAAGCGCTCATTACCTATGTCAAAGATGGCGCTTTCTACCATGGAGCAGCGCTTGCCTATTACACCTTGTTTGCCTTTATTCCCATTCTCTATTTAACCACTTCCATTTTTGGACGCATCGTTGGACCAAAAAACATGAAAGAAATGGTCACGGAATTACTACAAAAACAAATGGGAATGGAGGATAGTTCATCCATCATGGAGGTTGTCAATGGAATGTCCTTACATAAACCGAGCTTCTTTCTGGAAATGATCAGCATTGGAGTCCTACTTTACAGTTGTTCTGCATTTTTTGTATCCTTAAAACGCAGCTTGAATGAGTTCTTTAATGTCACCAAGAAAAATCGTCATGAAGAGAATTTATTCATGGACATCATTGGCTTTCGGTTTATTTCGGTTGGACTTTTAGCGATTTTCGCATTGATTATCATTCTGTTTTATTTTGCACAAGTTTTCATTTTCTCTGGCATACAACAATGGAATCATTACAACAATGGCCTCATTGATTTTTCGTTGGTCGTTCTTCAAAACATCCTGACCATTGGAAGTAATTTAATGATTTTCACCCTCGTTTTTAAGTTCATTCCGGATGCTAAAGTACAATGGAATGTCGCGTTCAAAGGAGCCATTTTCACCTCTATTTTACTTGTAATCAGTCAATTTTTAATTAACTATTACTTACATCATTATTTCGTCTTAGGGAAAATCGGCATTGCCAACTCCTTATTTGTGACCCTTGCTTGGGTGCACTATTCCGCACAAATCGTCTTCCTAGGGGCAAAGTTTACCTACGTTGTCGGTAAAATGACGGGACAAGGAATCAAGTAGTCTTAAAGGAAGGATGGCGGTTTTCGAATTTCGATTTTGGCATCCTTAAAGATGGATGACGTATTGCGAATACTAAACAAGAAACTCTTATTCCCACCCACCGGAACATAATAGAACGAAAGTGCCCAACAATGTAAGTTACGATTGAGTGAAAAATAAGCATTTGTCAAACGGAGGTCTTGTACGTTGAAATTTAAATTACCAGAAATATTCCAACGTTTTGTCAAACTCAAGTCACCACTCACAACCAATGTTTGCGTAAAAAGATGCTTTGCTGCATTTGTACTTGTAATGGCTTGATTGGTATTAATCGCGTATACATGTGACAAGTTCATTTTCCAAGGAATGTCAAAATATATCGCACGCTCTGGATGCAAAGCGTAATAGTTAAAATCAGCATTCCAATTTTGCTCATTGGATTGAACAGTAGAATTTGCGACCTTTTCACGTGATTTTTTTGGAGCGATGGTCACAGTCGTAGTCAAATTTGTGCTTAGGAAGCGACCGATTCCTTGCTGACTATTGAACGCATACTCTTTCACCGTTTTACCCGTAGTTGTATTCCAAGCATATGGACTAAAAGTAGCCCCTGAAACGAAATTAATCCAGTCAGCCGGACTGATACGTAAATTCAATCCAAGGTTGGATAAGCGCATAGAGTCCTTCATGAAATCGTAATTTCCGTTCAAGGAAAGTTGGTCAATTAAGCGAATCTTTCTATAACCTGTTACCGTATCTTTTTCAGATTTCACTTTTAATTCCATGGTGTTATTGATTCCGAAATTTAACAAAGCAGCTTGAGAAGTATTGCTGACCGTGTAAATCGATCGTTCAAATGGAGAATAGGTAATCGACGTTTGATTCGCTCCGGCATTGGCCTGAATGAGCTGATTCAATTTTGGAACGTATCTGAATCCAACAGATGGGGTAATCAAATGGCGAAGCTTGGGTTTGTTTTTTCCAACGAATTGATAGTACGAATAAACCACGGTTGTTAAATTGACATTCACATTCATTTCATGTGACATTCCTACTTGCTGCAAGGTATCAACTTTTGTGCTGTTTGTCGCTGAATTATATGATTTCTCAATTTGTTGGAAATTGATTTTATTTCCATAATTAATCGTTGGGTTGATTTTAATGGCGTTGCCAAAAAGTCCAGTCGTAGTTTGAATGGTCATGGACTGCGAAATTCCATTCATAAATTGCTGAGAGATCCCATACATGTCTCCTTTCGCCAACAGCGCATCCGAAAAATTGGAACGATTTTGCCCCTCGAAGTTGTAGGTCAAACCGATGCGTTCAATGGTTTTCTTCCAATTTTTGTCGCTTGTCTTGAAGGTGTTTTTGAAGGGGAAAATACGCGTTAGGTTCGCCGTCATAATTGGACTCATCAAAGCAATGTTCTTTGCTTGCGCATTCTGTCGCATGGAAATTTTCATTCCCATGTTAAACGGCTTTCCTGGGAAAGATCGATTCAAGTTGATATCCGAGTTGAACGAGTTCTTGAAATAATCGGGATTAATCGGGTCTAAATTATTTTTGGCGGTATTATCCGAAACAAAGTTGACATTGGAAGAAAAATTCCAGTATGGATTTGATTTAGCCGCCTTTCTGTGGGACCATTGGATGCTCAATTTGTTCTTCTTGTCGTTCGTCGGGAATCCAACATTGAATTGCTGAAACCCAATCGATAATTTACCAGAGAATCCATACCGTTTCGAATAATCCAAATCGTTTCTTAGTCCCCAAGAACCTCGACTATAAAGATTGGCGTACACCGCTGTTTGAAAACGGTCGTTAATTGGAATAAAATATCCGAGGTTTTGCACACCGAATCCATAATTGGACATCGGCACAAATTCAGGGAACAATAATCCTGACGTCTTTTTTTCTTGGTTCGGTATGTACGAAAAAGGTAAGCCGAGTGGCGTTGGAATGCCTTTTACCCATAGATTCATTGGCCCAGAAACGATGCGTTTATTTGGTACGATGACTGCTTTACTCAACTGAAAATGATAGTGTGGCTCTTCTAAATCGCAGGTTGTCAATCGACCTTTCAACAAATGAATTTCCTCATTAGTTTGACGTTTTGCCGTCTCCATGTGAAAATAAAATTCATCTTGTTTTATGGAAAGTTCCTCGAGAAATCCTTTTTTGGTTTTTGTATTAAACTTGAGACGATGACATGTAACCGTTTCTCCACCATCTGTAAAAACAGGATATTCAACCTTCAGGCTGTCTTTGTCGTAGCGATACTGTGCCCAAATTTCATTCGCTTCTAAATCCAACAGAATGTACCCAGCTGTAATTTCCAAGCCCTCCATTTGAACCTTTGCATTTCCAAATAAATGCACTTGTTTTTTAGCTACATCATTGTAAATGCGTTCATCTGCACTATAAGTGATGATGTTTTTCATGCTCGAATCACTGACAATCAGGGTGTCCTGCGCTGTAACCACGGCAGAATCGCACATTATTAACAATGCAACGAAGAAAAGTTGTTGTATGAATCCTTTAATGGTCAAAGTTGGCTCTTAATTTTGTAACATGCGCCTTAAACGTACAAAGCTACCAAAATTCAAGTTGTTTGTGAAGAACGAAATAAAACTCCATTTATTGAGTGCGTTTTTCATGTGCTTACTTTCACTCTATTCATTTGGACAAAATGGCTTAAAACAAGGGATAAAAACAGTGGTGATCGATGCCGGACATGGTGGAAAAGATCCAGGTTGTCATGGTGGATATGCGCACGAGAAAGTAGTTTGTTTGGAAATGGCCTTGAAACTGGGAGCTAAAATCAAAGCGAAATATCCAGAAATTAATGTCGTCTACACCCGTACAACCGACGTATTTGTTGAGTTGATTGACCGCGCAAATATTGCCAATAAAGCAAATGCTGACTTGTTTATCTGTATTCATGCCAATGCCGGAAGTAGTTCCGCATATGGAACCGAAACCTACGTACTTGGATTACATCGAACAGAAGCGCAACAGCGTGTCATGGAACGAGAAAACTCGATTATTGCTTTGGAGGACGACAAAGGAGCGAAGTACAAAGACTTTGACTTATCACCTGATGCCATTATTCAGTTGCAATTACAAGGTGCCGTTTACTTGAATCACTCCATCGAATTTGCGGAGTATTTACAAAAGGAATTCAAGCGAATTGGTCGATATGACCGAGGCGTGAAGCAAGCTGGATTTTTAGTACTGTACAAAACGACGATGCCAAGCGTCCTAATTGAAACTGGATTCTTACCGAATCCAACGGAGGAAAAATTCATTGGTTCAGCAGATGGACAAGAAAAAATGGCCTCCGCTATGTTCCGTGCCTTTGAAAATTATAAAAGTCAAATGGAAGGGAAAGCAGTCAGTGTAGGCGCAACCGAAATTCAAGAAAAAACAGATCAAAAACCAAAGGAAGACCCCAAACCGAAAGAGGACCTTGCCAAGGTGGCAGATAGCTCTGGATTGGTTTTTCGCGTGCAGGTAGAAACATCTGATCGTAAAATCGCTTTAAATTCCTCTCGATTCAAAGGATTAGAAATGTTCGAATACGAAGAAAACGGCATTTTCAAATATTGCACAGGGACCTTCAAAAATGACTTAGCGGGAGCGAAAAACTATAAAAACGAACTCATCGAAAAAGGATTTAATCATGCTTTCGTTGCTGCCTTCCTGAATGGAGAGCGAATTAGTATCGAAAAAGCTATTAAATTAGCAGAAAAAAAGTAGTTTGAAGTTCACAAAAGAAATAAAAGCCGCCCTCATTGCCATCGCTTCCATCGCTGTTTTATACACGGGAATTAACTTTTTAAAAGGCAATAGTTTTCTTGGTGGAGATGCGGAATACACTGCGTATTTCCCTAATACTGGGTCAATTATGGTTTCCAGCAATGTAACCTTGAATGGTGTTACCGTTGGAAAAGTTACTGGGATAAAATCGGTGCCAAATGGCCCCGTCAACAAGAAAGTAAAGATGACCTTCAACATTCAAGAAGAAGGGATCAAACTGCCAAAGGGCTCATTTGTGGAAATCGGATCTTTAGATTTTATTAATAAATGTTTAATTATTCACACACCGTTAGACATTTCAAAAGGCTACTACAAACCGAAAAGTGTCATTCCAGGAAAAGTATCGATTGACATGGTGACACAGGTCAAAGCGTATGCTGATCCCATTTCTCAACGCTTACAAAAAATGATGAGTTCCATCGATCGCATGGTGATCTCCTTGTCCTCGTTTTGGGACACGACAGCTACTTCTGAAATCGAAGGGAGTTTGCGAGAAGTCAAAACAACGATTAAACGCTTGGGAAGAGTTGCCAATGAAATTGAAGGATTCGTGGCGGCAGAGCGTGCACAGTTCAGTAAAATCATGACGAATGTGGAATCCATTACCTTGAATATTCGTCGTAGTAACGATGAATTATCAAAAATCATTGGGAATACGCGTAAAATCACGGATGACTTCGTAAGCGCAGATTTCAAGTCCATCCTACTTGACGCTCAAACTACCGTGAAAAAACTCAATTTGACTTTAGAGGACGTGGAAAACGGACATGGAACCTTGGGTAAATTAATCCACGACGAAAAACTCTACAATGAATTGGTAGAAACGAACAACGAATTGCAAAACTTGGTAACCGATTTACAAGCCAATCCAAGTCGCTATGTTCATTTCTCCATCATTGGACGCAAATCGGAAGGATTGATCTTAAGTGAAAAAGAAGAAGTGAAATTCAAAAAATGGTTGGACACCATTCCTGACTAAAAAAGACATTCATGGAAATCATATTATTTGCCATTCTATTAAGCGCTGGATTAGGATTCTTTGCGTATAACGCTTGGAAGGTGCGTTACAATATTGTACTTGGACAAGACCTAGATCGTTCAGACCGTAAAGGAGAACGCATCAAAACGATGCTTTTGGTTGCATTTGGACAAAAGAAAATGTTCACTCGTCCAATTCCAGCATTACTGCATTTGGCCTTATATGTGGCATTTGTCATCACCCAGATTGAGTTGATTGAAATCGCCATTGATGGATTAAGTGGGAATCACCGTTTTTTCTATTTCAAACTAGGTGGATTCTATACCTTCATGATTAGCTTCATTGAAATTTTATCTGTGCTTGCTTTTGTCGCAACTTTAGCCTTCTTGGCACGACGCAACTTGCTAAAACTTCCACGTTTTACCATGAAAGAATTGATGGGCTGGCCGACGAAGGATGCGAACTTCATTTTATTGATGGAAATCGTTTTAATCTGCTGTATTTTCAGCATGAACGGAGCAGACGAAGTTTTGTATAGCCGCGGTGGATCACATGTGGAGTTCGCCAAAGGACATTTCGATTTCGCGATTTCTTCTTGTTTAGGTCCACTATTATTTAACGATTTAAGCATTGATGCCTTGCATGTCATTGAGCGCGTTGGTTGGTGGGGACACATTCTCATGGTATTTGCATTTTTAAACTACCTACCCTACTCCAAACACTTCCATATTTTGTTGGCTTTCCCGAATACTTATTTCTCCAATTTAGAACAAAAAGGAAAGTTCACCAACATGGAATCTGTGACAAATGAAGTCAAGTTGATGTTGGATCCAAATGCAGATCCTTACGCTGCTCTTGCCAATCCGGATGAAGCACCAAAACGTTTTGGTGCGAAAGATGTGACCGATCTTACATGGAAGAATCTATTGGATGCGTACACTTGCACAGAATGTGGACGCTGCTCCTCTTCTTGTCCAGCGAACATTACTGGAAAAGAACTTTCTCCACGTAAAATCATGATGGACACCCGAGATCGTTTGGTGGAGGTCGGTGAAAATTACCGCAAGCACGGAAAAGGATTTGATGATGGAAAAAGCCTACTTGGAGATTACATCAAAGAAGAAGAAATCTGGGCATGTACAAGTTGTAATGCATGTGTGCAAGAATGTCCCGTGAATATCGATCCTTTGTCCATTATTGTCGATCTACGTCGCTATTTGGTGATGGAAGAATCGAAAGTCCCAAGTGAATTAGCAGGCATGTTAACGAACATTGAAAACAATGGCGCCCCATGGCAATTCGCTCAAACGGAACGTTTGAATTGGGCAAACGAAGATTAATCGTATTTTAATTTCGCACAAAAAACTGATTATGAGAGTTCCTACAATGGCCGAGATGATGGCAAATGGCGAGACACCTGAAATTTTATTTTGGGTCGGATGTGCTGGAAGTTTTGACGACCGTGCAAAAAAAATCACCAAAGCAATTGTGAAGATATTAAACAAGTGTCAGGTGAACTTTGCGGTACTTGGAACTGAGGAAAGTTGTACAGGAGATCCGGCAAAACGCGCTGGAAATGAATTCACCTTTCAGATGCAGGCCATGATGAACATCGAGGTCTTGAATGCGTATGAAGTAAAGAAAATCGTGACGGCTTGTCCGCACTGTTTTAACACCTTGAAAAACGAATACCCTGAACTGGGTGGAAACTACGAAGTAATCCATCATACCCAATTGATTCAAGACTTAATCAATACAGGGAAACTCGCGTTGGAAGGTGGCGAAACATTCAAAGGAAAGAAAATTACCTTCCACGATCCTTGTTATTTGGGACGTGCAAATGATGTGTACGAAGCACCAAGGTCATTGATTGAAAAATTGGATGCAGAATTAGTGGAAATGAAACGTTGTAAGACCAAAGGACTCTGTTGTGGAGCTGGTGGTGCACAAATGTTCAAAGAAGCGGAGAAAGGCAACAAAGAGGTCAATGTGGAGCGCACAGAAGATGCCTTGGGAACACAAGCAGAAATTATTGCTACTGGTTGTCCGTTCTGTAACACCATGATGACAGATGGCGTGAAAAACTTCGAAAAAGAAGGTGAAGTCAAAGTGATGGATGTAGCTGAATTGATTGCACATGCAGCAGACCTATAATATTCCCGCTCATTTCCCGCAAGATGCCCGATTATGGGTTTTTGTCGGTGACCGAAGCATGACCGCTACCGAAATCTCTTGGTTGAATGAGGCATTAACCAGCTTCGTTTCTTCGTGGCAAACACATGGAAAATCGCTGGATGCTGTTGGATTCGTGCTGCACGATGCGGCGATTGTAATTGTAGCCAACGAACATGCTGTGAAAGCTTCTGGATGTTCGATGGACAAAATCAATCATTTTGTGAAAGATGCTGGAGGTCAACTCTCCATTGACTTCTTCAACCGCATGAATGTATTGCGTCCAACTGAAACGGGCACTTATGCACTATCTCGATTTGAATTGAATGCTTCCGATATGATTCATTCTGCGATGCAGGAATGGAGTGAGATGAAGGAAAAACTTTAAGGCAAAAAAAAGAGGCCGAAGCCTCTTTCATTATTTTTCTTTTTTCACTTCTACTTTAATGGAGTAGCAGGAAACTATACCTCCAGTTAAACCAGTAATTAGCACATCGCTAAATTTGTATTTTGTCACGACTTGACAATTTCCATTACTTGGAGTATTTACGTGGGTTCTTCCAACCGGAATCAATCCCCAAAACACCCAAAATTGTTTTCCCTTATCAAAGGTTACTTCTTTTCCCGGGGTTTCTAAGTAGGCACCAACAGGGGTTTTAGTCATCATACAAGAAGTAAGTGCAACTAAAACAAACAGACCTAAAAAAATCTTTTTCATATAATTTAGTTTCAAACGTTTAAATTTAAGGAAGTTTTTCTTGAATACGTTTGTATTATTTTTGATGAGAAATGAATGTGCCTTTCATTTTTCTCCAAGCATCCCTCACCCATTTCAACCACACAAAAAACAGAATTGGGGCCACAATTACAACCAATTTATTATAGTTCCATGCGGTTTGAAAATCAAAGTGAATGGCGTGTTGAATGGCTCTTGTGATTCCACAGCCATAGCATTCTTTGTCAAATAATAGTACCGACAAACAGAGTGATTGTCCGTAATCAAAAAAAGAAGCAGGCAATAACCACAGCACAATTGGCATGACTATTAACCCGCTAAAAACAATATATTTCAAGGATTAAGTATTTCTACCAACAATAATAAATGCATGAATAATACCAGGGATTCCACACAACATCGTCCAAAGGATATTGATAAGAACAGTTGTAATATCCCAATCTGTCGCTAGTCCAACAGCAACAAAAGGAATGAAAAAGCACAATACATACAATAATCCAACTGGAACGTCATCGCTCTTTTCTTGTTTCATTTCTTTTTTCAAGGCTTTCACTTCTTGTTTTGCCTTTTTCACCGCTTGGTGATTTTTATGCTGATTCGAAATGGTTTGAGCGGCGATTCCTGTCACTTTTGCTGTTACTTGATTCAATTCTGCGGATACAGGAGCAACTGAAACGGAAGCAACATCCAATGTTTGTTCAACTGAATTCGATTCTTGAACAGGTGCAACATACGCTTCTGTCGTTTTTACTATTGTTTTTGGTGCAAGGATTGTTTTAGCAACAAGCATTTCATCAGCAGGTGTTTCTACCTCTACATTTTTGTCTTTTTTGGAAATCCCGTTCATTGCTTGCCACTGAACGTTAAACCCGTTTCTATAAAGTCTTTTCTCAACGGTACAAGAGGCAATTAGAAACATTGCACTCACTGATAATAATAATACTTTCTTCATTGTAAATAGTTTTAAAGTTTAACTAAAGATAAGAATTATTGTCAAACAACATTCTTTCGCATCATTAATACGTACTCGTCGCTCCGCCAATCTGTTCAATGGGATGCCATGTTGTTTTGATTTCTTGAAAACAGGAAATAAATCTGATTCCTTGTGCAGATTCATCGGTCCAATCTTCGTTTAAAACCAACACTCTTTTCAAATTATCAACTGCTGCAAGCTGTGTGGATTTTACCATTTCCTTGGAAGCATTTGAAAGGAATAAGGCATTAACATCCATGTGCTCCGCTAAAGTCGGAAGCATTTCGTCGGCAGATCCTGTTAAAATGTTCACCACTCCTGCTGGCAAATCAGATGTTTCCAACACTTCAGCGAAGCTGATGGAACATAATGGAAGTGATTCCGAAGCAATCAATACAGCCGTGTTCCCACCAGCAATAACCGGCATCAGTTGAGAAATGATTCCAATTAAACTGGACGCTTCATCTGCTACAATTCCAACAACACCTGTTGATTCAGACACCGAAAAATTGAAATGCGATGAATTCACGGGATTCACAGCGCTCAAAAGTTGTTGGTATTTATCGCACCATCCTGCGTAATAAACGATGCGATCAATGGATCGTTCTATTTCCTGAGCGGCTGCATCCGCAGATGAACCTTGCTGCATCAATTCTTCGATGAACTGTGCTTTTCGTCCGTCCAACATTTCTGCCATACGGTATAAAATCTGTCCTCGATTAAAGGCACTGCGCTCGGACCAAGTTCCAAAGGCTTTTCGAGCCGCTTGCACGGCATTGCGAATATCCTTTTTCGAGGACTGACAAACATTGGCGATGGGATCTCCCGAGGAGTTCTTTACGACATACGTGCGTCCAGATTCCGTTCTTGGAAATTGTCCGCCGATGTAGATTTTGTATGTTTTTAAAATGTTCATGCTAATGTGCTAATGTGCTAGTGTGCTAGTGTGCTAATTAAATGAAATTATTTTAAGTATGCTTCTAGACCATGGAGTCCGCCTTCGCGTCCAAAACCACTTTCTTTGTATCCGCCAAAAGGTGAAGCTGGATCAAATTTATTGTACGTATTCGCCCAAACAACACCAGCGCGTAGTTTGGAAGTCAAATTAAAAATACGCGATCCTTTGTCTGTCCAAACACCCGCTGCGAGTCCGTAGGGAGAATTATTCGCTTTTTGAATCACTTCGTCAATGGTTCTAAACGTTTGAACGGTCAACACAGGACCAAAGATTTCTTCTTGCGCAATCACGCTGGACTGTGCGACATTCGTAAAAATAGTCGGTCGACAATAGAACCCTTTCGCAGGTAATTCACAGGTAACTTGATACATGTCCGCACCTTCTTTTTTACCGATTTCCACGTATTTTTCAATCGTCTGCAATTGTTCTTTTGAATTGATGGCGCCGATATCCGTGTTTTTGTCCAATGGATTTCCAAGGTATAAACTCTCCATGCGCTGTTTTAATTTTCGAACGACCTCATCCGCAATGGATTCTTGCACGTATAGGCGTGATCCCGCACAGCAAACATGTCCCTGATTGAAAAAGATCCCATTCACAATTCCTTCCACCGCCTGATCAATTGGCGCATCTTCCAAGACAATGTTTGCAGATTTTCCGCCCAATTCTAGGCTCACTTTTTTCGCTGTTCCCGCCACCGCTTTTTGAATCAACTTACCAACCGAAGTTGAACCTGTGAATGCGATTTTGTCAATATCCGGATGATTGACAATCGCGGCACCTGTATCGCCATGACCTGTCACGATATTTACTACTCCTGCGGGTAATCCGGAAGCCTCAATGATTTCTGCTAATTTTAATGCTGTCAACGATGTGCTTTCCGCTGGTTTCAATACCACGGTATTACCCGCAGCCAGTGCTGGTGCAATTTTCCATGCAGCCATCAATAATGGAAAATTCCAAGGGATGATTTGTCCGGCAACACCAAGCGATTGTATATTTCTTTGTGGAAAAGCATCTTGCAATTTATCGGCCCATCCCGCATAATAGAAAAAATGGTTACATGCCAAAGGAATGTCGATGTCCCTTGACTCACGAATGGGTTTCCCTCCATCCAAGGTTTCAATCACAGCTAATTCGCGGGCTTTTTCCTGCATGAGTCGAGCGATGCGAAAAATGTACTTCGCGCGTTCTGATGGTTTCATGACCGACCAAACTTCTGTGTATGCTTTGCGCGCAGCTTTCACGGCTAAATCGACATCCGCATCGGAAGCCCAAGCAATTTCGGCTATTTTCTCTTCAGTTGCTGGATTAATGGATGAAAAATATCGATTATCACTTGGTTTGACCCATTTTCCATCGATAAACAAATCATATCGTTCCTTCAATTGAATGTGGGAGGTGCTTTCTAACGAAGGCGCATACTCCCATTTATTGTTTGATTCTGTCATAATTAATCGATCGTAAAATAATCAACAGATTGGTATTTTCCTGTCACTTGTTTCATGTATTGCATCAATACGTCATTGGCAAGGCTACTCGCTCCAAATCGGAACCATTCGTTACTTAACCAAGCATCACCAAGGATTTCCTTCACCATAACCAAATTATGCAAGGCCAATTTGGAAGTAGAAATTCCACCCGCTGGTTTCATTCCAACCATTTTACCAGTTCGGTCAAAATGATCTCTGATGGCCATTAACATCGTATAGGTAACCTGCATTGTCGCTGCCGGCTGAATTTTTCCAGTGGATGTTTTAATGAAATCTGCTCCTGCATGAATCGCAATGTCACTTGCACGACGCACTTGATCCAAACTAGCCAATTCCCCAGTCTCCAAAATGACTTTTAGACGCTTTGAACCACAGATTTCTTTGACGGCTGCAATTTCATCAAACACAAAATTGTGCTCACCTGCAAAAAATTTCCCTCTGGAGATAACCATGTCAATTTCATCTGCTCCAGATTCGATGGCAAATTGCGTGTCCATTTTTTTTACCTCAAATGGAGCCTGTCCAGATGGAAAAGCGGTCGAGACCGAAGCAATTTTAATGGAGCTATCCTTTAATGCTTCACGTGCTACTGCAACCATACTTGGATAAACACAAACAGCCGCAACAGTGGGTAATCCTTCCTGAACATCATGTAAGTGTTGTGCCTTGTAACACATTTGACGCACTTTATTTGGCGTATCCTTTCCTTCTAAAGTGGTTAAATCAATCATCGAGAGCACCATGGAAAGTCCTTGCATTTTTGCCGGACCTTTAATGCTGCGTGTTTGAAATCGTGCCACACGTTCTTCCACACCAACTTTATCGATGGTTGGTGAAGTGGGTATCGTAGAATATGGAGTATTTTGAGCTGTCATGTATTTTCCTTAGCTCAAAAGTAGAAAAAAGAACGAAGGTGTCTACTTATTCTTCATCGGAATCATCGTCATCTGCATCCGCATCGTCGTCAAAAGAATCATCGAAGTCATCGTCCTCTTCTTCCTCTTCATCATCCTTGATGCCAGGTACTTTGTCGAAGTCATCCTCGAAATCATCTTCATCATCCTCCGAAACCGGTTTCGCCTTTGGCATCACTTTATTGACTTTTACCAAATAGATGACCTCATCCGTCTCCCAAATTAACGCATCCAAGGTTTCACCCGTTGGTGTTTTAATGGTCGTCAAATGGTTTATGTACCCATCTGGGTAATCCTTGAGAATCTGTTTTTTCTGGTCAATTGATAATTTATCGTAACTGATAATGGCTCTTCTCTTCGACATAGTTTGATGAATAATTATAGGGCAAAATTAAATTTTTTGTTTTTCCAAGAATCAATCTCGACTAAATTATTAAAAATATTTTTTCAAGATGAATCTGAAGAAATTTTTAACCCGCTGTTATTGAATAAACAAGCGATATTTTTCCGGTAGAAAAATTAATGAGAACTTGTTCCTACATTTGTATCTGAATCCATATCTTTAAGCATGTCCAAAACAAAATCAGCATTTTTCTGTCAAAATTGTGGTCACGAAGCCCCGAAATGGCTTGGAAAATGTCCCTCATGTCAAGAATGGAATACCTTCGTAGAGGAAGTATTGGAGAAAACCACGAAACACGTTGTTTCGTTTTCAAAAGAAACGAAAGCAAGTAAGCCTTTGCTTATTCAAGATGTGGAACAAGGTGAGGAAAGTCGCATTACTTTACAGGATTTTGAATTAAACCGTGTTTTGGGAGGAGGCATCGTACTCGGATCCATTTCATTACTAGGTGGAGATCCCGGAATTGGAAAATCCACCCTACTTCTGCAACTTGCCATTAAAGAACGTTTGAAAGTTCTTTACGTATCTGGAGAAGAAAGTGATCAACAGATTCGGATGCGGGCGGAAAGACTAGGACTTGAAAATGACCAATGTTACCTACTGACCGAAACAAATTTACAACAGATACTTGTCCAAGCGAATGAAGTTCAACCACAATTGTTGGTGATTGACTCCATTCAAACCTTACATACCAATACGATTGAAAGTTCACCTGGAAGTGTGGCTCAAGTACGCGAATGTACCGCGAACCTGCTGCGCTTTGCGAAACAAACAAATATTCCTGTGTTCCTGATTGGACACATCACAAAAGATGGAACGATTGCTGGTCCAAAAGTACTCGAACACATGGTTGATACAGTACTTCAGTTTGAAGGTGACCGTCATCACATTTACCGTTTGTTGCGTTCCATTAAAAATCGTTTTGGATCAACAAACGAATTGGGAATTTATTCCATGCAAGGACAAGGACTTGTCCCAGTGGAAAATCCTTCCGAAGTGCTGGTTTCCGGCAACGAGGATTTGAGCGGAGTTGCAGTGGCATCCATGGTAGATGGCATTCGTCCTATTTTAATCGAGGTCCAAGCGCTCGTTAGTTCTGCTGCATACGGTACACCTCAACGATCATCGACCGGATTTGATGTCAAACGACTCAACATGTTGCTCGCTGTATTGGAAAAAAGATGTGGTTTCCGCTTGGCGGCAAAGGATGTCTTTTTAAACATCGCAGGTGGAATCAAAGTAGACGATCCAGCGATCGATTTAGCCGTAGCGATGGCCATTCTATCCTCTAACGCAGATTTAGCCATTCCGAAAACGGTTTCTTTCGCGGCGGAAATCGGTTTGTCCGGTGAATTACGTCCTGTAAATCGCTTGGAACAACGCCTCTCTGAATTGGAAAAAATGGGCTATGAAAAAATCATCGTTTCCTCCTATTCGAAAGGAATTGAAAAGAAACACAAGCACATACAAATTGTACCTTGTGCAAAAATTGAAGAAGTTGTTCGTGCAGTTTTTGCCTAAAAAAGAAAAAAGATCATGCCTAGATTAGTACTTGTCCCAACACCTATAGGAAACCTAGAAGACATCACACTGCGCAGTTTGCGCTACTTGAAGGAAGCGGACTTACTTTTTGCAGAGGACACCCGAGTAACACACAAATTATTGAAGCATTTCGAGATTTCGAAAAAAGTACTTCCTTTTCATGCCCACAATGAACACCGATTTTTAGAAAAAAGCATTGAAATCATCGAACAGCAACAGTGTACCGTTCTGGTCTCAGATGCAGGAACACCGGGAATTTCGGATCCAGGTTTTCTTTTGGTTCGAGCTTGTGTTGAACGCGGCATTGAAGTGGAGTGTTTACCCGGACCGACAGCCTTTGTGCCTGCCTTGGTTTCAAGTGGATTTCCTTGTGATAAATTTATTTTCGAAGGATTCTTACCACATAAAAAAGGACGTCAAACGCGTTTAAAATTATTGGCACAAGAAACACGCACCATGGTTTTGTATGAATCCCCACATCGTTTGGTGAAAACCTTGGAGCAAATGCTTGACTTTTTTGAAGCGGAACGTCAAGTGGTCGTAGCGCGTGAATTGACCAAGCATTTTGAAACGTATCACCGAGGAAATGTGCAGGAACAGTTGGCCTATTTCAAAGCAAATCCACCCAAAGGAGAAATCGTTTTATTAATTAGGGGTTCAGAGGACTAAAATCCGAGCAATTTCCATTATTTTTGAGGGTGCTTTTCAAAAACGTTATTGGTCAGACCGAACTAAAAAAGGATTTCATCCAAGAAATCAAACATGGGAAAATTGCCCATGCGCAACTTTTTATGGGTCAACTTGGATTTGGTGGACTCCCATTAGCGTTGGCATTTACACAATATTTGTTTTGTAAAAACCCAAGTGATGAAGACAGTTGTGGCGTTTGTCCATCCTGTTTGAAAGTTCAAGATTTACAGCATCCCGATTTACATTTTGTCTATCCAGTGGTACAAGCGATTAGCAAAGTTTCCGATTCCTTTTTAGAGGATTGGCGAACTCAGATCAAAGAAGAACCATACTTTGATGCTTACACATGGACAAAACGCATCGATTCCAAGGAACGAAAACCGATTATTGGAACGGAAGAAAGCAAGGAAATCATCCGCAAGTTGAACTTGAAGTCCTACGAGGGTGGCTACAAAGTGATGCTGATTTGGCTTCCCGAAGCGATGAACGCGGAATGTTCCAATAAGCTGTTGAAAATTCTAGAAGAACCGCCAAAGAACACCTTGTTTTTATTGGTTTCTGAGAATCCATCACAACTTTTGGTGACCATACAATCACGCACACAATTCGTGCGAATACCGAAAATTGAAAGCGATTTTTTAACGAGAGAGTTAAGTGAACGCTTTAAGTTAGATAAAACGCAAGCTGAGTCCATTACGGCATTTTCCGAGGGGAATTTCATTCAAGCTTGTGACTTTTTAAATGCCTCAGACGACAAAGGAATTTACCGTGAACATTTCATTCAATTGATGCGGACTTCATACAAGAAAGACGTTTTGGGAATGATGCAATGGGCGGATGGCATGGCAGCGGAAGGAAAAGAACGACAAAAATTGTTCATTCAATATGCCTTGCACATGTTTCGTCAAAGTTTGCTTTCCAATTACATGGGAGATGTTCTGCTGCGGATTTCAACTGAAGAGGAACAATTTTTAAAGAATTTCGCACCATTTATCTCTGGAAATAACATTCGTGAATTCATCGAAACCTTTGATGATGCGTACTATCACATTGACCGCAATGCGAATTCCCGCATTTTGTTCACACAGATGTGTTTTCAGACGATGCGTTTCATCCATCAAGCTTAAAGTTCGTTTAACTGAAATGATTAACTTTACCTAAAATTAAATTATGGGTTGCTCATCATGCAGTAGTGGCGGTGGAACACCGAAGGGTTGTAAGAACAATGGTACTTGCAGCAGCGGCGGTTGTAATAAATTAGAAGTGTACGATTGGTTAGCGAATATTGCCTTACCAGCCGGACAAGCCCCATACGATATTGTAGAAGTTCGATTCAAAAATTCCAGAAAAGCATTTTACCGAAATGCATCACATCTATCCTTGCAAATTGGTGATTTAGTTATTGTCGATACAGCACCAGGTTACGATGTGGGGGTTGTTTCCGTAACAGGTGAATTAGCGCGTATTCAAGTAAAAAAGAAAGCACCAAATTTCAAGGCGATGGAAGCAAAGAAAATTCTTCGCATTGCCAATCAAGAAGAAATTGACAAGTGGATTAAAGGTCGCTCCCTTGAGAAAGATTTGATGTCTCAATCACGCACCTTGGCTATGAACCTCAACTTGGATATGAAAATTTCCGATGTGGAATACCAAGGTGATTTAAGTAAAGCAACGTTTTATTATACGGCTGAAGGACGCGTGGACTTCCGTCAATTAATCAAGGACATGGCGGATAAATTCAAAGTCCGCATTGAAATGCGCCAAATCGGATCTCGTCAGGAGTCCTCTCGTTTAGGCGGTATTGGTTCTTGTGGACGTGAATTGTGCTGTTCAACTTGGTTGACAGACTTCCGTTCTGTTTCTACGTCAGCAGCACGCTACCAACAACTTTCCTTGAATCCACAAAAACTTGCTGGACAATGTGGAAAATTGAAGTGTTGTTTGAATTATGAACTAGATATGTATTTGGATGCGATTAAATCCTTTCCAAAAACAGACACCAAGTTACACACAGAAAAAGGAGATGCTTTCCACATTAAAACGGATGTATTCAAACGCATTATTTGGTACGCATACCCAGGCGAAATGGGGACAATTGCCCTGAGTCCAGAACGTGTGGCAGAAATTAAAAAATTGAACAAAGACGGTGTTAAACCGAAAGATTTGTTGGAATTCACAAAAGTCGAAAAAGTGGTGGAAATTGGCTACCAAAATGTGGTTGGCCAAGATAGCGTAAATCGTTTCGAAAAAAGTTTTGTGAAGAAAAAACGTCCAAACAAAAAACGCCCGAGCAACAATGCAAATCCAGCTGCAACGGCACAAGGCGTGAAACCAGCTTCGAATCCCAATCAAGCGCAGAAAGCGGCAAATCCGAATCAAGCACCGAAAGGTGGGAATCCCGCAAATGCCGGACAGAAAAAAGGAAACCATCCACCAAGAGGTAACGGTCAGAAAGGACCAAACAAAAACACGAATCCACAAGGCGATAAAAATGCGAATAGCTAGTTTATTTTTATGTTTAGGCTTATTGCTTTTTTCGTGTAAGGATGATTCCTTTTACACGAAATCGTTTTCATTTTCACACCAAGTTTGGAAACAAGATGTTAAACCGGTTTTTAAAGTATCGATTCAAGATACGAGTGTTTTGTACGACTTTGTTGTGACGGTACGCACCACTACGGATTACGCGTACAATAATCTCTGGATCTTTTTAAATACAAAACCACCACACGGACAAGAAGTACGCGAGCCGTATGAAATTAAGACGACTTATCCCGATGGAAATTGGATAGGTAATAAAACCGGAACCGTTGTCGAACATCAATTGGTTTTCAAGCGTCGAAAAGTTCCGTACAAAGGAGTTTATACCTTCACTTTTGAGCAAGCCATCACACAGAAAACAGTGGATGAAGTGCTAGATATTTCCATGGAAGTCAAACGAGCAATTGAATAACATGCGTTTTCGACGTTTGACGACAGAGGAGTTGTTATCCTTAGAAACAGAATTCAAACAATTCCTGATTATCCATGAATTGTACGATGAAGAATGGCGCAAACTAGCACAGGAAGAACCGGATAGAGCAGAAAAGTTCATCGAATTATTTAGCGATGTGGTGTTTGAGAAAATCTTCAATGAACTTTCTTATTTAGTGCATTTTAGCGACAACCTCGTTTCATTTTTCGATGTCCGATTTGATCCATTGAAAGCATTTCACATCCAAAGTCCAAGCGGTATTTCATTAGAAAATGAAGTGGCATTGAAAGAAGCTTTCATTCAACATTCAGACAAATTATCCTTTTACAAAGGACAAAAAAACAGCATCAAAAACAAAGCGGAAGAGGTCTGGGATTTAATTCAAAAAGGGAGTCAAAAATGCGACGAAACGTATTTTAATCATTACGCTCAAGCCTTTGATTTGAAATAAAATAAACGGTCAAGGCATCTTTTTTTGTTTTTCTCCGTTAATAAACATAAATTTGATTCATAAATTGCCTAATCTATTGTAAACTATGAAAACATTCAAGTTCGCCGTTATTGCTTTTGCTTTGGTATCTTTATTCAGTTCTTGCATTGAGCATGAAGTGATTCCACCACCAACAAATAAAGTTGACTTGAACGCAAGTTTGGTCGGATACGTGAATGGAACTCAATTTGAGTTGACTCAAAACGTAAATGGTTACAAAGCAACCACATCCGATACTACGGTGATTTTGGCTTCCCCAGCTTTATCTAAAGTGATTTATTCCTCCACTATTTATTCAGCGCAAAATGCTCAATCCTTAACATTGACTTTTGGAACGCTTGATTTTGATGCGACGGCAAACACAGAGCCAACATTGGCAATGTTTAACGATTGGCACATGACCAACTCTGGAACACCAATCTTATTTAAAGACCAAGCGACCATGGTTGCTCAAAGTGTCGATGGTGTTCAAGTGACTTACACAGACAATACTGGTAAGGTTTGGTACTCTCGCGAAACAGATCCTGGACAAGTGGCTAACTTCACGATTTTGAAGCAAGCTTCAGACGGAACGGGTGACTACTCTTTATTTGAAGCGACATTTTCATGTAAAGTATGGTATGTAGATCCTCAAACAAGTGTCGAAACTTCTTTAGACATTACCAACGCCAAGTATAGAGCTTGGTTCAAAAGGTAAGCCAACTCGATGAGTGAAGTCCTTAAAATAGCTATTATTGGCGATTACAACTTCACCTACAATTCGCATCACGCGACAAATTTATCGTTGGACCATGCTTCGGATTTTTTAGAAATTGAAGTCAATTATTACTGGATAAAAATCAACGAAGCGATTCAGCACAAACGCGTTTATTTCGAACAGTTTGACGGTATTTGGATTGCTCCTGGACCTTTTCTCAATCATTTCTTTTTAAATGGCGTTTATAAGTTAGTCATGGAATCGAATGTTCCTGTGTTACTAACGGGAGAAGGATATAAATACTTCTTTGAGTATTTGATTTCCACGCATCAACTGAATCCTTATGGTGAAAAATTGATCTCAGATAACCTCATTGAGGGAAGTCAATTTGAACGCGTAACGATTTTTCCTCAAACCAAAGAATTCGAAAAACTATATGAGAATTGCAATTCAACAGAATTGAGTTCTGCACGATTTAGTTTATATCCGCAATTAATGGAACAATTAACGGGTTACTTGATTGAAATTGAAGCCACAAACCAATTTGATGACCCAGAAATTGTTTCGCTGAAAAACCACCCGTTTTTCGTGGCTTGTAGTTTTTGTCCACAAATCTCCTCCACACGTGACTTGCCACATCCCTTAATCTATACGTTCCTAAAAATGGCACTTGAGCTTTCTAAATCAAAGTTCAGTCAATTGGTTTAAGCTGCTGTAATAAAGTAAACACCTGCTTGGTCTTGCGTATATTTCTTCCAACAGGTTTCCATAAGCTACGATTTGCTCCATGTGTTTTTGGTCCACCTTTCCAGTTTTGAAATCAATGACCAAGACCTCATTTGCTTTGATAAATACCTTGTCTGGTTTCTTTAACTCATTTTCCCCAGCTAAAATCAGTTGTTCATTCAGGATTTTCTCCTTTCCTTCCAAGTAATTCCCTTCTGACATTTTTTCCCAAAACGAATGTGCTATTTCACGCAAAGGACTTTCATTCTTTTCCTCAATTAATCCATCTGAAAGCAATTCCTTCAGAATAGTATCGATGTCCGCAGCGTTCGCACTTTTCGACATCAACAAATGGAAATCATTGCCAAATCGCTGTTCTTCCAATTGTTCTTCCGATTCTTCCTGTTGAATTTTTCTAAAAACGATGTCCGGATACCACAGGCAATTGGTAAAATCTTCAGGTTCATACAAGGCGCCATTATTGACTTGCTTGGATGAAATTGGACCAGCTTCTCCTAATTCAAGAATACCATCTTCCCCCATCGTCGGAAAGAGGTCCTGCAATTGCTCGTGAATCATACCACCAAATTTCTTCGGATCGAAATCGTTTATGGCATATAACCGCAATTCTGGACGAGTCATTCCTACATAAAACAAATTCATTTTATCCAATAGAACGGCATTGCTTTCTGCTTTTGCAAAGTCATCAATTTCCGGAACTTTCAGACTTTTTGCTGGAAAAGCATAAACGATTTTATCTCTCGCCTCAAACAAAAACTTTGAGTTTGGTTTCAGTGCAATGGTAAAATCAAAACTCGGCATAATAACCACTGGAAATTCTAATCCTTTGGATTTATGAATGGTCATGATTTTAATGGCTGATTGCGTATCGGGCATTTGTAAGGCAAGTTTATCTTTTTGCGCTTCAAAGTACTCCAAGAAATGATGAATGTCGGCCTGACGCGCCAATTGAAAACTATAAATTACATCCATAAAGTGATGTAAATACGGCTCCTTCGTTTCTTTCCAACCCATGAGGAGCATGAACTTCTGAACAAGGTCGTACACGCTTTCATACGATGTGAAAAAGGTGGACTCACCGCCGAAATGATCCGCTAAAAATCGCTTATCATTAAAAATTCTCGTTGTTTTATCTGGCGTTTGAATTTGTTCAAAATAGGATAAATAATCAGAGGTGTTCAAGGACTCATGCATGCGAAAATACAACTCAGCAAAACGCTTCATTTCCGTTGTTTTTTTCGGTGCTGCCCGACGTTTTAAATACGATAAAATCAGCTGAACTCGCATGTCTTTGTGTACCAACAAGGAATCCTGGGAGACGACTTGGTATTTTCTCTCGGTCAATCCAATGGCTAAATCATTTCCTAGACGATTGGTTTCTGTTAAAATACAAATATCCCCGGCTTGGAATCCATCTGCAAGACATTTTTCAATAAATCCAATGACCTTCTCTAAACGCGCATCGAAGTCCAGTTTTTCGCTTTGAGATTCAATACGGATGTATCCAGGTTTGGATTGAACCGGAGTTTGTGTCAATCCTTCGTAAAAATGCGCCATTTCTGACGGAAGTTTTTGGCGGAGGGACTCGAATAATTGATTGTTAAAATTTACAATTACTGGAGAAGAACGAAAATTTGATTCCAAGTTTTTCTTTTTACCCCGCGAAGCCAAATTTGCACTTTTCTTCGCTAATTGCGCATCATTTTCTGGATTGTAAATGGCGGGCAAACTCACAAATTGTTCTGCAAGTCCATTGTTGAAACGGTAAATCGATTGTTTCGCATCTCCCACAATCAAATTCCATCGGTTATGTCCCAAGGATTCTAGCAACAACGGGATTAAATTTAACCATTGCAGGCGCGACGTATCTTGAAATTCATCCAATAAAAAATGTTCAAAGCGGACGCCCAATCGCTCATAAATATATGGAGCCTCCTCATCGCGAACGAGTTGACTTATCAACTTATTAAATTCTGAAATGCGAATCAATTGCTCATCGTTCATCATGCTCTTCAACTGTTTTCCAACATATTGAAGCAGCGCCATATTAAAAAAGTTTTTGCGATATAATTCGATCAAATTGTATTTAGCCAACTCACCCATGAAACGATCATTCAAGGCGAGAAAATCTCTTTTCATTTCATCCGGAATGGGCATTTTCGAACCAATTTCCATGTTCTTCACCAAGGTTGCCGAGAAGAGTCCATCACCATTCGAATTCAATGGAGGCATTTCATCTTTCACATTGAGTTTTCGAAGCGCATTCAAGGTTTGTGATTTTCCAGGCACTTGTGATTCATCTAGACTCAACGCAAAGAACGCGTCGTGGAGACGTTTACTCTCTTCTGCGATTGGTTTAACGATGTTTTTTCGGTCTTCGATTAAACGATGGTAGCTGTCCTTAGTCAATTCCAATTGAAGCAAATGATCAATTAATTCCGCATTGCGTTCCTGACTTAATACAGTCGAAAATTGAACCAATTGATGACGAAAATTCCAGCTATTCCCCTCCTCTAAATTCGCTTTCGCATAGAGAAACATCCATTCTGTCAAGTCGTCGTAACCAAAAGCCCCCAGTTGATTCATGAGTAGATCAACGACATCTTCAGTGACTTGTTTTTCATTTAAAATCACCTCAAAATCTGCTGGCAAGTCCAAGTCTCTAGAAAAAGAGCGGATGAGACGCAAGTTAAACTTGTCAATCGTGGACACATGAAAGTCCTCGTATGCATGTAAAATTCCTTCCAACGCTAACTTGCTACGTTTTGCCAATTCAACAGAGGAAAGTCCAGTTTCTTTTTCCAACTCAGCCTTCATATGGGCAATTTTTGTGTTGGATGGATCTTCGTAAGCAAGGCCAAATAATGTGGAAAGAATGCGTTCTTTCATTTCACTTGCCGCCTTGTTGGTGAAGGTCATGGCAACAATGCTCTTGTACTTTCGTTTGTATTGAAGATCCTTCAGTAAAATTGTCAAGTATTCCAGCACCAATTGATGTGTTTTACCCGATCCCGCTGAGGCACTTAATATCTTTAGTGGGTGTATATTTCGATCCATGGTTATCATGTCTTTGGACGCTGAATTTTTACTGAAAGTTTATTTGTGGATTTTTTAAAATTAAGAACAAAATTTGATTGTTTTGGGTTAAATTTGTTTTATGAAGAAAATCGGTCAATTACTCATCTTGCTTCCCTTGATGTGGAGCTGTAAACCAGATAAGCCAACACCAGTTGATCCGGTAGCTGAAACAGTCAAAGTGAGCATCACACCAACGTATGGCGCACAAACTTTTTGGATGGATTCCGTTTATACCACATCTGAGGGTTATAAAGTGAAATTCACCGAATTGATTTGCTATTTTTCGTTGATTAAAAGTGAAACTGCGAACCTGATTGAAGCTGCATTGTTCGACTTCCGAGAAACGGGAAGTACCTTAGTGAGTCAAAACGGTGATCACACAAAATTCACCAATCTTTCCGGTAAAATTGGTGTAGATTCAAGTCTAAATCACTTGGATCCATCTGCTTTCGCAAATAGTAGCCCATTAAATATTAGCAATGCTGGTCCTATGCACTGGGGCTGGAATCCAGGATATATCTTTGTCAACCTGGAAGGTAAAGTGGATACGATTGTAGACGGAACCGATAACCTGGACTTAAGTTTCAGTTTCCATATCGGAACAGATGCCTATTTGCAGGACTTCAACTTTACGAATGTAACTTGGCAAGACAAAGGCAATAAAGTTTGGGAGCTTCCGTTAAAATTGGACTTGGCTTACTTTTTAGGTAATCCAACAACACCGATTGACTTAAAAACGGAGCACTTAACACATACGGCGGCCGGACAAGAGTCGCTCACGCAAAAAGTCATTCAGAATTTTAAAAATGCATTAACGGTATATTGATGAAATTCCTTCTGCCAATTTTCGTTCTATTCGTTTTTACTGCTTGTCGTAAGGATAAAGCAGACTATACCCCTACTCCCTATCAACTTAAAATCCCATCACATTTTCCGGATATGTTGATTCCATCGGACAATCCGATGACGGTCGAAGGCGTTGAATTGGGGCGTTTTTTGTTTTATGAAAAACAATTAAGTGGAGACAATTCGATTTCATGTGCATCTTGTCACATGCCGCAACATTCCTTCTCCGATTCCAGTCAGTTTTCTGTTGGCATCGATGGGGTTTACGGAAATCGTCAATCGATGGCCTTGATTAACTTAGGATGGGAAGATTATTTCTTTTGGGATGGACGTCGAACCACGTTGGAAAAACAGATTATTGAACCTGTGATTAATCCCATTGAAATGCATCAATCTTGGAAAGATGCAGTTCACAAACTTAATTCCGATGTCACCTACCGTAACCGTTTTTTCAAAGCCTTCGGTGAAGAGGGGGTAGATTCCATCAAAGCAGCAAAAGCCATTGCCCAGTTCATTCGTACAATGATTTCAAGTGAATCGAAGTTTGATGTCATGTACAAATTCGAAAACAACATGGCCATGACGGCAACAGAACAAAGTATTTTAGCGACCATTGACGTAGATGATTGGGCTGGCTATGATTTATTCAAAAGTTTGAATGGTGCCGATTGTTTCCATTGCCATAATGGTCCATTGATGCGCGTGAAGAAATTTAGTAACAATGGACTCGATGCGACGTTTACTGATTTGGGACGTGGAGCAGTTACCCAGAATCCAGAAGATTATGGAAAATTCAAGGTGACCACATTGCGCAATATTGCATTCACCGCTCCGTATATGCATGATGGACGTTTCGCCACATTGGACGCTGTGATTGAACATTATTCGAGCGGCATCCACATGAGTCCGACAATTGATCCAAAAATTGAATACGCCAATCAAGGCGGTGTTCAATTAGATACACAAGAAAAATACTTATTAAAGAAATTCCTATTAACCCTAAGCGACTACAATTTTATTACGAATCCATCATTTAAAGATCCAAATTAATGGGAGAAAGTACGAGATTAACCACAGAGGAAAAGGCCTTAAAAATCAACTTAACCCCTGACATTTACGGGTGTTTTGCAGAGATTGGTGCTGGACAAGAAGTGGCAGCTAATTTTTTTAAAGCTGGAGGTAGCTCAGGGACCATTGCCTATACGCAGTCTGCATACGACATGAAAGTATCTGATTCCATGTACGGTGAAACGGTGCGTTACGTATGTGAAGAAAGACTTTCCACCATGTTGGAGACTGAATTCCAACACTTACAGGAAATTTTACCGGTGAAAAATAGAGAAGCGCGATTCTTTGCTTTCTGTAATACGGTAGAATCACTGAATTACCACAAAACAAACCAAGGACAAGGTTGGGTTGGAATGCGCTTCCAATTGGGATTAGATTCCAAGCCGAATACGGTTATTTTGCACATCAAAATGCATGACAATAGCCATAAAGCACAACAAGAAGCACTTGGAATTCTGGGTGTAAACCTTGTTTACGCTTGTTATTTCCAGTCGCAAAGCATTGATGAATTCATCGATGGAATTGTGCATCGACTACCAAGAGACCGCATGGAAATTGACATGTTACGCATCTCTGGTCCTGACTTTGAGGAAATGGATAATCGCATTATCGCCTTGAATTTAGTGCGTCGTGGAATCACCAATGCGACCATGTTTGATTTAGCGAAAAATGTCATGCAACCATCAACTGCGCTCTATAAAAAGAACATCTTATTGATGCGCGGAAGATTTCGTCCAGTGACGAAAGTACACATCGACATGATTGAAAAAGCACGCAAGGAATTCCTAAAAGAAAACCGTGTGAAAGAAGAGAACCTAGAAGTTGTCTTTGAATTGACCTTGAAAGATTTAACGGCGGATGGAAAAATTTCGGATAAAGACTTCCTCGATCGAGCGGAATTATTAGGTTCGCTTGGATATACTGTGATGATTTCTAATTATTTGAAACATTACAAAATGCTCGAATACCTTTCCGCCATTGCGAAAGGGAATCTAGTTGGCGTCATTATGGGGGTATACAACCTGCACATTATTTTCGATGAGAAGTATTACGATAATTTACCGGGCGGACTTTTGGAAGCATTTGGCCGAGGATTTGGACACAATGTGAAGTTGTATGTTTATCCTGCAATCAATGTGGACAGTGGTGAATTATATGGACTTCATAACATCAAATTACCTGAAAACTTAACGGGACTTTTGACCTACATGCAAGCAAATGATAAAATTGCGGCGATTCCAGAATACGACGAGCGCTTATTGCACATTTTATCAGACGATGTATTGAGTAAAATCAAAGCAGGTGCAGCAAGTTGGGAGGACGATGTTCCGTATGAAGTGGTGCAAGCCATCAAGTTTTTTGAGTTATTTGGATACCAGAAAAAAGCGGTACTGAACTAATGCCTCACATTAAAAATGCGTTGATTCGTTTCCGCATCATCGACCGGATGTTGCGCAACAAATACAAACCATTTCCCAGTAAAGAAGAAATGCGTGCCGCTTGTGAAGAATCCCTTTATGGAACGGATGACGGCAACAATATTTGTGATTCTACGATTGAAAAGGATATGTTCAACATGAAAATGGAACACGATGCCCCTATTCGATATAGCAAACGTCACAAAGGATATTATTACGAAGATCCAGATTTCAGCATCAACGACATTCCTTTGTCGGAGGACGAATTGAGTTCCATCAAATTTGCCGTAAAAACCTTGCAGCAATTTAAAGAAGTGCCATTCTTTCAACAGTTTGGAAATGCCATTGATAAAATCGTTGACCGCGTTTCCATTGGCGGAAATCCAGAGGATGAAGACATTCAAAAATACGTGCAATTTGAGTCTGTAGTTTCGAGTGGTGGAAATGAATATTTGCCACTTATCTTGGAGGCCATTCGCGGCAAGAAAATGCTCTGGTTCATTTATGCAAGTTTCGTTAAAGGAGTTGAAAAACCCCGAAAAGTTTCACCTTTGTTTCTGAAAGAATACCGCAATCGTTGGTACTTGATTTGTTTCGATAAACTAAAAAATGACATCATCACGTACGCGTTAGATCGCATGCAGGAGCCGAGGGTGTTGGAAGATGAAGCAAGTCTACCGGTGGACTTTGATCCAGCATCGTATTTTCAAGATACAGTTGGGATCACATCCTACAAAGGAAAAACCGAACGGATTGTCCTCAAAGCGAATCACATTGCTGCGAAATACATCTCCTCTCAACCCTTTCATCAGTCACAGCAGCTCATCGAAGAAAAAGCAGATTTTAGCACCTTTGAGCTGAAGGTATTGGTATCTGAG
This sequence comes from Crocinitomicaceae bacterium, assembly GCA_024643725.1. Taxonomy (GTDB): domain Bacteria; phylum Bacteroidota; class Bacteroidia; order Flavobacteriales_D; family Crocinitomicaceae; genus UBA952. The sequence goes on along the minus strand of JAHEMJ010000012.1, from coordinate 103,042 downwards.
GAATTTATCCGAAATTTACTCGGTTACGCAGGAGAAATAGAGGTCCTCGAGCCAAAAAGTTTAAGAACTTCCATTCGAGAACGAGCCCTTCAATTAAGTAATTTGTACAAAAAGAATAAATAGAAAACTCATGGAAATAGGTAAAGAAATTGTAAACGGCGTTTGCCGAATTACCTTAAATCGACCAAGTGTCTTTAATTCCTTCAATAAAACAATGGCCTTGCAATTGCAAGAAGTGTTGGACGATTGTGCTATCAATGAAGACATTCGTGCCGTGTATCTGACCGGTGAAGGAAAAGCGTTCTGCGCTGGACAAGATTTAGCAGAGGCTATTGACCCGGAAGGTCCAGCTTTGCGCTCCATCGTGAAGGATCACTACAATCCGATCATTTTGAAAATTCGCGAATTGGAAAAACCGGTCATCGCCGCAGTAAATGGCGTTGCCGCAGGTGCAGGCGCAAACATTGCTTTGGCCTGTGACATCGTAGTTGCAAAAAAATCGGCATCGTTTATTCAAGCCTTTTCCAAAATTGGACTCATTCCAGATTCCGGAGGAACGTATTTTTTACCGCGTTTAATCGGGATGCAAAAAGCCATGGCATTGATGATGACAGGCGACAAAGTTTCAGCAGAAGAAGCAGAACGCATGAACATGATTTACAAGGTTTTCGAGGACGAGCAATTCGAAGAAGAATCCATGAAATTGGCAGAGCAATTAGCTAAAATGCCTACACGCGGACTTGGATTAACGAAAAAAGCCGTGAATTTGGGCTTGTTCAATTCTTTGGAAGATCAATTAGATTTAGAAGAAAGTTTACAAACAGAAGCTGGCGAAACAGACGATTTCACCGAAGGAGTAAATGCCTTCATTCAAAAGCGTCCAGCAGAATTTAAAGGAAGATGAGTAAAATAATTGGAGTTATTGGTGCCGGAACGATGGGTTCAGGTATTGCTCAAGTAGCCGCTCAATGTGGACATCCCGTTTTTTTAATGGATGCAAACACGGAACAACTCGAGCGTGCCAAATCAGGATTGGAGAAATCCTTGACGAAATTAGTTGAGAAAGGAAAGTTTACCGAGGATCAGAAAAAATCCATAGAAGCATCCGTGAGCTATGTCAGTGCGCTTGATGCACTTGCGTCATGTGATCTAATCATCGAAGCAATTGTCGAAAAGATGGAGGTGAAGCACAGTGTTTTTTCCAGTTTGGAGAACATCGTTTCGCCGGATTGTATTCTTGCGAGTAACACCTCTTCCCTATCCATCGCATCGATTGGTTCGTCGTTGAAAAAGTCAGATCGCATCATTGGCATTCACTTTTTTAATCCCGCGACGATTATGCCTTTGGTGGAAATCATTCCATCCGTTCAAACGAATGAAGAAACAACCCATCAAGCAGTGACCTTGATCAAAAGCTGGGGAAAAACCGTGGTGGTTTGTAAGGATACCCCAGGATTTATTGTCAATCGGGTTGCGCGTCCATTTTACGGAGAAGCCTTGCGCATGTACGAAGAAGGATTGGCCGATTTTGCAACGATCGATTGGGCGATGACCCATTTCGGTGGATTTAAAATGGGTCCATTTACCTTGATGGATTACATTGGAAACGACGTGAATTACGCTGTTACTGAATCTGTTTTTCAAGCCTTTTACTATGATCCACGTTTTAAACCATCTTTCACGCAAAAGCGTCATAGTGAAGCCGGATTTTATGGTCGCAAAACGGGACGTGGATTTTATGATTACAGCGAAAACGCCGTTGTTCCTGGTCCAACCATGAATGAAGCCCTCGGGAAACAGCTCTTCGAACGCGTTTTGGTCATGTTAATCAATGAGGCCATTGACGCCGTGTTCATGCAAGTGGCATCGATAGAAGACATTGATTTAGCGATGACAAAAGGCGTGAATTATCCAAAAGGATTATTGGCATGGGCTGATGAACTCGGACTAGACTGGGTTTTGGATAAATCCAATGCGCTTTTCGAGGAATACGGTGAAGATCGTTATCGTCCAAATGCCCTCTTGAAACGCATGGTGAAATCCGGTCGTAAATTTTATTCATAGTCAGACGCTAAACACTTTACTTTCCCATTGAATATTGTTATTTTTGCACTCTAAATTATTATAAATGGCTTACTTATTTACATCAGAATCCGTTTCTGAAGGACACCCAGATAAAGTTTCAGATCAAATTTCTGATGCACTCATCGATCATTTCATGGCCTTTGATCCAAGTTCAAAAGTAGCTTGTGAAACCTTGGTTACGACTGGACAAGTCGTTTTGGCTGGGGAAGTAAAATCTACTTCTTACTTAGACGTACAAGCAATTGCACGTGAAACGATTCGTCAAATTGGTTATACAAAATCAGAATACATGTTCGATGCGAACTCATGTGGAATTTTCTCTGCATTGCACGAACAGTCATCTGACATCAACCAAGGAGTTGAGCGTACGAATCCAGAAGATCAAGGTGCTGGTGACCAAGGAATGATGTTCGGTTACGCAACGATTGAAACAGATAACTACATGCCATTGGCATTGGACCTTGCACACAAAATTTTGCAAGAGTTGTCTTACATTCGTAACAACGAACCAAACTTGATTCCGTATTTGCGTCCTGATGCAAAATCTCAAGTAACCATTGAATACTCTGACGACAACGTTCCACAACGCATCGATACGATTGTTGTTTCCACACAACATGACGATTTCGATACAGAGGCAACGATGTTGGCGAAAATTAAAAAAGACATCGTGGAAATCGTGATTCCACGCGTGAAAGCGAAATTGACTCCAGCGCTTCAAGCCTTGTTCAACGACGCAATTACGTATCACATTAATCCAACAGGGAAATTTGTGATTGGTGGTCCTCACGGAGATACAGGTTTAACAGGACGTAAAATCATCGTGGACACTTACGGTGGAAAAGGAGCTCACGGTGGTGGTGCATTCTCTGGAAAAGATCCATCAAAAGTGGACCGTTCAGCAGCGTACGCGACACGTCACATTGCGAAAAATGTCGTTGCAGCAGGACTTTGCGATGAAATCCTCGTGCAAGTTTCTTACGCGATTGGTGTCGCAAAACCATGTGGTTTATATGTGAACACGTATGGAACATCTAAAGTAAATATGACGGATGGAGAGATTGCTGAAAAAATCAGCGAAATCTTCGACATGCGTCCTTACTTCATTGAGCAACGTTTGAAATTGAGAAATCCAATTTACCAAGAGACTGCAGCTTACGGACACATGGGGCGTAAAAACGAAATCGTAACGAAATCGTTTAAAGCACCAGACGGAACAACTATTTCCAAAGAAGTAGAATTGTTTACCTGGGAAAAATTAGACTACGTAGATAAAGTAAAAGCCGCATTTGGCTTGTAACATATAAAGATCCCGGTTCACTGAATCGGGATTTTTTTTCGATTAAACCTTTTTAAAGATGTCAAGTTTTAGAACCATTTGGACCACAGAAGATCGATTTGTAGAAGTCATCGATCAACGCGTGTTACCGCACGAATTAGTCCATGTAAAATTGATGAATTACCGCGATGCCGATTTAGCGATTCGCAATATGACCGTTCGCGGTGCGCCACTTATTGGAGCAACTGCGGCCTACGGAATTTACCTGGCGGTACGCGAATTGATCGAAGCACAACACGACGGTGCATTCTTGGATGAAGCCTTCGAAGTTTTACGTGCTTCGCGTCCAACTGCGGTAAATTTATTCTGGGCCTTGGATCGCATGCGTACAGCATTGGATGAAGCAGACGATTTTCTTCAAACCGCTTGGGACGAAGCCGGACGCATTGTTGAAGAAGATATCGAAACATGTCGCATGATTGGTGTGCATGGACTTCCGATCATTGAAGAACTTTCGAAAGCAAAAAACGGAGAAACCGTAAACATCTTAACACACTGCAATGCGGGCATGCTTGGATGCATTGAATGGGGAACAATTACCTCACCGATTTATCAAGCCAAAGCAAAAGGCATCAAGGTTCATGTTTGGGTGGACGAAACGCGTCCACGTAACCAAGGATCCAACTTAACTGCATACGAACTTACGCGTCACGGAATTGATCATACCTTAATCGTAGATAATACCGGTGGACACTTGATGCAGCACGGAATGGTCGACATGGTCATCGTTGGAACGGATCGCACCACACGAGATGGGGATGTTGCAAATAAAATTGGAACCTATCTGAAAGCCTTGGCGGCAAATGATAACCACATTCCATTTTACGTAGCCTTGCCTTCGACGACGTTAGACATGAGTATCCGCGACGGATTGACCGAAATTCCCATTGAAGAGCGCGATCAAAACGAAGTAAAATACATTCAAGGAAAACGCGAAGATGGTCAAATTGACCGCGTGTTGATTTGTCCCGAAACAACACCAGCAGCGAATTACGGTTTTGATGTGACACCAGCTCGATTAGTTACCGCACTTATCACCGAACGCGGCGTTTGTCCGGCAAATGAAGCTGGCATTTTATCCTTGTTCCCCGAATACAACGAAGCATGAAATTCTTAAGTGTACTTTTTATCCTGCTTTCCAATGTTGCTTTTGGACAATTGGAAGGCATTTGGCATAGTTCCTTCAAGGTGGCTGGAAAATCCTTGTTAATGGATTTGGACATCAAGGGCATTGGTCGTGATGGGTCTGTGACCGTTTCCATTCCAGATCAGCCAAAAATGAAACCCGAAGAAATGAGTGAGTATGCGATTTTCAAGGATAGTTTATTTTTCCGTTGGACGCGCATAGGATTGAGTTTTTCTGGTAAATTGAACAATGATAGTTTGCGTGGAAGCATGAGTCAAAGCGGATTAACCTGGCCTGTAACGTTCACCAAATCAGCGCAGGATGCCATTTCGGAAGGACGTCCACAAGATCCCGTTGGACCCTTTAGTTATGCCGAAAGCGAACTCATTATTAAAAATAAAAAAGTAAAAATCGCGGGGACGTTTACCTATCCCAAAGGTGTAAATGAAACGTATCCCATTGTTATATTCGTTTCCGGTTCCGGAGCGCAAGATCGCAATTGTGAAATCATGGGGCACAAACCGTTTTGGGTCCTAGCGGATTATTTATCAAAAAACGGAATAGGCGTTTTTCGCTATGATGACCGCGGCGTTTCCAAAAGTACCGGAGATTTCTCATCCTCAACTGAGACGGATTTTAGCTCCGATGTTTTGGTGATCCTTCGACATTTTCAGAAAACCTATCCGGGACATCCGCTTGGCATTTACGGACATTCCGAAGGAGGAATGATTGGCCTTCGCGCAGCTACACAGTTCAAGGATTTGTCGTTTTTAATCGAAGCTGCATCCGTTGGAACAACAGGTAAAGAAGTCTTAATTCATCAACAATACGATATCCCGCTTGCGAGTGGAATGAGTGAGGAATTATCTACTTGGAATCAACGTTTGTTTGATGAAGCAGCTAAAATTACCTTGAAAACAGAAGTTAAAACATTTATCGCCAGCTATTCAGCTTGGTTAAATACCATTTGGAAAGAACTCCCGGATTCCATTAAGGAAGGAAAAACGGAAAAGGAAATGGCGGATGAGATGAGTGCCTTTATGAACAATGATTGGGCGCGAGAATTTTTAACTTACCGAGCAGCGGATTTTCTAAAAGATGTTGAATTACCCATCCTTGTTATCAATGGAAAAAAAGACATCCAAGTACGTTGGAGTGAAAGTCAGCATGGATTTAAACAACATATGAGTCCTAAATCACTCGCTCATTCGAAGTTCATCGCATATGAAGATTTAAATCACTTATTACAACCCTGCGTGAAATGTGATATCATGGAATATGCAACGATTGAGACCAGTCTTAGTCCGCAGGTCATGCACGATATACTCACGTGGATTCAAAACCTGAAGTAATGGAAAAGAAAGTAGTCATTGTTGGCGCCACCGGATTGATTGGCAATGCCTTGTTGCACGAGTTCATTCAAGAGCCTAAAGTCAGTGAAATCCGCATTTTTGTCCGACGTCAAATCGAAGGACTTCCAACGAAAGTGAAGCAATTTGTGACAGACTTTCAGGACCTCGCAGTGATCAAAGAACAGGTTGTTGGCGATGTCATTTACTGTTGTGTCGGAACAACGCGCAAAAAAACACCCGATTTAACGGACTACCGAAACATCGATTTCGGCATCAATATTGGCATGGCGAAATTGGCAAAAGAAAATGGCATTTCATCCGTTCATTTGATTAGTGCAATGGGCGCATCAACCACCGCACGCATCTTTTATTCCAAGTTAAAAGGAGAAATCGAAGAAGCCTTGAAAGAATTACACTTCACCAATTGTTACATCTATCAACCATCGATGTTAATAGGGGCACGAACAGAGTCAAGACGAATGGAATTCATTGCGCAAAAACTTTGTCCGTTTTTTGATTTATTCATGCGAGGATCCATGAAGGATTACCACAGCATCAAAGCCACCCAAATTGCAGCATCGATGCGTCAAAATTTGGGCAAAGAAAAAGAAGGAATACATGTCCTTCGCTATGCAGACATGATGGCATAAAAAACAAAAGCCATTCCGAAGAATGGCTTTTACCTACTGAATAAAGAGGAACGATATTGTTTACTAAACCCATGCTCTTAAGTTCCTCTGTGATGTGAAGTTTTTCTGTCGATTGTTTGACAAGTGTATTCAGTATCACTATTTACTATTGCTCCGTTGAACATAACAAAGGTGCGCAAGTATGGAAGAAAATAGAATGAGGTTGGTCAATTTAAAACCTGATTGAAATCAGTAAATGGGAAATTCAAATTATCTTGTAGGAACTATTTTTCTCACTCCAACCACATTCGGCAAGCGCCAAAAATGATCGTTCTTGTCACTTTCCCAGGTATCCGAAACCCAGCTCCCTACTTTTTCGATGCAGTGTCCATTGACGTCAATCAACAAACTTGTTTCTGGTCCACCCTCGAGGTAAATGGCATTGCGTAGTTTGTAAGGCATTCCTATCATGAAATCAATCATCTGATTGTGTGTGTACGGCGAACGACAGAAAATCAAATAGAACTTTCCATCTCCACCTTCCGCAGCAATGATCATGCTACACGATTGAATTTTCTTTTTCCAATACATTGGACTTCCATTGCAATCGATCATTCGGAGTCCTTGTGCGTAACAGGAAAACTGATCGTTCATTTCATTGAAGTTCTCACAAGTCAAATCGAGAATTTCTACTTCATCACGTTGTTTCACCGTTGGATTCATGGCCATCATGAGGTTGAAATTTTCCAATAATGTTCCATTGTTTACGTGAGATCCTACTTTCAAATACGCACGACTTGACAAGGGATTTATTTGGCTATACATTCCTGAATTAAATACAACATTTAAGTGAAAGGTATCTGCCCATGCATGCAAATCACGAGGGATGCTGTCGTATTTCGAGGCACTAAAAATATTAAAGTCAAAAAGCCCAGGATCCATGCGCAACAGTGATATTTTCGAATCGCCAATAAACGATTTCGTTGGCGCATCCATTTCACGGTACTCCATTCCTTTTGTTAGAGTGGTCCAATTGGAGTAATCAACGACCGTGTCTTGAGCGCTTGCTTTTCCACCGCCGCAAGAGGACAAAAGAATGGATATCAGTAAGCTAAATAAAATTGTTTTCATGTTCATCGCAAGGCAATATCTTCCCAGTCAAATTTTCTTCTTTCAAATGGAAACAGATCAAAAAGTTCACCGGAGTAATAAAACTGATAAGCCACGGCACCAAAAGTGTAGGCTTTGTCTTTGATTTTAATGGTTGATCCACCCACTCTTGGATGTGCTTTAGGAACAGATTGGGGGTATCCAACATTGAATAATGTGACTAAAATTTCTGGACGATGGTCAATTGGGAATCCAGCTCGTTCCCATTGCATTTTCACTTGTTTCAAGAAAATAGCCGCATATAAATAAGAATAATAATGGTTGTGAAAGTCCGTTAAGCGACTGATGCGTTCCTGCGTCGGATCGGCCGTTTTAAAGTCCAACAAATGCTCGTATTTTTCTCCCAAATAATACACACTTTGGGGATTTTTCAAATGTCCTTCGATTTGCATCGCTGTCTGCTCTTTAATCCCAGTGACACCAAAAGAAAACATCGATTCCACCGAAAGGATTTTTAAGGGACTAATCCACTTTTTGTAGGCCTCACGATCCGAATTGAATAAGCGGATTTGCTCACCGACTAAACACGAAACGATGAGACGACCCTCCACTCCTGTTTGCTTTGCCACGCTATCCACTAAGTCAACATCTTTGGCTACAGCAATTTTGAAATCCGACCATTCTTGAATATTCATCCACTCAAAAGCACTCAACGTGTTTTCGCTGCTATGTGAAGATTTCTTGAATTTCAGTTTTGCCTTTTGTGTTTGGTAAGCGCGATTGGACTTCAATTGAATATCCACGGCATCTAACATGCGTTTTACTTCCACTTCATTATTCGATACTTTCCAAGCATCTAGAATATATTGAGCATTTTTTGGATAGAATTTTTTCAGGAGTAGAATGCGGTCCAATGATTCAAAATGCAACGCTTTTAACTGCTCGTTATTTAGTTTATAGGCTTGATTGTACTTATCCTCCATCCCCTCGAAATAACGGTTATTGGCATCCACGCTTCCTTTTTCATCCGTCAAACGAAATTTTATTGCGACGTAAGAAGCCGTTAGGAAAAATCCTATGGCCGCAAAGCCAAATACAAGCACCCAAAACGGGAGACGAAACCAATTCGATTTCCAAATTTTACGCATATGAGAGAATAGGAAACAAAAATACATCAAACAACTGAATGATCATCCATTCCGTTGCTCCCAAGTACGAACGACGATTTTGTAAGTTTTTAACAATCAAGCGCTGAGAAGAAGACCGCACTTGGACAATTGTAATTCCACAATATGCGTTCATTTGTAGCAAAGCTTACTTTATGAAAATTGGAACTCTTACCCTTTTAACCTTTTTGTCCACCCTTTCATTTGCACAATCAAAGGTTGGATTTTTCAAACGTCTTAGCTCTTCTCGTCAGGTGGAAAAAGGCATTGAGCAATATAACCTCGGTGGAACCAGTGATGCCTACATGACATTTAAACAAGCCAGTGTTTTCAATCCAAATTCTGCCCGTGCTTTGTATTACTTGGCAACCGTGGAGTTTGAATTAAAAAACTACAATGAAGCGGAAACACACGCCTCTGCGGCTTTGCGTTTGAACGACAAAAAATTGAACGGAGATTTACATTTGCTTGCTGGACAAATTCACCACAACTTGAATCACTTAGATTCGGCAATTGCGCATTACCATGCCTGTACGAAAATCATCGGAGAAAAATTAGCCAAGGAATATAGTGTTCCCGTATTATTGGAGCAAAGCACCTATGCAAAAAAAGAGCAAGAGAAAGGGATCATGAATTTGCGCACCCCTTTTACCGAGTTGAATACAAAATACGATGAGTATGGTCCCATTTTAACGCAAGGCGGACAAGCATTGTATTTCACAGCGCGTAACCCAGATGCGAAGGGAGACAATATGAATCCAGATGATCAAAGTTATTTTGAGGACATCTATTTTTCCTTCTGGAACGACACGACAAAATCGTATAAAATCACCTATTCAGAAGACCAAGATTGGAATACGGAAGGATTTGATGCCATTAACTGCGTTATGTCAGACGGTTTACTGGCATATGGTACATTGAATACTTCTGCCTCTAAAGAAAAAACAACAGAAAGTTCTGAGATTTTTGAATTAACCGCTGAGATACCTTTCAAATGGGATGAACAAAAAATGGTGAAAATCCCCGGTGTAAATACAAGTTTTTTCGATGGTGCTGCATGCATGAGCGACACCTTCTTTGTGGACGATTACACGTACAAACGCGAATTGTATTTTGTGTCGGATCGTCAAGCAGAGAAAAGTTTAACGGACATTTTTGTTGCTACCGAAACAAATGGCGTTTGGGGAGAATCCATTGTTGCTTTGACAGCGATCAATACAACAGGAAGAGAAACGACACCTTTCATCACGGAGGACGGAACCCTGTTGTTTTTTAGCTCTGATGCTTTACCAGGAATGGGCGGATACGACGTTTATTTCTGCAAGCGAAATGGCAATCAATGGTCCGCGCCGGTAAACTTGGGAGCCGCATTTAATACGGTAAATGACGACACACATTTTCAATATTATCCAGCCCTTGGAAAAGCAGTGATGGCTGGTATCAGTGAGCTGGATGGATTGTTTAATTACAACATTTTCCAAATTGACTTAAACGGGAAATCCTTTCCATTTATGAAATAAATGAACCTTGTGGAATCCAAAATGTATCTGCATCTATGAAAGGAATTAAACAACGAATTATGAAAAGAATCATTGCCAGCATCCTCGTGGGATGTAGTTTCGTTAGCGCGAACGCTCAAAAAGAAATAAGTTCGGTTGCTCCCATTAAAAAAGTCACGGTGTTCTTTACTGGAGCCCAAGTACAACATGAAACGAAAATCGACTTGGTATCTGGAAGACAAGACATCGTTTTTCAAAAACTCACCGATTTTGTTGATCCGAATACCGTTCAAGTCAAGGCGCAGGGCGATGTCACCATTCTTTCGGTGCGCACGCGTAAAAACTACGAAGATCTAAAAATTAGCAACGAAGAAATTCATGCCTTGAATGCGAAAAAAGACCTTCTTTATAAGAAAGATCAAGCCTTACGCGATGAATATGTCATTCTGGAGATGGATAAAAATCTGTTGATGCAAAACCGTGATTTGAAAGGACAAGACCAAGGATTAAAAACGACCGAGTTGAAGGAAGCCTACTTATTCATGCACACGAAACTCACCGAAGTCATCACGCGTGAAACAGCGATATACGCAGAGCTGGAGGACCTCCAAAAGAAAATGAATCAAATCGAGCAGGAGATTATTAGTCAACGTTCGAAACCGGTAATTAATTATTCTGAAGTGGTGGTAGAAGTCGATGTGACGAAATCGTGCACTGCTGGATTCCAGTTTAATTACATTAGTCCAAATGCGACATGGAAAGCGTATTACGACATGCGCAGCGATGGAATCGGTAAACCAGTGCGTCTAGAGGCCAAAGCGAATGTGAGTCAAACCACCGGTATTGAATGGAAAAATGTGGACTTAGTTCTTTCAACGAATGATCCTTATGAAAATGCACAAGAACCAACCTTGCAACCGTGGATTATCTATTACAACAATTATCCACAGCAAAAAACGCAGAGCACACGCAGCCTTCCACAGATGAGTTACGATGGAGAAAAATTGAGAGGAGAAGTCATCGATGCGTCAACAGGTGAAGCATTACCTTTTGCACGAGTTCAATTTGCCAATAATCCAAACATCGCGGCAGTGACCAATTTCGATGGGAAGTTTGAATTGACCATTCCAAAAGGAGAAAACTACGTGAATGCGAGTTTCGTGGGATACAACACGGCCCAACTTCAAATCACTTCGACTTATTTGAAATTTTTCTTAGAACCTCAAGAAGTCGTTTTACAAGAAGTGATGGTACGAGGGGCAAGAGCTGAAGCCAGTGATTATTATATTGATGGCGTATACGAATCTGATGCTTCTGGCGCCACCATCACGAGAGAGGACATTGCTCGTATGCCCATGAGATCGGCAGATATGGCGAAATCTATTCCTGGGGTCCAAACTGCAAGAAAACGCAAAATGGAATTTAAAAATGAAACAGCTGCATATAAGTCAAACACGGTGGCAACGACCATCACGAAAAAAGATTTGCGTGTGGAATACGCCATTCAATCGAAAATGTCCATTCCTTCCGATGGCATGGATCACCGAGTAAGTATTGCGACACATGAATTACCTGCTTCGTATGAGTACCATGTCATTCCGAAAATTGATCCAAGTGTGTATTTGTCCGCACAAGTCGTTGGATGGGAGAAGTTGAATTTATTGAGCGGAGAATCCAACATTTATTTCGATGGCACCTTCATGGGTAAATCGTATTTGGATGTGAACTCCACCAAGGACACCCTATCATTCTCCTTCGGAAAAGACAGTAAAGTGAGTGTGGAACGAACAAGAGTGAAGGAAAAATCAAAAATTAAAACAATTGGTTCCCGTCAAAAATTCGATGTGACATGGGAGATTAAAATCAAAAATAATGGTGGAGCAATGATTCCATTGATTGTGAAGGACCAGTATCCAGTTTCCAATCAAGAGGACATCAAAGTGAAGCAAGGCGAATTAGTGGATGGTAAAGTCGATGAAAAAACAGGCATCATCACCTGGACCTTCTTGAAAGGAATTTCTGGAAGTCAGACCATCACTTTTGACTATAGCGTGGATTCTCAATATGGAATTCAGCTTTATTTAGAATAAATTTTATCAGCAGTTTGAGGGAGCCACCAATGTTTTGTAACTTGGTGGCTTCTTTATGCAACGTTATTTTGTCCAAATCGCTTACCGAGGAACTGCCTATCATGGATGGCAGTCACAACCGAACGCTCCCAGTGTGCAAGAAACGATTGAACGCTGTTTATCGAAGTTATTTGGCAATACCGAAATTCCCATTGTTGGTTGTGGACGAACCGATGCCGGTGTCCATGCCAAATCGTATTTCTTTCATGTTGATTTACCACAAGATTGGGACGAAAATCAACTGTGTTTCAAGTTAAACCGCATGTTGCCTCCAGACATTAGTGCGTATCACGCATACAAAGTATCGGCTGATGTTCATGCGCGCTTCGACGCAAATAAACGCACTTATCGCTATTTTATCCATCAACAAAAAGATCCGTTCGAACAAGATCAAAGTTGGTATTATCCACAGAACTTGGATATTGCTGCGATGAACCTTGCCGCTGAACGTCTACTTGGCACCAAGGACTTCGGTTCCTTTTCCAAGTTACACACGGATGTCAAAACGAACATTTGTACCGTTTATGAAGCAAGGTGGGTACAAGAAGGTACAAAACTATACTTTGAAGTGTCAGCTAATCGCTTTTTGCGCAACATGGTGCGAGCGATCGTTGGAACGTTAATTGAAGTTGGATTGGGGAAACTCGAAGTGACTGACATTGATGCAATCATTGAAGCAAAGGACCGTGGCGAGGCGGCTGTTTCAGTTCCCGCACATGGATTGTTTCTGTGGAAAATAGACTACCCGCAGTCCTTTAGCAAATAAAAAAAGGCGACATTTCTGCCGCCTTCCATAAAGAACTTTTAGCGCCTTTATTCTTGATCTGCTTTCCAAGCACGGTATAAATCGAAGTAACTTTTCGTTTCCACCACGATTGCGCCACCCAAAGTATCGCCGTATTTCGCTGGTAATCCACCTGTGAACACCATCATTCTACCAATGGCACAACTTGGTACGTTGTAAACTTCGTTGCATTTGATGCCATCAAGGACATAAATCATGTCTCCTTTGCGTGCGCCGCGAAACATTAATTGTCCATCGTCGTCCACTTTAATTTCAGAGGACATTGACGTTGCCAGTGTTTTGATGTCGAATTTATTTGGATTGTGAATGAGGTCCTTTTGCGTCAACTCTTTCACTGGTAGTTCTCCATAAACCAAATGAATTCTTTCGGTTCCAACGGCAACGGTTTTCATGGTTTGAACAGCATTCGTATTCATCAGAATCACGCCCAAATTACAATACGCTTCAATTGGAACATCAACTGGAATTCCTTTGAGGGAATCTGCTCTGTAAACGATATTCAAGGTATATTTCCCCACTGGAACACTCGAAATTCTGAATCGTCCATCTTCACCCGTCATGGCAAAATACTGTCGACCTTGATCCTCAATGATGGCTTTCGCATTTGGTAACGGTTTATCGTCATTGAAATTCATCACCTTACCAATGATGTCACCAGTTACAGATTGAGCAAACGTGTTTCCTGCAATAATTAGCATCCACACCGCAAAGATTTTTTTCATAGTTATGGTTTTTGAATTTCCTTAAAGATGTAGTCCTGTTTAACATTCCATAAACATGCATAAAAAAAGGCCCACATTTCTGTGAGCCTTCCATCATTTAAAGATTTTAGTTAAGCTTCCATGCTTGCGCTACTGGTCGTCAATTCACGGTTTACTTTTTTAAATAATCCTTGTAATACTTTGCCTGGACCTACTTCCACCACTTCTGCGCAGCCATCTGCGAGCATATTGTTCATGATTTGTGTCCATTTCACGGCCCCCGTTAATTGCAACACCAAGTTTTTCTTGATTTCCGATGGATCAGATACTGCTTGCGCATTGACATTTTGATAAACCGGACAAGACGGTTGTGAGAAATGAGTTGCTTCGATTGCAGCTGCTAATTCCTCGCGAGCTGGTTCCATTAATGGAGAGTGGAATGCACCACCGACCTGCAAAATCATGGCTCTTTTCGCTCCTGCTTCTGTCAATTTCGCACAAGCAGCTTCCACCGCTGGAATGGCACCTGATATAACGAGTTGTCCTGGACAGTTATAATTTGCTGGAACAACAACACCATCAATTTCCGAACATATTTTTTCAACGACCTCATCTTCCAATCCGAGAATCGCTGCCATGGTAGAAGGTTGCATTTCACAAGCTTTCTGCATCGCCAAAGCACGTTGTGAAACTAGGCGAAGTCCATCTTCGAAACTTAAGGTTTTATTGGCCACCAATGCTGAAAATTCACCCAGTGAATGTCCTGCAACCATTGCTGGTTGAAACGACTCACCAAGGCAAGCCGCAAGAATGGTTGAATGCAAGAAGATCGCAGGTTGTGTCACTTTTGTTTGTTTCAACTCCTCTTCACTACCTTCGAACATGATTTTTTGAATATCAAAGCCAAGAATTTCATTGGCTTTTGCAAACATTGATTTTGCCAAATCAGAATGTTCGTATAAATCTTTACCCATTCCGGTGAATTGTGCACCTTGTCCAGGAAATACGTATGCTTTCATAGTTTTTTATTTGGGTGTAAAATTAAGAATTCCTTCTGAATCTTATAACTGTCCATCGGAGTGATAGCGTCCAGCTTTAAAAATACGCACTTTTTGAAGGATGCCATCGTTGTCGTAATCGTATACTTTTCCATCCCAAAGTTGACCGTTTTTAAATTCTCCCTCCATCCAAATTTCATCGTTATCGTTGTATACTTTGTTGTATCCATTTGCGACAAATTTGAGTCCTTTCATGCGTGGATTCGCAATTTTAGGTGGATAAATAACCGATTCAGAAGGTCGGGTCGTTTGGGTAACAACTGGAGTGTTGGCGAAATTTTTAAGATTGACAATGGAGCCATTCGCGGAAAGTTCAAAGGATTCTGTTAAAACGCCCTGCGTACTGTAGCGATTCACTTTTCCCATCAGTGTGCCATTCTTCATCGTATATTCCAGGGCAATTTTTCCATTTTCATGGTAGTAAACCACCTTTCCTGTTTCTTGTCCCTCGTTGTTATAACTCGCTTTGTAAGATACTTGTCCATTTTCAAAGTAGCGAACCAAGGTTCCCTTGTAACCATTTTTTCCTATGCTACCCTGCTCCATGATGTGACCGTTCGCGTAAAACCGTGTATAGGCTCCTTCCGGACGATTATCTGTATAATTTCCTTTTAATTTCGGTGTTTTTCCGTCTTTGTGGTATTTTGTCCAAATGCCTTCTTTGCGT
Source organism: Crocinitomicaceae bacterium (assembly GCA_024643725.1). Classification (GTDB taxonomy): domain Bacteria; phylum Bacteroidota; class Bacteroidia; order Flavobacteriales_D; family Crocinitomicaceae; genus UBA952. Next base: position 87,376 of record JAHEMJ010000012.1, on the reverse strand, counting down.
CCATCTACGTAAATTCCCTCCTCTACTTTTCCCGTTTTGGAAATGCCCGATTTTGGTTTGTCAGCGCCTGTATACACCCATTTTCCGGTGCGTTTACCATGCGTATCCTTTTTATTCTGTGCAAAGGATACAGCGGAAGTGAACAAAACAAGAAGGAGGCACCAGGATTTATACATATGTAAAACTTAGTGTAAATGTATGAAAAGAAGGATGAAATCTGTGAATAACTCCTGAAAAATTGACGCAAAAGAAAAGGGATAAAAAAGTAATTTTGACCTGCATATGTTGACATTTAATCCACAAGAAATATCGGTACAGCGTGTACATCAGTTGTTACTTGGATCTATTGGTCCAAGACCGATTGCTTTTGCTTCTACTGTAAATGAAGCAGGACAGCCAAATTTGGCGCCTTTTAGTTTTTTCAACGTATTTAGTGCGAATCCACCGATTCTCATATTTTCACCTGCACGTTCAGGACGCACGAATGAAACGAAGGATACGTATAAGAATGTGAAGGTCGTACCGGAGGTAGTCATCAATGTGGTCAACTATGATTTAGTGCATCAAATGAGTTTGGCCAGTTCACCGTATTCTCCAGAGGTTAGCGAATTCGACAAAGCTGGATTAACGGCTATTCCATCCGAAACGATTCAACCTTTTCGCGTGGGTGAAGCGCCTGTTCAATTTGAATGTAAAGTGATCGAAGTGAAAGAACTTGGGCACGAAGGTGGAGCAGGAAATTTAATTATCTGTGAAGTCTTGCGCATTCATGTGCGTGAAGATCTTATCGACGCGAATGGACTAATCGATCAACATAAAATAGATTTGGTTTCGCGCATGGGTGGAGATTGGTATTGTCGAGCAGATGTCCAGTCCATGTTTGAAATTAAAAAACCAATCACGACATGTGGTATTGGATTCGATGCCTTGCCGGCTGATGTAAAAAATAGTACGGTTCTGACGGGAAATGATTTAGGACAATTAGCAGGAATCGAAGAAGTGCCGAATGAAACAGATGTAAACGAATATAAGCTGATTGAATTAAGCGAATTATTTGTATCTTTAGAAAACGACGCAGTCGAATTGGAAAAACAACTCCATCAAAAAGCAAAAGCACTTTTAGCGGAAAACAAACTAGAAGAAGCTTGGCTTACTTTATTAGCATTTAACAATTAAAATATAATTCAATGTTTAAATTCACCGGAACCATTAAGGTTATCCAACCCACACAACAAGTCACTGAGAAATTTGCAAAAAGAGAATTCGTCGTGACTGATACAACTTCGATGTATCCACAAGATATTTTGTTTCAAGCAACACAAGACAAATGTAGCATGTTGGATAGTTACAATGTGAACGACCAAGTGGAAGTTTCATTCAACCTTCGTGGACGTGAGTGGACAAGTCCACAAGGTGAAATCAAATATTTTAATACGATTGAAGCTTGGAGAATTGAACGTCCAGGACAAAGCGCTGGAATGCCAGCTGGAGGACCTTCTGCAATGTCATTAGGCGGATCTGCTCCTGCTGCAGCAACAAGTAGTCCAATTACTGCAGCTGAAGAAGATGACGATTTACCGTTCTAAATAAAGCATCTATAAAAAAGGTCCTGACGTATTTGTCAGGACCTTTTTTTATGCGTTTAAGTTTCGTGGGTTAATACATCAACATTGCAAGGCTGCAACCAACTAGAATGCTCATGAGTTTCATCAAATTAAACTTGTGGTTCTCCGTCGTTTCAAAAATAATGGTGGTGGAAATATGCAAGAACATCCCGACCACAATGGCTAAAATCACATGGACATCCAACCCTAGTTCAGCGGGAGACATGTTAAATCCAAGTAGGACACCTAGTGGCGTCATGATGGCAAATAAAAGCAATACCAACCAGGATTGAATTTGACTTAATTTCGTGTTGATCAACAAAGTCATTAAGGCAATGGCAACAGGGACTTGGTGAAAAATAATCCCCCAAAATAAAGAACCGTGTCCGTGATCATGCGTATTGACAATGCCCATGTATTCATTTCCCAATGGAATTCCTTCAATAATGGAATGAACAGATAAAGAAATGAACAGCACCCATGGAAGTGGTTGTCCTTTGTGTACATGTACGTGTCCGTGCTCAATACCTCCGGAAAAATACTCAAGAATCAATTGCACTAAAAATCCGAGAAGGATAAAAATGCCCATTTTTGCTTTCCCATCTGCATAAATATCTGGAATCAAGTGTTGAAAGATAATCGCAAGTAGGAATCCACCACTAAAGGCAAGTGCCAATTTAATGAATTGACTTTTGTTGGTCGCATTTAAATACGTAACCACCATTCCACCGAGAATTACGGAGGCGATTAGTCCAACAAAAACGAGGGAAATATTCATTCTTTTATTTGTGCTAATAAGATTAATCGATCAGAGTTGACTTCATCAAACGAGGTCAAATCATAAGATCCAAAGGTACCGATAATCTCAAAATTTGTTTCTAACAAGGCTAGGAAATCTGATAAAAATAAAGCTTGAACACGCTCCATGTATTGACTCACATGTCCGTTGTCATTAACTTGGATGTATTTAAAAATGTGCTTGCCGTCGTAATTTCGGTTAATGTCAAAATGCAGTCCTTCCAAGGTTTTCTCTTCCGCTAAAACCAAGTTCGCTATGACTTTTTTCGCATTCATAAAATCAATGAGTAAACGACCACCGGGAGCGAGCATCTTTGAAATCGAATCACACATGCGCTTGTTTTCCGATTCATCATCAAAGTAGCCAAAACTCGTAAACAGGTTGAAAATGACATCGAATTGTTCATTTTCAATCACTTCTCGCATGTCATGTGTTTGAAAACGCAGTTTTTCATGTGCGAATTCATTGGCGCGCTCAATGCTATTTGGTGAAAGGTCAACCCCCATGACATCATGGTTAAACTCACTTAAGAATTTCGCATGCCTTCCTTTTCCACAGGCGAGGTCCAATAATCGAGCATTGGAAGGTAAGTTCAGGTGATTCAGTATGTTTCGAATAAATCGTTCCGCTTCTTGCTCATCCCGATTCTGATATAATACATGATAATAACTGGTATCAAACCAATCAACAAACCAATCTTTTTTCGACATTGAACAAAAGTACGACAATTATTTTTTGTTTAATTTCGATGCATGATAAAACGCATTGGATTAACAGGAGGAATTGGTTCAGGAAAAACAAGTATTGCACAAATCTTGGAAGCGATGTCCTACCCTGTCTACTACTCCGATCTTCGCGCGAAATTCTTAAGTGATGAACATCCCGTGATCCGTCAAGGGCTCATTGCCTTACTTGGCGAAGAATCCTATGTTGATGGAACTTTAAACCGTGTGTATGTTTCTGACTGTATTTTCTCAAATCCAGACCTGCGTTTAAAAGTGAACGAGATCATCCACCCGATTGTTCGCAAGGATTTTGACGATTGGTCGGCACAACAAACAAGTACCTTGATTTTTAACGAAGCAGCGATTTTATTTGAAACTGGTGCCTATCAACAATTCGATGCCGTTTTGCTTGTTTGTGCGCCAATCGATGTTCGCATTCAACGTGTTATGATGCGCGATCATTGCAGCAAAGCATCGGTTGAACAACGCATACAAAGTCAATGGACAGATGAGCAAAAACGAAGTTTAACGGATTTTTGTGTGGAGAATGATGGTAAACAACCCGTTCTGAAACAATTGGAAAAAGTTCTTTCCGAACTTGAAGTTTAGTAAACCATTTTTATGGAGATGACTTTGTCTTTATCCAATTTTACTGCACATTCTTCGAAACTTGGCGCCGACAATTTTGGACGCATGTTGTTCGAGAAGGCATAGGCTTCTGTTGGAATCCCGAAGATATTTTTATCGCATATTTTATTGCTGTTGTCATCGTGATACACCACAATTGCGTAATTACTTGGTTCCAAATCCGTGAATTGAAACTTTACTTCGGGTGCTTTTGCCTCTACACGCGCCAAGCGATGTGTTTTTCCTGTTTGCGTAAATAAAGCTGGATTTTTGTACAACGCAAATTCGATTAACCCTTTGCTGTGTTGCAATGCCGTTACTTTTACTGTTAAATCATATCCCTCTTTGGACGGACTACTGTTCAATGGAAACAGCAAGTAACTGATGGAAAAAATACCAAGTGCTAACTTTAACATGGAAAACTAAACTAGTTGATTTTCAAATAAAGACCAATGGTCATTTGCTTGTTATTCAATGAAAAGATTGAATTTCCAACATTTTGCATCCATTCTTTCCAGGCTCCGAATTCAAAATTATTGCTCAGATCTCGTTGACCTTCGTAATACGAAATTTTGCAACCGAATCGTTTCGTAAAATTAAATGATGCATAAGCAAAATATCCATAATCTAATTTCGCATTCGTATTAGCTCCAGTTACTGTTCCTAGGTCTGTGCTGTTTGACGCAAAAGCTGCAACAGAAGAATAACTCGTAGTCATACTTCCTGCTACGCGATACCTTGTTTCGATTCCACCACCAACATGTAACTTCCAAGCGTTTAATTGTAGTCCGATCGGCAAGGAAATCATGTCGGCAGTCGTTAATTTGTCACTGGTATAGGTCCCCTGAAGACTTCCATCTGGATTCAAGGCATTTTGAGAGGTGACATAGCGTCCATTCGTTTTCACATACCCTAATCCGGAATAAATGGTCGCGAATTTCAAAACGGTATAACTCAACTCAACACCGCCACTTGCCGCAAACTTCCAATACACTTTTGGATCTAATTCATTTTGTTGCACCAAACTACTGACAGCGGAAACATCTTGCTTATTTAATCCGGTTTCCGCGTGTAAGGTCCATTTCCACTGAGCATTTGCCTGTGTAGAAATAAGGACACATAAAAGTACTTTCAAAATAGGGTGCATCATCTTAGCCTAAGAATGGGTATTTGTAATCTGTTGGTGGAACAAATGTTTCTTTAATCGTACGAGCCGATGCCCAACGCAATAAATTCATTGCAGCACCTGCTTTATCGTTTGTTCCGGAACCTCTCGCTCCTCCAAATGGCTGTTGTCCGACAACTGCTCCTGTTGGTTTATCGTTGATGTAGAAATTCCCTGCAGCATTCACTAATTTCTTGGTCGCTAGTTGGATGGCATAACGGTCGTTGGACATAATCGAACCAGTCAACGCATATTCTGAAGTTGAGTCCAACATTTCCAAGGTTTCTTCAAATTGATTTTCATCGTAAACGAAGACCGTTAACACCGGACCAAAAATCTCTTCGCACATGGTGCGGAATTTCGGATTGGAAGTGACTACCGTTGTTGGTTCAATGAAATATCCTTTCGATTTATCATATGATCCACCTGTGATGATTTCTGCATCGGATTGTCCTTTGCAATAATCGATGAAGCCAGCGATTTTATCGAATGCGCGTTCGTCAATCACAGCGTTCACAAAATTATTGGTGTCCTCCGGTGTTCCCATTTTGAATGAATTCACTTGTTCAACAAAGATGCGTTTTACTTCTGGCCACAAATTGGATGGAACATACGCTCTTGAAGCCGCAGAACATTTTTGTCCTTGGAATTCGAAGGCCCCTCTGGACATTGCCGTCGCTACTTCGGCTGCATTTGCTGAACGGTGAACCATGATAAAATCTTTTCCACCTGTTTCTCCAACGATTCTTGGATACGAACGGTAATGCTCTAAGTTTTGACCAATTTCTTTCCACAAATGACGGAAAACACCTGTTGATCCAGTGAAATGTAATCCAGCGAAATCTTTGTGTTTGAAGACGATGTCACCAGCTACAGGTCCATCAACGGTAATCATATTGATGACACCATCTGGAACGCCAGCTGCTTTGAATAATTCCATGATGACTTGCGCCGAATATACTTGTGAATCTGCTGGTTTCCAAACGACAACATTCCCCATCATCGCTGGTGCGGCACATAAGTTCGCAGCAATGGAGGTAAAGTTGAACGGTGTAATCGCGAAAACGAATCCTTCTAACGGACGGTATTCCAAGCGATTCCACATCCCTGGCAAAGACTCTGGTTGTTCTTTATAAATCTGCGTCATGTACTGCACATTGAAACGGAAAAAGTCAATCAACTCACATGCGGCATCAATTTCGGCTTGCATCACATTTTTTGATTGCGCCAGCATCGTGGCAGCATTCATTCTGTTGCGAAATGGTCCAGCCAACAAATCTGCTGCTTTTAAGAAAATGGCTGCGCGTTCTTCCCACGGAAGTTCCGCCCATGCTTTTCTTGCAGATAAAGCGGATTCGATCGCTTCCGTTACATGACTAGCATCCCCTACATTGAAATGTCCAAGCACATGAGCGTGGTCATGCGGTGGATTCATCGCTTTTTTCGTGTTCGTACGCACTTCTTTTCCACCAATATACATTGGAACATCCACTGGAGCTTGGCTCCACATGTCCTTATAGGTTTGAATTAAGGAATTTCGTTCCGCTGATCCTGGCGCGTAAGCTTTTACAGGTTCATTGATGGCAATGGGTGTTTTAAAAAAAGCGTTTGACATAACTATTGAATTTTCAACAAAGATAATAGAATAGTTATTCGGGAAAGTAACGTACGATTCACAAGGAAGTATTTCGGTCTCAATCGCGAAATAAATACTACCTTTGAAGCACATGTTTTTAGCACAATTACACCTCATTAATTTCAAGAATTACGAAGATTTAGAAGTAGATCTTTGCGCAGGAATCAATGGACTTGTGGGACAAAACGGGAGTGGAAAAACGAACATCCTCGATGCCGTTTACTACCTAAGCATGTGTAAATCCTATTTGAATGCGATTGACCGTCAGAACATTCGTTTTGACCAAGGATTTTTCTCGATTCAAGGAAAATGGCATTTGGAAGAGCAAGATTACAATGTGCATTGCGCCTTGAAAAACGGAGGTAAAAAGACCGTTAAAATCAATAAAAAGGAATACGAAAAGTTAGCGGATCACATCGGAAAATTTCCAGTCGTGTTTATTTCGCCATACGACGGTGACTTAATTGCGGATGGTTCCGATATGCGTCGTAAGTGGATGGATGGTATTTTATCGCAATTGGACAAGGTATACTTAGAAGAAATTCAACGCTACAACAAAGTTTTAGAGCAACGTAATGCCTTGTTAAAGAACATGTATGAGCACCGATTATTTGACGTAGACTCCATCGAAGTGTGGAACGAACAACTCATTCCATCGGGGAATTACATCCATCAGAAACGCAAGGAATTTCTAGCCGAATTCATTCCTGTTTTTCAGCGTTTTTATTCAGAAATCGGATTGGATTCAGAATCTGTTGGACTGGAATACCGTTCCCAACTGAATGAACATTCTTTTGCGGAGTTACTGCAAATCCATGCGAAAAAAGATGCCGCTACACAGTACTCCAATGCTGGAACGCACAAGGATGATTTGGTTTTCACGATTAAAGGGCATCCGGTGAAGAAATTCGGTTCACAAGGACAACAGAAGTCCTTTGTGATTGCACTTCGACTGGCTCAATACGATTGGATGAAACAGCACAAAGGATTGAAGCCGGTGTTGTTGCTCGATGATATTTTCGACAAGCTGGACAATGAACGCGTACAGCGCTTAATTGATTTAGTGACGGCCGATTATTTCGGACAAGTGATTGTTACGGATTCAGATCCTGAACGCATGAAGCAATTATTCGATTCCTTACACACCGAGAAAAAACTATTCCAAGTGAAGGAACAGCAATTATCCTTGATTTTATCCTAACTTTATTCCATGCGCGAAGACAACCGACGAAGTTCCGATAAGGAACCACTAAAGGACCTCATCGATAAGTTCCTTAAGGCTTATTCCTTGGAAGGCAAAATGAAGGAATACGATATTATTGCTGCATGGCCCGAATTAATGGGGCCAGCTGTGGCACACCGCACGAAAGAAATCCACATTAAACACAATACCTTGTATTTAAAAATCGATTCTTCGGTGATGCGGGAAGAGTTATTGAATGGCAAACAAATCATTATTGAGCGTGTGAATAAAGAAGCAGGATGTCAATTAATCAATGACATTTGGTTTTCTTAATGCTGATCTGCTTTACTAAATTGGAACAGCCAATCATATAGTTCATCGGTGCGGAAAACACGCTCTAAATCTCCATGGCTTGCACCTGGAACCACCGTATACTTCAAGTTTTCACCACCATTGCAGGCACGAATGGAACGAACCATTTTTTCAGATTCACTGATTGGAACAGCACTATCGCGGTTTCCATGTTGTATCCACACGGGAATGGTCGATAAATTACACCCTTTACTCGGATTTCCTCCGCCACAAAGTGCCACGGCAGCTGTTACGATTTCTGGGTATTGACCAGCAAAATCTAAGGTCCCGTATCCACCTAAACTCATTCCGGTTACGTACACGCGATTGGTGTCTGTGTCGAAATGTTCTTGTGCAAAACGAAGTACGGACAATACTTTCGATGGTTCCCATGATTTTCCTGCAGGTACTTGCGGCGCAATGACGATGGCAGGAATTTCGCGGCCCTTCTCAATTTCGTGAATGATGCCGTATTTCTTCACCAACTCCAAGTTATTACCAGATAAGCTTCGTCCATGAAGGAAAATCAGCACGGGTGGATGATTTTTTAAGATGCTATCTGCAGGTAAGTGCAGTAAAAAAGGATAATCCGCTTGATTGTAAATGGCTTTCAATTGTCCGAAACTGGACAGCGATAGTAAACAAGAAAAAAGAAGTATCCCAATGCGCATAACGCAAAGTTAGGGCTCTTTGAAGGAGCTATCAAGTTGATTTTTGAACAGTTGGAGTCGCGGTTATCCACAATTTAAGGCCCATTATTGCTCTTCTTCCCTGCGGTTTTCAAACGGTTTACTCCATCCGAGCGCTATACCACCGCCATAATTCCAACCCAAAGGTCCAGCTTTTCGCGTTTCAATAAATCCCTTCACAAAAAAGCGATCTGTCATCCAATAGGAACAGCGAACACCTGCGGAGGCCGAATAAAAGAGGTGCGCAAATCCTTCCATTTCATTATACTGCACCCAATCAAATCCAAGAACATTCGCGTAGGGTGAAAGATCCCAGCGGTAAGCAATGGGAAAATGGTAACTGATTCCATCTGGGGCAGCCATGATCATTAGTCCCAAAATAATGTTGCCTACAATGTAGCCATTTCCCCAAGTTGGTTGATTCAACGCATATCCCATATAGGCTGGTCCACCGATTAATCCCATGGAACCATGCAATTGGAAAATGTCGTCTCGTCGACCTAATAATTCTAAATTCCAATTAAGCGTCCAATTCGGATGGAACTGACGTTCCATATTGAGCCCGACATAAGAATAATTCGTCTTATCTACGAATCCAAAGGAGTACTTCCCGTAAAATTCCCATTTTGCCTGTTCGAATTGGGCATGACTTTTTGAAGTGTCAAACACACAGAAAAAGACCAATATCAAGAAATAAATTCGACTTCTTTTCATGTTAGTTGTTTTCCAATTTGTACGAAATACCGATTCCTAGTACCGATTTAAATTGTGTTCGAGGACCTACGTTTCCATAAATGTCGCGAATCTTGATGTCGTCATCGTAGACCAAATTCCACTGTGCTGTAGCCGAAAATAAAGAATTTACACGAAATACAAAGAGCAATTCAGCATTGACATCAATGTTTTGCGGATTATGTAAGTAATTACTAAAGAGTTCCAGCTTAGATTTCATCTCAATGTTCTTCGCTATGTTTTTGTTCCATTTCATTTTCACAAATGCCCCATATTCTTGTCGGTATTTTTGTCCTTTCTCGACACCAAAAGCCCCAATGGAAGACAAAGCACTATCCATCACAAAGGTAGATTTAAAGGCAATGGAGGAGAAAAAAATCGAGAATTGATCTCCTTTCCGCAAATCTGTTCCGAGTGCAAGATTCAAATAGCCAGGCGCCATGAATGTCGAAACGACCACGGAATCATTGGGATAGGTATACCCATTCACCATTTGTGTCTTGAATCCAGCCGCAACTGTGAGAAAGAAATCCTTCGACAAGAGCATTCCGAAGGTGCTGGATAAATCGATTCGGTCGTCGGTTTTTTGCAAGCGAACTCCGGAGATATGATCTAAATATTTGATTCCTCCCAAAGCAATACTGGCATCATTGGTCCACTTGACATGATCATGCGTGTAATATGCGCTTGCACCAATAGCGCCTATCAACGAAATGTTGTTTCGTCCACCGGCATTCCAATTGACAAAGGAAGATTGTGTTCCATTCAACGAATAAAGCGATTTGAGCTTCCACGATTTGATGGAGTCCACTTTCACCTGCGCAAAAATCATCGTCCACGAAAGCAGAAAAACAGCAAGAATGTATGTATTTTTGGAGCGCATTATTTAATCAAGCACAAAATTAATGGAGAAATTCAGGTTCAGCTTCTTTTTCCTCTTGAACATATTAACAAGTCATTGTTTTTCACAGACTGTAGATTATTCGCTTACCCAAAATTGGGCCGTTTTACCGGGAGCATATCCAAGTGGATTACAATCGAAAGTAAGCGACACCACCTTGTGGGCAGATGTCGATGTCTTTTACGTTTATCCAACCTTACTATTGGACAAAAAAGACGAACGTTGGAACGTTGATTTAGCAGATCGGGAACAACAAAAAAAAGTCATCGAATCCGCTGTAAAATACCAAGCGAGCGCTTGGGCAGATGCCGGACGAATGTATGTTCCTTTTTACCGTCAAGCGCACATTCGTTCGTATTACACGTTGGAAGAAGGCGGACGCGACGCCTTGCTTTTTGCCTATGAAGATGTGAAAAATGCTTTTCAATACTACTTGGATCATTATAATCATGGACGTCCCATTATTCTTGCTGGACACAGTCAGGGCAGCACACATTTGCGCATGATTTTGCGTGATTTTTTCGACAATAAACCATTGCAAAGTCAATTAGTAGCAGCGTATATTCCGGGGATTGGTATGGATAAAACCGAATTTTCCACCATTCCATTGATGAACAATCCGACACAAACGGGTGGATTCGTCACTTGGAATACGTTTAAGAAGACCATCGATGAAGATGTTTTTCGCCGATGGTATAAAGGAAAAGCGGTCGTAAATCCAGTAACGTGGTATTCCGAAGGAAGCGCGACAAAGGAGCAGCATCAAGGATTTTTGTATTCCAATGACCAGACTTTTTGCCATTGCTTTGAAACGAACGTCATCGATGGTGCCATTTGGATTTCACGTCCTTGCTCCTACCTTGGACTTGTTTCATGGACCATGAAAACATTGCACACGGGCGATGTGAATTTGTTTTGGAAAGACATTCAATCGAATGCCAAATTGAGGGCTCGTGTTTATTTGAGCCAAAAGCGTTCATAAGTCCATATTTCGGTTCAAAACTTACGCTCTGTTTTCATTGATGTTTCTTTTTTTGCTTTGTATATTTGTGCACTCAAAAAAGAACATTCATGACACCATTTTCTAGAAGACACATCGGACCGAGTGAAGCAGAGAAAAAAGCCATGTTGGCAACAATCGGCATCGACTCTATTTCAGCCTTAATCGACCGCACTATTCCAGCTCAAATTCGTTTGAACGGTGAGTTAAACATTGCAGATGCAATGACGGAACAGGAATACTTGGAACACATTGCTGAATTGGCAGGAAAAAACCAAGTGTTTAAGTCGTTTATTGGATTGGGGTATCACGAGACAATCGTTCCAAGTGTGATTCTTAGAAACGTTTTAGAGAATCCAGGATGGTACACGGCATACACGCCTTACCAAGCGGAGATTTCACAAGGAAGATTGGAAGCATTGTTAAATTTCCAAACAATGATTTTGGATTTAACCGGAATGGAAATCGCCAATGCGTCTTTATTGGATGAAGGAACGGCTGCTTCCGAAGCGATGATCATGTTTTATAATTCACGTTCACGAGCAGAAGTTCAAGCTGGAAAAAATAAATTCTTTGTCGCTGAAGATGCCTTACCACAGAGCATTGACGTGATGTTAGGACGTGCCATTAATTTAGGCATTGAATTAGAAATTGGAAACATCGACCAATTTGAAGGATCAGACGCTTATTTTGGTGCATTCATTCAAAATCCTTGTGCGCATGGACAAGTGCGTGATTTAACAACGATTATTTCCCGATTGAAAGCTCATGGCATTCAAGTAGCGGTTGCGGCAGACATTCTCTCCATGGTGGTATTAAAATCACCGGGAAGCATGGGTGCGGATGTGGTACTTGGGTCGTCCCAACGTTTTGGTGTTCCGATGGGATACGGTGGTCCTCACGCAGCATTCTTTGCTGCAAAAGAAGATTACAAGCGTAACATTCCTGGAAGAATCATTGGTGTTTCAAAAGACGCAGATGACAACTTAGCTTTGCGCATGGCGCTTCAAACGAGAGAGCAACACATCAAACGCGACAAAGCCACTTCTAATATTTGTACAGCGCAAGCATTATTGTCCGTAATGGCAAGTATGTATGCTGTATATCACGGTCCAGATGGCATTCGTGCCATTGCGAATCACGTTCACGGATTAGCGACAAAAACAGCAGCTGGATTAGCAGCAAAAGGAATCGCATTAGGAACAGATTCATATTTCGATACCCTTTGGATCAAAGGTGTGGATTGCCAAAGCGTTCGCGCCAAAGCAGAAGCACAAAAATTAAATTTCCGTTACATTTCTGACTCAGAATTGAGCATCAGTTTTGGAGAACCGCATACGGATGCTGACGTAGCAGCAATTCTTTCTTGTTTCGACGCAAGTTCAGTAGGAAATGGCGCTTCTGCACTTTCCGCAGGATTGAAACGAACAGACGACGTGTTGACACATCCCGTTTTCAATAGCCATCATTCCGAATCAAAAATGATGCGTTACTTGAAACGATTGGAAAACAAAGACCTTTCTTTGGTGCATAGCATGATTCCACTTGGATCTTGTACCATGAAATTGAATGCCGCAACGGAATTGATGCCGATCACGAATCCGCAATTTGCGAATTTGCATCCATTCGCACCAGTAGAACAAGCTGCTGGATACCATGAAATGTTCCGACAATTGTCCTTGGATTTATCCGAAAGCACTGGCTTTGCAGGTGTCTCTTTGCAACCGAATTCCGGAGCACAAGGAGAGTACGCTGGACTCATGGTGATTAAAGCATTCCACGAATCCAATGGCGATACGCAACGAACAAAAATGATCATTCCTTCTTCTGCACATGGTACGAATCCAGCGTCGGCAGTTATGGCTGGATTTGACGTAGTCGTTACCGGTTGTGATGAAAATGGAAACATCAATATTGATGAACTTCGCCGCGTAGCGATTGAACTGAAAGATGTGTTAGCTGGATTAATGGTGACCTACCCATCCACTCATGGCGTTTACGAGGAAGGAATTCGCGAAATTACTGCGATCATTCACGAAAACGGTGGACAAGTATACATGGATGGTGCGAACATGAATGCACAAGTTGGATTAACCAATCCAGGAAACATTGGAGCAGACGTTTGTCACTTAAACTTACACAAAACATTTGCCATTCCTCATGGTGGTGGTGGACCAGGAATGGGTCCAATCGGTGTGGCAGCTCATTTATTGCCATTCCTACCAGGGAATCCAGTCATTAAATCAGGTGGTGAAAAAGCCATTCATGCGGTATCCGCAGCACCTTACGGAAGCGCCTTGATTTTATTGATTTCTTATGCGTACATCAAAATGCTTGGCGCGAAAGGATTGCGTGAATCAACGGAAATCGCGATTTTAAACGCGAACTACATCGCTGCATCCTTGAAGGGTCACTACGACATTCTATATACGGGTAAAAACGGAACGGTAGCCCACGAAATGATTTTGGATTGCCGAGATTTCAAACGAACGGCAGAAGTAGAAGTAGCTGATATGGCAAAACGTTTGATCGATTTCAACTTCCATGCTCCAACGGTTTCCTTCCCAGTGGCTGGAACCTTGATGATTGAGCCAACAGAATCTGAAGACAAAGAAGAATTGGATCGTTTCATCACCGCGATGATCAAAATCCGCGAGGAAATTCGTCAAATTGAGGACGGTAAAGCAGACAAAGCGAATAACTTATTGAAAAACGCACCACATACCGCGGATTGCATCATCAATAAAGAATGGAATTATCCGTACACACCGCAAGAAGCTGCTTATCCAGTAGCATACTTGAAAGAGTGGAAATATTGGGTACCTGTTCGACGTGTTGACAATGCCTTTGGAGACCGCAATTTGATTTGCTCTTGTCCAAGTATTGAAAGTTACCAATCATAAATCACTAAAAAGTCCCTTTGAAACCAAAGGGACTTTTTACTTTTTTAACGTAGTTTAGCACGTAAATTCTGACGAAGATGAAATTAGATATCCTAGCCTTTGCCGCTCACCCTGACGATGTGGAATTATCCGCTTCTGGTACCTTGTTGCATTATGCCGCTCTTGGTAAGAAAATCGGAATCGTTGATTTGACGGAGGGAGAATTGGGGACACGTGGATCGGTTGAAGACCGTTACGCAGAGTCCGCAGCTGCTGGCAAGCTCATGGGATTAGCTGTTCGTAAGAACCTAAACATGGGAGATGGATTTTTCGAAATCAACGAAGAAAACAAACGTAAGATCATTGAACAAATCCGTATTCATCAACCGGAAATCGTGATGGCAAATTGCTTGAGCGACCGTCATCCCGATCATGGACGTGGTGGAAAATTGGTGTCCGACGCATGTTTTCTTGCTGGACTCCGAAAAATTGAAACAGAGGTCGACGGCATTTCTCTTCCCGCTCATCGTCCACGCTTGGTCTTGCATTACATTCAAGATCATTACACACATCCGGACATCGTGATGGACGTGAGTCCGTACATGGAACAGAAAATCGAAGTCATCAAAGCCTTCCGTTCCCAATTTTACGATCCAACTTCCACAGAGCCAAACACACCGATCTCTGGCGAAGAATTTTTCCAATTCATCAAAGGACGTATGATGCAATATGGACGTCCAATTGGCGCAAATTACGCCGAAGGATTTACCGTGACACGCATTTTAGGTACGAAAGATTTATTTACGTTGGTTTAATCGGCACTGAGCACTAGGCACTAATTTAATGTGCTAATGTGCTAGTGTGCTTCCGCCGCGGCGGAGTGCCAATGATTTGCTTGCTGCGCTAAAGGTTTATTGTTGATGGCAGAAATTTAACACCCAACAACCATTCGTATAGATATCGACACTGATCACTAGAATTACCGACCCTGAAGGGGTCAAACCTCCATACATTAAACAAGCACCAATAATCCACAACCCTGTAGGGGTTGAATTTTAAAAAAAAAACAATGGTAGGCGCAGGGCATGCCCTGCGCCTACTTCTACCAATTAGCACATTAGCAAATTGGCACACTAGCAAATTAGCACATTATCCCTACCTTTGTCTCGTGAAAACACTCACCCTCTTGTTTTTAAGTCTATTGCTGTTCTTTGGGAACATCGGTATTCCTGTGTTTACACATGCCTGTGAGGAAGATGGTGTATTTACATCGTTTTTCATCAATCAACAGTCGCATTGTCAAGAGAAAATATCAAACCTTCCTCCTTGTTGCCAGAAGGAAAAGAAGAAAAATTGTTGCCACGATGAAAAAACAGTCGTACAGTTGGACGAAAAATACGTGCAGAGTCAAGCACTTTCCGTTCCAACAATTGCATTTGTTTGTCCAGTAAAAACCGCAGTATATTCTTTCCCTAAGTCCCAAACGAAAGAACTTTCCATCGTTCAAACATGGGAAGATCCACCGCCGATCAGGGAAAGCGGACGAGACATTCTCATTCAACACTGTGTATTTCGCCTATAAACGAGTTCATTGATGCCTTTTGTGCATGGAAATCCATGTGCCGAAATTAGTATTCATGAATAAACGTTAATATGAAATTATATCTTTTGGGGATGCTCCTCTTCTTCACGGCATCCACCACAAATGCTCAATTAAAAGGAATTGTTTTACGCCAAGATTCGACGAAAAACTTTCCGCTGGAAAATGCTAAAATTCGCTTGATTCGAGCAAATCAAGGAGTGTTTTCCAATAAAGAAGGACGCTTCGAATTAGTCCTTCCGAAACAATTACCAGACACGTTGGTGATTAGCGCAATGGGATATATCTCCGATTCCATTCCCGTGACCAAGGAAGATCGATTCATCTCCTTGACCATTCTGATGATCCCAATTTCCACCAAACAGGAAATTGTGTATCAATTGCGTCAAAAATCCCACCAAATTTCTAAAATGAAAACACTGCATGTGGAGGAAATCAATGCGGGGGAATTGCGAAAAGCCGCGTGCTGCAATTTATCGGAGTCCTTTGAAACGAATGCTTCGGTGGATGTGAACATCACAGATGCCGTTTCTGGCGCAAAGAAAATTCAGATGATGGGTCTCGATGGCGTCTATACGCAAATACAGCTGGAAAATATCCCCTATTTGCGTGGACTCGAAAGCTCTTTTGGACTTCAGTCCATTCCGGGAACGTGGATCGAATCCATCCAAATCACCAAGGGAACTGGAAACGTTGTGAATGGATATGAATCCATGGCTGGACTCGTGAACTTGGAAATCAAAAAACCTTCGGAGATGGAGGCACTTTACGTGAATGCCTATCAAAACCGCTTTGGACGGTCAGAATTGAATGTGAATTCCGGAAAGAAACTCAATGAAAAATGGAGCACTGGACTACTCGGACACGCTTCCTCCATGTTAGGGAACATTGATCACAATGGCGATGGATTTCGAGATATTCCGATGGGCGATAACTTGGCGTTGATGAATCGCTGGCAATTTCAAGGTAAAAAAATGGAGGCGCAATTTGGCGTGAATGCGTATCAAGACCGAAAATTGGGTGGACAAAATACGTATTTCCGAGATAGTCCTGTGGGCTATGGTGTGCATATGAACGCACGTCACGTCGACCTGTATGCGAAGACAGGATTTTTCAGCAAAAAACCACTGCGTTCCTTTGGTGTGGTGTACAACTTGAAGTACCAAGAAATGAATGGTGCGTTTGGCCATCGGACGTTTGAAGGAAAGGAAAAACGAGCATATGTGAATGCGATTTACGACGATATTCTCGGAACAAGCGACCACAAGATCAAGGTGGGAGCGAGTTTTGTCGGACTGATGATCGAACAAAAAGCCGATTTATTGCAACAAGTGCGCACGGAAATTGTCCCAGGAATTTTTGCTGAATATACGTATAGCGGAGCACGAATGAATGCCGTAATCGGTGGACGATACGACCAGCACCTTACGTATGGTGGACAATTCTCCCCACGGATTCATGCGAAATATGCATTGACCCAACGAGCTGATTTGCGCGTTACAGCAGGTAAAGGATGGCGCGTACCGAATTACATGATCGACAATGTTTCCTTGTTGGCGAATTCAAAAACGTGGATCGCACCGACGGAAATCAAGCCAGAGATTTCGTGGAATGCAGGCGTTTCTTTGGTGAAAGATTTTACTCTTTTTGAAAAAACGGGGAATCTTAGCTTGGACTTCTATCATACCCTATTTCAGAATCAGTTGATTGTCGACCGAGATGCTGCCTTGGATGCCATTGTCTTCCAGAACTTAGCCCATTCCTCCTACTCCAACAGTTTTCAAGTGGAATGGTCGTATGCGTTGCGAAAAAATTTCGATGTGCGTTTAGCGTACAAACATTTGGATGTCAAAGCCATGTACGATGGTGTCATGCGTCAACAGGTCATGATTCCAAAGAACCGTGGATTCATCAATGTGGCCTATCGCACGCGCAACAAACGCTGGGAATTCGATGCAACGTGTACGGTTTACGGTTCCTCACGATTGCCGGTCATCCTTGAGGCATCAGGCATAGAACAGCACGATGAACAAAGTCCAGTCTACCCAATGGTCAATGCACAGATCACGCATATCTACAAAAAATGGAATTTTTACCTAGGCGGTGAAAATTTAGCGAACTTTAAACAAGTAAATCCTATCATCGATGCACAGAATCCATTTGGATCACAGTTCGACGCCAACCGCGTTTGGGGTCCAATTATGGGATGGAATGTCTATGCAGGAATGCGATTTGCCATTAAACAAAAAACTGATAACTGATAACCATTTCATATGAAAACAACTATTGTAAGCCTATTATTCGTGCTGATGAGCAGCCTGTCCTTCGGACAAAAAACAATGACCAGTCAAATTCAAACCAATGCACAATGTGGTGATTGCAAGGAGCGTATTGAAGGCAAGTTGAATTACACGAAAGGCATCAAATTCGCAGAGTTAGACGACCAAACGAAAATCGTCACAGTAAAATACGACCCAAAGAAAATCGATTTGCTTGCGATCAAACAAACGATTGCCAAAATTGGCTATGACGCTGACGAGGTGAAAGCCGCGAAAGAAGATGTGGAGAAGTTGCCGAAATGTTGCCAGCCGAATGGACATTAGACAATTTGCTAATTTGCCAATGTGCTAGTGTGCTAATGATTTGTTCGCTCCTCCGCCGAGGCGGAGCGGCGGAGCAAAAAGTTTATTGTTGAGTGTAGAATTTAACAACCGTTCACCATTTGAATAGATACCAGCACTGTTCACTAGAATTACCGACCCTGAAGGGGTCAAACCTCCATACAATAAACAATTACCCATTATCCACAACCCTGAAGGGGTTGAATTTTTTATAAACCAAACGTAGGACATTCCCTATGCCTAGATCGATTCTATGATCCTATCCGAGCAAAGCGAGGAGCCAACTACTACCAATTAGCACATTGGCAAATTAGCACATTAGCACATTAGCACATTAACACATTATCCCTATCTTTGCCACAAACATCAACAAACCATGAGTGATCCGATAAAACATGAGTGTGGAATAGCCCTATTGAGACTAAAAAAACCCATGGAATATTACTTGGAGAAATACGGCACAGCGCTGTATGGCATTAACAAAATGCACCTCCTAATGGAAAAACAACACAACCGTGGTCAAGATGGAGCTGGGATAGCGAACATCAAGTTCGATATGGAACCAGGTAACCGCTATATTTCACGAACGCGGTCCATTAAGAAAAATCCTACACAAGATATTTTCGATCAAATCAACGCGAAATTTCAGCAAATTCAACAAGAGAATCCGGCGAATTTAAAAAACGTCGATTACTTAAAAAAGAACGCAGGATTTACAGGTGAACTTTTCCTCGGACACTTGCGTTACGGAACTTTTGGACGAAATTCGATCGAAAGTTGTCACCCATTCTTACGTCAAAATAACTGGATTACTCGAAACCTTGTCGTTGCGGGAAACTTTAACTTAACGAATGTTGATGAGCTTTTCGATGCCTTAGTGAACCTTGGGCAACATCCGAAGGAGAAAAGTGATACGGTTACGGTACTAGAGAAAATCGGACATTTCCTCGATGTTGAAAACGACGAATTATACGCGCATTACAAGTCACTTGGATATTCGAAAGATCAAATTTATGCACGTATTGCCAAAGAGGTAAACTTAGTGAAGATCTTGAAGAAAGCATCTGAAGTTTGGGATGGTGGATATGCGATGGCCGGTTTACTCGGACACGGAGATGCCTTCGTTTTACGCGATCCGAATGGGATTCGTCCAGCATTTTGGTACGAAGATGAAGAGATTTGTGTCGTAGCTTCTGAACGTCCAGTGATTCAAACGGCATTTAATTTGACGAGTGATCAAATTCACGAACTTCAACCTGGACATGCACTAATTGTCAAAAAAAGTGGCGAAGTCAAAGAGGAGATGATCAACGCGCCACGAGAAATTAAAAAATGTTCATTCGAGCGCATTTACTTCTCACGCGGATCCGATACAGATATTTACAAAGAACGCAAAGCGTTGGGACGATTAATCGTTGACCAAGTGTTGAAAACCGTTGATTACGATTTCGACAACAGTGTCTTCTCTTTTATCCCAAATACGGCTGAAGTTTCGTTTTACGGATTGATCAAAGGACTCGAAGAAAACCTCAATCAACAAAAGATTGCACAAATTCAAGCACTTGGAAACGAGGCTAGTGCTGAACAAATTTCGGAAATCATCAACCGCCGTGCACGCATTGAAAAAATCGCGATCAAGGATGCGAAGTTACGTACCTTCATCACCCAAGATGATTCACGTGACGACCTTGTCGCACATGTATATGACATTACGTATGGAAGTGTGCGTCCAGGAACGGATAACCTCATCGTTATCGACGATAGCATTGTACGCGGAACGACCTTAAAGCAAAGTATTTTGCGCATTTTGGACCGACTCGCACCTAAGAAAATTGTGGTTGTTTCATCCGCACCGCAAATCCGTTACCCAGATTGCTACGGAATCGACATGGCGAAAATGGGTGATTTCATTGCCTTCGAAGCAGCGATTCAATTATTGCGCGACCGTAAAATGGACTCTGTCATCAAAGAAGTATACGAGAAATGCTTAGAGCAAGTGAATCTTCCGAAAGAACAAGTACGCAATTTCGTCAAAGAAATCTATGCGCCATTTAGCAACGAGGAAATCTCCGCTAAAATCGCTGAACTGTTGACTCCATCTACCATAAATGCAGAAGTAGAAATCGTCTTCCAAACGGTAGAGAATCTACATGTCGCTTGTCCAAATCACCTTGGAGACTGGTATTTTACTGGAGATTATCCAACACCTGGTGGAAACAAGGTAGTGAACAAAGCGTTCATTAATTGGGTGGAGAAAAGGAATGAGCGAGCTTACTAATGTGCTAATGTGCCAGTGTGCTAATGATTGGTTTGCTCCGCAAATGGTTTTCGGTAGACGGTAGAGATTAAACTCAAATCCTCAATGAATCTAGATACCGGAACTAGACACTAATCACTAGGCACTAATCACCCTTTCGACCGCATAAATGCTTCCATGTCCACGCGGAGGACTTCCGACTTTTCAAGTAAAGAATGGAATGCTGTGGTGAAATCCGAGGCATGATTGACTTCGAGGGCGAAGCCTTGTTGAAGGAATAGTTGCGCTTCCGGAAATTTACTGTGTTTAGGACCGAATAAAAGCGGCAATCCATAAACGGCTGGTTCGAGGATGTTGTGTAAATTACCCGTGAATCCACCGCCGATGAAGGCTATGGTTCCGTAACGGTAGGCGGAACTCAATTGTCCAATCGTGTCTAAGAGCAAAATAGATGCTTCCGCAAGTTGACTTTCCTCGTACTCTTCGTTTAGCTGACTGTATCGAATGGCATTGGGGAAAAGAGATTGAATGGACGCTACGTGTTTTTCACTCACGTCGTGTGGTGCGATGATGACCTTGATTTTTCCGAGTTGCGGTAGGGCCTCCTTCAGGATTCCTTCTTCTTTTGGCCAAGAACTCCCGAGGATTAAAGTTGGATGTCCTTGCGAAAAAGCTGCAATTCGCTCATTGGAGGATTGAAGGGCTAATACCTTTGCCTGCATAACGCGTTTGTACCGGAGATCGCCTGAAATGCTGTATTGATCGATGCCGATGCTGCTCAGTAACTGTCCACTTTCGGCATTTTGCACGTAAAAATGTTGCACCGTTTTCAAGGCATTGCGGAAAAATGTGCCGTACCAACGAAAATAGATTTGCTTTGGACGAAAAATCGCAGAAACAGCCATTGTTTCGATGTGTTGACGTCCCAAAGCCTGAAGAAAATTCGGCCAAAATTCGTACTTCACAAACACCACTTTCACTGGACGAACCAAGTCAATAAATTCTTGTGCATTCGTAGGCGTATCCAAGGGCAAATAACACGCGGCATCCACGATGGGCTCGCGCTTTTGATAATGTTCCATTCCGGAAGGCGAGAAAAAACTCACCAACAAAAACACCGATGGATCTTTCTCCTTTAGTTCCTTCATCAAGGGCATTCCTTGGTCAAACTCTCCCAGTGAAGCACAATGAAACCATAAAATCGGACGATCTGCCGGAAGGACACCCTTCAACTTTTCTTGCCAATGCTTGCGTCCTTCCACCCATGCCCTCGCTTTGGGATGAAACAGCGCCGCCATTCGAAGCATGACTCCGTAACATCGAATGAGAAAAGTGTAGATAATGGACACGTTGAAGTTTTGTGTAAAAATAGGGATAATGTGCTAATTTGCTAATGTGCCAATGTGCTAATGCCTCTCCGCAGTCGCGGAGCCGACCCTTCGGGATGCTAATTTGCCAATGTACTCCTGTATAGGATTTAGCTCTTCGCAAGCGAAGATCGGTTCTTATTCTGTTTTTACACGTTTGGGTTCCCACGGGAATCTTCGTAGGCGCAGGGCATGCCCTGCGCCTACATGGTCATTCTTCGTTTATTTCGAATCGTTTTTTTTGGTTGTGTGCTTATTCTTTGCTATTTACCTAAAACCATTCGCTCCGCCTTTCCGCCACGGCGGAAGCACATTAGCCTATCTGAGCAAAGCGAAAAACTGGGCATAACCCAATTGGCACATTAGCACACTGGCAATCCGCCACGGCGGAAGCACATTAGCCTATCTGAGCAAAGCGAAGAACCGGGCATAACCCAATTGGCACACTAGCACACTAGCACACTGGCACATTAACCTAGTTATAATAAAAATCCTTCGGTTTCTTCGAGTAAAAGGGAATGTACCAACCGAGGCGGATGCCTGTCTGAAGATCAATGCGCATAGCGGTAGATACCGGCACATTTGGTTGGTCGTAGTTGATGGTGCGACGATTATACGTCAGACCTTGTTGGAAGTAAAATCCAGCATAGAAATTGAGTGGACCTCCATTATTAAGGAAGGAGTAGCCAACGAATTGGTGGAAATTCAGTCCAGTTGTCATGCGGTCATAGCCGCGTTTGTAATGTAGTTCGATTTCAGGTATAACCTGATCATTTGTCTCGATGCGGATGTGATGTAGCAAGTATCCCGCGCCTGCATGGACTAAAATTCCCGAGTTTTGGTTCGACTTTCCAACTGGGAATAGACGTCCGACAGAAAAATTTGCGTTAAATCCACGTGGATACACCAATACTTTCGCGATTGTACCATTGACATCGGTGATGTTTCCTTTGTCATCCAGTAAAGCATCAAACAGACCGTTTATTTTAACCTGGTTACCAAAGATGAAGTTGGCATCTACACCGAAGTACCACTGATTCTCCAATTTGTATCCTGCGGAAAATCCAAGGTTATTTAAGTAACCATACCGGGCAAGCAAATCTCCTCCTGGTAGGTTTCCACCCCAGTGGATTCCCACTAAAGGCGTACTAATGGATTCATCTTTTTCCTTGGGTTGAGCAAATCCAAAGGAACTGATCCAAAGGAAAGAGCAAAGGAGGGAAAAAGCGCGTAAAGAATTCATTTATTTCTTTTTGAAGAAAAAGCGCAAAAATGGGAAAAGGCGCTCCATGCGTTTACGCCATTTGCGTTTCTTTTTAGATGGTTTGTCGAAATACTCGTTGCCAGAACCTCCATAGCCGTAGCCGTAGCCATATCCGTAACCGTAACCGTAGCCGTAGCCGTAGCCTGAACCATATCCATAACCATAACCATATCCCTTACCGGCTAAGTCTGTTGCGTTTACCAAGACAGCCATATTTGGGATTTTCTTGTCGTGATACAATCCAGCTGGTATTCCCAACATGCGTCGGTCTAGGTGTTCCGCACGTACCACATACACTACCAAGTCTGCAAAACGGTTGACATGTAGGGAGTCAGCAACCAAGGCAACAGGAGCTGTATCTAAAATGATATAATCATAGCGCGACTTCGCAATTTCCATTAATTCGACCAGACGAGGACGCAACAAAAGTTCAGATGGATTCGGTGGAATGTCACCGGAAATGATGTAATCCAATTGCTTGTTTCCAGGATCGGAAATGAGGATATCGTCGAAGGTCAATTCTTCTTTTACGATGTAATTGGTCACCCCGATTGATTTTTGCACATCTACGTAACGTGCAATTTTAGGAGCGCGTAAGTCCAAACCTATGACCAGTACTTTTTTGTCACTATGCGACAAGGTATGGCCAATGTTGATGGAAATAAATGTTTTTCCTTCTCCTGCAATAGAAGATGTCACCATGATGACTTTTGACCCTTCCTTTTCAGCATCTAACATGAAAGTAAGGTTCGTACGAATCATGCGAAAAGCCTCAGCGATATGTGTTCGTGCGTTTTTGGTTGAAACAATGGTTTTTCCATCTTCCTCTCCTTTGGGAATTTCTCCAATGGCTGGAATTTTAAACTTAATCAGGTCGTGAAGTCCGTGCACTTTACTGTCCAATAAGTACTTTAGGTAAATCAATCCGAAAGGTGCTAACAATCCAAGAATGACTGCGAAGATGTAATATTTTTGACGATTTGGAGAGGTTGGAACGCCGTTGCTACTTGCTTCAAAAATGATTTTCGTATTTCCGATGGATGAAGCGGTTTGGATTTCATTCTCTTCGCGCTTTTGAAGTAAGAAAATATACAAGGTTTCCTTGATTTTCTGCTGACGTTCGATGTCCCGAAATTCCCGCTCGAATCCAGGCACAGATGCAATCTTATCCTTGTAACGTCGGTCCACCACATTTAAGGAATTTAACGTGATTTTCAAACGGGATTTATTAGACTTTAATCCTTCCTCCATGGAATGACGAAGTCCGACTAACTGATCATCAATTTTTTGCAATGCTGGATTTTTCAAACTCGAATTTCGCAGCAAGCGTTGACGATCCAACAGTAACTTATTAAACTGGGTCGTCATGGCCACAATTGATCCATCCTCGAATCCTAAGTTGGAAGGCAATAATTCCGTATTATCTTGGTGTTTTTGCAGGTATTCTTGCAAATAATCGTTGAGGCTCAACTGAACCGAGGCTTGAATGATTTGCTCCTCCGCTGCACTTTGTTTGGCAACAAACTCACCACCTTGCGTAGCGACATCGACAATGTTGTGCTTGGTTTTAAACGCTTCTACATCTTTTTCCACATCGGACAATTCCTCTGTGATATACGCCATACGGTCGTTGATGAAGGCACTTGTCTTACGTGTTGTCTCATTTTTATCGTAAATGCTTTGAACCTCGTGTTCACGAACGATGGTATTAATGATGTCGTTGTTTTTTTCAATCACCGGACCACTGCAGGAAACGGAAACCAAATCGGAAACCTTGTCCACTCGGGCAAGTGTAATCAATGAACCAAGGTTCGATGCTACCTCTTTCAAAGGGGAAAGATTGACAATAAAATCATTTCCAATTGCTCCGGCACCAAAATGGACATTTTTCACAAAGGAAATCAAACCAATGCGTGTGGATATCGGTGTGTTGAAGGAATGTGTACCTAGAAATGTCTGTTCATCGATGTGTAGTTCAAAGCGGTTCGCGCTCAGCACCTTTAGCTGAAAACTTGCACTTTTGTCGTTTAGTAGGCTATCCATACCCACCGCTTCCAAGGTAAACGGGGTGTTTTTATACAGTTCTGATTTCTTAATCCCTGCATTTTGACCAACCATCAAATAGCTGCGATTCAAATTCAATTGTCGAACCACACTTTCCAAAATTGCCGGAGTTTTAAACAAGGCAATTTCATTGTCCAAATTGGAACTCTTTTCTGTCAGTCCCAGGTCTTGAAACGCCGAAAGTCCTTTCAATACATCTTCATCTTTGTTTTGAATGAGGATGGTGGCACTCGACTGGTAAATCGGAGTGGCGTAACGCAACATCGTGTAAGCAACAAAACAAGCGATTCCCACGCCAACAACAAACCACAGCCAATAATGGAGGTAGCGATCAATGAGTTCACGCACATTGATTTTAGGTTCTGGTGCGTCCTGAAGTTGAGATTGTGTGAATTCCTCTGACATTACTTCGTAAGGGTGATAAGGGTGAAAACAGAAAGGAAAATCGATATAAAGGTCGTTCCTAACTGCGTGTATGTTTGAAAGTTTGTTCCTTGGAAATTCGCTGAGAAATTAGGCTCAACGTAAATCACATCGTTTTGGCAAATGTAAAATACAGGCGAATTATACGTGTTTTTGTCCGTTAAATCGATGCGGTATTCAACACGCTTACCATTCATCTCTCGAATCACAAGAATGTTGTTTCGCAAGCCAGTAATTTGCAGGTCTCCCGCTTTACCTATTGCCTCTAATATGGTTAGTCGTTCGCTTGAAACCGTATGAATTCCAGGTGATTTCACTTGTCCAAGAACCGTAAACTTGAAGTTCTTGATTTCAATATTCACTACTGGATTCTCCACGTATTGCTTCAATTGTTCTTGCAGATAGATCACCGCTTCCAAGCGCGTTTTCCCTGCTAAATGCACAAAGCCCAGAACGGGAAAATTGATGTTTCCATTGATATCAATCAAGTAGTTTACACCCGTAATCATTTGCATGTTTTGTCCGCCACCACTTGATCCACCACCTCCAGAGAAAAACTGAAAAGGAGCTAATGCTTCTTGGTCTGTACCGCCCACCATAATTGTCAATTGATCATCGACGCGCAAAATAGGAGAATAGGAGTTCTTCACCACTTGCGTGCTGTCGTTCATTGGTTTATGCAAATAAACGAGGCGTTCACGAATCTTACACGATGTAAGTGAAATGGCTAATATGATGATGCTCAAAGCGAGCTTTCCCAGCGTGATGAGTTGTTTCATTGATTCATTTGATTAAACAAAGGTAAGGATTTGTTGGGGAATATGCTAATGTGCCTCCGCCGCTCCCCGCGTCGGAGGAGTGCTAGTGTGCTAATCTGCTAATTAGTTATTAGTGCTCAGAGCCTAGTGAACAGTTCCGGTATCTCATTTAATGATAAGATGGTGTTTAAATTCCTTATTTAACACTAAACGTTTTGCAGAGCCCACAAATCATTAGCACACTGGCAGATTAGCACATTGGCACATTCCTTTGACCGCCCAGCGGTCAAACCCCTTTATTCGGCAACTTCATCCGCAATTTATGCAAAATGACAGCGAACACCGCGCTCATTCCCAATAGGATACACAGCGAAATGAGGTGATTGAATATTTCGGTAACGAAGCCCATGAGCAATAGAATCAATGCATTCGTGAAAACAATGTACATGGACGCTTTGCGGTGTGTTAATTTGTAGTAATCGAGGATGACGTGATGAATGTGCGTGCGATCTGGGCGGAACGGATTGCGGTTATTCTGCACGCGAATGACAAACACGCGAATGGAATCGAAAATCGGGACAAACAAGGCGGAGATGATCAACAAGGGTAAATTTGAAATGTAACGCATGTCGATTTCTTTGTGGTAATCCTTCGAAAGAATGTTGATGACAATCGCTGCAATCAAGAATCCAATGAACAAACTTCCTGTGTCTCCCAAGAATATGCGCTTGTCCGAAGAAACATTATAACGCAAGAACGCAATAAAGGCTCCCACCATCGATAAACAAACGGACATCATCATGAAATCATCCAAGGAATAGTAAATCATCGCGAAAAACGTGAAGAACATCACGCCTAAAGACGAAGCAAGTCCATCGATGCCGTCGATTAAATTGTATGCGTTGATGTAGAAAATCACCACCAAAAAGGCCAATGGTATACAAATCCAATGTGCAATTTCGTGAATTCCCAAGAAACCATGTAGGTTGGTGATCTGAAAATCGGGGGACAAAAACAACATTGTCGTGGCAATCAACTGCATCATGATCTTGTTCCACGGACTAATCCCCGTCATATCATCTTTCAATCCAGTGAAGAAAATAATGAGACTCGAAGGAATTAAAAAGACCGCTCTCGATGTCACGAAAAACTGCTCGGCAATGCTCAGACTGATGATCAATATGATGAAAAAGGTCACCCCTCCAAAACTCGGAACACGCTGCGAATGAGAGCTTCGATCCGAGACTTTTTCAAACAAGTTCTTCAATTTCACCACCTGAATAATAACCGGTGTGACAAAGTACATCACCATGAAACTGGTCACGAAAAAGAAGGCCAATATGAAAAATAAGTAAACGGTCATATGCTATTTTTCAGACGTTTATTTACCGCAAAGGTAGCTTACGCAAATGAAATTTTCTAGGCAAAGCCTCATTAATAATTAAACTTTTTAAAAGAAACTATGGTTTCTCCTAAATCAATGCTCGGAAGACTCCGATTCAAAATCCAACTCAATATCTTCGTTCCAGTGGATGATTTTCATGCGTTTATCGACACTGTGTTTTGTTTCCTGAAGAATTTCTTCAATGGGTTTTCGTGTGATAAGCGCAATCTTTATGCGGATATTCTTGACAAAGGTCTCGCGGCGTTTTTTCAAGGTTTCGAAGGACAATCCTTCTTCGTTGAAGTATTCATTCAAGGCGGATAATTCCATTTCACCTTGTGCCTGGATCATACACATGACTTCCCATTCGCTTACCGTAAAATCAGATTTTCTGAGTTTCTTCTGAGAACGCTGCAAGAAATTCAACTTATGCATGCGACGAATGTAAAACAACAAGGTAAACAAGAAGAAATTCAGAATCAAGGAAATCCATAGGTAATCTTCCTTTGGAAATAATTTCAAAATGGATATCTTTTGATAAATGGGATACTCCCCTATTTTGAATTCTTTTAACGATTCAAAATCCCTCACCTGAACGCGGTATCCTTGGTTGTTCGAATTAGATAAAATGTACATGAGGTATTTGTTGTCCTTCGATGACGTAATTTTTGTCATGTTCAATACCATCGGATTCTCATAAGCACTCCAAGTATTTTTATCGATGTTCATTTCAATCAGTCGGTTCGACATACGCAACACGCCATTAGGTAGGTTCATGTTTAAATTCATCAGGTTGTATTGCTGGAATAATTTTTCATGCATTTCACCTAGTTTTTCCCAACGTTTAAGTCGACAATTATATTTCCAACAATCACGTAAATATTCATCCGCTAAATGATTTCTGTTCATGCCACCAATCAAGTAAAATTGATCTTTGTCTAAAAGAAACAAGGGCGCAGATCTTGGGGATGGCATCTCTGTGCTTTTTACATTCACTTCAAACCACTCTTTGGCTTGTGGGACATACCTCGTAAATACATTTTTCACTTGGAAAAAGCCGTATCCGCCAAACATAAAAACACTATTATTCCAGGCAAACATTGGTGCACCGTACTGATTGCGGTGCGGAAAACTCTCATCAATTCGCTTTAATGTGTCGCGGTATAACTCATACACATTTCCGCAGCTTTCATGCACAAAATAATAACGACCCTTACTCATGGCCAATACTCGTGTTCTTGCAATTACCTCCGAAAACGCTTCTTTTTCTGCATATACATATGGATGCTTTACCCAACGCTTACTACCGGGCTTTTGCGTCCAATAAAACGTGGAATCGTCCAATAAAAAGAACTGATCGCTATGGGTGTTGTAGGTCAGTTGCGCTTCTGGACTGACGCTGATTTGCGCTATCGAAGTGAGGTTCGATAGTAAAAAGAGGATGGTGGTAAGGGTGAATTTTTTCACGTGTGTTGTTTTTAGGCCGGTTGCTAATGTGCTTCCGCCGCGGCGGAGTGCTAATGTGCTAATGTGCTAGTGTGCTAATTTGCTAATGGGTTGTGATTGGCTCCTCGCTTTGCTCGGATAGGTGATATAGGCCGTTGCTTTTGCGTAGGAGGATTTAGGTATGTTGTTTTGATGTGGATGGGTTTTCCCTTTATTCTTCGTACGCTTAGGGCGTGCCCTGCGCCTACATGGTGGATTTTATTTATTATTCGGAACATCGAAAAACGATTTGCTCTACCGCGGCATGATACAAATTTTTTTTTTGTTGTAATCCTTCGCTGTGCTTCAGATTACTCCTTTTTATTCTTTACTTTTTGCTTGATCAAAAAGTAACAAAAAATCAAGACTCCGAATAAACCTCCCTTCGCAGATTTTATCAATGATTGATTAATCTTGCTTCGAAGCGAAGGGTTTTATCAACTTTTGAAAACGAGATGCTGGCGCTTGAGCATACTGCTAAGCTTAGCATTCGCTCGTTTTCATGCAGTTTCAAAAACGCTTTATTCAATGTCGTGTATTCTATTTTCGGATGCCCAAGGATGTGGTTCCTGGGAAGGAATAATAATGTTATCAATGAACCCCAAAGGCCTAGAAGAAATGCTTCGGGACCCGCATTGTGAAAAAGCGAAGAAAATTTCAACTGTTTGAGGGGCAAATTCATTTGGCCCGAGTTTTGAAATTTTCCGCTTTGAGCAATAGTGGGTGAAGTATTTTTTCAAGCTGAAGAGCTCCTTTTTTGCTTACTTTTTTTGAGCAGAAAAAAAGTAAGAGTATATTTTTGAGGGATTTGCGGAGCAAAAATCCCGAAAAACCTGTTATTAAAATGGTAACCGATATCTAAATCGCAAAACCACGTAAGCAAACCCAATCTCTTCAATTAACTTTTAGCGGTAGCGCACAAATCATTAGCACATTGGCACATTAGCAGATTGGCACATTAGCATACTTTTTCAACAAAAACCCTGTCGAACCATCATGCTCCCCGAATGATTGTCCATTCATTTCGTCCAGGATACTCGTTGCTAATTGTTTTCCGAGTTCTACGCCCCATTGATCGTAGCTGAAGATGTTCCAGATGACGCCTTGGACAAACAATTTGTGTTCGTACAAGGCTAGTAAGGAACCGAGGGCTGCCGGTGTTAATTTTTCAATTAAGAGGGTGTTGGTCGGTTTGTTTCCAGCAAACACTTTGAAGGGCAATAAAAAGGCGGCTTTTTCTCCGGTGATGTGTTGTGCTTCAAATTCTGCGGATACCTGTTCGGCTGTTTTTCCCATGAGCAAAGCTTCCGTTTGTGCGAAGAAATTCGCCATCAGCTTGTCGTGGTGGTCCGTATTTCCGTGCAAGGATTTTTTAAATCCAATGAAATCCGTGGGAATCAGTTTGGTGCCTTGGTGGATCAACTGGAAAAAGGCGTGCTGTGAGTTGGTGCCCGGTTCGCCCCAAATGATGGTGCCCGTTTGGTAATTGACTGGCTGACCATCGCGACCCATGCTTTTTCCGTTGCTCTCCATGATGCCTTGTTGCAAGTATGGAGCTAATTTTTGCAGGTATTGCGTGTAGGGAATGAGTGCCTCACTTTCGGAACCGTAAAAGTTGTTGTACCAAATGCTCAAGAGCGCCATGATGACCGGCATGTTTTCCTCAAAAGGTACCGAGCTAAAGTGGGCGTCCATGTCGGCAGCTCCATCGAGCAATTGGTCAAACTGCTCATATCCGATAACCAAGGCTATGGACAATCCTACCGCACTCCACAGGGAGAAGCGTCCCCCTACCCAATCCCACATCGGGAAGGTATTTTCGGGAGCGATACCAAATGCTTGTACTCGTTGTAAGTTGGTGGACACCGCCACAAAATGCGCTGCGATATCGGCTTCGCTGCCTGCTTTCAAGAACCATTCGCGAATGGTCTGCGCATTGCTGAGGGTTTCTTGGGTGGTGAAGGTCTTCGAAACGATGACAAAAAGGGTTGTTTCAGGATGCACTTTCTTGAGTACCTCCTGCACGTGGTCGCCGTCCACATTCGATACAAAATGCACGTTTAAGTGATTTTGGTAGAAGGCAAGTGCGTCGGCAAGCATGGCTGGACCTAAATCAGAGCCACCAATGCCGATATTCACGATGTCCGTAATGGACTTACCCGTAAATCCTTTGTGTGCACCTGAAATGATGCGTTCGGAGAACTCCTTGATTTGTGCTTTGACAGCCGCAATTTCCGTGCGGATATCGACACCATCCACCAATAAGGGACTCGTTTCTTTGGAACGAAGCGCCGTATGCAAAACCGCACGGTTCTCCGTTTGATTGATCGCGTCACCTCCCACATAGCTCTGAATAGCCGCGGAAAGTCCCATTTCCTTCGCCAACTCCTGCAACAATGCCATGGTTTCCACCGTTATGCGATTCTTGGAATAATCCAAGAGGAAGTCCTTCCAATGCAAGTGGAATTTCTCCACGCGCTGTGCATCCTCCGCAAATAAATCTTGCATGCGCAGGTCTTTGTTCGCTTCGAAATGCGCTTGTAATTTTTGCCAAGCGGCTGTTTGGGTGGGGTTGATGATGGGGAGTGACATTTCTTATTTTTTATTTTGCACTATTACAGTGCATGTTCTACCATTTTTTGCACTCTTGAGGTGCATTTTAGAGCTGGCATCAATACATAAACCCAAAAAGCCAAAGGGGTATTTTATTTTGAAAGCCATATTCGATGTCGTCAGCAACTATGAATGAATGATCTAGTGCTGCAATTTGTTTGTTTGTTTTGTTCTTACCTCCAATTTCAAAAAAATAGGTGTCGTCTACCTTGAAATCAGTTTGTGCGGTATAGGTGACCTTATGATTGTAACTGATTTGGTTGATAAAAAATGTTTCTCTCTTATTGCCAATGTTGGCATTTTGCTGGGCAAGCATATAAATGAGATTCGTGTTTTCTAAATAGACTTTTGCCGGTTTTTGTAGCCTACTGATGCCATAAGAATCTTTGAATAAATTACGTGTCAATCCTATTTCCTCCAAATAATGTAAGTAAGACAAGAGCGTGGCTCTATTGATATTGATTTTTTCACTCAATTTGCTCACGTTTGGCATAAAAGGTACAGATTCAGCAATAATCACAAGTAGTTGTTTGACTTTAGCCACATAAGCCATTTCCACACCTCTGAGCTGGGGCAATTCTATTTCCAAAATCATATTGATCACTTCGCCTAGTCGCATTTCATATAACTCAGGCTGTTCGCGATAGAACGGATAATATCCTTGCTTCAAGTATGTTTCAAAGTACTGAAAAGGCTTTATTTGTTGATTTATTTTTTGAGCTTCAATGAGATGAGCATTCAGAATTTGTTGTAAGGACAGTATCTCAAAATTGATCCCGGTTTCCATCCGCAAATACTCTCGAAAAGAAAAGCCTTGCATTTCGTAGACCACGGCTCTTCTGCTTAAATCGGCCCGCGCATTGAGGATTTCTAACAAAAATGAACCAGTAAAAACCACATACAAATGCGGATACTCATCATAGATGTTCTTCAGGACTTGCGCCCAACCTGGCAATTTATGAACTTCATCGATGAAAAGATACTTTCCTCCTTTTTTAGAAAATTCATCTACTAAATCCGTCAGGGAGTTCGTGTTGAACCAAAGTGCATCTAAACTCACATACAGCGTTTGTTCTAATTGATCAGCTAAATGCAGTTTGATGTATTGCAAAAGCAGGGTAGTTTTACCAGTACCTCTTGCCCCTTTGATGCCAATCAATCTCGCTGACCAGTTGACTTTATGCATGGTGTCACGAACAAAGTCAGTAGAAGTTGCGCCTAATTTATTGTAAAATTTATTGACTAAAGATTCCATTTTTGTTTACCCGAGTAAGCAAATATATTCATTTTTTGTTTATCCCACTAAACAAAAACGCCAGTTATCCAAATATTAACGTCCAAAATCATCTTGCACACGCACAATGTCGTCTTCATTGGAAGGATGACTTGCATCCGTGTGTTGCCAGATTTCGGCAATAATCGCATCGGCGTCGAGTCCTACCAAGCGGTGGCGCTCACCTTGCGCGAGTTTAATGGTTTGTCCTTCGGTGTAGTGCACCAGCTCGCCTTCTTGGTCGTTGTCTGAACGCACAATTCCAACCGTTCCTTGCACTACCTTCCAGATCTCTGCACGACGATTATGGTACTGCCACGAAAGGCGTTGACCAGCTGCCACCACCAATAATTTGGGACTCAGCTTGCCACCAATCGTCAGGGTATTCACATCGAGGCCGTCAAAAAAGGCATCAGAAAAAGCCTGGGCTTGTGTTTCGTCAATCACATAAAACGCTCCCCAAGGACGTGTTAAGTCTGAGGCGATCACCGTGAAGTTTTGTAGGAGTTGTTGTGGTGTTTTCATGGGGGATTGTTTTAAGTTAAATGTTTTTAGTTCGGTGGTTAATTTGCTAATTTGCCAATGTGCTAATTTGCTAATGGGTTGCTGTTGGCTCTTCGCAAGCGAAGATAGGTGATATCCGCCGTAGCTTTAGCGTAGGAGCATTTTTGTAATCTGTTTACTGTTCTTTTTTCGAAATTCAACCCCTACAGGGTTGTGGTTTATCGTGTAAGCGTTTGTTTTATGGAGGTTTGACCCCTTCAGGGTCTCTCCTTTATCAGTGTGTATCGTTTTCATTTTTATTCAATGTCGTTTATTCTATTTTCAGATGCCCAGGGATGTGGTTCCCAAGGAGGAATAAAATTTTTACTCATGAATCCTATGGCCTAGAAGAAATGCTCCGGGACCCACATTGTGAAAAAGCGAAGAAAATTTCAACTGTTTGAGGGGCAAATTCATTTGCTCCGAGTTTTGAAATTTTCCGCTTTGAGCGATGAAGGGTGAAGTATTTCTTCAAGCTGAAGAGCTCCTTTTTTGCTTACTTTTTTTGAGCAGAAAAAAAGTAAGAGCCTATTTTTGAGGGATTTTGCTCCGCCGCGGCGGAGCAAAAAATTCCGAAAAACCTGTTATTTAAAATGGTAACTGATATCTAAATCGCAGAACCACGTAAGCAAACTCCTATTTCTACTTATTACTATGAACGATTAGCGCAGCGCACAAATCATTGGCACATTAGCACATTGGCACATTAAAAAAACTGTCCAATTTTCCCCACCACCTTGCGTAGCAAAACGAATAACGGAAAAACCATCCCATTCTTCCGTAGTGCTCGCATGTCCTCGCGGGATTTCTTCACTAAATTCTGCCATTTGGAACTCGCGCCGCCCATGCGCATGTGGGTGATGACCTGCGGCATGTACGCGAATTGAAAACGGTCGTTTAGAAAGCAGCGCAATAGAAAATCATAATCAGCGGCAATGCGAAACGAGGTATCGAATAATCCAACTTGTGCGTAGACTTCTTTTTTGAAAAAACAGGTCGGATGTGGGGGCATCCAGCCTTTACGCAATAGGGAGGCGGTGAATGCTTCACTTTTCCAATGACGGACCGTTCGACCCGTTTCGGTAGAAACGTACGTTAAGTCACCGTAGATTCCATCAACTTCGGACTGTGATAAACGAAGGTGAATATTTTCCAACACGTGTTCATCCGCAAAGAAATCGTCGGCATGAAGAAATCCAAGAACCTTACCCTTGGACCTTCCAATTCCTTTGTTCAAGGCATCGTAGATTCCTTGGTCCTTTTCGGACTCCCACTTCACACGTGGGTCATCAATGGTTTGCAACCATTCCACGCTACCATCGTTCGATGCGCCGTCCACGACAATCCATTCCCAATCCGTAAAGGTTTGTGAAGACAAGGAGTGCCATGCCAGTTTTAAGGTTGGCAAGGAGTTGTAGGTGGCGGTGATGATGGTTAATGTGCTAATGTGCTAGTGTGCTAATTTGCTAATGTGTTAATGTGCTAGTGGGTTAATGTGCTAGTGGGTTAATTTGCTAGTGTGCTAATGGGTTGCTGTTGGCTCCTCGCTGCGCTCGGATGGGTGAAATTCGCCGTAGCTATTTGCGTAGGAGGATTTGACTTCGTTTGGCTCAGACAATTGTTGTTTTTCTCATGATCCTTCGCTGCGCTCGGATAAGTTTTGTGTTTTGTATAAATTCAACCCCTTCAGGGTTATTACTCCTAGTTTTTCTAACTTGCACCTAGTGTCAGTATCCAATCTACTTATGTTTTTGTGTTTCATTTCTGCCGTAAACATTAAGCCATTTGCGGAGCGAACAAATCATTGGCAAATTAGCTCATTGGCACATTGGCGCATTGGCATCCCGAAGGGTCGGGACACGCATTAGCACATTAACGTCTCGTATCAACGAGAACATTCTCCATCACCAACATATCCATACTGGTGCGCAAATAACAGTTAATGGCCTCCACTGGGGCGTTCACAATGGGTTCGTTTTCGTTGAAGGAGGTATTGAGCAAGATGGGTACGCCGGTTTGCTTGAAAAACTCCGAAATGAGGGCGTGGTAGCGCGGCGAATACGCTGCATCTACGCTTTGCAGGCGCCCAGAGCCATCGGCATGGGTTACAGCCGGAATCTCGGCTTGTTTGTCGGCCTTGATCGGGAATACCTTTTCCATGAAGGGTACGGGCTCGTCGAGCTCAAACCAATGCTTCACTTCTTCTTTGAGAATACTTGGCGCAAAGGGCCTAAAGCTCTCTCTGCGCTTGATTTTAAGGTTTAAGATTTCTTTGGCGTCTGTGCGGCGTGGATCGGCAATAATGGAGCGTCCACCGAGGGCTCTAGGGCCAAACTCTGCTCGACCATTAAACCAGCCCACTACGCCACCATTGGTGAGGCACTGCACAATTTCCGGATACAACTCGGCATCGGGTAATTCTCTGTAGCTAAGTTCTAGGCGTTCGCATTCTGACTTTATGAAATCATTGCTGTATTGGCAGCCGGTGTTGGCGTTAAACACCGCCTCGCTGCGCGCTTGTTTGGCTACCATGTGCTCTACCCAATAGGCAGAGCCCATCGAGATGCCGGCATCGTGGCCTGCACTCGGTATGTACACTTCTGTAAAGGGCGTGTTGCGGGTAATTTTGCCGTTGGCCACGCTGTTTTGGGCCACGCCGCCTGCAATACACACTTTGGTGAGTCCAGTAATTTGGTGCAGGTACTTGAGCACATGAAAAATAATTTCTTCGGTGTAGCGCTGTACCGATGCCGCAAGGTCTTTGTGGTATTGGCTGAGTTCTTCTTCTTTCTTGCGCACATTGCCAAAAAGCGCCTCTAATTTGGGCGAAAACAAAGACTGCACAACGGGCATAAAGGCATCGTCGTAGCTCACATATCCCTTGTGGGGCGACTGAAAATAACTCAGATCGAGCTCAAACAAGCCACCCGGAATGAGTTTGACGACATCGCGAAGTTTGTCTACGTATTTGGGTTCGCCATAGGGCGCTAGGCCCATTACTTTATACTCGTCGCCGTAATACGGAAAGCCCAACAACTGGGTCATGGCTGAGTAAAACACACCCACCGAATGCGGAAAGTCGATGTCTTGGAGCACTTCAATGTGCGTCCCCTTGCCCCGCGCCAGCATGGTGGTGGTGAAGTCTCCGGCGCCGTCTATGGACAATACCGCTGCCTCTTCAAAAGGCGATGGATAAAAGGCCGAGGCCAAATGGCTGCGGTGGTGCTCTACGTTCTGGATTTTGGCTTCTAGTTGCCCAACAGAGATTGATGGATCAACCTTTTGTAATTCGACAGCAATGCTCGTTACTTTTTTCGCATTTGATAGTCGATTCACGGCATACTTCATTGTATGAAACGGAGACTGAAGTAGAAACGCTACTTTTTTCTTGAATTTCGCTTTCGGATCGCGCCCGATACAAATGTGGTCGACATCTTTGAGTGCTACGCCTGCTTCTTTTAAACAAAAGGCAATGGCTTGAATAGGGAAACCCGCCCAGTGCTTGGTTCGCGTAAAACGCTCTTCTTCTGTGGCAGCGATGAGCTTCCCGTTGACTAAAATGGCTGCCGATGCATCGGCGTGGTAGGCGTTGATTCCTAGGATGATCATGTTAATGTGCTAATGGGTTAATTTGCTAATGCGTGTCCCGACCCTTCGGGATGATAATTTGCTAATGTGCTAATGTGCTAATGTGCTAATGCGTGTCCCGATCCTTCGGGATGATAATTTGCTAATGTGCTAATGTGCTAATGCGTGTCCCGATCCTTCGGGATGCTAATTTGCTAATGTGCTAATGTGCTAATGCGTGTCCCGATCCTTCGGGATGCTAATTTGCTAATGTGCTAATGTGCTAATGCGTGTCCCGACCCTTCGGGATGCTAATTTGCTAATGTGCTAATGTGCTAATGCGTGTCCCGATCCTTCGGGATGCTAATTTGCTAATGTGCTAATGTGCTAATGTGCTAATGCGTGTCCCGACCCTTCGGGATGCTAATTTGCTAATGTGCTAATGTGCTAATGCGTGTCCCGATCCTTCGGGATGCTAATGCGTGTCCCGACCCTTCGGGATGCTAATTTGCTAATTTGCTAATGTGCTAATGCGTGTCCCGATCTTTCGGGATGCTAATGCGTGTCCCGACCCTTCGGGATGTTAAAGTGCTAATGGGGTGCTGTTGGCTCCTCGCTTTGCTCGGATAGGTTGTTAGCGCAGTGTCAGGTTTTACTTTTCTTGTCTTTATTTACTTGAAAATATCCACCTGTCTTTGGTGAACCAATAAACTTAATTTGATCTGTTTTTCGTAAATTTTCGAGGTAGCGCTCAAGAGTTCTTTGTTTCATTTGTAATACCGTTTGTAAAGTCTTGCTTCGAATACCAGGGTTTAGTTCTATGCATTTTAACACTTCATCTACACCGCCATCTACACCGCCATTTACACCGCCATTTATTTCTCCCCTAGTTTATTCCATTGTGCTCGGCACAAGTAGCAACTTAGGAAAGGCAATACCGATGTAAATTTGACCGCCACCAGGGTAATTAACAAACGCGACTACCTCTTTTTCTAGGTCATCTGTAAGTTTTAATTTGAACTCGATGCGGTTATTTTCAATCATCTAAATAGATTCATTTTTAAGCATTTAATACAACAACCCAAAGTACCAAAGAGGCAAAACGTTGAGGTAAGCTTGTTCGAGGTCGTCTTTGACAACTATTCCTTTGGGAGCGAGTTTGATTTGTTTGAGTCCTTTGTTTTTTCCGCCGACTTCGAAATCGATGCCATCGATGTAAAAATCTGCACACACAGAACTTCTGACCTCGTGAAGTACACGCGTCTGATTCAAAAAGAAGGTTTCACGGATATTGCCCAAATTGGCATTTTCAGCTGCCAAAACGTGCAAGAGGTTGCTGTTGTCTAGATACACTTTTTCTACCTTGCCTAGGGCACTTATGCCCTGCGTTTGGCTGCGCAGTTGTAAGAGCATGCCCGCCTCTTCCATGAAAAGAAAATAATCTACGAGGTTGTTGCGACCAATATTGAGCTGCATCGCAATTTTACTCATGTTGGGTTTAAATGGCACGCTTTGCGCCACTATGGCTAGTAGCTGTTTGAGCTTGCGCCCCGTCGAGACATTCATTTGGGCAAATGAAGGAATATCCACTTCTAGGGTCTGACTCATGACTTGCATTAACTTGATATCGAAATCTTCTTCAATAGCAAATGGATAATACCCACGCTCTAAATACTGCCTAAAAAGTGGCAATATGCCGGTAATGGGCGGCAAGGACACTTGCAGAGCGGTAAGTTCTTGGAGGGTATGCACCCGAATCTTTATTTGATGAACCAACTCTAGGTATTCTCTAAACGAGAGACCTTGCATGGTGTATATGACAGCCCTTCGGCTGAGGTCTGCAGTTCCTTTTTTGATATCGAGCACCGATGAACCCGTAAATACAATTTGAAGGCTTGGATGCTGATCGTATATCAGCTTGAGTGCCTTGGCCCAGTCCGGATACTTGTGTATTTCGTCAATAAATAAATAGCGCCCGCCTGCAGCCACAAACTCAGAGGCCAAGTCTGTCAAGCGATGACTCGCAAAATAATAATCCTCGGCAGTTACATATAACGTTTGCTGTACTGGCAAGTACTGTTTGATGTACTGCAGTACCAAGGTTGTTTTACCAACCCCCCGCGGACCAAGCAAACCAATCAGGCGATTTTGCCAATTGATTTTCGCCATGGCATAGCGCTGAAACCTGAGGTCTACATGGCTAAGCAGCCGTTGCGCGTTTACAATTAATGTTTCCATTGGGGTGTTTTAGGTGCAAAAGTAACTACTTTTGCACTCTAACAGTGCATTTTTTACTATTATTTGCACTATGACAGTGCAATTTAAGCTTTTTCATCGTGCTCAAATAAATTGCTGTAGGCGCTTATGGCCGCATCTTGCACGCTTTGAATTTCTTTTTGATGGTAGGTTTTTGCACCTTCAGACCATGTATTGTAGTGCATTTGATCCATATCAAGAAGCGTTTGAATGGCGTCTGGCAATTCTGTTGCTGAGGCATCCCAACCGGCGTGCTGGCTTGCCAAGTTTTGCCAAGGTGTGTGCTTAGAGATAAGCACCGGCCTGCCCTGAGCCAAACTTTCAACAATGGCATGGCCGTAGTTCTCGCCTTCACTGGGCAAGAGTAGCGCATGGGCTGCAGCTAATTTGCTGGCCACTTCTTCTGAGGGGCAGTGCCCGTGGTGTAGTACTTCTATATTGGCTGGCAAGGCAGCTATTTCTTGCTGACATTCTTGCCAATAGGCTGTATTGTAGGATGTACCGTAAAGGTCTAGCGAAACTTTTCCTCGGACATTCTTC
Organism: Crocinitomicaceae bacterium; assembly: GCA_024643725.1. GTDB lineage: Bacteria > Bacteroidota > Bacteroidia > Flavobacteriales_D > Crocinitomicaceae > UBA952. The sequence continues at coordinate 47,067 of JAHEMJ010000012.1, read as the reverse complement.
AAGGCTTTGATGCCCTGCAAGGTGCCTTTTTCAGGCGCAATGCGGCCTACCGAGACCAACTTTAAAGCCCCTGCCGTTTTTTCTATAGGCAGTTGTTGGCTTGCTTCCATTCTTCCTATATTGGAAAGCACCTGAACTCGGGTGTTTGCACCCAATACGTTTCTGATATCTGATGCTTCTTGCTCAGAGGTTGCATGAAACAGCACATGGCCATAGGCATTGAGCCAACGCATGAGGCTCAAAAACAAATACTTTTTGACTGGCTTTACGGCCAAGGCGTGTGGGCTAAGCATGCCCCGCGCAGCCACTACCGTTTTAATGTTCAGGCCTTTTGCGCTAGAAACCGGCCATTGCGAAAACACCTTAGAATAAACCCCACTGACATAAACTACTTGCGCCTCAGTTTCTAAGAGCAAGGCTTGTATTTTCTGCTTGGTCAGAAGACGCTCCTGCAAATAACAAACCTTTACATTGGGCCCCATTTGTACCCAAACATTTGCAGCAATACCCTCATAAGGCTGCACAGCGCAATAATCTGTATTGCGGGTAATGATATAAAAATCGTGGTTAGGCAGCGCCGCCACCAAGTTGGCCAAAGAACGCACTGGCCCACCGGAGTTTGTCCCGGGCAAGTACCAATCTATCGTAAGGGCAATTCTTGGGCGGTTCATTTTTGTTTGGGAAGCAAGCGCTTGTAAAGCGCTAAATATTGTTTGGCAATTTCTTCTGGCATAAAACGCTGTGTGTTTTTGAAACCCGCAGAAATGAGTTTGGCTCTTAATTCGGCATCTGTACAAAGTTTTTCAATTCCTTTCTTGATGCTCTTTACCGAAAGCGGATCTATGAGTAACGCACCTTCACCTGCCACATCTGGCATGCTCGAGCAAGAGCTCGTGAGCACCACACGGCCAATGGCCTGTGCTTCTAAAATGGGCATGCCAAAACCCTCGTGGGTAGAGCACAGCGCAACAATATCCGAGGCATGGTATTTTTCTAACAGCTGCTCAAAAGAAATGCTCTGGCACTGCTCGTAAGACTGCCCTTTGAGCAGTTCTCGTTCTTCGTCGTCTAGTTGTGCAACAATACTGAGGTGCACCGGCAAGCCCTTACAAGCCTTCAGCACCCGCTTTAGGTTTTTGTTGGGCGCCGAACCTAGTAGCAAAATGGTGGGGCGTTCTTCATTGAACTGCCGCTCTGAGGGCACAAAGCGCTGATCAATTACCGTAGGTATTACTTCTATGCGCCGTGCCTTGGGCAAATGCCGCAAAATTTCATTTTTTGTGGCTGTACTTACGCAAGTAATTGCGTGTGCTTTGGAGGCGGGCCCAAGCAACCAAAAATACCTCAACAAGTGGTATTTTAGCCCCCTCGCCTCTCGTAAAAAACCGAGGTCATGGATGGTAAGCACCCGTTTTGTGTGCTTACCGGCCCAAAGTAAAAAATGGGCATCACCCGTTTGGTGCAAGACCTGAACTGGCTGTTTTGTAAGCTGTCTTCTTAACGCAAAGACACTACCCAAACGCGGCAAAATGCCTTTTGAATAGTAAGGCGCCTGCCAAGTTGTTAGCTGCGCTTCTTTTGCCAAGTAAGGGCTTAGGGTAGCAAAGTAGTTCTCTATACTGAAATTACCGTAAGGCCTTGACTTTCGCTGCGCTAATAGGATTTTCATTGAATGATTTCCAAATTATTTCTCTCTAAATAATCTTCCAAAGCCACCATACTCCACCACCTCGACCACGCTACTTTGCTTTTACCACTTAAAAAAGCTGACCAATCTTTATTGAGTTGGGGGAGGTCTATGCGCTGTGCAAAAGAGGCAATGCGCTCACTACAAAAGGTGCTGAGTTCTTGGCGCATCCAGAGTTCCCAGGGTAAGGTGAAGCCTTGCTTTTGGCGATTATATACGCGTTCAGGCAAAAGGTGCTTGAAGGCTTCTATGAGGAGGTGCTTTGCTTTGTCGCCGCTTTTGAGGGCGTCTGGCAGTTGCAAGGCAAAATTAACGAGGTCTTGATCCATGAAGGGTGCGCGCAGTTCTAGGCCAACCGCCATGCTGTATTGGTCGCTGTCGCGCAGCAATACGGGTTGGGTATAGTAGCGCCATTCTTCTACGGAGCGGGCGCTCATGGTGTCTGGCCAAATGGCAGCTGTTGGGCCGCTATTGGGCGCTGGAAGGCCAAGCCAAGCCTGAATGCTGTGGCTATCTATTACAATGCGCTGTGCGGCGTAGGCCGCTGCACCAAGGTGCAGTTGTTGGGTAATTTCTATGCCTTTGCGGTACGGAAACGGCAAAAGGCTCGAAAACGCAGCTGCGTGGCGCAGCCATTGGCGATTTTTCCAGGTGTCTAGGGCCTGAAAATAACCATAGCCCAAAAACCATTCATCGCCACCAATACCAGACAGCGCCATTTTAAAACCTGCAGCGCGTGTGTGCTTGGCCACCACATAGGTATTCAAGCCATCACCACTCGGGTGGTCAGTTGCGGCTAGGCCGCTTTCTATTTCTGACAAAAAATCAGAGGGCGTTAGCCTAATTTCATGGTGCTTGGTGCCGTAGTGCTTCGCTACCTCAGCGGCAATGAGGTGCTCTGAGAACTGTTGCTCATCAAAAGAAACCGTAAAGGTGTGCAAGGCAGACCCTAGCTCTTGAGCTGCCAAGGCAGTAATAATGCTGGAGTCTACACCTCCTGATAAAAAACAAGCAAACGGAACATCAGACACCAAGCGCTTTTGCACGGCGCCCTTACCCAAAGCTTGTAAGGTACTAAGCGCACTCGCTTCAGTTTGCTCTTGCAAAACATAGTCTGTTTGCCAAGTGGTAAAAGGAAGCTCTTCACCTACCTTGCCAGCTCTAACCTCCACACTACAACCTGGTGAAAGTTGGGTAATGCCGTTCAGTAGGGTTTGCTGCCCAGGAATGGTTTGCCAATGCAACCAATTGCTGATCTCTTGCTTGCTTACTTTGGCTAGCTCGGGGTGCAGCACCAATAAGGTACGCACTTCACTTGCAAAACTTAGCCCCTCGGCTCCGGTATGCATATACAAAGGCTTTTTGCCAAAGCGGTCTCTGGCAAGCAATAATTTTTGTTCTTGGGTATCGTAGAAGGCAAAAGCAAACATGCCTTCTAGCATAGGCAGGGCCGCTGCACCTTTAGCAATAAGTAGTGCCAACAGCACCTCAGAGTCTGAACTTGTTTGCCAAGGGTAAGCAAGGCCCGCCTTTAGCTGCTGGTAGTTGTATATTTCTCCGTTGAACACCAACACATACCTACCGCTGTGGTCAGTGATAGGCTGGTTGGCCCGCTCACTTATATCAATAATGCTCAGGCGACTATGAAACAAACACAAAGCGCCAAGCTGCGCAAACGCCTGGGCATCTGGCCCACGATGCGCCATACTGGCAAGGACACTGCTACGCAAAAGCGGGTCTTGAATGTTAGGGTTGTATGTTCCGGCTATGCCACACATGGGATACTAAATAATATTTATCTCTTGAGAAAGCACTAAAACTGAAAGTAAATAAATTGTGATATTGGCCTAAGAAAAGTGAATACCATGATGATCATAAAGGCAAATTTAATTACCGTAAAACCATAAATAAACTTTGGGTAATTAGACCAAAATTTTGATAATTTTTCGCTGAACAAGTAGTACAATAAAAATAAAACAAGGATAAGAAAGGTGACTATGTAACTATTTTCTCGCATGCCGTAGCTTAGGTATTCTGCTGGAATTAGTATTTTCTGAAACATCTGAAAAGTCGTGCTTAGATTGTCTGCCCTAAATGGTATCCAACTTAACATGACCATAAAAAGTGTGATTCCCCAACCAATAATTGGAATTCTAAATAATGGGAATCTATCTCTAACAAATTTTAATTTTCTTTCTGAAAAAATTAAAATTGCGTGCATCAAACCCCATAAAACAAAAGTCCAATTTGCGCCGTGCCAAAAGCCCATTATAGCCCAAGTCAGAAACAGTGCCTTTGTTTTGGTTTGTTTCTGTGTACGCTCAAGACCTTCGCCAATACCACCTTCACCTGTGGTTTTAACAACTTTAACCCCAGATAATGGCAGATACAGATAATCTCTAATCCAAGAAGACAAAGAAATGTGCCAACGTTTCCAGAAGTCTTTAAACGATGCTGCTATATAAGGGTAATTAAAGTTTTCAGGAATATTAATGCCCATTAATTGAGCCGAGCCAAGAGCTATATGTGAATAGGCACTAAAGTCAAAATAAATTTGAAAACCAAATAAAAATGCCAAGGTCCAAACATCTATTGCAGATAAGGAGGCAGCATTTAATGCAAAGCCTTCATCTACAAAAGGGCTAATATTATCTGCCAAAACCACCTTCAAGAACAAGCCCATCAATATACGCTCAAACCCTGAAGTAAGGAAACTAGTCTTAAAACTTGGTTTGTTTTTTAACTGGTCGATAAGTTCTGAGGCCCTTTGAATTGGCCCCGCAACAAGTTTCGGAAAGAAAGTAACAAACAAGGCATAATGAATAAACTTTTTTTCAGGCTTGATTAAGCCTCTGTATACATCTACTGTATAACTGATTGTCTCGAAGGTGTAAAAGCTAATGCCAAAAGGTAATATAACTTTATAAATCGGCAGGTCAAAAGACATGCCTCCTACCTCGAGAAGCCAATTGACATTTGTAGTTAGGAAGAATAAATACTTAAAGAATACAAGTAGACCCAGATTAACAAACAAGGTGATTCCTAATAACCAATTTCGCTTTCTTTTATTGGTAGGATCTGTTTTGCCAATTTCTAAGGCTGTAAAGTAATCTGTTAATGCAGAAACAAACATAACCCCCAAAAACTCCCATCTCCAAAAGCCGTAAAATATACAACTTGCAAAAAGAAGCATCCACATTTTTAAGGTAGGTTTGAGCAACCAATAACACGTTACAACTATTGCAAGAAAAAGAATGAAAGTAACTGAATTGAAAACCATCTTTTACTGTATAAATTTAATAAGTGAGTCTGCTAATATTTGGTGTCCTTTAAATTGGAAATGCATATAATCTACCTCACGTTTATCTATAAAATTGGTAGCTTCTTTATAACCCCAATGTTTACCCGAAATGATTTTAGAAAAATCTTTAATTCTTGCATTTGAATATTGACGCACCAAGCCTCTTAAATCTTTTTTAAACTGAGTGTACTCATTTTTATCATATGGCAGACTTACGTCTGAACGAATTGGGGGTATGTATACATATACAAATGTTCCATTCGCTTTTGTGATATCTAAAATAGATTTTAACGCTTCAAAATTCCTTTGATATTGCTCGGTAATCATATTTCTAACAGAACTTGGCCTTATTCCAAAAACTGTATTTCTTAGCATGTATAGCCAATTGAACAAATTACCTCTCATTACTTCTCTTTTTGGCCAAATAGATGTTTTAGCAGCCAAGTATTGATTTAAGAAAGCTTCCGTTTTCTCTTGAGTTGTGGGTTTGATATTGGTACTGTCATTGCTAATTACAGGCGAAGCGGCTAAGGTTTTGGTTAGGTCATTAGCTATTTTCGAAGTAGCGTCTAGTTTGTAATTATTGCTATATAAACTGGCAAAAAACGCTTCTCGAACCCCGTCTTCTCTGAGATCATCCATAAAAATAGGCAAAACTAATTTCTTGATTTTAACATTTGAATAAAGGTAATCTAAGGTAACTAAGTGCTCCTGTAAGTTGGCATTCGGAAATGAAAATGCCAAAGGTTTTAGCGTGGAGGTTTCGGCAACAAGTTGTATAAAATTCTTATCTGCTTTTTGCAACTGATTAATGCTATGCGATTGGCTGTTACCCAAAAAACACAATATTGAATCTTTGAGTTGGGCTTTATAGGTTAAAAAAGCCCTTTGCTCAGTTGAATCAATATGAAGAAAATGAAATATGTCGCCATTGACATTCTTTGCCTGATATGTACTTGTTTGTGTTCCTAATGCAAGTGTTTCAAAAGATTGCTCTTCATTATTTATAAGGTATTCAAAAACCAAACCTGAGATGACCAACGCTAATACAATTTGTAGCATTTTTATCATACTATTTTTATCTTTCATTTTTGTCAAAAATTTTGGTTTTTGTCGTGGAACAGGTATCGGTTACTTCATCAGGTTCAAATGCAACAACTTACGTTTATTCTCCGATGAATCCAGAGTAAAGCGCTTTTTAGTCAGGTAAACCAAGAAACCAAAGAGTAAGATGCCTTTTGCAAGGTGGTTAATGGTGGTTTGTAGTTCGCAGTCTGGCCTTACCGCATAATTCAATAGCGGTAAAATCAGTAAGACATAAAAAGGCGAAATTTTAGCCCAGCGCTCTACTAATTTAAACGTTAAGGCAAAGATCAAGCCAAGGACAAAAGTAAAAACATATACGCCCCAGGCACCGTAGGCAATATAGCCATCAGCAAAAATACCGAGGCCCATTGAGGTGCCTTCATTGATTTCATGCCCTGAGAATTTATTAAAGAGTGTTTGCTCACCAGATTTAATTTTATCAGGGGCTAAAAAACGTGGTAATAATGCAGCCTCAAAATAGAGACTTACATTGTTTAAGCCTTGAAAATCTTTTTGACGGTCCATATTTGCAACCGTACTGGCAAAAATCCAAGCTTGGTTGCCTCGGTTTAGCGTACCCAGCAAGTTATTCTCTCCGGTAAGGCCTTCAGAATTGGCTTGTGCGCTACCTACTTCAGCCACCGTTTCAAAAGAGGCCTCTTTTGAACCTCCCCAAACTTCAGCACGGTAGGCTTGCTTTACCAACTGAACAAATAATATCAAACTTAGTGCAGCTACTGCCGCTACTGCTTTAACGCGTATGCTTGGCTTCACTGCATAAATATAAAACAAGCCAAAGAAAATAATCCACATAATGGCATCATGGAACATTCCTGCTAAAAAGGAGGTTCCTAACTCTAGTAAAAGGACCATTGCTGGGTAATACCAATATTTTCTACTAATGGCTATAAGCGCAAAGGCCCCAACAAAGCGTACCATACTCAGGAGGTAAGCTATGAATGCCAACTCGCCAGGGAAAAAGCCCGAAGTTAAGCGAAGAAACAAACCAAAAATGGTGGTTTTGATCAAAAAGTCTTTGTTTACGATAGCTGACTGATTCACTAAAGTAAAGTTGACCTTAAAAATAGAGGTGGGTAGCACATACATGCCCAAGGCAAAAAGCAGAAAGCCTGGTAAGGCCAAGTTAAAATATGCATCTGAAGCAATTTGCATTCCGTAGGTCACTTGCTCATCTGGCAACTGGTAAGTTATTGCCGGGGCAACTAAGTAGTTGATGGCATAGAGCAGTAAAGCCCATTCGCGAAAAACAAATAAATTAGAAGATTCAATAAATATTCGGTATAACAATATAAAAAAAATACCTGTAATTATTGATTCGTTTATGTCAGTCACAAAAAAATAACTCGAAATGAAACTTAATATAAATATTAAAAAATTTACCATTAAAGTCTAACAATTACATTGAATAAATCAAATATTTGACTTTCATAATCTCTTCTGTCAATATGTACTCGTTTATATCCTCTATCCGTTATGTCCTTTAAATTATTCATATTGGAAAGTATAATTTTTATTTTATTCAAGCAGTCTGCATCATTCTTATATTTAATACATTCGTTATCTGTAAAAAATTCATTTATTTCCTTATTCTCTTCGGTTAACAAACAAGTTCCACATGCAGGAATTTCAAATGTTCTTGTTGTGTGTAATTCTGGAATCCATTTAGATAATAAGCCTAAGCCTAACTTAGATGAGCTTATTAATCTTACATATTCATCTCCTGCGACATGACTTCCAAAATATATTAATTTTTTTATCTTATTCTTTTTTACAAAACGCTTCCATTTAATACCAGCTAGTGCCACTTCAATGTTATTATCTAACAATAATTGGATTAGCTTAGCACGTTCTTTTTCGTAATGGCCGATAAAACAAACTTCGTATTTTTTATTCGAAAAGTCAACTAATGGACGATGAATGTTTTTATCAAATCCTTGTGTAACATAATGGCAACTCTGAGACCCCATTGCATTGTAAGCATCCAATTCAAATGATTTTGTTGTAATACAGGCGTCAAAATATTTTATTGATGAATTGAATAAACGAGACTGATGGTAAAAAAATGCAGGGTCGGGTGTAAAATGAACAAGTATTTTTGAAATTTCACTGAATTTCTTAATAATATGAGGCATTATGAAAACCCCTTTGTCAACCCATATCAAATCATATTTTTCGTCTTTACACTTGATAGAGTCTTCAATTTCTTTATTGATATTTCGAATTAATGGCCCAATTTTGAAACGCCAACCAATGCTCCGCATGATCTTATTGGTATTATTAATTATCGGGGTAATATCTATTAAATCAATTTCACTACTAAAATAATGCTGTATTTTCTCGAATCGCATTCGAGAAGTGGAACCCAACTCACACTGACCTATGTATAAAACCCTGATCATTTTAAAATTTTATCTACAGATGTTGTGTAAGCATCTTGTGAAAAAACGATCATTGCCTTTTCTCTTGCTAACACCAATATTTCAAGATTAATTTCAACCTGATTATTGGATAACTTAAGCAAAGTATCAAATAGACTTTCAATATCATAAACATAATTATAATCTATCAATTTAGCTATTTCACCAATACCACCAGAATTGACACCAAGAAAAGGTTTTCCATAATCTAAACTTTCAAAAAATATTCGACCAAGAGATTCAAATCCATTTAAATGCACCACTAAATCAATTATATCATAAATACTTTCCTTATCGGAAATAAAACCATGGAAAAATACATTTACTAAATTCTTGAATTCAATTAATCCATTAATATCAATGCCTTCATCGCCAAAAAAATGGAACTCAATTGGTGAATTTTGAAAGAGCGAATACCTGTCAACTAAATCCTGAATGCCCTTAGATTTTGTAATTCGACCTATAATCCCAATTTTAAGAATCCCATTATGTTTGATTTCAAAAGGTTTAAGTTTAGAAAAATTATACCCATCTAAAATTATTTGTGAACTAACGTTAATTTGTTGTTTAATAGTCTGTGAAACTGCAATTAATTCAAAATTTACTTGAGTATTTTTAGGCAATCTATTTAAATAAGTATCTTCTAAAAGCCTAATGTGGAGTATAAATTTTCTACGCGGAAAAATTTTCGCCAAGAATAATAAATATCTGGAATGTCCTCCTTCATTACAATAAATGACCTTGACATTTCTAAATAAAATTTCAAAAAATAGCTGAAGGTACAATACTTTTACATCGTAAAAACAAACTCTTTTGTATTTACACAAAATTGAATGAGAAAATAACTTACTATTTTCAGGAACATAAATTTTATGAAATTGCAATTTGGTTGTTCCGAGATAATCTAGAAGGACATTTTCACTTCCATATAGATTTCCTGAAGGACTAATAATTATTCTTTTCATTTATAATGAATTTTTTTCGATAATTTAATAAATGGCTGCTCAATCAAATTATGAATAAAATGCGATATCTTTATTGTGAAAACCATTGTCAACACAAGCAAAATCAAGCGATAGTAAAATGAATTAAAAAATTCAAATCGCATAAACAAATTAAGAAGGGTGAATCCAAAAATAGTATGAAAAAGGTATAATGAATAGCTTATTGAACCTAAATTATATAACCATTTAACTTTTAATTCTTTATTAAAGAATATTAGCACAGATGTAAAGCCAACAATACTTAATACTAGCAAATTGAAATTTAGATAGACAACAAAGGCAATTAAAATAAATCCTACAACAAACATCCATCTCTTGTTTTTTGTGTTGCATTGATTATAAAAGGACAACAAAATTCCTAGGCTGAAGATAGGAAAGTACTCTAGTAATTGAAAATAATTTGATCCTTGTTTCCAAAATGAAAAACATGTTCCTGTAAGTATAATTAGAATTGAGACTAAAACAGAGCTACGCAAGGTAAGCTTACCTATTAATTTTTAAAAATCATTTGATACACAAACAAAGTGAAAAATCATAACAACCAGTGCTGAAAATCCTCTCAGTTCTGTAATTAACCGATTCTCATTCATATAGTAATATCCATTTCATTAAATAGTGGAATTAATGCATCATCACAAGAAAATATTTTCTTTGGCTTGTATTTATGAATGATTTCAATCGGTTGTTCAAAGTTCATCTCAAAAGCAATGTCCTGAAGATTGTTCTCTATTACAAAATTCTTACATGAAATCATTTCTTTAGGGTACAAAATATTCAAGCCGACTGAATAATATTCATGAAATTTGTTAGGAACACAAAATATAACATTTTTAGTCGTAGGTTTGTATGGAATAATCCCGAGATCAAATTTCTTTAACTCATTAGGAAGTAGATAATAATTTATTCCCTCAACGAAAATAATATTCTCGGAAATACCATTCTTTAAATCTTTTCTTAGGTTTATTAGAATATTTGAAGAGAAAATCGTTAATTCATATTTCTCTTTATTATTCTGCACCATGTTCAAAATTTCTTTAATGTATGTATCTTCATAGCTCAAGGAACCAACAATAACCATCTTGATTTTCCCACCCATTACGTTATTAAATTCATCAGCTCCGTAATACCATGATTTTGGCGGATAGTTAGGGAGGGAATTTATATTTACTGAACATTTAATATTAAATTCTTCTCTAAAAAAACAAGCCCTGTCAGCGTTTGTATGGGATATCCAATTAAATTCTTGGGTATTCTTCAAAAATAATTTATGGCCAATTTTTTCTAAATTCATTCCATTGTTGTACTCTTTTTCAGTAGTGTATTCATGGAAATGAATCAAGATTTTCTTTTTGTGATTTAATCTTTTTGCAATAATTACAGGTATTGATGAAACACTTTCGTAAGCAAGCAACGTATTGTTATACTTTGAAAGACAACTTATTAATGAGTAAAAATTGAAAGTAAGATAACTAATACTCCTAAAAAGTCTAGTTTTATTAGTATTGATTGAAATCAATTCTACCTTTGTATCGCAACAAATGAGTTTTTCGGTATTTGTTGTTAAGACAGTAATCTTATTTACATCATTAGATTTTTCAAGTAAATTAATCAGATTGAGAACTGGAGGATATCCATTCACTGGTCTGAAGTGAACAATTACCACATTCTTTTTATTGTCAGTCAATGGAGATAAATTAAAAAATAGTATAAAGCAATTACCAATATTAAAATTGTATATCCGTTTTATTCCCCCAACACCTCGCCCAAAATCTCAGCATAGCCTTTTAATGCAATAGTATTTAACTGCATCGGTAATTTCGCTAAGGTTTCCTCAAATAATGTAGGTAAAGTCAAATTATGGCTTGTCTGTGGCATGAACACCCGCTCGGGCATGTCTACATAAGCGCTCACATAATTGCTAACAATTGGCTTGTTGTAGACCATATACTCCATTACTTTGTGGTAGTTAGTGCCTCTGCTTTGGTCTTTGGCTACGTCGTAGCATATCAGAAAAAGATCCATTCTGCGTAGTTCTAAAGCCAGGGTTTCCGGGCTCACCATGCCGTGCATAACCACATTTTTAAAATATTTTAAGGAAGCAATGAAGGTGGTAGTGTCTTCATCAGCTGCGCCGCCAAGATTAGATTTGTTGGGGTCATTGGCGCCAAAGCATTCGAAAATGATTTCAGGGTACGCTTCAATGATGCTTAAAAGTATTTGGCGGTCTAGGTCTGGGCGAAGAAAATTGCCAGACATACCCACACGCACCTGTGTGTCAGTTTTAATATATGGTGTTTTACTGGCTTCAAAAAAGCAATCTGCCACACCGTGCGGAACCAATTTTTTATTGGCTGTGTCAAAGCGTTTGTATAAATCCAGAATTTCTTGGGCAACTGACACAATTGTATCGGCGCCATCGGCAGCTATTATGGCTTCTTCATTTGAGGGCCAATCTGCTGCAAAAAATATTTTCTTTTTGGCTTTTTTGAAATTTTTCAAGGGTAAAACATTACCGAGGTCAAAAGACCAAACCAAGTCGAAAGGACCCAACTCGTTTTCAAGCTTTCGGATGTGCCCCTTAATAAATAAATCAAAAAGGCCTTTTAAATGAAACTTGACATTATAAGGAATATTCACATCTTGGGCTACAATATGTACACCCTCTGCCTCGCTTTCTCTGACCCTGAATGCTGAACTTCTCCATTTCCAATCTGCAACGGTAGGCTCTAGAAAGTAAACATCATAGCCAATTTTGCTAAGCTCAATGGCATAATGGTGTTTGGTTACCCGCATGGTGCCCCAATGTTGAGGAGAAATAATGAGTGCCTTCAATGTTGCTTTTGGTAAAATTCTTTAATCGTTTGGGCAATGTACTGAATCTCTGCTAAACTCAATTCTGCAAACATCGGTAAAGAGAGCATTTGTTTGCTTGCTAGGCTTGCCTCTGGGAAATCAGTTTCCTTAAAATTTCTGTGTGCGTAAGCCGGGAGCAGTGGCAGCGGCGTTGGGTAATGAATGGCGGTTTCAATGCCTTTTTGTGCCAAATATTCTTTGAGTGCATCTCGCTCTTGTGCCAAAATAATAAATAAATGGTAGCTGTGCGTAGTGCCTTCTCTGTGTTTGGTACATTGAATTTGAGAAATAGGCTCCAACACTTCACGATAGTGGCTGGCATTTAATTGGCGTGCTTTTGTCCATGCCTTTAAATGGGGAATTTTGACATTCAAAATTGCTGCCTGAAGGCCGTCAAGTCTTGAATTGATGCCCTCAATTTGGTGCTCATGCTTTTTGAGCGCACCATGGTTTGCAAACATGCGGCATTGTTGGGCTAGGTTTGCATCATTGGTCGCAATGCATCCGGCATCGCCATATGCGCCCAAATTTTTACCCGGGTAAAAACTAAAAGAAGCCGCATGGCCAAAAGTGCCTGCATATTGCCCATTTGCTGCAGAAAGATGAGACTGCGCGCAGTCTTCTATTAAATACAGCCCATGCGCATCGCAAATGCGCTTGATTTCTTCAATAGCAGCCATTTGACCATGCAAATGAACGGCTATCACCGCTTTGGTTTTGGATGTAATGCTTTTTTCAAGTAGGCTAGTGTCCATAGTCAGCGTAGCTGCTTCTATGTCTACAAAAACGGGTGTGGCACCTGTTTGCCCAATTGTTTCTGAACTAGATATCCAACTATTGGCTACGGTAATCACTTCATCAGCTGCGCCAATACCCATTGCTTTCATGATGATATATAAAGAATCGGTACCGTTGGCGCAAGACACCACGTGCTCTACACCCAACAAACTAGCAAAATTTTGCTCGAACGCTTTTACGTGCTTTCCTCCAATAAAAGAAGTTTCTTCTAGCACATTGGCAATGGCTGCATCCATTTCTTGTTTCAAAGAATGGTACTGCGCTTTTAAATTTACAAATGGGATATTCATATTTTATGCTTCATTTTTTTCGCAGGATTCCCTGCATAAACTCCGGGCTCAGTAATATTTTTGGTTACTACTGCCCCTGCCCCAATCACTACATTGTTGCAAATACTTACGGGTAAAATAGTTGCATTGCTACCAATTGCTACCCGATTGCCAATATCCGTTTTTTTCCACTTGGTTTTATCTCCACCGGCAGGGCCTCCACCTTCGAATAAATCATTGATAAACATAACACCATGCCCTATAAAGCAATCTTCACCGATGGTGACCAATTCACAAATAAAGCTATGGCTTTGTATTTTGGTGCGGGCGCCTATACAAACGTCTTTTTGTATTTCTACAAATGGGCCTACAAATACGCCAGCATCTAAGCGACAGCCGTATAAATTAACGGGCTCTACAATGGTTACGTTAGCACCCATAAGCACATCGTCTTTTATCTGACTTTGATGTATTTTTGGTGCTATACTCATTGAATACTTGTGTATATTTTATCAATGATTTCAACCGTTTTGAGAGCTTCAAATGCGTTTGTTGAGATTGTTGCGTTGTTGGTAAGCACGTCAACTAAGTTTTCATACACCTTATCGTGGTTACTCATAGATCCTTGGTAGTTGCCATAATTATTGGCGGTGTTTCCTTTCGGGAGGTTTTCTATCTGAAAATCTTGAATAGATTGGTATTCTAGCTCATTGATATATTGCCCTCCGATTTTTACCGTACCTTTTTCACCAAAAATGGTTAATGAACCTTCCATGTTTTTGGCGTATGCATTAACTGTATAATTAATAGTACCTATTGCCCCATTATGAAATTTGAGGATTACCACACCTGTGTCTTCAAATTCAATGAGGTCTTGGTGCGCAAAATTACCAGCAAACGCCTTGGTTTCTTTGATATCACCAATGAGCCAATACAACAAATCGATGAAATGGCTAAACTGTGTGTAAAGCGTACCGCCATCTAAATTTTTGGTTCCTTTCCAAGAATTATGGTAATAATCGGCATTGCGGTTCCAAAAACAACTCAATTGTACAGAATGGATTTTTCCTAATTTGTTGGCTTCAATGGCTTCCTTAACCGCTACCACTGGCGGGTTGAATCTGTTTTGCTTGATGGCAAACAAGCGCTTGTTTGCTTTTTCGGCAGCTTGAATCATAGCCCCACAGTCCTGAACACTGATTGCCATTGGCTTCTCGCACAAGACATGAAAACCACTTTTTAATGCTGTAATGCTATGTTCTGCATGCAGGCCATTTGGCGAACAAATAGAAACGACATCTGCATCTGTATGCTGCAGCATTTGTTGTACATCTGAAAATGCCTGCGCCTGGTAGGCTTCAGCCATTTGTTCGGCCTTGGCAAAATCGATATCGCAACAAGCCACCAACTGACCGTTTTTTTGAATATGCTCGGCATGTCGTTGGGCAATTCTTCCACACCCAATAATGGCAAATTTTATCATTTGTTAAATAATTTTCTTAAAGGTTTCAAAACAGGGTATTCGTCAAAAAGACTAATGCTTATTGAATAAGCAGTATGCGGACGCGCAGGCGTACTCATGTATTGTTTAAATTCTGATTCTGAGAAATTTAATTTCTTGAGAACAAAAGTGAGGTCGTTTACAAAAAGTTCTTCCGGATAAATTGGCAAAGCCAACTCTTTTAAAGCGGCTTCCTTATTCAGCTGACCAGAGAAAATCAAATTAGACAAATGAGCCTTGCGCTTGTCTACTTTGAATTTATTTGGCAAAATGTAACCTTGGTAAAAGCGTGTAAATACAGATTCATAGTGCTTGCCCCCGTAGTCTCTCCAACTGAGTTCATTAATAATTTTTGTTTTAACCTCTGCCTTATTGTAAGGCACGTAATTGAGCAAGGGCCATGATGTAAATGGCTTTGTTTTGGCCAAAATTCGTCGTCTTATGGGGCTAATTAATGGATAAGACTTCAGTTTCGTTGTTCCAAACTGTCTGTGAATGTCTCGCAAATTGCTGTGGTTTTTGCATATCCATGAAGGTGGTAAGGTATGCTCAGTTACCACATTTCTGCCATCAATAATATGTTTGATCTGCTGTGTTTTGCAAATATTGTCGAGTGCCGAAAAAATAGCAATATCCGTTACCGCTTCAATATCAATGACATTTGCCTTGAAATAGGCTAACTGTATGTCTTTGAATTCTTCCCAATCAATTACATAGGTGTATAGGTCAAAGCCGCATTTTTCTACAATATTCTGAATGTTTTTGACGGCAAGCTCTGAATTCCAGCCATTGTCAAAATGAACGCAGAGAACTCTAAGCCCTGCCTCTTTAGCTAAGTAAGCCAAGTAGGTAGAGTCTACCCCGCCGCTTACACCTAAAATACAATCGTACTTTTTACCTTGGCCATCTGCCTTTATTTTGGCAATTAAGGAATCGTATTTTCTTTGCCCTTCCTCGGCTTCAAATACCTGCTGCTTTGCTGCCGCTAGATACTCATAGTAATAATTACAAATACCTTTTTCATCAAAGGTAATATCTGGGTCTGCAATGTTGTCCATTACAGACAAACTACATTGTTGGTAATTTGGGTCGTTTTTATCGAGTACCATCATATGTAAAAATAGTTTGAAGGGTAAGAAATCAGCACCGCGTTGTGTGGCCGCTGATAAATAAACATGCTGCCTGCCGCCATGCCCGAGGCACCGGCAGCTTGCGCTTGGTTAAAATCTTTGTTTGTGCTTGCGCCGCCAGACACCACAACGGGTACGTTTAAGGCTGAGGTAAAATCTTTTAGTAAATCTAGGTCGTAACCTTTGTAGGTGCCTTCTCTGTCTACGCATTGCAGTATTACCTCACCCGCGCCTGCCTCAACTGCCGCTTTGGCTAACTCTAAGGGGTTTAGCTTAGATTTATTTTGTGCGCTTGTGAAATATGCTTTCGGGCCACCAAAAAGGCCGGTTTTGTAATCTATGCTAGCAACCACCGCTTGTGAGCCGTAGATTTCGGCAATTTGACCTACTAAACGGATGTTGTGTTGCAGGGCCGTATTGAGTATTATCTTTTCAACGCCCAACCGAAACACTTCCTGAGCCATTTCGAGCGATGAAATTCCGCCACCATAGCCGACAGGCATAAATGCTTCACTCACAATTTCTTCAATTAGGGCGTAATTGGGTGCTTTGTTCTCTTTTGAACAATCGATGTCTAGAATGAGTAATTCATCGACTTGTTTTTCATTGAAAATCCGAACCGCATTGATAGGATCGCCGACATATGACGGATTTTTGAATTGCTTTGTTTTGTATAAGCCCCCTTTATGAAGCAATAATACAGGTATGATTCTCGGTTGTAAGGCCATTAAAATTTACAAAAATTAGCGAGTAATTCCATACCAAACTTGTGGCTTTTCTCAGGATGGAACTGCAAACCAAAAATATGCCCGTGCTGAAAGCCCGACACAAATGAAAGGCCGTATTCAGTAGTGCAAAGTATATCTGAAGGCTCTGCGCAATCTACGTAGTAGGAATGCACAAAGTAGTAGCGCATTTGCTCGGTTAATTCGGCCGTTAAAGTCGATTGCTTTTGATAGCTAACTGTGTTCCAACCCATGTGTGGTATTTTCAAGCTGGGGTCTTGAAACTCAAATTTCTTGGTTGTTGCATCAACAAAACCCAGGCCGTCGGCATTGCCCTCTTCGCTGTGTTTGGTTAACAATTGCATGCCCAAACAAATGCCGAGTATGGGTTTCTTTTTTACCAACACCTGCTCTGTGAGGGAGTCCACCAAACCTAGCGCATGTAGTTGTTTCATGCCGTGCTCAAAATTCCCAACACCAGGCAAAATTAAGCGATCAGCTGAAGCGATATCAGCTAGATTACTGGAAATACGCACTTCCCCCCCACCAATATGACGAATCATGTTTTGGATTGAAACCGGATTACCGAGGTTGTAGTTGATGATGGTGGTCATTGGATATTAAACTCTTCACAGAAGTAAACCAAACTTAATGCTCTAAAATATTTAGGCTCATATGTCCTTTTACCGTCTAAAAATAATTGGAATTGTTCTAAAAATAAATCGGAAACAAACCCATACTTTTCTTTAGCCTTTGTTAGAACCTCAACAAATATTTTTTTATTCTCTTTAACCCATTGTTCGTCAGGAGATACGAAACCCATTTTATCTTTTCTTTCTTTGATGGGTGTGGGTAGTGACTTGACTGCGTCACGAAGTATTTTTTTTGTGTACGCTTCTCTATATAAATAAGAATCAGGCAGAGTAAGGCAAAACTCAACCAATCTGTAATCAAGAAAAGGCAACCTAGATTCTATTGAAAATAACATAGAATTTCTATCCTCGGAATGTAACTGATACGGCAAACTCGTTTTGACTAATTCTAATATGGATAACTCTGTAAATGACTTTGGCTTGTAAAAAGTAGGCTTGTAGTTGTTAAGCAAATTATTTGCATACTCTTTATTTTCTTTACCTAATACTTTTTTTATCTGCTTCAGTATTGGGAAATAAAACATTGATTTTAACTCACGAAAAATAATTTCTTTATGCGTTCTACGGTAAAGTAAACTTTCTTTATTCACCAAATGAAATAACTTTTTGAATTGGAATTTTTTCAAGAATAACTGAAAAAGTATAGACTGAAATTCAGGATAACCCCCTAAATACTCATCTGAGCCCTGTCCATCTAACATGACTATAAAACCGTGTTTTCGCGCTTCAGAAAAAACATTGTATTCAGAGAAATGAGATCCAGTTGCAATTGGTTGATCTTGGTGATAAATCATTTTCTTTATGATTTCAAAACGATCTAATTCTATTTTATCACCATATATTTTATTTGATTTGAAACCCGTGGTATTTGAAACCAAATCACTAAACTGCTGCTCATCGAATTTCGCATCTGAGTAACAAGAAGTAACCGTTTCAAGATTAGCCCCCAACTCTTTTGCCTTACATACAATTGCTGAACTATCTATTCCTCCGGACAAGCAACTACCTACGCGCACATCTGAGCGCATTCTAATTTTTACAGCATCTTCGAATAATTCATCAAAACGAAGAACTGCCTGCTCATAACTTAGGGCATTTTTTTTATGAGTTTCTTTAATGAAGCTATACCAAACATGACTATTAATTACTCTGGTTTTTGTGTCTATAGTTAAATTTGTTCCGGGCTGTAACTCAAATACAGAATCAAAAAAAGTTTCTTGACTTTGATTCAATGAGCCCTCGACTAAAAAAGTAGCAGCGATCTTTTTATTGAGTTGCGGCTTAAAGCCAGGAACTTCCAAAAATTGCTTTATTTCGGACCCAAAAGAAAGTAAATCCGCGGTTTGAAAATAATACAAAGGCTTGATGCCAAATTGGTCTCTAGACACAAGAAGTGTTTCATTTTGTGTATCTAAAAGTAAAAAAGACCACATCCCATTGAACTTCTCTACACAGTCTTTCCCGAAAAAATGATATGCACTTAAGATGACTTCAGTATCAGAATCAGTCAGAAAATCATAGCCCTCTTTTTTTAAATCTTCTTTTAGCTCAAGATAATTATAAATTTCTCCGTTATAAACAATTGTAAAGCCATGCTTGTGAAAAGGTTGATTAGCTGCTGCTGATAAATCTAATATTGATAACCTTCTGTGACCAAGATGAACATTTCCACTTTCAAAAATTCCTTCTGCATCTGGTCCTCGATGAATAATTCTATTATTCATATTTTGAACAATAGAAGACCCGTTATCAAAATTAGAAATTGTAATTAATCCACTAATTCCGCACATCTATAAATCTAATTTATTTTGTTTAAATGTGTCGTATTCAGATGCAGGCATATATCCGATGTAAGGGTTTTCTGTTGTAAAGTAGACACATTTATCAGGATCTAAGTCTTTGATTTTTTTGGCTGGATTGCCAGCAATAACACATCTACCGGCAGGAAAAGATTTAGTGACAATTGCACCAGCACCAACTATGGTAAAATCACCAAGCTCAACTTCGGGTAAAATCACCACACCCATACCAATCCAACAATGTTTTCCAATTATTATTGGTTTTGCGTTGCTTTGTAATCGGAAGTCGTAAAGATCATGATTGCCACTCATTAGTCCTACATTTGGTCCAAATTGTGTGTAATCTCCAATGTATATTCTATTTACTCCATGAATGTAACAACCCGGATTTAATCCTGGATTAGTTTCTATACCAATCTGAACTCTGTTTGCATAACTCGCAACACTTGCATGATGCATTGGCCAGTAAACGCCCTTATTAAACCCAACTACTTTTTGCCAAAACCAAGTTTGAAACGTTAATGGACAATCGGTGTTTTGAGTATTGCGAATAAAATGGAAGTAAGGAATGGGTTGTAAAAAAATTCTTAAAATTCTATCAATCATCAATTCGTTAATTGAGTTTAGACTTTATTTGATACGTCAATTCCTTTTTTAAACTGAAGTAACTTTTAATTGTGCTTGGCCCTCCTAGAATTATTTTCACATAATTCTTTAAACGACGAATATTATTCCTTTGTTTTGCTGATGAATTAACATTGATTTTATTGATATAGTAGTATTCAACCTCATCATACAACGAACAAATTGCTATGTTATTCTTGTGAGTTTGTGTTTGAGAACCCAATGTTTGTCCCCTACACCACATGAACCCATATGGCATAATAAGTAAAGTAGAATTAAGTGCAAGTCGATAAAAATACTCTGTGTCTCCTATCATTTTCAAATTAATAAATCCTTTGGTTTCATTAAAAAAAGATTTTTTTATCACTAAAGAACTAGGCGCTTTTGAGAAAATATTTCCTACAGTAAAATAGTGAGATTTATAAATCTCAATGTCATTTAAAAGATATGGAAAAATAGCATTATCATCTTGGTTAATATCAGTTAATCCCCAATCTGCTTGAGGATAACTCTCCATATATTTTACAATATATTCTAAACCATACGGATAAACCATATCATCCGCATCAACATATTTGATGTATTTGCCCTTCGCATAGCTTGCCGCTTTATTTCGGTTTGGATAATCACCGAGGTTTTGTTCATTTACATAAACCTTAACACGGTTGTCTTTTGCTTCATATGATTTTGCAATTTCAAAGGTACGGTCCTTTGAACAGTCATCTACAATGATGAGCTCAAAGTCATTAAAGGTTGAAGACAAGACGCTTTCTATTGCCTCAGAGATAAATTCCTGCCGATTAAAAGCAGTCATTAGAATACTAATTATTGGATTATTTTCAATCATTTATTTGTACCTTTTTTAGTAACCACATTTTTTAATTACTTAAATATGACATTCCTGCTATACTAGCTTCTATATCTTCTAGTATAATTTCTACTGAATTGTGAGTATAAGTAAATTTTCGTATCGATTCAATTATGTTTTTAGAATATCTGTCCCAATTTTTACGACGACAAATAACTAATTCTATTGTATCTTGTATGCGATCAATGTTTGAGGCTGGTATAATAAAGCCATTTTCTTCATTGTTAATAATTTCATCAGCACCGCCAACATCCGTTGCAAGAATAATTAAACCTCTAGAGGCTGCTTCAAGAAGTGCCAAAGATTGTCCTTCACTAACAGACGGTAAAATAAACACATCTGAATTATCCAATTCTTCCATAATATTCTCTGTGTACCCTTTTAAGTGAATTTTTTCTTGAAGATCAAGAGACAATATCAAGTCCGTTAAGTAGGAAAAGTGCCGGCCATTACCAATTATTTGCAATTCCCACTTAGAAAATATTTTATTAATATTTGCTAAGGCACTAATTAAAATATTTTGAGCTTTTATATCTACATCTAACCTTCCAACACATACAAATTTTATAATATTATTAGAGAAAACCTTTGGTTCTAAACGAATTGATAATTTTAAGGGATTGCCAATTACTTTTGCAGTAAAATTTGAATTTCCAATTAATGATTGAGAAGTTTTACAATTACGCATTGATGTATAATATACGAATTGCGCCGATTGAAATAATCTGACAGATGCAATCCTATTGGAATCTGGCAACGCTCCATTATCCTCATGAAATTGAGAAATTATTGAGAAATTTATTTTTTTATCTATTAGCTCCTCGCAAAATTTTGTGTCATTGACTATTTCATATGTTCCACCTTGACTTATTAGAACAAAATCGTATTTTTTTAATTCGACCAAGTTAAGCAATGTATTTAATCTTAGACTATGTTTGATTTTTTCTATAATTCTGAATTTTGAAATAGGAATTTTTATATATTTCACATTTGCTTGGGGGTGATACTTTAACTTTTCATATATATTCTTGTGAGCTACAATAGTAACATCAAAATTTGATGACGCAAGTTTATTGAATAGTTGAAACCAGAGAACCTCCGAACCTCCCCAATCATGATTAGTGGATGATATTAATATTTTTTTAACCAAAACAAATTAAATTGAGTCTGCCTGTACAAATGTAAATGAAATATAGTGGAGCAAATAATAGACTGTTACCCCGTGAAGAATTAAAATTAAAATTGCATCCTTTAATATAAAAAAACATAGCATTCTTAAATTCATAATTTAGAAAACAGAATCGTGAGGCTGAAATTATTCGTCTTGTAATAAATAAATCAAAGACTCTATTCGCCCTTCCTAATGTTGAAAGCCTATTTCTTATTTTCAATAAAGTATTTAACCCAATATCAAATTTCTCTGAATCAAATGTTTGTAGATTTCTACTAATTGAATTAGCACGATCTCTATACAGCACTAGTGGTTTTTCGATTAATTCAAAAGTAAATCCTTTATCAATTAACATTAGAAAAAGATAGTAATCTTGGTAACATGGTAATTCTGGATCAATAAAATATTCTATTCCAAAATCAGCAAATAATTTATCAAGATAATGTCTATGAAAGAGACCATTGATATAATAAAATACGATTTCTTGTGTTGCGAAATCCCAAAAAATATCTTTTGAAAAGAAAGACTTGTAGTATACAGTATTTAAATAATCATTATCTGAATCATAATCACCGTTGAAAGTACCAACCCATGAAAAACAACAATTAATTTTAATGTTATTTTTTAGAATAGCCATTTTTGCTTTAATATTATCTGGTTTCATTATATCATCACTGTCAAAAAACAGAATGTATTCAGATTGATTTGAAATCGATTTATACCCAGTAATTCTACAAGAATTAGCGCCTTTATCATATTCTTTCAACCTTCGAATTATTTTAAAACGCGAATCTCCCTGACAAAATTGACTAGCCAAGTCATATGTATCATCAGTGGAATAATCATCAATAATTAAACATTCAAAATTGAGATACTCCTGCTCTTGAATTGAGATTAATGTTTTAATTATATAATCCGCAGTATTATAAGATGGAATAATAATACTTACGATATCACTTCTTCCCATAGATAATTTTTGATATTTTTGAAATGTGATTATCGATAGTAAAACTTTTTTCTACAATGGCTTTTCCACAAGCGCCCATCTCTCTTGCTAGAGTGGGATTATTTAACAGAAAAACTATCTTTTTCGCAAACGATGCTATATCATTTTCTTGTATTAAAAACCCATTTATCCCATCCTTAATTAAATCAGGAATGCCGCTATGAGCTGTTGCTATAACTGGTATAGAAGCTAATTGAGCTTCTAAAATCGCAAGAGGAAGTCCTTCTTTATCGCCATTATGGGCTACAACTGAATGCTGGACAAATATGTGACAAATATTAAAGAACCTAATGGTATCCATTGAAGTTACACTGCCAACAAAAGAAATACTTTCTTGTATTCCCAATGACTTAGAGAGACGAACACAAAGATCAAGAAGCGGCCCTTCACCAGCCATAATTAATTTTGCTTCTGGTACAGATTTCAAAACTTCGGCAAATGATAATACTATGTTGTATGGCGCCTTCTTTTCTACAAATCTACCCATTGAAAATATGAGTTTTGAATTGTATTCCGGCACGCATTCTTTGAATATCTTTCTAGGTCCATATGGATTTAAGTATATCTGTTTGGGAGAAAAACCTATTTGCAACAAGTCAGTTCTCATCTCATTAGAAACAGCAAAAACACCTTTAGCAGACTTTATAACATGTTCATAAAAATTATAATTAGCAAAATCAAAAACAGAAGCATCGTAACCATGAAAATGAACGTAATAATCCATTTTTAATTTTTCTAATAAATTTGCAAATGAATGCGCCACTGTACCATACTCAATTAATATAACCACATTTTTTCTAGGGTAATTTTTTAGTAAAAACCAGCTAATACTAAGATAAAAGAATACTTTTTTCCTATCCCTAAAAAAAAAAGAGATTGTTTTAAAAAAAAAATTGACAGATGAGCTATTTATATAGCGCCCTTTTGCATCATTACATGGCAGATATCCACCGGTTATTACTTTTATTGGATTTAGGTTACTTATATGCTCTTGAATGAATGATTCAGTAGCAGCGTTAATATTTGGTGTTATTAATACTAGATTCATTCTGTAATTATATCTTGCTTATTCTTTAGAATAGAATTTGAAGGTACATCTTTGCGAATTAAACAACCAGCGCCAATTACTACATTATCTCCAATTTTCACTCCGGCCAAAATGACAACATTGCTAGCAATCCAACAATTCCTTCCTATTTCTATAGAACCAGTTTTGTAATTTGAATAATCCCTTTCGGAAGAAACAAAGTTATATTCATGATTATGGTCATAAATTTTGACCCCTTCCCCAAATATTGAATTGTCTCCAATTCGGATTGAATCTAAACAATTTATTGAGGTATAGCTATTGAAAAAACAATTATTGCCAATTGTAAGTTCTCCGTGATTCTTTATAATAATTGAGTTAAAATGACGGAATCTAACATTATCTCCAATTTCAATTGAACAGCCATTATCAATGACAAACTTAACATTCTTGAATTTTTTATGTATATAATTTAGACTACTTGAAAATAAAAATGGTCGCAATAATTGAACTGAATGTGTTATTAGAGCACGAATATTTTTTTGCAAAAGCCAATTTTTTATTAAATAACGCGCTTTGATTTTATTTTCATTCGCTAAAATAGTTTTATGTTTAATATTGGCTTTTGACAATATATTATTTGCTGTCACAATATATGACATCAATCGATCATCATGACTCTTATGAGAAAATATACCCCCATCATGAATTCTATAATGCGCTGTAACAATGTTTAAGCGAACCACGCTTCCCAAATTCATTGAGCCTACCACTAAGGCCCAATCTAATAGAGGAAGCTCAGTATTGAGTTGGGACTGAAATAAATCTGTATTTTTAAAAACTCCTGTAAGTGTTGGAAAGATATTTTTTTCATATACAGCCCTAAATTTATAGACTGTTGTTGCAAAATCATCTGCATCAAAGAAAAAGCCTTCTTGACCATGTCCATCAGAAAAACTCGCATTCGTACAAACTGAAGACACATGAGAATTCCCCTCCAAAAAATCTACCTGCTTTTGCAACTTTAACGGATCAGTCCAGTAATCGTCACCATCGCAAAGAGCTATATATTTACTTTGAGCTTGTTGCAATGCCCAAATGAAATTGGACATCATGCCCTTGTTTTCGCTATGTTTCGTGTAATTAATCCAGTTCGCATTTGGGTGTCTCTGGAGAATGCCTTCAACCACTTTATCTGTGTTATCCGGAGAACAATCGTTTGCAATAATCAATTCAATTTCAAAATCACATTTTTGCATTAATACGCCTTCAATCGCTTGATGTATAAATTGATTGTGACCATATGTGATCATAACTACAGAAACTATTTTGGTATTCATTTCCTAAATATCAAGAGGATTTTATTGTTTTATGACCCTCGCCGGAATTCCTACAGCTGTGCAATTATCCGGAATATCCTTTGTTACAACTGAGCCAGCACCGATAACTACATTTTCACCAATTTTAATACCTGGTAAAATTGTAGAATTTGTGCCAATAAATGTAAAATTTCCAATTTTACAATTCCCTGAAATATTTACACCAGGGCATACTTCAACAAAATCACCTATTCTTACATCATGGCCAATTGTGCAAGATAAATTGATTAAAACGCATTTTCCTAATAAAATATCATTTGTAAGTATTGAAGCCGTCAAAATAATACATCCCTCACC
The DNA here is from genome assembly GCA_024643725.1 of Crocinitomicaceae bacterium. GTDB lineage: Bacteria > Bacteroidota > Bacteroidia > Flavobacteriales_D > Crocinitomicaceae > UBA952. The sequence continues at coordinate 21,451 of JAHEMJ010000012.1, read as the reverse complement.
CATTGAATTTCCATAATTCCCAATTCTTGCAAATGGGCTGATTAAAGTACAAACTTCGCCACCTAAAGATGTGAACTTTTCAAATAATTGCGATCTTAAATGAGGATTTCCAATTCCTATGGTGAACCTATTATCCGTTTTTTCAAAATATTTTTTAGCTTGTTCAATTGAATTAAGAATAGGAAATTGCTGAAACAAGGTACTTCCGATTTCTTCATTAATATCGTCATAAAAAGCCAAATTTTCAATAGCATTATTTTGAAAACATATCTCCAAAACTTCTTTTGCGAAACCTTTTGCGCCAATAATTAACATGTGATTTCCTAGTTTATTAATTGGGTAATATTAATTGCAATAGAATGATTTAAAGAATGATACAATGGTAAGCAAAGTACTCTTAGAGATATACTTTCAGCAACAAGTAGTTCAGTACTCTGAACATAATTAAGCGTATTCAACGATGGGTAAAAATACCTGCGCGGAAAAATATCATTTTCATTAAAATCTGCTAATACCTTTAGCAACGTTTCTTCAGAATCAAACATAACAGGATAATAACTATAATTCCATTCTGTACGCTCCCTTACTTTCATTGTAGAGAAATTAGAGAAATCAATAGTCTTGTTGTAAAGATCAATGATTGACTTTCGTTTTTCTAAAATTTCATCCATATGAGGTAACACAGATAACCCCATTGCAGCTTGTAGTTCGCTGATTTTTCCGTTGATGCCTACTCCATGAAAGTCGCTTGGGCCATTATGGCCAAAATTATGACTGTAAAACAATTTATGAAACAATTCAGGGTCTTTACAAAACAACGCTCCCCCTTCTCCGGTATGAAATAATTTAGTTGCATGAAAACTGCAGGTGCTTACATCTCCATATTCGAAAATACTTTTCCCATTATACTTGACTCCAAAACAATGGGCTGCATCATAGATCACCTTTAAGTTGTGCTTATCAGCAATTGCTTGTATTGCCTCAATATTACAAGGGTTGCCAAAAACATGCGTTGCTAAAATACAAGTGGTATTTGGCGTAATCGCAGCTTCAATTTTTGTTTCGTCTATGGTGAGGTACTCCGGATGTATATCAACAAAAACGGGTGTGCAACTTTCCCAAACGATGGTAGCAGTTGTAGCTATATAACTAAAGGGTGTGGTAATGATCTCACCTCCATTACCCAGTAATTTAAGGGCAATTTGTAAAGGGATCGTGCCATTGTTGGTAATGAGGATTTTACTATCCTCCAGGCCTAAATAATCCGTTAACTTTTGCTCTAATTCTAAAACCAACTCACCACGGTTCGTAAGCCATTCGTTATCATAGGCTCTTTTGACTTGAGCCATGTATTCGTATAGAGGAGGGAGGAATGATTTTGTGACGGGGATCATATTGTCCAATTAAAAGTATGCGTAATTTGTCCAACTTCTTTACCCATCCAAGCACCTACCTCTTTTTTTTCTGGAAGAAATTCAATTTGCATAAGTTCTGCATCATGGAAATAGGTAGTGTAACCACCTGATTCCAAGTAATTTATAATCATCAACTCTATTAAAAACGTCCCTTCATTGAAAAATCTTTTTGGAATGATCATTTTAGCAGTATTGCTTCCATACTTTAATTCAAAATCCTGGAATAAACTTGTTGTGACTAAAAAATAATCCCCTAATTCATTCTTGAATTTTAGATTAAAATAGGTCTTCCCTTCTTTCGAAAAGTTATCATAACTAAAAGAAATATGTATCTCTTTGTCACGATAAATATTGTTATCATTGGACCCTTGATTTTTTACTAGAATTGATTTTAACTCGAATTTCTCATGAGCATAACTAAACTCCCTATAATTTGTCGTTATTTGATTATCTGTAAGGTATTTTTTAACTATTTCATCAGCTGAACCAAACTGATTAACCAAGCCATTTTCAAGGAAAAGGCCTCGAGAACATAAGGCATTAATACTCGCCATATTATGACTCACAAACAACACCGTCCTGCCCTCTCCCTTACTTACTTCGCCCATTTTGCCCAAGCATTTCTTTTGGAATTCCGCGTCGCCTACGGCGAGCACTTCGTCTACGATCAATATTTCGCTTTCTAAGTGGGCGGCTACGGCAAAGGCCAACCTTACGTACATGCCAGATGAGTAGCGCTTTACCGGTGTGTCAATGTAGCGCTCAACGCCGCTGAAGTCGATGATTTCGTCGAGCTTGCGGTCTATCTCTCTTTTGCGCATGCCGAGGATGGCGCCGTTGAGGTAGATATTTTCTCTTCCGGTTAGTTCCGGGTGGAAGCCCGTGCCTACTTCCAATAAAGAAGCTACGCGGCCTTTGATATTGATGCGGCCGGTGGTGGGGGTGGTAACTCTTGAGAGTATTTTCAATAAGGTGCTTTTGCCTGCGCCGTTGCGGCCAATGATGCCTACGGCGTCGCCTTGCTCAATTTCGAAATTGATGTCGCGCAGTGAATAGACGATGTCTGAGCTGCCTTTGTTGGCGCGGTCATTGGTTTCACCGATTTTGAGGAAGGGGTCTTCTTGTTTGAGGACCTTCGTCTTGAACCAGCGCTCCATGTCGCGGGAGATGGTGCCGGTGCCAATTTCGCCGAGGCGGTAGATCTTGGAGAGGTCTTCTACTTTGATTGCTGTGTTGCTCATGGGTTAATGTGCTAATTTGCCAATGTGCTAATTTGCTAATTTGCTAGTGAGTTAATGTGCTAGTATGCTAATGTGTTAATGTGTTAATGTGCTAATGAGCTAATTTGCTAATGTGCTAATGGGGTGCTGTTGGCTCCTCGCTTCGCTCGGATAAGTTTTGTGTTTTGTATAAATTCAACCCCTTCAGGGTCATTACTCCTAGTTTTTCTAACTTGTACCTAGTGTCAGTATCTAAACTACTTATATTTTTTGTGTTTCATTTCTGCCGTAAACATTAAGCCATTTGCGAAGCGAACAAATCATTGGCATCCCGAAGGGTCGGGACACGCATTAACTCATTATCACACTGGCACATTGGCAAATTGGCAAATTAGCACATTCCATTTTCAGTTACCCAGCGATGTGGTTCCAAGTATGCTCAACTAAAAACGTTTAGCGAAGCGAACAAATCATTAGCATCCCGAAGGGTCGGGACACGCATTAACTCATTATCACACTGGCACATTGGCAAATTGGCAAATTAGCAATCAATCCTTTGTAATTCGAAACTTTTGCATTAGGAAATGCTAAATCAACATTGTCCACTCGTTTTTTATTTCCTTATCTGAAATACCCTTAGATTTCATCACGTTTACCCATTCTTCAAAAATCGTTTCGCTCCATTTAGGGGTAAATAACTCAAAATGAGCAAACCAAAGTAACAAATCGCGTATTTCTAACGGATAAATGACATTTGTATCCAAAACGCGGGTGTAGCGAACGCTATGCACCATACAATTCAGATTCTTCGTCAGATTTCATCATTTGAATAAGTCGCTGTTGTTGATCTTCTTTCGTCTGTGTGTTATAACGTCGTAGATCATCAAATTTTATTCTTCGGTGACGACCAATTTTTGTGAAGGGTATTTTACCTTCTTCTAATAATTTCACTATGTGTGGTCGAGAACATCCCAAAAATTCAGCTGCAGCTTGCGTAGTGAATTCGGTTGCAACAGGAACGATCGAAACTGGATGGCCCTCACTCATGGCTTTTAAAATCGTACTCAATAACTCAAGAGCCGATTTGGGAATTCTTATTTTCTCCTTTGTTTCTTCAATATCTACTATAGGATTCGAAGATTTTAACGATCTGACCATCGCTTCATACGCATGTACAGATTCAGAGGCCGTTTTTTGGTCTTTTTTACTCGGTCTAATAAAATCTTGATACGCTGTCATTTTGTCTATTTTGTACAAATCTACAAATTATTCGAAATATTCGAAACGATTGTGAGGTTTTTATCGGGTTTATGTGGCGCAGTTGGCTCCTCGCTACGCTCGGATAAGTTTTGTGTTTTGTATATTGTTTCTTTGAAATTCAACCCCTTCAGGGTCATTCTCTGTTTTAAAGTTGATCGTTTTTGTAGGGTAAAAACCTTTATAACAATATGTGTTTTCTATCATTATAATTACAACTTTTTGTTTAAGCAGTTATGATTATAATATATTCTTGTTTATCTGTTTGTTTTTCGTTATTTAATCTTCATTGTTCGCTTTTCCTCGGTGGAGCTTACCGGTTATTAGCTCGGAGTTTGAGGAGTTGCGCAGAGTTTTGTTTTTTGCTACGAATTCCGAGAATTTTCACGAATTGTTTTACAGTTTATTTTGTCGATTTATTATACCGTATCGACAAAGGTTTTCTCCGTCTTGTTAAAAATCAGTACGCCGAGGATCAGAGAAATGACCGTAACGAGCACTGAGTAGCCCAAGGAGTAGAGCGTGTGGGTGCCCGAGCCCAGAAAGCCGTAGCGGAAGGTCTCTATGATGCCGGTCATGGGGTTGAGGGCTACCAACCATTGGTATTTGGCGGGGGCGGCACTCAATGGGTAAATAACGGTGGTGGCATACATCATGAGTTGTACGCCAAACGTAATCAAAAAGGCCAAATCGCGGTATTTGGTGGTCAGTGCGGTAATGACCAGCCCAAGGCCCAAGCCCAAGAGCGCCATGAGCAGCACCAGGAAGGGGAAGAGCAGCGCCCAAAGCGTGAGCTCGAATTTGGCGCCAACAGCTACGTAGTAGAGCATCATGCCTACAAACAGCAGCATTTGTACGCCAAAGCGCACCAGGTTGCTCACCACAATTGAGAGCGGCATAATGAGCCGCGGAAAGTAGACCTTTCCGAAGATATTGGCGTTGTCTCTGAACACCGTACTGGTTTTGGTGAGGCAGTCGGCAAAGTAGTTCCAGGCTGTAATGCCAGCAAGGTAGAAGAGCGGCTGCGGGAGGCCGTCAGTGCTGAGCCCCGCGAGGTTACCAAACACAAACGTAAAAATGATGGTGGTGAAGAGCGGCTGTATGAAAAACCACAGCGGCCCTAGAATGGTTTGCTTGTAAAAAGAGACGAAGTCCCGCTTGACCAACAACCAGAGAAGGTCGCGGTAGCGCCAGACGTCTTTTAGGTTGAGGTCGAACAAAGAACTTTGTGGTTCAATGACGAGGTCCCAATCTGGTGAATGGTGGTTCGTTTGTTCGTTGATGGTTTTCAATGTGCTAATTTGCTAATTTGCTAATGTGCTAATTTGCTAATGTGCTAATTTGCTAATTTGCTAATTTGCCAATGTGCTAATGCGTGTCCCGACCCTTCGGGATGCTAATTTGCTAATTTGCTAATGTGCTAATGTGCTAATGTGTCCCGACCCTTCGGGATGCTAATTTGCTAATTTGCTAATTTGCTAATGTGCTAATGTGCTAATGTGTCCCGACCCTTCGTCCCGATACTTCGGGATGCTAATGTGCTAATTTGCTAATGTGCTAATGTGCTAATGGGTTGCTGTTGGCTCCTCGCTGCGCTCGGATAGGTAATGACTGAACTGATGAAGCGAAGGAAATATTTATTTGTTTTTTTCGTTTTCTGTTTATGACTGATTCTAAGAACCCTTTATTGACTAAATCATTCGACTTTGCACTGTTGACGGTGTCTTTTTGTCAAGAGTTAGAAACTCAGAAAAAATTTGTCATTGCCAAGCAACTTTTGAAATCTGGAACCTCTATTGGAGCAAATGTTCGTGAAGCTCAACACGCGGAATCCAATTCTGATTTTATTCACAAACTTAAAATTGCTTCTAAGGAATGTGAGGAAACGATCTATTGGCTCGAAATCTGTAAAGCTGCTTATTCTTTAAATTGTGAAACTCTTCTTTCGGAGTCTCAACAAATCGGCAAATTGCTCAGTCGTATCATTTCTACCGCTAAACGAAAACACTAAGATTTCCTCAACGAATAACCTTTTGCGCAGCAAACAAATCATTGGCAATCCGCCGTGGCGGAAGCCCATTATCCCGCACCGAGCTCACGTGGATTAATACAGAAAGCCAAATAACCAAAGTGGGATTTTCTCTTGAAGACCAATTTCTAGGTCGTCTGCCACAACAAAGCTCTGATCCGTTGTTCGAATTTGTTTATTCGTTTTGTTTTTTCCTCCAACCTCAAAAGTATACGTATGATCAATGAGAAAATCACCTTCCCTTGCGTACTCAACTGTATGCGCATAATTAAGTTGATTGACAAAAAAGGTCTCCCGAAGATTTCCCGTATTCGTGTGATTGCCTCCAAGTGCAAATTGTAAGTTTGTATTCTCTAGATACAATTTATCTGGCTTTTGCATTTTGGTTATTCCCTTCGCATCTTTATAAATGTGTTGCGTCAAATTTGCTTCTTGTAAAAAATATAAATACGTGATAAAGGTATTTCGATTGACGCCAATGCGTTCACTTAGCTTCGTGACATTTGGGATAAATGGAACCGATTGCGCAATCACTTGCAAAAGTTGTTTCAATTTTGAAACATAAGCTACTTCAACCTTTCTTAACAAAGGGAGTTCGATTTCAAGTATTAAATTGACGACTTCTTCCACCCTACCTAAATACAAGCTCGGTATTTCTTGAAAAAAAGGATAATATCCAGCTTCTAAATAGGCGTTAAAATGAGCCAGAGGAGCTACCTCTTTCCGTATTTCGCGTGCCAATTCTTGGTGCTTATCCAAAAGCTCAGCTAAACGTATGATTGGTAAATTTATGCCTTGTGTCAGGTTCAAATATTCTCGGAACGACAAGCCCTGTAGAGAATATATTACCGCTCTTCTACTTAAATCAGCGCGCGCATTGAGTATTTCCAACAAAGAAGAACCCGTAAAAACAACTTTTAAATCAGGATAATCATCATATATATTCTTCAGTTCCTGAGACCAATTCGGGTACTTGTGTACCTCATCTAAAAACAGAAAACGTCCTCCTCTTTTTACGAATTTGTCTGTTAGGGCCATAAGGGAATTAGCCGCAAACCAAATATTATCAAGACTTACATATAAGGTTGATTGATCTTGGGGTAAATTTTGCTTGATGTATTGCAACATCAATGTCGTTTTACCCACACCACGCGCACCTTTTATTCCAACTAACCGAGCCTCCCAATGAATTTCATGAATCAAACTCCTTGAGAAATTTAAAGGTGTTTGGTCTAATTTACGTAAAAACTTTTCGTGAAGAACTTCCATTTTGCTTAATACAGTAAGCTAAATTAGTGTTTTATTGCTTACTACAGTAATCTTATTTGCTTTTTTTGGCACTACTTCTAGTTGCCCATTTGTTGGTTCCTTTTATACTCCACTAAAAACGTTAAACATTTAGCGAAGTGGATTCTAGGTCCAGAATTATCATTTTTCTCTTGAATCCCAGGGCCTAGAAGAAATGCTTCGGGACCCACATGGTGAAAAAGCGAAGAAGGGTGAAGTATTTCTTCAAGCTGAAGAGCTCCTTTTTTGCTTACTTTTTTTGAGCAGAAAAAAAGTAAGAGGGTATTTTTCAAATTTAACTCGATCTCTAAACTAAAGGATCATGTAAACCAACGCTACTCTCTACAATGAACTGTTAGCGTAGCAATTAAATCATTGGCATTCCGCCGTGGCGGAAGCACCTTTACTGCTTTTCCACCGCCAAAAACCAAGTACGTAGAGTCCTGCATAACTAGCTATAATGCTCCAAAACAAGAGCGGAAAAGTACTGAGCCTATGCATGCGTAGGCAAATGGTGTTGGCGTAGCTTTCTCCTTTGAAGAGTTTGGCTAGCGCGCGGTAGGGCTTCAGGATGCCGCCAAATTTGTCCCAGTTGGTGTAGCGAACGTCGGTATAGCGGTATTTTGATTTAAATTCTTCGGGCATTTGGTTCTCGAAATCTAGCCAGTGATTGGCAAGGTACTTTATACTCGCCATTGATCCCGAAGGAGTACGTGGTATGAACTTAAAAAGCGGATCAATCATAATCCATTTTTGGAGCAATGGAGAATAGTATTCAATAATAATATGCGCTCCCCAACCGCCTTTAATTGTTTTCAATTGTCCAATGCGCACCTCGTAACCTAAAACCTGCAATGTCCTTGCCAGGACCATGCTATAGCCTCCGCAGGCGCCAGAGCCGTACATCAGGTGAATATCAGCGCTGTTCAACACCTCTTGTTTGAGGCTCAATTGCTCATGACCGTTAAACAGTTTGCTGCGGCTTTGCATTATGTTGTTGATGCTGGTCATCGTTTCTTGCACAATGGCTGTATCGTTTTGATTACTGGCATTGTAGCGTGCCATGCGTCCAATGTTAGCGTATAAATTGTCTTCATGCTGCCATTCGATCAAGACGTAAAACAGCAGGACGAATAAAAAGAAATGTGCCAGTTTGAGTGCTCTCGAGGAGAGCAGGTATTGAGCATAGTCCCAAAGTTCGCGGCGAATGGTATGTAAATTTTTGAATGTCATGAAATGCTTCAGGCCTTGATTCTACCTGCAAAGATAACGCGAATCCCGCTTCATCGGTTGCTTGGTTCATCAAAAAAAAATGGCCTTTACACGGCATGTTGCTTGTATGTCCTGATTTTCTGCGAGTTAAAATGGAAGGTGTCCGTGAAGGCAGTTTCATCTTTTGTCTTTGAGCGGCGCTAGGTTCGCTTTTGTTTAAAGCTACTGGCTATTTTAAGTTAATTTTTGTTGATGATCACACTTCTTAAAAATTCAGGAAGTGCTGTGTATGCATTTTATCGTTCTTCTTGAACAAACCATTCAATCGTAGAACGTATGCCATCTTGCAGGGAAATCTGTGCCTTCCATCCGAGTGCATTCATTTTACTGACATCCATGAGCTTGCGTGGTGTTCCATCGGGTTTGGAGTCGTCCCACATAATTTCTCCTTCGTGTCCCACCGCTTTTTGAATGAGCAAGGCCAATTCCTTAATAGTGAGGTCGCTGCCAGACCCCAAATTGTAGAGGTGTTCAGGCAAGGTGTTTTGGAGTGCAAACAGCACCGCTTGAGCAAGGTCGTCTACGTGCAAGAACTCACGCATGGGTGTCCCACTGCCCCAAAGTGCTACGGTGGCGTGCGCATTGTTTTTCGCTTCATGAAACTTGCGAATCATTGCTGGTAGTACATGTGAGCTGAGTAAATCAAAGTTGTCGTTGGGTCCATACAAATTGGTCGGCATTAACGACACGAAGTCCTTACCGAACTCTTTGCGAATGGCCTCACATGCTTTCACGCCCGCAATTTTGGCAATCGCATACCACTCGTTGGTGGCTTCCAGCGGAGCCGTAAGTAAGTATTCTTCTTTCAGCGGTTGCGGAGCAAGTTTTGGGTAAATACAAGAGCTACCCAAGAAAATGAATTTAGTGACCCCGCTTTGATGTGCGGCAGAGATCAGGTTGTTCTGGATTTGCAAATTCTCCATCAAGAACGCATACGGAAAAGTATTGTTCGCCAAAATACCGCCAACTTTTGCTGCGGCGTTGATCACCACCTCAGGACCTTCGCTTGTAAAAAAATCAGTCACAGCAGCTTGGTTTCTTAGGTCCAGCTCTTTAGAGGATTTTCCAATCAGTTGCGTGAATCCAGCAGCAGATAAGGCACGCCAAACAGCTGAGCCCACCATGCCGCGGTGTCCGGCAATATAGATTTTAGTGTCTTTTGTCAAGGACATATTGTAAGTCGTGGTGCATCATAATGCGTACTAATTCTTCAACGGAAGTTTGTGAAGGATTCCAACCAAGGAGTGTTTGTGCTTTTGCTGGATTTCCGAGTAATTGTTCAACCTCTGCTGGACGAAAGTAGTTTGGATCCACTTCAACGAGCACTTCTCCGGTCTCAGCATGGATTCCTTTTTCTTCTAGACCGCTTCCCTCCCAACGGATGGAAATTTCAGCTTCTGCAAAAGCCCGTTCAATGAAGTAACGAACGGTGTACATTTTTCCGGTCGCAATGACGAAATCCTCCGGTGTGTCGTGTTGTAACATCAACCACATGCATTGCACATAATCTTTCGCATAGCCCCAGTCGCGCTGTGCGTCCAAGTTACCCATATAGAGTTTGCGCTGAAGTCCGTGTTTGATGCGACTCGCCGCCAAGGTGATTTTACGGGTAACGAACGTCTCCCCGCGTCGCTCACTTTCATGGTTAAACAAGATGCCGTTTACCGCAAACATTCCGTAGGACTCACGGTAATTTTTCGTAATCCAAAAGCCATATTGCTTCGCTACGCCATAAGGAGAGCGCGGATAGAACGGTGTCGTCTCCGACTGAGGGACTTCCTGCACTTTACCATACAACTCAGAAGTAGAAGCTTGGTAAATGCGGCATGTTTTTTCCATTCCTAAAATGCGAACCGCCTCCAGGACACGCAAGGTTCCAATGGCATCGGAGTCAGCAGTGTATTCCGGCACCTCAAATGATACCTTCACATGACTTTGCGCTGCAAGGTTATAGATTTCATCTGGTTTCACTTGTTGAATAATGCGAATCAAAGAAGAAGAATCCGTCATGTCCCCATAGTGCAATTCCAGCGAACGCTTCTCGTGAATATCCTTAATCCATTCATCGAAATACAAATGTTCAATTCTTCCGGTATTAAAATAAGACGCCCGTCGAATGATTCCGTGTACTTTGTATCCTTTTTCAAGAAGAAATTCAGCGAGGTACGAACCATCTTGTCCGTTAATTCCTGTGATGAGGGCTGTTTTCATTTATTAAATTCTGTTGTGCGACTTGGACAAAAGAGCTGTGTAATTCCATACGAATCCGGTGCTGTCCTTGCATGGCTTCGCCGCGGCTAGTCCCATTTGACTACCCAACTTTTCGGGATTAATCCCAGTTTTGCGACATGAATTCAAGTAAATTCAGGGGTATCCCCGAATTACATTGGCTTCACGTAGGACTTCGGCACGTTCACCGAAAATCCAATCCCCATGTTTTTAATCTCAATGACCAAACGCATGGAATTTTGTACTTGTACAGCACAGGCCACCATCCCTTTGAAAGGACCATGAATAACCTGCACCATGTCTCCCGCTTGTACCTGCACTTGTTCCAAATCATTCACATGAACTTCCTGCAATAAAATGCGCAAATTCAAAATTTCCTGATCCTGCACTACAGCTGGTCGACCTAAATATTTTAACACACCCCGAACCCCTTGAACAGCGTAAAGCGAATTCAAAGTAGCTTCCGTTGTCTTAATAAACACAACCGAATGAATCAAAGGCTTCTCGATTTTCTTTTTTCGGTCACTCCATTGTCGGACCGTCGTAAACATTGGAAGGTAGCACTCTACTCCCTGTAATTGGAGTCGTTCCCATACTTTTTTTTCAGCTAAATGCTTGGTATACAAAACGTACCACTTCGATTCAAGTGGTTTTTTTCGTACAAATACAGACGTCGTGTCTAAAGTAGTTAGTGAAATCATAAGTAATTTACTATGCAAATATAGTTGTTTTCGCCTATTTTACCCTATTTATTTTCACTTTTTTAAAGTCAACATGGACAGACAGGTCTTTTAGCCAAGTTAGCGCCGTGTAAATTCCGCTGTAATCCTTGTTTTAACAGGGTTTTTTTCGCAAAACAAAAAAAAAAAAAACGAAGCATAAAAGTGGCTTAATCACGCTCATTTAACACCCTGTTCACATGAAAAAAAAGAAGCGTTTAACTTTTTTTCTCAATTCATAAAAAACGGCTATATTTGTTCAAAAATTAACAAATGAAAACACGTATTTTCGCCTATTTTACCCTATTTTCATTACTTGCAAATGCGCAAGTAGCGAAAGTGAACACCATTGGATTAAGCATTGGCGGACAGTACTTTGCTTCCAATAGCACACATAAAATCAGCGCAACACCGATCAACCATGTCGATGGAAGTTACCAACACATGTGCAACGAGCGTTTTGGTTTCCGTTTAGGCAGTGCATTCGATCAGTTTACGTTTGTGGACGGCGCGCCAAAAACAAGTCAGTTGCAATTTTCCCTCCAGGCAAGCTTTAACGTAAGTGAGATGCTTGATTGGTCCAAAGCGGATTGTCCGTGGTCTCTACACGCGCACGCAGGATTCGCTTATGCAGCGATGTGGAACAGGGAAATGACAAACGGAACAAGCTTACTCTTCCAAACACAGAAGGGGTCGATAGATGAAATGCCACAACTGGTAATTGGACTGAATCCAAGCTACGCACTAAACAAACAGTTTTCCGTGCAGGCTTCAGTAAACTTCAATGGGAATTTCATGCAGGACAATGGATTTGACTTTTCTTCCGCTCCGCGAGACGGGATTTTTTCTGGTATGTACACCAGTGCAACAATTGGAATGCAGTATCACTTCCAATGCTCGGAAAAAGGGAAAAAATAAATGGAATCGGCACATGCTTTGTGTCTTAAACTTGACATAACACGGATGTAAGCGTAAAACCTTATCTTTGTTAAAAAAACAGCTTATGAAATACGTATTTGGAATTCTTTTTAGCTTGGTGTCTGTCCTAGGGATGACCCAAGACTACAACAAATGTTCAATTGGCTTCAACATCGGAGGACACGATGGGATGCACAATACGAACCACACAACACATGTGTATCAGTTCACACATTACGAGTTGAACTCTCGTTACATGTTCAACAACCGTGTCGGGTTAAAATTTGATGCAGGTTTCGATCACTTCAATTTTACGGATGGTCATCCCGCTACCAACGCATTGCGCATCTCTGTTCAGCCAACATTTAACTTAACAGACTTATTGCACATGAATGACTTCACTACGCGTTGGGGAATGCTACTTCACATGGGTGGAGGTTATGCTGCTATGTGGAACAAAACACTTGCTACTGGTCCAAAAGAGTTGTTCAGTGCAAAAGAAGGTTCGGTAGATGAAATGTTACAAGGAATCATCGGGCTGACACCTCAATACAAAGTAAACGAGCGTTTGAGCATCAATGCAGATATTTCATTTATGGGAAATATTCGTCAGAACAATGGTTTTGACTTTGAAGCAATGCCTGTTAAAGGCGGCGGATTCTCAGGATACTACGCAACAGCAACCGTTGGTTTCAACTACTATTTTGGCAAAGCAAAAACACACGCAGACTGGACTTACTCTCCGCGTATGAATCAGGCGGACATGAACCGAATTGCTGCCTTGGAAAAACAAGCGAAAGAAGCGGCAGCAAAATTAGGTGATGACGACAAAGATGGTGTCATCAATGCCGTAGACCAAGAAGCAAACACACCAGCAGGAAACATGGTGGATGTCACTGGAAAAACAATCGTTCCAACAGCAGCTCCAGATTTGAACAGCATTGATACCGACGGAGATGGATTCGTTGACGCAAAAGATGAGTGTCCAACAGTAAAAGGAACCGTGAAAGGATGTCCCGAAGAGCACTCCCCAGAGAAAGACGCAAAAACCCTAAATGACTACGGGATTTACGATGTCATGTTCGTGAAAGGATCTTACTACATCAATGCATCCTATTATCCAATCTTGGACAAAGTAGTGAGTTATATGGCCGCGAATCCAGCACAAAAAATTGCGGTAAGTGGTCATGCGGACATCGATGGTGGTGATGAAGTGAACAACAAACTCTCAGAAGCACGTGTGAACGCAGTGGTCGATTACTTAACGAAAAAAGGTTCAGACAAAAGTCGTTTAGTAATTACCTACAAAGGGAAACAAGAAACGAAATACGCAGGAAACACTTTAGAGGTTGACGCGGCAAATCGCCGTGTGCAATTTTCAATTGTTCGTTAATCCGCACAGAAATTAGCAAAGGGCGGTCAATTGATCGCCTTTTTTATTAGAAAAAAATTACACTGAATGAAAAAAATCCAAATGGTTGACCTTGTTTCTCAATACGAGAAGATCAAGCCCTCAATCGATGAAGCGATTCAAGATGTGGTGCAACAGGCCCACTTCATCAATGGTCCAGCGGTCGGACGCTTTCAGTCGGATTTAGAACATTATTTAGGTGTCAAGCATGTCATTCCTTGCGCCAACGGAACAGATGCCTTGCAAATTGCCATGATGGCCTTGGACCTAAAACCAGGAGACGAAGTCATTACGCCAAGTTTCACGTACATCGCCACAACAGAAGTGGTAGCCTTACTCGGATTGAAACCAGTGTTTGTTGAAGTCGACCCGAAAACATTTTGCATGGAGCCATCTGCAATTGAAGCCGCAATCACGCCAAGAACGAAAGCAATTGTTCCCGTTCACCTGTATGGTCAAGCGGCAAACATGAATGCCATTATGGAAATCGCTACCAAACACAAATTGTTCGTCATAGAGGACAATGCACAAGCAATTGGTTCCGATTACCATTTAACCAATGGCAAAAAAGTAAAAACAGGAAGCATTGGTCACATTGGCTGCACCTCTTTTTTTCCTTCTAAAAACTTAGGGTGTTATGGGGATGGTGGTGCACTTTGTACCAACGACGATGCGCTAGCAAAGAAAATCAAAATGATTGCCAACCATGGACAAGAACAGAAGTATGTCCATGATGTTATTGGTTGCAATTCCCGCTTGGACACGATTCAAGCAGCGATATTAGAAATTAAATTACGTCAGTTAGATAATTACATCGACGCGCGACGAGAAGTAGCAGCACGTTACGACGAAGCATTTGCGGGAATTCCCGGTGTTCAGATTCCATTCCGCGCGGATGATTCCAAGCATGTTTTTCATCAGTACACCTTGGTGTTGGAAAAGGGAAATCGCAACGCGTTGCAAGAACATTTATCCGCCAACGACATTCCTAGCATGATTTATTACCCGATTCCAGCGCACAAACAGCAGATGTTCGCTGCATTTGGAAGTAGTCAAACGGAATTACCGACAACGGATTGGTTAACTGAACGCGTGATATCGTTACCGATTCATACGGAAATGGATGAGGAACAACAGGAATTTATTATAAACACAGTTAAAATGTTTTTCGTTAACAGTTAATCGTAGTGATTAGAGCTCAGTGACTAGTGATTAGTGCTCAGTTACTAGTGCTTAGTGACTAGTGTTTAGTGACTAGTGGGGGATTTTAGGAATGAATGAAAACATAGAATAAAAGAATAATTATTAGAATAGCACTAGGTACTAAAGGCACTATTCACTAGTCACTAAGTTAACCTAGCACACAATAATACATGCCGCAATTCGTTTTGACAAGGAATTCGAAAAAATGGCACTGATAAAAAGATACGAAGACCTAAACGCATGGCAGCGTGCATATGAAGTCGCACTAGAAGTAGATAGATTGACAAACGAGTCATCTTTTGATAAAAAATGGGCCATTAAAGATCAAATGATAAGATCATCCCTATCCATTTCATCGAACATCGCTGAAGGATTCGGACGCAAGTCTAAAAAAGATTTCGCACGATTTTTACTGATCGCAATGGGGTCAACAGAAGAATTAAGGTCACAACTCCGCTTTGCGCGAGACACAGGATTGATTAAAGATACAGATTACACCGCCATACATGAAAAATTGTTGGAGATTGGAAAAATGATTACTGGTCTTAGGAAGTATTTGTTGTCTAGTAATAAGTGATTAGTGCTCAGTGACTAGTGATTAGTGATTAGTGACTAGTGATTAGTGACTAGTGGGGGATTTTTGGAATGAATGAAAACATAGAATAAAAGAATAATTAATAGAATAGCACTAGGCACTAAATGCACGAGGCACTATCAAAAAAAACAACGCGCAAGCGCACGATAAAACGAAAAACTATTCAAATGAAAAACATTGCAGTAGTAGGAACAGGGTACGTTGGATTAGTAACCGGAACCTGTTTCGCAGAAACGGGGAACAATGTCATTTGCATTGATATTGACGCGAACAAAGTAGCAAAAATGCAAAACGGTGAAATCCCCATTTACGAACCAGAATTGGACGTGTTGTTTGATCGCAACATCAAAGCTGGACGACTCACCTTTACCACAGATTTAGCCGCGGGAATAAAGGATGCCGAAATCATTTTCCTTGCGCTGCCAACACCTCCAGGAGAAGATGGGTCTGCGGATTTGTCGTACATTCTCGGTGTGGCGAAGGAATTAGGGAAAATCATGACCGATTACAAAGTGATTGTCGACAAAAGCACCGTTCCAGTCGGGACAGCAGAAAAAGTAACGGCAGCCATTTCCGCACATGCGACAGTTGAATTCGCAGTCGTTTCCAATCCAGAGTTTTTACGCGAAGGTTACGCCGTAAGCGATTTCCTAAAACCAGACCGTGTGGTGATTGGTACCTCCGATGAGCGTGCCAGAAAAATCATGGATAATCTGTACAAACCATTTGTCCGTCAGGGGAATCCCATATATTTCATGGATGAGAAATCCGCCGAGCTGACAAAATACGCAGCGAATGCGTTCTTGGCAACGAAAATCACCTTCATGAATGAAATCGCGAATTTCTGTGAATTGGTGGGGGCAGATGTCGACAAGGTGCGCATCGGCATTGGATCCGATAGCCGCATCGGAAAGCGATTCTTGTTTCCAGGAATCGGTTACGGTGGTTCCTGCTTTCCGAAAGATGTCCAAGCACTCGCAAAATCAGGAACTGAAAACAACTACGATTTCAAGATTCTTTCCGCAGTGATGGAAGTCAACCAAGACCAAAAAACGAAATTATTTCCCAAAATAAAGAATTTCTTCCGTGGAGACCTCACCGGAAAACACATCGCACTTTGGGGTTTAGCCTTTAAGCCAGATACGGATGACATTCGCGAGGCACCCGCCTTGTACATGATTGAGGAATTACTAAAAGCTGGCGCGACAGTGAGCGCGTACGATCCAGAAGCCATGCCGAATGTGCAACGCTTGCTTGGCGATAAAATCACCTTCGCTTCGGATGAATACAGTGTACTTGATCATGCCGACGCTTTATTGATTTGCACCGAGTGGAGCATTTTCCGCAATCCAAACTTCAGCGCGATGAAGGAGCGTTTAACAGATGCTGTCATCTTTGATGGAAGGAATTTATATGAAACAGACGAAATGAACGAAAAAGGATTTTACTATTCGAGCATTGGTCGTAACCTCGTTGAGAAATGAAACGTGTACTCATTACCGGAGCAGCCGGATTTTTAGGATCGCATTTGTGTGATCGTTTCATCAAAGATGGCTACCATGTCATTGCGATGGACAACCTCATCACCGGACGATTAAAAAACATCGAACACTTGTTTCCTTTGGAGCAATTCGAATTTTACAACCACGATGTTTCGAAATTCATTCACATTCCAGGAGAATTGGACTACATCTTGCATTTTGCTTCTCCAGCGAGTCCAATTGATTACTTAAAGATTCCGATTCAAACGTTGAAAGTCGGATCCTTGGGCATTCACAATTGCCTTGGACTAGCAAAAGCAAAGGGAGCACGCTTAATCATCGCCTCCACTTCTGAAGTTTATGGTGATCCAACCGTTCACCCACAAACCGAAGACTATTGGGGAAATGTGAATCCAGTTGGTCCACGTGGCGTCTACGACGAAGCGAAGCGTTTTCAAGAAGCGATCACGATGGCTTACCATAATTTTCATGGTGTCGAGACACGCATCGTTCGTATTTTCAATACGTATGGTCCACGCATGCGCTTGAATGACGGTCGTGTGCTACCTGCATTTATCGGACAAGCGCTCCGCGGAGAGGATTTGACCATTTTCGGTGACGGATCTCAAACACGTTCCTTTTGTTACGTCGATGACCTTGTCGAAGGAATCGTTCGCTTATTGATGAGCGATTATCCGTATCCAGTAAACGTGGGAAATCCATCGGAAATCACGATTTCACAATTTGCAGAGGAAATCATCGCTTTAACGGGAACAACGCAAAAAGTCATTTACAAAGATCTACCTGTGGATGACCCGAAACAGCGTCAACCCGACATCACGAAAGCGCGCGAAATTTTAAATTGGGAACCTAAAATTGATCGTAGCGAAGGATTAAAACGAACCTATGCCTATTTCCAAAGTTTGAGCAAAGAAGAATTATTGGAAACAGATCATTATAATTTTGACAAATACATTACGAAGTAAATGAAGTATTTCGCACATGAAACAGCAGTGATTGATGAAGGATGTCAGATTGGTGAAGGAACCAAGATCTGGCATTTTTCGCATATCATGCCCAACTGTAACATCGGTTTGTCGTGTAACATTGGGCAAAACGTAGTCATCTCTCCGGAAGTCATTCTAGGGAACAATGTCAAAGTACAAAACAACGTTTCCATCTACACGGGCGTTATCTGTGAGGACGATGTGTTTTTGGGTCCATCAATGGTTTTTACCAACGTGATGAATCCACGTAGCGCTGTGAATCGCCGCGACAGTTATTTGAAAACGATTGTCAAAAAAGGCGCAAGTATCGGTGCCAATGCAACCATCGTTTGCGGTCACGACATCGGACGCTATGCCTTCATCGGTGCTGGAGCAGTTGTTACGAAACACGTCCCCGACTATGCCTTAGTTGTTGGGAATCCTGCTCGCCAAATCGGCTGGATGTCGGAATACGGTCACCGTTTGAATTTTGATGAAAATGGGATGGCTCAGTGTCCAGAAAGTGGAGAAAATTATACCTTGAGCGAAAACACGGTTGAACGAGTGACTAGTGTTTAGTGATTATTGACTAGTGGGGGTTTATGAGAAGAAAATGAAATTGTAGGATAAAAAATGAGAGTAAACACTGAAAATGTGACTTGTAACTAGTGATCAGTGAATAGTGGGGTTAATGAGAAGAAAATGAAATAGCAAGAACGGAGTTCGACACTAGGAACTAGGTACTGAGCACTAATAAATAAACTATGAATAAAATAAAATTTGCCGTTATAGGCGCTGGACACATTGGAAAACGTCATGCGGAGATGATTCGTCGCGATGCAGAAGGAGAATTGGTGGCCATGGTGGATGTCCGAGGAAAAGCGGAATGTCAAGCGGAGGATTTCGACGTGCCTTTTTTCACAACGATGGAAGATCTTTTCGCTAGCGGTTTGGAATTCGATGTGGTCAACGTGTGTACGCCAAATGGTTTGCATGCCGATCAAGCATTGTTGGCCTTGGAACACAAAAAACACGTCGTGTGCGAAAAACCGATGGGCTTATCCAAGGAAAGTTGTGAGCGTATCATTTACAAATCGTTGCAAGTTTCCAAGCAAGTGTTTTGCGTCATGCAGAACCGTTATTCCCCGCCATCTGTGTGGATCAAGGACCTCATCGACCGAAAAGTCTTGGGCGATATTTACATGGTGCAATTGAACTGTTATTGGAACCGCGACGAGCGCTACTACAAAGCAGGTGGATGGAAAGGAACACAGGATTTAGACGGTGGAACCTTGTTTACTCAATTTAGTCACTTCATCGACATCATGTATTGGTTGTTTGGAGACATTGACAATATCCAAGGGAAATTCGCGGATTTCAACCACAAAGACTATACAGACTTCGAGGATTCAGGTTTTGTGAGTTTTGATTTCATTAACGGTGGAATGGGTTCCTTGAATTATTCGACATCAGTTGCCAATCAGAATTTAGAATCGTCAATGACGATTATTGGAAAAAATGGCTCCGTGAAAATCGGTGGACAATACATGAACGAAGTCGAGGTGTGCAACATCACGAATTACGAAATGCCAACGTTGGCGCCAACGAATCCTGGTAACGACTATGGTCCGTACAAGGGCTCCGCAGCGAATCACAATTACGTCATCACGAATGTCATTGATTCACTGAAAGGACGAACTTCCCCGACTACCAACGCCTTAGAAGGGATGAAAGTCGTGGAGATCATTGAACGAATTTATAAAGTAAGAGATAATAATGTGCTAGTGTGCTAATTTGCTAATGTGCTAATGCGTGTCCCGACCCTTCGGGATGCTAGTGTGCTAATGTGCTAATAATTTAGGCACTGACGCTTGAGGTTGAAGGTTGTAAAAATCCGAAGCACAACACTAGTCACTAGGAACTAGGCACGAATAACTAATTAAAAAGTATGATCTACGAAAAACTCATAAAAAAAGAAGCAAAACTTGCACTAGTCGGACTGGGCTATGTGGGATTACCGATTGCTTTAGAATTCGCGAAACGTGTGAAAGTTGTAGGATTTGACATCAATCAAGCGCGTGTGGACATGATGCGTCGTGGGGAGGATCCCAGTCGTGAATTGGAAGCTGCAGACTTTGAAAACCGAGACATTACGTTTACGGCAGACATCAACGATTTAGCAGATGTGAATTTTTTCATTGTCGCTGTTCCCACACCGATTGACGAAACGAACCTTCCGGACTTAAAACCCTTACAGGGCGCGAGTCGTACGGTGGGAAAAGTCTTGAAAAAAGGCGATTATGTGGTATTTGAGTCCACGGTGTATCCAGGATGTACGGAAGAGGACTGTATTCCGATTTTGGAGGCAGAATCTGGCTTGAAATTCCCGGAGGACTTCAAAGTTGGCTATTCACCGGAGCGCATCAATCCGGGGGACAAAGAACATACCTTACAAAATGTGATTAAAATCGTGTCCGGTTGTGACGAAGAATCGTTGGATGAGATTGCAAAGACATACGAATTAGTGGTTGCAGCAGGTGTACACCGCGCGACGAGCATCAAAGTAGCAGAAGCAGCGAAAATCGTCGAGAACACACAGCGTGACGTCAACATTTCCTTGGTGAACGAGCTTTCGATCATCTTCAACAAGATGGGCATTAATACCTTTGATGTCCTCGAAGCCGCTGGGACAAAATGGAATTTCTTGAAATTCTACCCAGGATTGGTAGGTGGACACTGTATCGGCGTGGATCCGTATTATTTGGTTCACAAAGCCATGCAATTGGGTTACCACTCGAAGGTGATCAACTCCGGTCGCTATGTCAACGATTCCATGGGCTTCTACATCGGTAAGCAAACTGCGAAGAAAATCATTGCTCAAGGAAAAATGATCCAAGAAGCACATGTCTTGGTGATGGGAGCGACCTTCAAAGAAAACGTAAGCGACATCCGAAATTCGAAAGTCATTGACGTCGTAAACGAATTGAAATCCTTCCAAATCAACGTCGATGTGATTGATCCACACGCAGATTCCTCCGAAATGGAACACGAATACGGCGTGGCATTGGCAACAGACATCCGCAAGGACTACGATGCGATCATTTTAGCCGTTAATCACCGCGAATATTGTCAATTCGACGAACATTATTTCAAAGGAATGATGAAAGACGGCAAAGGTGTATTCGTTGATGTGAAAGGCATTTACCGTGGAAAAATAAACGATTTAACGTATTGGTCCCTGTAGCCACAGGGCATGCTCTGTGGGTTTACGGGCATGCCGTATGGTAAAATAGAAAAGAACATTACACATGAAAAAAACAATCATCATCACCGGCGGAGCCGGATTCATCGGATCGCATGTTGTTCGTCGTTTTTTGACGCATTATCCCGATTACCTCATCGTGAATGTCGACAAACTGACTTACGCTG
>JAHEMJ010000015.1 GCA_024643725.1 Crocinitomicaceae bacterium | reverse complement strand
AACGACAGAATTGAAATCTGGGACAAATCCAAATACTTCAATATGATTGAAGGAAACATGGCTGATTTCGCTGATTTGGCGGATGAAGTAATGGGTGATTTGGACAATGGAGAATAATACAGACTATCACGTACCGGTTCTTTTTCAAGAAAGCATAGATGCGTTGGCGATTCAGCCGAATGGAACGTATGTGGATGTGACTTTTGGTGGCGGTGGACACGCTCGTGCCATTTTTAATCAATTGAGTCCGGAAGGAAAGCTCATTGTTTTTGATCAGGATGCTGATGCAAAGAAAAACGCATGGGAAGCTCCAAACTTTCATTTTGTTGCGGCCAATTTTGCCTTTTTAAAAAACCACTTACAATTACTGCGCTTCCAAAAAGTTGATGGAATTCTAGCGGATCTCGGTGTTTCCTCTCATCAGTTCGATACAGGTGAACGTGGATTCTCTATCCGCGAAAGTGCGCCCTTAGATATGCGCATGAATCAACAGTCTGGGAAATCGGCTTTTCATGTGGTGAATGAATACGAGGAACACGAACTCATTCGCATTTTTAGAAATTATGGTGAATTGAAAAATGCGCGTGCAATTGCTGCTGAGCTTGTTCGTAAACGTGCAGATGGCGCCATTCAAACCACCGGTGACTTGATGCATATCTTAAATCGCTTTGCGCCTAAATTCAAAGAACACAAGTTTTATGCGCAAGTATTTCAAGCGGTTCGTATTGAGGTAAATCAGGAATTACAAGTATTGGAGGAGTTGCTCAAACAAGCAGCAGATGTCCTCGCACCAGGTGGACGCCTCGTAGTGATCTCCTATCATTCCCTAGAAGATCGTTTGGTGAAGAACTTTATGAAACGCGGGTCTTTTTCAGGTGAAATCGAAAAGGATTTTTTCGGGAATGTTCAAAAGCCGTTGACGGAAATTGTCCGACACCCAATTGTTTCTTCTGAAGAGGAGAATGAACGAAATCCAAGAGCGCGCAGTGCGAAACTAAGAATAGCGGAAAAGAATGCATGAAGATGAATACATAGTAGGAGGGAAAGCTCCAAAGTCGGAAAAACCGAAAACTCCGAAAGGCGAGAAACGTCCTTCGAAGTCTTCTGCGTTTACTCAGATTTTGAATGGAGATTTTTTAACGAAAGAATTTGTCCTCAACAATTTGAATTACATCTTCTTCTTAATGTTTCTCTTGATCCTCATCGTAGCGAAAGGATACTACGGTAAACAAGTGAACAAGGACATCGACACAGCTCAAAAGGAACTGGATCAAAATGCAGCCGAGTTCATTGAGGCAAAAGCGAGATTGGAGTTAAGAACGAGAAGATACAAACTGGCAGAAAAGCTGGAGAAAAGAGAAGTGAAAGAAACAAAAAATGCCACAAAGGTCATTCGATTGAAAAAGAAAACAAATGAGTAAGGACTTAGATAAGAAATACTTATACCGTCGTGCTTATGCGATTTACTTCACATTCGTGTTGTTGATTTTGGTTGTATTATATACAACGGTGAAATTGCAATGGGAGGGTCGAAGCAGTCTATTCAATGACGTCGATAAGAAATTACCTGTTCAAATTGTGAAAAGAGTTCCACGAATGGGCGAAATCTTGGACATGAACGGTATTCCACTTGTGACTTCGGTGACTTTCTACGACATTCACATGGATCCAACAGTCGTTGATCAAAAGGTTTTCGATTCGGAATTAGCAGGTCTTGCTGCTGGATTGCATCGGCTTTATCCGGATAAATCAGCACGTGAATATGAAAACGAAATACGTCGGGCACGTGAAAGTAAATCAAGGTATTTGCTCATTCGCAAACGTGTAACCAACGACGAGCGAAAAAGACTGAATAAACTGCCCATTTTTAACTTGGGACAAATGAAAGGTGGAATCATTGATAATGACGAAACCATCCTGCGCAAAAAACCATACGGAAATCTATTAAGTCGAACACTTGGATATTACAAAAACGACAAGAAGGAATTAAAAGTCGGAATCGAAGGAGCTTTCTACTCTTATTTGAAAGGTGAGGACGGAGAAGAGTTGGAACAGCGCATTTCTTCTGGATGGAAGAAAACTGGGAAAATCATCAAAGATGCGGTCGAAGGTGCAGATGTCATTACTTCTATCGATAAAGAAATTCAAGAAGTGGCACATTCGGAATTGGAAAAGCAAATGCTTTTCATGGATGCCGAAGAGGGTTGTGTTGTCGTAATGGACGTAAAAACAGGATTTGTTCGTGCAATTGCCAATCTGTCAAAACAAGAAAAAGGTGGGTATGCGGAAACGTACAATTTTGCTATTGGACATGCGGAAGTGCCAGGTTCCACATACAAATTGGCGTCTTTGATGGCTGGACTTGAGGATGGAAAATTCAAAATCACGGACAAAGTAAATGCGAGTGGACGTTATGCGATCGCTGGCGGAAAATTATCTGACTCCAATCACGGAATGGGGTATGGAACGATTACCATTAAAAAAGCTTTTGAGAAATCATCAAATGTCATCGCTCAAATCATGTACCGAGCGTATCGTTCAGAACCTCAAAAATTCTTGGATCGATTGGCTGAATTCGGACTAACGGAAAAATTAGGAATTGATATTGAAGGTGAGAAAAAACCGTTTGTCCCTCAACCCGGAACACCAGGTTGGTCTGCCATGTCGATTCCATGGATGTCCATTGGATACGAGCTCAAACAATCGCCCATTCAAACGTTGGCCTTTTACAATGCAGTAGCCAATAATGGAACATTGGTTCGTCCTCAGTTTGTGCAACAAATCAAACGTTCTGGACGCGTTATCAAAACCTTCAAGCCCATCGTGGTGAAAGACCAAATTTGTTCAAAAAGTACCTTGATAACCATGAAGTCTTGCTTAGAAGGAGTGATGATTAACGGGACAGGTCACGATTTAAAAAGTTCCTTTTTTACCATTGCAGGAAAAACAGGTACAGCGAAACTCTTGGGAGATAACAAGCAATTCAACGATGAAAAGATGAGTTTTTATCAGGCTTCCTTTGTTGGATATTTCCCAGCAAACAAACCTATTTATTCGTGTATAGTGGTAATCTCCAAGCCAAAAAGAGAATACTACGGAGCACGAGTTTCAGGAACAGTATTCGCTGAAATCGCGAACAAGGTTTATGCATCGGCTTTGCAATACCACAAAGCGGTTAACTCAAAACGTGCGACAAAATCGAATGAATTGCCGGTGTTAAAAGTTGGCTCGAACCGAGATGTTACGCAAATCTTGAAAAAATTCAATTTACGCTACCAACTGAATGCGGATGCGGAATGGCTTCAAGCGGATACGTTGAAAGGATCCATCTACCTCAATCGAAAAAAAATTCATAGAAAATTGGTCCCAGATGTTACCGGAATGACAGCCAAAGACGCAGTCTACTTATTGGAGAGCGCAGGTTTGATCGTTCGCATAGCTGGAAAAGGCAAAGTGGAAAGTCAATCTGTGAAGGCTGGAAATCCATTAGTAAAAGGACAATTAATCAACATCACATTACATTAACATGATCACCATTCAATCCCTTCTTCAGCAAACGACTTTTGAATGTATTCAAGGTGATCTTTCTATGAACGTGCAATCGCTCACCTTTGATTCGCGTCAAGCAAAAGCACATAGCATTTTCTTTGCAATTGTTGGAACTTTGAGTGATGGTCACTCCTACGTTCAAGCGGCATATGACTTAGGATGCCGCGCGTTTATTGTCCAAAAACAAGTCGAACTTCCATCTGATGCTACCATGGTATTAGTTCAAAAAACGGATGTGGCTTTGGCAGAAGTAGCCTGTGCTTTTTACGGAAATCCATCGCGAGAATTGAAATTAGTAGGCGTGACAGGAACAAATGGTAAAACAACCACAACGACCTTGTTGCACGATTTGTTTACGGGATTAGGATACAAAAGTGGTTTGATCTCAACGGTCGTGAACAAAATTGGAACGGATGCGATTCCTGCAACACACACAACGCCAGATCCCATTCGATTGAACGCTTTGTTGCGCGATATGGTGGACCAGCATTGTACCTATTGTTTCATGGAAGTAAGTTCGCATGCCGTTCATCAACATCGCATTCACGGAGTTCAATACGTGGGCGCCGTTTTTACCAATATCACACATGATCACCTCGATTACCATAAAACATTCGCCGAATATATCCGAGTAAAAAAACAGTTTTTTGACGATCTCGGTTCACAAGGATTCGCGTTGATTAATGGGGATGACCGCAATGGACAAGTCATGTTGCAAAACACGAAGGCGGATAAACGAAGCTTCGCTTTGCGCACACCGGCTGACTTTAAGGGAAAAGTGTTAGAAAATGAAATTTCTGGCTTGACCATGACCATCAACCAAGTGGAATTGTGTTCGCGACTTGTGGGTGAATTTAACGCATACAACTTACTAGCTGTTTACGGAGTAGGAACCTTACTCGGACTTGATTCAATGGATGTGCTTCGAGGCATGAGTAACCTGGCTTCTGTCGAAGGTCGTTTTCAATACATCCGAAGTGAAGGTGGAATTACGGCCATTGTCGATTATGCACATACACCAGATGCCTTGGAGAACGTGTTAAATACCATTGCAGCAATTCGTAAAGAAGGACAAAAAGTCATTTCCGTAGTTGGATGTGGTGGCGATCGCGACCGTGAAAAACGTCCAGTAATGGCGCAAATTGCCGCACGAAAAAGTCAGCAGGTGATTCTGACCTCCGATAATCCAAGAACGGAAGATCCAATGCAGATCTTAAAAGACATGGAAGCAGGACTGAACGATGAGGTGCAACATGCTCTGACCATCGCTGACCGCGCACAAGCCATTAAAACAGCGATCATGTTGGCACAGCCAGGTGACATTTTGCTCATCGCTGGAAAAGGCCACGAAAAATACCAAGAAATCAATGGGGTGAAACACGACTTTGATGATTTCAAATTAACCGAAGAATATTTTAATCAATTGAAAAAATAATCAGATGCTTTATTACTTATTTGACTATCTCGACAAACTGAATTTTCCTGGTGCAGGCTTGTTTCAATACATTTCATTTCGTGCAGGATTGGCGCTTATTTTTTCCTTGATCGTGTCGATTATTATTGGAAAGAAGATTATCAATAAATTAAGAAATCAACAAATTGGTGAAACAGTTCGCGATTTAGGATTGGCAGGTCAAATCGAAAAATCAGGAACGCCAACCATGGGGGGAATCATCATTCTTGCTGCGATTTTAATTCCGGTCCTTCTCTTTGCTAAGTTGCATAATATCTATGTGATTACGATGATTTTGGCTACGATTTGGTTGGGATTAATTGGATTCTTGGATGATTACATTAAAGTCTTTAAAAAGAACAAAGAAGGACTGAAAGGAACATTTAAAGTGATTGGTCAGATAGGCGTTGGACTATTGGTAGGTTGTATTTTGTACTTCTCAGATGACGT
Source organism: Crocinitomicaceae bacterium (assembly GCA_024643725.1). GTDB lineage: Bacteria > Bacteroidota > Bacteroidia > Flavobacteriales_D > Crocinitomicaceae > UBA952. Next base: position 358,855 of record JAHEMJ010000015.1, on the reverse strand, counting down.
GGTAGTACACAAACGCGTAGATGCCAATTACAAGTTGCAACAAGACGAAAAATTTGTGACGCATCTGCATGTTCAAAACAAAGGAGAGCATTTTAAGTGGATCAAAACCGATGACATGACCACTACCATTCCGTTTATCCGTGGAAATGAGTTCAATTACAACTGGTTAATAGGTGACTGGCAAAAATCATATGGTTGGTTGTTGTTTATTCCAATTGTGATTTTCATTGTCATCGCTGTATCCAACGGAGCAAATATGACCGATGGTTTAGATGGATTAGCAACAGGAACTTCTGCGATTGTTGGAATTGCTTTGGCTGTTTTAGCGTATGTAAGTTCACACGCCAACTTCGCAGATTATTTAGGAGTGATGTACATTCCGAATGCCGAGGAACTCGTGATTTTCATTGCGGCCTTTGTTGGTGCTTGTGTCGGATTCCTCTGGTACAATTCATTTCCCGCTCAAGTATTCATGGGCGACACGGGGAGTTTAGCATTGGGTGGTATCATCGCCGTATTTGCCATCGCAATTCGAAAAGAATTACTTATTCCAGTATTGTGCGGCATCTTCCTTATCGAGAATTTATCGGTGATGATGCAAGTGGGATATTTCAAATACACGAAAAAACGATTTGGTGAAGGACGACGCATCTTTTTAATGGCGCCTTTGCATCATCATTATCAGAAAAAAGGAATCCATGAAGCGAAAATAGTCTCTCGTTTCTGGATTGTTGCCGTGCTTTTAGCTGTAGTAACGATTGTCACCCTGAAATTGCGTTAATCATGGAAGGAACAAACAAAAATATGGTCATCCTTGGCGCTGGAGAATCCGGTGTAGGTGCTGCTATTTTAGCAGTGCAAAAAGGCTGGTCCGTTTTTGTTTCGGACATGTCCAACATCAAAGCAGAATTCCAAACTGCACTGAACGACCTTAGCGTACCATTTGAACAAGGTCAGCATAGCATGGAGAAAATTCTTCAAGCTGATTTGATTATTAAATCACCGGGAATTCCTGAAAAGGCTCCAGTAATGAAAGCCATTCGTGAAAAAGGAATGAAAGTGGTTTCGGAAATAGAATTCGGCGGATATTATTCCACCGGAAAAACGATCTGCATCACTGGAAGCAATGGCAAGACAACAACGACCATGCTAACACATCACATCCTTAAGAAAGCTGGAATGGATGTTGGCCTAGCTGGTAACGTTGGCTATAGTTTTGCGAAACAAGTGGCGGAGGGTGATCATGCGTGGTATGTCATAGAATTGAGTTCATTTCAGTTGGATGATATGCATGATTTTCACGCAAACATTTCCGTGTTGATGAATATCACACCGGATCATTTGGATCGCTACGATTACCAGATGCAGCATTATGTGGATTCAAAATTCCGCATTTTACAAAATCAAACTAAAAACGATTGGTTCATCTTTAATGCAGATGATCCCATTATTTCCGCAGAAATGCAAAAAAGAAATCCGTCCGTGAATTTGGCGCCTTTCTCTTTGAAAGAAGTGCAAAATCCAGGCGGATATGCAAACGACAAACAATTAACAATCAATATAAACCAACAATTTGCCATGTCAATACATGAATTAGCTTTAAAGGGTAAGCACAATACCCAAAACTCACTTGCTGCAGGGATCGCAGCTCGTTTAGTTGAAATCCGTACGGATATCGTGCGTGAAAGTCTGGAGGACTTCACCAATGTTGAACATCGCTTGGAGTTTGTAGCCAAAGTCAATGGGATTGAGTTCATCAATGACTCGAAAGCGACAAACATCAATTCAGCTTGGTTTGCTTTAGAGAGCATGGAAAAACCGACTGTTTGGATTGTAGGTGGTGTCGACAAAGGAAACGATTACAACGAATTAACGGACTTGGTTCGCCAAAAAGTAAAAGCCATCGTTTGTTTGGGTGAGGATAATCAAAAAATCATCGACGCATTTTCGGATGTAGTGGAAATCATCGTGGAAGCGAAATCGGCTATGGAAGCGGTTGCTTTTGGATACCGTTTGGCTCAAAAAGACGAAGCAGTTCTACTTTCACCAGCTTGTGCAAGTTTTGATTTATTCGAAAACTACGAGGACAGAGGAAATCAATTTAAACACGCTGTACGCATGTTATAATGCATTGAAAATTCATGCAGGAATCTCATCACATAAAGGCGAATATCCATTCCACTGGAGCAACTGTGCGTTCAGCCGACAGTTCCGGTCTTCGTGCGCATGGAAAATTAAAGGGATTGGATGTGTTTACATGGATGCAACCTGCTCAGGAGGCACTCACGCAATTCATCGCAACGGTTCCAACTTCCTTTATTTGGGTGGGTAATCCAACTGAAATTGCGGCAATTTTAACCGAAAAACCGGATTTTAATCAGAAGTTTCAGAGCATTCTTTCCTATGGAGTGAATCAAACGGGTTTTATGTTGGAAAACGAGTTTGAGGATATTCAATCGCTTCTTCATCAGTTGATGAGTGAATTGAAAGCTCCGGGAACCTTGCTATTTACCTGTACCGATTCGGATAGTGAATATGTGTCAATGAAAATTCTTGCTTACCTCAATTTGGTTCAATTAACATGAGAGAATACTTAAAATACTTAAAAGGCGATCCTGTCATTTGGATAATTACGATCCTCATGATGTCTTTTTCGTTGGTAACCGTTTATAGTTTTGTGCCGATTTTGGTGAAAATTGATGGGGGATCTCCCTTTCAATATTTAATGAAACATTTGATTTATGTGGTGCTTGGATTTGCCGCGATGTATTCCATTCATCGGGTCAATTCAAAATACATTAGTCAATTAGCGAAATTCTCCTACTACCTCGCCATTGCCTTACTCTTGTTTACGGTGTTCTTCGGGACCGAGGTGAACGGGGCTGGACGTTGGATTCGCATTCCATTTGTTAAATTGACATTTCAATCGTCTGACTTTGCCAAGCTGGCATTGATTGTTTACGTCAGTCGAATTTTAGTGAAAAAGAAAGATAAACTCAATGATTGGAAGGAAGGAATCCTTCCACTGATGATTCCAATCGCGGTCATCTGTGGACTCATTGTCAAAGATAATTTCTCGACAGCAGCGATGTTGTTTATGTTGTGTATGGCCTTGTTATTTATTGGACGTGTTCCTTTCGGAAAACTATTTACCATGGGAGCTGGAGGAATTGCCATGGGAGCATTGGCAGTGTTGGTCCACGTGACTTTTCCTGATCTCGGATTATTGCCAAGGTACGATACATGGAAAAATCGCTTGACCAATCGCATGGAATCCGATTCGCAAGATGTGAAAACAGCTCAAGCAAATGCCCAAGCAAAAAATGCACAGTTAGCCATTCACGTGGGGGCTTTGTTCGGACAAGGAGTCGGAGATGGTAAGTTGAAGGAATACCTTCCGGAAGCATATGCCGATTTTTATTTCGCCACGTTTGTGGAAGAATTTGGATTTTTAATGGCTGCTTTTTTAGCCTTGTTGTATTTGATCTTACTCTACCGAATCATCAAAATTGCACTTAAAACTAACGATCCATTTCAGTCCTATGTTTCCTTGGGGATTGGCATTCACTTGTTAACGCAAGCCAGCATCAATATGCTCGTTTGTACAGGTGTCTTTCCAGTGACCGGACAAAACATGCCATTCTTGGCAATGGGAGGATCCGCCCTCATCATGGCGTGTGTTTCCATTGGTGTGATTCAGGCATTTGCCAAAGATTTAGAAAAAGATAAAGATGCAGCGTCCTTTGCGGAGGCATAAACGAAAATAAAACATGAGTATCCAGCGCGTAATTATTTCAGGAGGAGGAACGGGAGGACATATTTTCCCAGCAGTGGCGATTGCCGACGAAATAAAAAGACGAAATCCACAAGTAGCGATTTTATTTATTGGCGCTTTGGGAAAAATGGAAATGGAAAAAGTCCCACAAGCAGGTTACGAAATTGTCGGCTTGCCCATTGCTGGATTTCAGCGCAAATTGACGCTGTCCAATTTTCTATTGCCATTCAAAGTCCTGAAAAGTTTGTGGATGGCGCGTTCTGTGATCAAAAAGTTCAAACCACAATTAGCCATTGGGGTGGGAGGTTATGCTAGTGGACCTACCTTGCAAATGGCACAATTAATCGGGATCCCAACCTTGATTCAAGAACAAAACTCTTTCCCGGGAAAAACGAATCAGTTATTAGCGAAGAAAACCGCAAAAATTTGCACGGCTTATAGTGGGATGGATCAATTTTTTCCCACATCCAAAATCATTCAAACGGGAAATCCAGTTCGAAATTTGGTGACGCAAAATCCACAATTACGCGAAGAAGCGGTGACCTTCTTTGGATTAAATCCAAACAAGAAAACAGTCCTGATGATTGGTGGAAGTCTAGGGGCACGTACCTTGAATGAAAGTGTATTAAACCACATCGAATTGATTCAAAAAGAAGACATTCAAGTGATCTGGCAATGTGGGAAATTCTATTTGGAAAATATTGAAAATAACTTTCAAGATTCGTGGAAAACATCGGTGCAAGTTCACGCGTTTATTCAGCGCATGGACCTAGCTTATGCGGTAGCGGATGTCATCATTTCAAGAGCTGGCGCATTGTCCGTTTCTGAATTATGCTTGATTGGAAAACCATGTATTTTAGTCCCTTCACCAAATGTGGCGGAAGACCATCAAACAAAGAATGCGATGGCGTTGGTGAAACAAGATGCCGCCGTTTTGGTCAAGGACATCGAGGCTAAAAACACCTTGATTCCAACGGTCATTGAACTTTTGAAGGACACGGATAAATGTCATGAATTGTCCAAGTCTATTTTATTATTAGCTAAACCAAATGCGAGCATCGACATCGTTGATGCGTGCGAATCCATTATATAGTCCAATGCGTCAATTCGAAAAATATCAAAGCATTTATTTCATTGGCATTGGAGGCATTGGGATGTCGGCACTTGCGCGCTATTTTAATCAAAACGGACTGACCGTAGGTGGATACGATAAAACGCCTTCACCATTGACGGAGCAATTATCCGCAGAGGGTTGTGCGATTCACTACGACGACCTTGGAGCGGACATACCAACGGACTTCCTGAACAACCAGAGCACCTTGGTAATTTACACGCCAGCGATCAAGAAACTTGGCGAAATGTCCTTTTTTCAAGCGGGTGGATTCACCTTGATGAAGCGAGCGGAGGTGTTGGGGATGCTGACACGTCAATCGAAAGGATTATGTGTTGCAGGAACACATGGTAAAACGACCACAAGTTCTTTGTTGGCATTTATGTTAGATCAGTCGACTTGGAAATGCAATGCCTTTTTGGGTGGAATTGCAACGAATTTTCAGTCTAATTTAGTACTCAGCAAATCGAGTGAATATACGGTCATCGAAGCAGATGAATTCGATCGTTCCTTTCTACATTTATCCCCTTTTGCATCCATCATTACCGCGGCTGATCCAGATCACCTAGACATTTACGGAACAGCCGAACAATTCAAGGAAGGATTTCGTCAATTTGCCATGAAATTAGATCCACGGGGTATCTGTCTTCAAAAGGAGGGATTAAACCTTGCATCGCTTGGTAAAACCTTCACTTATGCTGTCGACTCATCCACCGCAGATTATTCCGTAACCAATTTTCAATGGAAGGAGGGCTTTCTTTGTGGGGACATTCGACTGAAAAATACTTGGTGGAAAGAAGTTCAATTTGGATTACCAGGTATTCACAATGCTGAAAATGCTTTGGCCTGTGTGGCACTTTTACACGAATTAGGTATGAGTGAAACGGAAATTCGTACTGGCGTCAAAATGTTTTTAGGCGTGAAACGTCGATTTGAATACATCATCCGCAGTGAGAAATTGGTGTACGTGGACGATTACGCACATCATCCGCAAGAAATTAAAGCCTTGATAAGTTCCATTCGTTTGTTGTATCCAGGGAAGAAAATCACTGGAATATTCCAACCACACCTATTCTCAAGAACCAAGGATTTCGCTGCTGATTTCGCCGCTGAATTGTCCGAAATAGACGAATTAATTTTAATGCCGATTTATCCTGCTCGTGAAGAACCCATGCAAGGTGTTACCAGTGAATGGCTATTATCCATGTGTAAAAACCAACACAAGTCAATCAAAAAAGCAAGTGAGGTTTTACCATATTTGAGCCAATTTAACGATGGTATTCTCTTGACAATTGGCGCTGGAGACATCGATCGATTGGTTCGTCCAATTCAAGAAATATTAACCATAAATCTAGCTGACTGACATGAAAAAATGGATGAAAATCACCGCTTGGATTTTATGTGTTGCTGGGGTTATAACCATCTTGGTTTTGGCCAATCAGGAAGAACAAAAGAAGACCTATTCGACACCTCAAATATCTATACATGTGGAGGGGGACGATGCCTTTTTAACGGAACCAGAACTCATCGACCGCTTGAAATTACGCCGCTTAATCGAGAAAAGTCAAACCGTTAAAAATTTAAACATCCGAAAAATCGAATACGCGATTTCCAAGATGCCGGAAGTCAAACACGTCAAGGTATTCAAGCGCATTGGAAACAAATGGGACATCCAAATGGAATTGCGCAAACCGATTGCGCGAATTTTTAATCAATCTGGACAAAGTTTTTACTTAGATGAAGATGGTTTTTTAATGAATCGATCTGATTTACATACCGCACGGGTACTGGTTTTTTCAGGAGAAATTACCGATCGCTATGAACCAAATTCCATCTTCGAAATTATTAACAACGATTCCTTGAAAAGTATTCGAAAATTAGATGATATCTATCGAATTTCAAATTATGTTTGTAATGATCCAATATTGCATAAAATGATCGGTCAAGTTTACCGTGAAAAGAATGGCGATTTTGTACTAATTCCAATAGTTGGCGATCAAAAAATCATTCTCGGAACAGCCTATACGGATGAAGAAGTGAACGATAAATTTAGTCGAATTTTGGATTTTTACAATGAGGCGATGCCTTATGAAGGATGGAATAAGTATAGCGAAATAAGTGTAAAGTATGAAGGACAAATCGTTTGTAGAAAAAGAGCCAACTAGCGAAGTGAAGCGTAGCAAGATTGTTGTTGGACTCGATATCGGGACAACGAAAATCGCTTGTTTTGTTGGTCGCAAGAATGAGCACAATAAAATTGAAATCGTCGCACTTGGAAAAAGTGAATCCCTTGGTGTGATGCGTGGCGTTGTGTCCAACATCGAACGCACCGTTCAATCTATAACAGCAGCTGTTGAGTTAACACAAGCATCTGTTGAAGGTGATTTGAAAATTAAAAACGTCAATGTGGGCATCGCTGGTCAACACATCAGCAGCATGCAACACAGAGGAATGTATACCCGTCGAAATGCGCAAGGTGAAATCACGCAAGGTGACATCGATGCATTCGTGGACGACATGTACCAATTGGTCATGAATCCAGGGGAGGAAATTGTAACAGTGATTCCACAGGAATACATTGTGGATAATCAACCAGAAATCAAAGATCCAATCGGAATGGCAGGTGTTCGCTTAGAAGCGAATTTCCATATCATTACTGGACACGTGAGCAATGTTTCGAACATCAAACGTTGTGTGGATCGTGCTGGATTGAATGTGAAAGAAATTATTCTTGAGCCAATTGCTTCTGCTGAAGCGGTGTTGAGCGACGAGGAAAAAGAAGCAGGTGTGGTGTTGGTCGACATCGGTGGTGGAACAACAGATGTAGCGATCTTCCAAGATGGATTGATTCGCCATACTGCCGTGATTCCATTCGGTGGAAATGTCATTACTGAGGACATCAAAGAAGGTTGTCGCATCATGCAACGTCATGCGGAAAACTTGAAAGTACGTTTTGGTAGTGCCTTGGCATCTGAAAGCAAAGAAAACGAAGTGGTATGTATTCCGGGATTGCGTGGACGCGAGCCGAAAGAAATCACGTTGAAGAACCTAGCGAGCATCATTCAAGCGCGCATGGAGGAAATCATCGAATTGGTGAATTTCGAAATCAAAAACTCTGGTTATTCGAAAAAATTGATTGGTGGAATTGTGGTGACCGGTGGTGGTGCTCAATTGAAACACTTGACACAATTATTTGAATACATGACTGGAATGGATACGCGAATTGGATATCCAACTGAACATTTAGCAAATACAAACGACCTAGATAAATTGGCGAGTCCAATGTACTCTACAGGTATTGGATTGGTATTAAAAGGATTTGAAGCAGCGGAAAAATCAGGGATTGATTTACTTCCAAAACAAGAAGAGAATCCAAAAGCGGCAACGCAAAAAGCCATCACGCACTCGAATCCGAGAAGAAGTGAAGGTTTCTTTTTGAAAATTAGACAGTCCGTTGGTGACTTTTTTGATGATAAAGATTAATAGAAAAAAATATGGATATGGAATTTGACTTACCAAAAATGGGAGCAGCCTCACAAAGCAATGCAGATTCAATCATCAAAGTGATTGGTGTAGGTGGTGGTGGATCAAACGCAGTAAATCACATGTTCTTGCAAGGAATTGTAGGTGTGGATTTTATCGTTTGTAATACGGACCGTCAAGCCTTAGACATTTCACCCGTTCCACACAAAATTCAGTTGGGTCCAAACTTGACCGAAGGACGTGGAGCAGGAATGATTCCAGAAATGGGCATGAATGCAGCGATTGAAAACATTGAAGAAATTCGCGAAATCTTGTCGAAAAACACGAAAATGGTTTTCGTTACGGCAGGAATGGGTGGTGGAACCGGTACAGGTGCTGCGCCAGTGATTGCACAAGTAGCGAAAGACCTTGGAATTTTGACGGTTGGTATCGTTACGGTTCCGTTCAATTTCGAAGGAAGAAAACGTCGTCAACAAGCGGAAGAAGGTTTGGACAAAATGCGTCAAAACGTAGATACCTTGTTGATTATCAACAATGAGCGTTTACGTGAGTTTGGTAAAAACATGTCGCTTTCAAGTGCGTTCTCCCATGCGGACAACGTATTGACTGTTGCAGCGAAAGGAATTGCAGAAGTCATTTCCGTTACTGGAACAATCAACGTGGACTTTAACGATGTGAATACAGTATTACGTAACAGTGGACAAGCCATTATGGGTAGCGCTGTAGCGGCTGGTGAAGATCGTGCAATTGTCGCTGTAAAAGAAGCATTGACTTCTCCATTGTTAAATGATAATGACATCAATGGTGCAAGCTACGTATTGTTAAACATCACTTATGGAGACCAAGAAGTGATGATGGATGAAATTACTGAAATCACCGATTACATTCAAGATGCAGCAGGTGCAACAGCGGATGTGATTTGGGGACATGGTTACGATGCAAGTTTAGGTGATAAATTAAGCATCACATTAATCGCAACAGGATTCTCTTCATCGCCAATTACGGGTTTTGAGAGAGCTCCAGAGCGCAAGATCGTCGCGCTGGAGGAAGAAAATAGAAAAGAAATTGTGAGTCCACTTGAGTCTCCAGTTCAACACACAACGATCCAGAGTGAATTAGCACAAGAGCCATTTTTGAAATCTGAAGATACGATCGCGGCTGAAGCTCCGGTTGTGACGCCTATTTCTTCTAACCCATTTGTCACTCCTGTTCAAGAAGTGGAAGTTTCAAACGAAACAACATTTGAATTTACTGAAGTTCAGAACGAAGTAATTTCATATCAATTGGAAGAAGAAGTGTTGCCAGTTTCTGAAATGCCGGCATTCGATGTAGAAGCTCCAGTAGATTCGTTTCAAGAAAATGAAACAGCATTTACGTGGGATGTGATGGATGCTAGCGCTGAAGAGGAAGAGGAAATGACGTTCTATCAAGCACCTACACCAGTTGTATCTGAAGTAAGAGAGCCTGAAACAATTGTTCGTCACATGTTGGAAGATGACGCAGAAGAACGCATGAGCATCGAACCTGCACAACGCATTCTTTCACCAGAGGAACAACAACGCAAAGCACAAGAGCGCGTTTCTCGTATCCAAGAATACACGGCGAAATTGAAAAAAGCTGAAGGTATTTTGGAATTTGAAAATGAGCCAGCTTTTGTTCGCCGCAACATCAGCCTTCAACATGCTACACCAAGTACAGAAGAGCGTTTTTCACGTTTCGGTTTGTCCCAAGATGAAGATGGTCGCGCTGGATTAAGAAGCAATAATTTCTTACATGATAACGTAGACTAATGGGATTCACTGAACTGATTAATGAGAATATCAAAAAGGCAATGCTAGCCAAAGAAAAAGAAAAGCTAGCAGCATTGAGAGATATCAAGTCAAAATTGCTGTTAGAAGCGACATCTGGAAATGGTGAAGTAAGCGAAGAAGCGGCAATAAAGATTTGCATGAAGTTGCATAAACAACGCATGGAAACCTATGAATTGTATGTCGCTCAAAATCGCCAAGATTTAGCAGATGACGAGTTATTTCAAGCAAAAATCATTGAAGCTTATTTGCCGAAAATGATGAGCGAAGATGAAGTGAAAGCGGAAGTGGCTGCAGCGATTCAATCATTAGGCGCAACCGGACCTCAAGACATGGGAAAAGTGATGGGCGCTTTGAGTGGAAAATTGGCTGGAAAAGCAGACGGTAAATTGATTGCTTCATTGGTAAAAGAAATGTTGGCAAACTAATTATAACAAACAACAAACAATGAAAAACGCATCGCTTGGTGCGTTTTTCTGCGTTTAGGAAGGAAAAGAACCATGAAAGAAAAATTGGCAGAAACCATTCGATTGTACCACCTGAAAGGATGGTCTCCCGCAACGTCTACGAATTACTCCTTCATGGAAGACGGACAAATCTGGGTGTCGAGGTCAGGGGTCGATAAATCCAATTTTCAAGCAGCTGATTTTATTCCGATTGATGAAAATGGTTTGGTTCAAGCACCTTTTCAGGACATCAAACCTTCGGATGAAACCATGATTCATGTCCTTATTTACCGCTTGTTTCCGCAAGCGAAAGTCATTTTACATAGCCATTCCAAAAATCCAGTGCTCATTTCGATGAAACACAAGGAAACATTCTCCGTGGGAAATTACGAATTGCAAAAGGGATTTTCAGGCGTGACAACACACGAGTGTACCGTGCACATTCCCATTTTTGAAAATGCTCAGGACATGGGATATTTTGAAAAGTACTTACCCGAACGAATCAGTGAAATTCAACAGCATTGTTTCTTGATTCGCCAACATGGCACGTATGCATGGGGTGAAAATCTCTTCGCTGCAAAACGTCATTTGGAAACCTTGGATTACCTTTGTGAATGTGAATTAGCGCAATAATTATGGCCATTTTATCCATTCCTGAAAAACAAATACAATTGACAGATGCACAGGACATCCGTCAATTTATGAACGAACGCGGAATCTTCTTTGATCAATGGCATTGCGACGTGACCTTTGATGACTCCGCAAGTTCTGCGGATATTTTAGCGGCATACGCTTCGGACCTCAATCCATTTATGGAAAACGGAGGATATCAAACGGCTGATGTGATTTCCATTCATTCCGCTACCGAAAATTACGAGGCAATTCGGGCGAAGTTCTTAGCGGAACATACGCATTCAGAAGATGAGATTCGTTTTTTTGTCGATGGACAGGGACTATTTTGGTTCCACCTAGAAAATGAAGCTGTGTTCAATTTGCTATGCGAACGTGGGGATTTGATTTCAGTTCCAGCTGGAACAAAACATTGGTTTGATGCTGGAGAAACCAATCCATTCGTAAAAGCAATACGCATTTTTATAGATATGTCTGGCTGGGTTCCACACTATACGGAATCAAAGTTGGAAGAACAGTTTAAAGATTTTAATTTCCCAAAACGTGGATAGTCAAATAAAGTACATTTTAAGTGACATTGAAGGAACAACCTCATCGATCTCTTTCGTGGTGGATGAATTGTTCCCATATTTCAGAGAACACATTCAAGAATTGCCGAAAATGGCCATGGTGAGTGAAGTAAAGGAATCCTTTGCTCAAGTCATCTCTTTGGTCAAAGAAGAGGAAGGGAAAAGCATTACAACGACGGAAGAAGTCATCGCTTACTTAGATCAATGGAGTCGTGAGGACCGCAAAGTAACTCCCTTGAAAACCTTGCAAGGGTTCGTTTGGAAAAAAGCCTATGAAGAGGGGGACATTAAGGGTCATGTGTACGATGACGTTCCAACTTGTTTCAATAAATGGCGAGCGAATGGATTGAAAATTGGCATTTTTTCATCGGGTTCCATTCATGCACAGAAGTTGCTCTTCCAATACAGTTGTTTTGGCGATTTAAGCAAGCACCTTTCGAATTATTTCGATACGAAAACAGGTGCGAAAAGGGACGCTGCGACGTATAAATTGATTGCGGAAATATTGGACTTGCAACCGAATCAAATCTTGTTCTTGTCGGACATTCAAGAGGAGCTGATGGCTGCCGATGAAATCGGTTTTCAAACCATTCAATTGGTGCGTCCCGGTTCAAACGCTACTTGGAAACATACCGTGGCTGATTTCAACGAAATCTAAGCAACGATTTAATGGACATAAAAAAAGCCGATCAATTGATCGGCTTTTCTATTTGATAAGAGGAATATCTTAATTGTTGATTGGCGCACCAGCGTTATTTACTGGAGTTCCAACTTCTGGAGCTGGACCAACCTCACCTTTAATGCGAATCACTTTGTTTGGCTCGTTAATCGCGTTAGAAGTGATGGTTACACTTTTGTTGATTGGACCTGGGCGGTTTGTATCGTATTTTACACGAATGGTACCTTTTGCTCCTGGTGCAATTGGTTCTTTCGGCCACTCAGGAACGGTACAACCACATGATCCTTTCGCATTCGAAATGATTAATGGCTCATCTCCTGTGTTTTTGAAATCAAACGTACAATATGGCTCACCTCCGTATTTGATGTTTCCATAGTCATGCGTTTCTTTGCTGAATTCAATTTTAGCACCTTTTTCAATTTGTGCATTAACAGTGTTCATTCCCAATACTGCGATGAACATAATCCCAAAGGATAAAAATAGTTTTTTCATAGTCAATTAATTTTATGAATCAAACTTACGCAGGATTCAAGCGTGTATTTTTTATTTAACTAAACGTTAACAGATTTAACAAATGGATTCTTTCTCCATGGATTCCTCTTATTTCTTCAGCCAGCCCCGTTTAATAAATAAAAATAAGAGTCCGGCTCCAATGGCAAACATGACCGCTATCACGGTATAATATCCATATGGATATTTTAATTCGGGCATATGTTCGAAGTTCATTCCATAAACACCAACAATAAACGTGAGCGGAATGAAAATGGAGCTAACGACTGTTAAGACGCGCATGATTTCATTCATCCGTTGTCCTTGAGCGGCATAATACAAGTTGGCCATACCTTCCAAAATTTGTTTGCTCGCATCAATTTCTTCCAAGACACTCGTGCAGGAGGACCGCAAACTTCGGAAGTAGTGCTTGTTGCTCTTTTCAATGAAAGGACTGTCGCTATTCTCTAGCTGATTGGTGATGTCTCGCATCGGTTGAACGATTTTACGCAATTCAATCAGTTTGCGTTTTTCTAATTCGATGCTCGTCAAAATGGATTTGTCTTGCACGTTGTGTAATTGACCGTCAATTCCTTCAATCTGATTGGAAATTTCTTCCAATACTTCAAAGTAATTATCGATGATGGCCTCCAACATGCGGAATAGAAGAAAATCACTTCCCTTGGATCGGATTTTACCTCGTCCCTTTTCAATGCGATCTCGAACATCGGTAAAATGATCGGATGGTTTGTCCTGAAAAGAAATTAAATAACCATCTCCCATCAAAAAGGAAATTTGATCCTGATGTAAATAGGGATTATCAATCTCTTTTGGCAAAGCAGACATGACATAAAAAGACATGTATTTGCTGTATTCCTCTACCTTTGGACGTCTAACCTGATGGTGGATATTCTCAATGGAAAGTTTATCAATCCCTAGTTTTTGACACAAATGTTCAATGGATGATAAGTCCTCAATGCCATGAAAATTTAACCACGATACATAGTCTTTATCCAATTCAGACTCTAAGAATTCATTCGCGAAATATTCGGGTGTTTCTTTCTTAATCGAATAAAATGTATGATTGTATTTGTATAACTGAACATCTGCCATAATACTAAGATTCTTTCGTGACTTGTTGATGCAAGGCACATGATTCACATGCTTTATCCTTTTTAAAAAACGGAACGATCAGTCGTTTCCCCAAATAGAGGAGCGAAAGAACCAAAGCGAGAGTGAGTATAAATACCTGCATGTCAGAACGAATATAAGCTTTATCCTTGAATTATGATAAAAGGATAAAGGAGATCCAAGCAGTCAAATACGCTAAAACGCCCATGAATACCAATTGTACCATGGGCCATTTCCACGAGTTTGTCTCGCGTTTTACAACTGCTAACGTTGCCATACATTGCATGGCAAATACATAGAATACCATCAATGAAACCCCGCTTGCCAATGTAAATACAGGTGTCCCATCTGGTTTAAGCTCCGTTCGCATACGGTCAATCAAGAGGTGTTGATTCTCTCCGTCATCCTGAACGGCATAGATGGTTGCAAGTGAGCCAACGAAGACTTCACGTGCTGCAAAAGAGGTGATTAAAGAAATCCCAATTTTCCAATCATAGCCCAATGGAGCAATGACGGGCTCCATTCCTCTTCCGATGATGCCAATGTATGAATTGGATAATTTACAGGCATCCATTGCTTGTGTACGCTGCTCCACTGACATTTCTTTGTAAACCGTCGTTTTACTTAATTTCTTTGCGGCTTCATCCAAGTTTGGACCAAAGCTGGCAAGGAACCACAGTATGATGGAAATCGCCAAGATGATTTTTCCTGCATCGAGCACAAATAATTTGACTTTCTCTAGGACATTAATCAACACATTTCCCCATCGTGGATTTTTATAATCGGGTAATTCCAAAAGCAAAAATCCTTTTTCTTTTTGTTGGATAAATAACTTCAGTAAAAAGGAAACGATTAAAGCGAAAATAATCCCAAGGCTATACAATCCAAATAGCACTAGTCCTTGCAGATTGAAAATCCCAAACAAATAGGTCTTTGGGATAACCAATGAAATCAATAAGGTGTAAACAGGAATGCGCGCACTACAACTCATGAATGGCGCGACCAAAATGGTAATTAAGCGTTCCTTCCAATTTGAGATGGTTCGCGTTGCCATTATTCCTGGAATAGCACATGCTACGCTAGACATCAAAGGAACGACACTTTTTCCATTTAATCCAAAGGGTCGCATGAGTCGGTCCATAATGAACACTACACGGGATAAATAGCCACTTTCTTCGAGAATGGAGATGAAAAAGAAAAGCATGGCAATTTGTGGAACAAACACCACTACACCACCAATACCTGGAATAATTCCTTGTGAAACGAGATCATTTAAGAGTCCCGGTTGGATGGCATGACTACTCCAGTTCGAACATTGCGCGAATAATTCGTCAATCCAATTCATTGGAGCGTTGGCGAATGAGAAGATGAATTGAAAGATGGTTAACAGAACAAATGCAAAAATGACGTATCCCCAAATGGGATGAACTAGCACTCGGTCAATTTTCCGTGAAGTACTTTCTCCGCTTGGTGCTTTCATTTGCACCACGTGTTTCAAGGCTTCTTTAATTTTCTTTAATCGAAGTTCCGCTTCACTCTTTTGTGCTTGGACATCCGAGGTCTCACACAACGTATGACCGACTAGGAAGGCGTCCTTTTCTTCTCGCGCCGTGGATAATCCTGATAGGGCGGATAAAATGCGGTCTTTCCCAAGTCCAATGCGTGCATTTGATTGAACAATCGGAACGCCAGGAAATACGTTTGACAATGCTTCCATTGAAATGTCGAAGCCTTTCCGTTGGGCTAAATCCCACATATTTAATACCAAAACACAGGGAATTCCTAAGTCGTAAACCTGTGAAAAGAATAATAAATTTCGTTGTAAATTGCTCGCATCTGCCACAAAGACAATTTGGTCTGGATGTTGAGAATGGGTTGGATTCGATAAAACATCGAAGACCACAGATTCATCCTTTGAACGGGGATAAATACTATAGGTTCCGGGAAAGTCAATCAATTCATGTTGTTGCTCATCCACGGAAATAAATCCACTGCGTTTATCGACTGTTACTCCAGGGAAATTACCCACCTGTTGACGCAAACCTGTCAAGAGGTTGAATACTGAGCTTTTACCAGTATTCGGATTGCCGAGTAACGCAATTTTCATGGTTTGCAAACTTATTAAATTTGATTCAAAGCATTACGCTTTCACCTCAATAAATTGCGCTTCCTCTAATCGAAGGGAAAGCACGGATCCATTTAGTTCAATGGCAATAGGATCGCCAAATGGAGCTTTGAATAAGGTCTTGATTAATTGTCCAGAAACTAATCCCATTTCTGTTAACTTGGATGAAATAGGCGAGTGGTCAACCGAAACGATTTCTACCACTTTTTGCAACTCGATATGATCCAAGGTGTTCATCATGAAGCAAAACTACGCGCAATTTTGGGAAAAGGAAATACCACTTTTATGGTATTTCACCATTATTTTAACACGAATCTTGCGGTGTGACGAGTGCGTTGTTGAACCAATAGTTCTTTTCCTTCTGTCACTTGTTGGATCGTCGCATCATCATAGTGACGAATGGTGACCAACGAAAGGTTCTCGTTGTATTTCACTTCGTACTCATGTTGAAATAAGTGTAGTAACTCTTCTCGTTTCACTTTCTTCTGATCCACTAAAATGGAAAAGCTCAAGGCTGAATTTTGCATCAAATTGATTTTCACATTCAAATCGGATAATTTGCCGAAAATGACACTTAAATTCTCCTCCACAATAAAGGAAAAGTCCTTTGGTGTAAACGAATATAAAGCTTGATCAAATTTGAAAATATAGGATGGAATTAAATGGTCTTTGCTCGAAGAAGCATGTATGATTGTCCCGTCTGCAGTTGGATCTAAAAATGATTTCACGTACAACGGTATGTTGCGATTTTGCAAGGGTTGAATCGTTTTAGGATGAATGACGCTCGCACCATAATAGGAAAGTTCAATGGCTTCTTTGAAGGAAATGGCTTCTAATTTTTTGGTGTTTGCGAAGTATTTTGGGTCCGCATTCAACATGCCGGGAACATCCTTCCAAATGGTCACGCTTTCCGCCTGACCACAATAAGCTAAAATTCCTGCTGTATAATCAGATCCTTCTCGTCCTAATGTCGTGGTGAATCCCTCCGATGTGTGTCCGATGAATCCTTGTGTCAATACGATGTTCGCATCTTGAAATGCAGGAATCAACTGTTCTTGAACTAGTTGTTCCGTTTTTGTCCAATCCACTTTTCCTTCTTGGTAAGTGTGATTTGTGCGAATGATTTTTCGGGCATCCATCCATCGAACGGAAAAGTCTTGTTCAATCAAATACGAACTGACAATCTGTGAGGACAAGACTTCTCCCAAGGAAACAATTTGATCGTATTCAAAACTAGTGTTCTCAGAAAAGGGTCCCTCCATGCGTTTTCTCAATCCATCGAACAGCTCTTCAACGGTTTGATAAATCTTGTAATGCTTCTCTGGAAATAATGCCGCCATAATGTCCAAGTGAAATGCCTCTAGCTCATCCACAAGTCCTGAAAAAACCGCATGATTCTTAGATTCCAATGCATGTACAATTTCTTCTAATTTATTGGTTGATTTCCCCATCGCGGAAACAACGACGGTAAGTTTGGTTGATGGATAAAGGGAAAGGATGGAAGCAACATTTTTAATCGCTTCCGCATCTCGAACAGATGCACCTCCAAATTTAAAGACTAGCATGTTTTGTGCATTTAAGATAATTTTTCTGCAAGAAGTTTCATTTCTATTACGGGGGACATTCCACCATAAAGAACGTGATAAACAGCCGTTAATATAGGCATGTCTACCTCGAATTTCTTGTTTATTTCCATCAAACTATTTGTCGCGTAATATCCCTCCGCAATCATGTTCATTTCCAATTGTGCCGATTTCACCGAGTAACCTTTACCTATCATAAATCCAAAGGTCCGATTGCGCGAAAAGTTGGAATAAGCCGTAACCAATAAGTCCCCCAAATAGGCACTCGTTTTCGTGTCCCGATGAACTGGACTTACGACATCAATGAAACGTTCAATTTCCTGAATGGCATTGGATATGAGTACGGCTTGAAAATTATCACCGTAACCAATTCCATGACAAATTCCTGCGGCTAGCGCATATACATTTTTTAACACGGCAGAAATCTCTGTCCCGAATAAATCATCAGATGTAGTGGTTTTTATGTAACGACATGCCAATGCCTCAGCCATGTCCGTTGCTATTTGTCCATCGCTACAAGCAATAGTCAAATAAGACAAGCGTTCCAATGCGACCTCTTCCGCGTGACATGGCCCACAAATAATACCAATTTGGTCATAAGGTGTGCCAAGTGTTTTATGAATAAAACGAGCCGGAATTGCATTGTATTCAGGAATGATTCCTTTAACCGCTGAAAAGACAATCTTTCCAGTAAATAAGGCTGGATCCATTCCATGGAATGTCTCCGTTAGAAAGGCAGATGGTGTAGCAATAATCAGGATATCCGAGTCCTTTACAAGTTGTATTAAATCGGTAGTTAATGCTAATTTGCTTACATCGAATTCAACGGACTGCAAGTACTTTGGATTATGCTTGTAATGTAGGACATGGTCAACCGATTCTTGGCTACGCATCCACCAATGTACGGTTTCTTGTGTGTTGCACAATAGCTTAACAATTGCTGTGGCCCAGCTTCCACCTCCAATAACGGCAATACGTTGATTTTTCTTCATTGCTGCAAAAATAGAAAAGTTTGATGGAAAGTTAGGAATATCAGGAAACTAGTTCAAATTGATGATATCCCCAGCTTGAAGTGCCTCTGAAAACGCATCGCGCATTTTTTCCATTTTTAGCCTAGAATGCGGATCTCCATCAATCGCTTTCAGTTTCAATTTATAGTAGGTGTCCAATGATTTCCCGAAAAGGTTTTGTTCGAGTTGACCTTTTATTTCCATGATTTTGGAATTGACTCCAAGTAGGTAGTGTTCAATTTCACCCAAGCGAACAAGTTCAGCTTTGTCCAGCTGTTCTTTTTTAAGCAAACTATGGTACTTTGGAAGGAGTTGATTCAGTAATTCAATGAATCGTTCCAATTCCTTATCTAATTCTCCTTGATTTCCTTGAAAGTCTTCCATTGTCTGTAGCTTGTCTGATAAAAGTAGGAATAAATGTTATCCAAAAAACATTTAATCGATGCATTTTGTTGGCAGATTTACAATTAATTTTGAAAAAAAATCAAGATGAAAACGAATCACGAAATCGACTACTATATCCACGGAGAAGAAATGCAATACGTGGAAATTGAATTGGACCCACAAGAAACAGCCATTGCAGAGGCAGGCGCATTTATGTTCATGGATGAAGGCATTCAAATGGAGACAATTTTTGGTGATGGATCCGCGCAGCAAACTGGATTCATGGGTAAATTGTTCAGTGCTGGAAAACGATTGATTACAGGAGAGAGTTTATTTATGACCGCATTTACGCACCAAGGATTCGGAAAGGCTAAGGTTGCCTTCGCTTCACCATATCCAGGTAAAATCATTCCGCTGGACCTATCCGCATACCACGGAAAAGTGATTTGTCAAAAAGATGCTTTTCTATGCGCTGCGAAAGGAGTTTCCATTGGCATTGAATTCCAAAAGAAATTAGGAACGGGTTTGTTCGGTGGTGAAGGATTCATCATGCAGAAATTGGAAGGAGACGGAATGGCTTTTTGTCATGCCGGTGGCCACGTCATGAAGCGCACCTTAAATCCAGGTGAGGTATTACGTGTGGACACAGGTTGCATCGTAGCATATACACAAGAAGTTGATTATGACATTCAATTCATTGGCGGTGTGAAAAACACCCTTTTCGGTGGCGAAGGGATGTTCTTTGCAACCTTAAAAGGTCCGGGTGAAGTCTGGTTGCAAACATTGCCGATATCACGTTTGGCTTCGCGCATCCTTGCATATGGAGTAGGTCCACGCAAAGAGGAGGGAAGTATCCTCGGTGGAATTGGAAATTTATTTGACGGTGACGGCGTTTAATTAAGCGTTTAACTCAATGCAATCATCTTTGATGATGATTTTTTTCCAGCGGTATAATTTTCCAATGGCTTGTTTGAAGGTCTTTTTACTCATGCCAAGTTGCTCACGGATTTCTTCAGGGGAAGAACGGTCGCAAAGTGGAAGGACTTTCACTTTCGTCAATTCATCCAAAATGAATTGAGATGCTTCATCGTATTTTTCAAAGGTAATGGGCTCTAAGCGAATGTCCAATTTCCCATCAGGTCGAACAACACTCACGTAGCCTTTCATTTCTTGTCCGCGCTCGAGAATTTTCGTCTGTTGATTTTTGAATATCAAGCCTTCATAGCGGTTGTTTACGATGACATTGCGTCCCAATTTACCTTCTTCGCAAATCAATAAATCTACTGCTTGCCCAACCAATTCTTGATCTTCGCAGAGATCCAATACCTTGCGCACTTTCATGCTGCCAAAAAGCCGATCCGTTTCGAAGTCGTAACGCAACGTAAATAAGTACTTTTCTCCTTCTTCCAATCGGTGTAATTGTTCACCAAAGGGAACCAGCAAATCTTTATCTAAGCCCCAGTCTACGAATGCGCCGTATGGATTCACATGAATCACTTCTAAATAACGGCAATCTCCTAATAATATCAAAGGGACTTCTGTGGTACAAACGATGCGGTTTTCCGAATCTTTCATTACGAAAACGTCCACCACACTACCCTCTTCGTGTTCTGGAAGAATGTACTTATTTGGTAATAAAACTTCGTTGTCTTGAAGGTCGATGAGGTATGCTCCAGGAGGAGCAAAACGTTTGATTGTCAGTTGGTTGATTCTTCCTAATTGCATCAGTTCGAGGTAATTTTTTTATTTTTTTTACCGCGACCAACTGGCATCACTTCTGGATTCTTGTGTCGTCTCCAATGGAAACGTTGTTTTGGAAAAAGAAGGTCTTGTTCAATTTCCTCATCTTCTTGTGGATTTCCCGTTCGGGCGACATGCGTACCATTGTTTTGTACTCCTTCGTCCTTCGGACTGATCCATTCGGCATTCAATTTATTTTTTTCCACCTTTCCCGTTTTGGCATTCAAAGCGTAAAAAGATTTCTCTCCATTTTTATCGTCTGGATTGGTCATGATGACATCCTCTTGCAAGACCCAAATTTCCGCGTCGAAATCGTAACGATACGCATCATAGGACATGTCGGGAATGTAGTAGGAAAACACGCCTTCCAATTGAGGAGACTCTGGCGATAAATGGTCAAAAACAACGCGTCCATTTTTCCCATCGAATTTCATGCTCATGTTCGTCATGTTGGAATGTTCGTAAACGACGCGTTTAAGTGTCGTGCGATTCGCTTTGAAAACCGGGCTACCAAACTTTGGAGTACTTCCGGCGAAGGTGAGGACGTCCATTAATTTGAAATTGCTTCCGGTTGTTCCTCCATCCCAACCAAGTAATAAATACTCCGTTTTTCCATGATGACCAAAGGGTATGATTTTATAATATAACGCACCATACCAATTCTTGGCATCCACAATCCCTTCCGGTTTCGGTGTGTATGGATCTGTTTTATCCACCATTTCTGTGACAAGAACTTTTTCTTTTCCTTCTTCTTTTTTCAAAATGAAGCCAGCATAAGTGTAGGAGAAATCGGTGTATTCAATGTTCCAATTGATGATGCGTACCAATTCGTCCTCACTGTCAAGAACGGCAATTGTTTTTAAAAGTGTAAATGGATAATCGAAGGCGCCATCTGATTTTAGAAAGGCTTCCATTTCTTTTTTGAACGACAGATTTAAGCGGTCCATTTCTTCATCCGTTTTCGCACTGCGCAGTTTCAACAAACTTTCATTTAGACGTACTTCTTTCTGTTGAAGTTCACTTTGTGTGAAAGACAAGGATGCAAGGACTAAAAAAAAGAAAAGTGAAACGAATTTCATACCGAGTGAGTTAACGTAGAAAACCGTTTATTGTTACGCTTTAAAGGGATTTCAAATTGGAAATCGTTTCTTGTGGATTCGGAGAGTTGAAAACAAAACTTCCGGCAACCAATGCTTCCGCTCCTGCATCCGCTAATAACTTACCAGTTTCCATGTTTACACCACCATCGACTTCAATGATAAATGATGCGTTTTTCTCTGCACGCAGTGCCGCAAGTGAACGAACCTTTTCGACACTACTCTGAATGAACTTTTGTCCACCAAATCCTGGATTCACGGACATGATTAAAACCAAGTCTAAATCAGCTGCGATCTCATCCAAAACATGCACCGGCGTATGAGGATTCAAGGCGACACCTGCTTTCATTCCCAATTCTTTGATTCGTGACACCGTTCGATGTAAATGGCGACAAGCTTCGTAGTGCACGGTTAAAATATCCGTTCCAGACTTCTGAAATTGCTCCAAGAAATCATCTGGATTTTCAATCATGATGTGCACATCCAAGGTCTTTTTTGTGTGTTTGCGAATGGCTTCCAAAACAGGAAAACCAAAGGAAATATTTGGCACAAAAACACCGTCCATTACATCGATGTGCAACCAATCTGCTTGAGATTGATCCAACATCTCTGTGTCGCGTTGTATGTTACCAAAATCACAGGATAAAACGGATGGAGAAACGATCATAACTTTTTTTGACAAAGTTAGGAATTATTTACCGTTCAATAAGATTTTCACAAGTGCTGTTTCGCGTCCATACAGGTCGTGGTGGAAATATATCCCCGTTCGATCTGCAACGACCGTTTGGTATTCCACAAAGATTGGGATTTCACTCATTAGTTTAATCGGATAATTTTGTTTCAAGGTCAAAAGACTGTCCAAGGAATCTGGCGTTAGTGGATTTCCCTTCGTTCCTAAACTGTCGTACTGAAGCATGACTTTCGCTAATTCAACTGGATGCTCACAGCGCATGCATCCATGGGAATAACTTCGATAACTTTGATTGAAAAGACTTTTCGAAGGCGTGTCGTGCACGTACACGCTGAAAGGATTGGGAAATTCAAACTTGATAATTCCTAAACTGTTATCGATTCCTGGTTGTTGAATGACGGTATACGGAAAGGTGTTCGCTTTGATTTTTTTCCAATTTACTTTATCAGGATTCGCTTCTTTGTCCTTACCACGCATGATTTTCATGTGGTTTTTCGCCAGATAGTTTCGATTGGATTTTAACGCGGGTAAAATTTCTTTCTGACAAATGGAGGATGGAACTTTCCAAAACGGAAAACAAACAATTCGGTTGATGTTAGAGCTCAACGTAGGTGTTTGATTGGTGACTTTTCCAACAATGACACGGTGGTGACTCTTTAAACTGTCCTTAGCAAAGAAGAATAATTCAAAGGAAGGGATGTTGATGCGTACGTATTTCTCTAAAGTGTCGGATTTTTGACGCATGCGATCTAAGGAGATGGCACCTCGCAGGACTTTTTCAAGCGTACTTTCCGTCAATGCTTTCGCTGTTGCTTCACTGAGTTGTCCATCCGGACGCAAACCATTGTCCTTTTGAAATTGCTTAATCGCTGAACGCACTGTGAGGCTGTCAGCCTGTTCGGACAAATACCTTTTCGAAAGTAAGGATGCCGTAGCTTGATCAAAGGCCCGCTTTTCGTGATCTTTCTCTTCTTGAACACGGATGATTTTAGCGTCCAAGTATGCAGTGTCACAATAATGGAAAAAGTGTTGCGCTAAAAAGCGGTAATTGGTATCGATTGGACCCTGTGCAAGCAGAACCTTGTCAAATGGTGCTGACTTGCTTTGATACCAAGCACGTGAAAAAAGCGATTTATCCACTGATTTTGGTCGGAGTTTTTGTTTTTCGAAATCGATGAATCCTTTTCGGATGTCGGTACTCGCGGAGGCAAAATTGCTTAAAAGCAACACTTCTTTTTCGAGGGGATGCAGTTTTTTTGAAATGGCAATTAACCGTGAACTTGGAATGCCGAATCGAATGGATGCTTCTAAACTACGACTCAATTCCAAACCTCTATCCGTTAAAGTGGAATCATTCGCCAACACTGGATAGTAATGTCGGGCGGAATAAAAAGCGATGATTTCTTTTTGAATCGTTGAATCGACCGAAAGATGACTTAGGTAACTCGCTGTTACGATGCGTTCCATCTTTTGGTTCACCGTGAGCGTAGTGTCCACCAAAAAATTTTTTTCAACCGGTGCTTTTCCCTCCTGGCAGGAAAAGAGAAGAAAGAAAATGAAAATCGCTGCGAATACTTTCATGCCTGTTTGGATTATCCTTAACTTCGATAACTCGTTGAAAGGTAAAACAATTCATTGAATTTCGCTTATGTTATTGATTATTCTTGTAGGAACAATTATTATTTCGCTTTGGGCAGATAAAAATCTCGAATTGAAAGAACGCATGTTGTTTGTTCCATATCGCGTCAAACATCAGCAGGAATATGACCGTTTGTTAACGCATGGATTTATTCATGCGGATATTCCACACTTGGCATTCAACATGATGACCCTTTATTTCATGGGTGAATACCTGTATTTAGCATGGATGGAATTGTATGGAAAAGCGGGGATCGTTTATTTTTGTGCATTGTATTTTCTCGGAATGGTGGCCGCCACCTTGTTTCCGATGATCAAACACCAAGATCAACCTGGATACCGAAGTTTAGGAGCTTCTGGGGCAGTTTCGGCGGTATTATTTGCGGTCATTTTATGGAATCCAACACTTTCACTTTCTCTCATGTTTATCCCCATTCCGATTCCTGCTTATTTGTTTGGACCACTGTATTTGTTTTTTGAATATTATTCCATGAAGAAGGGAAATACTGGAATCGCTCACGATGCGCACATTGGAGGAGCCATTTTTGGAATTTTATTTGTCCTGATGTTGGATGCGCAAAAAGGATTGCAATTTGTACATTTGTTTTACTAATCCGCTATTGATTCGCTATGGCATTGCTTTACATAAATAACAATGGTACCATTCTTTCGAATGATGCGCCTACTATTCATCCGGGAAATCGCGGACATTTATACGGGGACGGAGTATTTGAAAGCATCCGTTTAATCAATGGAAAACCCTTGAATATGGATAACCATGTGAAACGTATGTTGGATGGCGCGAAAGTGATTAAAATGCGCACCCCATCGTATTTCACTACGGAATTTTTCGAGGCAAAAGTCTTGGAATTGTGCCAGCGTTCAGGCATTGTGGAAGGCGGAAGATGTCGCTTGTCTTTGGATCGTGTTTCCGGAGGAGCCTATTTGCCTGAATCGAATGAATGTACGTTTTACATCGAGGTCTATCCGTACGATGTGAATCACTTTGAACTGAATGCCAAAGGTCTTGAAGTGGATATCTACCAAGACATCAAATTGCAAAAGAACTTTTTATCCAACTACAAAACAAAGTCTGGATTAACATACGTCATGGCTGCGCTTGCAGCGAAGGACAAAGGATTAGACGATTTGTTTTTGGTGAATGAACGCGGGAACATTCTGGAAACTTCGAGTTGCAATATTTTCATTGTGAGTAATGGCGTGTTGTATACACCGGGCTTAGATGAAGGCTGTTTGGCGGGAACCATGCGCATGCAAATCATTAACCTGGCACTAGCTAACGGAATCAAAGTATACGAATGTGCCATTCTTCCTCAAAACGTTTTAGCTGCGGATGAGATTTTAGTGACCAATGCCATCCGAGGAATCAATTGGATTGGCGGTTATCGCACCAAGCGTTTTCAAAACAACATGGCGCGTAAACTTGTGGTTTTATTGAATGATTATTGGGAAAGACAGCTCGGACTCTAATCCTTAAACTTCAAGTGACTGAAATCGATTGAATCAAATGTAAATTCTTGAAAACATTTTTGATTGACACAGTCATTGTTGATCATATCGAAGTTACGAACGGAATCGCTCGACACTTTTAATTCGGACCAAGATTCATTTTTAATCGCATATTCCCAAAGCGATGCGCCTTCTGGGAATGCAAGTAAGCGAATGCGTAAAGTGGCCTCTTCACCATATAAATCGAGGGTTAGTAAGCATTCAGAAGCACGAATAAGCTCCGTCTTTTTTATGCGGAAATACGTGATGTCTGAAGCGATTTCAACCAAGAAAGAATCTGAAATGTAGTCTGGGCGGTT
This sequence comes from Crocinitomicaceae bacterium, assembly GCA_024643725.1. Taxonomy (GTDB): domain Bacteria; phylum Bacteroidota; class Bacteroidia; order Flavobacteriales_D; family Crocinitomicaceae; genus UBA952. The sequence continues at coordinate 332,637 of JAHEMJ010000015.1, read as the reverse complement.
CGCCATCCAATCACTTGGACCATACACATAATATTTCCCATGGTATGCATATAAATTATTCCAGTATCGCGGAAAATTACCTATGGACTGTTGCGGGTTCAAGAAATGCGCTATCTCTGGAAAATTCTCTTCGATGTTGTTTTTTTTCATCCATCCTTTTGGATCCGGACAAAGCCATTGATATAAGTTGCAGCTGTGATCTTGCGTAATGTAGACACTACCATATGTTGTCTGTAAAATCACGGAGTCCCTGTGGCAATGATAATCCGATTCTTTGAATTGTCCAAAGCTTTCGAACTGAAACGTGAAAAGCGCCAGTAAAAGGAGAAGTCGCATGATTGAATTTTGGATAAAAGTAGTCAAATACACACAAGAATAGTTTTCAACAATGGGAAAAAATTGACGGACAAATCCCTAACTTTAAAGTTCCTTTTTTAGACAGCACATGTACCTGATTTTTGACACCGAAACGACTGGATTACCAAGAGATTATAACGCTCCGATTTCGGATACGTCTAACTGGCCGCGTGTCGTGCAACTTGCATGGCAATTACATGAGTCAGATGGGACCTTGGTGGAACAAAAGGACTTTTTAATTCGTCCTGATGGATTTAATATTCCTTTTCAATCAGAACAAATTCACGGCATTTCAACGGAACTTGCGAGTTTAGCAGGTGAAGACCTTGGGGATGTTTTGTTCTTGTTCAAAAAGGCGCTGGAAAAAGCAGATTTTATTGTTGGACATAACGTTCGATTTGACGTAAATGTCATGGGTTGTGAGTATTTCCGAATGGAGGAAGAGACACCATTGACATTGCCGATATTGGATACTTGTACGGAGCGTACAGCGGAACTTTGTCAATTGCCTGGTGGACGCGGAGGAAAATTCAAATTACCAACGCTTACGGAATTACACGATTTTTTATTTCATGTTGGATTTAATGAGGCGCACAACGCTACAGCCGATGTTGAGTCAACCACACGTTGTTTCTTAGAGTTAATTCGAAAGGAACATTACACGCTAGAAGAACTCCTTCAGGAACCGGGCTATTTTGAATCGTACAAAACGGCGAATCCAGCTCAGATTCAAACGATTGGATTACAACATGTCAATTTAAAAGCAGAAAGCGCAAAATTACGCGAAGCGCAAAAAGAGAAAGAAGTGGTTCAAACACCGGTTTCTCCTGTTTCATCGGAAAAATTATCCGGTGTCAAATTTGCGCATTTACACAACCATACACAGTATTCCATTTTGCAATCCACCGCAGAGGTTGGACAATTAATTCAAAAAGCAGCAGCTTTGAATCAATCCGCCGTTGCCTTGACGGATACTGGAAATATGATGGCGGCGTTTCATTTTGAAAAAGCAGCGAGTAGCTATAATGCAAAAGTCCGCGAAGAACGCAAATTGGCAGAGGAAAATGGCGAGCCTTACGACAAAGAAGAAATCATCCCGATAATTGGATGTGAGTTTAACGTCTGTCGAAATTTGACAGATAAAAGCGTCAAGGATAACGGCTATCAAGTAGTGCTATTAGCGAAAAATAAAAACGGTTATCAAAACCTAATTAAATTGGCTTCGATTGCCTATACGAAAGGCATGTACTATGTGCCGCGAATCGACAAAGCGGTCATTGAACAATACAAAGAGGACATCATTGTACTTTCTGGAAATCTTTATGGTGAAATCCCAAATTTGATTTTAAATGTCGGAGAGAAACAAGCGGAGGAAGCATTACGATGGTGGAAAGCGCAATTTGGTTCGGACTTTTACATCGAATTAAGTCGACATCACTTGGAGACAGAAGACCGCGTCAATCCGATTTTGGTGCAATTAGCACGACAACATGAGGTGAAAATCGTTGCGACGAACAATACGTATTACCTGAATCAAACGGATGCACAGGCTCACGATGTTTTATTGTGCGTGAAGGACAACGAACTGGTTGAAACACCGAAAGGTAAAGGACGTGGATTCCGATATGGCTTGGAAAATGATCAATATTATTTCAAGTCCACCGAGGAAATGGTTTCCCTATTTGCAGATTTACCGGAAGCCATTTTAAACGTTCAGGAAATCATTGAGAAATGTGAACCGTATCCGTTGGCACGAGAAGTACTTTTGCCCGCATTCGATATTCCTACTGAATTTATTTCACCGGAGGATGCGTTGGATGGTGGAAAACGCGGAGAAAATGCATTCTTGCGTCACTTGACATACGAAGGGGCGAAAAAACGCTACAAGGAAATCACTCCGGAAATTCAGGAGCGAATCGATTTTGAGTTGGCAACCATTGAGAAAACGGGGTATCCCGGTTACTTCTTGATTGTGCAGGATTTTTGTCATGCCGCGCGACAAATGAACGTTTCGGTTGGACCGGGACGTGGTTCTGCGGCAGGGTCCGCCGTTGCCTATTGCATTGGAATTACCAATGTAGATCCAATTAAATACGATCTACTCTTTGAGCGTTTCTTGAATCCAGATCGTGTTTCCATGCCAGATATCGATATTGACTTCGATGATGAGGGACGTGGACGCGTGATTGAATATGTCATCAATAAATACGGCGCAAATCAAGTGGCGCAAATCATTACCTATGGAACGATGGCAGCAAAATCCGCCATTCGCGATACGGCAAGGGTGATGAACTTGCCTTTACCGGAAGCGGATCGACTAGCCAAATTAATACCCGATCTTTCACTGAAAAAAATATTCTCCTTCTCGGAAACAGAGTTGGTGGATAAATTGAAAAATCAAGAAGCGGTGGCAAATGCCAAGGAACTTCGTCGCATCGCTGCGGGATCAGATTTACAAGGACGCGTACTTCAAAAAGCAACCGAAATTGAAGGTTCCGTTCGAAATACTGGAATTCACGCATGTGGAGTCATTATCACACCGGATGATTTGACAAACTTTGTCCCGGTAGCTACAGCGAAGGACTCTGACATGGTATGTACGCAGTACGACAACTCAGTTGCAGAGTCAGCGGGATTATTGAAAATGGACTTCTTGGGATTGAAGACCTTGACACTCATTAAAGATGCAGTGCGCTTGGTCAAAGAGAACAAAGGGATTGAATTAGATCCAGATGAATTTCCGATAGATGATGAGTTGACCTATGCACTTTTCCAACGTGGGGAAACAGTTGGTATTTTCCAATACGAGTCGCCGGGAATGCAAAAACACTTAAAGGAATTAAAACCAACGGCGTTTGCTGATTTAATTGCCATGAATGCCTTGTATCGTCCGGGTCCAATGGAATACATTCCATCTTATTGTAAACGTAAGCATGGAGAAGAGGAAATTATCTACGATTTGGCCGACTGTGAGGAGTATCTGAAAGAAACGTATGGAATTACCGTGTATCAGGAGCAAGTAATGCTCTTGTCACAGAAATTGGCGGATTTCACGAAAGGTGAAGCGGATACTTTGCGTAAAGCGATGGGTAAGAAAGATCGTAAGGTCTTGGATAAAATGAAGCCTACATTTATTGAACGCGCAAGTGGAAAAGGGCACAAAGCGGAAACTTTGGAGAAAATTTGGAAGGACTGGGAAGCATTTGCATCCTATGCCTTCAACAAATCTCACTCGACATGTTACGCATGGGTTGCTTATCAGACGGCATACTTAAAAGCGAACTATCCGGCTGAATACATGGCTTCGGTACTGAGTAATAACATGAACGACATCAAACAAGTTTCTTTCTTTATGGAGGAATGTCGCCGCATGGGAGTTCCAGTTTTAGGTCCAGATGTGAACGAATCAAGTTTCACGTTTTCCGTGAACCAAGCAGGAGCGATTCGCTTTGGATTGGGAGCGATCAAAGGACTAGGGTCGGCACCGGTGGAAGCGATTGTAGCGGAACGCAAGAATGGATCATTTACATCGATTTTCGACATGACAAAACGCGTTAGTTTACGTGTTTGTAATAAACGTGCATTTGAGAGTTTGGCCTATGCAGGTGGATTTGATTCCTTTCCAGGTGTTCATCGCGCACAGTATTTTGCAAATGATGCTAGCGGAAAAAGTTTCTTGGAGAATGCTGTACGCTATGGCGCGAGTTTCCAAGAACAAGAAAATTCGGCACAAGCTTCTATGTTTGGAGAATCAACTGGAACGAGCATGCCTGAACCTCAGGTTCCTAAATGCGAGGAATGGCCGGCAATTTATAAGTTGAATCGCGAGAAAGAAGTGGTGGGGATTTTCATTTCTGGACATCCTTTGGATGATTTTAAAATAGAAATTGATTCATTTTGCACGGGTAATATTGCCATGTTGAATGATTTAGAACAATACCGAGGACGCGATTTATTGATTGCGGCGATTGTTACGAATGGTGAACATCGATTTACCAAACACGGTGATGGTTTCGGAACACTCACAGTGGAGGATTATCAAGATGCTTTTCGCTTGAATTTGTTTAAAGAGAATTATTTGAAATATAAGCATTTTATGGAGCCTGGAACCTTTATTACGATGAAAGGCCGCATTGAGATCCCACGTTTTCGTCAGCAACCTGAATTTGTCGTGCACAGCATCGATTTACTCCAGGATTTACGTGAAAAACGCACCAAAAGCCTGCATCTGAAATTTTCGTCCAAAGAGGTTGATCATTTAATGATTGATAAATTGAATGAATTGTTCAATCAAAACCAAGGGAATTGTCAATTGCATTTTACCGTTTATGATCCGGTTGAAGGGTATGAGGTAAATCTTCCTTCGCGAAGTGTGAAGGTCCAACCATCTTCGGCTTTGTTCAAGGAGCTAGCAAAAATGGATGTTGATTTCCGATTAAACTAAAACGCAAAAAAAAGCTTCCCTTGGGAAGCTTTTTTTATATCAATAGTTGCTGTTTACGCTTCCGTTCCTTCAACAGGAACCAAAATGCGTCCACAATGTTCACATACGATGATTTTCTTTTTAGTAACAATGTCCAATTGACGTTGAGGTGGGATTTTGTTGAAACATCCACCACAAGAACCACGCATTACTTGTACAACTGCTAAACCATTTTTCGCATTTTCGCGAAGACGATCGTAAGCAAATACCAAACGAGATTCAATTTTCTTTTTTGCATCGTCAGAAGCTTTCATCAAACGATCTTCGTCTTTTTGCGTCTCGCTAACGATGGCATCTAACTCAGATTGTTTCAATGCTAAATCACCTTGTTTAGAAGTTAAACGTTCTGTTGCTTCAGCCAACGTTTCTTTTTTCAAGTCGATTTTGTATTTCGCCTCTTTGGATTTTTTCTCGTGCAATTTGATTTCCAACTCTTGGAATTCAATTTCTTTAGAAAGTGATTCGAATTCACGGTTGTTACGCACATTATTTTGTTGCTCTTTGTACTTTAAAATTGCTGCTTCCGCATCTTTTGATGCAATTTTACGGTCCGCAATCTCTGTTTCCAATTCATTGATTTCGTCGTTGATTTTACCAACACGCGTGTTCAATCCGCTGATTTCATCTTCCAAATCTTGAACTTCTAATGGAAGCTCACCACGGATCGTACGAATGCGATCGATTTCAGAATCAATTTTTTGAAGCTCAAAAAGTGCGTCCAATTTTTGTGCGATGGTCACCTCTTTTTTTGTTGCCGTTGCTGCCATGTTCTATAGATAGTTAATAGGATTCGTATTTAAATCAGTTAAATGGACTGCAAATTTAGTAAATTTTTCTTTAAGTTTCTCAGCTAATAATTGCGGAGTGAATTGTTCACTTTCAAAATGTCCAATATCGGCAATAATCAAGTGCTTTTCTGCATCGAAAAACTCATGGTATTTGAAGTCTCCAGTGATAAAGATATCTGCTTTTGCACGGATGGCATCGGATAGCAGAAAACTTCCGGCACCACCACACAAAGCGACGGTTTTAATGGGTTTGTCAAGCAGGGCTGTGTGACGAATTACTTGACAGTTAAAGCTTGATTTTAATGATTTTAAAAAGGTCAGCGCATCGACTTTTTCTGCTAGTTCTCCAATCAAACCGGCACCAAGTCTAGGGTCTTTATTTTCGATGGAAATAATTTCATGCGCGACCTCCTCATACGGATGTGCGTTCGTCATGGCGCGAAGTACGTTTCCTAGCTGCATTTTTGGCACGAGGTATTCCACGCGATATTCCTGAACTTCTTCACGGATTCCGGTTGATCCAATGGTTGGATTCGCTCGGTCATTTGGACGAAAAGTTCCCGTTCCTTCCGAACGAAAATGACAATCCGAATAATTACCGATAGATCCAGCACCAGCTTCAAAAATGGCCTGATCCAAAGTATTTAAGGCATCCTTCGGGACATAGACAACCAATTTGTACAATTGATTCGACATTGGACGCAAAATCCGTTGATGTACTAATCCGATGCGTTTGGCAATGGCCGCATTTACTCCATCAATGTGATTATCCAAGTTGGTGTGAATTGCGTAAAGCGAAATGCCATGAAGAATACATTTTTCAATGACGCGCTCAACATAAGACGCACCTGTGATTTTTTTGAGGCCCTTGAATACAATCGGATGATGAGCGATAATCAATTCACATTTTTTCGAAATCGCTTCATCGACAGTTGTTTCTATGCTGTCTAAACAAAGCAAAGCGCCAGACACTTCTTGGTCCATGCGTCCGCAGATTAGTCCAGCGTTATCATAGGATTCCTGCAATGACAATGGAAAAGTTGCTTCGAGGTAATGTACGATGTCTGCTACTTTCATGCTTAGAGTTTTCTTGTGAATGCTATGCCACCACCAAGTCCTGTACTGAAGTGTTTATAATCTTGGTATGGGCCATAGCTATTCGTTAATTGATAACGGTAATAAAAACTAAGGCGCAGTCCGTAATTGCTATTAAAATGAACCTGAATTCCCGTGCTTCCAGTGGCAGATAATACAAAAGACTGGCACATGCTCTCGTCCTTTACCGTCAAATTACTGTTGTTTTTTAATGAATCAGTCCAGTGTATTTTTTGTTCGTAGGACTGAAACAATTGAGGAGTTAGACCTGCGCCGATAAAAAACACCACATTTTTCCCTGTTTGGTATTTCAGCTGAATAGGCATTCCAAAATAACGGTATTTGTTGGTATAATCATAACTCGAATCCGTGGATGTTGAATTCCATTGGTATTGTTCCCCGTTTTGAATAAGTGCGAGTCCACCGTCAAATGACAAATGGCGAGAAATCGGCGCTACGATTCCAAATTGATAGGACCATAATTTCAAGGAGGTTTCATAAGCGCGCTCACCCAAAGGTTTGTTTAAAAAATCCGGATTTTGTTCCAAACGCGGTGTCGTATTGATACGTTGAAAATCCATATAGAGTACAGAGGAACTGTCTTTACTCGGCTTTTTTTTCTCTTTACTTGGTGCGGCAGATGTGATAATTTGTGCTGAAAGTGAGGAAGAAAGAAAGACCAAAAACAGGAATAGGTGTTTTTTCATATATCAAAAATACAAAAAATTAACGCATTAAGAAGTCTTAACACAGGTCAAGGATTCAGGGTGAGTGTTCTCCTTAACTTTGTAAAAAAAACAATAATTATGGATACTAAATGGACAATTGACGGAATGCACAGTGAAATAGGTTTCAAAGTGCGTCACATGATGATTTCTAACGTAAGTGGAAACTTCGGACAATTTACAGCTGAAGCAGCAACGACTGGAGATGACTTCAGTACAGCAAACTTTACTTTTAATGCAGCGATTGATAGCATTAATACAGGTGTTGCAGACAGAGATGGACACTTGAAATCAGCAGATTTCTTTGATGCAGCTACGCACCCTGAATTGTCATTTGCCTCTACATCAGTGAAGAAAATCAATGACAATGAATTGGAAATCTCTGGTGACATGAGCATCAAAGGAGTGGTTAAGCCAGTTACATTGAAAGCAGATTTCGCAGGTATTGCAGTTGACCCTTATGGACAAACAAAAGCTGGAATGTCTTTGACAGGAAAAATCAAACGCAGTGATTTTGGTTTGACATGGAGCGCAGTTACAGAAGCAGGAAACATCGTTGTTGGTGACGACATCCATTTGAATTGCGAAGTTCAGTTAATCAAACAATAAGATTAAAACAGATCTAAAAAAAAGCCGCTTTTAAGCGGCTTTTTTTTATTTATTTTTTGTCAATTCACTTTGAATGACTTGAATCTGTTGCTTTAAGAAAGAGACTTCTTTCTGAAGGATGAGTAAATCGTGTTGAACGTTTAACTCTTGTATGTCTGCTTTAAATAGGTCTTTACTCGAAGTCATTTCTTCAATGAACCATTGCGGTGTTTGATTTAATATTCGAGCAACTTGAAATAAACGAGTAATGGAAATATCCGATACTCCTCGCTCCAAATTGGAGTAAGCAGCTGCAGTAATGCCCAACTCATCAGCCATGTTTTGCTGACTTAGGTTTTGCTTTAAACGTTCTAAGCGAATTTTATCCGCGACCATATTTTTCACCTTACAAAGCTAGTATAGCACAAGCGAAAACCACTTCCGTTTCGCTTTAAAAAAATTACATAAACTATAAGAAAATATAGTTTATGTTTAATTATTTAGGGTAGTTATACATTCGGCTATTTACTTAATTCATCATTTGATGTATAATACCATTGGGTAAAGTTAGAAATAATAAATAAAAATAAGGTAAAATAAAGTAAACCATATTATTATGAAAGGAGATGAATCGGCATGTTGGTTGTGATCAAAGTATGATCTAACTTCTTGTGATCATCTTTCATTATCTAAGCGAAAGAAAACCGAAATCTAATAGGTGAGTCCTGTTCATAAAAGCGAACGACACTTGAAAACCAGACATGGTTATTAGCGTTAAACATCAGGGTATTTTACATTCACTGCAAGCTAACATATCTTATTTCAATATGATGTAGTTTTTGGACACTCAAAAAATCAATGAAGAAATACATGTAAGAATGTATTTTTGTGGGTCTAAACTGTCTGGGATGTTGTCTGCAGAGTAATGTGGAATCGATTGAAAATAGCTGGATTTCGATCTCGCGAAATGACTCGGAAAATGAATGTATGAAACAATGAAAAGATGAAATAAAATAGTATCTCCTATTTTATTTAGTGTAAAAATGATGTGACAATTGCATCGTTATCCAATTAACTTGAACGCCGCATCAATGTGTCCAATTGGATCAAGTTGAGAGTTGAAAACACCGATGACAACACCTTGTTCGTCGATGATGTAGGTAACTCTTCCGGGGATTAATCCAAAAAGATTTCCGGGTACACCAAATAACTTGCGCACCTCTTTTTTAGGGTCTGAAAGTAAGTCATAAGGCAAGGAATGTTTCTCTATAAAACCGACGTGACTATCCACACTATCGGACGAAATACCAAAAACGATACAACCTTTCGCTAAGAAATCGGTGTAGCGATCTCTGAATTCACATGCTTCTTTGGTACAACCTGGGGTGTCGTCTTTTGGATAGAAAAATAACACAAGTTTTGATTTGCCGATAAATTCGGACATATGGACCATTTCACCAGCTTGATTGGGTAAAGAGAATGGGGGACATTTGTCTCCTACTTGAATGGAATTAGTCATTTAATGCTTGTTTGAATCGTGTGAGTACACGGTCACGCGCAAAGGCGTGATCGATGATTGGTTCTGGATAAGAACTCGAACCGAATTCAGGAACCCATTTTTGTATGTATTGTTTTTGTTTGTCGAATTTTTCTTGTTGAGCTGTTGGATTGAAGACTCGGAAATAAGGCGCTGCGTCACAACCGCATCCCGCTGCCCATTGCCACCCCCCAATGTTACTGGCTAATTCAAAGTCCATTAATTTTTGAGCAAAATAAGATTCCCCCCATCGCCAGTCAATTAATAAATGCTTGGTTAAAAAGCTTGCAACGACCATGCGGACACGGTTATGCATGAATCCTGTTTCGTTCAGTTCACGCATTCCTGCATCCACCAACGGATACCCTGTTTTTCCTTCGCACCAGGACTTAAAATGTTGCTCATTGTGTTCCCAGACGATTTTGTCGTATTGTTTTTTAAATGATCCATTGACAGAATGTGGGAAATGATAAATGATCATTTGGTAAAAGTCTCGCCAAATAAGTTCGTTCAAAAACGTTTCGTTGTTCAAATGCGCTTGTCGTGCCAATTGACGAATGCTTATGGTGCCAAATCGCAAATGGACACTTAATTTACTTGTTCCGTTTTTAATGGGGAAGTCACGGTTTTCTTGGTAGGCACGAACAAGTTCGTCATGCACAATCCGTTCAGGGAATGGAAACAATTGAACATCTGAAAAGCCAAGATCTTCCATGCTCGGACAATCAGAAGTTTCAGCACATTTTGACAGGTGTGAAAGATAAGCGGTACTTGGATACGACTTTAAAAAGTAATCGCTAAGCTTAGCCTTCCATTTACGCGAATATGGCGTGAAAATGGTATAGGGTAGTCCATCGTCTTTCAACACTTCATTTTTTTCGAAAATGACATGATCCTTTGATCCAATGAAGCTTATGTTTGACTTTTCTAATTCCTGATAGATGAATTGATCTCGAGTTAACGCATATGGCTCATAGTCGCGATTGGTGTATACTTTTTCACACGCAAGTTCTCTCGCAATTTTCGGAATTAGCTCACTTGGATTTCCATGAAAAATCAATAAATCGGATCCATGTGCCTGGTATTCAGACTTCAGACGTTGAAGTTCTTGATGGATAAAAAGAACGCGTTGATCATCTTTGGGTAAGCGCGAAAGAATTTGATCGTCAAAGATAAAAACAGGCTGAACTTGATCGTTTTCCTTCAGCGCCTTATATAATCCCGCATTGTCCTCGATGCGCAAGTCTCTGCGATGCCAAAAAAGTACCATATTAATTCCCTGAATATTCGACGCAATTATTTTCGGTTTCCCATAGTTTGATGGTGAGCGCTAAATGTTTTGGTAGTTTGGCGCGTAATAAATTCCAAGAAACGAAGGCGATGTTTTCAGCGGTTGGATTCAGTTCAGCGAATTCTGGACAATCCAAATTTAGGTTCCGGTGATCAAATCGATCGGATATTTCACTATTGATGACATCTTTCACGGTTTTTAAGTCGATGACGTAGCCCGTTTCTGGATTGATGTCTCCATCCAACCAAACTTCTAACACGTAGTTGTGTCCATGGTAGTTTGGATTGCTACATTTCCCAAATACCTCAGCATTTTGTTCGTCGGTCCAATCTGCGCGAAACAAACGGTGAGCTGCGTTAAAGGTAGCTCTTCTAGATACTTTCATGAGTTAAGGCGTTTTGAATGGACGAATAATGATCCATAATTAATAGGTGAAACCAGGCTGTGTAGCGCGATGGATTGCTGTGCATGTCGGATTGAATATCAGTAAGACTCATCCACTTGAATCCCATGACTTCTTCCAAATTTAAATGTGGTGTTTCATCTGAATATCCGATGAAAACATGGTCAATTTCGTGTTCAATTAATCCATACTCCAATTCAGCGCGATACGTGAAATGGAAGACTTCTTCTAAAGGTGCATGCAATCCCATTTCCTCGAATAATCTGCGATTCGCAGCAGCCTCTGTTGTTTCCATAGGACGTGGATGGCTGCAACATGTGTTGGTCCAAAGTCCAGGTGAGTGGTATTTATTCAATGCACGTTGTTGCAACAAGAGCTTTCCTTCGTTGTTAAAAAGAAGGACGGAAAAAGCACGATGCAATAAGCCTTTTTCATGTGCCTCCATTTTTTCCATGACGCCAATTTCTTGGTCATTTTCGTCAACTAAAATGAGCTCTTCCATGACTTACAGTAAATTCAAATTGTGACGCACATAGGAAGTTAAGAGGATGCGCATTTTACGGTAATTTGGGATTCGGACACGCTCAGTTAAAATCGTTTGAGCGGATTGGGATTTGATTTTCTTAAATAATTTGAAGTAGTATTTGTAGGCCATGTACACGCCAAATCGTGCGTTTTTCGGAAGCTGTAAAATACCTTCGTATCCAGCACGAAAATCGACTTCAATGTCCGCTTCAATTTCTTTTTTCACGGTTGCATTGAACTCTTCCATGTTGATTCCAGGGAAATATGTTCTTCCTAAGGTTTGAAAATCATCCTTCAAATCACGTAGAAAGTTGATTTTTTGAAAAGCAGAACCCAATTTCATGGCACTCGGCTTCAAGCGTTCATATTCGGCATCATTCCCTTCCACAAAAACTTTTAGGCACATTAGTCCCACTACTTCGGCTGAACCTAAAATGTATAAATCATATTGTTCTTTGCTGTAAAATTGTTTTTTTAAATCCATTTCCATGGAATTTAAAAAAGTATCGATCAATTCCATTGGAATGCCATATTTGTTGACTGCCCATTGAAAACTATTCAAAATTGGATTTAAGGAAATTCCTTCTGCAATCGCTCGATAGGTTTGCACTTTAAAATCTGCTAATAATTCAGCTTTGTCAAAACCATGAAAGGAATCAACAATTTCATCTGCGAAACGAACGAATCCATAAATGGAATAAATTGGTTTATGGAGGTTGGTTGCTAAAAAGCTAATGCCAAGCGAAAATGAGGTACTGTACCTTTTGGTCGTCAATTGACTCATTTCTTGACTGATGTCGTCGAATAGTTGTTTCATAGCCGTTTATTTAAGCGGAAATTCTTTCATGATTTGTTTCGCTACTACCTCACCAGAGATAATGGATGGAGGAACTCCGGGACCTGGGACAGTTAATTGTCCAGTGTAATAGAAGTTCTTCAGTTTTTTGTTCTTCAAACGCGGCTTTAATATGGCTGTTTGAAGTAATGTATTTGCTAGTCCGTAGGCATTGCCTTTGAATGCATGATAGTCGTTTTTAAAGTCATCAATGCAATAGCTGCGTTTGTATACAATGTGCTCACGGATGTCATTCCCGGTAATTTCCTTCAGACGATTCAAGAGAATATCGAAGTACTTTTCGCGAATTTCTTCCTCGTCTTTTAAGTTTGGCGCAATGGGTACAAGGAAAAATAGATTTTCACATCCTTCAGGTGCCACGGATGGATCAGTTAGCGATGGCGCACTCATGTAAAACAAAGGTGCACTTGGCCAAGATGGATCTTTATAAATTTCTTTCCCGTGTATTTCCAAGGACTCGTCGAAAAACAAATTGTGGTGCTGCACATTGTTCAATCGTTTATTGACGCCAACATAGAAGATCAAGCATGAGGGTGCCATGGTGCGCTTATCCCAATATTCATTGGTGTAATTCGCTTTGTCTTTTAGTAATTTGCTTTCGGTGTGTTCGTAATCTGCTCCGGATACGATGACATCTGAAGCTACGAATTTGGAGGCTGTTTTTGCTCCAGTTGCCCGTTTATTTTCCGTTTCAAATCCAATAACTTCTTGATCCGTTTCAATTTTTACTCCTTGACTTTTCGCGATTTCGGCAAAAGCTTCAATAAACTTGTGCATTCCACCCATTGGATACCATGTACCCAAGGAAAGATCGGCATAGTTCATTAACGAATAGAGTGCAGGAGTTTCATTTGGCATAGCTCCTAAGAACAATACTGGAAATTCGAGTAGAGATAAAATTTTTGGATGCTTGAAGTATTTTCGGATGTATGTCGAAAAGGAGGAAAATAAATGCATGTTCAACAATCCACCCAATACACGTCGATCAGCAAATTCAAACAAACTTAAACTCGGTTTGTAAACCAAGTCTTGCATACCAACTTGATATTTGTATGCCGCGTCTTTTAGAAATTTGCGCAATTGCAACGAACTTCCAGGCTCCATGGACTCAAACCACATTTCCAACGCATTCATGTCTGCGGGAACATCTGTATACGTATGGTCAGGCCAATAAACGCGATAGGAAGGATCCAAACGTTTTAATTCGTAAAAGTCGCTAGTTGTATGACCGAATTGATTGTAAAATCGCTCAAAAACATCTGGCATCCAGTACCAACTTGGACCCATATCAAAGACGAATCCGTCTGATTCAAATTGACGGGCGCGTCCACCAATGTGACTATTTTTTTCTAAAATGGTGACATCGTATCCTGCTTTTCCTAAAAAGGCAGCGGTAGACAAACTGGAAATACCAGCGCCAAGAATGGTAACTTTTTTACTCATAAATTAATTTGCTGAAAAGGCAAAGTCTGGTAGGGAATCCATTAACTTTTTTCGTGCAATGAAAATACGACTTTTCACTGTTCCGATTGGAATTTCTAATTTATCTGCAATCTCTTTGTATTTGAATCCTTGAAAGTGCATTTCAAAGGGTTCTTTGTATTCTTCTCCTAAGTTATCGATTTTTTGTTGAATATCCTTCACAGAAATGATTTCAATGGCAGATTCTTCGTGACTTGGTGTGTTGGATACCAAGAAAGCCTCTTTTGAATGATCAAAAATAGCACCAGATTTCACTTTTCTCCGGTACTGATTAATAAACAAATTACGCATGATGGTGAAAACCCAAGCTTTGAAATTTGTTTGTGGTGTGTAGTAATTACGGTAGGTAATCGCTTTCAACATCGTTTCTTGTGTCAGGTCTTTCGCGTCCTCGTGGTTTCGCGTAAAACTCATGGCAAATGACGTTAAATTATGCTCTAATCCAACCAGTGCTTCATTAAATTCTAACGTTGACATATTACTTTGTTTAACAATTACGAGATAAAGTTAAACAAAAATGTTTAAGAAAAAACAAAAAAGGTTAAACAAAAAACAAAAAAATTCTCTCCTTATAGTTGAAACCCAAGCCCAGCGGAGAATCGAAGATTTGAAATGGCTTGCATATTTTTTGAAATGACTTGTCCTCCTATAAATCGACCTTCAAAAAAGAAATGAAAATGTGGACTAATGTATATTCGATATCCGCCTTGCAGCGAAACAAGTGGCGCAAGTGGAATTCGGGATTCCAATGCTTGATCATTGCGATACAATCCAATGCCTGGCTGAATGCCTAAGTAAAGGTCATGAATGGAAGTCCTCCAATGGTAATTCACGCCAAAGAACAGTTGATGTTGATTGTTGAAAGTTGGATACGCGCTTGTCGAGCCTAAATCATAAAAGGCATCTCCGGAAAATGAAATCCGCTGTTCTGTAAATAAGTTTAATTGTCCATGTAAAAAGAAATTCGATTCGTTTTTCTGAAAGAAGTAATTGGGCGCGAAAGTCAAAAAAGCGGAAGCATGCGTATTTGAAATGGTTGCTTGTGCATGGATTGTAGCGAATGGAAGAAACAGTAATGCACAGATCCACCCGAGTTTAGTTTGTTCTTTCATTTTTTTATAAATCGATAATTGATACTTATGGTAGTGAGCAAATGTCCTTCAAAGGAATTTCCGCTTTTTTCTACAATGGTATATCCTGTTGATGAATATGCTGTCGTGAGCTCTTTAGTTAAGTGCACCATGTATTGACTCGTCAAAGAAAGATCAACTTGAGGACTGAGTAAAAAATGTGTCCCAAGACCTGCTTGTACTGCAGAACCCCAGCGATCTCCGTAGATTTCGGGTTGACTGTTTATGGATAATTTATTGTAATCGAAACAATGTCCAGCCAGGACATAAGGTTGAAATCGACCAATTTGTTGATTCATTGGATAAAATAGCACAGACCAACCGATATGTAAATATTCACTTTTTGCGATCGATTGATGATTGACTACTATGTAATCCGCAAACCAATCGGAATTCACACGTGGTGTAAAACGCAAACGAAATTGTCCGCCTGTACCAAGTCCAGTTCCGTCATCACTAAACGCACTAAATGTGCTTCGCACGCCTAAAGAGAATCGATTTAAATTGGTGGAATGTTGTGCCCAATTGCCGAAGATGATAAAAAAGACGAAGAAAATAACGGAGTAACGCATCGATTGATTTTTACTAAAGATAAGTAAAAACCATCGTTTTGTTTCAATTGTTTACACGAATAAATGTGCCTCTACACTGGAACATTGTCCAACATCACTTGCACCATCGCATCCGTGTCGAATTCGGCTTTCCATCCCCAATCGGCATGCGCGTAGGAGTCGTCAATGCTATTTGGCCAACTATCAGCAATGGCTTGACGAAAATCGGGTTCATAGGAAATTTGAAAATCGGGTAAATGTTTTTGAATGGATGTTGCCAATTCGGCTGGAGTAAACGATGAACCTGCGAGGTTATAAGCCGAGCGGATTTTAATTTTCTCTGCTGGAGCTCGCATCAATTCAATCGTACCACGGATGGCATCGTCCATGAACATCATTGGTAAAGCGGTATCTTCTTTCAGGAAACAGGTGAAGTTCCCTTGTGCTTTGGCTTTGTAGAAAATGTCCACCGCGTAATCGGTTGTCCCTCCGCCGGGTAAACTTTTGTAGGAGATCAATCCTGGATAACGGATACTGCGCACATCAACTCCGAATTTATTGAAATAATATTCGCACCATCTTTCTCCTGCTTGCTTGGAAATGCCATAAACCGTCGATGGCTCCATCACCGTATGCTGTGGTGTCATGTCCGCTGGCGTTGTTGGTCCGAAAACGGCAATCGAACTCGGCCAAAAGATTTTTTTCAAATGTCCTTCTTTTGCCAAGTCAAGTATTGTAAACAATCCATCCATGTTTAACTTCCATGCAAAATCTGGATTTTTCTCAGCCGTTGCAGAAAGTAATGCGGCTAATAAATAGACTTCGTCAATCTTTTCTTCTATGATGTAAGAACGAACCAACTCGCGATTCAGAATGTCCATTTTTACATATGGACCATTTGCTAAAATCGCTGGACATTCATCTTTTAAATCCGCTGCAACCACAGCATCATTTCCATATATAGTGCGCAAAGCTAAAACGAGTTCCGTGCCAATTTGACCACAAGAACCGATGACGATGATTTTTGACATGTACAAAAGTATTTGGACAAATTTAAGTGTTGCATCGGTATAAAGCCGATTTCTATCCAATTTTTATTTCCTGGAAAACTGATTAAAATCATTTATTAGTCTTTCGAAGCGCTTTAGTTTTGCAGACAGATAAACTTTTGAGTAATTTTAAAGCTTGTTTAGCTAAAACAACATTTGAACTATGCCATTCTATCATCAACTAGGAAAAATTCCACACAAACGTCATACAGTTTTCCGTCAAGAGAACGGTGAATTATACCACGAACAACTATTCGGAACAGCTGGATTCGACGGTATGTCGACCTTAATGTACCACATTCAACCGCCAACAGTGGTGAAGGAAGTGAAGGGACAAAAGGACATCGCTCCGGAAATTGCCATTGAGAAAAATATGCTCATGCGCAGCTTTCGCGGGTATGACTTGAAACCTCATGAGGACTATGTTGAATCGCGCGTGCCTGTATTAGTCAATAGCGATTGCTACATCGAACTAGCGGCGCCATCAAAGTCAATGTCAGATTACTTCTACAAAAATGCCGATGCGGATGAGGTGATATTCATCCACCGTGGTTCAGGTAAATTGCGTACGCAACTTGGAAACATCGACTTTAGTTATGGTGACTACTTGGTGATTCCACGAGGAATGATCTATCAAATGGAATTTAATGATAGCGATAACCGATTGTTCATCGTTCAATCGTTTCATCCTGTTTTCACGCCTAAAAGATACCGTAATTGGTTTGGACAATTATTGGAACATTCACCTTATTGCGAGCGTGACATCCGCCGTCCAAATGAATTGGAAACGCACAACGAAGAAGGTGATTTTTTGATTCGCATCAAAAAGCAAGATGTGCTTTATGACTATGTATATGCGCATCATCCATTTAATGTTGTAGGTTGGGATGGATACAATTTCCCTTACGCGTTTTCCATTCATGACTTTGAACCAATCACTGGACGCGTGCATTTACCGCCACCGATTCATCAAACTTTTGAAACGAGCGCATTTGTGATCTGCTCATTTGTTCCACGTTTGTACGATTATCATCCGGATTCCATTCCAGCTCCGTACAATCATAGCAACATCGATTCAGATGAAGTATTGTATTACGTTGATGGGGACTTTATGAGTCGCAACAACATTGAGAAAGGACAAATCACCTTACATCCATCTGGAATTCCACACGGACCGCATCCAGGAGCGTATGAACGATCGATTGGTAAAAAAGAAACGCAGGAGTTAGCGGTAATGATTGACACCTTCAAACCATTGAAGTTGACGAAGCGTGCCATGGAAATGGAATTGCCCGAATATGTCAAGTCATGGATTCACTAAGTCCTGAATTTTCGATAATATTGCAAAGAATTAGAAATTATGTCAACAGAAATTAAAAATTTAAAAGATCTACAAAATGTAGAATATAGCTTAGAGAAATTATTCTCTGAGGCCGAAGATTTCCTTCCTTTATTAGGAACGGATTACGTGGAATTGTACGTTGGAAACGCGAAGCAATCCGCTCTTTACTATAAAACGGCATTTGGATTCCAATCTGAGGCTTATGCTGGATTAGAAACTGGATTGAAAGACCGTGTTTCTTATGTCCTGAAGCAAGATAAAATTCGTTTGGTCCTAACAACACCTTTGACTTCTGATAGCCCGATCAATGAGCATTTGAGAAAACATGGTGACGGTGTGAAAGTAATTGCATTGTGGGTAGAAGATGCAACCAAAGCATTTGAAGAAACAACCAAACGCGGCGCAAAACCATTCATGGAGCCCACTCGTGAAGAGGATGAAAATGGACATGTGATTCGTTCTGGAATCTATACCTACGGGGAAACCGTGCATATTTTTGTGGAGCGTAAAAACTACCAAGGAGTTTTCCTTCCGGGATACCGCAAATGGGAATCTCATTACAATCCGGAACCAACTGGATTAAAATTCATCGACCACATGGTGGGTAATGTGGATTGGAATGAAATGAACACATGGTGTGAGTTCTACAAAAAAGTGATGGGATTCGCCCAAATCATTTCCTTCGATGACAACGATATCTCAACAGAATACACTGCTTTGATGTCGAAAGTGATGTCGAACGGCAATGGACGCATTAAATTCCCAATCAACGAACCAGCTGAAGGAAAAAAGAAATCGCAAATTGAAGAGTACATCGACTTCTACGAAGGCGCAGGAGTACAGCATATTGCGGTAGCAACAAACGATATCGTAGCAACGGTTTCCGCCATGCGTGACCGTGGTGTGGAATTCTTGTATGTCCCAGAAACATATTACGATGATTTAAGAGAACGCGTGGGTGACATCGAAGAGGATGTTGAAGTCCTGAAGCAACATGGGATCTTAATTGACCGTGACGATGAAGGGTACTTATTGCAATTGTTTACGAAACCGGTTGTGGATCGTCCAACAATGTTCTTCGAAATCATTCAACGCAAAGGAGCACAATCCTTCGGGAAAGGAAACTTCAAAGCATTGTTCGAGTCCATCGAGAGAGAACAAGAAAACAGAGGTACTTTATAGTTGGAAAGAAAATAGTGGAAAGCCGGTCAGAGATGATCGGCTTTTTTATTCGCTTACTTGTTCAGTTGTGCGAGTAGTTCGCTTATTTCTTGTTGAATGGAAAGCGTGTGGTCTTCATTATATGCGTATTGAATGCGTTCGACAAGAACCGCGTGATCGGTGATTCCTTCCGCTTTTGTGTCATTGACCACTTGTTGAATGGAAGCGGGTCTTGGACCCCAAACAAAGAGTTCTTGATGTTCCGCATCCAAACAAATTAATTTCGGGATGGATCGACCGCCATTGGTCAAGTACTGATCCATGATGTCCAAATGTTCATCGCGCAAAATGATTTTCAGATCGATGTTCGTATTTTGTTGCGCCATGATGCCAAGTACTGGAACAATCTGAGCGGCATCTCCACACCAAGCCTCGCTAATCAATACCCAAGTCATCGGTTCTTGAATGCGCGCAAGTTGATGTTTCAGTTCTTCGGATAAAATCGTTGTTTTCTCAATGCGCTTCATGCGTCGGGCATTCAACTCGGTATAATGGATGAGGTCTTCACGTTGATCGGGACCGGATGTTTTTCTTTGTGCAACTAAATCATGCACGAATGATTTGTAGGAATCAAACGTAAAGGTATTTGTCAATTGATTCCATGCGATATGGCTCATTTTTCTCATCGATGTTTGGTGTTTTTTTTCAATCGGAAAGTTACTATGAAAATGGAAAATGAAAAGAAACATTGGTCACATTCAAAGATTTTTTCTGAAAAATTGAAATGACTTGTCCCGATGATTGCCATAATTAAATAAGATTTAATATATTTGCACCCACGTAAAACGGAGATTGTAGCTCAGTTGGTTAGAGCGCCGGATTGTGGTTCCGGAGGTCGCGGGTTCGAGACCCGTCTTTCTCCCTCGTTTTAAGGCTGTAGGCAACTACAGCCTTTTTTATTTTATCTCGTGTAAAGTATTTCGGATCAAGACCAAAACCTGGGGACTTAACATCAGATGGTATCCAATACAATTGTTTATTTTCCACTTTTGGCTTGATCCAAAAAGTTCGCAAAAAGATCAAGGCTTCGAATTCTCTGTCGGTCCCAATTCTACTTCGAATTTCTTTCTTCGAAGTGAAAACTACGAATATTTACAAGATTGCTTTCCTGCGCATGAAAAGATGTAACGCGAACCCTCACGACGAAATTTCAACAACGAGGAAGATAAGGGTCGTTACCTCTTTAAGCGCTAGGGCTATTTGCGTTACTTTTTGGGGCAAGTCCGACAATCGGACAAAAAGTAAAAGAATCAAAAACAGAAAATGCTTCTTTATAAAAACGTGATGGCTTGAAACGTTTGTTCACACAAGACCTCAAGTTCTTTTGGAAGTCTGTTGTCCGACCATGGATGCGCTGCTCCAAAAACATGATCTGCCTCGGGAATAATCTGTAATGGTTGCTTCGCCCATGTCGCCAACGAGAATCCTTCGGAAATCGGGACAGATGTATCCTGATCACCATGATGAATGGAAATAGGAATGTTTAATTGTTCCACCGCTCGTCGAATGTTCAATTCCTGTTCATGCAGGTGAAAATCTTCGTACAACGAATAATACTGTGGTAAATCTTGATGGGTACGTCCATTTTTTACATACCGAACGCCGTCCTTTTTCCATTGTGCCAATTCAGGTCCTTCAGGAAAGCGCATGCCGATATCGGAAATAGCCGCCCAGGTATGGACAGAGGCAAGCGGGTAGGAGTGAGCATATTTTTCACCAGCTAAGATGACGGCACCTCCTCCACGCGAATGTCCGACGAGGCGAATCTTCTCAACGCCCGGAACTTCAGACATTACCCACTTTATCGCTTGCTCAATATCGGCAAGTTCATAGGAGTAACGGTTCAATCCAAACGCTTCTTCGTCTGGAAAGTCAATCCCGTTTTGGCTCGTCCCTCCGTTATGACTCATATTGAACTTACAAAATCCAAAACCTTTCTGAACAAAAAATGCTTGAACGAGGTGCCATGTCCCCCAGTCTTTAAATCCCATGAATCCATGAACAAAAAGGATCAGTTCTCCTTGAAAATCTGTAGGAATTTCCAAGTCAATTAAACTCGCTCGTTCATTGGATCCAATGTATGTCCTATTCGTTTGTTTCATCATCGTTTTCTCCGGGTAATTCCAATGCTTTGACACTTTGAATGGCGTTTCCAGCGATGCCACGAATGGACGCGTGCATGTCAATGGTGTTGATGATTACTTTTTCGATTTGTTTTTCGCGTTCTTTCCAAATGCGCTGCATGGAACGTTTTTCTGTTTCGAGTCCATCTTTCATGGCGGTAAATCCTTCCACTATCGCTTCCACTTGCATGCGGAAATTGGTACTCGTCAAAAAGTCGTAGAGCATGTGCATTTTATCGCCGCGATTCACTTGGGAGCCCAATGCGGCATGCACTTGAATCACCGTTTCGCGAATGACACCGGAAAGTCCTTTGAATTCTTCATACGTACACACATACACGCCGTCTTTCATGCCCATACGATCCAAGTCAGAAGGCATCGCTTCTGTCACAAGAATGCCAATGTCAGCACCTTTTTCGCGCATATCCGCTTTGAATTTTGGAATCCAACTCGCTTGAAATTCTTTGGTGCGTTTACTTTCATAGTAAATTTTACCGCAATTTTGATCACTGCGCGTGTTCACGATTTGAATGCAATCACCACCGCGTGCACCTTTTTTAATTTCTTCGATGGTGTCCAAGGGAAATTGGTTCGATAACCATTCTTCGATGGCCAATTCTTGCACTTCGCCTTGCAATTGCATGGAACCTTGTTCTTGTTTGCGCTTCATTTCCTCCGTTAAGGACTTTTGGTCCTCCAGCATTTTCTGTAGTTCCTTGATGCGCATTTCGTTGGAATCCTCGACCAGTTTTTTAATTTTCTCCTTTTCGACCTGAAGGATTTCATTCATTTTCGTCTCCGCCGCTAATTGTGCGATGGATTGCGCTTCCTCTTTTTCGCGTTTCAAGCGTTCGACTTCAGCTTTGGTTTTATTTAACTCGCTGACTTGCGTCGATTTTTCGTTTAATTCTTGTTGCAAGGCTTCGAATTGAGAACGTTGCTCTTCTGCCAATTTGATTTTTAGTTTTTCTTCAATGGCACGACGCTCGTCCTTCAAGGATTTTTCCAATTGCTCTTGAAAAAGTTCCTTTTCTCTTTTTTTTGCTTCTTCGAATGCTAATTTCTCCTCGCGCAATCGTTCCAGTTGATGATCCATTTTATGGCGTTCTTGCGCCAATTGTTCTTGGAATTTCGCCTGTAGTTCCGCTTCCAATTGATGTGAAAGAATATTGGTGACATCGATTTCGGTTCGGCACTTTGGACACTTAATTTGTTCGTTATTCGACATGAGAGAAATTATTTTACGTAGTCTTGTTTTTGAACCAACATGTATTGGTCATTGTTCAGTCGAATATAGCCAAAATCATAACAAAACACGTAACTCGAACCCTTTCTTGTGGAATAAATATTTGTGAAGTAGTGAAAATTGAATCCTTCTTCGGCTAATAACATTCCTTCGATTGTGCGTTTTCCTTCTGGATTTAGTTTCGCGAGGATTCTCCGGTTTTTTCGAAGAATGGCGTTGATGCGTCGCACCACGATGTTGGTGTCCTCATTGACGCGGTTGTTAAAAATGTTTCTACAATAATCGGAACAGAACTTTTGGTCTCTTCTACCAACGAGTTTTGCCGAACATTCTTGACATTGTCTGTTTTTCATGCACGTTTTTTTTCTCTATAACTTCATTTTTATGCGCTTTCATATATTTCGTGAAAAATAATTTTAAGCGTAAGTCAATCAGGCACTTGCGATATTCATTGAGGTACTGTCAATATTCATTTAATGGGCCTTTCGGCTCAAAAAAACGTTACTTAATAAAAAAAAGTGCGTTTAAACAGAACCTTTTCTGCTTTTTGGGAGTAAAAGGAATCGCAACAATCAAAAACAATGAGGCAGTTAAAAATCGCAAAACAGGTTACCAACAGGGAAACCGCATCTTTAGACAAGTATTTACAGGAAATCGGTCGTGTCGACCTGATCACTGCAGATGAAGAAGTTGAGCTTGCTCGACGCATCAAAGCAGGAGATCGTGCGGCATTGGAGCGTTTAACGAAGGCAAATTTGCGTTTCGTGGTTTCCGTATCTAAACAATATCAAAACCAAGGATTGGCTTTGCCGGATTTGATTAACGAAGGAAACTTAGGATTAATCAAAGCTGCAGAGCGTTTCGATGAAACACGTGGATTTAAATTCATTTCGTACGCTGTATGGTGGATTCGTCAATCGATTCTTCAAGCCTTGGCTGAACAAGCGCGTATCGTTCGTTTACCGTTGAATAAAATCGGGAACATCAACAAAATCAACCGTGCTTATTCAGAGTTGGAACAGAAATTAGAGCGTCCGCCTTCAGCTGATGAATTGGCAGAATTCTTAAATGTGACCCCAGAAGAGGTGAAACAAACACTTTCGCAAAATGGTCGTCACGTGTCCATGGATGCGCCACTTATCGAAGGTGATGAATCTACATCAAGTATGTATGATGTCATGCAAGGTGACTCCTTACCAAGTCCAGAAGCGAATTTGGTGTTGGAATCATTGAGAAGCGACATTCGTCGTTCCTTGACAACCTTGACACCGCGCGAAAGTGAAGTCATTAGTATGTTCTACGGATTAGAAGGCAAAGCACCATTATCATTAGAAGAAATCGGAGATAAATTCGATTTAACTCGTGAGCGTGTTCGTCAAATCAAGGAGAAAGCGATTCGTCGTTTGAAACATACCACGAAAAACAGAGTACTGAAAAGTTATTTAGGATAGTTCAAGGCGGGTCAATAACCACCTACCACCAGTAAACCACTTGTTGGCCGGCTTTGAATCGCATGCAAAAGGAGTTCGTAAGGACTCCTTTTTTTATGTCCAACAAGTTCACTTTTACAATGGATCGACGTCGATCACCATTTTTACAGACTTATTCGCTGGTTTCGCATAGAATTGATCGATCATTTCGCGCATTTTCTCCTTCACTTTTCGCTCCGGAGCACTGCGTTCAATTTTCAGTTTGATTTCTTTCAAATAATAATTCTGTATGCGCTTGATGATCGGAAATTCAGGTCCGAGCACGCGTTCTTTGAATACTTCCTTCAGTTGATCCGCCAATTCAATCGATGCCGCATGCACCATTTGTTCGTTCGTGTGTTTCAACGTCAATTGAATCATCTTGTAAAACGGTGGATAAAAGAACTGTTGACGTTCAATGACTTCCTGTGCATAGAATTCTTTGTAATTGTGTTCTTGCACCAATTGAATGACCCAATGATCTGGATTTCCAGTTTGAATGATCACTTTTCCGCGTTTTTCTTTTCTTCCCGCACGACCTGCAACCTGCGACATGAGTTGATAAGATCGCTCGTAAGCGCGGAAGTCCGGACGATTCAGTAACATGTCAGCATCGAGGATTCCCACCATGGAAACGTGGTCGAAGTCTAGGCCTTTGGTAATCATTTGCGTCCCAATCAGAATATCGATGCGACGTTGTTCAAATTCTTCGATGATTTCTTCATAGGCGTGTTTGGAACGCGTGGTGTCTAAATCCAATCGCTTCACCACTTTATTCGGGAACATGAGCGACAATTCATCTTCTATTTTCTCGGTTCCAAATCCGAGCATTTGTAAGCGGTTACTTCCACAGGCTGGACATGATCCAATGGGCGCAGTGGTGTAACTGCAATAATGACATTTCAGTAAATTACTGTGTTTGTGATAGGTCAGCGAAACATCGCAATTTGTACATTTTGGTGTCCAATTACAGACTTCACAGGACCAAAGTGGAGTGTAGCCGCGGCGATTTTGAAAGAGCATGACCTGTTCACCTTGATCTAAGGCCTTTTGCATTTCTTCCAAAATCATGGGGGTAAAATGCGATTGCATGTTTTTCAGTTTGCGTTCGCGTTTCAAATCGGCACACCAAATTTCTGGAAGTTGGAGTCCTTTGTAGCGTTCGTTTAATTCAACCAGTCCGAACTTTCCTTGTTTTGCGTTGTAATACGTTTCCAACGCTGGAGTGGCGGTACCGAGCAGGACGTGTGCCTTGTGCAAGGACCCAAGTACGATGGCCGCATCCCGCGCGTGATAGCGGGGAGAGGGGTCGTATTGTTTGAAGGAACTTTCGTGTTCTTCATCCACAATAATGAAACCCAAGTCTTGAAACGGCAAGAAAACAGCGCTGCGAGCTCCGAGAATAATGCGGTATTTATTGGGATCATTGTGCAGGACATGGTTCCAAATTTCCACGCGTTCGTTTTGATTGAACTTGGAATGATACACACCTACTTGTTCGCCAAAATAGGCGGAAAGTCGTTGAATTAACTGGGTGGTCAAGGCAATTTCAGGAAGTAAAAACAAAATTTGTTTTCCCTGGTCCAAATACGATTGAATCAATTGCACGTATAGTTCTGTTTTTCCAGAACCGGTTACACCATGTAATAAGGTCACTTGTTTCTGTTCGAATGAAGCTTCGACTTCAAGTAGTGCTTTTTGTTGTGCTTCCGTGAGCGGCTTGAATCCACGGAGTTCATTCGATAATCCAGTTAAACGGTCAATTTGAAAGCGTTCCAAGACAAAGACACCACGTTTTTCCAAGGTATTCAATGCGGAAGCACTTACCTGTTTTTCGAGTAGTTGTTTTTTAGGAATCGCTTGTGTCATTCCACCTTGTTCCATGGCCAATTTGATGAATTGGATGAGTGCATCTACTTGTTTTTGCGCACGCGCCGTGGACTCCAATTCTTGGAGGAATGCATTCAAGGTAGTTTCTTCTAGATAGGTTTCGTGCAACGAAACACAGAGGATGGTTTTCGGAACGTAACGGTCATTGATTTCCTCGGTCGATGATACGATGTGTTTTTCGATCATCGCTTTCACCAGAGGTTGAATGGTTTTGATTCCTAGGACATCCGACAGTTCTTTTAAGCTTAACTGATCACGCATTTCCAGTACTTCGACAACGGTCCTTTCTCGTTCGGAGAGTAGATCATGCGCAACGTCGAATTCTGGATGCAAGCGAATTTTCGTTTCACTCGCTAATTTGAAATTCGCAGGCAAGGCAGCGTTCATCACGTCGCCGATGGGTGCCATATAGTACGTGGAGATCCAATCCCAAAATTGCAATTGTTTTGGGGTGATGATCGGTTGTTCATCCAACAAATGAAGGATGTATTTCGCTTGATAAACAGCGGGAATTTCTTCGTGAACGCGGGTGACAATTCCCGTTAATAATTTATTTTTCCCGAAGGGAACGATGACGCGAAGTCCTGCTTGGACATGCTCATTCAATTCAAACGGAATGCGGTAAGTGAAAACCTGATGTATGGGAACAGGTAGTAGGACATCCGCAAAATAAGTTACTCTTTCACTCACAAGGGTAAAGATACGAACTCCAAGAAGTTTTCGCTAATTATTTAATGACAAGCGTAGGACTCTTCTTGTCCGACAATGTTATCTCCTGGATGATTGGAACAGAATAAATACGTTCCAGTAATTGGTCCTTGACACAATTCACGCGTACTTTTCTTGTCGATGGCACGAATATAAGCCTGTTGAGGCGAAGTGTAGAAGGGCTTAAACACCTTCACGGTCTGACGTGAAGAGAAAATTCCCACGACACGTTTTCCATTGGTTACGGACAAATTCGTGTAACTCGGTTTGCTTTGCGCCAAACTCGAACTTGGTTTGTTGACTGCCATGTAATTGTACAATTCTTCTGCACCGCCGGTAATGGTAATGTAAATTCCACGAAGTGTACGTTTTTCAATCAACGGATCGTTGGTCACGTGAATTTTCATCAAATCGTAAAAGGTTCTACCGCTGATGGTAAATGTTTTCGATGAATTAGGAAGCACATCGAATTCTCCAATTTGCCAGTTGAATGTTTTCTCTGTTGGGACTCCACCAATGTACTCGTTAAAGGCAACATCCAATTGTCCGTTCGCTACATAAGCATTTCCTGTATTGGATACCGCTAATCCAGTAGAGATGTATTCTCCCGGATTGTCGGCAAATTTAAAGGTATAGTTTTGAGACGTTGAATTGGTCGTCATACCATGCACTAATTCTGTTTCTGCGCTGACTTCGAATGCGCCATTATTGATCACCGCATGAAATTGGTAAGTTGCAGTAGGTTTCAATGAAGAAAGCAAGGGATTCGAGGATGTTTGAATCGCTTCGTTAGCGCCAGTTGCCAAGGTTTTAAAGTAATATACTTTTTGCTCCGGACCATAGAATACACCATTGGTGTCTTTGTCTTGAACTACGGTATCTTTTAAAATCCACGTGCGCGTCACGTTGCCATTAACCAATTCGCTCACAGTTGCATCCACCTGATCAAAGTAACTTGAATCTGGAATTTGAGCAATTTCCAAGGCGTTCCCTGGACCGATAAATGCACGGGTAATCTTCACGTAATGCAAAGAATCGGCATGATTCAGCAAGCCATAAACCACCGCGGTTTCTTTAAAGTCTCCAATGAGTTCTACATCTTCTGAACAACTTTGAAGAAGCAAAGTACCTAAGATTAAAATGGAGAGAATGCGTTTGATCATGACAAGTAGTTTGAATCAAAAATACAATTTTTTAGCGAATTCCTTCAGGGGTCATATTCATTTCTGGTGCAGCACCTTTTTCAAAGCTGATTAACTCTACTTCAAAAATCAATGGAGAATATGGTTTGATGATCGTATTTGGTGGTGGATTTCCACCATAAGCTAATTCCTGAGGGATAAAAAATTTGAATTTTGATCCAACGTTCATCAATTGAATTCCTTCTGTCCATCCTGGAATCACTTGATTTAAAACGAAATCAACGGGTTCTCTTCCGATGGAACTATCAAAAACGCCTCCTTCTGGCACAGATCCTTGGTAGTGTACTTTTACATTGGAGGTCGCACTTGGTTTTGGGCCTTTACCTGTTTTAATCACTTGGTATTGCAAGCCACTAGCCGTTGTAATAATTCCTGGTTTCGTTTTATTCATCGCAAGAAAATCCTCACCAGCAGCTTTGAATTGCTCCGTGATTTTCGCGTATTTCTTGTTCATTTCGACTTCAAATGAAGCCATGATTTTTTTGCGGTCTTCGTTTTTCAATACTTCGATGTCCAACTTATTCAATCCGTCGGCGAAACCGCGTTCGACCATTTTAATGTCAATTAATGGCATGGCATCTAAGTCCTTAAAGTATCCTTCAAAACGTTGACGGTTGATTTTTCCAACCGCTAAAGAAGCTTCTGCATTGTATTTTTCATTGAATTCTTTTCCTGTTTTCCCGATACAATTCGTCACCGTTTTGGAAAGTCCTTCGAATTCGCTGTCCGCAACTTTACTTTGGAATCCTTCTACTAATTTTTCTTTGTCCATTTTATTGAATGGGCTTTCAGAAATAAAAGGTTTTGCGATTTCAACGCCCAAAACGTAGGAGTATTTTTCTTTCGCTGTTTTTAATTCTACTTGATCTTTTCCACCACATGCTTGTAGCAAAAAGATGAGGGCGATGACTAGGGTATAACGAATCATTGGTTAATGTTTAAAAGTTCAACTTCAAAAATAAGGGCACTGAATGGTTGGATGGGTCCACCTGGATGCGGGTTTGCTCCATAGGACAATTCTTGTGGAATATATAAACGGAATTTTGATCCAACGGACATCAATTGAAGTGCTTCGGTCCAACCTGGAATCACTTGGTGAACACCAAAGGTTGCTGGAGTTCCACGCAACATCGAACTATCGAAGACGGTTCCATCAATCAAGGTTCCATGGTAATGAACAGTTACCGTATCTGTCGCACCTGGCTTCGCGCCATCACCTGCGGTTAGAATTTCGTATTGTAAGCCGGAGAATGTTTGGTGAACACCTTCTTTCTTGCTGTTTTCTGCTAAGAACGCTTCTCCTTGTGCTTTGTTTTCGCTGAAAGCTGCGTGTTTCTTTTCGTCCAAGTATTGTTGGATAAAGATATTGGCTTCGTCCGCAGTTAAGGCAGTCGTTTCGTTGTTAAATACCGCTTGAATGGCTTGCATCATCAGGTTGACGTTGATGTGTTCCAACTGTTGGTTTTTCAAGCTTTCACCGATGCTCATTCCCACACCGTAGCTTGCTTTTTCTTCTAAAGATTGCATTCCATTAAATTTAAGGATACGAAGTTAAGAAAAATGCGGTGGAGATCTTGGAAAAATCCAGTGAAAAACGGAATTATTGTAACAACATGTTAAAATGCACGTTGAAGGCTGTATGCAAAAATCCTTTCACTTTGATTATGCGCTTCATTCCACTTGGGAGAATCTAGCTGAATCGGACCTTGAATTAGTCAAATTAGCGTATGAGGCGATGGATTTGGCGTATGCGCCATACAGTCAATTCAAGGTAGGTGCTTCGATCCGCATGTCGAACGGACTCACTTTAAAAGGCAACAACCAAGAGAACATTGCGTATCCGTCTGGACTTTGTGCGGAGCGTGTAGTCTTGTTCTATGCAGGAGCAAATTATCCCAATGAATCAATCGAAACTATTTGTGTGGTGGCTAGAGGAGAATTGATGCCAAGTGAATTTTTATTATCTCCCTGTGGATCTTGTCGACAAGTCATGTTGGAAACGGAAAATCGTCAAAACGCAAAGATCAGGGTTATCTTAGTGAATCAAGATAAGCGCACCATCGTGCTTCATTCAGTGAAAGACTTGCTGCCATTTGGATTTGGGAAGTAAATTCAGATGGATAGCTACTTCACCAAGAACACCAAATACTTTTCACTCGGAACACTGAATCCAAAGTCGGGATTGTATGTATAAAACACCATGCGTTTAATTCCGATTTTCGTAGTTGGACTGTGAGCGCGGTATGCTTTCACGATGGCAAGATTCGAAATTTTTGACCAGATGTCATGAGATTCTATTCCGTTTGGATTCGAAAACCATTGAATTTTTGTTGTATCCAATGGAAGATGCTCACTTGATTT
This sequence comes from Crocinitomicaceae bacterium, assembly GCA_024643725.1. Classification (GTDB taxonomy): domain Bacteria; phylum Bacteroidota; class Bacteroidia; order Flavobacteriales_D; family Crocinitomicaceae; genus UBA952. Next base: position 302,215 of record JAHEMJ010000015.1, on the reverse strand, counting down.
TTCGAGTTGATCGACGGCTATTTTCGGTGCATAAAAGTTGATGTGATTGGTATGTTGCTCATATAAAAGGGGCTGATTGGATGCCAGTTTCCATCCACGATATTCTTCATTTCCGTCGTTCATTAACACATGGATCAAATGAAAAGAGTCCAGCTGAGATGCGGTGGATTCCACCTGGTACTCATAGATGCCTTCCAAATCCTCGCCAACTTGTAAAAGCATCATGTTTCCGTGGGATTCGTAGAAAGATTGCGTTTCTTTTTGATGTATTTTATCCTTGGTGCAGCTGAAGAAGAGGGATAGAAGGCATATAATTGCAAGTTTCATAGTTTGATATTATGTTCGTAATTAGGTGTTTTCGGTAAGTGATACATTTAGGTTATGTTTGATGTCGGAAGTATTTATAACTCTACTGCCAACATCTCAAAATTGGTGCCTATATCTGTATTTTTCTTATCTACTCCCAAGCCGTGTTAATTCTATAATTCTCATATGATTCAACGTTTAATGGTCATTGTAAATCTAATTTTTAATTTCTCGGCACAAACCGATTCGTTACTAATGAAGATTTACTAAAGTTTGAATAAATGACTGCCTATTGTCGGTTTTTTTGGCGCACACAATTTTAAGAACGGATACTCGGGATGAAAAGGGGGGCAGCACTGAATGTTATATACGTGAGTTTCATTATTAGCACCGAGTCCTAAAATATTTCCTGCGATCGAACGTTTTTAGTTCAACTTTAAAAAATAAGTATGAAATTTTTCTTTTTTATCAGTGCCTTTATGGCGTTAACGAGCTTCGCTCAAACAACAAATTACACGGATGTAGGGGTTATTGTCAATCTCAACAGTCCAGTTTCCATGCAAATTGGCAGTTATTTTCAACAGGCACGAAACATTCCAAGTCAAAACATGATTTATGTCTCTGCACCTACCACAGAGGTCATCAATGATACTGAATTCAATCAATTGCGCACACAAATTGAAAATTACTTGGTGAGCCAAAACCTGCAGGACTCCTTAAATTACCTTGTGACAACCAAAGGAGTGCCGTTAAAGCGCAATAGCATCGATTGCGTAGTGAATTCGGGGAGTGGTGACTGTGGGTCGGTGGATGCTGAATTGAGTTTGATTTTGGGAACCCATCAAAATCAAATTGGTCAACCATCGGCATTTGTAAATCCATATTTTAATCAAAACGAACATTTCAGCCGTGCGCAATATGGAATTTACTTGGTAACCCGTCTGGATGCTTATTCGCAAGATGACGTCTTGCGCCTGATTGATGGCAGTGGTCCTCTAACCGTGGTCAATCAGCAAATCGCAAATGGAGTGATTGACTTAGTTGAGTCGTATGGCATGGACACCACTTATTTTATGGATTCATACGTTCATCCTACTTACAACAATATGCTTGCTGAAAACTGGAATGCTACGACGGATGTAAGTCCAGCAGTATTGACGGATCAAAGCAATGTGTTCTCATACTTTTATGTAGGACATGGTCCAGTTGATTCCATTCAAATGAACTACAAATGGTTACCCGGTTCCTTTTCAGCGCTTTCCACCTGTAGTTCGGCAGAAACCTTTGATGCGCAAAGCAATCCGAATGAATCGTTTTATATTGCGGATCTCATCAAAGATGGTTGTACTGCAGCGCATGGATATGTCAATTGCATCTTTGTTACCCAACTATTCAGAGCGGATATTCTCGTGAATCGCTACTTAAATCCAATCGCGCAATACAACTTGGCGGAAAGTTATTACATGGCTGATGCAAGCCTTTCCTATCAAAGTGTGATTATTGGCGACCCGAAAGCATCGATTGTGATCGATAATGGTGCTAGCTTGTCATCCATGCAGACACATTCTTTCCGTTTATACCCGAATCCAAGTACGGGATCCTTTCGCATCAAGGGATTAGAACAACTACAAGGTAACATTTCCATTACCAATAGCCTCGGAATGCGCGTTTATATGGATGATGAGGTTTTTGACAATGAAACCTACCAACTCGAAGAATCAGGTGTTTATTTCATTTCCATCTTGGAGGATGGACAATTAGTTGGCACAGAACGCTTGGTAAAACACTAGGTAAAACTTGAATCAATGTAAAAACAGCGCTGGACTCGGCGCTGTTTTTTTGTTTGGTAGTTACAACACCCGCACCTGTCTTACCACTGTTTTTCCTTCACTACTCACCTTCACCAAGTAATTTCCTGAATGCAAGAAACGACAATCGACTTCGAAATGTGTGCTTTGAATTCCGGTGTATTTGGCTAGACTGCGGCCTGTTAAGTCACAGATTTCCAGTTGGTCCATCAAGGAACTTGACTCAATGTTCAGTTCGTTGATCGCTGGATTTGGATAAACCTGAAGGGATGGTTCATCGGCATCGTTTGTTAATCCAACGTTTTGCAGCGGTTGCGTAATGTAGTTTGTGGTGATGCCACCTGCGTTTGTGGTTTTTAGCAACTTGACAAATCCTGAATCCAAATTTAAAGCAAGTGCGTAAGCGATATCACCATCTATAAAATCTAATTTAAAAAAATGAAGAATTGAATCACAAGGCAAGGTGCAATCTTGTTTGAAAAAACTTTGACCGCCGTCCATACTGCGCAATGGTCTACCGCTTGTAGCGTATATTCCACTTGCATTTACTGCAACAGTTCCAATTTGATTCTCCATGAAGTGTATTACCTTGGTATTTCCCCCAAGTTCAGAAATGGTAAGTGAGTTGAACATGATTCCTCCTGCACCATCATTACACCAGGTATTTCTAATCAGGGTATCGCCATAAGAACTCGCAAATACAACATCCCCTACACCATAACAATCCAAGTAGTTTGTTTGAACGGATAGCGTGTTTACATCCGTTAGATAGACATTATTGTTGTACAAAGAAGCAACTCCCGATCCTAAATTGACAGCAAACTTCCCTGTTGTGTTGCTAAACAAAGTCCAATTGGTTCCATAATCATTCGTGTAATACATACCTGATGGACTACTTAAAACACCAGTGCTGTCGTTTTGAAAGGCCAAACATGTTTTACTCAGTTCTCCAAACGTATTTAAAATTTCATACTCAAACCATGTTTGTCCGCCATCTAATGAACGGCAGATGTAAAAGTTTTGATTGTTATTAGTATTATACAATATCCCAGCGGCATAAATGATTTGATCAGAAACAACATTAATACAATAATAGCTATGAGAAAGAGTGGTTAAGGAATTCCATGTAATCCCGCCATCTGTTGTGCGGTAAAATGAAGAATGACTTCCGCCATTTGACGCTGAAATAAGGAAACCATTTTGCTCGCTGGAAAAATCCAAATCTTTTATAACGGTAAGTGTTCCCATGGTATTAAATGTTTTCACTGGACTCCATTGCGAATAAGCAATGTTGCAGACAAGAAGGCTGAGGAGAAGTAGTTTCATCATAAAATTAGTTAAGAAAATAGGTTGGTTAAATCTATAATATTCACTTTAGCTAGGCATAAATGTAATTTTAATCATTGGATAAAAAAAACCTCCGTTCAATATTAGAACATGTACTAAAAAATATCAGATTCTAAGCAACGCGTTTTTCTATCAACAAAATACCCTGCAACATCTTCTTTAACGTTGTTTTTCATCAAAGGAGGTGTGGTCATTTAAAAGCTCCATGCAATACCAAACAGATATTCTCCTTGTTCCAACTTGAAATCGCTTGGTTTACGAAAAGTAGCTCGACTTTTCCTCACGAAATGTTATCAACAATTGAGGTAAATCGCTTGAAAGCAAGTATCTTTGTAAGCTAAAAAATTACCTCATGAATAGTTGGTTTACGGTAAAAGTAAAATACACAAAACAATTGGAAAACGGATCGTTCAAACGCGTTTCCGAACCATATTTATTAGCTGCAATGACCTTTACAGATGCGGAAGCTCGCATCTATGAGGAATTGGGTTCTAGCATCCGCGGTGAATTCCAAGTGACTGGAATCGCTCGAACAGATTTGCATGATATTTTTCAATACGACGATACGGAGACGTGGTTCAAGTGTAAGGTGACTTACGACCGCATGGACGAAGAAGGGGAGAAGGCGAAAACAGTCTCTCAAAATTTCTTGGTTTCTGCGACAAACGTGAAAGAAGCGTACGAACGCACGGTAGAAAGCTTATCGACTTTGATGATTGACTTTAACATTGTTTCCATCGTTTCGTCGCCGATTGTGGAGATCTTCCCGTACCGCGAAGAAGACGTTCAAAGTCCGGCGATGAAAAAAGTCGTTGAAGATGACCTCGAAGAACGAACACCGGTTCGTGCGGTATTCTCTGCTTCTGGATCTGATTTTGACGATGCGGAAGAAGAAGTATTTGCAGCAGATGAGACCGAAGAGGATGCTACAAGTGAATTAGAGGACACGTATTCGACCGACGAAGACGAATGAGTGAATGGTTGAAAAAATACCGTGAAAATCATGCGGATTTCGACAAGGGTTCATTGAACGCTATCGGAATGGATCCGTTTGCTGCGTTTTCTACTTGGTTTGACGAAGCCGTCAATCATGGTGAAACGGAAGCGAATGCGTTTGTGTTGAGCACCGCTACTTCGGAAGAGGGGGTGAGTTCACGCATCGTTTATTTGAAAGAGCTAAAGGACCAACGTTTTGTTTTTTACACGAATTACTTGAGTCAAAAAGGACAGCAAATCGCAGCACATGCGAAAGTGTCTATGTTGTTTTTCTGGCCAGGCTTGCAACGACAATTACGCATCGAAGGAATCGCTGAGAAAATCGCTGAACAGGAAAGTGATGCGTATTTTGCTTCGCGTCCAAGAGAAAGTCAACTCGGTGCTTGGGCATCGCGCCAATCGGAGATCTTGGAAGGACCAGGAGATTTAATTGCTGCTTTTGAAAAGTACGATCAACAATTCCCGAACGCTGTTCCGCGTCCACCTCATTGGGGCGGTTACGCGATTCAAGCCACGAGCATCGAATTTTGGCAAGGACGTCCATCGCGCTTGCACGATCGGATCGTTTTTGTGAAAGAAAATGGTGCTTGGAAACAAATCCGTAAAAATCCCTAATGCGCAAATTTCAACCGACCTGTCATGTGTTGTCCAATGGAATTCGAGTGGTTCACTTGCAAGTTCCCAATCAGGTCGCACACCTTGGATTCTTTTTCTCCGCTGGTTCGCGCTACGAACAGGAAAATGAAGTCGGACTCGCGCACTTCCTTGAACATTGCTTATTCAAAGGCACGCATACACGCAATGCCTTGCACATTCTCTCCCGCATCGATTCGGTGGGTGGAGAATTGAATGCCTACACGGCAAAAGAAGAATTGTGTTTACACGCGTCTTTTTCAAAAGAACATACGAAAAGAGCCTTGGAGTTGTTGGCGGATATTTCGATTCACTCCACTTTCCCTGAAAAGGAGATTGAAAAGGAAAAAGAAGTCATCTTGGATGAAATCAATTCCTATTTGGATAGTCCAAGCGATAAAATATTTGATGATTTTGAAGAACACTTATTCAAAAATCATCCCCTTGGGAATAACATTCTCGGGACACGGGAAAGTGTTTCCAGTTTTACACAGGCGGATTTGAAACGCTACGTGGGTGCATATTTCACGGCTGATAACATGGTGATTTCCTATGTCGGAAACATGAGTTTCAAGAAATTGGAACCCATCATGGAGGCGACCTTGAAGGAAATGCCTTTGACAGCGAATCGTCAGGAATTTTTGCCATTTACCAATTACCTTCCTTTTCAACATCATGTGAAGGAAGCCAATTACCAAGCGCATGCAGTCCTAGGCGGAATTGCTCCGAGTTACAAACACGATGACCGAATGGCGATGTCGTTACTCATTAACATTCTGGGTGGACCCGCGTTGAATTCTAAATTGAATTTATCGGTGCGTGAAAAATATGGTTTGGCCTACACCGTTGAAGCAAGTTATTCATCCTTCGTGGATTCTGGATTCTGGCAAATCTATTTTGGTTGTGAGGACAAGAATATCCAACGAACGATGGACCTGATCCACAAAGAATTGGCGAAATTCCGTTCGAAAGAAATGAGCTCGATTCAATTGCAGCGTGCGAAACAACAGTTCAAAGGTCAAATGGCACTTGGAATGGATGTCAATGCGGGCCTAATGCAGGGATTGGGAAAAAGTATGTTGGCTTTCAATCAAATCGATACCATTCAAGAAATTCACCAAGGAATTGATAAGATCACAGGTGCAGATATCTTGCGTTTGAGCAATGCCTTTATGGCTGAAGATGCCATTTCTTCCTTGATTTTCGGGGTGGAACAGGAGGACTATCGTCCATCAAATATTGAACTGCCAACACGTACCATCGTACTTCCTTCTTCGATGGCAAGCGCATAATCTCCGGACATGCCCATGGAAATTTCTTTGAATGATGTCTCTCCGGTAAAATGGGAATTTTTTAAGTCCTCAAAGATGTTTTTCAGTGAATGAAACTCACGACGAATTTGTTGTTCGTCATCCACAAAAGAAGCCATGCCCATGACGCCAACGATGCGTACGTTTTTACATGCCTGAACTTCTGAATCTATGCATATTTCTTGTGCTTCTTCCAAGGAAAGTCCAAACTTCGTTTCTTCCTGCGCAATGTGGAATTGCAATAAGACATCGATCACTCGGTTGTTTTTAGCTGCTTGTTTATTGATTTCCAATAATAACTTTAAGCTGTCCACCGCGTGAATCAAGTGAACAAATGGTGCGATGTATTTGACTTTGTTGGTTTGTAAATGTCCGATGAGGTGCCATTCGATGTCCTTCGGTAGAACAGCGGCTTTGTCCACCAACTCTTGTACTTTGTTTTCTCCAAAAGCACGTTGTCCGGCATCATACGCTTGCTGTAAATCGCTCACCGGTTTCGTTTTTGAAACAGCGATTAATTGTACGTGAGCGGGTAGAGTTGCGCGAATGGAAGCAATGCGTTCAGCAATCATGCGTGTAATTGATAAATGGTGAGTCCGCTGCGAAGTTTCGGTTCCACCCAAGTTGATTTGGGAGGCATGTTCATTCCAGCGTCCGCCACTTCTTTTACTTGGTCGATCGTTGCCGGATGCAGAATGAATGCGACTTGAAACTTTCCAGATTTGATTTTGTCTTCAATCGACGATAGCGTTTCATTTCCGGGAACGAATTCCACTTGATCACTGGTTTTAAGGTCGACAATCCCGAGCAGTGGTTTTAAAATCAAATCACTCAGAATAAAGGAGTCCAATTGTTCCACTGGATTCTGATGATTGATAAATGCAGCGGAGGGTTCAAAACAATACCATTCTGATCCAATACAAATGGTGAATTCATGTTCTTTTTCTGGTTCACGAGCAGCAGGAATCGGTTTGATGCTTCCTAGTTCGCTCATCGCTTTGATGAAGGAATGGTTATCGTAACCATTCAAGCTTTTTAATAAGCGGTGAAATGCTAAAATCCGTACTTGATCTTTGGCTACGAGGTAGCTCAAAAAGTAAGCAGATTCTTTCGTCTCTTCTCCTTTTTCCTGTTTCATTTGCGCATAGCGCACGGAGGATGCGGAACGATGGTGTCCGTCGGCAATATACAAAGCGTCTACGCCTTTGAAAAGTTGTTGACAAGCATTCGTCTGCTCTGTAGAAAGGACCCAAAGTTCGTGCTTGATGCGATCCGTAGTGGTGAACTCGTATTCTGGTCGCTCCGAAGAAACCGTTTCAATCAACTGATTCAATTCGGTGTTTGGATCATACGTCATGAGTACGGGCTCCGCATTGAATCCAACTTGATCCAAATAGTTGGTGAACACTTCTTCTCTTAAGGTGAGCGTTTGCTCGTGTTTTTTGATATCGTTGTCGATGTATTCTTGCACACTAGCACCACCCACAATTCCAATCACCGAAAAATCATCTTTGGATTGACGGTAAATGTATAGATGCGCTTCTGCATCTTGCATCAAGATGCCTTCTTGGCGAAAGTGTTCGAATTGACTCTTTACGAGTTGAAAACGTTCCGTTGAATTGGGCTTTGTTTTCACCGGTGAATCAAACTCCGGATTGATGATGCGCAAAAAGGTAAAGGGATTATCTTCCAGTTTGGCTTTCAGCACATTCTTCTTATAGGAATAATAAGGTCTTGTTGCGACAAGATGAACTTTGTCACGTACCGGACGAATCGCTTTGAAAGGTGCAACGTCTGACATACACTACTTAGAATTTATAATTCAAGCCGAAACTCGGCAATACTGGGAATTGATAAATTTGTTTTCCGGTCACGCGGTTTACATAGAAAATGTTGTGTCTATTGTACACATTGGTCACACTAGCGATCATCTCTAATTGATCTCCATTATCGAACTTCACGTGTTTTTTCAAGGTAATGTCCAAACGGTGGTAATAAGGTAAGCGTTTCGAGTTAAACGAGCCTAACATCATGGTGATATTTGGTGCATTACTTGTTACATAATTAGAGGTTACACCATTGGCAAATGTTTCTGCTTGATAGTTTCCTGCGTTCGGCGTGAATGGCAATCCAGAACCGAGGTTCCAACGTACGTTGAATTCGAGGTCTTTCTTTTTCCCCATCACATAGGAACCTACCAAGTTTAAGTTGTGACGACGGTCAAATACCGGTGCGTAGGTGGTGAATCCATCCCAGCGCGTATTTTTTCCATAAGAATAAACTGCCCAGAAGAAAATGCGATCCTTGCTATACTTTGCCAATAAATCGACGCCATAAGACTGCCCAGATTCGATGATGAAGTCTTTTTTGTACACATCATCAATGAGTTCGAATTGCGCAACATCACTGTACAATTTATTCTGGTTGATGTTACTCAATTGTGAGAAATATTTGTAATATCCTTCAATGTTAAACGACCACAATTTTCCTAAATCGTATTCCATTCCAAGAATGGCATGCCAAGCATATTGAAGTCCATTTTTTGTGTTTTTCACGTTCTGAAGTTGTGTCACAAATTGTTCTTGAACGTTCGTTGGTGCAGAAAGCAAACCGTTGAAGAGGTTCACCACATCCTTATCGGATGAAGCCGAAGTAAAGTTTTGCGAGAATCGTCCACCAGAGAATTTAAATCGCAAGTTCTCTGTTGCATTGTATTTCAATCCAAGTCGAGGTTCTGGTGAAATGGTGTTTAAGGACGCATAGACTTGAACCCTAAATCCAGGTTGGACAACCCAGCGTCTGCTCACATGGCGGTAGTTAATGTAACTTCCGATTTCAGTGGTGAAATTTTCATCCTCAATTTTTCTTTTCGCTTCGTTATAGGTAACATATTGCGTACTGAAACCATTGATGTTAAATCCATAGCTTAATTCACTTTCATTTTTTTGGAAATAACTAAAATCAAATCCAAGGTCAAATCCACCGATTTTAGAAAAACGTGGTTCTTGAGCTGTTTCAGCGAAAGTTGTTTGGTAATTACTTCCATTCACGTGTCCGCGAACGAAAAGTGGCGAACCTGATGGAACCATTAAGAAGTTTACCCCTCCACCAGATGCATTCCAGCGCAAGTTTGCTACATCATAGTTCACGGAATCTTGGTTGTGAAATCCGAAGGCACTCACTTTCGTTCCGCCATCCGCGTTGAAGGTCACTTTTCCGTATAAATCCGTAAAGTTGAATGGCAAACCATTCCCATCGTTTACTTTGGGATACAGTGTTTTTGAGGTATAATCTAACAAACTGTGTTTTGCAGAAAAAACGTAGGATCCTGCAGCAGCTTTTTTGTCTGTGACTTTTCCAATGGGACCTTCCAACACCATTTTCGCTAGGAATGGTGAAGCAGAAACACGTCCTCCGAATTCTTTGCGATTCCCATCGCGGTAGGTTATGTCCATGACTGATGAAACGCGTCCACCATATTTGGACTCGAATCCACCTGTGTATACATCTACGTTTTTGACCAATTCGGTTTCAAAAATGGAGAAGAAACCAATGGAGTGAAAAGGATTATAAATGGTCATCCCATCTAATAACACTTTGTTTTGAATCGGGGTTCCACCACGAACGTACAATTGTCCACCTTGGTCTCCCGTTGTAACAACTCCTGGTGTCACACTAATCGCACCAACGATGTCATTTTCACCTCCGTGTACCGGAATGCGTTCCAATCCTTCTTTGTTGTATTTTAATGTTCCAATCAGGACTTCGTTTTTCTTTTCTTTTTTACCGAGGTCGACCACGACTTCTTTGACATCTTTTGAGCTGTGCAAGAGTTTAAACTGCACATCGTAGATTTTCAGTTTGTCATTCATGTCCACATTCAAAAATGCGCGCTTGAATCCAGCAACTTCCACTTTCACGATGTAGGATCCCTTTGCTAGTTTTGGAATTAAGAATCCACCATTTATATTAGTGTAAGCACCAGCAATAACGGAGCTATCTGTTTTCAATAACTTCACTTTGATGTCACTCAATGGTTCCATGTTTGCGTCGTCATAGACAAAACCTCGAATGGTATAATCTTGAGCTGCTGCGGTGAAGCCGACAAGTATCAAGACAAGAAATAGTACATTTTTAAGCATGTGTTCGAATAAGAGTTCCCGAATTTAATCAATTGTTGCCAACTAATTACCATGGAAAGAAAGTAATCAATACCCAATCATGCATTTTTGTGTAAAAATGTATCCATTCTGTTCGAAGGTAAGCAGGTACATTCCTTGTGCGAAACGTTGTACATCAATTGCATTAATCGTGTTTTTTAACTCGGTTTTGAAGATGATTTGTCCAGTGGCACTTTGAATGGTACAGTGTATGGACGCTCCACTATCATTGAAAATTGAAAGTTGATCCTGACATGGGTTCGGTTGAAAGGAAATAAGGTCCATTAGTGGGTTTTTTAGTCCAACGACATTGATATTCGGACTAACGCCACATCCATAGGGAAAGGTCACTTGGACATTGTACACGCCTGAAGGATTTAATCCCATGTCGTAATAATCGGCAATTGCTCCAGGGATGGGAACATTGTTCAAAAACCATTGGTAGGAACTTCCAACTGTCGTGGTGCTGAGTATCGAACCGTTTTGGGAAATATCCACCGTTGGGATCGATGGGCAAGTTGTTTGTCCAACAATTCCAGGACTATTTGCGATGGCTAATTGGAAGGATGAATAGGCTAAGCAAATATCCTTCAACATGTAATCCAACCATGGATCCAAAACGGCAAAAGTTGCAGCTTGTTGTTGTGCACGTGTGATGCTGATTCCAGTAGAAGAGGTGCTTTCTCCAAAGTCACAATTAAAATTGGCATTCGCAAAGTAACAGTGTCCACCACCCGTAATGCTCACAAAGGATTTACACGTTGAAGTCATTCCATCAAACATGGGAATGTGATTCTGTGCAGGAGGAGTCACACCATCGGAGCTTCCTGAAAACACGATACTAGGAACGAGTACATTTGGCGCGACGGCAATGGCGGAAGGTGTCGTTTCCGCAGGTGCCAATCCGATCAAGGCATGAATGTTTGTGTTGTTCGAAGCGGCTAAGAAACTTGCTCCCCCGCCCATCGAATGCCCCATTATTCCTACTTTCGGAGCAATGTGGTTTTGGAATAAAGTGCTAGTTGTTTGAAGTTCGAGCATTTTTTGCGCAACTAAAGCTAAGTCTAAGCCAAAATCGCCATGACTTGGAGAAGGAATCAAACTTCCTTCGGTACGAACAAAAGCCAAAATGTATCCACGAGGAGCATAGTGTTCCCAAATGTCGTTATAGGCATCCCAGCTCATCGCGAATCCATGTCCAAAAACGATCACAGGAAATTCCCCTGATGCGACTGGCGTACTCGTTCCGGCGGAAGTTGATGGATAATAAATTTCCGTTTGAATTTGGCGTCCACTTCCACCGCCTGAACCGAATCCACCTGTTCGCGAGGGGTCGTTAAACGTCAGTGTGGTGTGTCCGATCGCGAATTGCCCAAATGCATGGGAAGCGAGTAGGAGTAAGCAACATAATATTCCTTTCATAGCAGCTTGATTTCAAGTAAAGGTACAACAAAATCAAAGTTGATTTGTTCCCCAGTTCCCTCGATCCAAACTTCGGTATTGAATGGCCTCGGCTAAGTGTTTCGACAAAATGCGTTTGGATCCGTCTAGGTCGGCAATGGTTCGAGAAACTTTGATGATGCGATCGTAAGCGCGGGCTGAAAGTCCGAGTTTATTCATGGCCGTTTTTAGCAGCGAAGTTCCTTCGGCGTCCAATTGACAATTTGCTTCGAATTCCGCTTTGGACATCTGCGCGTTACAGTGCATGCCTTCTCGGTTTTGAAAACGGTCCTTCTGAATTTTTCGCGCTTTTTCCACACGCAAACGAATTTCTTTGCTGCCTTCGCTAGGAATGTCGGTCGACAATTCATCGAAGGAAACGGGCGTCACTTCCACGTGCAAGTCGATGCGGTCTAACAGTGGTCCGGATATTCGATTTAAATACCGTTGAACAATTCCTGGACCGCACACGCATGCTTTCTCTGGATGGTTAAAATAGCCACATGGACATGGATTCATTGCAGCAACGAGCATGAATCCCGCTGGGTAATCGATGGAAAATTTCGCGCGTGAAATGTTGACCACCCGATCTTCCAATGGTTGCCGCATGACTTCCAACACTTGTCGTTTGTATTCCGGTAATTCATCTAAAAATAACACGCCATTGTGCGCCAAGGAGATTTCGCCCGGTTGCGGATAGGATCCCCCGCCGATAAGCCCGATGTCAGAAATCGTGTGATGGGGCTTTCGAAAGGGACGATGAGTAATGAGTCCTTGTGGATTTTTCATCTTTCCAGCAACACTGTGAATCTTGGTCGTTTCGAGTGCTTCTTCTACAGTCATGGGAGGAAGAATCGTGGACAAACGTTTCGCCAACATGGATTTTCCGGCGCCTGGTGGTCCGATCAAAATTACGTTATGCGATCCGGCAGCCGCAATCTCAAAGGCGCGCTTAATGTTCATTTGTCCTTTGACATCGCGAAAATCTTCGTCAAACAGCACCTCACCTTCTTTAAATGAAACAGAGATATCCACCTGAACAGGCGTTAGTTTGGATGTGTCGTTCATGAAGTCAATGACTTCTCGAATGTTCTCCACACCATAAACCGCGAGTCCTTGAACGACCGCTGCCTCTTGCGCATTTTGTTTAGGGACAATGATTCCTTTAAAGCCTTCTTGTTTGGCTTGCAGCGCGATCGGCAACATGCCTTTTGTCGCTTGAACGGAGCCATCGAGAGATAATTCACCAATCATGAGGTATTCTCCCAAGTGATCTGGTTTGACCTGCTCGCTGACGGCCAAGATACCAATGGCAATGGGAAGGTCGAAGACGGAACCTTCTTTTCGAATGTCTGCCGGCGCCATATTCACCGTGATTTCCTTACCCGGAAATTTGAGGTCATTGTTTTTGAAAGCGGCCTTGATGCGCTGCTGACTTTCCCTCACGGAATTATCGGGCAAACCGACGAGGTAAAAATTGATACCGATGCCCAAATTGACTTCAATCGTGATGGTGGTGGCATGGATTCCGAAGACGGAACTGGAATAAGTTTTAACTAACATTTCGAGTGATTTTTAATGAATTCTCTCTTTAAGTTAGTCAAATAAATGATATAAAAACAAGCAAAAAACGTTAAAAAACAACGTAAAAATGAAAAAAACGACAAAAAAACGACAAAAAAACGACAAAAAAGTGAATTATTGCTTGATGATGTGTTTGGTAACTTGTAGGCCGTTTTGACTATTCCATACTTGAATGAAATAACTACCAGGAGCCAGTTTATCCGTAACGAATTCCGCGCTTAATCCAGAAATAGGTTGACTGGAAATCCATATTCCATTTGCTTGAAAGAGACGCACTATACCTTCTATTTCGGATCCAAGAGTCAACATGAAGTTCGACGTAAACGGATTCGGTTGAATCGAAACGAGTGTCATCCATTTTGGGTAAATACCCGCTGATTCACAAGTGCCGGTTGTGTATGAAACGACACCTCCGTGAAACATCGCTTCGCATGAATTGGAATAGGTGATGGAATCACATCCGCAAACGGGATCGTAAACATCTAAACAACATATCATCGAGTCGATCAGTGTGCTATCTACACAGGCCAAGACAACCGTTGTATCTTGCATACATGCACCATTACATTGATAGGAACTTTGAAAAAAGGAAGTCGAATAATCAATTCCATTGGAGCCAATCATGCTACATCCAGAAAGCATGACACAACCAGAGTCGCTTAGCGCCCAACCGAGCGGCATTGCACATAAACCGAAATCGACACCGAGCGGAATGACAATGCAAGTGTCGACAACATCCTTTTCCCACAATGCATGTGCATTGGATTGAGCCTTACTAACAAAGCTGGTACATGCTATGAGTATTAGCCAAAATCCTTTCATCTAATCGTTCAATTTCAGTACTTTTTGCACGGATTGGGTGACGGCTGAAATGACTTGCTGTACTTGTTCATCTGTCAAATTAAAATAAACAGGCAAGGAAATTTCCGTGGAATATTTATTCCACGCTTCTGGGTAATCTTCCATTTTATAGCCTAAATTTTTATAGGCTGTCAATAAAGGAAGTGGTTGAAAATGCACATTAACAGCTACGTCATGTTCGAAAATCTCTTGGATAATTGCATCGCGTTGTTCTTCGCTGACATCGGCAATTCTCAATTGGTATAAATGGTAACAGGTTTGTTTATCCGTGGTTGCGTGTGTCGGTGTAATTGCCCATGACGTTTGTTGGAATGACTGATCATACGCATCAAAAATGTGTTTTCTGCGGTCTAAATTCTCTTGATATCGTTCCAATTCGATGAGTCCAATCGCAGCTTGAAGGTCCGTCATGTTGCACTTGAACCCTGGTTCCAGGACATCGTAACGCCACGCACCTTTTTGTGTTTTGGCCAAGGCATCTTTCGATTGTCCATGAAGGATTTTAATGCAAAATTCCTTGTAGATTTCTTCGTGGTCAAATCCTTCCGGAAGATTAAAACAGATGGATCCACCTTCTGCCGTCGTTAAGTTCTTCACAGCGTGAAAAGAGAAACAGGTTACGTCGGCAAGTGCACCGGAAACTTTTCCTTTGTAGTTGGCACCAAAACTATGTGCTGCGTCCGCAGCAACTAAAATGCGACCGAGTTTTTCTTGTTTTTCATTGGAGGCCTTGAACGACGAGCGTTGTTCTTCCACCAATTGATAAATCGCATCGTAATCACATGGATATCCAGAAATGTCCACTGGCATAATCACTTTCGTACGCTCCGTAATCGCCCCTTTGATTTTTTCAACGGAAATATTGAAATCATCAGCGCTGATGTCTACCATGACAGGTGTCGCACCGGTATGCAAGACCACATTGGCGCTGGCACAATAGGTATAGACTGGAATGATGACTTCGTCGCCCGGACCAACTCCCCACCAACGCAATACTATTTCCATTCCAGCGGTCCAAGAGTTCACAGCAACGGTCGATTTGCAACCGCAGTATTCTGTGATTTTCTTCTCAAACAATTTGGTGCGAGGACCCGTGGTAATCCAACCGCTTAAAAGTGCTGCAGTAACTTCATCTACGACACGTTGGTCGATGCGAGGGGGTGAAAATGGTATCATAGAACAAAGTTAATTTTTAAATTGAAATCTTGTGACATCTTCCAAGGCATGAACACTGCAATCCTCGGAATGCGTATTTTTGTGTAAAATTCACCACATGACAAATCCACAAGTTGATGCCTTTATGTCGAGCCTGAAAAAATGGGATCCTGAATTGTCAAAATTGCGTTCCATCGCATTGGAATGTCAAATGGAGGAGGGATTTAAGTGGAAGCATCCATGTTACATGCATCAGGACAAGAACATTTTTTTGATCCATGGATTTAAAGAGTATTGCGCCATTCTGTTCATGAAAGGTTCTCTGTTGCAAGATGCGCATGGATTATTATTTCAACAGACGGATCACGTGCAATCTGGAAGACAAATTCGTTTTACCAGTGTGAAGGAAATCGAGGAAATCGAAACAACCTTGAAACAGTATATATTTGAAGCCATCGAGGTGGAAAAGGCCGGAATCAAAGTAGAATTGAAGCCACATGAAGCTTACGAAGTGGTAGAGGAATTTCAGCAAATACTTGATACGGACAAAGAATTGAACGACGCATTCTACGCATTAACTCCAGGACGCCAACGTGGGTATTTGTTGCATTTTTCCACTGCGAAACAAGCAGCAACGCGTATCAGTCGAATCGAGCAAGTGCGTTCGAGAATATTGAAAGGAAAAGGGCTAACCGATTGCATTTGTGGACTTTCCAAGCGCATGCCAAATTGCGATGGGTCGCATAAGTTTGCGTAAACGAGCTAGGCAAGATTGTCATGCATTCGATCAAAGAAATCCTGAGCTATTTTATTGCGATTGAAGTGCTCCGAAACGTATTTTCGACCATTTTCACCAAGTAATTTTCGCTTATTCAAATCATCAGCCAGAGTGAGAACGGCTTGTTTTAGATCGTGGATATTTTCTGGTTCCACGAAAATGCCCGCTTCAGCTCGTTCGATGAAGTGCATTCTAGCCTCTCCGTCAACCGCAAGAATCAACGGTAATTTCATGGCTAAGGCCTCAAAGATCTTGGATGGTATTGCACCTTCGAATAAGGTTAATTTTCGCAAGGGAACAAGTGCAACATCGACCGCTTTCAGAATCATCGGCATTTCCTTTTTTGAAACAGGCGCTAAAAAATGAACTTGGCTTAAATTCAACGTTTGTTTCAGTCCAATTAACTCCTCTCTCAAGGGGCCAGCTCCTTGTAAAATGTAGTGAATATCGCTTCGTTCTTTTGTTTCCTGTGCAGTTTTCAAAATCACTTCAAGTCCTTGCGCGTGACCGATGATTCCACCGTAAAAGAACAAGATGTCATCCTGCTGGAAACCATTTCGCTCTCGAAAATCGTTGGACACTACCGTGTCAGGATGGTAAAATGCTGTATCTACTCCGTTTGGCAACCAATGGGTTTTGACTTGTGGGAATCGACTTTGGATGCTGTCAACGATGCCCATGGTTTGACCTGTAACAAAATGAGATTTTTGGTAACATTTCGCTTCTAAGCGATAGGCAAGATTTAACAGCGTTCGATTGTTGACAATGTTCAATTTTTCGGCACTTTCCGGCCACAAATCCGAAACATTGAAAATTAATTTAGCCCCGAGTTTTTTACTCAATTTCATGGCGCTCCAACCCAAGAATAAAGGCGGACTTTCCACCATCAAGTAGTCGAATTTACCCAATTTTTTCCCGCGGAAATAGGAACTGGCAACGAAACTAAAGTAATTCAATAACCTAGAAACAATCCCACGTTTTTTCGATACGTAAATCCAAGAACGTGTCACTTTGATTCCTTCTATTTCTTCCACCCGGTTTTGACCTTTTTGATAGGCCTCAAAAATTTCCATTTCAGGATAATTGGGTAGGGCCGTCAATACTTCTACATCAACTCCTTTCGTTTTCAAGCGGACAGCCAATTCATGAAGACGGTTTTGAGGAGCACCAATTTCAGGTGGATAGTATTGCGTGAGTAGAAGGAGTTTCATAGATGTTGAATCGACAAAGGTGAATTTCTATTTGGACGACTGATCATGCTTCTGGTTCAAGTTGTTGCACGGATTGTTTTGGAAGAATCGTTGCGAATAGAGCAATAAAAACAATGTAGAATACGATTCCAGATTGCCTTTGAAGCATACTTTCAAACAAGGAATTAATCATCAAACTAAGGATTAAAAATAAAAACAATGCGTCCTTTTGTTTTCGAGCTTGACGTACGCAAAGAAATAATACCGTTATGAAAAGGAGGATGCCAATCAATCCTATTTCCGCAAAAATCTGCAGAAATTGATTGTGAGGATTGTAATTTTTTTCCATTAGTTCAGTTTGATTCAAGGCAGCAAGCTTTTGTTGCATTTCGTCTTCTAAATCCCCAAGTCCAACGCCAAAAGGATGTTCTGCAATGATTTCACCAGTAATGGTCCAAATAACCAACCTTGACTGGTTTCCGGACATTCCAGCTGGATGTTCTCGGATAAAGTTTGAAGGAGATTGAAGGTACCTTGTTACAAGAGTGGAAGTATGTGAAAGATTATCCTGCAAGGAAGGTTTGATCCAAAACAATAGTTGAATGCTTAGTATTCCACCCAAGAGAAAAGAGCAAAAGACCCATTTCGAAAAGTTTTTCCATGCCCAACCTAAAACAACACTAGTCAAAAGAAAACCCAAAACGATAATTCCAGAAAGACTTTCAAGAGGAAGATGGAGAACCATCAAAAATACCATGATTCCAATGGAAGTGGTTTTCCAAACCTTGGATGTCATGCGTGGGAATTCGATAAATAGGTAATAAATGACAAAGGAAAAGAAAGCGGCCACGTAACTTGGGTGATGATTGCTCGCAAACAAGGAAGAATGAAAATAGCTTGTTTGACCTGTCGTCCAAAAATGATACAACGATTGGAAGACATAAAATAATCCCAAGATGAAGCAAGCAAGACTGAAGGCATTAAGTATCTTTTTACGATCAATGGCAAAGGTTGGTCGAAAGGAAAATAGGACAGGGAACACCAACAAGGAAAGTTTATATTCCAAGTATTTCAAGCCGCTATGTATGTGCTGACTTGGGATCACGTATAGGGAATAAAGCACGTAAAGCGCGAACAAGCTAAAAAGAATGCAGCTCCATTGAAAGCTTAATTTTTTCTTCCAGACACCATAAATCACTACGAATCCAAATAGGGCAATAGAAGGCGAGGACAATTTGGGAATCGGGATCCATAAAGTCACCATGAATAGGAGGGAATAAACGTATGTTTTCTCAAATGTTAATTTCATCCCATCAAGCTTTGATAAAAACGATATAATTTCACTTCTTCCGCATTCCAATTATATGTTTGAGAAACAAGTTTTTTGCCATTACTTCCCATTTTTTCGGCTTCATTGGGATTGTTGATTAAAAAGTTGATGGCTTCGGCTATTTCCTTGGGATTTGTTGGATCCACGCACATTCCACAATGATTGTCGACTAATAATTCTCTCCACATCGGGAAATTAGAACCAATGACCGGCAATCCAGCAGCCATGTATTCGAAGATTTTATTCGGTTGGGCATTGATGTGATTCGGATAGGGTAGAAAGGTAACCATTCCGGCTATTGATTTTTGTTTGATTCGCATGGACTTTTCACGGTCGATGAAACCAAGTTCTTCTACGTTTTTCCATCCCTCACTTTCGGAAAGTTGAGCTTTGAAATCACTCGGGATTTCACCAGCAAGGGCCAATTTACTGTTGGTAAGTGACATGGCATCCACCAGTTCTTTTGTTCCGCGAATAGGGGATATTCCACCAATGAAACACACCATATTCTCCTTTTTTAGCGTGGATTCGCCAAGGATTTCAATTTCATTTTCCAACGGAAAATTATTAATGTCAATGGTATGTGTATTTATTTTTTCGAAGCGTCGCGCGATGTGCGGAGTGGCAGTGATTATTCCTGATAACCGGGCACAAATAACATTTTCTATTCGTTCCATGACGGATGCAACTATTTTTTTCATGGGAACATAGGATTTCCCCATGATTTGCCTTGGAAGATCCTCGTGAGCATCATAAATCACTATCTTGCCCTTGCGTTTCAACTTTAGAGCGATGCGCATCAATTCAGGGTCATGTAAATGATAAATGTCACCATCTAGTTCTTTCGCTTTTCGATAGATATGGTTGACGGTTGTCCACATCCGTTTTAAACGAGAACCTGTTTCTTTTGGCACACTGTGGATGTGAACATTTTCTTCGCAGCGATCTTCCACGCCTGCTAGGACAAGGTGAACCTCGAAATCAGGAAACAATGTTGCCAACGATCGGCATTCCTTTAAAAAAATGCGAACATCACGGTCTCGGTGAACACTACTCATGTGTATGATTCTTTTACGCTTACTCGGATGTTCTGACATTGGACTCTAAATTAAGCTTCAAAAATACTGAATTAATAAATGAACTGAACCGAATTATCAATTGGGGCTATTTCACGTCTGAATGACATCGGGAAATTTTAAGTATCTTCGCTTTAATCAAAAGGTGATGCAGCAAAAACAAGGTTTTTTATATAAAGTCCTACGTCGGTTCTTTTTATTGTTTCGTCCAGCAATGAACGGTAAAATATACGACACGAATGGAAAACGAATACCACGCACGCGCGTTTCAAATACCACGTATATCGACCACCCTCAGAACCTTGTTTTAGGGGAAAATGTGTACATTGGACATTACAATTTTATTGAAGCAAGTAACGGAATTACGATTGAAGAAGGTTGCCAATTGACAACGTTTATCAATATGACTTCTCATTCCAGTCACATGGCGATTCGCATATATGGAAGGCATTATTCAGATGTGGATAAAGAAATTTATGAAAGGGGTTCGATTTTTATCGGGAAATATACGTTCATCGGTGCACATTCCACGATTATGCCAAAAACCAAAGTTGGAAAAGGAAGTTTAATTGCTGCCTATAGTTATGTTCGCGGAGAATACCCCGATTTTTCCATCATTTCGGGAAATCCTGCAAAAGTCATTGGTGATACACGCAAGTTGGATGAAAGACAATTACAGCAACATCCTGAATTAAGAGCGCTATACGATGAATGGGCAAAGGATTGATCTCTGGAGTACGTACCTGGGAATTTTCTTGGTCTTTGCGTCCATTTGTGTACCGGCAATCACCTTGAACGAAAACATACCATCGATTCACATTCTTGATTTTTCATTGCCATTTATTTTGTGTTTTATCGCCTTGAAAGGCGCTTGGAAGTCCATGCAGGCCTACGTTTGGATTCCATTTATTTTTGCGGGATTTATCCTTACAACCATGTGGTGGAACATCGTTCATGTTTCCACCAGTGATTATTTTGAAGTCTACAAATGGTTTAAGTATGGATGTGCCTTCCTTTTCTTTTCCCAGTTGGATTTTACCATCGTCAAACGAATGATTCCTCTGTTATTTTTGTTCATTTGTTTGGTGAATGTCGTTCATTTCTTGGAGTTATTTGGGATAAATGACGTACTAGAAAAATACTACAATGGTGGAATTCATCTTCAGTTTTTCGGAAAGGATTCAGATGGAGGTCCGGCCGTAAAGCGTTTAGTTGGAACGATGGGAAATCCGAATATCAACGCCATCTTGTTTGGACTATTTAGCATTTACTTCTTTCCTATTCGTTTCGAGCGAAAAAAAGTTCTGATTTATTTCCTAAGTCTTTTGTTCGTATTTCTTTGTCAGTCTAGAACAGCATTATTGGTGTTGTTGACTGCATATGGATACTTGGCTTTGGTTCATGCACACATTTGGACAAAAAAACAATGGATGTTGATGTTCATTGGCCTCGTTCTGACTTTTCTGTGTGCATGGATGTTCGCGACTTCCTTTTTTCAATATACCTCTTATAACAATAGCTTATTAGATGGGAGTGTTCTGAAGAGTGGTTCCGCACGTGGCAGATTGGAAACGTGGAAATTATTAGGGGAAATGATCCTTCAGAAACCTCTTTTAGGTCATGGTCCATTTAAACAGTATTTCTATGAGCATAAGATTTATTCTGAAAATGAGTACATTCTAATGACATGGAGGTATGGCTTGGTTGGCTTGATGTTGTATTTGTCCATTTTTTTAATTCCATTGAAAAAAATGTGGAAAGATTTCAAAGAATTAAGTATCCAAGGAAGTTTGTTAATTTTACTGATGTTAGTCAGTGCGTTGACCAATAATCCATTTACTGAACGCAACATCGAATTGCTGTTTTGTGTCGGATTGGCATGGGTCATCGGCAAGGAATTCAAGAAAGAAAAAGCAAATGCACAAATCTAAAAAGTTACTTTTAATTGGTGGAAGCAAGGGGAATGTTCATTTGTTGAATTTCCATGGATTAGTTGCGTCGTATTTTCAAGAGACGTGCATTGTTTCGAACCAAGAAATGGAACAATCCAATGTAAAGGTCTTGAATTTCGAATTAAAGAATCCGTTCGCCATGCTGAAGAATGTGCGGAAATTAAGAGCGATTATTCGCGAATTTGATCCAGATGTGATTCATGTGCATCAAGCCAATGCGTATGGTTTCATTACAGGCTTGGCAAATCGTGGAAAAAAACCATTGGTGGTCACAACTTGGGGAAGCGACGTGTTAACGCTGCCAAAAAGAAGTATGTTACACAAATGGATGGTGCAATATGTGTTGAGAAGTGCAGTGGAAATAACGGCCGATGCACAGTTTATGGCGGATGCGATCCATGGATTGATTGGACCAAGTCCTGTTGTTGTAGCAAATTTTGGCGTTGAAATCCAAACCATGCAAGCTTCCGCATCGAGAGAAAAGATCATTTATTCCAATCGCATGCACGAGCCGCTCTACCGCATAGATGAAATCATCACTCAGTCAACACCTTTTTTATTGGCGAATCCAACGTGGAAATTGCGCATTGCTGCAAGTGGCTCAGAAACGGAACGATTAAAACAATTAGCAAAGCAACACTTACCGGAAACGAGCGTGGAATTCGTTGGATTTCAGTCTGCTCCGGAAAATAGAGCGAATTATTTGTCTTCAACGATATATGTTTCCATTCCAAATACGGATGGGACCTCCATTAGTTTGTTGGAAGCGATGGCATATGGCTGTTTGCCAATTGTTTCGGATTTACCGGCCAATCGTGAGTGGATTGAGCATGGTGTGAATGGACTGATTTCAACAGGGAATTTAAGTGAGGACCTGACAAACGCACTGAAAATGAATTCGCAATCGATGCAAGAAGTCAACACTAAAATCATTGAAGAGAAGGCGACGAAAAAAGCGAATAAGCAAAAGTTCGAGGCGATTTACGATCGTATTTTCGCTTGAGATGCGCGCAATGCGTAGGTGTAAAAAATGATGATGGTCACGAGTAACCAAGCGGCTTGAACATAAGAAACAACTTGCAAGCACAAATGAAATACTTCCGGAGTGCGTCCATATTGCCATGGGAAATACCAAAATGGAATAACTAAAATGAGTGAACTGACAATTCCCATGAAGAAAAACACCTTTTGTTTCCGAAGAATCAACGGCAATGCTGAAATCGGGGAGAAGATAAAATTAAGCATGAGCCAAATGGACATCGTTTCGGAATAGGAGCCAGCGAGTCCCCATTCTTTCCCGAACACAAAGGCAAAAAGAAATTCCCCATAAAAGAAAAGAATACCGAAAGGAATAAGAGAAAATAGTGCAATTCCGATCAACATTTTATTGATCATGGGCATCATCGATTTACCTTGGTGATGCAGTTCACTTGCACGGTTGTAAAAGACCTGTCCCAGCGAAACCCCGATTAAGGTCAGGGGTAAGCGCAGCATGGTGTACGAGTGATTATATGATCCATAAATGGAATCAGAAAAATAGGAAAAAATGAAGGTGGCGATGAGCATTTCTCTTGCATTGTCAACAAACACATGCGGCAAACTAATGGTTGGAAATTCTTTGTGGTTGCGCATTAATACAGCCGTCTTTTTCTTCGAAATGAATTTGTTAAATTTCTCATGAATTTTCCCGAAGGAGAAAGCAAATTCTAGTGCGGATAGGATGTGTCCGATGAATGTTGCGAGAATCAGTCCAAATGTACTTAAATGCAAATAGGCAAATCCCCATCTCAAGGCATTGGAAATGGCTGAATTTGTTATTTTCTGCCTGGAAATAATCCCGTATTGTCCAACGCGAACGGACCAATTCGTTCCTATGTTCACTACGATGATGCTTGCCGCTCCAAGAATGGTTAAGGCGTAAAACCACCAATCAAACTTTCCTCCAAAATTCGTGGCGCACATGAAGACAAACACAAGACTGGTAATCATTAAAACAATAAACGAAATTCGATAAGAAAGTCTGTACAATAAATAGGAGTGTCCATCTAATTTTGGCAAGGGCAGAGCTGCTTCGTAGCGCAAGGTTGCAATGGCAGAAATGAATCCAGTAAGTCTCATGTAAAGACCCAATTCACCCATCTCAGCTGTGGAGTATAAGCGCGTAAGAATCGGCGCAATTAAATAGCCAACTGCTTGTGCAATGATGGTACCAGATAATAGTACACTCAATGATTTGGAGAAATCAGATCCCAGTAGTTGACGAATTCGTTCAATAGCCATTCTCAACAAAGATACAATGATTATATTTGTGAACTAAATTGATTTTTATGAAAAATGTTGCGGTAATTGGAGCTGGTACAATGGGAAATGGAATTGCGCATGTCTTTGCACAATTTAATCACCATGTACATTTAATTGATGTTTCTCAAACTGCCTTGGACAAAGCCATTGCAACGATTGAGAAGAACTTAGATCGTCAAGTAGCAAAAGAAGCAATTACAGCAGAGGAAAAAGCAGCAACGTTGCAGAACCTAAAAACGTTCACGAGCATCGCCGAAGGAGTGAAAGGAGTGGAGTTGGTCGTTGAAGCAGCAACGGAGAACATTGATTTGAAATTAAAAATCTTTAAAGAGTTAGATGAAGTAACAGCGCCGGAAGTAATTTTGGCAACAAATACGTCTTCCATATCGATTACGAAAATTGCGTCGGTTACGAATCGCGCGGACAAAGTAATTGGTATGCACTTCATGAATCCGGTTCCGGTCATGAAATTGGTTGAAATTATCCGTGGATATTCTACTTCAGATGAGGTAACAAATACCATTATGGAAACTTCACGTCAATTGAAAAAGGTACCAGTTGAGGTGAATGATTATCCTGGATTTGTGGCAAACCGCATTTTGATGCCAATGATCAATGAAGCGATTTATACTTTATTTGAAGGGGTTGCTGGTGTGGAAGAAATTGACACCGTTATGAAATTGGGAATGGCGCATCCAATGGGGCCATTGCAATTAGCAGATTTCATCGGATTGGATGTTTGTTTAGCGATCCTTGAAGTGCTACATGACGGATTTGGCAATCCGAAATATGCACCATGTCCTTTGTTAGTGAACATGGTTACTGCTGGTAAGAAAGGAGTGAAATCTGGCGAAGGATTTTATTCATGGACACACGGAACGAAAGAACTCGTGGTTGCTCCGAATTTCAAGAAATAAGCTCTGCTTTTAATTTTTCTAAAACGAGTTGATCGATCGGAAAGGTCAGGTCATTTTTTTGTAGCTGATACAAAGAAACCCAACGCTGTTTTTCTGTTTCTTCCTGAAAGGGAATCGTGTAGGAGTCAATACCGAATTGTTGGGGTGAAGCAATCGTTACTTTGTAATAAAAGACCACGAGCGAATGTTCTTTGTCAAAAGCAGATACTTGATGAAAATCATTGACATAAAAAAAAGAGGAGTCCAACATTTCTGCCGCAAGCTCCTCTTGTAATTCTCTTTTTAACGCATCTGTTATTCCTTCTTTTGCTTCGATTCCTCCGCCTGGAAATTTCGTGAAAAAGTGTCCAAAGCGACATTCGTCGGAAACGAGAATGCGATTCGATTCATCGATAATCAAAGCGTAAACACGAAGATTAAAGCGATGCGCCAAGTTTATTTTAGGAATTTAAAATTCTTTCCAATATACACAGCTGAATCACCTAATTCTTCTTCAATGCGAAGTAATTGATTGTATTTGGACATACGGTCACTGCGTGAAGCAGAACCTGTTTTAATTTGTCCAGTATTTAAAGCCACTGCTAAATCTGCAATGGTATTGTCTTCTGTTTCTCCACTTCGGTGACTCATCACAGAAGTGTAGCCATTTCTTGTGGCCATTTGTACGGCTTCAATTGTTTCCGTTAAGGTTCCAATTTGATTCACCTTTACTAAGATCGAGTTAGCAATTCCTTCTTCGATTCCACGGGAAAGTCGTTGTGTGTTGGTAACGAATAAATCATCTCCAACAAGTTGTACTTTGTGGCCAAGTTTTTCTGTGGCTAATTTCCATCCTGCCCAATCGTCCTCCGCTAATCCATCTTCAATGGAAATAATGGGATATTTTTCACACCAATTCACCCAATAGTCAACCATTTGTTCGGAAGTCATATCCACACCCGTTGATTCAAAGTGGTAAATTCCTTTTTCAGCGTTGTAAAATTCTGAGGATGCTGCATCGAGTGCAATATGCATATCGACACCCGGTTTAAATCCAGCTTTTTCGATGGCTTCGATCACCACTTGAATGGCTTCTTCATTGGAACCCAAACTTGGTGCGAATCCACCTTCATCTCCAACGTTTGTAGACATTCCTTTTTCTTTCAGTACACTTTTCAAGTGATGAAATACTTCTGTACCCCAGCGCAATCCTTCCGAGAAAGAAGATGCGCCAAACGGCATCACCATAAATTCTTGAATATCGATTAAGTTATCAGCGTGAGATCCACCGTTTAAAATATTCATCATTGGAACCGGCATGGTTACAGCACCAACTCCACCAATATACTGATATAAGCTCATTCCAGCTTCTTGCGCCGCTGCACGTGCAATTGCCAATGATGTTCCTAAAATGGCGTTGGCTCCTAGGTTAGATTTATTTGGAGTTCCATCTAAATCAAGCATGATGCGGTCCAATCTTTTTTGATCGAAAACATCTTCACCTTGTAGCGCTTCATTGATGATTGTGTTGACATTTTCCACAGCTTTCAAGACACCTTTCCCCATGTATTTGGATTTGTCTCCGTCGCGTAATTCAACTGCTTCGTGAACACCTGTTGAAGCTCCTGAAGGAACGGCAGCGCGTCCAAGAATGCCATTACTAGTAAAAACATCCACTTCAATGGTTGGATTTCCTCTGGAATCTAGAATTTGTCTTGCGAAAATGTCGGTAATATAGCTCATCTTAAGATTTGTAAGTATTCATGTTATCAATAAACTGATCGAAAAGGTATCTGGAATCGTGTGGACCAGCAGATGCTTCCGGGTGATATTGAACGGAGAAAACGGGTTTATCAGTCAATTCAATTCCTGCAATCGTATGGTCATTTAAATGCACATGCGTCACTTTCACTTTATCCTGCGCTTCGATGCTTTCCTTTGAAATCACGAATCCATGGTTCTGACTGGTAATTTCCCCTTTTCCTGTTTTCAAGTTTTTGATTGGGTGGTTAACTCCTCGGTGACCGTTGAACATTTTCACTGTTTGTAGTCCTTGACTCAGTCCAAGAATTTGGTGTCCTAGGCAAATGCCAAACACTGGCTTGCCAGAATCAGCAATTTCTTTCACCAAGGCGATCGAACTTGTCATTACAGATGGATCTCCAGGACCATTTGAAAGCATGTATCCATCCGGATTGAACGCGTCAAGTTCTGCTTTACTCGTATGCATAGGAAAGACCTTTACGTGGCAGCCACGATCAACCAGGCAACGAACAATATTTTTCTTCACACCAAAGTCGATTAAAGACACGCGGTGTGTTGGATTTTCGGGTTTTACTTCGAATGCTTCGGTAGTGGAAACTCGGGAGGAAAGCTCTAAACCTTCCATGGAAGGGATTTCACTTAATTTATTTTTTAGTTCATTCACATCCAAAATTTCAGATGAAATGATGGCATTCATTGCACCTTTGTGACGGATATGGCGAACAAGTGCACGCGTGTCGATGTCCGAAATACCAACGGTTCCATTTCGTTCCATCAAATCTTGAAGAGATTCATTTGCTGAGGAACGGGAATACCCATTGGAGAATTTTTTCGTAACGAGTCCTGCAATTTTAATGGATTCAGATTCAATTTCCGCAGCATGAACACCGTAATTCCCAATATGGGAGGTGGTCATAATGAGCAATTGTCCTACGTATGAAGGATCTGTAAATACTTCCTGATAACCAGTCATACCGGTATTAAAGGCGATTTCACCACCTGTTGTTCCAATTTTTCCGATGGCTACTCCTTCGAATAAAGTTCCATCTTCAAGAAGTAAAATTGCTGATTGATTTTGTTGCATGAATAAATTTTGTTCAAAATTAGAAACTCTACTCCAAATGCGGTTATTATAAACAAAAAAAGGCGGATAAAATCCGCCTTTTTTTATTAACAATGTGTCAATTATGCGTTTTCTTCGCTGTTTTCTGTTTCGTCAGCTGCAGGAGCTTCGTCAGTTGTTGCTTCTGGAGCAGCTTCTTCGGTTACTTCTTCTACAACTTCTGCTACTGGTGCTTCCGCTTCAGCGCTAGTTTCTTCCACAACTACAGCTTCTTCTACTGCTGTTTCTGTTGCTTCAACTGCAACTGTTTCATCTTTTTTCGCACCACCACGACGAGAACGACGAGTTGTTTTCTTCGCGCTATCGTTGTTGTATAATTCGTTGAAGTCAACCAATTCGATCATACACATTTCTGCGTTATCACCTAAACGGTAACCTGTACGAATAATACGAGTGTATCCACCAGCGCGGTTAGCAATTTTCGGAGCTACTTCACGGAATAATTCAGTTACCATCTCTTTGTTTTGAAGGTAAGAGAATACTACACGACGTGAGTGAGTAGAATCTGTTTTTGCTTTCGTTAAAATCGGCTCAACAAATACGCGTAACGTTTTAGCTTTCGCGATTGTTGTCGAAATACGCTTGTGTTCGATTAATGAACAAGCCATATTCTGAAGCATCGCTTTGCGGTGGCCTGTTTTCTTTCCTAAATGATTTATTTTATTTCCGTGTCTCATGACTGCAATTCTTAATCTCTGTCTAATTTATATTTCGCAACGTTCATACCGAAAGTCAATCCTTTGCTATCTACTAAGTCTTCCAATTCAGTCAATGACTTCTTACCGAAGTTTCTGAATTTCAACAAATCAGATTTAGCATAAGAAACTAAGTCGCCTAACGTTTCAACATCTGCTGCTTTCAAACAATTCAAGGCACGAACAGACAAGTCCATATCAACCAATTTTGTTTTTAGCAACTGACGCATGTGAAGTGAAGTTTCGTCGAATTCTTCTGATTCCGCTTTAATTTCGCTATCCAATGTAATGCGCTCATCAGAGAACAACATGAAATGGTGAATTAAAATTTTAGCAGCTTCTTTCAACGCTTCTTTTGGATGAATAGATCCATCAGTTTTGATATTGAAAACCAATTTCTCGTAATCCGTTTTTTGCTCCACGCGGTAGTTTTCAATAGTATATTGAACGTTTACGATTGGAGTAAAAATAGAATCGATAAAAATAGTACCGAAAGATGCATTTGCTGTTTTGTTCTCTTCAGCTGGAACGTATCCACGACCTTTGATGATCGTCAATTCCATTTCAATTTTCACTGAGGACTCCATGTTGCAAATCACCAAATCAGGATTTAACACTTGGAATGCGCTTGTGAATTTACCGATGTCGCCAGCGGTTAATTGATTTTGACCTCCGATTGAAACAATCACAGTTTCTGTATCTGTTCCTTCAATTTGACGTTTAAAACGAACTTGTTTTAAATTCAAAACGATTTCAGTAATATCCTCAACTACACCTTTTAATGTTGAAAATTCGTGGTCTGCACCTTGAATTTTAACAGAAGAAATAGCAAATCCTTCAAGCGAAGAAAGTAGAATTCTTCTTAAGGAGTTTCCTACTGTGATTCCATATCCAGGTTCAAGTGGACGGAATTCGAACTCTCCGTTGAATTCATCGGAGTTGAGCATGATAACCTTATCTGGTTTTTGAAAATCCAATATTGCCATTTTCTATCGCTTAGGTTTATTTAGAATATAATTCGACGATCAACTGCTCTTTAATGTTCTCAGGAATCATTTCGCGAGCTGGTAAGTTTAACATTTTTCCTGACATGGAAGAGTTATCCCAATCTAACCAATCGTACTTTTTATTACTTGCTGTTAATGAGTCGTTAATCGCTTCCAATGATTTGGATTTCTCTCTAACGCTTACTACGTCACCCGGACGCAATGTGTAAGAAGGAATGTTAACTACTTCACCATTTACTGTGATGTGTTTGTGAGAAACTAACTGACGTGCACCACGACGGCTAGGGGAGATACCCAAACGGTAAACAGTGTTATCTAAACGTGCTTCACATAATTGAAGTAAGTTTTCACCTGTAATCCCTTTCATGCGAGAAGCTTTGTCGAACATGTTCGCAAACTGACGCTCTAGGATACCGTAAGTATATTTCGCTTTTTGTTTTTCACCCAACTGAATAGCGTATTCAGATTGTTTGCCACCTCTTCTTTTAGAGGGACCGTGTTGTCCTGGACCGTAATTTCTTCTGTCCAATGATTTGTCTGGGCCAAAGATTGGGTCGCGGAAACGACGCGCAATTTTGGATTTAGGACCTGTGTATCTTGCCATTTCTGTGTTTTTAAAACGGGAATCATGAATTAAGGCATTCCTTCGATGATTTTCTTCCCGTATGGATTAATAATTCTATTATACTCTTCTTCTTTTTGGAGGTCTACAACCGTTGTGTGGAAGTGGAGTAACGTCAACGATTTCTGTTACTTCAATTCCTGAGTTATGGATCGCGCGGATAGCTGACTCACGTCCTGCTCCTGGGCCTTTCACATAAACTTTCACTCTACGTAGTCCGAAGTCGTGTGCTTCTTTCGATGCATCCTCACCAGCGATTTGCGCAGCGTAAGGCGTGTTCTTTTTAGAACCTTTGAAGCCCATTTTACCAGCAGATGACCAAGAGATCACTTGTCCGGCGTTGTTCGTCAAAGAGATGATTACATTGTTGAAGCTCGCTTGGATATGTGCTTCACCTGCAGCATCAACTTTAACGTTCTTCTTCTTTTTTTGATTCGTTTTTGCCATGATACCTATTTATTATTTAGTTGCTTTTTTCTTGTTTGCAACTGTCTTTCTCTTACCTTTTCTAGTTCTAGAGTTGTTTTTAGTACGTTGACCACGTAATGGTAAACCAGCTCTGTGACGAATACCGCGAGTACATCCGATATCCATTAGACGTTTAATGTTCAATTGAACTTCAGAACGCAATTGTCCTTCCGTTTTAATTTCATTAATCGCATTTCGAATAGCAGAAAGTTGATCATCGTTCCAATCTTGAACTTTGATGTTCTCATCGATGCTATTGTCTTGAAGGATTTTCTGGGATGTGCTTCTACCAATTCCGTAGATATACGTTAATCCAATTACTCCTCTTTTGTTTTTTGGTAAATCTATACCCGCAATACGTGCCATATTCTACTAATTAACCTTGACGTTGTTTTAATTTCGGATTCTTTTTGTTAATCACGTAAACTCTACCTTTACGTTTAACAATTTTGCAATCTGCAGTTCTCTTTTTTACTGATGCTCTGACTTTCATTTCTTCAATTTATTATTTGTATCTAAATGATATTCTTCCTTTTGATAAATCGTATGGTGACATTTCTACTTTCACACGGTCTCCAGGTAAAATTTTAATGTAAAACATTCTCATTTTCCCTGAAATATGTGCTGTTAAGACATGTCCATTTTCCAACTCCACTCTAAACATTGCGTTTGGCAATGCTTCGAGGATCGTCCCATCTTGTTCTATTGATGATTGTTTTGCCATAATATTACATTCCGGAAAATTCGTTTGCACCTCTACGACCTCTAACTCTTGTTCCGTCCATAAGGGTGTCCATATTTCTATTCAATTGGTATGTTTCAATTTGTTGCAATGTATCTAATACGACACCAACCATAATCAAAATGGATGTTCCACCAAAGAACATGGCAAAACCGTCATTCACTCCTGCTAATTTTGCAATAGAAGGAAGAATCGCAATCAATGCCAAGAATAATGATCCTGGGAACGTGATGCGCGATACTACTGAGTCAATGTGTTCAGCTGTTTCTTCACCTGGACGTACACCTGGAACGAATCCACCACTTTTCTTTAAATCATCCGCAATTTTACTTGGATTGATCATAATAGCTGTGTAGAAGTACGTAAAGACAATGATTAGGATACACAACAATAAATTGTAGCTAAATCCATAAGGATCACCCAATGTTTGTTGTAAGAATCCACCTTCACCTTTACCACCAGTTGCACTTGAGTAAATCATCATCGGAATGGTCATAATTGCTTGCGCAAAGATGATTGGCATCACACCACTTGCATTCACCTTGATAGGTAAGTAGTTTCTTGCTCCGTTCACATCCTCTGTTGCTCTTGCACCTGCGATTCTTTTCGCGGTATTTAATGGAATGCGACGAACACCTTGTACAATTAAAATCGTTACAAGAATGATCAACATGAACATCACCACTTCTAATACCAAACGGATTAGGTTTCCTGCTTCAATCGATTTACCGAATTCAGCGAAGAACGCACCTGGAAGTCTTGATAAGATTCCAACCGTAATCAAAAGGGATACACCATTTCCAATTCCTTTTTCAGTGATACGCTCACCTAACCAAACGGCAAACATAGAACCTGCGATTAAGATAAGAATGGTTTGGGTCCACCAGAATGTAGAGGCATCAGCAGGCATTGCTTGCTTTTGGTCTACGTACAAGGACAAGTAACTTGGTGCTTGAAGCGCACAAATGATAATCGTTAAGATACGCGTGTAATTGTTAATCTGTTTTCTACCAGATTCTCCCTCATTCTGCATTTTCTGAACAGCTGGTACAGCCATTCCTAATAATTGCATAATGATCGATGCACTGATGTAAGGCATGATTCCTAAAGCCATAATAGAGGCATGAGTGAATCCACCACCAGAGAACACAGATAACAATGTCTCTAACAAATTCTGATCGCTACTTTTCGTTGTTAACGCTTCGTAGTTGACACCTGGAATGATGACAAATGACCCGATTCTGTAAACAAGTATGAGGCCTAAGGTCAAAAGAATACGCTTACGTAGTTCTTCTACCTTCCAAATGTTTTGAATATTTTGTATAAATCGTTTCATTTATGAGGGTGCAAAGATAGTTAGATTTTGTTACATGTACCACCTTGAGCTTCAATTGCTGCAATAGCAGTAGATGAGAACCCGTTAGCGGAGATGCTTACTTTCGATTTTAATTCACCTCTACCAAGAACCTTAACTAGTTCATTGTTAGATAATAAACCGTTAGCTTTCAATACTTCTGGAGTGATTTCAACGATGCCTTTAACAGTTGCTAAATTTTCGATAATATCCAAATTAATTGCTTTATACTCTACACGGTTGATGTTTTTGAAACCGAATTTAGGAACACGGCGTTGCAAAGGCATTTGTCCACCTTCAAAACCAATTTTAGTTTTGTAACCTGAACGAGACTTTGCTCCTTTGTGTCCACGTGTTGACGTTCCACCATGACCAGAACCCTGACCACGAGCGATGCGTTTAACTTTTTTTACTGAACCTGAAGCAGGTGTTAGTTTATGTAATTCCATTTTTCTTCGACTGAATATTAATCCACTACTTGAATGAGGTGCTTCACCTTATTCACCATTCCCATAATTTGAGGTGTTGCCTCTTTTTCAATAACTTGGTTCAAGCGGCGAAAACCTAGAGCTTTAATCGTTGCCTTTTGATCAGCTGGACGTTTAATCGCACTTCTAACTTGTTTTATTTTAATCGTGTCCATTTCCTAAATATTAACCGTTGAATACTTTGTCAAGTGAAATACCTCTTTGGCGAGCAACAGCTACGGCGTCACGCATATTAGCAAGTGCATCCATAGTAGCTTTCACTACGTTGTGAGGGTTAGAAGAACCTTGTGATTTTGCAAGTACGTTATGTACACCAACGCTTTCCAATACTGCACGCATCGCACCACCGGCGATTACTCCTGTACCTTCAGTAGCTGGTTTCAAAAATACTTCCGCTCCACCAAATTTTCCTTTTTGAGCATGAGGAACAGTTCCTCTAAGGATTGGAACTTTAATTAAGTTCTTTTTCGCATCGTCGATTCCTTTTGTAATCGCTTCTGTTACCTCTTTTGCTTTTCCAAGTCCATGACCTACAACACCGTGTTCATCACCAACAACAACGATCGCTGAAAAACTGAATGTACGACCACCTTTGGTAACTTTCGTCACACGGTTTACAGCAACGAGTTTGTCTTTTAACTCGATATCTGCTGATTTTACTCTATTTACAATTTGAGCTGCCATTTCTTATTAAAATTTAAGTCCTCCTTCTCGAGCTGAATCAGCCAAAGATTTAATTCTACCATGGTATAAGTAACCATTACGGTCAAAAACCACTTTATCAATTCCTGCTTGAGCAGCTACTTCAGCAATTTTCTTACCTACGATAGCAGCTTGATTTACTTTGTTTGTTTTTTGAGCATCTTCCATTTTCAATGAACCTGCAGAGGCCAATGTTTTTCCAGAGATGTCATCAATCAACTGAGCGTAAATCTGCTTGTTGCTTCTAAAAACTGTTAATCTTGGAATCGCTGTAGTACCGAATACTTTCTTACGAATTCTTCGTTTAATTTTAGCTCTTCTTAATACTTTATTTAGTGCCATAATCTACCTATTATTTTTTACCTGCTGACTTACCAGCTTTTCTACGAATTTCTTCACCAACGAAACGAATACCTTTTCCTTTGTATGGTTCAGGTTTTCTAAACGAACGAATTTTAGCTGCCACTTGACCTAACAATTGTTTGTCGAATGATTCAAGTGTCACCACTGGTGCTTTACCTTTTTCAGTAACTGTAGTCACTTTCACTTCATTAGGAATTTCCATAATGATTGAGTGAGAGAAACCTAAAGCTAAATCTAATTGTTGACCAGTTGCATTAGCACGGTATCCAACTCCGATGATTTCCATTTCTTTTTTCCATCCTTCTGAAACTCCAGCGATCATGTTGAAAACTAACGCACGGTATAAACCATGTTTAGAACGATCGTTTGGTGCATCAGACTGACGTGAGAAAGTAATCACATTGTCTTCGATGGTTACTCCTACACAAGCGTCAATAGCTTGCGTTAATTCACCTTTTTTCCCCTTAACCGTAATAACTGAATCCTTGAAAGTGACTTCAACGCCACTTGGGATAGTTACCGGTGCTTTTCCAATTCTTGACATTTCTTAAATTTTTAATAAACGTAACAAAGGACTTCTCCGCCTACATTCAATTTACGTGCTTCTTTGTCTGTAATGACTCCTTTCGAAGTTGAGACAATCGCAATACCTAAACCATTTAATACACGTGGCATCTCAACTGATCCGCTATACTTACGTAATCCTGGACGAGAAGCTCGTTGTAATTTAGTGATGGCAGGAACACGAGTTGATTGATTGTATTTCAATGCAATTTTAATCGTTCCTTGCTTGTTATCATCTTCAAATTTGTAGTTGAGGATATAACCTTGGTCAAACAAAATTTGCGCCATTGCACGTTTAATGTTTGAACCAGGAATTTCCACCATTTTCAAACCTGCAGCACTCGCATTACGGATGCGTGTGAGAAAATCTGCTATCGGATCTGTATTCATTTCTTCTGTGTTTTTTCTTTAATTACCAACTTCCCTTTTTAACTCCTGGGATTTTTCCGGCCAAAGCCATTTCTCTAAAAGTTACCCTTGAGATACCGAATTGACGCATGTACCCTCTTGGACGACCAGTTAATCCACAACGATTGTGCATTCTGATTTTGGAAGAGTTTGCAGGTAATTTTTGCAATTGCATCATTGCATCCCACTTAGCTGATTGAATTTCCTCAGACGAATCTGTAGATTTCAATACTTTCGTTAATTCAGCACGTTTCTTTTCGTATCGAGCAACTAACCTTTCTCTTTTGCGCTCACGCGCTTTCATTGATTCCTTTGCCATTTCTTCTTATTTTTTAATAAATGGAAAACCAAATGCATCTAATAATGCTTTCGCTTCTTCGTCACTGTTTGCAGTGGTAACAAATGTAATGTCCATACCTAAAATACGGTTTACTTTGTCAATATCAATTTCTGGGAAAATGATGTGTTCCTTCACTCCTAAGTTGAAGTTACCACGACCATCAAATCCTTTTGGATTGATACCACGGAAGTCACGAGTTCTTGGCAAAGCCACTGAAAGAAGACGATCTAAAAAGTCATACATACGATCTCCTCTTAACGTCACTTTCGTACCAATTGGCATTCCTTTACGTAATTTAAAGTTCGAGATG
Organism: Crocinitomicaceae bacterium; assembly: GCA_024643725.1. Lineage (GTDB taxonomy): Bacteria > Bacteroidota > Bacteroidia > Flavobacteriales_D > Crocinitomicaceae > UBA952. The sequence goes on along the minus strand of JAHEMJ010000015.1, from coordinate 266,142 downwards.
TCTTTTTTAGACAAAGTTGTAATCGCTTTTTGTCCAGCAATACGAGATAAGTCAGCTGCAGCATTATCGATTAATTTCTTATCTGCTACCGCGTCACCCATACCTTGGCTCAAAACGATTTTCTCTAATTTTGGAACACTCATTACGGATTTGTATCCGAAACGCTCCTGAAGCATAGACATGATCTCGCCTCTGTACTTTTCTTTTAATCTTGGTGTGTAACTCATTATTTAATCACCTCCCCTGATTTCTTTGAATAACGAACTAATTTTCCTTTCTCGTCTTTACGACCGATGCGTGTAGCAACTCCTCCTGCAACTACCATAAGGTTTGAGATATGGATTGTTCCTTCCTTCTCTTCAATACCACCTTGTGGGTTAGATGCACTTGGTTTGTTGTGCTTTTTAATCATGTTTACACCTGATACAGTAGCACGCATTTTCTCACGGTCAATCGAAGCGATTTTGCCTTCTTGACCTTTGGATTCACCTGAAATCACTTTCACGGTGTCGCCAACTTTAATGTGTAATTTCTTCTGCATTTTTCAATAATTATAACACCTCAGGTGCTAGTGAAACAATTTTCATGTAGTTATTCTCTCTCAATTCACGAGCAACTGGTCCGAAAATACGAGTACCTCTCATTTCACCACCTTGGTTCAAGATCACACAAGCGTTATCATCGAAACGGATGTAAGATCCATCTTGACGACGAATTTCTTTTTTTGTGCGAACAACTACTGCTTTCGCTACGGAACCTTTTTTTACTGCTCCGTTAGGCATAGCGCTTTTAACAGCAACTACGATTTTGTCACCAACTGAAGCGTAACGTCTTCTTGTTCCGCCTAAAACTCGGATGCACAATACTTCTTTGGCTCCTGAATTGTCTGCAACTGATAGTCTGGATTCTGTTTGTATCATCTCTCCGGTTATTTAGCTCTTTCAACAATTTCTACTAATCTCCAGTTCTTTGATTTACTCAAAGGACGTGTTTCCATGATTTTAACAACATCACCAATGTGGCAATCGTTTGTTTCATCATGTGCAACGAATTTAGTGGTCATTTTTACGAATTTCCCGTACTTCGGGTGCTTCACTTTACGCTCCACAGCAACTACGATAGATTTCTCCATTTTGTTACTCGTAACGACACCAATTCTTTCTTTTCTTAAATTTCGATTTTCTTCCATGTTCATTTTTTTAGTTCAAGCCTAAGCTTGATTTGAACGTTTTGTTAATTCTGTACTCAATCTTGCAACCGTTTTGCGCATTGCTGTAATGCGTAATGGATTTTCAATTGGCGCCATGCGGTGAGTTAATTTCAAATTAGACAATTGTCCTTTGACGTCAACTAGACGATTTTTTAAATCCTCAATCGATAGTTTATTGATTTCTGCTTGTTTCATGTTTCAATCTTAAATTGGTAAAACATAATCGTTTCGAACAATGAATTTACACTTCACAGGTAACTTCTGTGCAGCTAAACGCATAGCTTCTTTTGCGATTTCGTAAGGTACTCCGTCTGCTTCAAACATGATGCAACCCGGTTTGATCACTGCAACCCAGTGACTAGGAGCTCCCTTACCTTTACCCATACGTACTTCAGCTGGCTTAGAGGTCACCGGCTTGTCTGGGAATATTCGGATCCAAACTTTTCCTTCACGCTTCATGTATCGAGTAACGGCGATACGAGAAGCTTCAATTTGACGTGAAGTAATCCATCCTGGTTCCAAAGCCTTTAATCCGAAAGAACCAAACGCAATTGTCGAACCTCTGTGCGCCAATCCACGATTTCTTCCTTTCTGTACTCTTCTAAATTTTGTTCTTTTAGGCTGTAACATTTCCTGTTAATTTAACTGTCTCTAATTACTTTTTCTTTCTCTTGAACGATGCAGGTTTGCGATCGCCACCGTTGTTGTTGTTTCCTCCACCAGTTGCTACACCGATATTCGGAGCTAAGTCACGCTTACCATAAACTTCACCACGGCAAATCCAAACTTTGATACCCAAACGACCATAAGTCGTATGTGCTTCTGATAATGCATAGTCGATATCAGCTCTGAATGTATGCAACGGTGTTCTACCGTCTTTGTACATTTCAGAACGTGCCATCTCAGCACCATTCAAACGTCCAGAAATTTTAATTTTAATTCCTTCTGCACCCATTCTCATTGTTCCTGCAATCGCCATTTTAATAGCGCGACGGAAAGAGATACGTGCTTCAAGTTGACGAGCAACTCCATCAGCCACTAAACGAGCATCCAATTCTGGACGTTTCACCTCGAAAATGTTGATTTGAATTTCTTTTTTCGTCAATTTTTTTAACTCTTCTTTTAGTTTGTCAACTTCTTGACCACCTTTTCCAATGATTACTCCTGGACGAGCTGTGTTGATCGTTACAGTTACTAACTTCAAGGTACGCTCGATGATGATTTTAGCAATACTTGCTTTTGCCAAACGAGCATTCAAATATTTACGGATTTGGTCATCTTCTACAATTTTATCTTTGTAGTCGTTTCCTCCATACCAATTTGACTCCCATCCGTGGATGTAACCTAGTCTATTTCCAATTGGATTTGTTTTTTGTCCCATTTCTTAAACTTATTTAGTACCGTCAACTACGATCGTAACGTGGTTCGATCTTTTTCTAATTCTGTGTGCTCTTCCTTGCGGTGCTGGTTGAATTCTTTTCAACATTGTACCTCCACCAACTTCAACTCGGCTAACAACTAACGTTTCTTGACTAATGTCAGAACCTTCGTTTTTAGACTCCCAGTTTGCGATAGCGGAACGCAACAATTTTCCTAGGCTAATTGAAGCAACTTTTCCATTGAATTGTAAAATGTTCAATGCTTTGTTTACTTCAACTCCGCGAATTAAATCAGCTACTAATCTCATCTTACGAGGAGAGATTCCCGAATTATTCAAATGCGCAATCGCAATTGATTTTTTATTTTCCTTAAGCTGTTCAGCTCTTAAGCGTTTTCTGGCTCCCATGACTGCTTTAAATCTTAACGTTTCTTATCTTTTTTATTACCTCCATGCCCACGGAAATTGCGGGTAGGGGAGAACTCTCCTAATTTGTGACCAACCATGTTTTCAGTTGCAAATACTGGGATAAATTTATTCCCGTTGTGAACTGCGAAGGTTAATCCAACAAATTCAGGTGTAATTGTAGACGCTCGAGACCAAGTTTTAATTACAGCCTTGCTGCTAGCAGCTTGAGCATCGTCAACTCTTTTCATTAATTTATAATGAACGAATGGCGGTTTCTTTAATGAACGACTCATATCCTATTTTTTTCTTCTTTCTACAATAAACTTATCAGAATACTTGCTTTTAGATCTTGTTTTAAATCCTTTAGCAGGCATACCATTTCTAGATCTAGGGTGACCTCCGGCATTTCTACCTTCACCACCACCCATCGGGTGATCAACTGGGTTCATCACGACACCACGTACACGTGGACGACGTCCTAACCATCTTGAACGACCAGCTTTTCCAGATACGACTAAGTTGTGCTCAGAATTTGAAACTGAACCAATTGTAGCTAGACAAGTTGTCAAAATCATACGAGTTTCACCTGAAGGCATTTTGATGATAGCATATTTACCATCACGTGCATTCAATTGTGCATACGTTCCAGCTCCACGTGCAATCACACCACCAGCTCCTGGTTTCAATTCGATGTTGTGAATCACTGTCCCTAATGGAACATCTGATAAATACATCGCATGTCCAATATTTGGCGTTGCTGTTTTTCCAGATAATACTTGATCACCAACTTTTAATCCTGTCGGTGCGATGATGTATCTTTTCTCTCCATCAGCGTAGAACAAAAGTGCGATATTCGCCGTTCTGTTTGGATCGTATTCGATTGTTTTTACCGTTGCAGGAATATCAAACTTGTTACGTTTGAAATCGATGATACGATATTTTTGTTTATGACCACCACCTAAGTAGCGCATTGTCATGCGACCGTCGTTATTACGACCACCGCTTTTCTTCATACTTGAAACCAAGCTTTTTTCAGGAGAAGATGCCGTAATCTCAGCGAACTCCATCGCCACTTTGTGACGTTGTCCTGGGGTTGTTGGTTTGAATTTTTTAAGACTCATGGTTGAACATTAATAATTGTTAAATAAATCAATGGTTTCACCATCTGCTACGGTTACGACAGCCTTTTTCCATTGTTTGCTTTTTTGTTCAACAATGCCTTTATTGGTGTACTTCACAGAGGATTTACCACCACCATAATTTAATGTATGAACATCTGTGACATGTACTCCATACACCTTCTCGATGGCGTTTTTAATTTCAATTTTATTAGCCGTGCGAGCTACTTCGAAAGTGAAACGATTCATTCGTTCACTTTGCATCGTTGCTTTTTCTGTTATGATCGGCTTTCTAATAATCGTTTGCATAACGTTTAGTTAAGAATAGTTTGAATTTTATCAATTGAGCTTTCTGCCAAAACAACTTTCCCAGCATTCAATACATCAAATGTGTTGAATGAGTCTGCTGTTACGACTTTCACTCGTCCAAGGTTACGTGCCGCTAAGTAAACGTTGTCGGTTTTATCACCAAGAATCAACAATACTTTTTGGTTTTCCAAGTTCAATGAAGCCAATAATGCTTTGAAGTCTTTTGTTTTTGCATTCAAATTCAAATCTTCAATAATCATTAATCCATCGTTTTTCGCTTTGAACGAGAACGCTGATTTACGTGCAAGACGTTTCAATTTCACGTTTAATTTGAAGTGGTAGTTTCTTGGACGTGGTCCAAAAATACGTCCACCACCTACACGTGTTCCTGATTTCGCGCTACCTGCACGAGCACCACCGGTACCCTTTTGCTTTTTCAATTTCTTTGTTGATCCAGCAATCTCATTACGCTCTTTCGATTTGTGCGTTCCTTGACGACGGTTCGCCAAGTGTTGTTTTACATCCAAGTAAATGGCGTGGTTGTTTGGTTCGATCCCAAAAACCTCCTCTGAAAGTGTTACTGACTTCGCAGTAGCTACTCCTTTTGAATCGTATATTTTCAGTTTCATTACTTGTTAATTGTTACAGTTGAACCATTTGCACCTGGAATCGAGCCTTTTATGATCACTAGATTCTTGTCTGCAATTACTTTTAACACTTCGAGGTTTGAAGCCAATCTTCTTTTGTTCCCCATTTGTCCTGCCATGCGCATTCCTTTGAATACACGAGCTGGATAAGAACAAGCTCCGATTGAACCTGGTGCACGTAATCTGTTGTGCTGACCATGTGTTGCTTGACCAACTCCACCAAATCCATGTCTTCTAACTACCCCTTGGAATCCTTTTCCTTTTGAGGTTCCAATTACGTCAACAAACTCTCCTTCTTCGAAGATGTCAACTAAAACAGTATCTCCTAAATTCACTTGATCAAATCCTTTGAATTCAACCAACTTCGCTTTTGGAGAAGTGTTCGCTTTTTTGAAATGGCCCTTCAATGCATTCGGAGTGTTTTTTTCTTTCTTCTCTCCGAATCCTAACTGAACTGCTTCGTAACCATCTCTGTCTTGTGTTTTTATTTGGGTCACAACACAAGGACCAGCTTCAATAACCGTGCATGGTAAAGATTTACCCTCGGCACTAAAGATGCTAGTCATCCCGATTTTACGTCCAATAATTCCTGGCATATACTAGTTGTTAAAAATTACACTTTAATTTCTACGTCAACTCCACTTGGAAGTTCCAATTTCATCAACGCATCTACTGTTTTTGATGAACTGCTATAAATGTCCATCAATCTTTTGTACGCACACAACTCAAATTGCTCACGCGCTTTTTTGTTAACGTGTGGTGAACGCAATACAGTATAGATTCTTTTGTGTGTTGGAAGTGGAATTGGTCCACTAACCACAGCACCTGTAGATTTTACTGTTTTTACGATTTTCTCCGCAGACTTATCTAGGAGGTTGTGATCGTACGATTTTAATTTAATTCTAATTTTTTGGCTCATCTGATTTTTCTTTTATGCTGTGACTTTACCATTTGCTTTTGCTACTACATCATCTGCGACATTTTTAGGAGCCTCTGAGTAATGAGAGAATTCCATAGAAGAGTTAGCACGTCCTGAAGTAATGGTACGCAACTGAGTTACATAACCAAACATTTCAGAAAGAGGAACATCTGCCTTCAATACTTTCGCACCGTTACGGTCATCCATTCCACGCATCATACCGCGTCTTCTGTTCAAGTCACCTACAACATCTCCCATGTTTTCTTCTGGAGTAACCACTTCTAATTTCATGATTGGCTCCAATAAAACTGGACGACATGCTTTCAATGCTGCTCTGTACGCCATACGTGCACAAAGTTCGAATGATAAAGAATCTGAATCGACCGCGTGGAATGATCCATCAATCAATTCAACTTTCATCGCTTCAATAGGGAATCCAGCAAGAACTCCGTTTTTCATTGAATCTTTGAATCCTTTCTCAACTGAAGGGATAAACTCACGAGGAATGTTACCACCTTTAATGCTGTTGATGAATTCAAGACCTGTTTTCTCTTCGTTGTCTTGAGCTGAAATTTTAACAAAGATATCGGCAAATTTACCACGTCCACCAGATTGTTTTTTGTACACTTCTCTGTGGTCTGTGCTACCTGTAATAGCTTCACGGTAAGCAACTTGCGGAGCACCTTGATTTACTTCTACTTTAAACTCTCTTTTCAAACGGTCAATGATAATCTCTAAGTGAAGCTCACCCATTCCTGAGATAATCGTTTGTCCTGTCTCCTCATCTGTGTTCACACGGAATGTTGGATCCTCTTCAGAAAGTTTAGATAATCCGATCGATAAACGGTCAGTATCTGCTTGTGTTTTAGGCTCAATTGCCAATCCGATAACCGGCTCAGGGAATACCATAGACTCAAGAACGATTGGTGCGTTCTCTGCACACAATGTATCTCCAGTTTTGATATCTTTAAATCCAACAACCGCACCGATATCACCAGCACCTAATTCACTAATTTGATTTTGCTTGTTCGCGTGCATTTGGAAGATACGAGAAATACGCTCTTTGTTGTCTGAACGCGTGTTCAATACATAAGAACCTGCTTCTAATTTTCCTGAATAAGCACGAACGAAACACAAACGACCAACGAAAGGATCGGTAGCAATTTTAAATGCCAATCCTGCAAATGGTTCGTCATAAGATGGTTTACGCAATACTTCTTCATCCGTTTTAGGGTTGATTCCAGTCACGCCTTCGATGTCCATTGGAGATGGAAGAATTTCCATTACCATGTCCAACATCGCTTGAACACCTTTGTTTTTGAAAGATGAACCACACATCATTGGAACAACTTTTCCTGAGATTGTTGCTTCGCGAAGTGCATTCAAAATTTCACGCTCAGTTAATGAATTCTCATCTTCGAAGAATTTCTCCATCAATGTTTCATCAAACTCAGCAACTGCTTCTAACAATTCACTACGAAGTTTTCTAGCTTCGTCGATAATATCTGCTGGAATTTCGATTTCTTGGAAAGTCATTCCAAAATCTTCTTCATTCCAAGTGATTCCTTTAAAGTTGATCAAGTCAACAACTCCTTTGAAATTGTCTTCTTCACCAATGTTGATTTGTAATGGAAGTGCATGACTACCCAACATTTCTTTTACTTGACGACAAACGTTCAAGAAATCGGCACCTTGACGGTCCATCTTGTTAACGAATCCAATACGAGGAACGTTATAGTTGTTTGCCAAACGCCAGTTTGTTTCAGATTGAGGCTCAACACCATCAACCGCTGAAAACAAGAATACCAATCCATCTAATACACGTAACGAACGGTTTACCTCTACAGTAAAGTCAACGTGTCCTGGGGTATCAATAATGTTTACATGGTAGTTTTGACCTCTGTATTTCCAATCTAATGTCGTTGCAGCAGAAGTAATCGTGATACCACGCTCTTGCTCTTGCTCCATCCAGTCCATTGTAGCTGCTCCATCATGAACCTCTCCAATTTTGTGACTAACACCACCGTAAAATAAGATACGCTCAGTCGTTGTCGTTTTTCCTGCATCAATGTGAGCAGCAATCCCGATGTTTCTTGTAAATCTTAAATCTCTTGCCATGTCTTAGAATCTGAAATGTGAAAATGCTTTGTTCGCTTCTGCCATACGCATTGTATCTTCTTTTTTCTTGAAAGCAGCGCCTTCTTCTTTAGAAGCAGCAATGATTTCAGAAGCTAATCTTTGAGACATTGTTTTTTCGTTGCGTTTACGAGCGTAACCAATTAACCATTTCATAGCTAATGATGCTTTACGTTCTTCACGAACTGGAGTAGGGATTTGGAAAGTAGCTCCACCTACACGGCGACTTCTTACCTCAACACTTGGAGTTACATTTTCTAATGCTTTTCTCCAAACATCTAATCCTTCTGTTTCTTCTATTTTTTTATCTACGATTTCAATTGCATCGTAAAATAAACGGAATGCTAAACTCTTCTTACCATCTAGCATTAAATTGTTGACGAATTTCGTTACTACCACATCGTTAAACTTCGGATCTGGCAGAATCGCAATCTTTTTGGCTTTTCTTCTTCTCATTTTGTAAAGCTTTTAATTATTTCTGCTTAGGACGTTTAGTACCATATTTGGATCTTCTTTGGCTACGACCTTGAACTCCAGCCGTATCCTCTGCACCACGAACAATGTGGTAACGTACCCCTGGAAGGTCTTTTACCCTTCCTCCTCGCACAAGTACTAATGAGTGTTCTTGAAGATTGTGGCCTTCACCACCGATGTAAGCGTTGACTTCTTTTCCGTTCGTTAAGCGAACACGCGCCACTTTACGCATAGCCGAGTTTGGCTTCTTAGGCGTAGTCGTGTATACACGAACACAAACACCTTTACGTTGTGGACATGAATCAAGCGCAGCGGACTTACTTTTCTTCACCACCGCAGTTCTTCCTTTGCGAACTAACTGTTGAATAGTTGGCATAAAATACTCTTGTTTTAAAAATAAATAATAACCCCCAAACGTACTTTGAGGGGTGCAAAGATAACTATTTATTTTTATAAACCAAGAGTGTTTGAAAAAATATCGTCTTTTTATTGCTTGATTATCAAAAATAAAGCGAACGAATGGAATACCTATTGGAATTCCTAGCTTGACTAGCGAATATGATAATATGAACGCTCTTTCATGGGGGCTCCAAATTCTAGGTTCAAGCCTAGATAGTAATTCCCTTCATTTTTTTGAATTTTATTCAAACGTTTTTGAAAATGGAGCTCCTGACTCAACGAAATTAACTTCGCGTTTTGTGCACCACTCAGGTTTTCTTTTTGAATCGTATTCACGCAGCGAATAATCTGTTTTAATTGATGGTCGTATAAATCCACGACATCATGTTCTAACAATAAGTCGATGCAATCTTGTACGGTTGCGTCAAATTCACTTTTTGAAATGCTTGGAGATTCATTCGGCAAAACAACCTCTGTCAAATAATCATAGCCACGTGCCCCCTTTTTAAATAGGTAATTATCCCAAAAAGCTTGATCATTGATCACTTTTTGATCAGAAGTATAGGTTGAAATGTTTTTTAAGTGTCTTTCTGCACAACGCAATAGCGTAAAAGTCCCCCAATAGTCAAATGGTTTAAAGAAATACCAATCGTATAAGGTGTAGCTTCCATCTTGATTTTTTAATAGGACATAAAATTTAAAGACTTCATCCGTGGACTCATATTCGTCGTTTTGATTCGTCGTTAAAATCACAGGGAAAATATAGGCTGTTTTTTCTGGATTGGAAATGAGTACATCTTGAAAGTAAACTTTCTCCGTGACATCTTCGGACCATTGACTCGAGTATTGTGGCGAAATACGTTGATAGAAGTTGTTGTATTCACTTCCTTTTTCGCTGAACAGTGCTGCTAATTTCGGTTGAATTTGTGTTCGGATCAAGTTTTCAATTTCTGGTGAGGCGGTTTCTCGTATGAGTTCAATATGATAAAATTCTTCCGTAATGTTTTCGTAGTCGGCATGTTCAATCCATGTTTCTTCTTTAAAACGATTTTCCGCGTCGAAGCCAGCCATGTAAAAGGAACGAATGTGATCTAAAGAATCCTTATATAAATCTTGCGTGTAAATTTCCCAGTGACCATCTTTTTTTCTAAAATTCCATTTGGTCATTTGTAGGGTGGAAGTTGCATATTCTTCTTCATAATACAACTCGGTTGGATATGCGTGATATGTAAGCAAAGATAAGTGCTGTTCATCTTTACTGATGAATGATGCAACGATTTCGTTGAATGGTATGCGGTAGGGAACCTCCTTTAAAATACGTCTTGCCTCATTCATTCCCTTGGTTCGGTTTTCCGAGGTATTTATTCCAAGTTTTTCTATTTTCTCGTCCGTTTGACGACCGAGAAGTGCCCGACTTATTAAACTTGGTTCCACCTTCATGATCGCTTCTTCCAACCATTCATTGGTTTTTACTTCTCGATGGAACTGTGCCCAAAATGCTAGCCAAGGCAATAATTCATCTTCATCGAAATCATGGATTAACATGCGTCCTGTCGGACAACTTAAATGGGTTGTTTGTATTCCTGAATCTGGTTTTTTCAAGTTTTTCACTTCGATGTCTAATGCTGTTTCAGAGGAACTAACTTGAACATTTTTGATGGAGACTTCTATATCAGCTGGACCTAGTCCTTTTACAGTAACCTTCTGCGCACTAAAAAACAGTTCATCCCATATCGATTCTTTATACGATTTGAAAATAATCGTAGTAATTGGAAAAGTAGGAAATAATTGATCTGGATTTGACTTAAATTGCTGCAGCAATTCGAAATATGCTTGTTGGGACAATCCCATTTTTTCGACCTTGATTCCTTCTTTCTTTTGATTTTTACTAATCTCATCAATTTGATTGATCAGTTGCTCTTTCGATTTTTCAGCCATTTCCTTACAAACGGGATCTGTTATGCGAATCGAAGTCGTAGAAGTCAATAAAAAATGGAGCTGATCTTGTGCCATTGTTGTCCCGAAACAAACGAGACTTAGAAGAAGGAGTAGTGATTTCATGGAACGAATGTAATTAATTTGTAATGATAATTGTTGATTTTGAACGATAAGGAGATGAATAATACGAAAAAAGGAACCCAATTGGATTCCTTTTTATATGGGTATAAAAGGTGTGTTATCGATACATGGTAGCTTTTACTGCTTTGATTAAGCGATCCACATTTGGTAAGGCCTCGTCAATTAATGTTGGTGAGAATGCAAATGGAGTATCGGTTTGAGTCACACGTTGAACCGGTGCGTCTAAATAATCGAATGCATAGCGTTGCAAGTGGTATGCAATTTCTGAAGAAATCGATGCCAATGGCCAAGATTCTTCCAATACCACACAACGATTCGTTTTCTTAATAGATTCAACGATGGTTCCATAATCTAATGGACGAATGGTGCGTAAATCGATGATTTCCACATGGATATTTTCTTTCGCTAAAACTTCTGCAGCTTCTTCTGCAACTTTAATGATTTTACCAAAGGAAACGATGGTTACGTCTGTACCTTTTCGGATAACGTTCGCCACGCCAATTGGAATGATGTATTCTCCTTCAGGAACTTCTCCTTTGTCTCCGTACATTTTTTCTGATTCCAAGAAAACAACTGGATCGTTATCGCGAATCGCTGCTTTCAACAGTCCTTTCGCATCTGCTGGATTTGAAGGCGTAATCACTTTCAATCCTGGAACATGTGCATAAAATGCCTCGAAACTTTGTGAGTGTGTTGCTGCTAATTGTCCAGCGGTACCGTTTCCTCCACGGAACACGATTGGGCAAGAATATTGTCCTCCGGACATTTGCAACATTTTTGCTGCGGAGTTAATGATTTGATCTGCCGCAAGGATGGCAAAGTTCCATGTCATGAATTCTACGATTGGACGCAAACCGTTCATCGAAGCTCCAACAGCAATCCCGGCGAAACCAAGTTCGGCAATCGGTGTATCAATGACTCTTTTTGGACCAAATTCATCCAACATTCCTTGGGATACTTTGTAAGCCCCATTGTATTCCGCAACCTCTTCACCAAGTAAAAATACACGCTCATCACGACGCATTTCTTCTGACATGGCTTCTCTAAGTGCTTCTCTAAATTGTAATGTTTTCATAGTTCCAAAAATTTCGAATTGCAAAAGTATAAAAACCAGCTAATTCGTGCATTATTTTACGCCACTTTTAATGTAGCTATTTTCGATTTTGAGAATTTTTCTTCCGCATAGGACAAATTCACTTCTAAGACTTTCTCTCCAGAAGATGGTAAGTCGAACATGGCATCTGTTAAGATGGCCTCGCAAATGGATCGTAATCCACGTGCACCTAATTGAAATTCATTTGCTTTACGTACCATGAAATCCAAAACTTCGTTGTCGATACTCAGCTTTACACCGTCTATTTCGAACAAGCGTTTGTATTGTTTCATTAACGCGTTTTTCGGCTCCGTCAAAATGCGTTTTAAATCGGCATCGGATAGCGGTTCCAAATACGTCAATACTGGAAAACGTCCAATTAACTCCGGAATCAATCCAAACGAGCGAACATCACTTGGCGAAATATATTTCAATAACGAATCCTTCTCAATCGTTTCTTCGGAATCGGATGAGAATCCAATGGTTTGACGATTCACTCGGTTCGCAATCAGTTTCTCAATGCCATCAAACGCTCCACCGCAAATAAACAATATGTTTTTTGTGTCGATTTGAATCATTTTTTGTTCAGGGTGTTTTCTTCCTCCTTGCGGTGGGACATTGACCGTTGCGCCCTCCAATAATTTCAATAAAGCCTGCTGAACGCCCTCACCTGAGACATCTCTTGTGATGGATGGGTTATCGTTTTTACGTGCGATTTTATCAATCTCATCAATAAAGACAATGCCCATTTGTGCACTTTCCACATTGTAATCTGCCGCTTGAAGTAGGCGAGAGAGGATGCTTTCCACATCTTCACCCACGTATCCAGCCTCAGTAAGAACGGTCGCATCTGCAATGCAGAAAGGGACATTTAATAATTTAGCAATGGATTTCGCCAATAAGGTTTTACCTGTTCCTGTTCGACCAACGAGAATGACGTTTGATTTTTCAATCTCCACTTCATCTGCGGTAGCTTTGTGACCAAGTCGTTTAAAGTGATTGTAAACGGCCACTGATAGAAATTTCTTCGCTTCATTTTGTCCAATGACGTATTGGTCCAAATGCGCTTTAATTTCATGCGGCTTCATTAAGTTGATTTTCACCAACTCTAATTGTTCTTCTTTGGCTTTCCCGGAAAGTTCTTCCTGAACGATTTTATTCGCTTGAGCGGCACAATTATCACAAATGTGTCCGGAAATCCCAGCGATTAGAATTCCTACAGCAGCTCTTTCAGAACCACAAAATGAACAAACAGCATCTTTTTTAGCCATCTTTATTTTGGATTACGAAGCAATACTTCATCCACCATTCCGTAAGCTTTCGCTTCTTCAGATGTCATCCAGTAATCACGGTCTGAGTCCGCCCAAACTTTTTCATAATCTTGTTTGGAATGACGAGCGATGATGTCGTACAATTCTTTCTTTAATTTCTGAATTTCTCTTGCTGTAATTTCGATGTCAGATGCTTGTCCTTGCGCGCCACCTAATGGTTGGTGAATCATCACACGTGAGTGTTTTAAAGCGCTTCGTTTTCCATCAGCTCCAGCACACAATAGAACTGCGCCCATAGATGCGGCCATTCCTGTACAGATGGTTGCTACGTCTGGACGTATGTACTGCATCGTATCGTAGATTCCAAGTCCGGCGTATACAGATCCACCAGGAGAATTCAAGTAAATTTGAATGTCTTTTTTCGCATCCACAGATTCCAAGAACAATAATTGCGCATTGATGATGTTTGCCACTTGATCATTGATGCCTGTTCCAAGGAAAATGATTCGATCCATCATCAAACGAGAGAACACATCCATCTGAGTCATGTTCAAAGGACGTTCTTCAATGATATAAGGCGTTAAAGAGGATTCAATATAGTGATCGACCACCATACTGTTTAATCCAATATGTTTTGTTGCGTATTTGCGGAATTCGTTGCTATCCATTTGTGTAAATTTTAGAAAACAAAGTTAAGGATTTTCATCAAGTAAGGATGAAATGTTTGAGCAAAAAAAAATCCCGATTTCTCGGGATTTTTTAAGCGTTGTCAGCGGAATTATTTCACCAAGTTTGTGAAGGTAGCTTCCGTTGCAATTTTTAAGAATTCTCTATCTTTTCCTGCTTTCTCTTTCAAAGAAGCGTTTTTAGAAATCGCCACTTTCAATTGAGCAACTACTGCATCCACACCTTCGTTTGAGCGTGCGGCGATGATTGCTTTTAAATATGCCGTTTCAGCTGTTTCGGTTAATCCAGACAATGTTTTCTTCGCAGCATCATTTTTTCCAGCTAATACTTGAGCCAATGCTTTGTTATAACTGCTCTCTGAGAAGTTACCTTCTGCCGCGCTGTATTTACCGTCCATGATATTTAAAATACCTTGGTTGTAATTTGCAGCTGTTTTTTGACTTGCATCACCTTTTGCGTCAAATGCTGTTTTCGCTTGTGCAATTAATTTTTTCGCATTCGCACGGTTACCATCCAAAATAGCACATGCTGCCATATTGTTTTTCGTGATTCCGTTGTCCTTGATTGAGCTTGCTTTCTCGAAAGATGCTTTTGCATCTGCCGTTTTGTTTAATTGAAAACGTGCAGCACCAAGATTTGTGTGTGTGCGGTAATCCGAAGCAAAGTTCGTCGCCGCCACGCCATAAATACGTGCTTTATCGTTCAAGTCTGTTGTCAATTTGTTTGCTGTAAACAATAACTCTTCTACAGAAAGTGAATTCGGATTGTTGCTAGCAGCAGCTTTCAATTCATCATCCGTTAATCCGAACTCGGTATATTTCACAACGATCATCGCACGACGAATTTTAGGAAACACATCTTTTTCTAATTCCGTATATGATTTTCCTAAGTTGATCATTTCTTTTTCACGTTGCTCCAAGTCTTTGGTCATTTCCAAAATACGAATGAACAAGTTTTTGTCTGCTTCTGTAATAGTTGTGGACAATGCCAATTGCGCTTTGAATCCTTCGAAATCCTCACCGTACTTGTTTAATTTGTACATGTTTGTATCTGTGTAGGCAGTCAATTTTGCTTTTTTCATCATGGCAATAATCGCCGTTCTTGTTGTTTCCGTGCGATCAAATGAAAGGTTGTCGTTTTTAGAAACCTCACCATCTGGAGAGGCATATCCATTGATTTCGATCGAGTTGATTTTGATTTTAGGATTTGTTTGCGCTGCTTGAATCCAAGCTACTAACGCTGTAATATCCGCATCTTTCAATTCTGTTGGTCGAACATCTGACTTTCCTTTTTCGAAGTTGAAAGTAGCATCCGTCGTTTTCTCAAATTGACGAACTAAAGCATCTTCTTCGTAAAGAACTTTGAAGGTTTTATTCACCAATAAAGGAGTAATGATTGTTGCATCTGCAATTTTCACTTCTGGCAATGCATCTTTCTCTTTCGTTTGTTTGTATATTTTCCCAGTGATTACTAAATCAGCGGCTTCCATTTCTGGTGTGTAAGGAATGGTTTGTTCAAAGGTTGCTGTACCACCTGATTTGAAATTAACCGTTGTACCGTTCTCGGTTACTTTTTCTCCGTTTACGTACCAAGTACCAATCGCGTAGTTTCCTAATTTCGGAGTGATTTCAGCTTTCGCCTTCTTTTTAATTCCTTTTGCTGGAACATTCACTGTGATGGAAACTTTCACACTATCACCATGCATTTCAAGTGGATTCGGATTAACAGAATAGGTAACATCCTTTACCAAATCACAAGAAGCTAAGAACATAAGTCCTGAACCTACAAAGAACCAATTGCTTAAACGAAATAATTTCATAACTGGGTTTTTAATTTTTTACAAATGTATAAAAGATTTCAATAATAATAAAATGGCTGTTTATACGATGGATAAAGACCAAAATGGGTATGCTTTATTCACGATTTCCCGAAGAGGATCCATGACGAAAGATCGTTCCTTGAATCGTGGATGTGGTATGGTTAAGTCAGGCGTTTGAAGTTGTTCGTTACCGTAAAAAATAATGTCTAAATCGATGATGCGATCCTCATAGCTTTCCTTGGATTTCGTTCGCCCCATTGCGAACTCGATTTTTTTCAACTCGCTGAGTAGTGAATGGGGAGTCAATATCGTTTGACAAATTAAACAGGCATTGGAAAAAGTGAATTCACTGTCAAATCCTTCGGCTTTCGATGCGTAAAAACGAGAAATGGATTCAATGTCGCCAATATGTTCTCGGATTTGGTCAATCGCAACACGCAGGTTTTTCTCAGTATCCCCAAGGTTCGACCCTAAAGCAATCAAAACGTGTTTTCTTATTTCTGCCATTCAAAGTGGTGAACGAGTTCCAATAAATCTTGCTTCAGATACTCTAAGGATGGGCGCAGAGAATCATAGTTCGGACGACAATTTAACAATACTTCTGCACGAACAAAATGTGTGCTGGAATCGGTTAGGTAAAATTGAAAATTCGTAGCTACGTTTCCTTTCAGTTCGAAAAAGGTACCGTACACTTTCTTTTTTGGTTGAATGATCTGCTCAAAGTTGATTTTATCTGCTTTGATCTTATGTTCGTCGACTTTGTCATTGGCGAAGTTGATGATTTCAGCTAAGGAGTCTTTACTAGGCAAGGTCAAATAATACATGAACAATTTCCCATTTAATGGACCCAAATCTATTTCTTGAACGCAATAATTAGACTGCGGTTTTTCAGCTGCACTAGGAAAATACAAGTTGGATAATTTCATGGAAAAAGGACAATCTCCTTTGAACATACGGTAACTGTGTTCCGGCAAATTCATGCGCAAATACGTCGATGGTTTAGGAACAGGTGCGTCTTCTTCACAGGAGTAAATGAGAACACTTAACATGGTCAGTGCAACATAAATTGAGCGTCTCATGGCAATTTGATTTTAATGGTTTTCATACGTTTTTTATCCGAAGATTCGACGATGAATTTGACGTTTTCAATGACGATGAACTCGTTGTTTTTTAGGATGCGTCCTGCGTGTTCCAACACCAATCCACCAATGGTTTCCGCTTCTCCTTTTACCGCTTCGAATGATTCCTCATAATTTTCGCCAACGACTTTGTAAAAATCATTTAAGGAAGTTCTTCCTTCAAAGATAATCGTCTGATCGTCTAGCTTTGTGTAGGCAATTTCATGGTCATCAAATTCATCGGTGATGTCCCCAACGATTTCTTCCAGAATATCTTCTAAAGTCACAATTCCACTTGCACCTCCGTATTCATCTACCACAACGGCCATGTGCATGCGCATGCTTCGGAATTCCTGCAATAAATCGTTTATTTTTTTGTTCTCAGGAATGAAATATGGTTTGCGAATGATGGTTTTCCAATCAAAGGTCTCTACGTCGTTTAGGTGCGACAATAAATCTTTGATGTACAGGATTCCCACAATGTTGTCTGGGGTTTCTTCAAAAATGGGCATGCGTGAATATCCAGCTTCCAAAACCGTTTGCATGACTTCTTGAAAACTTGAATCCGTGTCAATCGCTTCCACTTCAATTCTCGGCGTCATGATTTGACTAGCTTCGGTCTTTCCGAATTTCACAATACCTTCCAGAATTTTATGATCTTCTTCTGAGCTCGAATCTTCTTTTGTTAAGGCTAAAGCTTGTTCCAATTCATCTTGGTTAACTTTAACCGAGGATTTCGTTCGTTTTTGAATGAAGTTTGTTCCGCGAACCAATGCAATTTTTAACCAAGAAAGTGGAGGGGCTGAGCCTAAAAAGTACAATGGATATGACATCCAACGAACGACTCGCATGGTATTCCGTGCGGCAAAAATCTTTGGAACAACCTCTCCGATTAACAAGATTAAAAAAGTAATCCCGACTACTTCCAATAAAAAGCGCTTCAATTCAGATCCTTGCGTTACCGGATAAATATCATTTAAAATGAAGGTCGATAAGATGACAATTCCAACATTTACGAAGTTATTAGTAATCAGGATAGTTGCAAGCAATTCTTTCGGTTTGGAAAGGAGGCTTAATATGAGTTTCGATCGCGAACTATTTTCCTTTTTTAAATCCTCATTGTCGGCGGGGCGCAGGGAAAAGAAGGCGCTTTCAGATCCGGACATCAAAGCAGAAATTAACAATAACAACGCAATGCAAATGATGTAAATCACTGTGGTGGAATCAAATCCACTTTGGACTATTTTCGTTGCAATGCGTAAACTGGGAGGCTCAATTAGACTCATGGTTAAAAAGGTAAAGAATCTTCAATGTTGTTATCTAAACCGCTCATTGGTGAAGGATTAGCGGGTTTTCCTTCGGATGAATATGGTGCATTTGAACGTTCATTTGGCTCGTTTCTGGACAAAATCGTCAAATCGTCGCCAACAACTTCAGTTGCATAACGCACATTTCCTTCTTTGTCCTGCCAAGAACGTTTCTTCAACTTTCCTTCAATGTAAACTTTGGTTCCTTTACGAATGTATTTCTCCGCAATTTCAGCTAAACCACGCCACAAAACGATGTCGTGCCAATCGGTGATTTCTTTACGTTCACCACTTTGCTTGTCGTTGTATATTTCGGAAGTTGCTAAAGGAAATGAAGCCACAACCGCACCATTTTCAAGGCGTCGAACTTCTGGGTCCTTCCCTAGGTTTCCGATCAGAATCACTTTGTTGACACTTCCATTCATAACGTAAATCTAAAGATTATCGAATCAATAATACTTATTTTTTTCGAAACGAACGTTTTTTTGATGGTTTAGCAGCATCGCTTTTTGAAATTTCGATGCATTCTTCAAGTGTCAAGTTTTCGGCTACGGTATCTTTTGGTAATTTAAAATTATCCTTGCCAATTTTTAAATAAGCACCATAGCGACCGTTTAATAACTGAACATCTGGACGCTCGTCAAAAGACTTAATCAAACGATTCGCTTCTACCTGTAATTTATCGAGGTAAATTTCTAACGCTCGCTCAAAGGTAATGGTCATTGGATCTTCTCCTTTTGGTATCGAGGCAAATACTTTTCCAACTTGAACGTATGGCCCAAAACGACCGTTATTCACTTTCAAGTCTTGCTCCTCGTATTGTCCAACAACGCGTGGAAGTTGAAATAATTTTAACGCTTCTTCCAAGGAAATATTTCCAATGGATTGATTTGGTTGCAATGATGCAAAAAGTGCTTTTTCACCATCCGCTTTTTCATCACCCACCTGAATCATTGGCCCAAAACGTCCAATGCGTGCAATGACTTTGCGCCCGGATTCGGGATGAACACCAAGATCTCTTTCTCCGGTAGCTCGTTCGCTGTGTTCTAACGTATTCTCAACAACTGTATGGAAAGGTTTGTAGAAGGATTCCATCATGTTGGTCCATTCCAATCTACCTTGTGCAATCTCATCGAATTCCGCTTCTACTTTTGCGGTGAACTGGTAGTCCATGATTTGATCAAAATGCGCTTGAAGGTAATCTGTCACAACGATACCGATATCCGTTGGAGAAAGTTTGTTTCGCTCTTTCCCTGTTGTCTCTGATTTGGTTTCTTTCGAAATGGCTCCTTTTTCAAGGGTCAATAAACAATAATGACGAAGGTCTCCCTCGCGTTCCTGTTTCTCAACGTATGTTCTTTTTTGAATTGTGGAGATGGTTGGTGCATACGTAGATGGACGACCAATTCCTAACTCCTCTAATTTTTTCACCAATGAAGCTTCCACGTAGCGTGAAGGTGGACGGGTAAATCGCTCAACAGCCGTACAAACATTCATGTTCAAGGTTTCATTGACAGAAACTTTTGGCAATAATCCTTCTGCTTCTTCGTCTTGTTCATCTTCCAACGTTGATTCCATGTATACTTTCAGGAATCCGTCAAATACAATTACTTCACCTTTTGCTGTGAAATAGTCGCTGGTTGGTAGTCCACCTATCTTTACCGTAGTACGCTCTAATTTCGCATGCGCCATTTGGCTCGCAATCGATCTTTTCCAAATCAATTCGTACAACCTTGTCTCGTCGCGTTCAGCAGAAATGGTTGTTTTTTCAAAGTCCGTTGGACGAATCGCCTCATGGGCTTCTTGGGCTCCGGAACTCTTGGTTGTGTATTTGGTTGGTTTGGAATAATGATCTCCATAAAATGATTCAATCGCCGCTTTTGCTCCATTGATGGCCGTTTCGGAAAGATTCACGGAATCCGTTCTCATGTAGGTGATGTGTCCGGATTCATACAGGCGCTGTGCGACACTCATTGTTTTCGTTACCGAGAATCCAAGTTTTAAACTGGCTTCTTGCTGTAAGGTGGATGTGGTGAATGGTGCTGCTGGCGATTTGGTACTCGGTTTTTGTTGTACGTCTTCGACAAAAAAGGAAGCATCCTTGCACATCTCCAAAAAGCTCTGTGCTTCTTTTTCTTGATCCAAATGACGGTTCAATTCCGCTTTTAAGATGCCGTTTTGAGCACCAAAATTCGCATTGACACGAAAGAAAGGATTCACTTGAAATGCTTCTATTTCTCGTTCGCGTTCTACAATTAATCGAACCGCAACAGACTGTACGCGTCCCGCGGATAAACTTGGACGAACTTTTTTCCAGAGAACAGGAGAAAGCTCAAATCCAACAATGCGATCTAGTACACGACGTGCTTGTTGCGCATCAACTAGTTCTTTGTTGATTTTTCGTGGGTGCTCAATGGCTTTCAACACCGCTGTTTTGGTAATTTCATTGAACGTAATGCGGTGAGTATCTTTTTTGGCAAGGTCCAAGGTTTCGAATAAATGCCAAGAAATAGCTTCTCCTTCGCGGTCCTCATCGGTCGCTAGCCAGACAACTTCCGCAGCTTTTGCTAATTTTTTCAATTCAGCGACGACTTGCTTTTTGTCGGCGCTCACTTCATATAATGGATTAAAATGATTGTCGATTTCAATCGCTAAACCTTTCTTGGTGAGGTCTCTAACGTGACCAAAACTAGACTTCACAATAAAGTCTTTTCCAAGATAAGATTCAATGGTCTTTGCTTTCGCAGGGGACTCAACGATTACCAGATTTTTAGCCATAAGAAGAATTTTGGTGACAAATGTATATGGAAAACACGGCAAATAGCAACTTGTTCACTGCAATTTTTTTTATCCCTTTTCCTTTAACCTATGGTTAAGAAAAAAAAACAACAAAAAAAATACATCCATGAATTTAGTATGTCAATTTGTCATGCCGTTTTATTTGTCGTAAATTTGCATCCCTATTAATGAAGAAGAAATGGAATTTGAAAATAAAGTAATTGACGAAGCAATCCAAGGAACAGCCATTGAATTGACGAATCAAGGTGGAGATGGAAAGAAAAAACTGTATTTGGAAAGTTACGGTTGCCAAATGAATTTTTCAGATAGTGAAGTCGTTGCGTCCATTCTAGCACAAGATGGATATGAAACAACGCGCAACATGGACGAAGCGGACGTGATTTTATTAAATACATGTTCCATTCGAGAGAATGCTGAACAACGCGTACGAAATCGCTTGACTGAATTTAAAATTAAAAAAGAGAATAATCCAGAATTAGTAGTCGGAATCCTTGGTTGTATGGCTGAGCGCTTGAAGAAGAACTTATTGGAGGAAGAAAAATTAGTAGACCTCGTCGCAGGTCCGGATGCATACCGTGACCTACCGAACTTAATCGAAGAGGTTGGTACGGGACAAAAAGCGGTGAATGTTTTGTTGTCGCGTGATGAAACGTATGCGGATATCTCTCCCGTGCGTTTGGATCAAGGTGGAATTGCAGCATTTGTAACCATTATGCGTGGTTGTGATAATATGTGTTCGTTTTGTGTCGTGCCGTTCACGCGTGGACGCGAGCGTTCCCGTGACCCTCATACCATTGTTCAAGAGTGTCAAGACCTATTTGCTCGTGGTTACCGCGAAGTCACGTTACTCGGACAAAACGTGGATTCTTACCGTTGGAATTTAAGTTCGAAAGGTGAAGTGAAAAATCCAGAAGAGGAAACAACCAACTTTGCACAATTGATGGAAATGGTCGCTTTGGTTTCTCCAGAGTTGCGTGTACGATTCAGTACCTCCCACCCAAAAGACATGACGGATGATGTGCTCGAAGTTATGGCGAAATACGAAAACATTTGTCCTTACATACATTTACCTGTTCAATCTGGTAATACGGACGTACTCTACCGAATGAATCGTGGTTATTCGCGCGAATGGTACTTGGAGCGCATTGATGCCATCAAACGCATCGTACCTGATTGCGCCATTTCAACGGATGTCATTACTGGATTCTGTGGTGAAACCGAAGCAGAACATGAAGACACATTGTCATTAATGGACATCGTTGAATACGATTTCGCATACATGTTTAAATACTCTGAACGACCTAAAACCTTGGCGGAAAGACGTTTTGACGACGATGTTCCGGAAGAAGTGAAAGGACGACGATTAAACGAAATTATTGATAAACAATTGGCACATTCTTTGAAATCGAACAAAAAGCAAATTGGTACCATTCAAAAAGTATTGATTGAAGGTCCATCGAAGCGATCAGAAGAACACTTGTGTGGAAGAACGGGAAGAAATTCCATGGTTGTTTTTCCAAAGGGAACATATCAAAAAGCGCAATACGTGATGGTGCGTATCGATGATTGTACTTCTGCTACCTTGATGGGCGAAGTAGTTTCTGTGTGTTAAAAAGTATAAAATGAACATTCAACAGGTTAAACAACGATTTGGAATCATCGGGAATTCTCCCGTTTTGAATCGCGCTTTAGAAGTTGCGATGCAGGTGGCGCCAACGGATATTTCCGTGCTCGTTACTGGTGAAAGTGGAACAGGAAAGGAAATTATCCCTCAAGTCATTCATCAATTAAGCGCCAGAAAACATGGTGAATACATCGCAGTAAACTGTGGTGCAATTCCAGAAGGAACGATTGACTCTGAGCTTTTTGGACACGAAAAGGGGTCCTTTACAGGAGCAAGTGGAAGTCGACAAGGATATTTTGAAGTAGCAAATGGCGGAACCATTTTCTTGGATGAGGTTGCTGAGTTGCCGATGCAGACGCAGGTCCGCTTATTACGCGTTCTGGAAACAGGAGAGTTCATTCGAGTTGGATCCTCCAAAGTAATTAAAACAAATGTCCGAGTGGTCGCTGCGACGAACGAAAACATGCAGCAAGCCATTCACTCTGGTAAATTCCGTGAGGATTTGTTTTATCGTTTGAGTACAGTTCCGATTCAATTGCCAGCATTAAGAAATCGTCAAGAGGATGTGCATTTGTTGTTTCGCAAATTTGCCAATGACTTTGCGGAGAAATACCGCATGCCAGCCATTAAATTAACGGATGAAGCGGTTCATTTACTGCAAAATTATCCATGGCCAGGCAACATTCGTCAATTGAAAAATTTGGTTGAACAGTTATCCGTGATTGAAACTTCACGGGACATTGATGAACTGATTTTAGCATCCTATTTGCAGCCCATTACCGAAAAATCGAGTTTTTTGGTTAAAAACGACCAAAGTCAAGAGTCTATTTCTGAACGCGAATTGATGTACAAGTTTTTATTCGACATGAAGAAAGACTTAACTGAATTAAAGAAATTAGTATTGGAGGTAGTCAACAATGGTGCAACGATGCCATTGAACAACGATCAAACAGCAATTGTCAATCGCATCTATCAAGATGTGTATGATGAATCGCCTTCGACTGCGCGAATTTTACCGCCAGCTGTGGCCGCTGATCATCACACGAATTACCCTGTGCTTCCCGAAACATTTGAAGTACACGAAGAAATAGAAGAATCCTTATCTTTGGAAGATCGCGAAAAGGAATTGATTCAAAAAGCCTTGGAAAAACACCGAGGAAAACGAAAATATGCAGCCTTGGAATTAGGGATTTCAGAGCGTACCTTGTACCGAAAAATTAAAGAATATCAACTTGGTGAATAAATGAGAAACCTGTTATTTGGTTTATTGGTATTACTCTTAGGGTCTTGTTGGCCAAGTAGCTTTTCCTTCAAGGACAAAGGAGGTATGCCCGAAGAGTGGAAAACCTTCACCCTGAAAACATTGGAAATTGAAGCGGCTACTTGTCCTTTGAATTTTGCTCCTTTGTTATCCGAAAAAATGAAGGATGGTGTCCAAAATAACACGCCTCTTTTGTTAAATACGACCTTTGGAAACGGTGAAGTAAACATCGATGGAAAAATTACGCAGTACAATGTTCAACCTCTGGCGATACAAGGTAATGACAACGCATCGCAAAACCGTTTAACAATGACGGTTCAAATGAACATTTCCATTAAAAAACCCAAGGAAGAACAATGGATCCTGACCAGTACGCGATTTGCGGATTTTAATGCAGGGACCAATTTATCGGAAGTGGAAAATAAACTGTTCGAGGACATTTCAGTTCAAATGGTTCAAGATTTAATCAATAAATTGTTAAGTAACTGGTAATGCTGAATCGTGATTCCATACACCTTCAAATGAAGGATTTGAATAGTTGTTCCACACAGCATTTGCCTGAGTTGAAAGAACTGATGGAATTATATCCATACTCGTCCAGTCTTGTTACTTTGTATTTAAAGTCGTTAGCGAATGACCAAGATTTGCGCTTCAATTCGCAATTAGAGAAGTTTGCTTATCAAATTCCAAATCGGGAATTGTTATATGGCTTTTTAACAGAAAGCGCGAAACAGAATGAGGACGTCGTTCAGCGGACCCCGGATGAGGTCAGGGTCGAAATAGCCGTGGAGCAAGAAATAAAGTTGCCGGTGTTGGAAGAGTCTGAAGAAACGGTGCAGAGCGAAATCGAACAGGAGCTTGAAGTGGTAAATGAACAAATCGAAGCATCTACCCACGTTGCGTTAGAGGAGGCTCCGTTGAATCTGATTCCTGAAGTGGAGGAGGAAGAAGCATTGCCGCTGAATATCCCACATCAATTGGACTCCGAACCGGAAGTTGAAGCCTTGATTCAGTCTGCGGTGATTGGCTCATCCTATTTGCAAATGGCTTATCCAGATGTGAAAGAAGAATTAGCGAATGAGGACCTCAGCATTCACAGTGAGGAAGTAGAACAAGAAGTGGAGGAGATTATGCCGAACAAAACCATTGTTCGTGATGAACCGAAAACCTTCACAGATTGGTTAAAAATGGGTGAAATTCTCGATGGAAAACACGAAGAAGAGTCTGAAGTTGAGAAAAAACCGAGTTTCTACCATTTTGAAAAACCGAAAAAGGAATTCTATTCACCGTTGAAAAAAGCAAAGGAAAGTGTTAGTGAAAATGCCATGCCTGTGAGCGAAACACTTGCTCAAATATTTGCCTTACAAGGAAATATTAATAAGGCAATTCAAGTTTATGAGCAATTAAGTTTGTCTTTTCCGGAAAAAAAGAGTTTCTTTGCAAGCCAAATTAGAAATTTAAAGAGAAAACTTAATTCTTAATCATGGATTTATTATTATCTATACTTATCATTGCAGCAAGTATCTTGTTGATTTTAGTTGTTTACGTTCAAAATCCCAAAGGTGGGGGCTTGAGTTCTGATTTCGGTTCGCCATCACAATTGGGTGGTGTTCAAAAAACAAATGAGTTAATTGATAAAATGACTTGGGGTCTTGCAGCAACAATCGTATTAGTGAGTTTGGTGATGACCATTCGTCAACCAAAAGCAGCAAAACCAGTTGCTCAACCACAACAAACACAACAAGGTCAAGGACAAGCTCCGGCTCAAGGAAATAAATAGTCCTTACAAAATAATGAATGTAAAATGTCAGTATGTCACGCATGCTGACATTTTTTTTGTCCCAAAGCGAAAAATTGTCCGCTTTCCTTCAGTGGCATAATATTGGTAAAAATCGAATCAAATTAAACTTAAAATAATGTCAGTAAATTTCAAACCTTTGGCAGACAGAGTTCTGGTAGAACCTGCGCCAGCAGAGCAAAAAACAGCAAGTGGAATCATCATTCCAGATACGGCAAAAGAAAAACCATTGCGCGGAATTGTTGTAGCAGCTGGATCCGGAAAAAAAGATGAGCCAATGTCAGTAAAAGTTGGTGATTCTATTTTATACGGTCAGTATGCTGGGACAGAAATCAAAATTGATGGAAAGAACTTTCTGATTATGAGAGAGTCTGATATTTATGGTATTTTTTAATTAATCTTTCAAACTTAACGTAACATGGCAAAAGATATTTTTTTCGACGTAGAAGCACGTGAGAAATTAAAAAAAGGAGTAGATGCATTAGCAGATGCAGTGAAGGTAACTTTGGGACCGAAAGGTCGCAACGTAGTGATTGGTAAAAAATTCGGAGCACCACACGTCACGAAAGACGGTGTAACGGTTGCCAAAGAAATCGAATTGAAAGACCCAATCGAAAATATGGGTGCGCAAATGGTGAAAGAGGTGGCTTCGAAAACAGCGGATATCGCTGGGGACGGAACAACAACTGCAACCGTATTAGCTCAAGCAATTGTGAGCGCTGGATTGAAAAACGTAGCCGCTGGAGCAAATCCAATGGACCTAAAACGTGGAATTGATAAAGCGGTGACGGAAGTTGTGAAAAATTTGAAAAAGATTTCGAAAGAGGTTGGTTCAGATAACAGCAAAATTCAACAAATCGCAACGATTTCAGCGAACAACGACGAAACCATCGGTAAATTGATCGCTGAAGCAATGAAAGTGGTTGGAAATGATGGTGTCATCACGGTTGAAGAAGCGAAAGGAACAGAAACAGAAGTGAAAACGGTAGAAGGAATGCAATTCGACCGTGGATACTTATCGCCATACTTCGTTACAAACGCGGAAAAAATGATCACGGAAATGGAAAATCCATTAATCCTGATCAGCGAAAAGAAAATTTCAAGCATGAAAGAATTGCTTCCAATTTTGGAGCCAGTTGTTCAAGCTGGAAAAGGATTGTTAATCATCGCGGAAGATGTTGACGGAGAAGCGTTAGGAACATTAGTGGTGAATAGATTGCGTGGATCGTTGAAAGTGGCAGCTGTGAAAGCTCCAGGATTCGGTGACCGTCGTAAAGCAATGTTGGAAGATATTGCCATCTTAACAGGAGGACAAGTGATTTCTGAAGAACGCGGAATGACCTTGGAAAACGTGACGATGGATATGTTAGGTTCTGCAGCAAAAATCGAAATCGATAAAGACAATACAACAATCATTAACGGTAAAGGGACAAAGGCGGATATCAAAGCGCGCGTTGGACAAATCCGTTCTCAAATTGAATCAACTACTTCTGATTACGACCGTGAGAAATTGCAAGAGCGTTTAGCGAAGTTGGCTGGTGGAGTTGCCGTACTTTACGTAGGTGCTCCAACAGAAGTGGAGATGAAAGAGAAAAAAGACCGCGTGGACGATGCATTGGCGGCGACACGTGCGGCAGTGGAAGAAGGAATCGTACCAGGTGGAGGTGTAGCCTTGATTCGCGCCATCGAATCCTTGGATAAATTAAAAGGAGCGAATGAGGACGAAACAACCGGAATTGCGATTGTGAAACGCGCAGCTGAAGAGCCATTGCGTCAAATCATTGCCAATGCTGGTGGAGAAGGAGCGATCATCGTTCAGAAAGTACGCGAAGGAAAAGATGACTTTGGATACAATGCACGTACAGAGAAATTCGAAGCATTATACAAAGCTGGAGTCATCGATCCAACGAAAGTAACGCGCATTGCGGTTGAAAATGCGGCATCCATCGCAGCGATGTTGTTGACGACAGAATGCGTGATTGCAGACCAACCGGAAGAAGCAAATCCAGCTGCTGCAATGGCAGGAATGGGAGGCGGAATGCCCGGTATGATGTAGTATTTATAAGAGCCTTCGGGCTCTTTTCCGTTTCTTTCTTCCCGATTCATTCGGATAGCGAGAGACGACTATATACGGCCACTCGAAAGAGTGGCTTTTTTGTTGCTTAAAATCTACGATTTCTTACCTTTATTCTTCAATCTCGCTTATGTGTTATGCAAATTCATCGACTTCTGTCAACATTGATTTGGCCAAACGATATAAAAAACTTGTCCCTGAGCTAATCCCTGACACCCCTATTTATTATGCGTCTGGATTTTCTCATCCATCTTGGCGTATCATCACCAATGATACATCCATACAGTCCATGAAATGGGGGTTGATTCCACATTGGTTTAAGTCCAATGATACGGATGAAATAGCGAATAAAACGCTGAATGCGCGTATTGAAACGCTGCAAGAACGCAGTTCATTCAAACATCTGTGGAATCGTCAGCATTGTTTGGTTCCGTCAACCGGTTTTTTTGAATGGCAGAAACAAGGAGCGAACAGAGAACCGTTTTTGATCAAAGTGAAAGACCAGGAACTTTTTTCCATTGCTGGATTATTTGATACTTGGTTGAATCCGCAAACGCAAACATTTGAACAAACCTTTACCATCGTGACGTGCGAAGCAAATGAACTCATGTCTGAAATTCACAACGTGAAAAAGCGCATGCCGCTCATTTTAAGTGAGGATCAGGAGGGAAAATGGTTGAGTGGAATGGTGCAATGGGATCTTTCTCAACGTTTTCCATCCGAACGAATGGAAGCAATTTCCATCGAAAAACGACTCATCTTGTCCAAAGAGCCAAATGTTCCAGAAATACGCAAGGAATTTGTGCCTTTGAGCAAGCGCCAAACGAATCTATTTGATTAATTTTGGCACTACATTTGATTTCAGTCCGACGTGAAAAAAATTATCCTACTCTTCGTCTTGTTTTTATCCTTGGTTTCGTGCATCGAAATCTCCGATGATTTAACCATGCACAACGATGGCTCTGGAACCTTGCGTTACAAAGTGAATTTGTCCGCAAGTAAGGTGAAAGTCAATTCGATACTTGCCTTGGATAGTTTAGACGGCAAGAAAGTGCCAAGCATTCAAGAAATCAGTGCGAAAGTAGGGGAGTTCGCAAAAATACTGGATGCACAACCGGGAATTTCAAATGTAGTGATCGAAGAAAACTACACCGATTTTATCTTGAAATTCTCGTGTGATTTTACGAGCATCATGTCACTTCAGGCTGGACTTGCAAATGCCATTGAGGCTGTATCCAAGGATAAACTCGGTCCAGAGGCCGACGAAATTTGGATTACTTGGGATGGGAATAAATTGAAACGCTCCATTCCGGCATTTGCCCGTGCGAAAGTGAAAGCGTACAAATCCAATGATCTTGAGTTGTTAAAAGAAGGGTCGTATACATCCATCACGCGTTTTGATCGTCCCATTGAAAAGTTCGATAATACCTTAGGAACCTTGAGTAAAAGCAAAACCGCAGTCATGGTGAAAGCGAGTGCGTATAGCATCAAAGAAAACCAAGATTTACTCGAAAACACAATCTATTTAATCTCGACGAAAAACTAACGAGATAATGATTAAATTCGCTTCATATTTCATTTGAAAATTGCCTGTGAAAAAAGCACTTATTTACTTCGGAACACTGATGACAAGCACGATGTTGTTTGGACAAAAATCCGAATTGTTTATTCCCAAAGACGCGGTAACGGTTTTTAGCATCAACAACATCAGTTTATTGCAAAAAATTTCCATGGATGACCTCGTGAATTACGAATTCATGGAGGAGGTTCATCAGGAATTGTTCGATGGTTCGACATCCGGAAAAACGTTAAAAGATGCAGGGATAGATTTCGATCAACGCTTGAATTTATTTTACGGGAAAACCAATCAAAACGAAATTTCAGGATTCACGTTTGGGGTTAAAAATAAAGCGCAATTGTTTGATGTATTTGATGACTTTCAAAAATTAGATGGCACATTTCCAGGAGTTGAATTGTATGGAACATTCTTCAATAATTTAATTATCAAGGAAAATACAGCCATTTTGGTTCGCATTGAACCGACGATGGAATACATCGACCAAATGACAGATTCCATTTGGTATGCGCGAGGAAATGAAATGCCGTATGAATTATTTGATGATTATCAAGATGAGGAAGAGGAAATTCTGAATGAGGAGGAATTTGTGCCAGACGAGCCGATTGAACAAATTTCATCACCTGAAGCGACCGAAGATCCAAATGTCAAGAATTATTATGAGCTGCGTGACAGTGTTCAAACGATTTTACAGGATCGCGAATTGGAGCGTTTGATGAAAGAATTGTTTTTAGACAACGTAAATTTATATACAACGGACGTTCGCTTTGAAAAACAAATGTCGCACGATGCAGTTGGTACATTTTACTTGGACAATTCTCGAAATTTTGAAAAATCCCAAGGACTTTGGTACTTCCAAACAGTGCTACCTTCCTTGTATCAGGATATTCAGGAGCTGTATACTGGCAATGTTATTTTGGGAGATTTGGTTCTAAAGGATAATTTGGTAGAGTTTCAAGTCGAAGCGCATTACGGAAAAGAACTCGGTTCCATTTACAAAGAAATGAATGACTCCAAATTCGACAAAAACGTGTTGAATTATATTCCAGAGTCAAGCACGGGTTACTTTACCTACAACGTTAACTTGCGTCAAGCATACGAGCAAGCGTACAAAGTCATCATGCCGATTTTATCTGATGAGAAGAACGCGCAAATCTCCATGAACGTCTTGACCATTGAGTTGTTAAACGAGTTTGTCAACAAAGATGCACTTTTCGGAACGTACAAGGGAAGTATGTTCGGGACATTCAATGGAATCAAGAAAATCAAGACGAAGAAAATTGAGTTTTATTACGACGAAGAAACGTTTGAATACGGTGAACGTGAGGCTGAAGCAGAAGAGGATATGCCGATTTTCACCATGGGCTTCTCGATTGACCGCTCTGATATTCCTGAAAAAGTCATGAAACACATGAGCCGCTTGACATCTAAATTCAAAAATATGGGTTCATATTGGAAATTTGAAAATGCCATTTTGGATTCAGCCCCTCTTTATTTCATCAATACAAATGGTTTGTTCATCATTACGAACGACGAAGATTTAGCGGTGAATCATGCCGATGGTTACGCTTCGAAAGCAATTTCAAGCAAAGAGAAAAAAGCAGCGAAGAAAAGTGGATTCATGTATGCACACGTTGACATTGCAGAAACCTTAAATCGTTTCCCTACAGGAGTGTTGAATCCGCGTCAAGAGGAAATCGTTCAGTCCTTAAAAGGAAAATCAGGTCAATTCGATTTAACCTCAAGTAAAACAACCGATGAAATGACCAAATTCAATTTGCAATATTCATTTGAAGGAAGCGAAGCAACGGGTAAACACTTGTTGGACTTGATTAATTCCATTTACGTAGTGACCACCTTCAATCCGTAAGCTGTGTTTCGTAAAATCAGTACTTTTTTATTACTCGCAGGTGCGCTGGGATTGGTGCTTTTCTTGAAAAACATCCTCTTTCAGAAACCGACGCCTCCGCGATTAATTGATCGCCTGCCAACCGCAGACTTTATTGCGACAGCAAATATTTTGGAACTAGCCAAAGAGACCAATGGCATGTTGCAATACAATAAAATTGCTGTGCGCGATTTTACGACGTATGAGTTTTTATTGGGACAGGGTAAAATGTATGGACTGGATCTTCAGCAAAACATTTACCTTTTTGGAAACGAAAATGGCAATTGGGGAGCCATGGCGCATCTAACGGATAGTTCCAAAATTATGGGTGGCATTGAGCGTTTGAAGAAATTCGTGGATATTTCAGATTCTGTATTCAACGACCAGAAATACTATTACAATTTAGAAGATAAATCCTACTTGCACTATGGCGATGGTTATGTGTTCTTCTACAAAGGAAATGATTTCAAAGCAGTATTGGAGCAAGTACTAAGTGCACAACACCTCGGAGTTCACAAAGATTGGAAACGATTCCTAGCGCAAAAACAATTCAAGAATGAACATTTGGTCATCTATTCGAATTGGGCGAAGTTGAAATCATTGGGCATTGAAACAGCGATGTTTGCGCATGACAGTGATTCCTCTAGTTTCAAATTGAAAAGTTACTTGAAGAAAACAAAACCGCTGTACTTTAAGCGCAAAGAAAATGCAATGAGTTATCCGTCTTCCATTGGGACACAACGCATGATCGATGTCCACCTTGATATAGAAG
This sequence comes from Crocinitomicaceae bacterium, assembly GCA_024643725.1. GTDB lineage: Bacteria > Bacteroidota > Bacteroidia > Flavobacteriales_D > Crocinitomicaceae > UBA952. The sequence continues at coordinate 233,978 of JAHEMJ010000015.1, read as the reverse complement.
AATTGAAGAAAAACAAAGAGGATTCCATGTTTGTGCAATTCTCGAAAATCGGTAAACGATTCGGATTTCCTTTTGCGGAATTTATTCAAGCTTGGACGGGCGACCTCTGTTTTATTGAGGGAGGAATGCAAAAAGTAAAAGAGCGTTACATCGAAACGGTTTTGGATGAGGACTTTAACGAGCAAGAAGTTTCTCGAGAAAAAGAGATTCTCATTCCGGCATATTCTGCTTTGATTTCCATGAATGAATACGGACAAGTCTTTTTGAATAAATTAATGAGAAAAGGTATTTTGAGAAAAGAAGGCGAGGAGTTCCGTTTCTTGTTTTCACCTTTGTTAAAATTGAAAAAGAACGGGTCGATTTATCAATTTTATTCAGGTCCTTCAGCACCGAAATTGGTTCCAAGTACCAATAATCATGTGACATGGACAAACAAAGGGACCAAATATTTCTTCAGCATCGATTCCTTGACGCGTCACGAAGTCTTCGGAAGTTTGCACATTCCAGTACGTCGCATTTTTAGAAGAAATAAACTGATTTAAAGTTCGTTCGGATGAGCGAATTGAAATTCATCTGCGTGTTCATCGATGTAGCGTAAAATCTCCATGATTTCATCTACATTGAAACTAGACACCAACTTCGTGCGGTATTCCTTGAAATGTGAAATTCCTTTGAAATAATTCGTGTAATGACGTTTCATTTCATTGATTCCAAGTTGCATTCCTTTCCATTGGATGCTCATTTCCAAGTGATCTCTACATGCTTGAACGCGGTCTTGAATACTCGGTGAGGCCAAATGTGTTCCAGTCGCCATGAAATGTTTGATTTCGTTGAATACCCAAGGATAACCAATACTTGCACGTCCAATCATGATGCCATCCACACCATAACGGTTTTTATATTCCACTGCTTTTTCTGGAGAATCAATGTCTCCGTTTCCAAAAACTGGAATGCGCATACGGGAGTTGTTTTTCACTTCACCGATTAAGGTCCAGTCAGCTTCTCCTTTGTACATTTGTTTGCGCGTTCGACCATGAATGGAAATCGCTTCGATGCCGATGTCCTGAAGTCGCTCTGCTGTTTCAACGACATATTTTGTGTCATCGTCCCAACCTAAGCGAGTCTTCACCGTTACCGGTAATTTCGTTGATTTGACAATTGCCTCCGTCATTCGGACCATCTTAGGAATGTCTTGTAATAATCCAGCGCCAGCACCTTTGCAAGCCACTTTTTTCACTGGACAACCATAATTAATGTCCAATAAATCCGGCTGCACTTGATCGATGATTTCAGCACATTGAATCATGCTTTCGATATCCGAACCAAAGATTTGAATGCCAATTGGTCGCTCGTATTCAAAAATGTCTAATTTTTGAACACTTTTAGCTGCATCGCGAATCAGTCCTTCCGAAGAAATGAACTCCGTATACATTAAATCGGCACCGTGTTTTTTGCATAAAGCACGAAACGGAGGATCACTTACATCTTCCATTGGAGCAAGTAAAAGCGGGAAATCCCCTAATTCAATGTCGCGGATTTTTACCATTATTTTTCGAAGAATTCAGGACGATTCGTTTCTAGTACTTTCAAGTAATTTTTCAATTCTTGCTCATTGGATGATTTGAGAATCATCAACATATGATCTGATTCAACAACGATGTAATCGTTTAATCCATCCAATAAAACCAATTTGTCTTTCGGTACATTGACCAAGCAATTACTTGAATCAAACGCAAATACATTGTCACCAATGATCGAATTTTCAGCATGATCTTTCGGTAAATGCTCCGTTAAACTACCCCAAGTCCCAAGGTCGCTCCAATCGAAATCGGACAATACAACGGACACATTTTTAGCGTGTTCCATTACAGCGAAATCGATGGAAATATCTTCACATTGATTGAACGCATTGTAAAGAAAATCTGCTTCGTGTGTTGTACCGTAAGCACTAATATCCGACATAAAAATGTCGTGCAAAACTGGTTGGAAAGATTTTAATGCGTTCAAAATGACATCCGCTCTCCAAACGAAGATTCCTGCATTCCAATAAAAATTCTTTGCCGCAATAAATTGCTGTGCTGTTTCTAGGTTTGGTTTTTCGCGGAATTGAATGACTTCAGTTGCCGCTCCTTTTTGAACGCCGCTGTTCAAGTCGAATTCAATGTATCCGTATCCCGTATCTGGACGACTTGGTTCAATACCCAAGGTCACCAAATGTTGTTTTTCATTCGCCACCGAAATCGCCGTAGAAATGATTTCTTGGAAGCGCGTTTCATTGACAATTAAATGATCCGACGGTGAAATGATCAAGGTTGCTTCTGGATTACTCGCATGAATTTTCGCTGCAGCGTAGGCAATACAAGGAGCCGTGTTTTTACGCATCGGTTCACACAGAATTTGCTCAAAACTCAATTCAGGAAGTTGTTCCTTTACCAAATCTCGGTAGGAAGTGTTTGTAAGAATGTAAATGTTCTCTGTTGGAACGGATTTCTGCATGCGTTCAAAAGTCAATCTCAATAAAGACTTTCCGATTCCCAATACATCTAAAAATTGTTTGGGTTTTTGAGGGGTGGACATGGGCCAAAAGCGGCTACCAACGCCACCTGCCATAATTAATCCGTAGTTATTTGTGCTCATATTTTTCGATGATTTCAACGGTTGCTAACGCATGAACTAAATACGGTTTTCCCGTTTTTAATTCAGTGCAAAGATAACGACTTCTACGCAGTAAGCCTTTCTCAAATGATTTTCCATTTAAATGAAAGGTGCTTTTATGCGGAATTTCCTCTAAAGTTGTTCCTTGTTTTACGTCAAATTGCTTCAATGTTCGACTCAGTTGTAAGTCAGTGCAAGAGGATGCCTTGGTATTGGTGAAGTTTTTCCAAAGTGCTTTTTCAACATCTACGGGTAATTGTTTACTTAATAAAACGGGCTCCATCAAGCGTCGATAGGCTTGTTTCCACTCGATTCCGTGTGCTTGAATGCGCATGCCATGATCGCGAAAAGCTTCCAAATGTGCCAACTCATGAATGGCTGTAACAAGGAAAGAGTATGGATTCAAGTCGCCGTTGACCGTAATTGTTGGTTTTTCTTGTCCTTGCTTTACACGGAAATCGCCCAATTTTGTACTGCGGCCAGGTACGATTTTAAAGGTCACTTTCGCAGCAAGGATTAAATCGGTTAGATACTCCGTAAATACTTCCGGGGCAAATCGATTTAAGGTTTTTATAAATTGTTCTCGCTTTGAAATAGTCACGAACAAAGTTAAAAACAAAATCAAACAAATATCTCCCTCCGAGCACTTAGAAAATATACGTAACTTAGCCACGTGAATTGGTTATCGAACATAGGAAAGTATACGCTCATGTTGACAATGGTCTTTACGAGACCGAAAAAGTGGAAGATTTTCTTTTCACGCTTGTTCAATGAGTTAGATAACATTGGCATTAGCTCCTTGCCGATTGTTGGACTGATGTCTACGTTTATTGGAGGAGTGATCGCCTTACAAACGGCATCGAATATGTCCAATCCGCTTTTACCAAAGTACACGGTTGGATACATTACGCAATCCAGTACCATTCTCGAATTTTCACCGACAATTATTTCCTTGATTTTGGCAGGAAAAGTGGGGTCAAATGTGGCATCTGAAATTGGAACGATGCGCGTAACTGAACAAATTGATGCCTTGGAAATCATGGGGGTCAATTCCTTGAATCATTTGGTATTGCCAAAAATCGTTGCGGCTATTTTATTTTTCCCCATCCTCATTATTTTCTCCATGGCCTTAAGTATGCTGGGTGGATGGATGTCCTTGATGATTTCTGATTTGACAACAACTGAAACGTATGTTTTAGGTTTACGCGCTTTTTTTAATCCATTCCACATCACATACGCCTTGACAAAAACTGTTGTCTTTGGATTCTTAATTGTGTCCGTATCTTCATTTTATGGATACTATGTGAAAGGTGGATCAATCAACGTGGGGAAATCATCGACACAAGCGGTTGTGAGTAGTAGCATCGCTATTTTGGTGGCGAACTTCATATTAACACAATTATTATTGTTGTCATGATTGAAGTAAAAAACGTCAACAAATCGTTTTATGGTCAACAAGTATTGTTCGACATTAACCATCAATTTGAGAAAGGAAAAGTCAATTTAGTCATTGGACAATCAGGACAAGGAAAATCGGTTTTAGCGAAATGCATGGTTGGTTTATACGAAGTCGATGAAGGACAAATTTTGTTTGACGGAAGGGATTTTACCAGCATGGAACGCTTTGAACGTAGCCAAATCCGCGAAGAAATTGGAATGTTGTTTCAAGGTGTTGCCTTGTTTGATTCCATGACAGTGGAGGAAAACATCATGTTTCCTTTGACGATGTTTACGAATATGACGAAAGGAGAAATGCAAAAACGCGTCGATTTTTGTTTGGATCGTGTGAATTTGACCGGGAGAAATAAATTGTTTCCGGCAGAATGTAGCGGTGGAATGCAAAAGCGCATCGGGATTGCACGTGCCATTTCCATGAATCCAAAGTACTTATTCTGCGATGAGCCAAATTCTGGACTAGATCCAAAAACATCGATCGTTATTGACGGATTGATCAAAGACATTACTGCGGAGTTTAATATAACGACAGTAGTCATCACACATGACATGAATAGTGTGATTGAAATTGGTCAAAATATCTTGTTCATTTATCAAGGTAAGAAATGGTGGAGTGGGGACAAAGATTCCATTATCACAACGGAAAATCCAGAAATACTCAGTTTTGTATACGCTTCCGAGTTTATGAAGGAAATCCGAACAGCGATGCAGGAAAAAAGAAGATAATTTTCCCACGAAACTTTCATTTTAAAAAATTAGCTTTATCTTTGCAACCCAATTACGATGGAAACATTGTAGGGCGAGGGTAAAAGAACCTTTTGAATACAAATAATTGCGGATGTGGTGAAATTGGTAGACACGCCAGACTTAGGATCTGGTGCCGAGAGGTGTGCGGGTTCGAGTCCCTCCATCCGCACGAAAGGTCTCGTTGGTGTAACGAGGCCTTTTTTTTTAAGTAGTAAATTGACTAAAAAACAATAAAATGAACATTACTCGTCAAGAAGTAGATGCACAGAATGCCATCCTGAAAGTGAACATTGCTCCAGAAGATTATCAAGGAAAAGTGAAAGCTGCATTGGATAAATACAGAAAAACAGCGAAAATCCCTGGATTCCGTCCTGGACATGTCCCAATGGGATTGATTCAAAAACAAGTTGGAAGATCCGTATTAGCGGAAGAACTGAACAAGTTGACGAATGACGCTTTATACAAATACATTTTGGACGAAAAATTGGATATTCTTGGAAATCCAATTCCAAAAGAGGGAGAAGGAATGACAGGAAGCTTTGAACAACCAGATAGCTTCGAATTCTCTTTCGAAATTGGATATAGTCCAGCATTCGAATTACCCATTAATGCAAAATCAAAATTTGATTACGCGACAGTGAAAATCGATAAAGACTTGATTAATAAGCAAGTGGAAGATTTACGTCGTCGTTATGGTAAATTAGTTTCTTCGGATGTCGTTGGTGACAAAGACATGGTCATGGGGAAATTTGAAGAGAAAAATGCCGATGGAACCATCAATACAGATGGTATTTCTCATTCAACAACCATTTCAATGGAGTTCTTGGAAAACAAAGCAGGAATCAAAGCGTTGAAAGGAAAAAAAGTAAACGACACCATTGATTTGGATCCGAAAATTGTTTCCAAAGACGATAAAGATTGTGCAGCGTTATTAGGGATTTCAGAAGAAGCGATGGCTGATATGAAGTCCGCTTTCCAATTCACTATTTCTGATGTGAAGCGCATGGAAATGGCTGATTTAAATGAGGAATTGTATACGAAGTTGTTCGCTGAAGAAGTGAAAACAGAAGAGGAATTACATGCACGCATCTCCGCTGATTTGACACGTATGTTTGCCGAAGATACAGACCGCATTTTTACACGCAACGTCTACAATCACTTGGTAGAAGAAACGAAAATGGCCTTCCCTGAAACATTTTTGAAAAGATGGATTCAAGTTTCTTCCGAAAAACCAGTAACAGATGAAGAAATCGCAGCGGAATTTGATGCCTACTTAAAGTCCTTGAAATGGCAATTGATTCAAACGCGTATTTTCAAGGATAACAACATTCAATTAACAAACCAAGAAGTGATGGATTTCACGAAAGGATTGTTGGTTGGGAATTACGCACAATACGGATTACCAGCACCGGATGATCAAGAATTGACAGAAACAGCTGCTCGTTTGTTGCAAAACAAAGAACAAGCAAACGGTATTTACGATCGTTTAGCAGAGCAAAAATTGACAGACTTCTTTAAGTCATCAGTGAACTTGGTGAAAAAAGAAGTGAAATACGATGATTTCATTAAATTGGCATCAGCTCAATAAAGGAACACGCAATAAGATCGTAAAAGGGGTGAAGCAATTCACCCCTTTTTTATTTCCAATCAAGTACCTGTAGCGATTTCTGTTTGGGATTTCCGTATGCGAATTGAATGCTACGAGCCAAAGCTTCCATTCCTTGCATTTTTGCGCTGCGATTCGAACAAAGAGCAATAATCTCTCGTGCTGGTGCGGCTCCAAGGTCAGAAATCGTTTTTATTCCTTCTTGTTGTGTTGGAGAGAGTGAATAATTGGAAGGAATCAAGGTGTAACCACCATTGCGATCAACCATTTCGATAATTAATGGTAGATTACCGCCTTCGTAGTTCCATTCGTTGATTGGAGTGAATTCCTTTAACTGACAGAAATGTACCATCTGTGTGCGCAAACAATTACCTTGGTTCAATAACCAAGGATGCATTTGTTGTAAGTCAGCCATTGAAACCGTTGTTCCACTCAACGCCGGTGCATAAACGAAAATTTCCTCTTGAAATAAAGGAATGGTGCGCAAACGTTGATCGAGATGCGGACCAGCAATAATGCCCAGATCAATTTCCTTCCGCTCGAGTGCCTCGAGGACCTCTGTGGTTTTCATTTCGTGGATGCTCAATTTGATGTTGTCAAACGTACTTTGCCACTCACTGAAAAGTGAAGGAATCAAGTAACATGCAACAGTTGGGATAATGCCTAAACGGATTTCTTCCTTTACGTTGCCTTTCATTTGCTCAGAAAGCCATTTGATTTTCTCATTCTCGCTGAGTAATTCCCGAAGAATGGGAATGAGTTTTTCACCGGCTGGTGTCAAACGAAGCGGACTGGATTCACGATCGAAAACCAAATAACCCAATTGTTCCTCGGCTTTTTTAATTTGCATGGAAAGTGTCGGCTGCGTGACAAAACAACGCTCACTTGCCCGTTGAAATTGCCGTTCTTCACTGAGAACAACAATGTACTGCATTTGCTGAATGGATATCATATAAATAAAATCTATGTAAATATAAAATATATTGAATAAATAGATGGTTATTTGGGGCGTAACTTTGTCCCAACAAAACAAGAGATTATCGGGTTTGGCAAACCATTTAGCTTTAACTTTGTATAATCAATTAGTAACCAAATTAAATTATTTTATATGTCAACATTTGTAGGAAAGAAATTTCCAGACGTAACTGTCAAAGCAATCGATGAAATGGGAGATGCATTTCAAATCAACGTTCTTCAACAAGCAGTAGAGAACAAAAAGAAAGTGGTACTTTTTTGGTATCCAAAAGACTTTACATTTGTTTGTCCAACAGAAATTCACGCTTTTCAAGAAGCTGCGGCTGAATTTGCAAAAAGAAATACCATCGTTATCGGTGCTTCTTGTGACACGGCTGAAGTACACTTTGCTTGGTTGAACACAGCGAAAGACAATGGAGGAATCGAAGGAGTGAAATTCCCGTTAATCGCGGATTCAACGCGCAACTTAGCAATGGAATTAGGTATTTTAGATTACGATATGTTTGATGAGGATTCAGTAGGTGATAACGTGCCTTACCGTGCAACTTACTTATTGGATGAGACAGGAATGGTATTTCACGAGTCAGTGAATCACTTCCCTGTAGGACGTAACGTTCATGAATACATTCGTTTGATCGATGCTTTCACACACGTACAACAACACGGTGAAGTTTGTCCAGCAAACTGGGAAGAAGGTAAAGATGCCATGAATGCGACACGCAACGGAGTAGCTGATTACTTAAGCAAACACTAAGCATATGTTTACCGAATTAACAGAAGATCATTTGGATCAGCTTTTGGCAAGTAACGCCAAAGTGATGGTGCAATATGGCGCTTCATGGTGCGGGAATTGTAAAATCACCAAACCGAAATTCAAGCGTATGGCAGAGGAAAATGAAGGCATTGCGTTTTATTACATCGATGCAGAAAAACTTCCGAATTCACGTCAATTTGCAAACGTGAGTAACTTGCCAACTTTTGCCGGATTCGTAAATGGATCCTTGGTGAAAGAAGCACAAGGAAATAAAATAGAAACCATTCAAGAAGTATTAGATGCGGTTACCAGTCATTAAGCACATTGTTGAATTCATCGAACAAAACGATGAAGACTACGTCATTGAAACGATGGAAACACTCGAGAATTTAATCGAGGCACCCGGAATTAAGGACGAGGAATTAGATGTGATCGGAGAGTTGTTATCCAATTATTCAGGAGCTTTAGAGGTCCATAAGGATATTCGCTCCGGTACAGCAAAGCGCGATGCCTTAAATGCGTTCATGAAACGCGTGACAGGTTCCATTGACTAAGCTTCAAGAAAAAAGAGTGAAGAGCCAACTGATTTCAGTTGGCTTTTTTTGTGCTCCTTCGCGAATGCCCTTCCGGATTACTTTGGATTCGGAGATGTTCTTCTTATCTTTGCGTCATGTCAGATTTACTTTCGAAATTAGAAGCAATTCATTACCGATTTATTGAAGTTGGAACCATGATTACCGATCCAGATATTATTTCGGATATGGATCGTTATGTGAAGCTCAATAAGGAATACCGCGATTTAGAGCCCTTGGATGAAATGTACAAGGATTATAAAAATGTACTTGGAAATTTATCCAGCTCAAAAGCATTATTGGAAGAAGAGACCGATCCCGAAATGCGTGAAATGGCGAAGATGGAGATCGATGAATTGGAAAATAAACGTCCGATCATGGAAGAAGAGATTAAAATGATGCTCATTCCGAAAGATCCTGAGGACGATAAAAATGCCATTATTGAATTACGTGCAGGGACAGGTGGAGACGAAGCGTGTATTTTCGTGGAAGACGTTTTTCGCATGTATACCATGTATTTTAAAGAAATGGGATGGCAATATGAAATCATTAACTCATCCGAAGGGACAGTGAAAGGATACAAAGAGATTTCCATTGATGTGGCTGGTGCAGGAATTTATGGTATGCTGAAATTTGAATCGGGCGTTCACCGTGTACAACGTGTTCCTGAAACAGAATCGCAAGGACGCGTGCACACATCTGCAATTACCGTTGCCGTATTGCCAGAAGCAGAAGAAGTTGATTTCAACCTCGACATGAATGACGTGCGAAAAGATACGTTTCGTGCATCTGGAGCAGGTGGACAGCACATTAACAAAACAGAATCCGCGATTCGTTTGACGCACATTCCAACAGGAGTGGTTGTGGAATGTCAAGATGGACGATCACAGCATAAAAACTTGGAAAAAGCGATTTCAGTATTGCGTTCTCGCTTGTACCAAGCAGAATTAGATCGCGTGCACAACGAACGTGCTGCGCAACGTAAAACATTGGTATCAACTGGAGACCGTTCTGCGAAAATCAGAACCTACAATTATCCACAAGGAAGAATTACGGATCACCGCATCAACAAGACGATGTACAATTTGAGTTCCTTCATGAACGGCGATATCCAAGAAATGATTGATGCCTTGAAAATGGCCGAAAATGCCGAAAAATTAAAAGGAGAGACGCTATGACAAAACAAGAATTATTGGCTCAAATTCGCTTGAAGGAATCTTTTTTGTGCGTTGGATTAGATCCAGACATGGGAAAAATCCCAGCTCATTTGTTGGACCTTGACGATCCAATTTTTGAATTCAACAAAGCCATCATCGATGCGACACATCCATACGCGGTTGCTTATAAACCAAATACAGCATTCTTCGAATGCCACGGATCAAAAGGATGGGATTCTCTGGAGAAAACCATCAATTACATCCCGAAAGAATGCATGATCATCGCGGATGCTAAACGCGGTGACATCGGAAATACATCCACTTACTATGCGAAAACATTTTTCGAAACCTTAAACGCTGATGCTGTAACCGTTGCGCCTTATATGGGTTCAGACAGTGTTTTGCCGTTTACACAATTTGAAGGAAAATGGGTGGTGTTATTAGCCTTAACTTCAAATGAGGGAGCAAAGGACTTTCAACTGAAAAAAAGTGACAATGGATTTTTGTTTGAACAAGTATTGCGCAAATCGATGGAATGGGCAAGTTCAGAGAAAATGATGTTTGTTGTGGGTGCTACTCGCGCGGAAGATATCGCCGAAGTGCGAAAACTAGCTCCTGATTATTTCTTTTTGGTTCCTGGCGTTGGAGCGCAGGGTGGAAGTCTAGAAGATGTGGTGAAATATGGAGCAAATGAAACGTGTGGACTTTTGGTGAATTCCTCTCGTGGAATTATCTACGCTTCTTCCGGTTTGGATTTTGCGGATGCCGCAAAAAAAGAAGCGCTGAAGATGCAAAACCAAATGGCTCTGCATGTTCAGCGCTGGAACTTTTAAGATTTAGTGACTTATTTCGCTGCTAAATCTGAATTTTCTGTTTGTTGAATGCTACCATAAGCATCACAACTAGCTGTGCGTCCGGCTCCACATGAAGCTAATACAACTGTAACTACCGCAACACAGATCAATAAAGTAAGTTTCGTTTTCATCGTAATTTGTTTTGTTGTTTGTGGACTCTCTAACGAGGCACATTTTATAAAGTTACAATTTTTTCAAAAAAGGGGAGTTATATCCATAAAAGTTTCGATTTTTATCCAAGTGAAAATAGTTCTGATTTCCTTATTCTTTCTTGCTTTGCTACCTTTTTCCGGGTGGACTCAAAAAAATGTGATTTTTTTTCAAGAAAATAGGGAGCCTTTTCCAAAAGCGCTACAGAAAGTCATGTTGAATCAACAGGCATCAACGGTTGAAAAGCGTCAAAAAGAAGTATGGACCCATTGTGTGGAAAATGGTTATTTTCTCTGCCAAATGAACCTTGTGGCTCAAACAAAGGACTACGATTCCATCCAAGTGAAGCTCGGAAAACAGTTTTCAGGATTGTTTCTTCAACTTTCGGACACAACACGTATACTCGTAGACCATGTGTTTTCGAGTCCAGGAAAGAAATGGCTCAAACAAGCATTTAAACCGGAGGCATTCGCTCAATTCGCCAATGAAATTCTTGTCTATTATTTGAATCATGGTTATCCTTTTTGTCGAGTGTCCTTGCAGGAAGTTCAGATGTACGATAAAGAGATTGATGCCGAACTGCTCGTTGAAACGGGTCCATACTACCGTTGGACGGAAATTCACTTAAAGAATGACGTGGCGATTTCGAAAAGTACACTTCAAAGCATCATTGGAATACATGTAAACGATGTGTACAATGAAAGCATGTTGGAAAGTATCGGACAACGTGTTTCTCAAACAGCTATCTTTTCACTTAAGAAAAACTGTGAAGTGTTGTTTACCGAATCCGGTGCGGAATTGTTTGTCTATTTACAAAGTAATCGTTCAAGTTCAGTTCAAGGTGTCATCGGTTTACAACCCAATCCACAGACCAATCAATTGTCCTTAACAGGAGATGTCCAATTGAAATTAATGAACATCACCAAACACAATGAGTCTTTTCAATTGTCATGGCGAAGTATTCAGCCCCAAACTCAATCTTTACAAACTAATTTGAATCTCCCTTACTTGTTCAAAAGTCCGTTCGGTGTCATTGCCGACTTCCAATTGTATAAAAGAGATTCCAGTTTTCTCGAGGTTAAATCAATCTTGGGGATTCAATACCAATTTCAACATGGTTGGCAATTGCGTGCCAATTACTATTTTAATTCCTCCTCAGTTCTTTCAACTACAAGTGTAAATCCGATGTTTAGCAAATTGGCCAATTTATCATCCAATAGTTACGGATTGGTGCTTTTCCGTCGAAAGTTGGATTATATTCCTAATCCAAGAGCTGGATTTATCCTGCAATTTGAAGGACAAGTAGGCGAGCGAAAAAGCCAATCCACTTCTGATCTTGTTTGGAAAAGTCATGCCATGGCTGATTATTTTTTGCCGATTGCGCAACGAATGACTTTCCGCACCTTGTTTCAATTGGATACGTACCATGCACCGGACATTTATCAAAATGAGTTGTTTCGCTTTGGTGGTGCAAATTCTTTACGTGGATTTAACGAAGAGACCATCTTCGCCACAACGAAGGCCCAATTGAGTTTAGAGTGGCGATACTTGCTCGACAAAAATTCAAATGTCTTTGTTTTCTACAACCAAGCGTATTATGAAAATACGGCCTTATCGTATGTAAAGGATCATCCATATGGGTTCGGATTTGGACTTTCTGCGGGAACGAACATTGGTATTTTTCGACTTTCATATGCACTCGGTTCGCAAATGGGAAATCCCATACAATTGAGCGCGGGAAAAATACACTTCGGCTATATTTCCTATTTTTGATGCATGAAACTCATTTTTGCAAGTCACAACGCACACAAAGCACAAGAAATCCAACGCATTTTACCGGATTGGATTGACATCAATTCACTATCAGAATTAAACTACTTCGATGAAATTCCGGAGGAGGAACCGACGATTGAAGGAAATTCGCAGTTCAAAGCCAGCTTTGTCCATGAAAAGTTTCAGGCCAATTGTTTCGCAGATGACACCGGATTAGAAATTGAAGCGCTTGATGGACGTCCAGGGGTACATTCGGCGCGCTATGCCGGGAATCACAAAGATGCCAATGACAACATGGAAAAGGTGCTTGCAGAATTAGCACATGAGTCAAATCGCTCTGCACAATTTAAGACCGTGATTACTTTGTTTTGGGAAGGAAAGGAGCACCAATTCGAAGGAATTGTGAAAGGACAAATCGCATACGAAAAAACAGGTCATGAAGGATTCGGGTATGATCCAATTTTTATTCCAGAGGGAGAAACACGAAGCTTTGCAGAAATGAGCATGAGTGAAAAAAATGCATTCAGTCATCGCGCGAGGGCGATGGCAAAATTAGTCGCGTTTTTTAATACACATCCAAATCGCTAATCACGATGGCTACATTCTTGACATCTCCGTTGATTGGCGGTGTTAATTTGGTGATTTTCACGCGCAATTGAAGAATTCCCTTCAACTCCTTGCGAATGCGAAGATGGATGCGTTGTCCAACATGCTCAATGAGTTTCGACCGAATGGCCATCTCTTCTTTAACGATTTGATTCAATTCCACATAATCTACGGTGTCGATTAAATCGTCGTTTTCAGCAGCTTTGGAGAAATCCGTCAATAAAGCGAGGTCCACCATGTAATGTCCACCAATGAGCTCCTCTTCTTTTAAGCAGCCATGGTGTGCGTACAATTGAATCCCGTTAACTTCAATGACTTGCTTCATCGCGAATGGTTTGAATGCGAGCTAATCCACTTTCTAAACGTGCAAGAACTTCATCCTTTCCGAGGAAAGCCGAAATATCGAACATGCCTGGACCTGCGCCCACACCTGTGACACATAAACGGTACGGTAGAAGAACAGCACCAATGCCAACTTGTTTCGCCTCTAAAAAGGATTTAAACGCTTTTTCAATTTCTTCGGCAGTGAAATTATGGATATCAGAAACGATGGACTTCCATTCGGAAATGTATCCGGTTGTTTCATCCTTCCATTTTTTCAGGATCGTATCTTTATCGAATTCCGTTGGACGCGAGAACAAATAGCTTCCTTCTGTTAAAATATCTTGTGCAAATGTGGCGCGTTCTTTCATCAAACCACAAACCTGAGCTAGACGATCAAGCGGCATGTCAAATCCACCGATTTCGTTCAATTGAGCGGCAATTTCATCGTTGTTTAATCCACGTAAGTATTGTTGTTGAAACCACTTCGTTTTCTCTGGATCAAACTTTGCTCCTGCCTTGGAAACACGTTCTAGGGAAAAGGCTTCGCACAATTCATCCAAGGTAAAAATCTCTTGCGTCGTCCCTGGATTCCATCCGAGCAATGCTAACATATTAATGAAGGCGCCAGGAAGGTAACCCTTCTCGCGGTATCCAGAATACAATTCACCTTCTGCTGTTGTCCAATTCGTTGGGAAAACAGGAAATCCTAGTCGATCTCCATCGCGTTTGGAAAGTTTGCCATTTCCATCCGGACGCAATAGCAAAGGTAAATGTGCAAATTCTGGACAGTCCCAACCGAAGGCTTCGTATAACATCACATGAAGTGGGGCAGAAGGTAACCACTCTTCTCCACGAATCACATGACTGATTTCCATGGTGTGATCATCCACAATATTTGCCAAGTGGTAGGTTGGCATTCCGTCGCTTTTGAAAAGCACTTTATCATCTAAATTATTGGTGTTTACAACCACCCATCCACGGATTAAATCGTGGAAACGAATGTCTCTATTGCGGGGCATTTTCATACGAATCACGTACGGATGTCCTTCCGCTAATAATTTTTCAACTTCTGTTTGCGGTAGCGTCAAGGAGTTACGCATCGATGTGCGTGTCACGCTGTTGTATTGCCAATTGGGCATTCCCATTGTTTTTGCCTGCTCACGCATGTTGTCCAATTCTTCTGCAGAATCGAAGGCGTAGTAGGCTTTGTCTTCAGCTACCAATGTTTCAGCATATGGACGGTACATTTCTTTACGCTCCGATTGAACGTAAGGGCCATAGTTACCACCAAGTCCTGGTCCTTCAGTTGGCATAATCCCACACCAATTCAACGCATCCATAATATAATCTTGTGCACCAGGAACGAAACGTGTCTGATCCGTATCTTCCACACGGATTAAAAATGTTCCATTGTGTTTTTTTGCAAAAAGATAATTATACAAGGCAGTGCGAACTCCACCCATATGAAGTGGTCCAGTTGGTGACGGAGCGAAACGTACGCGAACAGCTTTTTCTGACATAGTTGAATTTTTGTGCAAAGATACATCAAATTAAGCCGTTTTGTCGATATTTTCACCTGTAGAAATCAGTTGAATCGTTGATTATCGTCATGTTTTAGTGATAAAAACAGCGTGATCTTTGTAGAAAATAAAACATATGACTACAAAAGCAAAAATCATCGATCAGCATTTGGAAAATCAAGATTGGTTTAAAAGACTGGATTTTTACAAGGAAGAAATCGTCATTCTGAAAGAACGCTTGGATGAAGTGACGAGTAAAAATAATGCATCAGATTTCTTAAAGGATGTTGAACATTTTCAGAATCAATTCATCGTTCAACGCAATAACATTGACGAATTAGCACACGCAATCAAGATGAATGAAACGAAATTGGTTAAAGAGGTACATGCAAATCCTATAGCTGTAGATCACCGCAAGGTAGAAAGTCACGAAGCTGAAGCAGATTTTATTGGGTATTTTGAAAAGAACTTTGCTCAATTGAGAGGGGAATACAATCAGTTCTTGACGAAGTGGATGTAGCCTTTATAGGGATAAAAAAAAGAGGAGTTTTACCTCCTCTTTTTTTTAAAGTTTGATCAATCGTTGTTTCGTTCCATTTTCTCCAATTAGGAATAGCAGATTTGTATTATTTGAAATCTGTAGGCTATTTTTTCCAGTTGAAATAGAAACCTGTTGTATCAAGCGACCTAATCCATCATATACTTGAACGACTTGGTTTTTTTGAGAAATGATGATGAGTTCATTCATCGTCGCGACATACGCACTAAAATCGGAAATGGATATTGACTCAATATCCGCTGAACCTCCAAGATCAACTTTGACAACGTACTCAAGAACGTTTTGACAAGAATCGTCGTAAATGGCATAGTTTACAAGACCGCGAGTGATGTCGTCATACCCATCATAAATCAAACTTTCGATGTAACTTGAATCTGATGAACAAAAACAATTTGCATTTACGTCAAAGTTTTTGTCCGTTGCATTTTCCAAATTATATATTGTGTTATTGCAAATGAAATTATCGGATATCACCATAGAGTTCGGAGACCAACCGGTGATCACAATTCCCTTGTCGTTGTTTAGAATTTGATTATTAGTAATGGTGCTATTATCTCCCATGCGCATGGCTGTTCCATTTCCTTGAAAAAAACAATTGTTGATGTTCATGGATCCAGATGCGTCAATCGCCATTTGATTGTTTTCAAAAGAACAATTTAGAATGGTATGTCCGTTCGCTTCAGTAATGGCATTCGTATTATTCGTAAATACACAGTCTGAAATGAGTCCAGGTGAAGCGATGATGTTGTTCTCATTACCATCGAATGTGCAGTTCGTCACATTGATATTATTGGACCACGTAAACGAGCAGAAATTATTCAAAAACTGACAGTTGTTGGCTGTAAGTGTTCCATAGGTGATTTGCGCAGCTTGTCCTACTGCATTTCCTTCAAACAAACATTCGTTGTAAACCATGTCTGCATAAAGCTGAATGGCGTAGTTGTTATTTTTAAATTGACAACCATTGAAATTGTACGTAATGCCAGGTTCTGAAATATCATTATGGATGCCGTAATAAGAATTTGTGAGTTTGAAATGGTCCATTTGCACGAGTCCACCTTGACTTCCTTTCACACGAATACCCAACCAGTTAGATTCTGCTGAAGGGATCGTTGATGTGAAGGTAATTGGATTGGCGCTTGTACCAACAGCATTCAATGTCCCACGAACCTCCAAGTAGAGGTAATTTCCTGAATTAAAACTTTGGTCTGCAACTACTTGAATAACTGTTCCCGGTTCAATGGTCAACGTTTTACCCGGAAAAACGACAAGAGATTGATTGAGCAAATAAGGACTATTCGCTGCTGTCCAAGTGGTGTTTGCATAAATACCACCACCAACAATTGTCTGTGCGTGAAAAGCCCAAAAAGTAAGTAAAGAAAAAGCAAGAATGAGTGTTTTCATGAATTGTGTTTTTTAGGTTATCAAAGAAACACCACTCGAATTATTTTGTTCAAAAAAAAGTAAATTAAGGGATACAATATAAGGTGTCGTACCACGGGGAAAATCCAGCCCAGACACCAAGAAGTCCAGGAATGTTGGACGGCACGTTGATTGGAGTAGCAAAGGGATTTGAGGCGGAATTCAATTGCGCATATTTTTTATCGTAAAAGTTGAATACGTCTTGGTCCATTTTTGAAAACTTCACGACCACTGAATCCCCAAGTCGATAATACCTTTTGTATTGTTTAAGGTGCGTAGTGTCCTTTCGTTTCAATGGATTTTCGTAATAAAATTCAATGGTTTTTCCATCGAAAAATTGATCGGAGAAAAAGCCTCCATAACCTCGTTTGTATATGTCATCAATGGGGGCGCCGTTGAACAAATGTATGCGTTTCACTTCCCATTTGTACGCATCGAATTGGTTCTTTGGGTCACTGAGTCGGGCCCACGAATAACCGTAATCAGTTGTTCCTGGCTCGGGTTTCCAAAAGACGGTATCCAATGGGGTCGGTGTGGGTAAATACGTCGTGCCTGCATAGTTTTTACCGTCATGCGAAATGTGCAAGGTGTACGATTGACTTGCTTCTGCGATGAGGTCATTGGAACTGTAGACTTTAATGGGAAGCAATAGCGCTTCGTTCCAATCTAAACGCAGCATTTCTGCTACTTTCTTTTGACTTTCAATGGGAAGTTCAGGAATGGTATAAAGCGATAAAGGAAAGGTGTCGTTTCCATGAATCACAGATAAATTCGCATCGTATACGAATCGCGCAATGTATGCGGCTAGATCACTTTGTTCGTAGATATTCGCACTTTGAGAAAGCAGCACGATTGGATGTCCACCTGTTTCGATGATGCCATCTACCACAAGTTGATTTTGATAACCTGGAATATCGATTTTTACTTCCTTCGTACAAGAAAACAATATGCTTAAAACGAAAATCCACCAGTTTTTCATCGAGTGAAGGTAGGGAATTATTCAATAGCATGTTTCCAACAGGCGACCTTGTTGGACGTGACTTCAATCTTTCCAAGGAACAATCCGGCAAATCCAACCTGATGCACCAAGGTTTCTTTATTTCCTTTATTACGGTGAATGGATGGGGCTTCCATAAAGGTATGCGTGTGTCCACCTAGGATGAGGTCAATGTGTTCGTTATCAACCGCAAGTTTTAAGTCAGATGGTTTTTTTTCATCCGGATAACTATACCCTAAATGGGACAAACAAATCACAAAATCGCATCCTTTTTCGTTTAGTTCTTTGGCAACACGATTTGCTGTTTCAATGGGGTCTTTGTAAATGGTTGAACCATAATTTGCGTTGGAAACGAGTCCTTCTAATTGAATGCCTATTCCAAATACGCCAATTTTAAGTCCGGCTTTATGAAAAATTTTATAGGCTTGGGTTTGATCTTTAAGAACAGTGTTAGAAAAATCGTAGTTCGCACATAAAAAGGGAAAATCGGCATATTTCTTCGCTCGAAGGAATCCTTCCAAACCGATGTCGAAATCGTGATTTCCCATCGTCGCGGCATCGTAATGCATGGCGCTCATGAGTTTCATTTCCAATTCGCCATGAAATAGGTTGAAGTAGGGTGTCCCTTGAAAAATATCTCCTGAATCCAACAATAAAACGTGTTCTTCTTGCATTCGGATATCGTCAATAAGCTTTGCACGGCGTGCCACACCTCCTTTGTTGGGATATTTTGGATGATTGGTAGGAAAAGGATCAATTTGTGAATGTGTGTCGTTGGTATGTAAGATCACCAACTTTTTTTCCTTCAACTCTTGAAGTTGTTTCGTCCATTGAAACGAATTCATCAAAAGCATGGAACTTGATCCGAGAATACTTGTTTTTAAAAAGTTCCTGCGTTTCATTTATTGAATGCGTTTTTCGGGTGAAACAATGAGGTTTTTTTGGATTTTGGCCTCTTCGATAAACACATCTCGCAAAAGTGTTTTTTTGTCAACTCGCTCGACCGCATCTTGAAAAAAGTCCATTCGATCTCCGCCATTGGCTAAATAGTCTGTGGTGATAATCCATACATATTTGGTTTCTTCTCGAACCCCATTGACCGTGAATGTACCATCAATCATCGTCGCGTTTGCCATCGGTTCGCCACCACTTAGGCGTAAGTAAGATTGAATTTTTGTGAGGGATGAAACGGGTAGGCGCAACCAAACTACGCTGTTTTCAAAGGGCATGATTCGGTAAATGTCACCTAACGTGATCGCACCTTTACCGAGCGAGGAGCGGATCCCACCGGTATTCAATAAACAAAAAATGGGTTCAGCCATTTTGACCGTTCTAGTTTGATTGACAAACAAAGCATCGCTTGCCCAATTTCCTAACAAACTGGAAGGACGCCCAACTTCCATCGAAATACTAGATTCAGCGAGAACTTGGTTCATGGCACGATCCATGGAATCCTTGTAAGGGGAAATGAAACGACTGATGTCAGCTTTTTCTTTCGAGTCGTTCGAAAGCGGAACGTTCGAAACCGAGATATTTAAATGAGAAGAGCAAGCCAAAAGGCTTGCTCCAATCAAAAAGAACATCAAATGTTTGATCATTATTCGATGATAAATTCGCGTTGTACTTGTCCGTAAGTTGTTCCAACTTTCAAGATATACATACCTGATTTAAAGTTAGATGTTGCCAACTCTAATACTGGAACTTGTACATTTGAAGAGGATTGAATCGTTCTTCCTTGCATATCCGTAATCGTATATTCTACGATATCCAAGCCATTTACTTGTGCATACAATTTCGCAGAAGCAGGAACAGGGAAAACGGTGAAGTTTGCTGCTAGTTTTTCTTCGATTCCAGCATCACATGTCACATAGCTCATATTTGCGAAATTCACATGGCATACGAAGTTAATCGAGTCGATGTACGGATTACGATTTGCTTGTTTGCTGAAAATAAATTCATTACGCGCAATTTCGTAATTATCAGGTAAGTCATTGTAGTGCCATGTTTTCAAGGACTCTTGACTTTGGTTTGATGGCAATTGCCAGTTATTTCCTCCTTGTCCGTTGTAGCAAGTAGCCATATAGAAAATGGAGCGAGCTGCATTTCCTTTTTGCGCTGCGCGTGGTTCATATACCAATTGACTTCCGCTGTAGCCAACGTTTCCTTCTAAATAGGTAAATACGATTTGTCCATCGATGTCCATTAAAGGCAAATTCGAACGTGGTGTATTTGCTTGTTGCAAGTTTGTTGGCCATAAGTTGTGTTGGTCATTGTATTCAGGTTGCTCCGGATTATCACATGGATATGTTGGCATCCAAGAGTGGCAATAAGAGTGCTCACGAGAATATCCTGCTGCTGTCCAATCAAATGGTTCATCAAATACTTTGCGCTCACCAGAATAAACACATGTTACAAAAGACTGACCGTTCGTGGTATCGCGAATCTCGAATTGATTCATCATTGTCGTCTTGTAATTAAAATAAGAAACAACGGTATGCGGATTAATCAACGCACTTAGGTCACTTAAGAACGTACTTGAGGCAGAGTTGATTCCTGCATAGTAATTTGCGATTTGTTCTCCTTGACTTGTAACGTTCCCAATCGCTGGTGTGGTTGTTTTGTAGTTTTCGAATCCAGCAGGTCCGTTGAAAGCGAATACAGCAAAGTGGTAGTTTTGGTTTGCAATGATTCCACGAGGCGTGAAACCAGTTCCACTTCCAATGTACGCAACGCGCGCGTCACCTACCACATCTCCACGTTTGTAGCTTGTACCATCTGTAGGCATACCCGTAACGGCAGCACCATTTTTCCAAAGTACGATGTAGTTTTCAGCATTTGTTCCAGCTGTATATTGTCCACCAACGGTATATGCTTTTACCAATGGGAAAGTTAAATTCGTCGGATTGGCCGTTGGTTCAGTTGCCAGGTTGTTCGTTCCAATAGCGTATAAATGAATTACATATGGATTTTCGTCGCTGTCATTATTTGCAATTGAAATTGTAGCGGTACGTGTACCCGTTCCAGCAGGAGCGAAGGATAATGTATAGTTGTTGCTTCCAAGTCCAGCAACAGTCCCTGTTGTTAAGTTAATGGAGAATTCAGCTGCGTTTGTTCCAGTGAAAGTTACTCCAGATAGCGTTAAATTAGAGACACCAGAGTTTTCAATAGTTACGGTTGTTGCAGTGGTTGTACCCACAACATACGTATCATTGTTCAACACAGTAGTTCCATTCACTTTCACGTTGATTTCTCTTGCAGGAGCAACGTAAGGGAAAATATCCAATAAGTTTCTTGGGATGATTTGATAATTCGCATTGAATTGTCCCAATTCTCCAATAATGGAAATTGGACCAGTTGGAATGGCTGTACCATCGATGTTTGTTGATCCATTGATGCGCACATCAAATGTAGCTGTACCATTGGAGACTTGAACGGTACTATTTCCTGTTGCAAAAGTTCCGGTTTGAACGAAAGTAACATTGTCAAATCGCACCAATTGAGCCTCCAATGCTTCTGTAGCACTTGAAAAAGGAATCGTTTGTTCTTGTGGCAAAACACCTGGACCATGGTTAATTACATTATTCGTCGGAGATAGTTCTAATAAGCCACTAAAGTCAAATAAAACACCCGTTGCAGTAATCGAATCACCACGTTGAACTGAAGACACACTACTTCCGTAACATGCGATACCAGCCGTACCATCTTGAATGTAGCGAATGTTTCCTAATTCACTTCCGTTTGTTGCAACACCTGTTACAGTTACGGTTTGACCAATCCCCAAGTTTCTTACTTGAGAAATAGTCTGTGCTTTCACGCTGAATACAACGAAAAATGCAAGGGCACTAAGTATTCCTTTTTTCATAGTTAAAATTGAATTGCAAGTGATAAATTAAAACGGAATCCACCACCAAACATGACGGTTGCAGATTTCGCATCGAACGAATTGTATATGTCATTCGCATTGTTGGTTGCATCTGAAATATACGTTTTATTTAAAGCGTTGGTAATTGTACCTGTGGTTAATACATTGAATTTTTTAAATGGAATTTTATATCCTGCAAAAACATTCAAAAGCGAATATGCTGGCATTTTCCAAGAATCTCTTCCACCATCCGCACCTTGAAGGGTAAATGGATCAAAATTAGAATAGTAGCGATCAAAATACTGAAGTTGCACTTTGAAATATAGATTTTTAATTGGTTCATAACGAAGCGAAGCAGCCATCGCTGTTTGTGCAGCATCACCAACATGAACTCCTTTTGCATCGAAACTAAATTGAAGCGAGTCATATTGAGGGACAATTACAGTTTTGGATGAATTCCAATACCATTGTCCGACAGATACCATGACATCCCCTGATAATTTTTTACTGAATTTGAATGCGGCGTCAAATTCACCACCAAGGTGAACTGCATCCATTCCATTGATGTTTACTCGGATAAACTCTGTAGGGTCATTTGGATCAGGAACTGCAACACCATAAGGAAAAGGTTTGTTTTTCCAATTTGTGGCATAGGCATTCACATTGAATCCAAATTTTTCTTTGGCATAATTGTATCCTCCTTCAGCGGATAGAATTTTTTCGTTGACGATTTCACCAAAGAAGGTGTTTGAATTGTTATCGATGACATTTGAAAATTGGGGTGTTCGATTCAAGAATCCAACGTTGACATAAGCTGTTGCATTTTTTTGAACCTTGTAGCTAACACCTGACTTAAAGGTAAATCCAGGCAAAAATTTCCAATCAGTCGCATAGTATTTCAAGTCTGTGTTACTCGCATCGTATGTGACACCGTTATAGGTAATGGTATCAAATGCACCAATTCTCAAAACTGTATCCCCTAAATCAAGCACACGTTTTTGGAATTTATCCACGCCTTTATAACCGTTAACGATTCCGGAAAGGTTCACAAAAAACGAAAGTTTTTTATCAGTATATTCCATTTGTCCGAAGGCGCCTGACCATTGTACGATGCCATCACGATCAGCATTAAATGCATTCTTCGCAATTTTATCGCCTACACGTTGCATTGGATCAGCATCGTTTTTATCCGCAGTACTTACAAAGTAATCTCCACCTAATAAGTTCGTGATTACTTGGTAATGGGAGCCTTTGTAGTAACGGAAGTCTACACCACCTGACAACTCGATTTTTTTGTTGTATTGGTAATTGAATTGTCCTAAATATCCAGCCCAAAAGTGGTTATTCATACTTTCATAGATAATTTGGCTGGATTTGATTTCCGTTGGGGAATAAAGTGGATCCGTATTTGGTGTACCGAAAAGCGAATTCACCTTGTTTTCTTGAATCACCAAGTCCCAATTGATGGTTCCCGTAGAATCGCGTAATAACGAAGAAGAATTAAAAATACTTGTTCCTCCTCCGCGACCGATGGAAACATAAGCAATGTTTGATATAGATAGTTTGTCATTTACCGTCCAAAAGTCCTTCAATGTAAATTGAGGTTTGGTATAGTAATTCATGCGTTCACTCAAGACTTCTCTCTTTCCTGTGATGGAATCCGTTTGATATCCCCAGTGTTGATTAAATCGAATTCCCATGTCGTAGAAATTGGCATTCGAATCGACAACGGCACCAAGGTTTCTAGCTGTTTTCGCGTCAAAATATTGGATAGCTTGATTGT
This sequence comes from Crocinitomicaceae bacterium, assembly GCA_024643725.1. Lineage (GTDB taxonomy): Bacteria > Bacteroidota > Bacteroidia > Flavobacteriales_D > Crocinitomicaceae > UBA952. Next base: position 210,207 of record JAHEMJ010000015.1, on the reverse strand, counting down.
AAGCACGTTGTCCGTGTTCTTGTGGTGCAGCAAAAGCGGATAAGGTCATTAAGTGCTTGTCTAATTTCTTTGAAACCTTCACATACCCAAACTTACCTTGACTTTGTGTTCCTGCAACCCATCCTTGAGCTTGTTTATAGGAAGCTGAGAACGTCAGTCCCCAACCTGATTTGGTCATTCCTGTATTATAGGAAAGCGTCGAACGCAATAAACTTCCTGTCCCATATTCTTGTCGAAAAGATCCACCCGGTTTGTTTGATACACCTTGTGTAATAATGTTGATTGTTCCACCAATCGATGGCATGGCAATTTTCGTTGCACCTAATCCACGTTGTACCTGCATTTGAGCGGTAATCGCATCAAGTCCAAACCAGTTCGACCAATAAACAGCGCCATTTTCCATGTCGTTCACTGGAACACCATCTATCATGACTCCGACGTTACGCTGATCGAATCCACGAACGTTTATACGTGCATCACCATCACCACCACCTTGTTGGGTCGCATAAACACCAGGTGTACCATTTAGTAACATAGGTAGGTCACGTGAACCTAATTCTTCGGTGATTTTTTGAAGTGGAATTTTTGTTACGGCTACAGGAACATTTTGTGTATTCGCCAAGTTTCCAATGACTTTAATTTCGCGGTATTCCTGACTTGCTCCAATGTAGAAGTTAACCGTCATGATTGACTTCGATACTTGAATTTGTTGCACCATGGAATCAAATCCCATCATTTTGAACGTAATGGAATAGTCGCCAAAGGTCACATCGGTCATTTCGTAAATTCCTTGTGAATTGGTCAGGGCTCTTTTCACCACCACACCCTTATTGTTATAAAGCGTGATTTTAGCCCCACTAATGAGTTGATTAGTCGCGTTTTCACTGACTTCACCAGTGATTTTTGCGCTTGTCTGTCCGAAACTCCATTCAGCACAGAAAACGACAAGAAGTAGTAAGATGTATTTCATTTTCCCTAAGTTGATAGAATCCTATCCGCTTATCTTAAAATGATTTTACGAATGATTTGTTGACCGTTTGCATCTGTCAATCGAATCATGTAAACACCAGTAAACTCGCTTAAATCCAAAGAAATAAGTGTTTTTCCAGTTGAAACTGCTTGTGTGTAAACTTGTTGTCCCAAAGAATTCAATACTTGTACTTTACGGATGTTTCCTTTGTTGCGGATATTCACCATACCATTACTTGGATTTGGGAACACACTCAATGCGATTTCTTCATGTTCAGAAACAGCAGCTGGATTACAAGAACAATCATGTACGCCCAAAGACGCCCAGTTACCATCTAAAATTGGATTACCGCTCGTACCAAATAAGGTGTCTCCGTTTGCATCCAAGCGAACAATGACAGGTGGAATCGTGTCGTATTCTAACATAGGATCAAAAAATGATGGATTCGCAGTCGCACCTTTCACTACAGTTGGTTTGCGAATCATGGAATGATCTTTCGTTACCAGCACGCCTAATCCTGTACTGTACGGAAATTGCGTAGACCAAGCTCCATCATTTCCAGAAGATGTTCCTGTTTCGTTTGCTGGATTCTCTCCGATTTTTCCAAACAAGTCAACGATCGCAAATCCAGGTACATTGGTTGCGTTGATTAAAGTTGTTGCGGTTGCAGGCAATGTTCCTTTGGCTAACATTACAGCATCGTTTCCATTCCAATAAAAAGAATTAGATGTGTTATAAACTGGACAATAAAATCCGTCCGCTCTAGCTTGTAAAGAATCCCAAATTGGAGCTTCTTGTCCCGTTCCAAGTGGATCTTGTTTATCTAAAACTGCCACATACACATCATGTGGGGCAATTGTTCCTGTTAATTGAATCGCGTTTGCTACTGTAGCTGTCGTTGCTCCGTTTGAGTAACGTGCCACAAAATAGGCGCTTAAGTCTATTGTATTCGACGTTGGATTATAAATTTCTAAGGCCTTATTATTCGACCATCCCTCTACATACTCAGAAATAAATAATTCGGAACAGTTCTGTGCTGTTGCCGTAAACGTTAAAACACTTGAAATAAATAGTACTAATTTTTTCATAATAAACTAACATCAAGTTAAATAGCTCACGATTTTCGCTACTCAACAAAATTCTCTTTTCACGTGGTTTCGGCAGCAATGCGTCAAGGAGGACACGTCAAAAGTTAGAACAAATTTAGGTGTTTTTTTCAAAAAAAATAATCTTTCAACATGATTCTTTTGTTAAATCAATGTTAGCGTCCACGAATGGTTGTTTATTCCACGGACATTCATTAATTTCGGACCTCAAATTTAAGTCATGAAAAACATTTTTACGCTTCTTATTCTATTTGTTTCGTATGCTTCTTTCGCCCAAGATTTAAGTGTGGAACGCATTTGGAAAAACTACGAATTTAGTCCAAAACGCATTGGTGGTTATCAAGCCATGAACGATGGTGAACATTACATAAAGGTGAAGGATGGAAGTTTGTATCAATATGCCATGAATGATCTTTCCGATAAGGGCGTCTTATTTGTGGATGGATCTAAATTTGAAGTGGATGGTAAAAAAATCAGCTTTGATGACTTTCAATTTAATTCCGATGAGTCAAAATTGCTTTTATTAACGAATGTAGAGTCTATTTATCGACGCAGTTATCAAGCTATTTATTATTTGTATGATCTAAAAACACAAAAGCTTAGTCCACTTGATGCCGCTCATTCTCCTCAAACGTTAGCGGAGTATTCTCCCGACGGAACAAAAGTTTCCTTTATTCACGGGAATGATATTTATGTTAAAACCATCGCCAATGGAAAGGTGGATAAATTGACACTAGATGGAAAGCGAAATAAAGTCATTAATGGTACGACTGATTGGGTTTACGAGGAGGAGTTTTCGATTACAAAAGCATATGGTTGGTCACCTGACAGTAAGTTCATTGCTTATTTGAGATTTGATGAAAAAGCAGTTCCAGAATACAGTATGGATATGTATGGTGAACTTTATCCGGAAGCATACACTTTTAAATATCCGAAAGCAGGAGAAGTGAATAGTGTGGTAACGGCACATTGTGTAGCTGTTGATTCAAAAAAAACGCAACAGATTTCCTTGGGGACTTATGAGTATATTCCAAGACTGAATTGGTCTTCTGCCTCGAATCAACTGATCATTCAAACCATGAATCGCCATCAAAGTGAACTGAATTATTGGTTAGTTGACCTCGTGAAAGGAAAAGTTTCGAGTAAAATATTCTTCACGGAGAAATCAAAAACATACATTGACATCGATGACAATTTGTTGATATTGAAAGACGGAAAATCCATTCTTCGAACCAGTGAGGAAAGTGGATATCGCCACATTTATCAATTAAATTTCGATGGTACGTCAAAGCAGATCACCACGGGACCTTGGGATGTTATCGATTTCTTAGGATTTGATGAGTCGAGCAAGCAAATCTATTTTAGTTCTGCCGAAAAAGGAGCGATTCATAAATCCATTTATTCGGTGGAAACGAGTGGCGCCAACAAACGCGACTTAACGCCACGTGTTGGTTATAACGAGGCGGAATTTTTGAATGGAATGCACTATTTTATTCATACGTATTCCAATGCCAATCAAGCGCCAGTTTATTCTCTTTGCAAAAATGACGGTACCGTTATCCGTGTGTTGGAGTCCAATCAAGCGTTTATGGATAAACTTAAAAACGAACGATTGTCGACAAAACAATTCATAGAAATCAACGCAAATGGAGTGAAATTAAATGCTTCTGTGATTTTACCGGTTGGCTTCGACCCATCTAAGAAATATCCAATGTACGTGAATGTATACGGAGGACCAGGACACAATGAAGTATTGGATTCTTGGGATGGAAACGACTATTTCTTCCATCAATTACTCGCTCAGAAAGGATACATTGTTTTTCAAGTGGATCCACGTGGAACGATGTATCAAGGAGAAACGTTCAAAAAATGTACCTATTTACAATTGGGTAAATTGGAAATCGAAGATGTCATCAATGCTGTGAAGGAGTATTCAAAAAACACGTTTGTGGATGCAAGTCGCGTCGGAATTATGGGCTGGAGTTATGGTGGATTTATGGCTTCCTTAGGAATTACCAAAGGAGCAGACGTCTTCAAAATGGCTATCGCTGTAGCACCGGTAACGAACTGGCGTTATTATGACAACATTTATACCGAGCGATTCATGCGAACACCTCAGGAAAATGCGGATGGTTATGACCGAAATTCTCCAATCAATTATGTGGACAATGTCAGAGGGAAGTACTTACTCATCCATGGATCGGCTGATGACAATGTGCATTTTCAAAATACCATGGACATGACAACGGCCTTAGTGAAAGCGAATAAGCAATTTGATCTATTTGTTTATCCGAATAAAAACCACGGAATCTACGGAGGAAATACGCGCAATCACTTGTTTAATATGATGCTTTCCTTCATTGAGGCAAATTTGTAAAACAGAACTTTTTTTAGCCAAATTTGTTAATATTTCAGAAGAGACAAGTTTTGTTCGATGTTTCTTTTGTAACTTAGGGCAAAACTTTTAAACCAAACACATATTTCGACCGAAAAAATGAGTGAATTAGCCAAAATTGAACTTGACGGAAAAGTATACGAACTTCCAGTCATTACGGGAACCGAAAACGAAAAAGCCATCGATATCTCCAAATTGAGAGATTTGACCGGTTACGTTACCTTAGATACGGGATACAAGAATACAGGGGCAACAAAAAGTGCCATAACGTTCTTGGACGGAGAAGAGGGGATTCTGCATTACAGAGGATATTCAATTGAGCAATTAGCGGAGAAAGCTTCGTTCATTGAAGTTGCATATCTTCTCATTTATGGGAATCTTCCAACACAAACTGAATTAAACCAATTCGAAGAAAGTATTAAAAAACATACCTTGGTTCACGAGGACATGAAACAGTTCTTTGAAGCGTATCCATCGAAAGCGCATCCAATGGGTGTCCTTTCGTCAATGATTGCTTCATTGGCTACGTTCTATCCGGAATCATTGGATCCAAACCGAAGCAAGGAAGCGAAAAATTTAACGATTCATCGTTTAATCGCGAAATTGCCAACACTTGCGGCGTGGGCTTACAAGAATTCAATTCGTCATCCATTCATGTATCCAAAAAATGAATACGACTACTGTAAAAACTTCTTGTACATGATGTTTGCCATGCCAACAGAAGATTACAAAGTAGATCCAGTGGTTGTGAATGCTTTGAACACCTTATTGATTCTTCATGCAGATCACGAACAAAACTGTTCCACGTCAACAGTTCGTATTGTTGGATCATCTCAAGCGAATTTATACTCAACAGTTTCTGCTGGAATTTCGGCACTTTGGGGTCCATTACACGGTGGAGCAAACCAAGAAGTAATTGAAATGTTGGAGAAAATCCACAACGATGGTGGTAATGTAGATAAATGGGTTTTGAAAGCGAAGGACAAAGAGGATCCATTCCGTTTGATGGGCTTCGGACACCGTGTTTACAAAAACTTTGATCCACGTGCGAAAATCATCAAAAAAGCATGTGATGATGTTTTGGAAAAATTAGGTGTGAATGACCCATTGTTGGACATCGCTAAGAAATTAGAAAAAGTTGCCTTGGAGGATGAATACTTCAAAGCACGCAACTTATATCCAAACGTAGATTTCTATTCAGGGATCATTTACAAAGCGTTGGGAATTCCTTCTGAAATGTTTACCGTAATGTTTGCTTTAGGACGTCTACCAGGATGGATTGCACAATGGAAAGAAATGACAGAGAACAAAGAACCAATCGGTCGTCCTCGCCAGATATACATCGGTGAAACGAACCGAGAGTATGTCGAAATCTCTAAACGATAAAAAAAAGCCCTGACGTTTCTGTCAGGGCTTTTTTTTTAGGACTAGTCACTAGTCATCATTTTATTCGTCTTCCTTTTCTGCTTGCTCATCAAACGGGAAATGCGTTCGCTTTGATCCTGCATAGGTTTCAAACATGCGGAAGCTACATTCTAAATCTCCGTTGAAGACTTTGTGCTTCACACTTGGACGCAGTCCTATGGATTTCAATCCATCTTCACTTGACGTAATAATCCAAGCTTGCGAGTTGGTCATCGTGTGCTTGAGCCAATTTCCAATGTTCTCATACAATTCTTGGGTATTCGCTGCTAAACGCTCTCCGTATGGTGGATTCGTTAAAATGAAGATAGCTTCATCGTCCGTTTTCGTATTTTCTTCGAAAGAACAGGCCTTTGTTTCAATGAAGCGGCCAAAACTCATGGAGCGCAAATTGCGTCTCGTTTTTAATATCATTTCATCGGATAAATCAGATCCCATGATTTTACATGGTAAGGAACGAACCGTTCTCGGCGCGTTATCGTAAATCTCGTTCCAAATCGATTCGTCGTAATTTTTCAGGTTTTTAAACGCATAATGTTGACGCTCGATGTTCGAAGGAATACCTGATGCCAATAATGCGGCCTCCATTAACAAGGTTCCCGATCCACAGAAAGGATCCAAGAAAGTCGTTTTTCTATCCCATTTGGATAAACGGATTAAACTCGCGGCAACCACTTCGTTCATGGGAGCATCACCAACAGCTTCGCGGTATCCTCGTTGGAACAAGGGAATACCACTTGTGTTCATAGAGATGGTTACTTCGCGTTCTTTGATATATAGGTCAAATAATACTTGTGGACGTTTCAATTCGACATCTGGACGCTCATCCAATGCGTTGCGAAATGAATCAACAATGGCATCTTTCACCACTAAGTATGGATACTGTGTATTGTTAAATAGGGTCGAGAAGACAGCTCCTTTCACCGCAAATGTTTTGGACACATCGAAAATTTCCGTCCATTTGATTTTCATAGATCGACGGTACAAGTCTTCCTCTGAGTTGATGTAAAACTTGTCGATTTCGACTAAAATGGAAATCGCACAACGTGCGTAGAGATTCAAATAATACACATCTCTCCAAGATCCGGTAATGCGCACAGCACGATTCAATAATTCCGCTTTGGGATAGCCAAGTTCTTCTAATTCTTCGACTAAGGTTTGTTCAAATCCAAACAAACATTTCAAGGTGATTTTCAACTCTTCTTTATTTCCCGTGCTCTTCTTTTCCATTTTCTCGTTATAAGGTCTAACTTTGTACAAAAGAACGAATTTGCGAAGTTTCTGGGCCTTTATTTTTTCACTTTTTTTCATTCTGCCTACAGAATGTGACGCACAGCAAAAAATCGGAGTGGTTTTAAGTGGTGGTGGCGCAGCTGGCGTTGCGCATGTTGGTGTCCTTAAAGCCTTGGAAGAAAGACACATTCCAATTGACTTTGTAGTGGGTACTTCTGCAGGTGCGCTCGTTGCAAGTATGTACGCATGTGGGTATTCTCCAGCGGAAATCGAAGCCTATATTTTAAGTGAGCCTTTTCAACTCATGGTGAAAGGAGAGGTTGAGGTCGAAAAGAAGTTCTTTTTCTTCGATGATTCCAACACAAGCAGCATGTTTAACATTCCTTTTTCTAAGGATAGTATTTTGCAAAAATCCATTCCTCTTTCGTTTGTTAACCCCACCTATTTTGATTTTGAAATGCTGCGCATTTTCGGAAGAACGAGTGCGTCCATTGGGAATAATTACGATCAATTGTTTGTCCCATTTCGCTGTGTAGCGTCCGATGTGATTAAAAAGGAAAGTGTGGTGTTCTCCAATGGAAACCTAAATGAATCTGTCAGGGCATCCATGACTTTTCCATTGTACCTGAATCCCATTCGCATTAATGGGGTTTTGTATTTCGATGGCGGATTATACAACAACTTTCCGTTAAATGTTATGTACGAATCTTTCCCTGCGGATTTTATCATTGGAAGCAATGTCACCAAGAATGAAATCACTTCGAATGAAAATGATTTCTTTGGTCTACTATCAAGCATGATGACCACGCCAACCAATTATAATCTCCCATGTCAGGAAGGATTGATCATTGAACCACAAACCGTTGTCGGTACCTTTGACTTTGAGGACGTGAAACAAGCGATTGACGACGGGTATCGTGCCACTTTGGCAAAAATTGATTCCTTGGAATTATTGATCACGAGGAGAGAAGATCCCGATTCTTTGGCTTTGAAAAGAAAGAAATTTCAGGAGAAAATATTACCGATACGTGTATCCTCGGTGAAAACGGAAGCCGTAAAGAAGAATGAATTCAAATATGCCAATGTGTTTATTTTGCCGCAAAAAAGCCACCGTATTTTAGGCGAATCTTTGCTGGAAGAGCGGTATTTTCGTTTGGCATCCACTCCTCAAATTGATTTTATTTATCCAAATTTTCAAGCAAAATCGGATGGCACTTTGGAACTCCTTTTAAAAGTGAAGAAGTCGAAAGAATTTCGCGCTGATTTCGGCGGACTCATTTCCTCCCGTGCAGTGAATACTGGATATTTTAATTTAACGTATCGCAGCATTGGACGCGTTTCACATAAGATCAGCGCTGAATCGTATTTTGGAAAATTTTATGGTTCCTTGAGAACCAATTACGAATTGGTCATTCCCTCCGTTTTCCCGATTTCCATCTCTGGATATTTCACGTTAAATCGCTGGGATTATTTTCGCAGTTTCGCCACGTTTTTTGAGGATGTGAAACCATCTTTCTTGGTGCAAAATGAGGCGTATACTGGAGCAAAAATAAAATTACCACTTGGAAACAATGCCAGATGGATGATGGATGCGCGCTACTTTAGCCTAGAAGATGATTATTATCAATCGAGTCAGTTCACAAATAAAGACACTGCAGATTATACGCGTTTTTACGGGACATCCTTCAGCTTGGAATACACAAAAAATAGTTTGAACAAAAAACAGTTTGCCACTTCTGGGCATTTTTTCCAAGTGAAGGCGCGCTATGTAAATGGCTTTGAGCGAACGGTTCCTGGAACAACATCCATATTGAAAGATACGGTGGAAAAACAACATCAGTGGCTGAGTGTACAAGCTGAATTTCAATCTTTTGTATTAAATCAAGGTAAATTTCATTTAGGCTTACATGGTAAAACGGTCGTGAATAGTCAGTCATTGTTTGCTAATTATACAGCGAGTTTGTTGTCCATGCCTTCTTTTAACCTCGTTCCAGATATGGAGACTTTTTTCTTGCCTGAATATCGAGCAACCCAATATTTTGGTTTAGGGACAAATGTGATTTTCGAAATTGTAAAGAAGCTCGATTATCGTTTAGATGTTTATTATTTTCAACCGATCGTGCAATTGCAGCAAAATCTAGATGGTACCATTCAATATGGCAAACCACTGCAAGTTCATTCCATGGTCGCTTCGTCTTCTTTGGTATATGATACGCCTATTGGACCAGTGCGAGCAACCTTAAATTATTTTCCGAAACAAGAGAATCCGTGGTTTTTACAATTGAGTTTTGGCTACGTCTTGTTTAATGAACGAGCGGTTAGATAATATATGGAGGGATTATATTTAAATTCTGGAATCCAACAAGTAGGGATTGGTGTACCAAATATTCCAGAAATATGGACCTGGTATCGCAGGTCTTTTGGAATGGACGTGCGTATTTTTGATGAGGCAGCACCTGCACCCTTGATGACAAGATACACGGGTGGAGTTATTCATGAGCGCACGGCAACCTTGGCGATGAGCATGAATGGCGGAGGTGGATTTGAAATCTGGCAGTTTACATCCCGCTCCACGGAAAAGGCACGTTTTGAGCTTCAATTGGGGGACTTAGGTTTGACCATTTGTAAAATTAAATCCCGCGATGTTCATGCCAGTTATTCCTATTTAATCGCTCAAGGTGCACAAGTATTAGGTGCTCCAAAAAAGGATCAAATAGGGAAGTGGTCCTTTTTCGTGAAGGATCCAAATGACAATTTATTCCAAATTGTGGAAGGCCGCTCATGGTTTGGTAATACCAATCATCCATCGATGTGTGGGGGTGTTTGCGGAATGACCATCGGTGTTTCTGATATGGCAAAATCCCTTTCTTTATACCGTGATATATTAGGTTATGAACTTGTTGAATTAGACCATGTAAATACCTTTGAAGATTTTGGAGATTTGCCTGCTGGTGACGGTAGCTTCAGACGAGTTCGTCTGACTCATCCATCGGTCCGTAATGGTTCATTTTCGGAGTTGCTCGGAATCACCGAAATTGAACTAGTTCAGTCCCTCGATCGAACGGATGTGAAACGAATTTTTCAAGATCGTTTTTGGGGAGATTGGGGTTTTATTCACTTATGTTTTGACATCCAAGGAATGGATGCATTTCAAAAAGCGTGTGAAAACGCTGGATTTCCGTTTACCGTGGACAGTGCGAATAGTTTTCAAATGGGGTCGGCGAGTGGACGCTTTTCCTATATCGAGGATCCAGATGGAACGTGGATAGAATTTGTGGAGACTCACAAAGTTCCCATTCTGAAAAAAATCGGATGGTATGTGCAATTAAAGCCAAATCGTGCATGGAAACCATTACCCAAATGGATGTTAAAAGCAATGCGTTTTAACCGGGTGAAGGATTAGATCAGGCCTTTTGTGCGCAGGAATTCATCCAAGCTTTCAATATCTCCAAACAATACTTCGCGAGCTTTACTGCCTTGGAAAGAACCGATAATCCCCATGCCTTCTAGTTGATCGACAATGCGTCCAGCTCGGTTATAACCCAATTTCAATTTGCGTTGCAACAAACTAGCGGATCCTTGTTGATTAATCACAACGATGCGAGCTGAATCCACAAACATTGGATCGATTTCATTCATGTCGATGTCCCCACCTAATTCGCTTCCTTCAGGAACGTATTCAGGTAAAATCAATGCTTCAGGATAGGCCCGTTGGTCACCGATGAAACTACAGATTTCTTCGACTTCAGGCGTATCGACAAATCCACATTGCAGACGTTTCATGTCTGATCCGGTTGAAATCAACATATCTCCACGTCCAATTAATTGATCTGCACCAGAGGCGTCTAGGATGGTTCTAGAGTCAATTTTCGAAAGTACACGGAAGGCGATGCGCGCAGGGAAATTGGCTTTAATCATTCCGGTGATGACATTCACCGATGGACGTTGAGTTGCCACAATGAGGTGAATTCCAATAGCACGGGCAAGTTGAGCAATACGAGCAATCGGATGTTCCACTTCTTTACCAGCCGTCATAATGAGGTCGGCGAACTCATCAATTAACACGACGATATATGGTAAATAGCGGTGTCCTTTCTCTGGATTTAAACGGCGCGCAATGAACTTGGCGTTGTATTCTTTAATCGTTCGAACTCCCGCATTTTTAAGCAACTCATAGCGTTCATCCATTTCGATACACAAGGAGTTCAACGTATTGACTACCTTGGATGTGTCCGTAATAATCGCATCTTCTTCCCCTGGTAATTTCGCTAAGAAGTGACGTTCGATTTTGTTGTACAAAGTCAACTCCACTTTTTTCGGATCCACCAATACGAACTTGACTTGAGCGGGATGTTTTTTGTATAAAATAGAGATTAAAATGGCGTTCAATCCGACGGATTTTCCTTGTCCAGTTGCTCCAGCGACCAATAAGTGAGGCATTTTCGTTAAGTCAAATACATAGGTCTCGTTGGTGATGGTTTTACCCATAACTATTGGAAGTTCGCCATCAAAATGTTGGAATTTGTCTGAGGCAATGAGTGAACGCATGCTGACCATTTCCGGATTGGAATTTGGCACTTCGATACCAATGGTGCCTTTTCCTGGAATTGGCGCAATAATACGAATACCTAATGCAGATAAACTCAAGGCAATGTCATCCTCTAGATTCTTGATTTTGGAAATACGTACACCTGGTGCAGGAACGATTTCGTACAAGGTTACGGTTGGTCCTACAGTTGCTTTGATTTTTGCGATTTCAATTTTGTAATGTTGTAAGGTTTGAACGATTTTATCCTTGTTTGTTTCTAGTTCTTCCTTGCTCACGGACACTCCGCTTGTTCCCCAGTCTTTCATTAAGTCCAAAGGAGGTAAGATGTATCCTTCTAGGTCTTTTGTCGGGTCATATTCCCCGTATTCACTCACTAAACGATTGGCCAATTCATCGTCGTCTGATTTCTGTGTCGCGTTCGAACCCATTGATGGAATCGGACTCACTGGTGTTGAAACGATGCTTGGTTCTGGTTCCTGTGCAATTTCAATTTCGAAATCATCTTGGTCATCAGATGCTTCTTCCTCTGGGAATTTACTCGAAACAATCAATTCACTTTCGTCGAAGAAAACATCTTCATCCTCTTCCTTACTTTCGGAAAAGTCTACTGTTTCGGAAATCACATCGGCTTGAATTTCTTCATCTTTGATTGTGTTAACAACGAAAATATCTTCATAGGAATGACGCGTGTTCCCCACCTGTTCGTCTATTTCGTTCGCTTCTTGTTCCGATTTTTCACGACTAAAAATAAAGTCCAACCACTTGGCGTAATTTGGATTGAAAATCAAGGTGGTGATGACATAAAGAAGTACTAAACTTAAGGCAAATGACCCGAAATTTCCTAGGGTTAACATGAGCCATTCGTTGATGTAAAATCCAAAGGTTCCTCCAAGGTAATTCAATTGATCACTAAAGAATCCAAGAAATATCGATCCCCACAACATGTAAGCGATTGTGATGGTAAATGCTCGACCGATTGGAACAATCGTGTAATCGAATAAAATGCGAATACCGGAAATCAGCATTAAGAAGCAAATCCCGAAGGAAGTAATTCCAAATAAGCGGTAAATCAAGAGGTGGGATGTCCATGCACCAAATTTCCCCAGCCAGTTCTGAACAGGTGCCTCTGTCGTGTCAAAAATGTAATCTAAAAACGAGCGCTGAAGAATACGGTCTTGGTCTTCTGTCCAAGTAAATAGGTAGGACAAACACGCCAAGAATAAGTAGATGGATAAAAGAGAAAGGGTAGAGCCAAGAATGACTTTAACTCTTTGTTGATCGAACTTTCCGGCAAAACTCCAGCGCGAAGGACTTTTTTCTTTCGCTTGTTTTGTTGGTTTCTCCGTTTTTTTTGTGTTCGCAGATGAGCTAGATTTCTCTTGTCCAGCCTCTCTTTTTGGTATAAATTCGTTGTCTTCCATTCGCTCTTTGTGCAATATCCAACGAAGATAAGCGATAAGGTCACATCCCTAACAGCACAGAAGGAATAGTATAAACAAGAATTTGTTAGTTATTGGGAATACTGGAGTGTCCTGCTCTTTGTTGTTTCTCGATAAAATCTTTGAAGCTAATTCGCTGATAATCTGAAGGAATCATAAATAAAGTGAGTGGCGGTGTTTTGTAATCGATCGATTCCAATGTGTATTTGAATAATCCATGGTCATTGACAACGTAATATTGCAAAAGTAATCCTGGTGCATCCGTGTATGCGTCCAAGTATTTCGCCGGAATTTTATCTGTATAAACGATGGTCAGTTCGTTTTTCATCAATTTGTATTGAAATGCCAATTTCTTGCCTTTTATCCCGGCAATTTTTTCATGTCCTTTGATTTTTCGAAAGCGATATGACTTTTCTGATTGATCCGAACTACTGTCCTTCATTTGAATCGCAAACTTGCTTCCATCGAGGTCGATTAGTACGTATTTCTTTTGATAGACAAGGTGCTTAATGGTTTCTTGTTTTCCGAAATCCGTGCTGAAATTCACGATTTTTATCATGGAATCGCGGGCAAAAATGATCATTTTCGCTTGAACGGAATCGGCGACATCCACGCGTTCGATTCGATAGGTCAATGCGCCATTGAAATGTCCATTTTGCTGGGCGTTTACCGTCGCACTAAAAGCCAAAATAAACAAAAGGAATAGGCGTAAATGTTGCATGTAAAAGGTGTTGATTCGTCGTGTGATGTGTTAACAAATATAGGTATTTATTGAAGAACTTCAGGGACTAAAAGCCAATACTTCCTTGGGAATGTTGTAAATTTGCCTAGCCCGATGAAAGGGAGTTTTATGTCAAAACAGTTGCAATTTATTTTTAATCCATCGGAATTAGGTGCCGGAACACGCGGTGCTTCCTTAGGTCCTGAAGCGGTGAGGTGTGCTGCGCGTGAACAACAATCGACGTTATTCGCTGATCATCCCGTATTGACTTTAGCGCACCGGAACGACTTGTTAGATCGTCCAACTCCTTACGCTTATGCAAAGCGCATTGATGGCGTGCTTCAAGTTTTTGAGACGGTAAAAAACCACGTAAAAGAAACGATTGATTCGGGAAAATTCCCATTGATTATCGCCGGAGACCACGGATCTGCAGGAGGAACAATGGCGGGATTAAAATTGGCTTTTCCAGGAAAACGCTTAGGTGTGTTGTGGATTGATGCGCATGCGGACATTCATTCACCTTATACAACCCCTTCGGGAAATATCCACGGAATGCCGATCGCTACTGCTTTGGGTATTGATCAATCTGATTTGCAGAAAAACAACTTGGACTTGACCACGATGCAATACTGGAATCAATTGAAGAGTCATTCCTTGAAACCGGCAGATTTAATTTACATCGGTGTACGAGACGTTGAACAAGAAGAGATTCATGCCATGCAGCAATTGAACTTGCGCAATTATACCGTAAAGGAATTGAGAGAACGAGGATTGAATCTTTGTTTGCAAGAAATCAAAGAAAAACTATCCAATTGCGACATCGTTTACGTATCCTTTGATGTGGACTCGATGGATCCGAGCGAAACTTCGTTCGGAACGGGAACACCTGTCCCTAACGGATTGAGTTTTGCCGAAGCTAATGAAATTCTGTGCCAAATGTCACAAATGAAGCAATTGGCGTGTTTGGAAATGGTAGAAATAAATCCTTGTTTGGATAACGAAAAAAATAAAATGGCGGAACAAACATTTACATTGTTGGATTCCGTTGTTAAAAGCTTGAAAGAATCATGGAACAATTAATAAAATCACTGATTATTGAACACGCATCTGACTTGTTTGGACAAGAAATCGATGCCCAAATGATTCAATTTCAAGTAACACGCAAAGATGTGGAAGGGGATTTAACCTTGGTGGTTTTTCCTTTTGTGAAATTGCTGCGTTGTTCACCAATGGAAGCTGGACAAAAACTGGGAGCGTTCATTGAAAATCATGTGGCAGATGTTGAAAAATGCATCGTTGTGAATGGATTCTTAAACATTGTTTTCTCGAAAGCTTATTGGTTAAATCAACTAAACGAAGTATTTCACACAAACCAATATGGATTTGCACCAGCAGGGTCAAAACCAACAATGATGGTGGAATATTCATCGCCGAATACGAATAAACCTTTACACCTTGGGCACCTTCGCAATATTTTTCTTGGACATTCCGTGTCTGAGATTTTAAAAGCAGATGGACACGAAGTGATTCGAACACAAGTCATCAATGATCGTGGAATTCACATTTGTAAAAGCATGTTGGCTTGGGAACGTTTCTCGCCTTTGAATGAAAAAGGTGAGCGTGAAACGCCATCGAATACAGGATTGAAAGGGGATAAACTGGTTGGGAAATACTACGTGGAATTCGATAAGAACTTGC
Source organism: Crocinitomicaceae bacterium (assembly GCA_024643725.1). Lineage (GTDB taxonomy): Bacteria > Bacteroidota > Bacteroidia > Flavobacteriales_D > Crocinitomicaceae > UBA952. Next base: position 194,674 of record JAHEMJ010000015.1, on the reverse strand, counting down.
AGAAAGAAGCGAAAGCACTGATAGCAAGTTGGGAGCAAGGTGACTTTTCCATGTGTTCCGATGAGGTAAAAACGGCTTTCTTGAATTTTCAAGTAGCGAAAGAAGGAAAAGATGAAAAAGCCGTTCAGGGTATTGATGATAAAATCAAAGAACTAGCGAAAAACAATACGAGCATACTACTAGATGCCAAAGAAATGTTGGTGAAATGGGAGGCGCGTGATCCACAAGTGTATTTGTTATGGACAACCATGAATGGTTGGGTGTATGAAGGATTCGCCAAAACGTATGAGAGAATGGGCGTGGACTTTGATAAGTTGTATTACGAATCGGAAACCTTCTTATTGGGGAAAGACCAAGTGATGAAAGGCTTGAAGGATGGCGTTTTCTATCAAAAACAAGATGGTTCTGTTTGGATTGACTTGACCAATGAAGGTTTGGATGAAAAATTAGTCTTGCGTTCAGATGGTACCGCTGTATACATGACGCAGGATATCGGAACCGCAATTGATCGTTTTCACGATTATCCAAGTTTGAATGGAATGGTCTATACGGTTGGTAACGAACAGGATTACCACTTCAAAGTATTGTTCTTGATCCTAAAAAAATTAGGTTACTCGTGGGCAGAAAATTGTTTCCATTTGTCCTACGGGATGGTGGACCTACCAACGGGAAAAATGAAATCCAGAGAAGGAACCGTTGTCGATGCGGATGATTTAATGGAGGAAGTGATTGAAAAAGCGGAGGAAATGACCAAAGAACGTGGACACATTGAATCCTTGAGTGAAGAAGAACGCACCAACCTTTTTGAGCAAATTGGTTTGGGAGGATTGAAATATTATTTATTGAAAGTCGACCCGAAAAAACGCATGATGTTCAATCCGGAAGAATCCATCGATTTAACGGGTAACACGGGTCCATTCATACAATATGCCCATGCACGTATCTCGACCTTATTGGAACGCGGTGGTACAATTGACATGGCTGAAATTCAGCAAGCCAGTTTGATTCACGAGGAAAAGGAAATCATCAAATTGTTGACCCAATTCCCACATGCTATTCACGAAGCGGCTAGTTCTTATTCGCCTGCCATCATTGCGAATTACATCTATGATTTGGTGAAACATTACAACCAATTTTATCAAGCGGTTAAAATCCTTTCCGAGGAAAACGCGGCCAATAAAAACCTTCGTTTAGCCATGAGTGAATGTGTTCGCCGTTCGATTCAGCATAGTTTATTAATGTTGGGTATTCAGGCGCCGGTGAAGATGTAGGGAAATCACCTCCCAAAAATCACCTCGTCGGTTAATTCGCGCACCATGACGAATAATTCTTCTTTGAAGGTTTGCGCGGCGTAAGTGCCTTTTTCGATTTGACGTAATTTGTGTTCCCATTGCCCAGTTAATTCTGGACTTTTCAATAATTCGTTCTTGATTGTATCGATGAGGTTCATCCCCGTATCCGTAGCGATGATGTTTTTCTTTTTCTTCTCGATGTATTTGCGTTTGAATAAGGTTTCGATGATATTCGCCCGTGTTGAGGGGCGTCCAATTCCGTTTTCTTTCATCAATTCGCGCATTTCTTCATTCTCGACCATTTTCCCTGCGGATTCCATGGCGCGAAGTAAGGTTGCTTCTGTATAGTATTTCGGCGGACTCGTTTTTCCTTTGTGAATCAATGGTTGATGTGGACCGCTTTCTCCTTTTTCGAAAATCGGCAGGATTTTATCCTCGCTTTCGCCTTCTTTTTTCTTGGATCCTGCCTCTTGATTTGCTGCTTTCAAGTCATCGTAAATCACGCGCCAGCCTTTGTCAAGAATTTGTTTTCCGGTGGCTTTGAATTCTAAAGCGTCCACTTTGCCGAGGACCGTCGTATTTGAAATTTTACATTCTGGATAAAAAGCTGCAATGAAGCGACGACAAATCAAATCGTAAATACGCTGTTCGTCTGGCGTAATACCTGAAGGCGCGACACCTGTTGGGATAATCGCATGGTGATCTGTGATTTTTTTATCGTCAAAGATTTGCTTGGATTTCGGAATTGGTTTGCCTTCCAAGGATGCTGTGAAGCGCTTGTAATCCCGCAATCCGTTCATGATGTTTGGGATTTTAGGGTGCAAATCTTCGGAAAGATAAGTTGTATCCACACGTGGATAGGTCACCAATTTCTTTTCGTATAAACTTTGAATTTTCGTCAATGTTTCTTCTGCACTGTAGGCATAGTAACGATTTCCGTCCACCTGAAGGGATGTCAAATCGTACAAACGAGGATTTCCCTCTTTTCCGTCTTTTTGCTCGAAGGAGGTAATTTCAAAGGGTTTGTCCACCAAATAAGCCAAGCCTTTATCCGCTTTATCTTTCGATTTTAACCGGTCAATTTGACATTGGAATTCGGTTTCCCGATAAATGGTTTTTAATTCCCAATATTCTTCGGTTTTGAATGCGTTGATTTCCTTTTGACGTTGCACGATCATCGCCAATGTTGGGGTTTGAACGCGACCAACGGACAAGGTCATTTTTTCTCGTCCAAACTTACGTGTGTACAAGCGCGTTCCGTTGATGCCTAAAACCCAATCGCCCACTGCACGCGAATTTCCGGCAGCGAACAAATTATCGAATTCACTGGCATCGCGTAATTTGTTGAAGCCATCTTTGATTGCTTCTTCCGTTAGGGATGAAATCCACAGACGTTTTACTGGAACTTTGCATTTTGCTTTCAAAAGAACCCAACGTTGAATGAGCTCACCTTCTTGTCCAGCATCCCCGCAATTGATGACTTCGTCTGCTTGTGTCATCAAGGTTTCAATCACTTTGAACTGACGTTTCGCACCTTCGTCTTCCCGTAATTTGATACCAAATTGCGCTGGAATAATGGGTAAATCTTCGAGTTTCCAATATTTCCAATTCGGATTGTAATCCTCCGGATCTTTTAAGGAGCATAAGTGTCCGAAAACCCACGTCACACAGTAGCCATTGCCTTCCAGGTAGCCATCTCGACGATTTTTAGCTCCTAAAATCTCCGCTAAATCGCGGGCAACACTTGGTTTTTCGGCAATGCACAATTTCATGAAAGTCCTTCCTTTGGAAACTCAAAAATAGGAAAGAAAGTGCTTTTGTGGACAAGCGGAAAAGGAGAGTTATGAACGATTTTTCCCACGCGTAAATTATTTTTCACGACGTTTCTGTAACCATCTGATTTATTTGCATTTTTGTAACAGATTTCGCCTTTTTATGAAAAAAATTCTACTTATACTTTGTTTCCTTTGCATTGTCATTATTGGATTTTTTCTCAATCCATTTCAATCCAAAGGTAAGTCACCGATAAAAGCCTTCTATTATTGGAAGAACTACGATTACTTTTGGTTTGAATCAGAAATCCTAGACACCTTGCAGGTACGCAAACTGTACGTAAAGTACTTCGAGGTAGATTACGATCCGGATTTGGGACCCATTCCGGTATCAAAAACGGAACTTTCGCTGAGTCGAACAGAATGGGATTATGAGAATGAACGAGAAATTCTTTCGAAAAATGCAAAATTAAACATCGTTCCAACTGTATTTATTCTCAATTCAGTTTTCAAGGAGCCAGGATTGAATACACGTGAAATGGCGAAAAATATTCTCCACTTGGTGATGAAAAAATATGCGGAAAATATGGAGGGATTTCCATGTCCGAAAGAAATTCAAATCGATTGTGATTGGACGGAATCGACCAAGGAGGTATATCATCGTTTCTTGCGACAGCTGAAGGAGGAAATGCAGAAAAACAAGGCGCTGAAAGACGCGAAACTTTCTGCTACTTTGCGTTTATATGCCTACAAATTCCCGGACCGTATGGGCGTCTTACCTGCAGATCGCGCCATGCTGATGTGCTACAATCTTTTAACTCCAAGAGAATCCGGCAAACGAAATTCAATTTTAGATTTGGAGGAATTGAAGAAGTACCTGATTGGTGCCGATGCTTATCCCATTCCGCTGGATGTTGCCTTACCTACATATTCCAATGTTCAGGTATTTCAGAACAAACAATTTAAAAGTTTATTCTACAAAGAGGACAGCACCTTTTTATCTTATTTGAAACCCCTTAAACCCCCTTTCTATTTAATCAGCAAGGATACCTTAGTAGATGAGGTTTATCTGCGAAAAGGCGATCGCTTAAAAGTAGAACGAGTTTCCGCAAAACAAATCCGCGCAGCAATCGATGTCATCAATCGGGAAGTTTACTTTAAAGACCGTCCCACAATGGCTTTGTTTCACCTAGATTCAGATGAATTAAGAAAATACACACATGAAGAATTGGTTGGTTTTTATAAGCGTCTTCGTTAGTTTAAAGGCGTTTTCTTGTGGGGCATGGTATCCGGATGGAGAGTCCGTACGTTATTCCATTTTCGCTGGAATGCCATCGTTTTATCCTAGTTTTCGATTGTTTGAGTACGAAAATAGCTCCAGTTATTACGATGATCGAGATCTGAACTGTCAGTCCATTGAAGATGAGAATTTACGCTTATGGCATGACTATTTTCATGGAAAAGTGGATGTTTCTAGCTTAAATGAAGCCATCTATTACTTGAGCTACAGTCAAATCAAAGAGGGAAAACATCCGAATAAGCTCGTTCAATTGTTGCGTAAACCGGCATATCAAGATGCAAAGAACTATTTGCTTTTTGCGAAAAACATGTCGAAATATTCGACCGGAACTTCCTTGGACCCTTGGGAAAAAGAGGAGGTGAAATTAAAACGGAGCATCAATGCGTCCATTTCACTCGCTTGTACAAAAGCACAAAAGTCCAAAAGCGTCGAATTGAAAAAACGGTATGCGCACTTAGCCATTCGTGTTGCCTATTATGCGAATCAACTCCAAAAAGTAAAACGCATTTATCAGTCCTTTTTTGCAGGACAAAAATCGAAAACGGCCATCGATTATTGGGCCATGCATTTCCGTTACAATTTAGACAAAGTCAACGATGAAAGCATTATTCATCGTGCGGAGGTGTTTCGGCATTCAAACGATAAAAAGCTTGCGGCCTATTTGAATTTTAAAGTCATTCCACAGAAAGAGGTAGCCAATGCAATCAACACTTCTAAAAACGCGGAGGAGAAAGCAAATATTCTCGCATTAAGCATGGTGCAAAAACTGGATCCAGCATTGGAAAATTTAAAGGAACTTCACCAATTAGATCCTCATAACCCGGCTTTTGAATTTTTAGTACAGCGTGAAATCACGAAAACAGAAGATTGGATTCTAACGCCTTATTATACCGAGTTTTCGCCGGCAGTTGTAAATTATAATTGGGAAAATGATTACGGAGAATGGGATGGTCAAAGTAATTACGAAAAAGCACTCATACTCGGAAGAAGAACGTTTGATTTGTCTTATGCGCGGCGATTGGCGGAATTTATTGATCAGGTAAAATCGGTGCATGGAGTAAATATGAAACTGTTTTCATTTTATGCACATTGGTTGGCTGGCGAGAAAATTTCATTGAGTGAATTAAAGTCATTACCAACGACGGGTTACACCGAACAATTGAAGTATCGTATTTACACCCTTGCAAATGCGCGTGATGGGAAGACGAATTTAGATGATCCCTTGTCACAATCCTGTTTGAAAAATGAAGTGATGAAGGATAATAGTCGTTTTGTTTTTTCGGTTGCACGTGAATTGGAATTCCGCGGAAATAAGTTAGATGCAGCGTATTTATTTGCTTCGTTAAACAAATCGCCAATGCATGAATATGATTGGTCTTCAGGTGCATATTGGCAGATAAAGCATGGAAAAAACGCATCTAATCATGGGTATTATTCCGATTATTTCTTTTACATAGATGATGCCTATTCCTTGTCTGAAATCCGCCTAGTTTATGAGGATTTACTGCGTCCAACTGCTGGGAAATCGTCCTTTGATACTTGGAAGAAATCTTATTTACTCAGGCAAAAAGATCGCGTAGCGGACTTAATCGGAACAAAGTACATTCGCTTAAATCAATTCGATAAAGCTTTGGACTATTTCGAACAAGTCAATGATACCCTTTGGAAAAGTAATGCATATCCGTACAAGACCTTCTTAGACGCCAATCCATTTTATACCAACTTTTATCAAGAACACCAACGTTCAAAGGCAGATTCCATTCATTTTACGAAAACGACAATGGTCCGAGAGTTTTTAAGATTGCGCGATTGTTACGATCGTTCCAAAGGAGACTTGAAAGCAAAGTATGCCTTTTACATGGGGAATTTTTGTTTCAATTTGACACAGTACGGTAATTCTTGGTTGATGCGACGTTATGCTTGGTCCAATTATTTCATCGCGACCAATTTTCCGGATCAATTTGAATATTACCAATGTAATTTAGCGAAGTCCTATTACATGAAGGCTTACAAAAACGCAAAGAAAAAGGAATTGAAAGCCTTGTGTTTACGCATGGCTGGACGCTGTGAAAAGTACCGAATCAATGCGAACAGTCAATACAATCCAGACGCTGAATATGGTTATAAAGAAATTGCTTATGAGGGCAACTATGACGATTGGATTTTCGCACAGAACAGATATTATCAGAAGCTGAAAAAGGAGTTTCCTGATCAATACGATGACCTGATCAGTAATTGCTATAGTTTTAAACGCTATTATGCGGATTTGAAGAAAGTAAGGAAATAAAAAAGCGGTGATCAACACCGCTTTTCATTTATTTTTTGAAGGCACTCATGCCTTTCATCAAGAAGTCTTTATACGTTTTGATATCTGGGGTGTAACCAATCGCTTCCGTTAAGTCGTTTCCGTCACTGTCCACTACCACGTAAAGCGGTTGTTGGAAGCTTCCGTATTTTTCCATTTCTAAGTCCGCCCATTTGTTTCCAACCGTTTTGATGTTTCCGCTTAATTTGGATACACGTACTTCGTTTGCTGGCAATGGCGTGCGGTCGTCTACATACAAAGAAACAATGACAAATTGTTTTTGCAACAATGGACGAATTTCGTCGTTGGTCCAAACAGTCGATTCTGTTTTACGGCAGTTCTGACAAGCATATCCAGTGAAATCCAGTAAAATCGGTAGGTTTTTCTTTTTTGCGTATTCTTTTCCGATCGCTAAATCGTGGAATACTAAAATGGAACCATCTCCAACTGGATGCATGTCCGCCGCGTATTGAACCGAAAGTGAATCACTGTCAAGTCCTGTTTCGAGTCCACCATTCACCCAACGGAAGTTATCCTCTGAATGCGTTCTTGGAGGCGCAATTCCATCGATTAAAGTCAAAGGCGCACCAAACATCCCAGTGAATAAATACACAGAGAAAGTCAAGGCCATTACAGCGAACATAAAGCGTGGAACACTTAATTTTTCAATTGGGGAATCATGTGAAAAACGAAGTTTGCCGAGCAAGTAAATTCCCATGATAAGGAATAACACAAACCAAATGGCAACAAACCATTCACGTGTCAATAAATTCCAATGGTAAGCTAAGTCCACTGAGGATAAGAATTTCAACGCTAAAGCGAGTTCAGCTAAACCAAGCACTACTTTCACGGAGTTCAACCATCCACCAGACTGCGGTAAGGAATTCAACCACCCTGGGAAAATCGCGAAAATGGTAAATGGAATCGCTAATGCTAGGGAGAAACCAGTCATTCCAATCGCTGGAGTCAAATAAGATCCCGTGGTAGATGCTTCCACCAACAATGTTCCAATAATTGGACCTGTGCATGAGAAGGAAACCAATCCTAAGGTAAAGGCCATGAAGAAAATTCCGATGTATCCACCGCGATCCGCTTGCTTATCCATTTTATTGACCCAAGAATTTGGCAATTGAATTTCAAAAGCGCCAAGGAATGAAAAGGCAAATAAGACAAAAATCCCAAAGAAGATGAGGTTCATCCATAAGTCAGTTGAAAGTTCATTCAAGCCTAATGGACCCATTGCTGCGGTGAAAACCAATCCAAATGTCACGTAGATCAATACGATGGAAGTTCCATAAACCAAGGCTTTGAAGATTCCTTCGCGACGAGTTTTAGACTGTTTCGTAAAGAAAGTCACCGTCATCGGAATCATTGGGAACATACATGGTGTTACAAGAGCGACAAGTCCGGCGAGAAATCCAGCGATGAAGATCACCAAATTGGAATCCTTTTCTTTTTTCTTCTTATTGTCCGGTTTACACGGCTCCATGTGTGTTTTTGCTCCGCTCGTGGTGTCTTCTGAAGTCGCTACCACTTCACTCGTGTCCGAAGTGGACACAACCGCGTTTTCACTTGGCGTAAAGCTGCTTAATTTGAATTTTCCCTCGGTGTCAAAGGGAGGCAAACATCCTTCTTCGTTGCACATTTGGAAAAATAATGAAACGCTAACCTGTGAGACGTCTGCACTTAACACTTCAATTTGTTGTTTGTATGTTGCTTTGTTTTCAAAGTAATAGGAGGTCCCTAAATCATCCACATGTTTTTTTGGCGTTCCAGTTTCAAAAGGTTTTCCAACTAATTTATAATTGGCGCCTTTTTTAAAGGTGAATTCAGGAACAATCCCTGTTCCATCCGCATCTGCCGGATTGTGTTTCAAGGAAAAAACATGGTATCCAGCAACAATTTTAGCACTCATCACTAAATTGGCATGCGACTCATCAATTTTCTCCACGGAATAAGTCCATTTGATGTAATCGTTCATCATTCCCTGTGCCTTGGCAAAGGAAAACGTAAATAGAATGCTGAAAAAGAAAAAGAAGTTTTTCATGTTAATTGATTTCTAAAGTAAAGGGTACTGAAATAGGAGGGAGGCACTTCGTGTCATCGCAAATCATGTAGTGCATTTCTCCTTTGATGGTTGTTGGTTTTTTTATTTTGATTTTTTGATGAACACGGTACTTTGTTTCAAATAAATAGACTGTTGATTCAAAATTCTTGTCAAAAATTTCGTGTGGTTCGAGGTCCTCTATGCTGTTGTCAATCAGCTTAACAGACTTATTTGGTAGTAGGACCATTTTGGTGGCGATTGGACCAGCATTTTCATCCGTCTTCTGTGAATATAAATGCCAGCCGGCGTCAATTTTTCCTTCAGCAATGACAGACTCCGAAGTTGCATCATAATGAAAGTTCCATTGCACATGATTTTGAGCAAAGGTCCAAGAACTAATGAAGAATAAAACAAATGCGAGAATGGATTTCATAACTGCTTTTCAAATTCAGAGTTTCGAAATTACGAAACTTTCGGGACATATTCGTGCAACATAAGTCACCGTTTTACCAATCCAATCGTGCTTGCGCAGTCACCGATTGATCGGCACGAATGCCTGCATCAAAAGAAAATTTACCCGCCATGGCAATCATCGCTGCATTATCTGTGCAATAGGAGAATTTTGGAATGGAGACTTTCCATCCGTCTTCTTTCTTGGCGTTAAGGCATTTACGTAATTCACTATTAGCAGATACACCACCAGCAATGACGACACATTGAATCCCTGTTTCTTTGACCGCTTTTTCAATTTTAGCCATCAAAATTTGGACAATACTGTGTTGAATCGATGCACACAAATCAGCTAGGTTCTGTTCGATGAAGTCCTCATTCAATTTTACTTGATCGCGAATGGTATATAGTATCGATGTCTTTAGTCCACTGAAACTAAAATTTAATCCCTCAATGCGTGGTTTTGAAAATTGAAATGCTTTTGGATTCCCGAGTTGTGCGTATTTGTCGATTAATGGTCCACCAGGATAAGGTAAACTCAACATTTTTGCTGCTTTATCAAACGCTTCTCCAGCTGCGTCATCAATTGTATTTCCGAGGACTTCCATGTCCAAGGGATCGTTCACTCGAACAATTTGTGTGTGTCCACCAGAAACGGTCAAACATAAAAAAGGAAATTGTGGTTTTTCCTCGCTAGCATCATCGATAAAATGAGCGAGAATGTGGGCCTTCATGTGATGAACAGGTATCATGGGAATGCCAGTAGCAAGCGACAGTGCTTTCGTAAATGAAACACCGATGGTTAATGAACCAAGTAATCCAGGTCCTTGCGTAAACGCAATCGCGTCGACATCTTTTAAATCAATTCCAGCCTCTTTTAGCGCTGTAGAAACAACTGGCACGATGTTTTCTTGATGGGCACGGGATGCGAGTTCGGGGACGACTCCACCGAATTGCTCGTGAATGGCTTGTCCAGCGATGACATTCGATAAAATCTGCGTTCCGCGAAGAACGGCAGCCGAAGTATCGTCACAAGAAGATTCAATCCCTAGAATAATCGTGTCTTTCACTGCTAAAAGATTATTAAATTTGTAAGGCTAATGGCAAAGGTACTTAATTTCTTGGGTCGCATCGTTGGAATTGCATTTGAATGGCTACTGCTGTTGGTGCTCCTACTTGCGTTTGTCGTCCGCTTTCCAAGTGTACAATCCTTTTTTGCTCGTCAAGCCACTAGTTACCTTTCGAGTGAGTTGAATACCACCGTAAAGTTGGATCAACTGGAAATTGTATTCTTGAATAAAATCGCTTTGAAAGGATTGATGATCAAGGATTTGAAAAAAGACACCTTGATTTCCGTTGACGAGCTATTAGTCACCTTGGACGAGCTGAAGATTTTGAAAAATGAATTCACGATTGATCAAGTTTCACTGAAAAAAGGCAAGTTGAACCTTCAGCGTGATAAAAAAACGGGGGAATACAATTACGCATTTATCCAAGATTATTTTGGAAGTTCAAATCAAAAATCCACCAAGTCGAAACCAATAAAATTGGATTTAAAACGACTTACTTTGGTTGATTTTCACATCAAATACGACGATAATCGTCAATATACCTTGCCGTATGGCGTCGATTATGACCATTTAGAACTGAAAAATGTACAATTGTTAGCGACGAAATTCAAAGTTCGAGGAAACGATTTAGCGTTCAGTTTAGACAATTTGCGTTTTACAGAACGATCGGGGATTAAAATCAAGCACATTGCCGCACATGTTGCCATTCTATCGAAAGGATTACATTTGCGCAACTTCCATGTGGAAACGGCTCGAACATCCATTCACTTTCCCAAATTTAACTTTGATTTTGCCGATTGGTCGGCGTTTGATTCCTTCGATGATCAGGTGATTTTCGATGCGCAATTAGCTCCGAGTGTGATTCATTTGGCAGACATCAGCTATTTTGCTCCGGAATTGAAAGGCATGTCCGATCGCATCGCTTTATCAGGGAGTATTTCGGAACGACTTCGAAATTTAACCATTCGCGATTTAAACCTGCGTTTTGGAAAAGAGTCTTACTTGAAAGGCGACTTGGTATTGCCTGATTTTCGTTTGGGTGATGACGGTCGATTAAACGAAGTCATCCGAGACGCGCGAATTTCTGTTGCTGATTTGGCGGCGCTCAAAATGCCAGAAGGCGTTGCGCAGATCGATCTTGGTTCTACGGTGGATATGTTGGCCTTTGCAAAAATCAAAGGGCTGAAAATGAAGGGTAATCTGAGAACTTTCAATATCCAACTGAAAAAAGCAGAAACAGCCATTGGCGAGGTACATCTCGTAACTGCGATGAAATTGGAACGTCGAACGGATGGCATTGCGCTCTCTCCTGTGAACAAGGATACCACTTTCATTCAATTCGCAAATTTGAATGTGAGCAAATTGACAGAACTTTCCGATTTTGGTGTGAGCAATGGAAATGTAAGCTTTAACGGATACTTTGCGAATGATGGTGCGTATGAATTGAAGGAAATGTCAGCGGATATCAGTCGATTGGAATATGCGGGCTATCCATACACCAACATCTCGTTGAAAAGTGGCGAATTGAAGGATGAGGCATTGAAAGCAATCTTGGACATTCGGGATCCAAACCTGAAGCTTAACTTCGATGGGAAGATTTCCTTAAATGATCAACCGAATTATCAATTCAAGTTGGCCATTACGGAATCGGATTTAACAGCACTTCATTTTACCGATGCCGAGGGTTCTCACTTGATCACGGAAATGAATGCGAACATTCATGGAACAAGTTTTGACGAACTCACGGGATTGCTAAATGCGAGTCAGTTGACTTACGAAGAAGCTGGAAACCAAATGTCACTGAATCATTCTAACTTAATTTTTGACCGTAATCCAACTGCTGATTTTATCAATCTTCAAAGTGGATTACTTGGGGCGCGTATTCAAGGTAAAATTGACTACAATACCGTTGTTGATGATTTCTTGCAAAGCCTTTCCATGGTTTTTCCGTCGCTCGCCGTGACGAAAAACTTGAAGAAAGTGGAACGAGCACATAGCGATTTCACCTATCAGTTTCAGGTCAATGACTTAAATGATTTACTCACGATTTTCGTTCCGGGATTAAAAATAGCAAGCGGGACTGTCCTAAGTGGTTCGTTCAAATCCATGGAGGATCTACTCATTGCCAAATTGAAGAGCAAAGAAATTTCTTTTAATGACATTGCGATGAAATCCATCGACATGAATCAAGAAATTACTTCAGGTGGAATTAACGGTAACTTGAGTATGCTCAAGTTTCAATATGGAGATTCAATGATGTTTAATGGAGTGGACTTTTTAAACCAAGGTAAAAATGGAATTTTAGAATCTTCACTTTCTTGGGATAAACAGTCCAATGATTATTCCTCCATTACCTGGACAACCACCATTTTGGAAGACGACCAAATGAATTTTGTGTTGAAGCCCTCCTTTTTTTCCATCAATGGATTTAAATGGGAAATTGAAAATGAATCAGACATTACATTAGCGAACAACGATTTGAGTATTCAAGATTTTCGTTTATCGAGAGGGGAGCAGCTCATTAAAGTTTCCGGGTGTTTAACGAATAACGACCACGATAAAATGCATTACCAAATCACCCAATTGAAATTGGAGGAATTGAGTCGCATGTTTGGAATGGATCAACAATACGCTGGTTCATTCTCGGGTTGGGGTGATATCTCTAATCCGTATGAAAATTTCAATTTTAGCTGTGACGCACGTTTAGAAAATTTCTTCATCGATGGTGAGGAAGTGGGGACCGTTTCGATGCTGACAGATTGGAACGAAAAAAGAGAAAGTATTTTCATGCAAGGTGAATTGAAATACCGCGGTTTGCGCACCTTCGATTTTAACGGTTTGTACGCAGTGAAAAAGAACGAACTGGATTTGCGTCTTAAGTTTGACCAAACCGACATTAAGTTTGCCAATGCCTTCTTAGATCCAGAAGTGGTGCGCGACATTCAAGGAAAAATCAATGGCAACATTGAAGTCAAAGGAAGTCCAGACAAACCTTTGTTGAGTGGTAAATTGCGCTTGGCAAATGGTGGAGCAGTGGTGGAATTACTGGGAGTGAAATACCGAATGGATGGAATCATCGATGTCAAGGAAGAATCCTTCGAGTTAACAAATATTCCGCTGTACGATGAAGCAGGAAACGTATCCTATGTCATTGGGACCATCAACCACGACAACTTCAGTGCTTGGAACTTTGACCTACAGTTCAACATGGAGGATGACATTCGTAAAATCAATCCACTGACCAAACGCAACGCAGCCATCGATCAATTCATGGTCTTGAATACGAAATACAAGGATGGAGACATTTATTATGGAAAAGCGTTTGCACGGGGAACCGTCAATATCTCCGGTACTGAAAGTGATTTAGAGGTTTTTGTTGATTTGGAAACAAAGAAAAACACGGAAATTATTTTCCCAATGTATGGTGTATCCGAAATTGAAAAAGAAGAGGATTTTATTCATTTCATCAACAAGTCAGCGTTGCAGGAGCAGATTGAACAACAATTGGACTTCACCGGCATTGATCTAGATTTGAATTTCAAAATCACCCAGGATGCTCAAATGAAATTGATTTTCAATGAGCAAATAGGAGATGAAATCATTGCACGAGGTGATGGAAAAATGAACATCAAGTTGGATCAATTGGATCAATTGAGCATGACTGGAAAATACAGCATTGCAAGTGGATCGAAATACAACTTTGCGATGGGTTCCATTAAGCAGTTGTTTATGATCGAAAGTGGTTCTTTCATCGAATGGACAGGTGATCCATACGATGCCTTGATTGATGTCAGTACGTTGGCAACGAAAAAAGCATCCATCCTTGAACTGAGTCCTGAGTTAGCAGATAAGTCCTTGGTGAATCAGGATATATACTGTTACTTGCGTTTGACCGATAAATTGTTGTCGCCACAAATTTCTTTCGACATCAAAGCACCGCGCGCACCAGAAACGGGAAGGGCATTAATCGATCGCGTCTTAGCGGATTCGGATGAAAAAAATCGACAGTTCTTCTCCTTGCTACTCGTAAGCAAGTTCCAACCATTAAAAGGAAATATTTCTGCGGGAGGATCAGCCGCTTTGGATTTAATTGAATCACAAATCAACGCGGCCTTAAGTAACTTGTCGGAAAATTACAAGTTGAATTTAGATGTAGGTTCAGACGCTACCCAAGGAGAAACCAGTGTGGCCATTGGGATGAACAAAGGTGTTTTAAATGATCGACTTGTTATTTCAACCAGTATTGGTGTAGAAAACCGTTCTTCTACGAGTGACATTAGCGGGACAAAAAGTGTTCAGAACTCTGTGATAGGTGATGTGTCGGTGGAATATAAAATCAAGGATAATTTCCGCGTTCGGGCATTCAACCAATCCAATAATGCCACGGTAAAACAAAATGCAGGACCTTTCACCCAAGGAATCGGAATCTCGTATCGAGAAGAATTTAATCATTGGGATGAATTGCAATTTATTCAAAAGGCCCTTAATTTAGTGGGCAAAAGGGACAAGCATACACCCATAGATCATCGTAAACGTCAGGCAGTGACCATTCCTGGCTCAACGGTGACACCTGAATCAGTCGACAAAACAAAAGAGAAAATATGAAAAAAGTACTCGTAGCAAACCGTGGCGAAATTGCCAGAAGGGTTCTTCGTACCTTAAAGAAAATGAACATTCAAAGTGTGGCCATCTACTCGGATGCCGATGCCAATGCACCTCATGTCCTCGAGGCTGATGAAGCGGTTTATGTAGGAAAAAGTCCATCTGCGGAAAGTTATTTACAGCAGGACTTAATCTTGAAAATCTGCAAGGATTTGGGCGTAGATGGCATACATCCTGGTTATGGATTCCTATCCGAGAATGCTGGTTTCGCCCGAAAAGTGAAGGATGCCGGCATGAAATTAATTGGTCCTTCTCCTGAATCCATGGAATTGATGGGTGATAAATTAAGTGCGAAACAAGCGGTCAAAGATTACCACGTTCCCCTTGTTCCTGGTGTGGATGAAGCGATTTCAGATATACCAGCGGCGAAGCGTATCGCAAAAGAAGTTGGATACCCCATCTTAATCAAAGCCTCTGCTGGTGGTGGTGGAAAGGGAATGCGCCTGGTTTACCAAGAAAGCGAATTTGAAGAGCAAATGATTCTGGCTCAAAACGAAGCGCGTTCGTCCTTTGGCGATGATGCTGTTTTTATTGAGAAGTTTGTCAATCAGCCACGACATATTGAAATCCAAGTTTTTGCAGATCAACATGGGAATGCAGTGCATTTATTCGAACGTGAATGTTCGGTTCAACGTCGACACCAAAAAGTCATTGAAGAAGCACCAAGTGCCGTGTTGACGCCAGAAATCCGTGAGAAAATGGGAGCCGCTGCGGTTCAAGTTTGCAAAGCATGCAACTACGAAGGTGCGGGAACGGTTGAGTTCCTTATTGATGCAGACTTGAACTTCTATTTCTTGGAAATGAATACGCGCTTGCAAGTGGAACATCCTGTGACGGAAGAAATTACGGGATTGGATTTAGTAGAATGGCAAATTCGTGTGGCAAGAGGAGAGCGCTTGCCAAAATTACAAGACGAATTAGAAATTCATGGACATGCAGTGGAGATTCGCGTCTACGCTGAGGATAGTTTAAATGGATTTACACCGGACATTGGAACCTTAAACCGCTACCGCATTCCAACAGGAAAAAGCGTGCGTGTGGACGATGCCTTTGAAGAAGGAATGGAAATTCCTATTTATTACGATCCAATGATTGCGAAATTGGTGGTTTGGGGTAAAACGCGTACGGAAGCCATTGACCGTGCGATCAAAGCGATTGATGATTATCAGATTTCAGGAGTGAAGACCACCTTGGACTTCGGGAAATTTGTCCTAAAACACGAAGCGTTCCGAAGCGGAAAGTTTGATACGAATTTTGTGAAAGAACATTTTTCTTCCCCTGAATTAATAACGGATGCGATGGAAGAAGAAAGCGTTGCTTTACAACATGCCATCGATTCAATTTGGAGCCATGTGAGTGAATTTAAAAACCACGCATATGCCTCTCGGGAAATTTCTTCTTCATGGAAAAATCGAATGGAGTAAAATAATTTAATTTTTCAAATCGAATTGATAGAAAAAACGTACTTTTACCACGCAAAATTTCAAGAATGAATTTACACGAATATCAAGGAAAATCTATCTTAAAAAGTTTCGGCGTTGCCGTTCAAGAGGGGATAGTAGTAGATAAAGTAGAAGATGCTGTAGCAGCTGCTAAAAAATTATCGGAGGAAACAGGTACAAGTTGGTTTGTTGTGAAAGCACAAATCCATGCTGGTGGACGCGGGAAAGGAACAGTGGAAGAAACTGGTTCTCACGGTGTCGTAATCGCTAAAGGCTTGGACCAAGTGGAAGAAAAAGTGGCGGGAATCCTAGGTGGACACCTCACTACTCTTCAAACAAATGGAAAAGGTAAAAAAGTAAATCAAGTGTTAATCGCACAAGATGTATACTATCCAGGTGAGTCAGAACCGCAAGAATTTTACATGTCTGTATTATTAGACCGTGAAAAAGGAAGAAATGTGATCATCTATTCAACGGAAGGTGGAATGGACATCGAGCACGTTGCGGAGCACACACCAGAGAAATTACACAAAGAATTCGTTGATCCACGTGTTGGACTTCAAGGATTCCAAGTGCGTAAAATTGCGTTCAACCTTGGACTTTCAGGTGAAGCATTTAAACAAATGTGCAAATTCGTACCAGCATTGTACAATGCGTACGAAGGCATCGATGCATCTATGTTTGAAATTAATCCATTGTTCAAGACATCAGACAATAAAATCATTGCAGTTGATGCAAAAGTAACCTTGGATGGAAACGGATTGTTCCGTCACCCAGATTACGCAGCAATGCGCGACAAAACAGAAGAAGATCCAACGGAAGTGGAAGCGGACGAGGCAGGATTGAACTTTGTGAAATTAGACGGAAACGTTGGATGTATGGTGAATGGTGCTGGACTTGCGATGGCAACGATGGACATCATCAAACTTTCAGGTGGTAATCCAGCGAACTTTTTGGACGTAGGAGGAACGGCAAATGCAGAGCGCGTAGAGAAAGCGTTCCACATCATCTTGAAAGATCCAAACGTAAAAGCAATTTTGATTAACATCTTTGGTGGAATTGTACGTTGTGACCGCGTGGCACAAGGTATCGTAGATGCGTACAAAAACATCGGTGAAATTCCAGTTCCAATTATTGTTCGTTTACAAGGAACAAACGCTGTTGAAGCGAAACGATTAATCGACGAATCAGGACTGAATGTCCATTCAGCTGTGCAACTACAAGAAGCCGCTGACTTGGTCAAAGAAGTTTTAGCATAATGAATGAAGGCCATCCTCGGATGGCCTTTTTTAATCCCTCTATTTTTATGGCTTTACCTTCCATTTATTTACAGGAAACAACAGATTCCCTTGCGGCAAGAATTTCCGCGTTGACAAATGAAACACCGGCATTATGGGGAAAGATGAATGCTGGACAAATGCTCTCACATTGCTGTGTGGCATATCAACAAGTGCTCGGAGAAAATACCGATAAGCCCGGCATGTTCATGAAATGGTTGCTGAAAACCTTCTTCAAACAATCGATGGTGAATGAAGCACCGTATAAACCAAATTTGCCTACTGGTCCAACCTTTATTCGCCTGAATCAAGACTTTGACATCGAAACGGAGAAACAGAACTTAATCGCTTATGTTCAGAAAATTCAAGAGTTGGGCCCAGATGGATTAAGTGCAAAATCATCCTTGACTTTGGGGAAATTAACCGCAATTGAGTGGAATAACCTACTGTATAAGCACATCGATCATCATTTACGTCAATTTGGGGTATGATTAAATTCACTTCACTTTCGCCGAACATCTTTGTGAAAGACATGGATAAGGCTTTAGATTTTTATCAAAAATTAGGCTTTGACATTCAGATGTCTGTACCGGAAACGAAACCATTTCATTGGTGCATGATTTCAAGCGGTGAGTTAACCCTCATGCTGCAGGCTTGGGAAAGTCTAGGTGATCAACTTCCAGAAGTTCAAGTGAATGAGAAACATAGTCTGTTATTTTACATTCAAGTTCAAGGATTGATGGAGCTTTTTGATCAGTTCAAGGACTCTGTTTTTTTGTTAAAAGGACTTGAGAAAACGTTTTACGGAGCAACGGAGTTTTCTTTGATGGATCCAGATGGATACATTTTAACATTTGCCGAAGATTTATAGATTTTAAAATAATTGGATAAGTGTTTCTGAATTAGTATCTTGTGCTGTAAAAACACACAAAACTTACTAAAAATTCACAAACTATGGCAACAGTTATTCAAACATCCGGAGGATTCCTTCGCGCAATGAAAGTGACTTATTGGGCACTTTTTTTAGGACAATTTACATTTGCAGGACTTACCTTTTACCTGAATGTCAAAAATCCGATTCAATATGGAGAACATGATCCAAACGATGTATTTTCTTACATCGTACCGATGATGGTTTTGGGAGGACTCATTGGTGGACATTTCCTCTCAAAAACGGCAATTCAAAAGGCTAAAGAAAAACCAACCTTCAAAGAAAAATTAGAGTCGTATCGTTCGGCATTAATCATTCGTTATGCGCTCATGGAAGGACCAAATCTATTTTGCATCGTAGCATATTTGTTATCCAGCAACATCGTGTTCATGTATATTGCCATTGCGGTAATGCTTGTTTACTTGTTTTCCTTCCCAAAAACCGATCAATTAATCAGTGATTTAGAATTAAATGGAACGGAAATCGAACAGTTGAATGATCCGCTATTCCAATTGAATTAGGCGTTCATCGCCTCAACCAATCCATTTCCGCATTGAAAATGTCCTTTTGGACAAGCTTTGTGTCCGTGTAATCCGCAAGGTTTACAGGCCCCGCTCCGCTGCAGTTGCACTGCTGCGATACTTCTATTCGCAACCTTTTTAATCCCCAAAATTCTTTTAAATCGCGATTCAAAACCAAAATTTGAATTAGTATATGTACTTAAATTAATAGGTATTTATACCCAAATTTCTTCGATCACAAAATTCAACATTCTTGACTACGTCTAGTATTGACGCGTAAATCCTATATAAGTCCATTTCCCGCTTCCATTCTAGAGAAAAATCCTTACTAAATTTTTCATTTAATTTGACTAACGAGAATTATACTTTGATTGTGAAGGTAACTCGAGCGAAATATCCATTTTCATTCAATTAGAAAGGAGAAAAATTTGACTCGAACACTCCTTAAATCAAAGTAGAGCATTAACTAATTTTTTTTAAAATGAAAAAACATTTATTATTTTTCGGCCTTTTTGGCTGTGGTTTGGCTTTTGGGCAGAATCAAGTAATTACAAGTCCAACTAACACTTTACTTGCAGGTCCTGAAATTTTCCGATTTGACCAAGGTTATGCCAGTCAAATTCAATCAGGAACAGGTTTTGGAACCGGTTCTGGAAACAGATGGTTAAGTTTTGGGGAAGTAACACAAGGTGGTCAAACATTTTATGGTAATCGATTTCAGTATGATGGACGTGCATTAGTGACTGGATATACTAATAATTCACCAAGTAATCCCAGAATTGAATGGATTCATAGTGGTGGAGCGTCAGCAGGAAATTTGGAGTTTCGTGTTGCAAATGGTTTTACTGGCGGAATAAGTAATTTGGTTGCCTCCATGACACCCCAAGGAAGCACTTATTTTGGTGTAAACAATTCATTATTTGCGCCATTAGTCCCAAGAGTTGGTATTTCATTCAACGGACGAGCTGGACTTGAGGTTGTTTCTGATGGAGTATTGACTGTAACTGATCCTTATGGTATAAGAATTGGACTCTCCCACCAAACGAATGTTGCCAAAGGATTAGAATCAAGTGTAAGCGGTGGAGAAACTTCAATTGCGGTTCTTGGAAAAGCTGAAGGATTTTCTAACTCAATTGGTGTTTATGGAATTTCAAGCACGACTACTCAATTTGGAGCAGCAATCTATGGATTGTTACCCTCTCCCGGACCAAATCTTTGGGCCGGTTATTTTGACGGGGATGTTTACACAACAGGAACTTACATGCCTTCTGATGCTAAAATGAAAGAGAATATTGCTGCCGAAATTAACATTTTAGACAGAATCAACTTGCTACATCCTGTTTCATACCAATACAAGAAGATGGATGGGCAAAATCTTCCGCAAGGAACGCAACATGGCTTCATTTCCCAAGAAATGGCAGAAGTATTTCCAGAGCTTACGCGTGACATTACAAAACCTGTTTTTGATAATGATGGTAAAGTAGTTTCTGAATTTTCCTTCAAAGCAATTAACTATGTTGGTATGATTTCTATTCTCACAGAAGCGGTTAAGGAATTGAATGAGGAATTGACAGCAGTTCGACAAGATTTGGATGAATATAAAGCAAATGATGTAGTGCGAGGACAAATTATTCAAAATGTACCATCTGTAAATGGTTATTCTATCGAACAAAACGTTCCAAACCCTTTTTCTGATAGAACTGCTATCCATTTTCAGTTAGCTACTGGTGTTGAGACTGCGACACTTTCTATTTTTAATTTAAACGGTGCATTTGTGAAAGATTACACTCTTGAAGGAAATTCAGGTGAGGTAGATATCCTTGCATCCGAAATTGGTAAAGGGATGTTTATTTATAGCCTAAATCAGAATGGACAAGAAATTATTTCTAAAAGAATGATGATTAAATAATTTTGAATGAACACTAACACCATCATTTAAATTTTTAAATGGTGGTGTTATAATTTATATTCTATTAAGACTTCTGATTTCAAACTTTTTATCGGATTAATTGTTAACTTTCATGTAATGAGGAGGAATAAAAAATCAAATATTGTATTTGCAATCTGCTTTTGCTTGTTTACTTATTTTGTTTTTTCTCAAAACAGCGTACCACACACTCTGTTTCAACAATTTAACGGAACTTACGATTATACCATTATTGGTAATACTCATAATTCTACTGACGCTTGGGGAAGTCCGCAACCGCCTTTAGGTACAATGCTAACTAATTCCTCTGCTTCGCTGAACTTATCCTCAAATCAAACCGTTGTAGGTGCATATCTAATTTGGGCTGGAATAACAAATGGTATGGCAACATCAATCAGCTTAAACGGTTCAACCATTTCACCCGATTTTATCAATATTGCAAATGTTTTTCCAACAGCTACAACTCCATCTTTTTATTTTTCGGCAGTAAAAGATATAACAAGCTTTGTTCAAGCAACGGGAAACGGAAATTATCAGGTATCGAATTTCGACTTAAATCCTTATCAAGGGAACTATTACAATACAGGTATTTACTTTGCTGGTTGGAATATAATTATTGTTTATTCAAATGTAAACCTTCCCAATAAACAACTCAACATATATGACGGCTTACGTTTTGCTTCAAATGGGTCTGGAATCCCTTTAATAAATTTTCCAATCAATAATTTAAATGTAACAAATACCCTAGGAGCGAAAATGACGATGATTTCGTTTTTAGGTAATTCTACTATTGTATTAGGGCAAACATTGAAAGTAAATAACTCAACTTTGAGTAACGCTCAAAACCCTCCTAATAATCCATTTAATAGTACCAATTGTTTTACTAATAGCAACTCCAGCTGGCAAATGGATGTCGACACCTATGGGATTGATAACTATATAAATGTTGGTGATAATAGTTTTCTGATAGCTGCAGGATCCGCCATGCCTGTATTGTTCTCAACTATCATCACCTCCATACAATCTGAACTTCCAGATGCCACCATTTCACTTGACAATATAACTGGCCAAGACATTTGTCAAAATCATGATTTGACCTTGGATTACAAGGTGTACAATGTCAATTCGAATGATACCTTGCTAGCGGGAACACCTATTTCGGTCTATGCCAATGATAGTGTTTTGCTTTCGACTGTTCTATTACCGAATGATATTCTCATCGGTGATAGTTTGAGTTTAAGTACATTGATAAACATTCCTTCAAGTATTGCGAGTCCGTTTAGTTTGAGCATGGTGGTGAACCAAAATGCGACGCAGTTAGGTGTTTATCCCGAGAGTAATTTTGGAAACAATACGTCGAATGATTCTACAATTTCCCTCACGACTGTTATCTATCCGAATTTCGGGAATGTTGGTCCGTTTTGTCAAGGAACAAGCTATACTTTGCCTAATGTTTCCTTGAATAATGTTGATGGAGTTTGGTCGCCGGCTTTCGATAACCAAAGTTCAGGAACGTATTACTTTTTACCGAACGACACCACCTGCAATCAACCCTTGCAACTTTCCGTGCAGATCGTCCCACAGACGACGCCATTCTTCAATTTCGCTACAAGTTTGTGTCAGAATGACAACCTGCTTTTTCCTGTGTCCACTCAAACCGGCGCCTTCGGAACATGGTCTCCAGCTTTCGATAACCAGAACACAACAACCTACACCTTCATACCAACGATTTCTTCTCCTGCCTTGGGTTGTCCCACGCCGACTCAACATACGGTGAATATTATTCCATCAACGATTCCAACCTTTAGTTTACTCGATTCCATTTGTTTGAATGGGCAACTGACGTTCCCAATGATTTCCATGAATTCCATTTCGGGAACATGGTCGCCAGCTTTTGATAACCAAAACAGCGCAATATATACCTTTACGCCAGATAATAGTAACACTGCGACCTGCCTTTTTTCAACACAACACACTGTGGTGATTGTCCCACCGATAACTCCGAATTTTTCCCTTTTGAATAGTTTGTGTGAGGGAACATCGTTTGTTTTTCCAACAACAAGTATCAATGGCATTTCGGGAACTTGGACTCCAGCATTCAATAATCAATTGAGTGCGACGTACACGTTTAGTCCAGATATCAGCACCGTTCTTGGTGCGTGCGCATCGTCCGTGAATGAAACGATGACGATCATTCCAACCCTTTCTCCAAGCTTTAACTTCGTAGATTCTTTGTGTGAGGATGCTGTGTTCAATTTTCCCGATGTCTCCATCGAGGGTATCACCGGAATCTGGACTCCCACTTTCAACAACCAAGCCACACAAAACTATACCTTCACTCCGAGTTCAGTTGGAATCACAAATACCAGTCTTGGTTTACGTTGTCCACAGGTCGTGAATCAAGTCCTGACGATTCTTGCCAATCCCGTAGCTGATTTCACGCCACAATATTCTGTTTTGCCACTGTACATGCCAAGTACCATCATGGACAACAACTCTTCGAATGCCTACTTTTTTAACTGGAACTTTGGCGATGGAGCAAGCAACGACAGTATTTTCTCGCCCGAACATACCTTCCCTGAAGAAGCAGGTTCCTACTTGGTTAGCTTGCAAGTCAGTAACCAAATCGGTTGCATGGATACCACTTCGCAAGTCATTGTCGTTGAACACGATCCTGTGGTCTTCATTCCGAATGCCTTCACACCCGATGGTGATGGTTTGAACAATGAGTTTACGGCCGTTTTCCCTGAAAACATGAAATTGGCGAGCTACGAAATGTACATCTACGACCGCTGGGGAGAACTCGTATTTTACAGCCAGGATCCAAAACAAGGTTGGGACGCATCCCTCGCTGGCTTCGATGCGCCAGATGGTGTGTATTCGTATTTAGTAAAATACAAGGAGCTTGGGTATGTGAATAAATTCCAGGTAACGGGAAGTGTGGTGGTGATTAGGTGATGTATTGTCGCAGCAGTAACTTCAGCGTAACGGTATCAAATGAGCACAATTGTCATTGCTCTACTGATTCATCGCCTCAACCAATCCATTTCCGCATTGAAAATGTCCTTTTGGACAAGCTTTGTGTCCGTGTAATCCGCAAGGTTTACAGGCTAAGTTTTCTACTTCAATTACATTCGAATCATCCGACAAGGGTCCAAATCCGAATGCAGGAGTCGTAGAGCAAAAGAAGGCACTTACCGGAGCATTTCCTGCGGATGCGATGTGTAATGGACCAGAATCGTTGACGAAATTCCGTTTGGCATCCTTCATCAAAGCGGCTGATTGCATCAGGCTTAGTTTTCCCGCTAAATTATGCACGTTATTTCGCTGACTGACCAATTTGATGCCTTCACATAAATCATAGTCTGCTGGACCGCCTAATAAATAAAACTGAACACCATCCTCATCGAACTTTTCCATCACATATTGCCAAACAGCAGGAGGAGCTTGTTTGGTAAACCAAACAGATGCGGGTGCTAAACAAAAGTATGCTTCGTTTTTCCATTGGGAGACGAAGTCTAGGTCTGCTTGACTTGGGAATAATTGTGGTCTGCGTTGTGGATGTTCAACGAAGTCTGAAATAAGGGATAAATTCCGATCCACTTCATGTTGTCCCTTTCCGAGTTCGTGAGGAACTCGTTTGCTGTACAAAAATGAAAATGGATTCTTTGTGAATCCTCGTGTTTCTTTGGCGCCAGATAAGGTTGTTATCAAGCCGGAGGAAGCAAATCTGTGCAAGTTAATGACCAAATCGTACTGTTCCTTTCGAATGGATCGAATCAATTCCATCATGGATTTTCTTTTTCGAGACTTATCGAAAACATAGGTTTTTCGGAGAATAGGATGCTCTTTTAACAAGGCCTCATTTCCTTTTTTCAGGAGAAAATCTATCTGCGCATTCGGGAAATGTTCATGAATGTTTTCAATCAGAGGCGTGGCTAATATGACGTCTCCTAAAAATGCAGTTTGAATGATTAATACTTTATCCATTTATCGAATCAAAGTCACGTATCCTCTTTTCACGATGGTTTCCCCTGTCTGCGTGATGATCTCAATGCGGTATAAAAATACATCGTTGCTGGCATCTAAACCTGAAGTACTGATTTTACCATTCCAACCAACCGTTGGATCGCTCGTTTCGAATACAATTTGTCCCCAACGATCAATGATGCTGAACGTATAGTCTTTCGGATTTACATTCGAAACAACAGGTAAAAAGATTGGATTTAGTCCATCTGGCGTAAAGGCATTTGGAACAAAAACCAATGGGTCATATGGAATGCAGACATCGATTGAACGACTCGTCTCGCTGAAATTATAACTATTCAGTCCCTCCACCGCTTCAATGCGGTAACACACTTCTCCGTTATTGCGCAAGGCGGAAACATCGTCTGTAATCGTTAAAACGTTATTTGGAACAATGGTCATAGGTGTTGGCTCAAAGGTGCCGTATGTATTTCTGTAAATGTGGTATTCCATGACGTCGCCATCAAACAATTCGTATGCATTCCATTGAATCGTATTTATCATATTGTATTGATCCGCCGTTCCCGTGGCAAAGATTGTTTTGTTGGTGTTGGCATAGGCACCTGGATTTCCACAGCTGTCGACGTACATGGTTCGGTATTCCCATGCTTGGCGTGTTAAATCTACATCCTCGTCGACGAACATTGCCACATTATTCACGACAGGAGCACGTCCAATTTCTTGGAACACGCCGAGTGTGTCTTTGCGTTCAAAAATCACCTCGGTAATGCCGACAGATCCATCGATGTAATCATACAATTCGATGAATTCTCCATTCACTGTTGCCAGTTTAAAGTAGTGGAAGGTTGGTGGACTTGGCATCGGCATTAGGAAACAACATGGATTCGAAAAGGCGCTGTATCCGTTTGCAAGAATCGCCTCAATAAAAATGCAATAGGATTGTCCTCGGTTCAATTGAGCCGTAAACGTGGTATCCGTACACGTTCCTAACAATGTCCACTGATTGTTGTTCTTCGACCAAACTTTGTACTTCACAACGGCACTTCCTCCATACAAACTCCACGATAATTTGGCCTGTTCCGCACACATATTAATGCTGTATTTGGATAGAATACTCGTATGCACTAGGGCTTTAGCTGAGGTTTGGAAAGTCGGTGGATTCGCTACCGTAAAGCACGAGTCGAATGCCGCAACGGAGTAGGAGAATGGTCCTGGTGCGCTGACCAAATATTCATAATTGGTCGTCCCAATTCCATAGACCGTATCTAACTCATATAAGAATCCATTGGCATCGAAGGTGTAAATGACGTAACCGTAGGTGTCATTTTGCGCATTTTGATTCCATTGAATGTTCATCAGAAAACTCGTCGTATCATATCCGACCGAATAAATCACAGGCATGTCCGGGGTGAACATATCCGTTAAATTATCTCCTGGTCGATTCGAATTAAAATTACATGTTGTAGTCGCTAGATTGACACGGTAACGAATAAACTCATGACACAAATCAATCGTGTCAATGTAACTTGTTTGACTGTAAGGAACACTGTCTAAAAAGTTAAAGAAGTTCGTTGGATATTCTCGGTAAATGTAAAAGTATCCGTTGTAAGTTGGCAGAGGTGTTGTTCGTGGTCTGTTCCAATTAAGAACCGCCGTTCCATTGTTTGGATTAACAAGCGTCAAGAAAATATTTGAAACGGTATCGCTGTATTTTAAGGTTCCTCCGTTACAGCCGGACTGAACAGCGAGGTAGAATTCATGGTGCGTGTAAATCGCCGGAACAACAAAACTATTGGCAGTGATATCTGGAATTGTTCCGATTAATCCATTTTGAACAGAGAAAATTTGGTATGAAACAAACGCATTGTTCACATTCGTTACGGGCGTCCAGAATATGGTTAAATCGTCCGTGTTTGCGGTTTGAATGCAATTGATTTCCGGAGCTTCGATGATTCCCGGATTCAACACGTGAATCGTGATGGTCGCATAGGAAACCTGTGGTACTTGACAATAATCGTCTTGAACCCGGAAGACAAAATTATAGGTCATTTGGTCCTGAGCATTTCCCTGCGCGTTGGTAATGTGGTCGCAGGTTGTTTGCCAAGAGAAATCGGTATTGATGGATCCAACAGCACTAAAAGGAAGCGATGTATTCAAGGTGGCACAAGGCGCGATTGAACAACCTGTACTCGAAGTGAAATTCGTTCCGTACATTGGTCCTGACCCAGACATCGTCATGGTTTGTGGACTCCCATCTTGCAGTAGGTCTGCATCTGTCGCATGTAGTGTGAAGGAAACTAGATCTCCTGCATTGACAGTCGTTTCAAAAGAGTTCCCAGGAAATGGAGCGGAAATAACCGGTGCATTATTCCCTCCGGAACAAGGCATGACCATCAATTGCATTTCGCGTTCAACTTCGGAAATCAGTACACCTTGACGATAAGACTTCACCAAGATTTTCACAACATAATTGCCAATGTTCACACAAGTAAAGGATAGTTCACCGGATACCGGATTTAAACTAGAAGGAATATTGGCTGGATTTAAACTTTGATTTGGTGTTGGAATCGTTGCACTAAATCCAACTTCAAAAGGAACTGGAATGGGATCGACAGGTGGATTGTAACTTGCCCCTTGAATGTTGTCGTATGGAATTCCAAACGAAAAAACCAAAGAATCTAAATTTGGATCAATGGCATTTCCATTAAAGGTGTATGGAGTACCAGCGCAACTTACAAAGTGTGGATCTTGAAAGAATACAGGAGAATCATCTGGCGTGTCCAACTTGTAGATTTTCGCTGACAAGGTAATTCCGTAATTAGCGGGATTCAATAAGTTGGAGACGGTATTGCTGCGGGAGAAATTCTCATACGTGAAAATCCAACCGTTTGCTGGTGGAGTACCAGTTAAGGTGATGGTCCCACTTCGGTAAAGTACTTTTTCAACGGCTCCCAGACCATTCCCGCCGTTACTTCCCGTCCCACATAATAGTGGACCTGGAGAACCAGTCACGGGAGAGCAGGTAGGCGAAATGTCCTGACGTGAAACAAAATTTACGGTGATTGAATTTAAACTTGGATGGTTCCAAACTTTTAATTGTTCAGAGACTGGATTCACATCCGCTCCATTGCAATCACGGTAAAAAATTAATTCAAATTGGTAGTTGTTTCCACCGATGTTCTTATAGCGAATTTCACCTCCCATCACGTGTGATGCAAACGAATTTTGCCAAATGAGCAGAAATACAAGGAGGTAAATGACTCTAAACATTAGTAAAACAACGGGAAAGGACCCGTTTTATTATAACGAAAAAGGAAGAAATAGGTTGCTATCCAACACTGATTATCGAAAAACTTTCCCAATCCAAGTGTTTACGGGCCATTTCACGGATTTCTTCCGCTGAAATTTCTTGCACTTTTTGGATGTAGGCATTGTAAAAAGAAATATCCATATCGTGCAATTCTACTCCAGCGAATAAATCCAACATGGCATATGGACCATCTGCTGCTTTGAGCAATTGTCCGAGTAAGTAACTTCTGACCAATTCCAATTCTTCTTCAGGAACTAATTCTTCTTGCAAGCGAAGTAGTTCATTTTTTACTTCTTGTATGGTTGCTTCGCGGACTTCCTTGGCCACTTCTGTGGCGATGATGAAATATCCGAATTGCACATTTTCTATGATGTAAGATCCAATGCCATACGTGTAGCCTTTGTCCTCGCGGATATTACTCATCAATCGACTGCCAAAGTAATCGCCTAAAATGGTGTTGAGTACAGAAAATGAAATGAAATCCGGATGGGTTTTATTGAAAAGCAATTTTCCAATGCGAACGGCGGATTGCAAGGCATCTGATTTTTCCTCGTGGATGACATTTGGCTTATGTGCGAAAGTACTTTTTGGAACCGTTCGTTTCATTCCGACAAAATCAGCACATTTGTCCTGGATGACGTGCATTTCCTCCATGGAAATATCGCCCACCAGAAAGACCTTCGCTAATCCTTTCAAATAATGTGCGGCGTGGAATGCTTGAATGTCGCTCCGTTTGATCGTTTCATAGTCCGAAAACTGAATGACATTCGCGTACGGTGTTCCTTCAAATAAGGACTGTTGTACTTTTCGCTGGGCTAGGACATTCACTTTTTTCAACTGAACTTTCAATTTTTCTTGTCGTTCATTGCAAATTTCCTGAAGTTCTTTTTCCGGGAAAATGGCATTGCTCATCGCTTCGTGAAAAATTGAAAAAGCGGCTGATAAATAACTGTTTAATGCGTATATCGTCACAATTGATTGTTCCTGCGATACGCTGACATCGTAATATGCACCGAGTGCATCAAGCGCATGTTGGATTTGTACAGCAGATTTCTTCGCTGTTCCTGAAATCAATAGTCCAGCAGTGAGTGAAGCAACTAAGGCCTGATCAACGGTGGTTCCTGCATCGAAATGCAATTCGATTTTAGACGTCTCGTTAGCAATGTTGTTTTTCCAATAAAGCGGAACATTTGCGCCAATAGTCAGGTGTTGAGGAACGGAAAAATCGATGGATTTTATCGGTGTTAATGGAGGTGCGACTTGACGATTAAGCATTTTTTTTCATTTTAACTTTTAACAATACGGCATTCTTTTTAGCGAATAAATGCTTTGCGAAAGTGCGCAAATCTTCCGCCTGAATTGCTTGGTAGATTTCTTGTTCTTGGTTGATGCCGTTTGCGTCGCCCAATAATTCAAAGAAGGATAAATTCATCGCGCGATTCAATAATCCTTGGTCCTGAAAAGCCCGAGCCGTGCGTAACTTGATTTTGATTTGTTCCAATTCTTTTTTCGAAATCAAGGTATTTTTGTAATAATCCACAATGCGCCAAATTTCTTTATCAAGCTGTGCGAAGGATTTGCCTTCGTTCAGTTTTCCAGTGATGATAAAAAGTCCTTCGTCCATCGATCCAGTGATATATGCATTGATTTCGGAAACCAATTTTTGCTTTTTAATCAGTTCGATGTACATTTTTGATACTTTTTCTCGCCCCATGATGTCACTCAATAAATCCGCAAAGTAGTATCCTGGATTTTTTCGTTCAGGCATTTTAAAAGCGTAATAAAAAGCATCCGCGGGAACATCGCGCACAATCGTTTTAGACTTGAAGCGATCCTGTGCGGGTTCCAATGGAAGAATGCGCGCTGATTTTTTTGCTTTTGGAATGGAGCCAAAATAGTGCGTGACTTTTTCTTTCACGAAATCCAATTCGAAATTTCCAATGATGCACAAAATGCAGTTGGAGGGATGATAGTGTTTTTTGAAAAA
Source organism: Crocinitomicaceae bacterium (assembly GCA_024643725.1). Lineage (GTDB taxonomy): Bacteria > Bacteroidota > Bacteroidia > Flavobacteriales_D > Crocinitomicaceae > UBA952. The sequence continues at coordinate 164,394 of JAHEMJ010000015.1, read as the reverse complement.
CGCTTTCACATCGCTCATCTTTGCTTGTTCAATGTGGCTTATTTCTTTCCCAATGGTTGCCCATTTATAGGGATGTTTGGTGTAGGCAAGTGGACGTAATTCCAACCAAACGTCGCCATACGGTTGATTTAAATACCGTTGTTTGAATTCTTCAATCACGACGTTTCGTTGAACTTCTAAACTTTTATCCGTAAAGGCAAGTGAAAGCATGCGGTCACTTTCTAGCCAGAGAGCGGTGTCGAGGTTGTGTGCTGGCAGGACATCGTAATAATTAGTGATGTCGTTACTCGTAAAGGCATTGCTTTCTCCGCCAGCTGCTTGCAAGGGTCCATCAAAATCTGGAATATTCACTGATCCACCGAACATCAAATGTTCAAATAAATGTGCGAATCCGGTTTTGTCCTCGCTTTCATCCCTCGCTCCGACATCGTACAATAGATTGACGACAGCCATTGGCGTAGATGGTTCTTTATGGAAAATGACGGTCAAGCCATTGTCTAATTTAAAACGTTCAAAATGAATCATAGGTAATGCTTTTGTTCTTCGATGGCGGACTTAAATTCTGTCATCATTTCGTGTACAATGTCTGCTGCTGGAAGGATTTTATCAATCAATCCTGCAATTTGTCCAATTTCTAATTCGCCATTTTCCAAATCGCCCATGAACATGCCTTTTTTGGCACGACCACGTCCGAGTACTTCGAGCAACTTTTCTTTATTCGCTCCCGCTTCATAGGCGGACATCAATTCTTCGTAAAATGGATTTTTCAATAAACGAACTGGCGTAAGTTCCTTTAAGGTTAACATGGTATCACCTTCCACGCTCTTTATGATGTATTGTTTAAAATTCTCATGGGCACTACTTTCGACAGATGTCACAAAGCGGCTTCCCACTTGAACGGCGTCGGCACCTAGGTTCATCGCCGCGAGCATGCCACGTCCGCTCCCAATTCCACCTGCGGCAATTAATGGAATGGAAATGGCTGCTTTCACCATTGGAATCAGGCAAAAGGTCGTGGTTTCATCCCGGCCGTTGTGTCCACCAGCTTCAAATCCTTCCGCTACGATTGCGTCAACACCTGCTTCCTGTGCTTTCAATGCGAATTTGACACTGGAAACGACATGCACGACTTTAATTCCATGATCTTGTAGGTGCTTTGTCCATGTTTTTGGATTTCCGGCCGAAGTGAAAACGATGGGAACTTTATATTTAATGATGGTTTCAATGTGTTTGTCGATGTCCGGATATAACATCGGTAAATTCACGGCAAAAGGCTTCGATGTGGCAGCTTGACACTTTTGAACGTGTTCCTCTAATATTTCGGGATACATGGATCCAGAACCGATAATTCCGAGTCCGCCAGCATTGGAGACTGCTGCAGCGAGCTCCCAGCCTGAACACCAGATCATTCCTGCTTGAATGAGCGGAAATTCAATGTTAAATAAACGACAAATTCGGTTGTTTGAGCTTGACATACGCGTAGTTTGAAAGACGAATTTAATGATTTCCGAAAGGATTCGGTTCACCTAATTTCAATCTGACATGAAATGATTAAATTAGCGTGAAAATAGTGCCCTTGAAAACAGCGTTTCTCTTCCTTCTTTTGTATTGCTTGTGCGGATTTTCTGTGCGTGCGCAAATGCCTGTGGAGGATCATGCACACAACGCGATTCATTACATTGAAAACAAAGGACAATGGCCGTCCATCGTTAAATACCAGTCCACTATTTCAGGCGGTAAAGTTTGGTTAGGTGATAGTTCCATGCTGTTTCAATTACAGGACATGTCTGAGCTCCATCGCGCACATATGGATTTGGAAAACATTGAAAATCCAAGTGTGAAAAATGCCTTAATACAAGTAAAATACCTTGGAACGAATGTGGATAAAGTTTATTCGCGTTCAAATCCTTCAGCGCATTATTACAATTACTTTCTTGGAAACGATTCGACAAAATGGGCAAGCAATGTGCATGCCTTTGAGAAAGTGGAATACCAACATTTTTATTCCGACATACATTTACAGTGGGAAAGTGAAAAAAACGCCTTGAAATATTCCTTTTTCGTAGAGCCAGGTGGAAATCCATCGGAAATTCGCTGGACCTACGCCGGAGAATATAAATCCATACAATTGCGCAATGGTCATATCATTTTGAAAACGGCAATTGGTGAAGTCATTGAACAACGTCCTTTCGCGTATCAAGAAGTTAATGGAAAACGGGTTGACATTGTCTGTAAATACAAAGAGGACAATGGTATTTACGGATACGAGTTAGGTAAATACGATGCTTCTATACCAGTGGTCATCGATCCTGTATTGGTTTTTGCGACGTACAATGGATCCATTTCAGATAATTTTGGCATGACAGCAACCTATGGAAACGACGGTTCTGCTTATTCAGCCGGAATGGTGTATGGAAATAACTTCCCGATTCCGAATGCCAATTCCTTCGATATTTCGCCAAATTTTACTTCCATCGCTGGATCGTATGGAATCACGGATGTATTTGTGACAAAATATAATCCAACCGGAACGAACATGCTTTGGTCCGCTTTTTTAGGTGGTGGGGACATGACCCAAGGAACGGAAACAGCTCATAGTTTGATTTGCGATTCGCTGAACAATATCTATGTTTTTGGCGCGACATCTAGTACAAATTTCCCTACCACGGCGGGTGCTTTTCAAACGAATCACGGTGGAGGATTTATGGGTGCTAATTTCTTGTACAACGGTGTTTATTTTTCGAATCAAGGAACAGATATTTATGTTTCGAAGATTTCATCGAATGGACAAAACTTATTGGCTTCAACGTATGTTGGCGGCTCGGATAATGATGGAGTAAATTACCGTTCAACAGCGCTTCCGTATAATTCTGTCACGGCATATGACTCCTTAACAACGAATTATGGCGATCAATTCCGTGGTGAAATCATGTTGGACTCCATGAACAATGTCCTAATTGCGAGCTGCTCACGTTCAGCAAATTTCCCGGTGTTCAATGCCTTTCAAGCCACGAAATCTGCGGGACAAGACGGGGTGGTTTTTAAACTAAATTCCACGTTTACGAGTTTGCAATTTTCTTCTTTTTATGGAGGAAATAACTCGGATGCATGTTATTCCGTCAAACTAGATACGCTCGGAGCCATCGTTTTTGCGGGTGGAACCTGCTCGAATAATATCCCAGGAACAAGTGGTGCTTACCAAGCCAATTTTCAAGGTGGGAAGACGGATGGTTTCGTGGTGAAACTCAATCCAACTGGGACCGCCATTCAAAAAGCGTCCTACATTGGAGCCACGAACTACGATCAAGTGTTCTTCGTAGAAATCGATCGTTTAAATCAAATTTTCTTGTTGGGACAATCCGTCGGTGGGAATTTTCCGGTGAACAATGCACCATATTCCAATCCAGGAAGTAGTCAATTCATTTTGAAATTAAATCCAACACTTACGACGAATTTAGCTTCTACGGTTATAGGAAATGGGAGTCCGTCCATTAACATTTCACCGGCAGCTTTTCTCGTGGATATCTGTGGAAACATGTATGTTTCTGGTTGGGGAGCGAACATTCTCCAATCCGTTCCGATCAGCGGAATGCCAATATCACCAAATGCGTTTCAGTCCACCACAACCGGATTCGATTTCTACCTCATGGTTGTGCAAAACGATTTTTCTGGATTGCTGTATGGATCGTACATTGGTGGACCGCTTTCCCACGAACATGTCGACGGTGGAACCTCTCGCTTTGACAAAAAAGGGATTGTCTATCAATCTGTCTGTGGTGGATGTGGAGCACACAGTGATTTCCCCACTTCATCTGGTGCTTGGTCCTCCTCGAATAACTCCTCGAATTGCAATAACTTGGTCTTTAAGTTCGATTTTCAGTTAATCCCAAGTGCTTCTTTTACAACGAATAACCTCTCGGGATGTACAGATTTAACCGTTAATTTCCAGAATACGTCGACGCAACTAGATGCGTATTTATGGGATTTTGGAAATGGAGATACGACGAGTGTGGTGTTCAATCCAGTTGTGACGTATACACAGCCCGGTATCTACATGGTGAATTTATTTGTGACGGATAGTGTATGCTTGTTAACGGATACCGCACAGATTCAAGTGACCGTTTTGGATTCGATACAAATCAATGTTTTAGACACGATTAGTTTGTGTAGTTCCAATCCTTTTGAATTAATTGCTTTCCATAATGGTACTGGGACACAGTTCATATGGTCACAAAATCCGAATTTGAGTAATCCGTTGAATGTGGCCAATGATTCGACCATTGTTGTGAGTGCACCTGGTTGGTATTACATTCAAGTTGCCAACGCATATTGTTCAAAAATCGATAGTGTTTACTTGGAATTCGATGTGCCGTTACAAGCGATGTTTAGCATCAGTGATTCCCTTGGTTGTGCGCCTTTTGTCCTAACGCTGAATAATAGTTCGACTTTCACAACTGATTTTCTATGGGACTTTGGCAACGGAACAGTGGACTCAATCAATTACACGCCAACGGTGACTTTTACCAATCCAGGGACCTATCAAATTCAATTGAATATCTCCGATAGCATTTGTTTGGGGCAGGACAATTATTCGTTGACCATTCAAGTTTCCGCACCTTTGTTAGTGAGTCTTCCGGATACGCTTTTCTTGTGTCAATCCATTGATACAACCTTGGTTCCAACCATTTCAGGTACGGCAAACAATTTCCTTTGGTCGAATACGTCGGATTTTAGCGATACCCTGAATACGAACCTTCAAAATCCAAATTTGTACCTGGTTGATCCACAAAATCAAACGTATTATTTCCAAGCGGATAATGGCTACTGTAGTGTGTTGGACAGCATACATGTTTCGATTTTCACTGAATCCATTTCCATTCAATGTTTGGATTCCATTTGCATTACAAATCCATTGCAACTGCAGGCGCAAACGAATGGTTCAGGTACCTTTAGTTACTTTTGGACGAGTCCAAATGTGCAGATAAACCCGAACAATCAAACGAACGCCCAATGTCTTTTACCGGGATCTCAATATGTGTATTTACAAGCAACTTCACCGCAAGGATGTGTGGTGCTTGATTCTCAGTTTGTTTATGTATCGACTTTTAATCAAGGATCTGTTTTAGCAACGGCCAATCCGAACATTGTCATGCCGGGCGGTTCCACGCAATTAACGGGGATTGTTCCGGCAAACGCTAGTTATTCATGGAGTCCTACCTTTGGCATCGTGAATCCTGCCGCATTGCAAACCATGGTTTCACCATTGGAAACGATGATTTATACCTTAACAGCAACAGATGGACTTTGCACGAAATCGGATACGGCATTGGTTCGTGTGTATGAAATTGTCTGCGACGAACCGTATGTCTTTGTTCCAAATGCTTTTACGCCGAATGGTGACCAAGAGAACGATGTCTTGTACGTGCGAGGAATCTGGATAGAGAAATTTGTCTTCCGTATCTTTGATCGATGGGGAGAATTGGTATTTGAAACGACGGATCAGTCCATCGGTTGGGATGGAACATTCAAAGGAAAAAAATTGGATCCAGACGTATTTGACTATTATTTAGATGTGGATTGTTTAGGGGGTTCACAAAACATTATCAAAGGAAATGTATCATTAATGAAATAACGAAAATGGGAAAAATCATTCAAGCGAAATCGGAAAAATTCTTAGCAAATTATTTAAACAATGCGAGTCCAACTGGTTTTGAATCAGCTGGACAAAAAATGTGGTTAGATTACATCAAGCCATACGTGGACGATTACATCACGGATAACTACGGTTCCGTCGCTGGCATCATCAATCCAGGACACGATTATAAAGTGGTGATCGAAGCACATGCGGATGAAATTTCCTGGTTTGTGCATTACATTACCAAAGATGGATTCATTTATTTGCGACGTAACGGTGGTTCCGATCACATGATCGCACCTTCCAAACGCGTGAATATTCATACCGATAAAGGAATTGTTAAAGCAGTTTTTGGATGGCCTGCGATTCACATGCGTCAACAAAAAGAAGAAACGCCGAGCATGAAAAACATTTTCTTGGACTGCGGATGTAATTCCAAAGATGAGGTGGAAGCGTTGGGTGTTCACGTTGGATGCGTTGCAACGTTTGAAGATGAATTCATGATTCTGAATAAAAACAAATATGTTGGAAGAGCCTTAGATAACCGCATGGGTGGATTCATGATTGCCGAAGTTGCGCGCATGTTGAAGGAGTCCAAAACGAAATTGCCGTTTACCTTGTACGTCGTGAATTCGGTTCAAGAAGAAATTGGATTACGCGGAGCGGAAATGATGGCGCATCGCATTAAACCGGATTTGGCTTTGATCACCGATGTGTGTCACGATACTGGGACACCGATGGTTGACAAAATCGAAAATGGAGATCAAAAATCGGGTGATGGACCGGTGTTAACGTATGGTCCAGCAGTTCAGAATAACTTCTTGAAGCAAATCATCACGGCTGCTCAGAAAAATAAAATTCCGTTCCAACGCGCTGCGGTTTCACGCTCCACAGGAACAGACACAGATGCCTTTGCTTATTCAAATGAAGGAGTAACGAGTGCACTGATTTCTTTGCCATTGCGATACATGCATACCACGGTAGAGATGGTGCAAAAAGAAGATGTAGAGAACTGCATTCGCCTCATTTATGAAACGCTGAAAACGGTAAAAGCTGGACAAGATTTCCGTTACTTAAAATAAACTAAATCGATTGGAGAGGTGAAACGAGGATTTTGCCTCTCTATATCAATTCCACTTTCAGGTCCTCGATGAGGAGAATATCTCCTTTGATCAGTTTCGCGCGTCTTCTGGTTTCAATTTGTCCATTTCGGTAAACGATGCCAGAATCAACAATGTGTTTGGCGTGTCCACCGGTTTCGGCGATTCCTAAAGCTTTGAGTAATCCCATCAGTTCGATGAATTCTCCATTTACGGCAAATTGCTCCATTATTTTCCTTTTAATTCCATAGCTTTCAAGGTGTTCATCATCAAGGATGCGATGGTCATCGGACCAACTCCACCGGGCACAGGACTGATAAAACTGCATTTCGGAGCTACTTCGTCGAATTTTACGTCGCCCACTAATCTCCATCCACGTTCGCGTGTAGCGTCATCAACGCGGGTTGTTCCAACATCGATAATCACCGCTCCTGGTTTGACCATGTCAGCTGTAACGAAATTTGGTTGTCCGATGGCTGAAATTAAAATATCAGCGTTTAAACAAATCTCCTTTAAATTTTCAGTTCTTGAGTGTGCCAAAGTTACCGTACAGTTTCCCGGATTGGCGTTTCTTCCTAACATAATCGAAAGTGGCGTTCCAACGATATTACTGCGTCCAATGATCACGCAGTTTTTTCCTTCTGTTGGAATGTTGTTGCGTTCGATGAGTGCCATGATTCCAGCTGGAGTCGCTGGTAAAAATCCAGGTAAATTGAGGATCATGTTTCCTAAATTGCGCGGATGAAATCCATCGACATCTTTTTTTGGGTCGATTGCTTGAGTCACTTTCAATTCATCAATGTGCGCAGGTAGTGGCAATTGAACGATGAATCCATCGATGCTTTTATCCTCGTTTAACTGACGCACTTTGTCCAATAAAATATCCTCTGGAACAGATTCGTCGTAACGAATTAATGTGCTTTCGAATCCAATTTGGTCACAAGCACTCACTTTCGAATTCACGTAGGATACAGATCCACCGTCATTCCCGACAAGAACAGCTGCTAAATGTGGAATTTTTTTTCCTTCCAATTTGCGTTGTTGAACTGCTTGAGCGAGTTCTGCTCTAATTTGTGCCGCTGTTGCTTTACCGTCTAGGATTGTCATAAGAAAGTTTTTGCAAAGATAGGAAGAACATACATCCTGACCTAAATCAAGTTATCTTTGTGAAAAAGAAATTTATGAAGCAGTTATTCATGCTTATTATCTTTGGATTTTTCACCGTTCAAAGTCAAGCACAAATTGAAAGTTCAGAGTTGGGAATTGAGGCTTATGGCGGAGGATCTAATCTAGGAGGTACCTTTGGTGGTGAGTTGAAATATGCAGCAAAACTCCCGAACAATTTGGTCGTAGGACCATCTTTCCGTTTACAGCGATCTTGGTCAAATTATCTAGCGATGCAGTCACATTTCACCATTTATGGCGGAGGTGCATTCGCACATTTGCGCTTTCAGGATAAGATTTTTGTCGGTACGGAATTTCAGATGCTGCATAGCCCGTATAATTTCACCACGTTTCAAACACAGCCTAAAAAATGGGCTCCAACCTTATTCGTAGGTGGTGGATTTTATCTGAAATTAGGACCGAAAGTCAATTTAAACCTGGCTTTGTTTTACGATTTGATCAATGCACAAAATAGTCCATTTAGAAGTTCATATGCGTTTAAAATGAAAAATCAAGCTGGACAAATCGTTCGCATCTTGCCAGTAATTTACCGCGTTACTTTATTTATACCATTAACAAAATAATTCATGAAAGTAGGCATAGTACTTTATCCAACGTATGGTGGAAGTGGGGTTGTAGCAACGGAGTTAGGAAAAGCACTAGCGGCGAAAGGGCATGAAATTCATTTCATTACCTATTCCCAACCAGTTCGATTGGGTTCTTTCCGTGAGAATATCTTTTACCATGAGGTATCGTTAACAGATTACCCACTGTTTGATTTTCAACCCTACGAAACGCAATTAGCGAGTAAAATGGTGGATGTAGTGAAGCATGAGAAATTGGACATTTTACATGTACATTACGCGATTCCACATGCCTCAGCGGCATTTATGGCACAGCAGATTTTGAAAGCACAAGGAATTGAAATTCCTTTTGTGACAACGTTACACGGCACAGACATAACGCTTGTTGGAAAGGATCCGTCCTTTGAACCGGTCATTACCTTTTGCATCAATCACTCGGATGCAGTTACAACCGTTTCTGAAAGTTTGAAAAACGATACTTATGCGCATTTTCAAGTGACTAGAGACATTCACGTGATTCCAAATTTTGTAGTGGAAGACGCCGAGGATGAGCATTATACCGTTTACATGCGTCAAAAATATGCCAGAGATGGAGAACGTATTCTTTGTCACATCTCTAATTTTCGTCCGGTTAAACGTGTGGATGATGTCCTACGAGTTTTTGCCAAAGTAAATGCGGAACTTCCTTCTAAATTAATCCTTGTTGGCGACGGTCCGGACCGTTACCACTGTGAACGTCTTTGTCGTGAATTGAATTTATGTGACCAAGTTATTTTTCTGGGAAAGGTGCGCGATACCTCACATGTACTTGAAATGGCAGATGTCTTTTTGTTGCCATCCGAAACGGAAAGTTTTGGACTCGCAGCATTGGAAGCCATGGCGGTTGGAGTTCCCGTTATTTCATCGAATACAGGTGGAATACCGGAAGTGAACATACACGGATATTCGGGTTATCTTTCTGATGTTGGCGACATCGATGACATGGCGAAAAACACCCTTGAGTTATTGAAGCCCGAAAATCATCCCGCTTTCAAAAAACAAGCGAAATTGCGCTCAGAGGAATTTAGTTTAGCTCGCATTCTTCCGATGTATGAAGAATTATATCGTAAATTAGTCAAATAATCATACTTAACATGTTGAAAATAGGCGTTTTATTTTCTGGATGCGGCGTGTATGACGGCGCGGAAATTCAAGAAGCAGTTCTGGCGATGTTGGAAATCGACCGAATGGGCGCTGAAGCTGTTTGCATAGGGATTGATGCTCCTCAACACCATGTTGTGAATCACTTGAATGGTGAGGAAATGACTGAATCAAGAAACATGATGGTGGAGGCAGCACGAATTGCACGTGGAAACATGACAGCCATTCAAGAAGTGGTTCCAGCAGATTTAGATGCACTTGTCATTCCTGGTGGATTCGGAAGTGCTAAAAACTTTACAACGTGGGCGTTCGACGGTCCAAATGCTTCCATTCGTCCCGATGTGAAGTTACTCCTCGTGAACCTTGTGAATATTGGAAAACCGATCGTTGCCTTGTGCGTTAGTCCGATTGTACTCGCAAAAGCGTTTGAAGGATCAGCGATACACGCTTCCATGACAATTGGCTCTAAACATGCGGCGTCACCTTATGAAATTGCTGGATTTGAAGCCGGATTGCAACAAACCGGAGCGGAAACCGCTGATTGCTCTTTGGGATCCGTTCACATCGATCAAGAAAACAAACTCATTACAGCACCATGTTACATGATGGAGGCTCGTATTTCTGAAATACACGCGAATATTCAAGCGGCTTTTCAAGCCTTGAAATCAATGCTCGATGCCGAATGATCAACAATTAAACGATTGGTTTCAAGAGCGGAAGTCGCGTCTTAGTGAACGCAATGCAGGACATTTATTTGAACGCATTTGTGCGGGAGATAGGACAGCGTTGAGTGCTGCGATTACTTTGGTAGAGAGCAAGCGTCCGGAAGACCGTTCAGAAGCCAATAAATTGTTGCAATTATGCCTTGGACTTGGTAAAAAGGCATGGCGCATTGGGATTACTGGCGTTCCGGGAGTAGGGAAGAGTACCTTCATCGAAGCCTTTGGGAATCACATCTTAACAGATAAAAGCAAATTAGCCATCTTAGCGATTGATCCATCTTCCAACGTTTCAGGCGGAAGTATTTTGGGCGATAAAACACGCATGGAAACCTTGTCGAAATTGGATAATGTGTTTATTCGTCCTACGGCTTCTGATAGCACCTTAGGTGGTGTGGCGCGACACACACGCGAAGCCATTATTTTATGTGAAGCGGCAGGATACGAAGTCATTTTTGTGGAAACGGTTGGTGTAGGACAATCAGAAACAATCGTTCATTCGATGGTTGATTTCTTTCTCTTACTCATGCTTGCTGGTGCGGGAGATGAGCTTCAAGGAATGAAGCGTGGTATCATGGAAATGGCGGATGGAATGATCATCACAAAAGCCGATGGTGAAAACGTTCAAAAGGCGCAGTGGGCAAGAAGAGAATACGCAAATGCCTTACATTTATTTCCGCCAAAAGAAAACGACTGGATTACTCAAGTCCATACGGCGAGTAGCATGACAAAAGAAGGATTCGAGGACATTTGGTCCAACTTGCAATCTTTTTTTCAGGCCATGGAACATTCCGGTTGGATCAACGAAAATAGAATGCGCCAAGAAGTAGAGGTCTTGGAGGAAATGCTTCGTGCCTTGTTACAAAGCGACTTTTTCGCAAATGAAGATTGGCTAGCGAAATACCACGAAATGGAGTCCAAGGTGAAATCCGGTGAAATCTTGGCCTATCAAGCGGCGGAAGAATTGTTTCAAGGATTTAAGTCTAATACTTAATCAACTTAAAATTCGTCAAAGCTTCATTATTCTTGTTCACGCGAAGAATATACACCGATGAACGAACATCTGGAATCGTAATTGACGTTTCAAGTGCTGTGTGATTTACCGTGCCTGCACTGACTTTTCGTCCACTCAAATCATAAATCTCATACGTGCATCCCGTTGCTTGTGTTTTGTTGTCGTGCGTTAAAACGAATGTTCCGTTGGATGGATTCGGTGCCACGGTGAAATGAATATCCGGTCCATCTGGAGGAAGTGGAATTAACTTGAAAATGGCGGTAAAAAATCCAGTTGGAGCAGTAATATTCGTTGACAATGAATCTTGAAGCGTATCGTTAATAAAAGCCGTTGGTAACCAGTGGGAGAAGGCATAGCCTGGTTTTGCTAGCGCAACCATGTTCACAGGAACACCATCGAAATAAGTACCTGTCCATGGATAGATAGCAGGTTGAATGGTATTCAAAGCAATCTCACCACCGTTTTCAGGAAATACATCTAAGCTCACATCAATTGTTTTTACCAGATTGAAGGCCGTTTTGATGTCCTCAAATACAACTTCATTTCTGCAACTTAATTGTTCTTGAAAGACTTCATGATTCGTAACAAAGGTTTGCATTTGTCCAGCAATGTTATTCGGATCTCCCCAACGTGCAAATTCGTTTGGCATCTCGGTCACCATGGACTCAAAAAACTGATTTTCTCGTGCTAATAAGACTTCGGTTTGATAACTCGTATTCATTAAATCGGCAAAACGGTTGATGAAGTAATTTTTATATTCGGTATTTTGAATACTTTTTAACCAAATATTGATGTATGGTAGATTGGTGCTCTGTCCTAACATGTAATTGATGTGATTGTCGGTGCAGCTCGTCCATCCGTTGGGTTGCATCGATAATTCTAAGTCAATTAATCCAAAGCGCCAACGCCAATTTGTTTTATCCGATCGGTAAATTTTAATGTTGTTTCCAGGCCAATCGACGTTACCCATCCACGACTCCGCAATGATGTAGTCACTGTAATGTTTCAGGTCAATAATCTGATCTGCATCACTCATGTAACTTGGTGCAAGTGGATTTAATGTCAGGAAGTTCGCGTAGGAATCCCAAAAATGACTCACATCACCCTCTACAGTGCGCAAAACAAGGTTGTACCAATAGCTGAGGGACAATAAGTCCATGGAATCTTTGTTGGCACCATCGTGAATTTCGAAGTATTCTGAATTGAATTTCTCGCGCAATTCGTACAGTCCAAAGTAGGATCCATTGATGTATACTGAAACGGGACGATATGCAGAATAGTAATTCTTCGTTCCTTCGCTCATCATGCGTACTTGACTCGCGTCTTTATACGGTAGATTTAAAAATTGATTACTTCCGTTTCTCAAATAAATCTCGCTGTATTTGGTGCGATCTGCACGATCTGGAATCAATGGAAAATGTACTGGTGCTTGTCCCAATGCCCCATGATCGAAGGACAAACGGAAGGAATGTTGTGGTTGCGAACGACTTCCTCCGGCACCGCCGTCCATGCGAATCGCTGTTTGACGCTCAAAAACAAGGGGATGTCCGAGTCCTTCATTTAAATAAACGGCATGAGCAGGTTTCACCCAATCACTCGACCAATTGTCAAAGATCCCTGTTGGGCCATATAAATTCGTTTGATCGGTGGTGACTAACAGAATTGGAGTGTCATGACTAACATTGAAAATGTATGTCGCGATCGCTTGTTGACTTGGTAAGTATCCACTCGTAGCATTTAATGGAAATACCTTCGCACGAAACACACTTTTTTGATACACTAAAATGGAATCGGTATAAACTTGAGAGCTAAAAGTTGGTTCGGAACCATCGGTTGTATACACCAATTTTGAAGGCACCGTGTTGCTGTGCGACATTTTTAGATAGAACGTACTGTTGTTTATTCCCGACATTTTCGAAAGTACAGGTCTCGACAAACTATCCGAGTAAATCACACTGCTATTGTTGGATGATGCCGGAGTAGTTTGCATCCATTTTACCGTCGTTGATGCATCCGGACTTAATCCAACGGAAATATCTTTGGTTGGTGATTCAACATGTAAGCTTGACACCATCTGCTGCGTTGGGTCGAATAGATAAACGGTTTCTCCTCCTCCGCCTAATTTAAAATTGGTGTGGTACAGATTTCCTTGTAGTGGAAGGAATTCGGCACTTAATTCAGTGACTTGTGTTGAATTGATGTGAAAATCAACATACGTGTAAAATTCACCATTCGTACCTGCTACCTCAAATCCAATGGATTGAATCATACCTGCACTCAATCCAGCGGCGCTCAATTCACTTGCACGAATGAGCATTTGGTGTCTTGCTCCCCAATACCAATTTCCAAAGGGAGCCGGATAATCTGTATTCGAGTTTTGAATGGTTCCAGTTCCAATGATCACATTGTTTAGTTTGATGTTTGGACGTTGGAAATAGGTCGAGGCGTTATTGGCAGAACATGCAGCAGGACTACCGTCAATAAAGCTTCCGATGGTTGAAATGTAAGATGTTGCCGTTTGTTTGAAAATCGAATTTTCGGTATAACCGGTATTGTTATAGGAGCAAACATTGATCACCACATTCGATTGTCCGTCCCAATAGAATGGAGTAACGAGTTGATGTTGACTCCATCCAACTTGAGGAGTAAAATTTTGCTCTGAAAGTCCAAATTGAAATGGTGCCGTTCCGAAGCGATTTTTTTGACTACAAAACACCTGTTGAAATCCACCCGCAGGAATGGTTAAATTTGGGAAAATCCACATGTTCGGATTCGTCAATTTATCAGAAAGTGCGTAGCCATTTAAATTTACAGAAGCTGAACCAGCATTGTACAATTCGATCCAATCGCTGGCATCCCCGTTCTCATCACTGGACGAAGAATAATTCTTGTTGCATCCCTCGTTGATAACAACTTGGGAGAATGCAATGTGATGCATCAGTAAAAAACAAACGAGGAGTTGCTTCATTTAAATTTCGATTAGAGAAACCTAAATTAGTGAAAATTAGCAATTCCATTATGAGAACTTGGCTTGTCCTACTCAATTACTTCAAATCGAAGCACTTCGTTTCGCCAATTTTGACCTGAAATGCGCAGGTAATAAATGCCGGGAACAGCTTGAATTAATTGAATTTCTGGGTTTTTTTGAGTCGTTTCATTGATGTCAAATGAAATGATTCTTCCGTAAGAATCAAAAATCGAAAATTCGCAGCCGGACTCAATAGGAACAATAAAATGACCATTATTCGGATTGGGGTAAATGTTCCATTTTCCTGATGAAATTTCGGAAATGGACAGTTGGGAATTGACAACAAGGGAATCTATGGACTGACAACCTTGAGCATCCGTTATTGTTACGATGTAAGTACCTCCTGCAATTTGTGACAATACATTGCCCGATTGGCCATTATTCCAACTATAATTGTATGGCGGATTTGCTCCAGAAACGCCTAACATAATGGATCCATCCAAACCAAAAATTTCAGGTTCAATAACAGCATTTATGTTCCATGGAAATGGTTCATATACGGTGTTTTGAAGTGTGTAAGCACAACCCATTTGATCGCTAATTGTACAGCTATAATTCCCTGCACCGATTCCCGAAACGATGGAATCATTCCAAGAAAATCCGGACCATTGATAAAGATAAGGTACTTGTCCACCTTGCGCAGAAACATGAATGTTTCCGTTCTGTCCCCCTGGACAAGCAATAGAAACGATTTGACTGGTCGCATGAAGGTCGCTTAAGTTGATTTGAAAAGAAATAGTATCATGACAATTTTGTCCGTCCGTAACAATGACTTCAAAAATTCCAGGACCCAACGTTTGCAGCGTATTGCTTGTTTCGGTTGAATTACTCCAAGCGTATGAATATGGGGGAAATCCATTTGCAGTGGTTACATGAACCGAACCATTGGAAGTAGAGTCACAGACGATGTTTGTTCCAGTTGTTTGCGCAGTCAAGTTGGATAGTGCGGTGATCGTGTCCAAGTAGACAGTGGTACATCCCAACGCATCACTCACCGTGCACGAATAGATTCCATCGGACAAATCGTTAATGACGCTTGTTGTAGCCAAGTTTGACCAGTTGAATTGGTAAGGAGCGATACCATTACTTGGATACAGATGGATTTGACCATTTGCATTTCCAAAACAATTATTTTGCACAGAATTCCCTTGCACTTGTAGATTGGACTGACTTTGAAGTATGATTGATTGTGAAACTGAACACCCAAGAATATCTGTTGCCGTCACTAGGTAGCTACCCATTGGAAGTTGAATGAGGGTATTTGAATTGCTGTTGTTTGGAGACCATACATACGAATACAAGCCATTACCTCCCGTTGCATGCACGGAGATCATTCCATTTGTAGACGAACTGCAGCTTGGCGAAATCGTTGTGTCCACAAAAAGTTGCATGTTGTTTGGCTGGGAAATCACGCCCGAAATGCTACCTTGACAACCATGTTGATCCGTAATTTGGCAGGTGTAAATTCCAGCTGGAACATTGGTTAATTGATTTGTGTTCCCACCGACTGGCGACCAGGAGTAGGTATAACCGGGAGTTCCTCCATACGCAGTGACACTCATTTGGCCAGTTGCCAAGCCATAACATGTGACAGAAGTGTTTGATGAAATGGAAGCGCCAACAGCTGTTGGTTGTGTGATGGGAACAACAATGGTTCCAACGCAGCCATTTACATCGGTGACTTGACAAGTATATTGAGCGGCGGTTAAATTACTAATGAAATTTGTGCCATTTCCAGTTGGATTTCCAGACCAATTATAGGTTAAGGTTCCTGTGCCTCCTGTGGCAGAAATTAATGCCGAACCATTGGCGCCATTATAACATGATACAGGTGTTTGACTCACCAGCGTAACACTAGGCCCAGAGATAGTGTTAATTCCAATATAAAGTGAACTTGAACAACCATGCTGATCGATCACATGAACTTGGTATGAACCCGCAAATAAATTGGTGAGATTTGATGTTGTTCCAACGGCTGGGGTCCAATTGTAAAGATATGGACCAACACCACCAGTTGCTGTAACGACCGCAGAACCGTTATTCAATCCACAAGTTGCAGGAGAAATAGAGGAGGTGCCCACGGAAAGTGCAGTAGGTGAGGTGATTTGAACAAGTTGATTTGTTGAACAGCCATTGGCATCAGTCACTTGACACTGATAGTTCCCAGCAGAAAGATTGGTTGCGAAGTTAGTGTTTCCACCAGAAGGACTCCACGAATAACTATAGGGCGCTGTTCCACCCATGCCGATCACTTGAGCGGTACCATTTGTTCCTCCGAAACAACTTACCGAATTCGTGGAAGAAATGACTGAACTCAAGGCGCTTGGTTGCGTAATGTTCACGGAAGTAGAGTGCTGACAACCATTTGCATCGCTAATCGTACAAGAATAGGTGCCAGCCGGAACATTGTTGATCGAAGCTCCAGTAATGGAATTTGGACTCCAAATAAAGGAAAGATTTCCTGTTCCTCCAGCGGCTGAAATGGCCGCACTACCCGAGCTTGTTCCGAAACATGCAACATTGGAAACATTTAATAGTGTACTGGTAATGGCTGGGGGATTCGAAATGGTCACATTTTGAATGAGTGAGCAACCATTCCCATCCGTAATTTGACATGAATAGACCCCTGCGTTTAAATTTGAAACGGAATTAGTGTTGCCTAAACCGCTAGTCCATTGGAATTGATAAGGTGCTGTCCCCCCCGTTGGCGAAAGAATAATCGACCCATTATTTCCTCCAAAACATGAAATCGGATTCAATGTTGATTGGACATTTATGGCTGTTGGTTGGCTGAGGATGATTTGTTGCGTGGATGAACAGCCAAGTCCGTCCGTCACTTGACAGGAATAACTCCCAGCACTTAAATTATTGACATTTGCTGTAGTTCCGATGTTTGGTGTCCATGCATAAGAATATTGACCATTTCCTCCGCTCGCAAAAATGCCTATAGAACCGCTTGCAACACCGTTACAAATCGGATTGATGAGGGTTGAGACACTCGTATTTACGGCAGTGGATGTCATGGTAATGGTGGCGTTTTGTTGTGCCAATGGACAAAAATTGGCATCGTAAAGTTGACAGCTGTAGTTGCCTGGACCTAAATTATTGATTAGTCCATTGTTCGTGCTATTGTTTGACCAATTGAAAGTGAATAAACCAGTTCCACCTGTTGCAGTAAGTTGAACGGAACCATTATTTTGTCCACAACTTGCATTGGTTACAATGGAACTGACTTGAATCGGCAAGCAGGTTTTAAAAATAGGTTGAATTGCTAGGGCTACTTGATAGCCAAAATTCTCAATTGCTGTCCATGCTGTTGCTCCGTTTGGATTCTGATTCCATCTCATGAATGCCGAATTTGCAGCAAAATAAGTGGATGATGTTTGAAGTTTGATGTTTCCTGCATTTTCAGTAACGCCAAAAAAGTAGGTCCCCGGATTTAAAGTATATGTTCCTCCTGAGATCGGTAATTGTATGGTTGCACCAGAAATATTGTTTGCAATTGTGCTGGTGTATGTTGTAGTGGAAATAAGTGGTGAACCAGTCGGGACTCCGTTCACGTCCGTTGCATAAATGTCCACTCGAATAGGCTGATTGGACGGTGTTCCCGCGCCAAGGTTAATTTTTACTGAATCCAAGTAGTCCGATTGTCCCAAAGTAAAATTTTGTCCGATGATTCCATTGTCATAAGCACTCGTCAAATTATTTCCGATTCCAATGGTTCCAGAATTGCCGACAACACGAGAAAGTTCTGACTTCGTTCTGGAAAAATAAGTCAGATAGGAATTGTTCAAGGGAATTTGGTCATTCACCGTGTTAAAAACATATTCAATGGAGTAATTACCGAGTGAGTGAATTGTGTAATTTGAAACAGAAAAAGTATCAATTTGTCCAGCAATAAGGTTGTGTCCTGCACTTGTTGCCGTGTAAATAGTATTATTTGTTGCCAGATTTTTAATTGTAACTGTCATCGTTACATTGTATGCATTGTTCGTCCCAGAATTTTTTCCAAACGCAGTCAAAACTAGGTTATTCCCGTTGACGGATTGTCTTGTGTGAACTTTTGATAATCCTGCCCCAGGAGATTGGTGATTGACATATGATACATCAATAGATGGACTCGCTCCTAACTTTGGACGAATCATAAAAGCGTAATTGACACTGTACGATTCAATGGTATTCCACGTACCTGAAATATTCGTTCGAACATAGTTCTTTCCATTCGAAAAAATCGATGCATCACATCCAATTGGATAGGGTAAATTACCAGTTTTATGAATGGAGAACAAGTAAATTCCACTGGTCAAAGTAAGCGGGGTTGAAAGTACATGCGTTTGCCAGCCTGCTCCTGTGGAGAGAATGTTTTGGGAAACGTAAATTGGGTTGGTCTGAATGATATTATTCAAAACAGGGAACACTTCAACATAATATTCCTGTGTTGATGAAGTGCTTGGTGTGTAAAATTGAATTCCTGTTAGGACATCATTCCCGGTTAGCGGAAAAATGACACCTTGCGAATATTCCGAGGTTGTGGACCAGTTAAAGGCATTTGTGTAGGTATCATTGTCTCGGGCAAAGGAATTAAAATCAATACTGAGGTTTTGAGTGGATGCGTCATTCGAAGTAACACCATCCACTTGAGTTTGTGTTTTGATGTACTTTAACATGTAATTTTTCGAAACGGATAAATTGGGAAGCCATGTCCCACTCACGATAGCTTGTTCAGCTCCAATCCCCAGAGTTATTGGCGTACTAGTAAGCGTTTGGACAGGGGTATTTATATTAGGCAATTCATATATTTCAACAGTTAAAGTGACATTCGATAAGATGTTCCCACTGTAATTTTTAATCGTTGCGCCCAACGGTATACCATAGTTTGCTTGTGAAATAGGGATTTTCGTAAACCGATTCTTCAGGTAACTGATTCCACTATCATTATTGTTTGGAAGTGCTGTGTATGAAAAATTCCAAGTAAATCCGGTACTTGACCACGCATTGTCCCACTCAAAAAAATAAGTATTTCCGGCGCTTAGAATCAAGTTATCAACGCGTGAAGCGAATGAATTCGTTCCACTTGAAATACAACCATTGAAATCATCGTTCGCACCAATCAAGGTTAAATTCCCGCAACTTCCTGTCCAGATCCAAAGTCGCGTGTCAGAACCGCCGCCACAAGAGTTTATGGAAAGGTTTCCGTTTGTTGTTGGTGTAAATCGATACCAATTAGAACCAGTAGCTCCTGGTTGTGAAGCACCACTTCCTGTTATTGCCATGGCTGTATAGGTGCCGGGAGAAACGTTGGATGCTAAACCACAATTGGCACCTTGACCAAAGGCACTAAACATGTGAAACAAAACCAATAGGAATAGACAGTACCTCATTTTCAGAAATTCGAACAATATTACGGATTCAAACTCATTTTTTTTAATCGCACAAAAAAGTTTACAAATTTTTCATCATTCAGATATTTTTGAGCAAAAAAAAACAGCCGAAGCTGTTTTTTTAAAGTATTTAAAGTTGCTTACTTTACGTAAACGCGTTGTGTCGTTTTTTCTGTTTTCGTTTCAACCAACACTTGGTAAATTCCCGTGCTTAAGTTGTCAAACGAAAGGGTATTGTTCACATCTGTCAAAATGGAAGATGAAACTTCTTGTCCGGACATAGATACAAAAGAAACTTTTGATCCAATGACATCTGGAGTTACATTAATAGAAACATGGTCAGGGGTTCCGATGATAGTTACTTTATCAGAAAGCGCAATATTTTCCAATCCTGAATTTGCTCCTTCACCTGCTAAGATTTGAGCGTTAGAAGTTGATTGATATCCATAACCATGAATGGTGATTTGAGAAGCATTTGCGTTCACGGATAACTCAACCCATCCGTAGTATGTGTTTGCTCCAGCAACTA
The DNA here is from genome assembly GCA_024643725.1 of Crocinitomicaceae bacterium. Taxonomy (GTDB): domain Bacteria; phylum Bacteroidota; class Bacteroidia; order Flavobacteriales_D; family Crocinitomicaceae; genus UBA952. The sequence goes on along the minus strand of JAHEMJ010000015.1, from coordinate 144,099 downwards.
ATTTTCCACCCAAAAATTTATGAGATTGATTTAAGAAATTCCCTTGTTGAATTGGAATTTGACCTAATGGACCTGCGTCCACCAAAATGTCAGCTCCCAAAGCACCATATGAAGATGTTCCAAAATTTCCAGCTGCAGAGATTGGGTCACCACTGTTTAAAGCTGAAATTTGAAAAGAAGAAGATGAACTTCCTGTTCCTGCTGCACCAATCAAAGACATTCCAGGGGTCATTTGAACTCCTGCAATAGCTCCATCATAAGTAAACTGAACTCCTTGTGTTGAGGATGATCCGTTTACGTGTTGCACAAAAAAGGTTAATTCTGGATTTGCATCATTATTGAAGTCCAATGCATAAGGTGCATGTAAAGAATCGACAACAACATCTGGATTTAAATCTGTGGCAACAACTTGTGCATTCACATTACCTTGAGCTACCAATGCTCCAGCAACTGCTGAATATTGTTTTAATCTCGATTTGTTTGAAGAGGAAAGTGTTTTCATAGTTAACAATTTGGGATAAAAATAATGATTTTTTCTTACTTATTTAATTTCTTAGTTGTTTCCCAAAAAGTTATCAAGAATAAAGGATTGCTCTTCAGGATATTCGATGAGTGATTCATGCGACAAATAAAGTACAGGTAACTTCGCTTGACTATCGATCCACGCTTCGATTTTTCTTTGCTCTAATTCCATGGTCTCCATTTTTTTTGTGGATAGAACCGCATTTAATCGCTGATCCAATAATCGCGCGGATAAATCTACATCTGTCTGTAAGTAGATTAATTTGTAATGAAAATGATCAGGTAAAAAGGACAAGGAATGACTCGGAATAAAAATGACTTCGTTGCTAAGTTCGTCTAACCATTGTGCATTCAAATGCAGGTTTTTTGCCCGTTCGCCATACTTCTCAGCGTCATAAGTTGGAATTCCCAATCGTTGTATAAAGTCAAGTACTTTCCCTTGGTTTTGTTCAATTGCCTCTGTTAAGATGATTCGCTCGCCTTTTAACGATTCTCTCAAAAAATCCAAATGAATGTTCGCTTTTTCAAGGTTTCTATTTTCTTCACTATACAGTTTATGCAGCCATTTGTGTGCTTTTACATTTCCTGGTACCAATCGCAAGTTTACTTCAAAAGCTTTGATGGCATCATCTGTTAAACCTTCCCTCACCAATGCTTCCCCAAGGTGATAATGTGCTCTATGGAAGAAAAAATCACATTCGATGGCTATTAGGAATTCTTCAATGGCGGCATTTAATTCTCCGCGTCTTAAAAAACTCAAACCCAATCCGTGATGTGCACGTGCCGGTGAATCATCAATATTCAAAGCGCGAATAAACTGCGCTTCGGCTAATTCATATTTTTTGCGCTGAAGGAAAATCTGTGCGATGTTTAATGCTACTTGATAATTGTAAGGATTTCGTTCTTGAATTTTTAATAACTTGGACAAGGCAAGATGAGGTTTGTTCATCGCCAACAAGATTAATCCTTCCAAGTATTCCAAAAACATGGGCTCTTCCATGCCAAGTTTATCGTAGGCATCTTCCTGTTTTTCTGATTTTTTATTCTCTTCTTTTAAGTCCTCAAGAATCTCCATGGCTTTGCGGTACTGTCGCTTGGATAAATACACAAATGCCAAGCGTTGTCCATAACGCTGAACTTTGCTTTCTTGATAGATGCGTTCCAAGATGACCAAAGCCTCTTGGTATTTTCCCGCATTCAATAAGTTTCGTGCAATGTAATATTCATTCTCCCGTTTGGATTTCTCCACCTGTTGAATTTTATCGTCGTCCAGGGCATCGATGTAACCCAAATCAACTAATTGCTGCAAGGCTTCTTGAGCTGCCCATGGATCTTCGCGTAAGATGGCGTCATGCATGCCACTTTCACCAGGAATGTTTTCCCAAGAATCAATCCATTGAACTTCTTTCACTTGTTCAAAGCAGGCGTGTAATACCTTTCCTTCCATATCCTTACCAACGGGAAGATCCATGTGATGCAAAAGGGTAGGAGTGATGTCCAAAACGCTCGCGCCAGAAATGTGCGCTCCATTGTTTTTTATTCCTGGGCCTGCCATGACAAAAACACCGTATGGACTATGTTCCACCGCTGGACCTGATGGTTCTTTCGGAATGTATAATGGACGTTGATGGTCACAGTGAAAACCATGGTCTGAAATCAATAAAACCGTGGTGTTTTCTTCGTCAATTAGACTCATCATTCGCGCTAACATACGGTCGTGAAAAATGTAGGCCGCTTCAACAACATGCTGAAAATCTTCAAAATCTTGCTCTGGAATCTCGGGTCTTCTCGGTGGAAAGTAGCGCATAGCCACATGCGAAAAGTGATCAATCGCATCGTGATAAACGGCCATGAAATCCCATTCACTTTTCTCTAGTAAATGACAACTGGCACTATGAATCGTTCCAGCGTTCGCCATGTTTTTAATGACACTGGTTGTGCGTTTATCCGAGCGAAGTGCAATATTCTCCTTCAGATTAGGAATAAATGGCAAGGCCTGATTTAAGGTGATTTGATGAGGGTGAATGCGGAAGTCCTTCATGGTTTCTTCCAATTCCTTTGGATGAACCGTGCCATTGGGCATTTCCCATTCTTCTTCTAATGGTTTCGTCGCAATTTGATACAAATTTGAAATCATCACACCGTTAATTGGCTCAGCTGGATTACTCGGCCACCAGGCAACGACATTGCTTTTATAGCCCTCTTGGTTGAGGATGTTCCAAATCGCTTTGACTTTGCGTGAAGTGGAGGTAACGGGACGCAAATTCTCACCGTCAGGAGTTGGTTCTATAAATCCACCAATGCCATGTTTGTCTGCTCGGAATCCCGTCGCAATACTTGTCCACAACATCGGTGAAAGAGGCGGGTCCAGCGTTTGTAGTTTTCCGTGAACTCCTCTAGACATCAACCTAGCAAAAGCGGGCATTTTTCCTTGTTGGATTAATGGCATAATGACTTTCCACTCTGCTGCATCCCAACCAATAACGAGTACTTTCTTTTTTGACATCTTATTTATTTGGATACGCGGTTTCGATAAAGTGATGGGTCGACTACATTCAATAATGTTTCCATTGAAACAGTCCAGCCACAGAATTCCATGATTTTTGGTAAAATAACTTCTGGAGAAGCGATTAATTCGCGGTGTTGTACTTCGATAAATGGAATGTGATGTGCCATTAAAAACTGTTTGCTTTTCTCTATGTGCAATGCATACATTGTTTTGAACTTCTCTTTTTGATCTTGCTGGTCTTTGCCAACCATCTTCTCTTGTGATCGAACGACTTCATCCAGGTCACGCAGCATAAAAACGACACGGTAAGTCAGTGATAAATCAATGAAATTCACGAGAGGTGCTACAATTTTAATCACCTTGCCTTCTGCTTCTGTAAGAAAGGAATTGTTTTTAACAATCCCTTTTACGGCCTCCAATTCATAGTATCCCTTCGGATTGTTTTCGTCCTCTTGACGAATAGTGTCCGAACAAATTGGTGTGTTCGCTGCCTCGAAAAGCTGCATCATGAGTGAGGTTCCAGAACGTGGAATGCCAGTAACAATTGTAATCACGGTATTTTTGATAAGGTTGACCAAAAATAACAATTATCCGTAAGCGAAATTTGGATTAATCAGACTAAATCGTCTTTAAGATAATCTTGTTGCGATGTAAAGTGATTTCTCCTTTGATTTCCAATTGCTTCAATAAGCGGGAAATCACAACACGTGAGGAATGAAGGTCATCCGCTACTTGCTGATGTGTGTGTAAAATCTCTAAGGAACCCAATAATTTTGCTTGATCTCTTAAGTATTTCAATAGACGCTGATCCAAATTCATAAAGGCAATCGCATCGATGGATTCCATGAGTTCCATCATACGTGTATGATAGTTGCTTATAATGTAGGTTCTCCAACTTTTGTATTGGTCCATCCAAATCTCCATGTATTCCGCTGGAATCATCAGCAATAGCGATGGTTCCATGGCAGTAGCTTTGATTTGACTGTCGATTTTTTTCGTGCAACATTGCAGGGACATGGCACAGGTATCACCTCCTTCAATATAGTACAGCAACAATTCTTCTCCCTGTTCATTCTCCCGAGAAACTTTAATGGATCCTTCGATTACAATGGGGATTAACTGTAGTCGATCTCCAACATGAACGATGATTTCATCCGTTGTTGTTTCGCGTACTTTGGCCAATTGCGCCATTTCAGAAAGTAACGCTGGTTCTAGGACATAGCCTAGTTGCGCTTCGAGTAGGGAATGTTTATCCTTTGGACTTAGCATCTTTCTTGTAATGAATGAAGAAATTCGCGTAGATGATTTTTGATAATGCAAAGAGTACTGGTGAAAGGACAATCGTAAAGAAAACCACTAACCCAATTTGGGTCCAAACCCCGAAACTGGGAAACCACAAGTTACACGATGCCCAAATGGTTACAAACAAGGCAACGCCTAAGGCATAGGAAACATACATGGCGCCATAGTAAAATCCAGGTTCACGTTCATATTTCAAATGACACACATCACATTCATTGCGCACATCACCTACATGCTTTAAATCATAAACAGTCGAAACGAAGAATTTCCCTTCGTGACATTGCGGACACGTCAAATGTGAAATGCTGTATAGTTTGGATCCTTTCTTCATGCGCTTGCTTGTTTTATTCCGACAAAAGTAAGGGATTTCGTGACGATGGATTGTAACTGATGTTACTAAAATGCAGAACTTGACGAAAATCATATTTTGGCGATGAAATCAAGGGGTTTTGACATGAATTATGACAAAACGACATTGTTTGAATCTGATTTCTTTCATTTTGTCATTCGTTCGCTGAAATCTAGGGATGGCACATAAATTGAGAAAGGTCAAGCATCAAAAAGTAAATTTTTTAAGAATGGGAAAAATAATTGGAATTGACTTAGGAACAACAAACTCGTGTGTTTCTGTCATGGAAGGAAATGAGCCGGTGGTGATTTCAAATGCAGAAGGAAAAAGAACAACACCGTCTGTGGTTGCATTTGTTGAAGGAGGAGAGCGTAAAGTTGGAGATCCAGCAAAACGTCAGGCCATCACGAATCCAACAAAAACAATATACTCTATCAAACGATTCATGGGATCTAGCTTCGATGAGTCGAGCAAAGAAGTATCTCGTGTGCCATATCAAGTGGTAAAAGGTGACAACAATACGCCACGTGTTAAAATCGATGACCGTTTGTATTCGCCGCAAGAAATTTCAGCCATGATTCTTCAAAAAATGAAGAAAACAGCAGAAGATTATCTTGGACAAGAAGTAACGGAGGCTGTTGTAACGGTTCCGGCTTATTTTAATGATGCACAACGTCAAGCAACGAAGGAAGCGGGCGAAATCGCAGGATTAACGATTAAAAGAATCATCAACGAGCCAACTGCAGCAGCATTAGCTTACGGATTAGATAAAAAAGGAATTGACCAAAAAATCGTGGTGTTCGACTTCGGTGGTGGAACACATGACGTTTCTGTCCTTGAATTAGGTGACGGAGTTTTCGAAGTGTTGTCCACAGATGGTGATACACACTTAGGTGGTGACGATGTAGATGAGGCAATCATCGCATGGTTGGCAGAAGAATTTAAAAACGACGAAGGATTAGACTTACGTAAAGATCCAATGGCTCTTCAACGTTTGAAAGAGGCTGCAGAGAAAGCGAAAATCGAATTGTCTTCTACGACATCTACGGAAATCAACTTACCGTACATTATGCCGGTGGATGGTGTTCCAAAACACTTAGTGCGCACATTACAACGCGCGAAATTTGAGCAATTGATTTCTGAAATCGTTGAAAGAACCATCGCTCCATGTCGTTCAGCCTTGAAAAATGCTGGACTTTCTCCAAGCGACATCAACGAAGTAATTTTAGTAGGTGGATCAACACGTATTCCTGTGATTCAAGATGCAGTGGAGCGTTTCTTCGGAAAAGCACCTTCTAAAGGAGTGAATCCAGATGAGGTTGTTGCTGTCGGAGCGGCGATTCAAGGTGGAGTTTTAACGGGAGAGGTGAAGGATGTCCTTCTTCTTGACGTGATTCCGTTATCTCTTGGTATCGAAACAATGGGTGGTGTGATGACGAAATTAATCGACGCCAACACAACGATTCCAACGAAAAAATCAGAAGTGTTCTCAACAGCTTCGGACAATCAACCATCTGTAGACATTCACGTGTTACAAGGTGAGCGTCCAATGGCGAACGATAACAAAACATTGGGTCGTTTCCAATTGACAGATATTCCACCAGCGCAACGTGGTGTTCCTCAAATCGAGGTGACATTTGACATCGATGCGAATGGAATCATGAATATTTCAGCGAAGGACAAAGGAACTGGTAAGCAACAATCCATTAAAATTGAAGCTTCTTCTGGATTGTCTGACGAGGAAATCCAACGCATGAAAGCAGAAGCGGAAGCAAATGCAGAGTCTGACAAGAAAAAACGTGAGGAAGTTGAATTGGTGAACAAAGCGGATTCATTGATCTTCCAAACAGAACGTCAAATGAAAGAATACGGAGATAAAATTCCAGCGGACAAAAAACAAGGAATCGAAGATGCGTTGGCAGAATTGAAAAAAGAATTCGATGCCCGCAACATGGAAAACTTGGAGCCAGCAATGGAAAAATTGAATAACGTATTCCAAGCAGCTTCACAAGACATGTACAATGCAGCGAATGCAGACGGCGGTAACGCTGGGGATGCAGGAGCAGATCAATCAGCAGGTAACCCAAATGATGAGGTAACTGATGTTGATTTTGAAGAAGTGAAAGATAAATAAGTTCAAACTTGTTTGAATGTAAAAGGGCTGCCATTGGTAGCCCTTTTTTTATTCCAGAATCATTCTTTTTTCAATACTACCATCACTAAATTGCACGAATAGAATTTTGCCTTTTTCGGGTGAACAAGCACGACCGAGCAAATCGTAAAATGCGATGATAGATTTGGTCGTATTTGGGTTCAATTCGTCATAACTTGCCGTGACCTGACTGCAATTGTAATAGTTTACTTGTAAGTTGTAGAATTGCCGAATGGAATCCGCTACTTCAAGTAGGCCTTGAACATTTTCTAAGTTGTTGCCATTTCGGTTGTAGATGATTGCCATGTCATAACACGTTTCCGCGTGAGAATTCAATTGAATATCTTCGATTGTCATTATCCCTCGCCGATCCCCCGGAGGATTATTTGCACTAACTTCTGACCAACCTTGATTGGTATATGGATTGCCACTAAACATGAAATTGGTTGGCGTGTTTGTTGACCCGGCAGGCCCGCCATATCCTTGCCCACCATAATAAAATCCAGCCCCATTCTCCCATGTTCCATTCAAAAAATTCCAATATTCCATTGCTGGACCAGGATCATTGTATGGATAGGCAGAAGTACTTGTGAAATAGGTCATGTTCTGAATGTCGTGACTTAAACTTATTGCGCCTATAGCAGGTGGATTCGTTCCGTATTCCACATCTGTATTATCATAGTTATAAAAGTACATGAGGTTGCGCGTTGTGTCACTTCCAATGTAATCATCGGCATACCCACCAACGTCACCATCCATGAAAAAGCCACATTTAAATTGGTTGAAAAAAAGCGCGCCTCTATTGAAAACGCGCATATTCATAAAGGTGGTTTCATTTAAAAAGTCAGTGGATGCAAATTGATAAAACATGATGTGAACTTCGATTCTCATGGAATTCCCATTCGTATTCAAGTGTGGTCTATCGTCATTGTAAATAACATAACTCGCTTTGTCGCCGCGGATATCGGGATATTCACCAAATTGAGGTTGGTAAATCAAATCACCGTTTAAATCAATAAAAGGGGCTAATTGCGCTGCGACTCCTAAAATGGTATCGCCATTTCCTGGCCAGTCTAATATCGAATTTGGAATGACGTATCCAAGATCTTGAAAATGCTGTTGATGAAAGTCAATTTCTGCTTTTGAAACGGTCCATATGGCATCTGAATATTTGGAAACGTAATTTGGATCCATATAGGTATGAAAAATCGAGTATGGTCCGCTATAGAAATCACTCTGATTCGGTACTGCTAGTCGCTGAGCAGATAAAAACAACTGTCCCCATTGGTCTAAACCAGCCATCCAAAAGCCAGCGGAAAAAATAGCATGAATACCAGATCCCTTCGGAATTTCATAGCCAGGATGAAGTCCTGACGAGTCAGAATGTGCAAAAAATGCACCTTCATCTAGAAGTGTGGCCGATGCTTGATTTAAATCCAAGGTGTATTCACTTTGTTGTGCAGAAATTGAATGCCAAAAACACAAAAAAAGAGCGTTAATCAAGAGTCGTTTCATAAGGAATTGGTTTAAATGCGCAATGCGAAGTTCGCGTGATATAGACTTAAACGCGCAAACGTAAATAAAAGGGTGGCAGATTCCATTTTTTAGTTTGAGTAAACATTATGTTTTATTTGATTTAAAGAATAGGTTCGTTCACTTTTCCCTATATTTGCTCATGCTATATTCTAAAAAACTCGAAAATGCCAATAGTAAAGAGTGGGTGGTCTTCATCCATGGCGCCGGAGGTAGTTCGAGTATTTGGCATAAGCAAATCAAAACCTTTTCTGAGAAATACAATTTGTTGTTGATTGACTTGCGTGGACACGGGAAAAGTCAAATCGATTCAAAGAAAAAACGGTATTCATTTAAATTAATCGCACAAGACGTAATAGAAGTGATGCACGCGCAAGGTATTGAACGCGCACATTTTGTTGGAGTTTCCATGGGATCGATCGTCATTAAGCAAATTGAAATCATGGAACCTGGACTCGTGAAATCGATGATTTTCGCAGGAGCTATTACGCGTTTGAATTTTAAATCGCGTTTCCTTTTGAAAATGGGCCGCATTCTCAATCGCATTATTCCTCAAATGGGACTCTATCAGTTGTTTGCACGCATCATGATGCCGAAGAAAAACCACGCGTCATCACGCGAGTTATTTATCGGAGAAGCGCGTAAAATCGTCCATAAAGAATTCAATCGCTGGTTCAAACTAACTTCCCGTTTGGCCTTGTATTTAATTGAATTGGAAAAGCAAACGGACAAAACACCAACCTTATTCATTATGGGGGAGGAAGATCATCTCTTTTTGACACCAGTGAAGAAATTAGTTGCGCAAAATCCAAAGCTAAACTTGAGTATTGTTCCTAATTGTGGTCACGTCGTCAATTTCGAACAAGCAGATACATTCAATCACTTAAGTTTGGAATTTATCGACAGAGTTTCCGCTTGAAACGCACCTATTAACAATTTCATTGCATTTTGTTAAAAAACACTTGGTCAAAATATACCCATCTTCATAGTTTTGGATTAAATTTGTGCTCAATTTGCAGCGAACATCCGCTTCGAAGAAAAGTAAATTGAAATCCCTATGCCAAAAGATTTATCCATCAAGTCGGTTCTGATTATCGGAAGCGGTCCAATCGTTATAGGTCAAGCTTGTGAGTTTGACTACGCCGGATCACAAGCAGCACGTTCATTGAGAGAAGAAGGAATCGAAGTGACTTTGATCAACTCGAATCCAGCAACAATCATGACTGATAAAGTTGTGGCGGATAACGTTTATTTGCAGCCTCTTGAACCAGAGAGTATTGTGGAGATTTTGAAAAATCATAAAATCGACGCAGTGCTTCCTACAATGGGTGGACAAACAGCCTTGAACTTGTGTATCAAGTGTGATGAGTTAGGTATTTGGGAGAAACATGGAGTGCGACTCATTGGTGTGGACATCGCAGCAATCGAAATCACTGAAAATCGTGAGGCTTTTCGTGAATTGATGTTGGAAATTGATGTGCCAATGGCTCCTCAAAAAACAGCAAAATCCTTCTTGGAAGGAAAAGAAATTGCACAGGAATTTGGATTCCCGCTGTGTATTCGTCCTTCATATACCCTTGGTGGATCAGGAGCGTCTATTTTGCACGATCCAAAAGAATTTGACAACCTTCTTGAACGTGGATTACAATTATCTCCTATTCATGAGGTGATGATTGACAAAGCTTTATTAGGTTGGAAAGAATATGAACTAGAGTTGCTCCGCGACGCAAATGACAACGTTGTCATTATCTGTTCCATTGAGAACTTCGATCCAATGGGAATTCACACAGGAGACTCCATCACGGTTGCTCCTGCGATGACCTTATCGGATACAACCTTCCAGAAAATGCGCGATATGTCCATCAAAATGATGCGCTCTATCGGGAATTTCGCAGGTGGATGTAACGTTCAATTTGCTGTTTCTCCGGATGACGCAGAGGACATTATTGCGATTGAAATCAATCCACGTGTATCGCGCTCTTCAGCCTTGGCATCGAAAGCCACTGGATATCCAATTGCAAAAATCGCTTCGAAATTGGCTATCGGTTACCATTTAGATGAATTGCAAAACCAAATCACGAAAACAACATCGGCTTTATTTGAGCCAACATTGGACTACGTGATTGTAAAGATTCCACGTTGGAACTTTAATAAATTCCCAGGGACAAATCGCCAACTTGGACTTCAAATGAAGTCGGTAGGAGAGGTGATGGGTATCGGACGCTCTTTCCAAGAAGCGCTTCAAAAGGCTTGTCAGTCTTTGGAGATTAACCGAAATGGATTAGGCGCGGATGGAAAAGAATTAACCAACCAAGATGAAATCCTACATTCCTTGGAGTTCGCTAGTTGGAATCGCTTGTTCCATATCTATGATGCCATTAAATTGGGTATTCCGTTTAAGAAAATCGTTGAGAAAACGAAGATTGATATTTGGTTCTTGAAACAAATCGAAGATTTGATCAAGTTAGAACGTCAAATTGAAAAACATCATTTAGGAAGCATCCCAAAAGACTTGCTATTTGAAGCGAAGCAAAAAGGGTACGCGGATAGACAAATAGCGCATTTGTTGCGTTGTTTGGAATCCGAAGTCCATGCGAAACGCAGTGAAATGGGTATCAAGCGCGTGTACAAGTTAGTGGACACCTGTGCGGCTGAATTTGAAGCTAAAACTCCGTACTACTATTCTACTTTCGAATTTGAAAACGAAAGCATCGTTTCAGATCGTAAGAAAGTAGTGGTGTTAGGATCAGGACCGAATCGCATTGGACAAGGAATTGAATTTGATTATTCTTGTGTTCATGGTGTACTTGCCGCGAAAGAATGTGGATACGAAACAATCATGATCAACTGTAATCCAGAAACCGTATCTACGGATTTTGATACAGCGGATAAATTGTATTTCGAACCTGTTTTCTGGGAACATATTTACGACATCATCATGCACGAAAATCCAGTAGGGGTAATCGTTCAGCTTGGTGGACAAACAGCGTTGAAATTAGCAGAGAAATTGCAACGTTATGGCATTCGAATTCTAGGAACAAGCTATGAAGCATTGGACTTGGCAGAAGACCGTGGACGTTTCTCCAAATTGTTAGAGGCGAACAATGTTCCTTTCCCACAATATGGTGTCGTGGAAAGTGCCGAACAAGCCTTGGAATTGTCCGATGAACTTGGATTCCCATTGTTGGTTCGTCCTTCTTATGTATTGGGTGGACAAAAAATGAAAATTGTCATCAATAAGGAAGAATTAGAACACCACGTTGTTGACATCATCAATGAAATGGGAAGCAATCAGATTTTATTGGATCACTTTTTAGGTGGAGCAATTGAAGCAGAAGCTGATGCCATTTGCGATGGGGAAAATGTCTACATCATTGGAATCATGCAACACATTGAACCTGCTGGAATTCACTCGGGAGATTCATATGCCGTATTACCACCTTACAACCTGGGTGATTTTGTGATGACACAAATCGAGGACATCACGCGCAAGATTGCGGTAGAGTTAAAAACAGTTGGGCTTTTAAATATTCAGTTTGCTATTAAAGATGACAAAGTGTATGTCATTGAAGCGAATCCACGTGCATCTCGTACCGTACCATTCATTGCGAAAGCATACGATGAGCCGTACGTGAATTACGCCACAAAAGTGATGTTGGGTGAAAAGAAAGTGACGGATTTCAATTTCCAACCGAGAAAAGAAGGATATGCGATTAAAATCCCAGTATTCTCCTATGAGAAATTCCCTGACGTGAAAAAAGAACTTGGTCCAGAGATGAAATCAACGGGCGAAGCGATTCGATTCATTAAAGACTTGAAAGACCCATTCTTTACGAAAATCTATTCGGAAAGAAATATGCACCTTTCGCGTTAATTTCCCGACATTCTCACACGAATACCTTAAGGGATTCTGTATATTTGTCTTATGCAGAAGGTAGAGGACATCATGGCGCCAATACAGTCAGAATTGACTGCATTTGAATCCTATTTTAAAGATTCGATGAAGTCCGATGTGGCTTTGTTGGACAAAGTCACGCAATACATTGTCAAGCGCAAAGGAAAGCAAATGCGTCCCATGTTCGTTTTCTTGACGGCGAAGATGCTTGGTGAAATCAATCAAGTGACTTTCGATGCAACAACCCTTGTTGAATTACTCCATACGGCAACCCTGGTACACGACGATGTTGTGGATGATGCAAACGAACGCCGAGGCTTTTTTTCCGTCAATGCGCTCTGGAAAAATAAAATTGCAGTCCTTGTGGGGGATTACATGCTCTCGCGTATTCTTTTACTTTCCATCGAGAAAGACAACCTTGCCTTGTTGGAAGTTGTTGCGCGCGCCGTGCGTGAAATGAGCGAAGGTGAGTTGCTGCAAATTGAAAAAGCACGAGACTTGAATATCGATGAGGAAACCTATTTCGAGGTGATTCGCAAAAAGACAGCATCCCTTATTTCAACGTGTTGTGAAGCAGGAGCGATTAGTGTTCAAGCTATGGAGCAGCGTGAAAAAATGCGAAAATTTGGCGAGTTAATCGGATTGGCATTTCAAATTAAAGATGACATCTTTGATTATGGAACAGGTGAACACATCGGTAAACCGACGGGAATTGATATCCGTGAGCAGAAAATGACGCTTCCTTTGATTTATGTGATGAACCATTCGTCCAAAGAAATTCGCAAGGAACTGATGTACATCATGAAAAATGAATACGACGTCACAGCGAAAATTAAACGCGTGATTCAACTGGTCATCGAATATGGAGGAATCCAATACGCGACGTCCAAAATGGAAGAAATTGCCAATGAAGCATTAACTTTATTGAATGACTTCCCCGACAACGAGGCAAAACATGCGTTAATAGGATTAGTACATTACACCATGAATAGAGAGAAATAATGAGTAAAATTTTATTTTTTATTGGCATTGCCATCTTGACTTTGAACGCTTGTTCAACAGATGGACCAGATAGATCAGAACAACCGAAAAAAGAAGAAGTCCTTTATGAAATCAAGGATGGAAAGTTCACTGAATGGTATCCCGGTAAAAAACAAGTGAAGTTTGAAGGAAATGTCGATGTGAAGGGAGATCGAGAAGGGAAGTGGACCTTTTACTCTGAAAAAGGAAACATGCTCTCGTTTACGTTTTACGCACACGGTAAGAGGGAAGGATATTCGGTGGTGAAACATCCAAATGGACGCATTCACTATCATGGTGAATACAAAAACGATAAAATGGTTGGTGTTTGGACGACCTATGATGCCAACGGAAAAAACAAACAAGAAAAAGACTACGGTTACCCGGATAGTGAGTAAAATTCCACCACATATCATCGATGAAATCATGCAAGCTTCTCGCATCGAGGAGGTGATTGGGGATTATGTGCAATTAAAACGAGCGGGATCCAACTTAAAAGGACTAAGTCCTTTTACGGATGAAAAAACACCTTCATTTGTCGTTTCACCTGCGAAGCAAATCTTCAAGTGTTTTTCCACCGGTAAAGGTGGGACAGTGGTTTCTTTCCTCATGGAAAAAGAACATTTTTCCTATCCAGAAGCACTGCGCTGGTTAGCGGATCGATATGGCGTTCAAATTCCAGAAGCGGCACAGCCAACAGCAGAGGAATTAGCCGAATTAAATGAGCGCGAAAGCTTCTACATCATCAATGAATTTGCGAAAAACACCTTTGCACAAAACATGCATGAAACAGAGGAGGGAAAAGCCATTGGACTTTCCTATTTCGAAGAGCGAGGTTTTCGTCCAGATATCATTGAACGTTTTCAGTTGGGATACTGCCTCAATAAAGGCGATGATTTCACCAAAAAAGCACTGGAAAAAGGATACAAATTAGATTATTTAGAAAGAGTTGGACTCGTAAAAACCAAGGAAGATCGTTCCTTTGATTTTTTTAGAGGACGTGTTATTTTTCCCATTCATAGTGTCTCTGGTCGCGTGCTAGGATTTGGTGGGAGAACCTTAATGGCGGATAAAAAAATCGCTAAATATTTCAATTCGCCGGAAAGTGTCATCTATAACAAAAGTGAAATTTTATATGGATTGTACTTTGCAAAAGGTGATATTGTGAAGTATGATGAATGTTTGTTGTGTGAAGGATATACAGATGTAATTAGCATGCACCAAGCAGGTATGCAGCATACCGTTTCTTCCTCAGGGACTTCGTTGACAAAAGAACAGGTGAAGTTGGTGAAACGCTACACGAAGAACTTGACCATCTTGTACGATGGTGATGCTGCTGGAATCAAAGCAAGTTTTCGCGGAATAGACTTGATTTTGGAGGAGGGAATGAATGTAAAAGTGGTGCTTTTTCCTGATGGTGAGGATCCAGATTCTTTTTCGAAGTCCAAGAGCTCGACCGAATTGGAAGAGTACATCAAGGAACATAAACAGGATTTCATCACCTTTAAAGCATCGATTCTATTAGCTGACGGCATCAATGATCCGATTCGAAAATCAGAATTAATCAAAGAAATTGTTCACTCTGTATCCTTGATTCCTGATCAAATTACCCGCAGTGTCTATATTCAGGAAATTGCCCGACAATTTGAAATTTCCGAGTCCATTGTGAATAACGAATTGATGCGTTTGCGTAAGTCGACAATGGCCAAGCAATTGCAAGAGCCAATGTTGAATGATATTCCCGTTCCGATGGAAAGTGAGCATCTGTTAGAAGGTGCGCAGATTGGGTCCATTCAGCAAGGTGAACAGAAAAAGACCTCCATCCTCCATGAGCAAGAGTTGATTCGACTCATGGTCAAATATGGCACGCGTGAAGTGTGCATCAAAGAAGTTGGAAGTGAAGATAAAACGACCAGCGTAATCGAATTAATCATTCAAGAGGTTGAAAGCGATGAGTTGCGATTTGAAGATCCGAAATTGAAAGAAATTTACGGCATTTTTATGGATGGTGTGGCTGACGATACCTTGCTGGCAACATCCTATTTAAAACGCTTGGAAAATCAAGATATCGTAGCTTTTGTGAGTGATATCGAAAGCGATGAACAAGAATTAAGTCATAATTGGGCAACGAAATATAACATCTACACCAAATCAGAGGTGGATAATTTGTACGAAGCGGTCATGAATGCCATTTACCACTTTAAATTAACAAAGATTGAAGAACACATCCAACAGCTTCAACAAGAACTGAAGGATAAAAATCCTCAAGGGGAGGATTTGATGCTCCTATTGTCCGAACAAATGGTTTATGCCAAGGTGCGTAAAGAATTTTCAGAAAAACTAGGGAGGATAATAACCAGATAAACGATGCTAAGTACAACGCTATTTCATATTGGTCCATTCAAAATTTGCTTCTGGAATTTGGTGTTTCTGTCGCTGATTTTTCTCGTGGCAGCTATCCTACGTCGCATTGTTCATCGACTGCTCAAACGCTATGTCAAAACAACACACATCAACGTGGAGGGAAGACAATTGGCTTGGTTGAAGTTGATGAGTCAAAGTGTATATCTTTTAGCGATTTACATTGCAGTGTTAAGTTTTAAATTCAACAACTACAA
The DNA here is from genome assembly GCA_024643725.1 of Crocinitomicaceae bacterium. Lineage (GTDB taxonomy): Bacteria > Bacteroidota > Bacteroidia > Flavobacteriales_D > Crocinitomicaceae > UBA952. The sequence goes on along the minus strand of JAHEMJ010000015.1, from coordinate 128,199 downwards.
TGTCACGTTTAAGAAATTCCTCACCTATAAATTCATTGATTTTGGTTCAATTAAAATGGATTTCGCGGATGTATTAATCATCGTTTCCGTGTTTTTTGGTGCACGCATTTTAGTCAATTTGAGTAAACTGTACATTGGACGAAAATTCAAACGAAATACCGACTACGATCCAGCCTCTGAATACGTATACATCCAAATTGCCAAATATGTGATTTACGTATTTTCCATCTTATTTTGTTTTCAACTCCTAAACATTGACTTGGTCATTATTCTGACAAGTTCCGTTGGGCTTTTAGTGGGAATTGGACTTGGATTACAAGATGTCTTTAAAGACATGATTGCCGGAGTCGTCTTGTTGGTGGAGGGAAACCTTAGGGTAGGGGATATTGTTGAGATTTATGGAACGACAAAGACAAACCAAAAATCTTCTACTGCTATTGTCGCTAAGATTTTGAAAATAAGCGTTCGTACCACACAAATTCAAACGCGCGAAGGAAATGTACTCATTATTCCGAATACACGTTTGACACAAGAGCAAATCGAAAACTGGAGTCATGGTTCTGAATTGACACGATTTACAATCAATGTGACCGTGGATTTCGGTTCGGACATTGAACAAATCAAACGTTTATTGATTCAAGCGGCAATGGCTCATCCAAAAGTAAAGAAAAGCCATCCGGTAATTGTTCGTTTGGCAAATTTTGGGGATAATGGTTTGGAACTTGAATTAATCTTTTGGGCAGATCAAAGTTGGGATATTAATAATTACAAGTCGGAAATTCGCTTTGAAATCGACCGTTTATTCAGAGAGTATAAGATCAAGATTCCTTATCCACACAGAACAATCAATCAACTTTAATCAATCTCTCAACAGATATAAATAACGCTGAATGGTGTTTTCGATGCCTAAATAAAGTGCATCCGAAATCAGTGCGTGTCCAATGGATACTTCATCTAATTGTCGAACAGCTTGCTTGAAAAATCGCACATTTTCTTGGTTTAAATCATGTCCTGCATTGATCTCTAAGCCAATCGAAACGGCAAAGTCAATCGCATCCAAATAATGTGCGATTGCTGCATTTGGGTCTTTTGTAAATGCTTCTGCGTATGGGCCCGTATACAATTCAATGCGGTCAGCCCCTGCTTTTTTAGCTAATTCAATCCAGTGTTTGTTTGGTTCGATGAATACAGAAGTACGGACTCCTATGGAAGAAATCTCCTGAAGAGTTTCGCTTAAAAAAGCTTGGTGTTTTTCCGTGTCCCAACCTGCGTTTGATGTCAACACATCCGGACCATCAGGTACGAGGGTTGCTTGTGTTGGCTTGATATCGCTGATCAACTTCATGTAACGCGCATCCGGGTATCCTTCAATATTGTACTCCGTTTTGACAATTTTCGCGATGGCGTAAGTGTCCTCGGTAGTGATGTGGCGTTCATCTGGACGAGGGTGAACGGTGATGCCTTGTGCGCCAAAACGCTCACAATCGATGGCGAATTGAACGACATTTGGCATGTTTCCACCTCGAGCATTTCGAATCGTGGCAATCTTATTAATATTCACACTCAGTCTTGTCATGGCACAAATTTTGACACACAAAAGTAAGAACTCTGAAAGGATTTTACTACTTTGGCGACGCGTATGAGAGCAATTGATTTAATAACAGATGAAATACCTCCTCTAATCCACACGGATTCAGGTGAAAAAGCCTTGAATTGGATGGAGGAATTTAAGGTGTCACATTTGCCCGTATTGAAAAATGGGAATTTCGTTGGACTCGTTTCGGAATCTGACATCTTAGATCATTTAAATCTGGAGGAAAACCTCGATCAATTGTTTCAACATTTACCTCGTCCCTATGTGCTTGGTCAAGCACACATGTACGATGTCATAGCCAAAATGGCAGAATTTAAATTAAGTGTCGTTCCGATTCTCGATGACCAAGAGCATTATTTAGGATGTTGTAGCGTGTATCACGTCATGACCATGCTCGCAAATACAGGGAGCATCAAAGAAAGCGGTGGGATTCTTGTTTTGGAAATGAATGCAAGTGATTATTCACTTTCACAAATTGCGCAAATTGTTGAAAGCAATAATGCACGCGTTTTAAGTGTCTTTATGACCACGCAACAAGATTCTACAAAAATCGACGTGACAGTGAAGATCAATAAAATTGATCTAACAAGCATCATTCGTACGTTTGAACGTTATGACTACCATGTGAAAGCGTCTTTCCAAAATGGACACGGGGATGAAGATATGCAGTGGAGATACGACACATTAATGCAGTACTTAAAGTTGTAACATGAGAGTAGCAATCTACGGTAGAAAGATAAATAAGCAAACAAGTGCCTTTTTTACAGAGGTCATCAAGCACATCGAAGATTTTGGGTGGAAAGCTATTTTGGAAGCTGATTTGAAAGATCAATTGATTTCCAAAGCTGGAATTTCCACCAGTTATGAGACTTTTCAAGATCACAAAGACTTTCATTCTGGTTTTGATTTGTTGATTAGCCTTGGAGGGGATGGGACCTTTTTGAAAGCGGTTTCATACATCCGTGATTCTGGCGTGCCTATCATGGGAATTAATACCGGAAGATTGGGATTCCTTTCCAATATTTCCAAGGATCATATTTATGATAAATTGGCACAAGTAAGAGATAAGCAATTTGAATTTCAACGACGTTCACTTTTGCGTGTATCGACTGCGGATGATTTATTTGGTGAAGAAAATTTCGCATTGAATGAACTGACTTTGCAGAAAAAAGATACCTCCTCCATGGTCACCGTACACGCGTATTTGGATAAGAAATTCTTGAATTCCTATTGGGCGGATGGATTAATTGTGGCTACACCAACTGGTTCAACTGCTTATAGTCTTAGTTGCGGTGGACCCATCATAACACCTGGTTGTCAAGTGCATATCCTCACCCCAATTGCTCCGCATAATTTGAATGTGCGTCCAGTTGTTGTGCCAGATCACATGCCGATTTCCTTGAGTGTTGAAGGTCGCGATCGAAGTTATTTGTTGAGCTTGGATGGAGTGTCGAAGCAAATCAAACAAGGGGAAGAAGTCATTGTGACAAAGGCTGAATTTATGATTAATGTTGTTAAATTTGAGGATAATAATTTCCTCGATACAATTCGAAATAAAATGCTTTGGGGAATTGATACCCGTAATTAAAAAGAAAAAAAATGAATTTAAAGTTTATTACATTTACGTTTATGTTGTTTTTTTGGACAGATTTTTTTGGACAGATTAACATTAAGATGACAAAAGAAAATGGCGTATATTATGTGCCATGTAAAATAAATGGCCTACCATTGAAGTTTATTTTTGATACTGGCGCTTCAGATGTTTCCATTTCTCTTACAGAGGCAATGTTTATGCTGAAAAATGGCTATTTAAAACCGGAAGATATTGGTGAATCAGTTTATTACAGCATTGCCAATGGGGATGTTAGCGAAGGCACAAAAATAAATATTAAGGAAGTAGAATTTGGAGGCTTGAAGCTTTACAACATTGAAGCATCAATTGTTCATAATGGAGAAGCGCCATTATTACTTGGACAGACAATAATTGAAAAACTGGGAAAAATCCAACTGGAAAAGGGCAGTCTGACAATTATAAATGGTGTAAATTCTTCTTATAATTTTAAAGAAGATAAACGAGATGTTGCAATAACTAAAGTTGATTCTCAACTAACGAAATTAGATTCAGTTAGTTATTTAGTTGGAATGAACATTGGATCAAGTATTACCAAAGATTTCAGTGAGGCGAACATCAATATGTTGATCAAAGGTCTTCAAGATGCGATGATGAAAAGTGCGCCTATGTGCTCTGATCCCGGAAATGCTATTTTAAGTTCGTACTTCCAACAAAAACAACAATTAGCACAAGCCGCAGAAGAGCAGAATAATTTAGCATACAAGCAGATTGGTGAAGAGTTTTTAGCTAAAAACGCGAAGAAACCAGGAATTAAAGTAACGGCAAGTGGATTGCAATATGAAGTATTGAAAGAAGGGAAAGGAGAGCATCCAACGGCAACATCCAAAGTAAAAGTTCATTACCATGGAACAACGCCAGAGGGAGTTGTTTTTGATAGTTCTGTAGATCGTGGAGAGCCGATTACTTTTGGATTAGATCAAGTAATTAAAGGTTGGACGGAAGGAGTTCAGCTCATGAAAGTGGGTTCTAAATACCGTTTTTACATTCCTCAGGAATTGGCATACGGACCAAGCTCACCATCGCCTACGATTAAAGCATACATGCCGCTTGTATTCGAAGTAGAATTAATAGCAATAGAGAAATAAGATGAGAAAGGTATTTTTAAGTTTAGGTCTAGTTTTGATGTCCTTGTCAACGTTCTTGGCGCAAGGAGAAATGGAAATAGCAGATGGAATTTATGCGTCCTTTAACACAACGAAAGGAACAATTTTGTGTCAGTTGGAATATAGATTGACTCCAATGACCGTGGCGAATTTCGTTGGATTAGCTGAAGGAAAAAACTTCAAGGTGGATAATGTCGTGATATCAAAACCATATTTCGATGGATTGACTTTTCACCGTGTGATAAAAGATTTCATGATACAAGGTGGTTGTCCACTGGGAAATGGAACAGGTGATCCGGGGTACAAATTTCCAGATGAGTTTGATGCTAGTTTAAAGCATGTTGGACCAGGAATTTTGTCCATGGCAAATTCAGGTCCGGGGACAAACGGAAGTCAATTCTTTATTACCCACAAAGCTACTCCATGGTTAGATGGTAAACATTCTGTTTTTGGTCATGTGGTTACGGGTCAGTCTGTTGTTGATGCGATTGAAATGGGGGATAAGATGCTGACGGTGACAATCATTCGTATTGGTAAAGATGCTGAGAATTGGAATGCTCAAGAAGCGTTCGATAAAGTATACATCGGCAAGCAAATTGAATTGAACAAGCAAAAAGAGGCCTTCGCTAAAATTGAAGCGATGTCTGAAGATGAGTATAAGAATTTCATGTACCAAGAGGTGAAAAAACAGCATAAAAAAGCGAAAATGACTCCTTCTGGATTGGTATATGTTATTCAGGATAAAGGTTCGAAAGACCGTGTAGTGAAAGGATCTAAAGTTTCTTTGCACTACATCGGTACCTTCCGTGCTGATGGAAAGAAATTTGATTCTTCCCGTGACAGAAATCAAACATTGGATTTCAATTACATTGACCAGAAAATGATTCCTGGATTTGAGGAAGGGATTGCCATGGTTGGTAAAGGTGGTAAAATCACCATTTATATACCTTACTTTCAAGCTTATGGGAAAAATGGACGTCCGGGTGCGATTCCACCTTATTCAGATTTGGTATTTGAAATTGAAATGGTCAACATTGAAGCGCCTGCAGCAGAAGGCCATGATGGACATGACCATGACGGACATCAGCATTAATTGATCACAATGCGCTTTGTTTGACTCCTTCTTCCATCGGAAGTACAAAGCTGAAGAAAGTATATTCCTTTTGAAAGCCCTGAGTAATTCAGGGCTTTTTTATTGACAGTTGTTTCCTCAGATATGATAAGTCCATTTAAATCGCTTAAAACAGCTCTTTCGATGTCGAACGGGCAAGAAAGTTCAATGTTTCCATTTGACGGATTCGGGCTAAAAGAGAAATCGAAAGCTTGTAATTCGTTGATGCCAGAGCCTAGGTCTACGAAGGCAAAGCTAAGGTCGGAAATCATCCATCCTTCTTTTTGGTGATCAGTGGAATCGCTGATAAAGCGAAAGCGATAATACATCGTGTCAACTGGCATGTCTTTTATTGGGAATGCCCAGATCCATTCAATTTGCGTAAAACGATCGGCAAATGTCCCTGAAAAACCTTTCTCTCCATTGAATAAGGTGTCTGCTGATGTGTATAACTCGTTGCTCAGGAATAGCATATTCGTCTGGTCTTCAATAACATTTATCCAAGTGGCACCATGGTCGCGTGACACCTCGATGATGCCTCCGTCCATTAAGCTATCTGAGTCCATGGAATGGTGGAAGCTTAACAATAAACTCAATGGATATTGATTCCAAGCCGGCCAATGAATCTCAAATGAAGAGATGTTTTCGTTTGGATAAGGATGAACACTATCGGTAATCATGACAGGTCCCACATGACTTAAAATGGATTTTTGGGATTCTGCGCGTTGCCATAAATTGTTGCTTGTGTTCGGGATATCAATGTAAGAACACGGTGTGCTAAAATCACACTGATCCAATGGGACGATTCCTAAAAATGGGTCTATTTGTCCTTGGGCGAAATTGACAGCGGACAGAATTGCGCACAATAAGAGGTGTTTCATCAGGCTTAATTTAGGAATACATAGGCGATTATATTCGCGCCCATTTGCAAAGCTTGCTTTCTTTTTTCCGGTGTATCATTATGAACCTGAGGATCTTCCCATCCATCACTTAAATCAGTTTCGTAAGTGTAGAGGCATACAAGTCTACCATCGATGATAATACCAAATGCTTGAGGACGCTTTCCGTCGTGTTCGTGAATCTTTGGCAGGCCGTTTAATTTAAATTTTTGATTGTAAACGGGGTGATTACTAGGAAGTTCAACCAATTCACTTGAAGGAAAGATTTTCTTTAATTCAACACGGATAAATTCATCCATTCCGTAATTGTCATCAATGTGCAAGAATCCACCAGCCATGAGGTAATTACGCAAATTCTCTGCTTCTGATTTCGAAAAAACAACGTTGCCATGTCCCGTCATGTGAATAAATGGATACCTGAAAATATCCTTACTACCGACCTCAACGTACGGAACTTCTTTCGAAATGGTTGTCCCTAAATTTTGATTGCAGAATTGAATCAAATTTGGCAAAGCAGTTGGATTCGCATAGTAATCTCCTCCACCATTGTACTTCAATACGGCCAATTGAAAATTGGATTGTGTCCAACTTGTGAAGTTGAAAAATAGGGTCATCAATAAAATGGACAGTGCTTTCAGTTTCATGCTGCAAGATATAAAAACAAGATGGAAATTAGAGCGGAAATAAATCCGAAAAATTTGAGTTTGTTCCATTTTTCTTGGAAGAAAATGAGTCCAATAATGGAAGCAATGACTACGATGCTCACATTGATAACCGCTAGAATGCTGCTTCCGCTCCATGAAAGCACATCGTATGCTTTCATTAAAAAGTAAATGGAGAAATAATTAGGGATTCCCAATAATATACCTGCAAGGAGATTTCGAAAGGAGGGTTTTAGTTTTCCTTGTAGCCATAAAGTGATCGCGATGACTGCACCAATCACTCCGGCCATTCCGAATGCAAAGGCAGTAAAAAAGGCGGTTTCGTTTTCTACTAAAACATGGTGTTGAATGTAATTTAATAGAAAATCGAGTAGGCCACTTCCAACGAATAGCACCAGCAACATCCATGCTGAAGAGACCGTATTTTTTTGATCTGTCGATTGAAGGGTCATGCTGATTACTCCTGTTATTGCCAAAATGATTCCGGTAATTTTCATCCATTGGATGTTTTCCGAGTAACTAATCATCATGCCAAGCACCGAAAGTGCCATGCTCATTTTGACTGCAACGGAGGTGCTGGAAAGTCCGTTTCGCTGTGAGCTGATTCCCATGATGAGAAACAACCCAATGAAAAGCACGCTCGCACTGATGGCATTCAGGAACCAAAACACATCAACGGAAACAAGTTTGTTTAATTCGAACGGAAAGAAAATAAATCCGCACAGAAAGGCAACGAAATAATTCACGACGATGGCCTGAAACGTATCGATTTCAAAGCGTGGAAATAATTTAAAAAGGACAAAAATGAAACTTGAGAATAAAATAGCGAAAAGTAGTTCCATTAGCGACGTTTGTAGTAATAAATGGTGTCCGTGCCAAATGCATGTGATCTTGCTGGTACACGATTTAAAATGGGTGCTTTTACTCCCTCATTGAAATAGACATCGCCTACAATCACATAAGCTTCATCCCACACATTGTCAATGATAAAATATTGCAGTGTTCGACTGCCGCCTTCCACCATGATGGAGGTGATTTGACGTTTATACAATTCCTCCAAAATTGCTTTCGTCGAGGTTTCTTTGATTTTCACCCATTCGATGTTGTCTTTCTTCTCATCCTTGATGCGGTTGAAAATAATTGTCGGTGCATCGTCCGAATATAGGTTGATGTTCTCTTGAACTTGTAATTGAGAATCGATTAGAATCCGAATTGGATTTCTTCCAGAAAAATCGCGAACAGTTAAAGATGGATTATCGTTCATTGCGGTGTGTTTTCCCACTAGAATCCCGTGCTCTTGACTGCGCCATTTGTGCACTAGTGCTTTGGTTTCCTCACAGGAAATCCAATGGACACCTTTCTCATTTTCTGCTCGCAAGCGATCTAAATAACCATCCTTGGTTTGTGCCCATTTCAAAATGACGTATGGACGTCCCTTTTCGTGGAAATTAAAGAAGCGTTTGTTTAAAGAACGACAAGCTTCCTCCAGTATGCCCTCTGTTACAGAAATTCCAGCGCGTGTCAATTTTTCAATTCCTTTTCCAGCAACGAGTTTATTTGAGTCACGGCATCCAATGACGACTGCTGCAACTTTTGAACGCACCAATAAGTCGGCACAAGGTGGTGTTTTCCCTTGATGCGCACAAGGTTCCAAGTTGACATAAACAGTAGCGCCTTCTAATTGACTTTCGTCTTGAATCGAACGAATGGCATTCACCTCCGCGTGTGCTTCACCATATTGTTCGTGGTATCCTTCTCCAATGATGACACCGTCTTTGACAATCACACAGCCAACCATTGGATTAGGGGCCACCCAACTCGATCCGAGGTAGGCGAGGTCCAAACAACGCTGCATGTAATCTTCGTGCTTCATACTGCGAAGATAAGCAATCCAATCCTTGTTTTGAGCTTAATGAAGCATGGAATTTTTGGAATTTCAAGGACCTAGAAAAGATGATTTGGTGGATAATGCCATGCAAAAGGACTAATTGCAAGAAGTATTTCTATTTTTGTTGAAATTAGTTTTGACAAACCATGAATTTTATTGAAAATCTTTTCGGAATGAAACCACACCAATTGAATGGTGTTTTGTTCGAGTTGTTGACAAATGTGGTGATGGCGATCGTCATTGCTGTAGCTGGATTTTGGTTGACAGGTGTTTTGACCCGTTTCATCGTTCGCATGTTGCGTAAGAGTGATACCGACGCGGGATTAATTTCATTCCTGAGCAGTTTCTTGTCATTGGCGTTAAAAATCATGGTGGGAATCAGTGCTGTCACACAGTTAGGCATTCAAATGACTTCTTTCTTAACTTTGATTGGAGCGGCTGGAATCGCAGTGGGTATGGCTTTTTCTGGAACACTCTCCAATTTCGCGGGCGGAATCATGATTTTGGTTTTAAAACCATTCAAACTAGGAGACGAAATCAAGGCGCTAGGTGAACAGGGGAAAGTGAGTGAAATTCAAATTTTTAATACCTATTTGACGACCGCGGACAACAAAGTAGTGATTTTTCCAAATGGTCCTTTAGCCAATGGGAATATCACCAATTTTACGAGAGAGAAATTAAGAAGAGTGGAATGGACTTTTATCCTCACACATGATTCTTCATTTGATGAGGTCAAAAACACCATCGAGAAATTGTTGTCGGAAGACGTTCGCATTCAAACGAAAACTCCACCAGTGATTGGATTGGATCAGATAAACGAGCAAGGGATTCATGTGAAGGTGCGCGTATGGGTGAAGACAGCCGAATATGCGCAGGTGTATTTTGATGTCAATGCGGCAGCCATGAAAACATTCAGTCAACATAACATTCATTTCGCTAAAAGTTAAAGGTGAATTTAATTGATGCATACATAGCGAACAATCACTACGGAAAATTACTTGGAATGACCTTCGAAGTTACGGAACCGGGTGTTGTTCAATATCACCTCGCAATTACCGAAAAACACCTCGCAACTCCCTTACACGCACATGGTGGATGTATCGCAAGTTTGTTAGATGCAACACTTGGTGTTGGTGCATTGAGTCTTGTTTCTGTTGACCAAAAAGTCGTATCCACCGTTGAGCTTTCCATGCAATTTTTAGCTGGGGTTAAACAATTTGATCACTTAATTGCTTATTCTAAATGCCTGAAAAAAGGAAATAAACTTATATTTATGCAAGCAGAAGTATATAACCAAGAAAAGGAATTAGTGGCAAGCGCTCACGCCACCTTTATGTCGGTGAATGCTGCTGTTGCAGGATATGAATTGACTAACTAAACCTATCTAACATGCTTATTACCATTTTGCTTTTGATTTTTACGGTGATTGTTGTACCGTATATATGTATCACTTTTGGATTAAATCCGAATGATGCACAAGATGTGATTTTATATCAAATGACGTATTCCGTTGGGGCAGTCATCGCCTATTGCTTTATCGTTGGGGAGCTCTCTAGAAATAATTCACAAGTGGACAAAATATGGAGTGTCATTCCGATTTATTACGTTTGGCACATGACCATTATGGGTGGTATGGATCCGCGCATGGTCTTGATGTCCATTCTTGTCACCATTTGGGGTGCTCGTTTGACCTACAATTTTGCACGAAGAGGAGCGTATCAGTGGAAATTCTGGGCAGGTGAAGAAGATTACCGTTGGGAAGCGCTGCGCAGTCGACCTGGCTTTAACAATAAATTCGTTTGGATGATTTTCAATTTGTTTTTCATCAGTGGTTACCAAAGTGTCTTGATTTTCTTGTTTACCCTTCCTATTCTTACATCCCTTGGAGATGGAGTAAATCATCAGTTAAATTGGATTGACTATTTATTGGCCCTAATTTATGTTTCTTGTGTTGTCGTTGAATACATCGCGGATCAACAGCAATACGATTTTCAAACGGAGAAACATCGACGTATCAAAGCAGGAGAGGATCTTGGAGAATACAGCAAAGGGTTCGTTTCTACAGGGCTTTGGTCAGTTGTCCGTCATCCAAACTATGCCATGGAGCAAACGATTTGGGTCGTATTCTACTTGTTTAGTGTCAATGCGACAGGTCAATGGATCAATTGGTCCATTGGTGGATGTGCCTTGCTTATCATTCTTTTCAAAGGAAGTTCTGATTTCTCAGAAGAATTGTCCGCTGGAAAATACCCAGCCTACAAAGAATACCAAGCAACAACGCCTCGTTTTATTCCATTTACCAAAAGAGGATCAAACTAAGTATTTTAAAATCATAAACGCGAGTGCGAAAAAGGCCATGACGCTTAAGTACCATTGGGAAAGTGCTTTGTGGCCATTTTGTCGGTTGAACAAATAGGTAATGGTGCCCATAGATACACCAATCAACGCGGCGTACAATAATACCTTAGTCAATTAAACCGAACTGTTTAAAGTGATGCGCAAAGTGTTTGCTGTGTAATTGATTCCATTTTTCGAAATCTAATTCACCGTAATAAGGATGAAGTGCAGTGAACGAAGGATTTTCGTCGTAATGTTCCCAATAAGCGACAAAGGCATTGGCGAATTCATCGAGTGCTAATTCCATGTCTTCATTTCGCAATACGGCATCAGCCGGTGCGAAGGAAACTTGGATATTTTGAGCCATTGGTTTATCGGAGGCCAAGAATTGTTGCATTTTTTCAATGCGATCCTCAGGAACTTCCAGTTTAAACTCACCTTGTCCGCAGGACATATACAATGCGTCGCATAAATGTTCAACCATTCGTTGAGCGGACATTCCACCCCAAGCGGGAACAGTACTAGGTTCAAGTGTCTCCAATGTTGAAAGGAGGTACTCTAAATCGAATTCAAATGTTTGCATCTTATTTTTTTCCTACGAGGATGTGTAGGCTTTTAGGTACGACTTGTACGTTTAATTCTTTTCTCACAGCAACGGGTTCACCATCGTAATGAGCGATTCCTTTTGATAAGGAAATTTTCGCTTTTTCAAACGAAATCACCTCTGCATATTGTGATTTATCGGATCGTTTTGTGAAAAACTGGTAGATAATTCTCGGGATTCCCCAAACAGAGAAAGGTTTTAGGATAAACAATTCAATTTTTCCATCCGTTGCATCGGAATTAGGAGATACCACGAATCCATTTCCGAATTCAGAAGTATTGGCAATCGTACACAAAACAACCGGCATCTTTTTTACCTGTCCGTTTGTGTCGATGGAAATATTCATTGGATTGTATTTAAAGAACTCTTTACATACGTGTTTCACATAGGTCAGAAATCCTCTTTTTTTGTCCTCGTCGAATTTTTTCGCAATCACAGCATCAAGTCCATAACCGCCAACACCAAGAAAGGGCTTGTCGTTCACCAATACCGTATCCATTTGAATGTCATTCAGTTCATTGATGCATTCAATGGCTTTGCGCACATCGCGCGGAATCAACATGTGTCGCGCTAATCCATTTCCAGAACCAATTGGCAAAACAGCTAAACGCGTTTGAGATCCAATAAGTGCTGTACCTACTTCATGAACGGAGCCGTCTCCACCTACCGCACAAACGACATCGATGTGTTGTTGAACAGCCTCCAATGCCAATTCAATCGCGTGACCTTTGTGTGTGGTGTAACGAATTTCGTAGTTGAATTGTGCATGATCCAAATGGGCATGAATCAATCCAGGAATATCGTCTTTGCGACGTACTCCAGAAATTGGATTGACAATAAACCAAATGGTCTTTTTCATGTTTTTGTTGTTTCGAAAAGTGTCGTTTGGACACTCATAAATTCAAATATCGGAATTTTTTCGGAACCAACCTAAAATTTCCGCAACGGAATCTTCAAAAATGGTGCCATTAAGTGTAAATTTGAAGAAATAATAATAAAAATGGCGAAGGATCCAATTGAACAAAATCGTGCACAGTTAATAGACTTATTGTTGCACAAATCTGCCTTGAAACAGGACATCGCAGACGATAGCGAAAAGGTATTTGAGAAGCTAAAGGCGATGGTCATCTCGGAAATTGAGGAATTGAAAAAATCCATTACCGATCCAAGGGTTCGTTTGAGTTATCAGGATAAAGGAAAATTTGAGATTCACGCCTATGTTGGAAGTGATGTATTGGTGTACAATTTACATCAAAACGTTTTTCGCTTGCCAGACCATAATCCACTTTGGGGTACCGCCTATTTCAAACAAAACCAAAATAATGGCTATTTCTCGACCATTCACATCTTTAATTTTCTAGCAGAATCGATCCTGCAGAATCGAATGGATGACGCTGGATATTTGATTGGGCGCCTGTTCTTAAACCATGAAAATCACTTTTTGATAGAGGGGAAGGGGACACTTGGATTCATGTTTAGAGATCCGCAAAACATGGTATTGAGTGATGATGCATTGCGCTTAATTGTTCAATTATCGTTTGCACATGCGCTTGAATTCGACTTGTACATTCCGCCATTTGAGTACTTAAGTGAGATATCGGTGGCGCAAATACAACTTATGGGAGAAAGCTTAAAATTACAGACGGCTAAACGTCTTGGATTTAAGATGAAACATGAGGATACAGAAAATTATTAAAAAAATCTTCTTGCGCCCTTGCGCTTCAAGAAATTCCTAGTATATTTGCAATCCCAAAAATTAGGATAATCTAGTTTACGGCCCATTCGTCTAGTGGTTAGGACGCCAGGTTTTCATCCTGGAAACAGGAGTTCGATTCTCCTATGGGCTGCCAAGTTTTTGGCCCATTCGTCTAGTGGTTAGGACGCCAGGTTTTCATCCTGGAAACAGGAGTTCGATTCTCCTATGGGCTGCGAAGGATTTAAAGAATTTTAGAACGTTTTTAATAAACAATTAAGTTATGGCAAACCATAAATCAGCTATCAAACGTATTCGTTCAAACGACGCAAAACGTGTATTGAACAAATACCAACACAAAACAACTCGTAACGCGCTTCGCAAATTACGTGAGACAAAAGTTCGCACAGAAGCAGAAGCAATGTTGCCAAAGGTTGTGGCGATGTTAGATAAATTAGCAAAAAGAAACATCATTCACAGCAACAAAGCTGCAAACTTGAAATCAGGGTTGCAAGTGCGTGTGAACAAAATGTAATTGCATAAATATCCAATTGTTAAGGGGCCTCGAGCCCCTTTTTTTGTTATGTTTGCTTTTATGAAAAACAGTGCTTTTTCTTTTTTCTTTTTGGTATTCTCCTCGGGGGTTTTTGGACAATCATTGTCGTTCAATCAATTCGATACCATCAAAAGCACGCATCGCACATTCGGTTCTTTGGATACTTTGTCCAACTCTGTAAAACCATTTCAATCCATTTTTTATTTATCTCCGGAATCGACACTTTTGTCCCCCTTGGCGCTCTATGCAAATCATGGGTCCATGTTGTCGTTTCTCACCATAAAAGATAATCAAACGCGGTTTTCAGCCTTGCCTCATTTAGGATTTATGTATGGATTTGGTGCGCAAGGTGCGCAGCGCCTACATGTGGATTTCCAACAAGCCTATCGTCATGGACTCCTCATGAATGTCTCCTTTGATAAAAATAAAGGAAATGGGTTTTTGCGAAACGATGCGTTTTCGATGAACAATTTCATTTTTCAATTATTGCGAAACGGAACACATTACTCCTTCGACTTAAATGCGAATAGTCAATCGCAAACGCGTTCATGGTCAAATGGACTTTTAAGTTCAAGTGCTATTCCCGACATCGACCTAAATCTGCAGGCGGTTCAAAAGGAAAATGCTCAGTCAAGCCATGTTTTAAACGCCATTCGCTATTCACATCAATGGGATTTGAACAAAGATTCCATTCGGGGATTCGGAATCATCGCCAAACATGCCTTCAATGAGTCCAGAAGAACATATTCGGAAATAGACTCATTGGTTCAATTGTATAACCATGTTTATTGGAATGCCGATACGACAAGTGATCGCTTAAAGGAACGGACATTTAGTAATCAAGCAGGGGTGTTTTTTCAACAGTCAAAATGGAGCGTTCAGTGCTTGTTGAATCTACGCAATAGAACCTGGGGAGATGCATACAGCGCAAGGAATGTCAATGAGCTTTGGTGGATGAATCAATTGCGTTACGCCGGCAAATCATTTGAATTAAATCATGTGAGTGGGTTAAATTTGAGCGGTGCCGCTCAAGGATTTACATCCTTGTCCAAGATTCTGTGGCAAATGGGAAAATCACAGTTTTCCGCACAGCATGACCTGCGCAATGAGCTACCAGAACTCATGCAACGAAAGTATTATAGCAACAATGTTCAATACGACTTGACATCCTTGTCCAAGCAGTGGAATCAATCTTTGGGTATTCAACTTTTACGACAAGTAGGAAAAATTGAACTCTCAGCACAATACCGATTCTTGCAATTTCGAAATGTCTATGTTTTTGATGGCGTGATGGGAACATGGGTGAATAACGCTACCGCGAGCACTGGTTTTGCGCAACAAGCAAAAGTAGGGGTGAAGTGGAATTACAAAGGATTGCAAATTCATCCATCGTATACTTGGACGGATGTGAATCATTCCTTGAATTTTCAATCAGCTCACAACCTCAATGTACATGTTCAGTGGAAAGGCGGCGTCTTTAAAGCTAAAAAATTACACATGTTGTTTGCCGGGGATGTGCAATATTTAAGTGCTTTTCAGCAAATGACTTTCGTTCCTCAAATGGGTGTTTTCGACCTTGTTCACAATCCTGGAACGCTCCAAAAAGGATATGTAAATGCATCCTTCACCACTGCGATAGAAGTAGAAACGTTTCGTTTTTTCATTCGCATAGACAACATCGGTGCTTATTGGGTTGATCCAAGTATTTCGCTGTTGCAAAACTATCCATTTCCAAGAATGCAAGCGAAGATTGGTTTGACTTGGGATTTCTGGAATTAGTTCAATCTCAAAAATTATCGGCATAAAAAAAAGCGCCAATAGGCGCTTTTCATATCTTCAGATGAACGAATTATTTATTCGCCATTACTTCTGCCATTTTCGCTCCAATTTGCGCTGGAGAGTCCACTACGTGAATACCACACTCGCGCATGATGCGTTTTTTCGCTTCTGCTGTATCATCGCTTCCACCAACAATTGCTCCTGCGTGACCCATGGTTCTTCCTTTTGGAGCTGTTTCACCTGCGATGAATCCAACAACTGGTTTTGTACCATTTTCTTTGATCCATTTTGCAGCGATTGCCTCCAAGTTTCCACCGATCTCACCAATCATAACGATTCCTTCAGTTTCTGGATCGTTCATCAATAGTTCAACTGCTTCTCTCGTTGTGGTTCCAATAATTGGATCTCCACCAATACCAATAGCTGTTGTGATACCCATTCCAGCTTTCGCTACTTGGTCAGCTGCTTCGTATGTTAACGTTCCTGATTTAGAAACGATACCAATCTTTCCTTGTTTGAAAACGAATCCTGGCATAATACCAACTTTCGCTTCTCCAGCTGTAATAACACCTGGACAGTTCGGTCCGATTAAACGGCAATCGTGTCCTTTGATGTATTCTTTCGCTTTCACCATGTCGTTCACTGGAATTCCTTCCGTGATACAAACAATCACTTTGATTCCTGCTTCTGCAGATTCCATGATTGCATCTGCAGCGAACGCTGGCGGAACAAAGATGATGGAAGTGTCTGCTTGCGTGTTAGAAACAGCATCAGCAACTGTGTTAAATACTGGTCGATCAAGGTGCGTACTTCCACCTTTTCCTGGTGTAACACCACCAACGACATTTGTACCATACTCAATCATCTGACTTGCGTGGAATGTACCTTCACTTCCGGTAAAACCTTGAACGATGACTCTGGAATTTTTATTCACTAAAACACTCATAAGACTACTTCTATTTTTGCGTGGTCAAAATTAATCAATGTGACGATAATGGCAAGGAATTCTGCATTTATTTCACATCTTCTACTGTCAATTCAAAATAAAGCGCTGCATTCTCAGGAATTTTGTCTTTTCCACCTGCG
Organism: Crocinitomicaceae bacterium; assembly: GCA_024643725.1. GTDB lineage: Bacteria > Bacteroidota > Bacteroidia > Flavobacteriales_D > Crocinitomicaceae > UBA952. Next base: position 111,254 of record JAHEMJ010000015.1, on the reverse strand, counting down.
CCATAAGCTATTTGCGGAGGGACAATCAAGCGCAGTTTCACACCTTGTTTTTGTCCAATTAACGCTTCTTTCCAACCATCTATGACGCCGCGCATGGGCAGGTAAATGGTCTTTTTTTGTTCATCAAATTTTTCACCAGAAAGCAAGGTGCCTATGTAAGTCACACCAACACTATCTGTTAAATGGATTTCTCGTCCAGTCCCTTCCTCTAAAATTTCTGTATAGAGTCCTGTTTCAGATTTTTCGACATGAAATTTTTTACGCGAGATAAACTTTTCAATTTTCTGATCAAACGCATTTAGTTGTTGATCGGAATAACCACATGAAGTTGCTGCTAGGATAATAAGTGCGGCTAAAAACCAGAATGGACGCATCGAACGAAAATTAGATTTTAGTTAATTGCGCCAAGAAATGGGCGTCTAGGTCGAATACGCGCTGACATTTAAATCCTGCCAACGTTGCTGTTTCATGCAAGGTGTCGTAATCCACGTAAAGCCAGTTAAATTCTGGTCCACTGATTTTTTTATAATGCATTTGAAATTTGAAATTTCCGTAATACTCGGAATTCAAATCCATCCAATAAGAACCATCTTCATCCTCATACAGATACTTTACATCGGAAGAGTCACAAATGATTTGTCCACCTTTGTTTAATTTTTCACCAGCATTCTTTAAGAAATTCAAGAGATTTGATTTCTTTTGAGCGATACCGATTCCGTTCATCAGGAGGAGGATAGTGTCAAACTTAGCTGGTGGATTATAGGATTCAAAATCAATTTGCTTGGCAGATATCCCTTGGTCCTTCATATAACTCACCGCGCCTTCGGATGTGTCAATCGCAAAAACGGTGTGTCCTCGTTTGATCAATTCTTTCGCATGAACACCAGCACCAGCACCGGCGTCTAATACTTGTCCTTTACAAAGTTTAATGGCTAACTGCTCCAATTCGGGCATTTCATTGTAAGAGCGAAATAGCACTTCAATGGGAATAATATCGTCATCACATAAATCGGATGAAACGACAATGTCGAATGGTTTTTTGGTTCGATGATAATCCAAAATGGCTTGACCAATTGGATCTTGTATAGGTGTTTTCATACTAATATTCGTACTCGTTGTAATCGCTTAAATCGTCGTCGGAGTAATCATCGTCGAATTCATCAAAGCCAAAATCATCTTCTTCTTCCTCTGCATCCAATCCTCCTTCACCTTGAAAAAGCTCTTCTTCCAATGCCTCTCTGGAATCTTCTTGAGGGGCTTTCCCAATTGCTAAAAGCATTTCAGGTGTTTCCGGCTCAGTTCGATCGTATCCAATGAGTTCAATCAAGAAGATCCACATCTTCATAAAGTCATAAACGAGAATGAAGCGTTGATCCGGTTCTTCTAGAAAATCTTTTATGATGGCATTTTTCATCACCGTTGCTGGAGAATCGATGGAATCATCGTCGTAGGACATGTCCAATAAACTAATCTCGTGTCCTTTGTCCCAATCTTCGTTCGAAACATAGAAACTCGCCATTTGATCTCCTTTAAAATCGAATGATTTTAAAATGGCATGATAAAATGCTTCAAAGTCACTGACATCGCTGATTAAGATGTCTCTAAAAACTTCTTCGTTTTTATCTGTATCCAATAAAACCCTGAATTTTAAGCCTGGCATTTTTGTCTTTTTACGCGTATGGTAAAGGTACAATTAATTCTCTAATCTTGGCGGATTGACCAAGGTTAATCCCAATTCTTTTCCTAGCCTCAACATTTCGGAAACGGCATCGTCAAACGAATTTGAGATGGTTCCTTCAAGAATGGCTTCCTTGATTTTGGATTTGATCGTTCCAATTTCTGAACATGGTCCAATTTCAAAGGTTTTCATAATCAATTCACCACTCACTGGAGGTTGGAAATTGCGGATTCGGTCTTTTTCTTCGACTTGCTTTAATTTCTCTGAAACGAGTTCAAAGTTCTTCTTATAGCGTTTAACCTTGAATTCATTTTTCGAAGTGATGTCGGCATTGCAGAGCAACATCAGGTCTTCAATATCATCTCCCGCTTCGTGTAGTAGTCTACGAACCGCTGAATCCGTCACGGAACCTTTAACGAGTGCAATGGGACGCAAATGCAAACGAACAAGTTTTTGAACGTATTTCATTTTGTAATCTAATGGCAGGCGCAATCGAGTGAAAATGCGTGGGACCATTTTCGCCCCTAATTCTTCGTGTCCGTGGAATGTCCATCCTGCGATTGGGTCAAATCTTTTCGTTGGTGGTTTCGCTATGTCATGCAAAATTGCTGCCCAACGTAACCAAAGTGAATCACTGTTTTGAGCAAGATTGTCTAATACTTCTAGGGTGTGGTAAAAATTATCCTTGTGGGCTTTTCCGTTTTTAGTTTCAATGCCATGAAGGGCAATCATTTCAGGAAAGAACTGATGCAGTAAATCTGTGGCATTCAATAATTTAAATCCACGCGATGGAACCTCCGTTAGGATGATTTTATTCAATTCATCTGTTATGCGTTCTTGCGAAATGATCTCTAAACGTGCGGCTTGCTTTTTCATCGCCTCCAAACACGTTCGTTCAATTTGAAAGTCGAACCGCGTAGCAAAGCGGATGGCTCTCAACATGCGCAATGGGTCGTCGCTAAACGTAATTTCTGGTTCAAGTGGTGTTCGGATCATGCCTTTTTCGATATCAGCAACACCGCCAAATGGATCGATCAATTCTCCATAAGCATCCTGATGAAGCGAAAGTGCTAAGGTATTGATGGTAAAATCTCGGCGATTTTGGTCGTCCTGTAAAGTGCCTTTTTCCGTAACCGGTTTTCGAGAATCTTTCGAATAGGATTCTTTTCGTGCTCCCACAAATTCGACATCCAAATCCTTGTATCGAAAATGCGCGGTTCCGAAATTTTTGAAAACGCTTACTTTTTTAACACGCAAAATTTTGGCGATTTCTTGGGCTAAACTTGGACCGTCTCCTAAAACGAGAATATCGATGTCCTTCGACGGACGTTCCATGATCAGGTCACGTACGAATCCACCAATAACAAAAGCTTGTAGGCCTTGCTCGGTTGCATATTGCGATACAACTTTAAATACGGGGTGTTTTAGTTTTGCTGCGTAATTCGATGACATCGGGCGCAAAGGTACAACGAAAGAACCGAATAGCGTTCGATGCTATGCGAAATCCTCATCATCCTCGTCGTCGAAATCCTCTTCATCGTCGCGTTTTTTGTACGAAAAAAGGTCTTCGTCGAAATCGTCATCATCGTCGTCGTCAAAAAAGCGATTCATTTTCCCGCTCTTTTTATACGCATCCATTTTTGGTTTTTTTGATCGATTGTCAGAATCTGAATCTCCTGGTTTTCTGTCCTTGTTCACCTTTTTGCGAGGTTCTGATTTCAATAAATCAATCGGTGGAATGATGACAGGGATATCTGTTCCTCCTGGTGTGCTTGGACGTCGATCGTCGTTTCTAGGTGTAGAAGGACGTTGGAAATCTCCGGATGGACGAGAATTGTTATTTGGACGAGTGTCTCCACGTTGCTCTGCTTCTTTTACGGCGATATCACGACCATTGATCATGTGTCCGTTCAAGGCGTTGATGGCATTCATCGCTTCATCGCGATTGGCCATCTCAACAAAGGCAAAGCCTCTTGATTTACCTGTTTCTCTGTCAGTAGCGACATTCACTTTGATTACGCTACCATGTTGTTCGAACAATTGTCTTAATTGCTCATTGGTCACTCCAAAATCTAATTTGGCAACAAAAATACTGGTCATAAATGTTTAAAAAGCAACGGTTTTACTTGTTATTAGTAAGGTTTAACACGTCGAAATTAGAATAAAAATTTAAAATCCCAACATGGAAAGGGAAAAAAGATCAGTTTCTTTTTCAGATTCGTGTATTCGATCCCTTTTTGGATGATTTTTTTTCTCCGAAATAAAGAGGCATGAAGGGAATAACAGCAGCTAAATTCGCAGTCTTCTAGGAATTATTTGGAAAGAATGAAGAATGCAATACTTGTAAGTATCACGTTATGAGAGGTATATGTCGAAATGCGCGAATCCCTCTTAAAAAAATGTCATTTTAGCGAATAAAAATTTTATGAATTATGTTCGATTCCCTAAATTTGACCCTCTTAATACACTATGAACCATTTAGTCATTACGCAAACAGAACAAACACCACACGTTTCTTTTCTTTCGAACGGAATCATGGAGATAAGTGGAAAGTCAATTGATCAAGATTCTCTTGCTTTCTGGCAGCCGGTGATTTCTTGGGTCAAATTGTATGCCGCGAAACCCGCAACAAGAACCTGCCTTAACTTATTCATTGAATCATTGGATACGAGTTCTTCAAGCGCTTTGGTGGAGGTATTGTACTTGTTGAAGGACCTTTCAAAAGAAGGACATGCCGTTCATGTTCACTGGAATTATGAAGAGAACGATTTGGACATGTTAGAACTTGGGAAGGATATGGAGCAATTGACACAGATTGTTTTCACATTCGATGTACTAAAACCATTTCCGATCGCTTAAGTGATTGAAACGCCTGAAAATTGCTATTTTTGTTCATGCGTTTAATTAAACAAATTCCTCACGAACGGTTTTTTATTCAACTTCATGCTTACAACGGCAAGTATATTTTGAGCATTTCGATTGATTCTTATGAACAATCCTTTAAAATCAATGAATCGGAATTTCCACAAATAGATCAATTGGAGCAATTAATCGAAGGAGAATTTTTAACAAAATGCATTCACCGCTTTATTGAAATGCGCAGTGATTGGACAAAACTACTAACATCAACTCATTAACATGAATTCACGCCACATCCTTTTATCGACGCTCATCGGACTTACTTTATTTGTTTCCTGTGGAGAAAAGTCTAAACCAAAAAAAGACACCCAACCGAAAGTGGAGGCGAAATCCTTGGATGGTTTAAAAATCGCTTATTATTCAAATGATAGCATCAAAAAACACTTCGAATATTTCGTGAAGGAAGAAGCCATCATCAAGAAAAAGCAAAACGCGTTCGAAGCGGAAGTGAATCGTCGTACCAAAGCATACGAAGCGTTTATAACGAAAAAAGATGCTGAAGCACGTGGTGGACTTCTATCCCAAAATGAAATTGGTCGAGTGCAACAGCGCGCACAAGAAATGCAAAACGAAATCATGCAATACCAGCAGACGGAAGGAGCAAAAATTGAAGAGCAAGCCATGAAATCTCTTGAAGCTGTAAACAAAAAAATTGAAGCACTTGGGAAAAAATACTGCGAAAAACACCACATTGATTTATTGTTGATGCACGGTGAGGGAGGACAAATCAACTACATTAATCCCAACATGGACGTGACAGAAGAATTCATCAATTACTTGAATGAAAATCAAGCTCAAATCGAAAAGGAATTAAAGTAAGATGCGTCCAACGGAATCAAAAAAAATAGAAAACGTCGCTGAATACTTATTGTATTTGTTTCAAATCGAGGACTTGGTTCGTTCGTTGCAACTGGACATGGACTTGATCAAGTCACAAGTCTTGGAGCCGGCCATTCGCGATGAATTTCAATTGAAAGATCAAATCACGTGGTACGAGCAGTTGGTGCGTGAAATGAAGATGAAGGGACTTCAAAAAGAAGGACACATCGATGAAGTTCAAGAAATCTTAGTGGAATTAACGTACTTACACAACAGTTTGTTGACCATCATGAATGATGCGAAATACAAAGGACTTTGTGAAGATGCACATCAAGCATTAGAAGAGTTTAAGCAAAAGTCAAATATGGCGCAACGTCAAGATGTTGAAATATTGTTGCATGCCATGTTTATGAAATTGCAATTGAAAATGCGTAAAAAGGAGATCAGCGCAGAGACGGAAGCAGCGTTCGATTTAATGCGCATTCAATTGGCGTATCTTGCTAGAGAATACCAGCGCATGAAATCAGGCGAATGGAATCACCTCAATAATTAAGCGTTTACAGGGAGTTGCGATAATTCGAGTAAGGACTTTTGCGTCACATCAACGCCGAAATACGCGTGCTGCAAACCATTGGTCAAAGCAATGTATTTTCCTTGCATTTCTTTTTGATACGTCAGCGCTTGGTATAAAGTATCCAAGGAAATCGGAATGTGTGGAGCTTTGCACTCTACTAAAATATGCACTTGAAAATCAGCATCGTACACAACAATATCCCAACGTTTGGTCAGTCCAGCATATAGAATCGATTTTTCGACGGCGATACGTGTGAGTGGGTATTTCAGCTGAAGGTTCAAATAGGAAATAAAATGTTGTCTCACCCATTCTTCAGGCGTCAACACCAGTTTTTTTCGGCGAACTAAGCATTCAACGAACACTTGATTATCCTCGCGCGATAACTTTAATTTGGTTTGCGGTAAGTGAAGAGGAACGATGACGCTCATTACATGCCAGGTAATAGCAAGTGGATGTCTTTGTATTTGAGGTCAAATACTTTTCCTAATACTTCATTGGTTAAAATCCCCTTGTACATGTACACACCATTTCGGAAACCCTTGTGGGTGCGAATTAAATCAACGACACCGCCTTTTTCACCCATCTCGAGTATCATGGGAGAGAAGGTGTTTGAAAGTGCAAAAGATGCCGTTCTCGATACGCGTGATGCAATATTTGGCACACAATAATGAACGACACCATGTTTGACAAATGTCGGATCATTGTGATTCGTTACGCGGGATGTTTCGAAACAGCCACCTTGATCAATGCTCACGTCAACAAGCACAGATCCAGCTTTCATGCTTTCAATCATCTCCTCGTTCACCACGCAAGGTGTGCGTCCAATGGGAGAGCGCAATGCACCGATAACAACATCTGCACGACGAATGGCTTTTGCCAAAACTTTAGGTTGAATAATCGATGTATAAATGCGCAAACCTAAATCGTTTTGAAGTCGTCGCAAGCGCGATAACGAATTATCGAACACTTTCACGGAAGCGCCGAGTCCGAGTGCGGCACGGGTGGCAAATTCACCAACTGTACCAGCACCAATTACCACCACTTCTGCAGGTTGCACTCCGGCAATTCCTCCGAGCATCATTCCTTTTCCTTGCGAAAAAGAGGATAAGAGTTCTCCAGCAACTAGGATAGACGTTGTTCCAGCAATTTCACCCATCGTACGAACAATGGAGAAAACTCCTTCTTCATCTTGGATATAGTCCCAAGCAACAGCTGTTACTTTCTTAGCGATTAATTTTTGTAATATTTCCTTTGGTTGCGTCGAAATTTGTAGCGCTGAGATAAACGTTTGATTTCCCGTCATCAATTCCACTTCTTCTTCCGACGGTGGAGCAACCTTGAGGATGATGTCACAACTGTAAATCGATTTACGGTCGTAAACAATTTGCGCCCCAGCTTCGCTGTATTCGTTGTCTGTAAAATTAGATCCTTCGCCAGCATTGGTTTCGATCAATACTTGATGTCCGTTCGATACCAGCAAGGTCACCGCTTCAGGCACTAAGGCTACACGTCGTTCTTGAAACGATGTTTCTTTAGGGATGCCGATGAAAAGATTCCCTTTTTTCTTGCGCACTTCCAACATTTCTTCCTTTGGAAGTAAACTACCTTGTTGAATGAGTGATTTTAATAATTCAGGATCAGTTATCATAAGTCAGGACTATTTCTCTTAGTTCACTTTCGGGTGCACAACGAATATACAGCCATTTCGCGTTATCCGGAAGTATTTTTTCAATTTTCTGTGGCCATTCGACAAAGAAAAAAGCGTTTTGCTCAAATAACTCATCCAAGCCAAGTTGAGCTAAATCTCGTTCATTTTCAATGCGATAACAGTCCAGGTGATAGATGTCAGGCCCATTCGATAAGCGGTATTCATGGACAATCGCGTAGGTTGGAGATCCATCGGGTTCAGAAATCCCCAAGGATTTCAATAGCGCTTGGACAAACGTGGTTTTTCCCGCGCCCATGTCGCCTTCAATGGCGAAAAAAGTTGGAGAGGAGAACAGGGAAAGCAATTCACTTGCGACCTTTGGCAAGTCTGCTAACGCGCAATTTTTCCAAGATTTAGTTTGGACGCTTTGCATCGTATGTTTCGATTTGACCATCTTTCCATTGCAGAAGTTTCAATGTTTCACCATCAAAGCGTGCAAAGGTTTGAGCGTAAAGCCATTCTCCCGTGTTTATGTATGTTGCCTTGCCAACAGCGATTTCCAATGGCAGATGACGATGTCCAAATAGATAAAAGTCTACTGGATGCGTTTCTTGATGTGTTTTCGCAAAATGATACAACCATTCTTGCTCCTTTCCGTTGTAAATCATGTCCTTCGACATGCCGCTTTTACGGCTACTAGTAGAGAAATAGTTGGCAATGGATAAACCTAAATTCGGATGAATGCGCGCAAATGCCCATTGACAAAGTGGATTTCTGAAAACGCGTTTCAAAAATTTATATTTGTAGTCCCCAGGTCCCAAGCCGTCGCCATGTGCAACGTAAAATGATTTGCCTTTTTTCTCAAAGCAATATTCGTTTGCGTGTAGTTTAATACCCAGTTCTTTTTGAAAATAGTCAAACATCCACATATCGTGGTTGCCTTTGAAAAAATGAACAGGAATTCCTCTGTCGACAAATTCCGCAATTTTTGCTTGTAGTCGAATGAATCCTTTTGGGATAACGGTTTTGTATTCAAACCAAAAATCAAAGATGTCCCCAATGAAAAATACTTCCTCTGCTGAGTCTTGAATGGCATTCATCCAAGCAACAATGGCTTCTTCCCGTTTTCTGCTCTCATCATAACTGGGTGTTCCCAGGTGGAAATCCGAAGCAAAATAGGTGTATTTCTGTTGGGATTCCATAGCCTTAATGTCCAAAAATGCGCTTCAATTCTTCTTCCAGCGCCGGACCTCTCAAATTGGTTTTTATTACGTGTCCTTCGCGGTCAATTAATACCGTGAAAGGCACACTATTTACTTGGTATTGTTTTGCGACTTTGCTATTCCAACCACCAAGATCGCTGACGTGATTCGGCCAAGAAAGTTGATCTTGTTGAATGGCATTTTTCCATTTTTCAAGATCGGTATCCAAGGACACACTAACGATGGTAAATCCATCGTTTTTATACTTTTCATAGGTTTGAACGACATTTGGATTCTCTTTGCGACAAGGTCCACACCAAGAAGCCCAAAAGTCAATGAGGACAATTTGTCCACGTAAGTCCGATAATGATAGGGATTTTTTGCGGTCTAATTTTAATTCCGTGAATTCCGGCGCCATTTTTCCTGGAGCAAGAAGCGTCGCATCATCTATGCGTTTTTTGATTTGCGCAAAATTGTTGTAGAAAGATTGAACAGTCGGACTTTGTGCGAAAGCACTATTTAATTGATTTAAAACATTTTCATAGGTTTTCATGTCCTGTTCCGCATTCATATTCGCTAACGCAATAATCAATGCGGCTGAATTGGCATTGGCACCAATAAATCCTTGTAGTTCGCTATTAAATTTGAAAAATTCTTGCGTCATGTAATCGTTAATGACTTGTTCACGCGTAGGATCTGCCTTAATTGCGGTCAAAGCTGAATCACTTTTAGCGTTCCATTTTTCGGAAATGTGTGAAAAGTCATTCATCGCTTTGGATTCATCTGAACCAACGAAGTTACAGAACTCCTTTAGTTTCGATCCATCTCCATATACTTTAATATCGCTATTGTTCTTGAGGATTAAATGAATGTTTTCGGATCCAACGCGCAAATAATAGTAATCTGGATTGGGCAATTGAACGTTGAACTGAAAGTTTCCTTTTTTATCCAAGGCAGTTGCTGCGTAATTTTTATAATACGAACCAAAATTTTGTGAAATGAACACGGAATCAATCTTTGTGTTAAAGATCATACCTGAGACTTTAACTTGAATTGCGTTTTGGGCGAATAAGCCAAAAGGGAGGATAAACAGGAATAAAAAGCTTAATTTTCTCATGGCAATAGTTCTGATAATTTTTCTTCTAATTTTTCTCCGCGAAGGTCCTTTCCGATGATTTTTCCATCTCGATTTAGCAATACTGTAAATGGAATGCCATCGAAACCGTAACGACCAACCAAGGGAGATTTCCAACCTTTCAAATCGGACACATGATTTGGCCATTCTAAGTGGTCTTTTTGAATGGCTTCTTTCCATTTATTCGCGTCATCGTCCAGCGATACGGAGAAGACAGTAAATCCTTTGCTCTTGAATTTGCGATACATTTTCAAGACGTTTGGACTCTCTTGTCGACAAGGTCCGCACCAGGAAGCCCAAAAGTCAACAAGTACAATTTTTCCTTTCAAATCAGATAACTTCATTGTTTTTCCATCCGGATTTGGCAAAGCGATTTCAGGTGCACTAATGGTTCCATTGACAGAAGAGGCATATTCGAAATAAGCACTTTCAATCTGTGCGTATTGGTTTCTAAACGTTTCTGCGGCTGGTTGTCCAGCATATTTTTCTTCGAAGGCCTCTGTTACTTTTTTCAGTGCCTCTAAATTGGATGGATCCCAATCACTAAAACTCATGCTGGGAACTAAATCCATGGAAAGAATGATGTTGTATGGGTTACTAGGGTCCTTCAACATTTGCGCTCGAGAAAATTCCTCCATCTCGCGTTTTGCGGCACTGAATCCTTTTGCAACGTCTTCCTTGGATAAACTTTGTTCGTTCAATTGAAGCGCCTGTTGTTTTTCTTGAAAACGTTGGAATTCATTCAAATAGCGATTCATGGTCTTACTCCAACTCGTACCGCTTGCATTTGGTTTCGAAACGAAATCCATCAAACGCGTATTTATTTTTAACCGATCTTCAGGTTTTAAGGTAATTGGAATTAAACTATTTTGCTCGTCATTTAAACGCAGGAAATAATAGCCGAGTCCTGGGACATTTCCCTTGATTTCGAATGTACCATCATCGTTGATTTGTCCTTCCGCAACTGGAATAGTTCCTTTGTCACTCGGCGCCTCGATGAAGAGCATGAGTCCTGCTGCATCCGCAATTTTCCCGGAAACCTCAAAATTTGCTTCTAGTCCACCAGTTTCCAGCAAGGATTGTTGACGTTTATTGTATAAAACCACACCAATGATGAGCACGATGAATGCACCAATGATGAGTCCTGTTTTATGTTTGATCATCCAATTTTTCATGCGTCAAGCATTTGGCGTAACAGTCCATTTGCCAATTTAGGATCTGCTTTACCTTGTGACACTTTCATTAATTGTCCCATGAAGAATCCAGTTAATTGTTTTTCTCCTGCGCGGTATCTAGCTACTTCATCTGGATTCAATTCAAACACCTTTTCGATAAATCCTTTTAAGGCATCTTCATCGGAGTTTTGAATCAAATTCAATCGTTCAGCAATTTGAAGTGGTGTTTCACTGGATTCAAATAAGGCAGGGAAAATGCGTTGTGAAGCTACCGTAGTGGAAACTTTTCCTTCCTCAATCAGGTGAATTAATTCAGCAATTACAAGCGGCTTTAAGGGGAATTGATCCATTTCGATCCCGTACTCGTTTAAGTAGGATTTGATGTCTCCCATCAACCAATTGGCTGCGGATTTGTAGTTTTTCGTGTGTGCAAGAATGGCTTCGTAGTACAAAGCAATTCCTTTATTGTCGGTAATGTTGTAAGCGTCGTATTCAGATAATCCGTATTCTTTTGTGTAACGTTGAAACAGCGCTCTAGGCAATGCTGGCATCTCTGCGGCCACAGCTTGAATTTGTTCTTGCGTCACTGAAATCGGTGGCATATCTGGCTCTGGGAAATAGCGGTAGTCGTTTGCCGCTTCTTTCGAACGCATGGAAATGGTCACTCCTTTCAATGCATCAAAAGCGCGGGTTTCTTGGGATAATGCCCCGCCATTTTCCAAGACCTCAATTTGACGGTGGATTTCAAACTCAATGGCGCGTTGCACGTTGCGAATGGAGTTCATGTTTTTTACTTCGACTTTTGTTCCGAATTCAGAAACACCGGCAAGTCGAACCGAAACATTCGCATCACAACGAAGCGAACCTTCCTCCATGTTTCCATCGCAAATGTCCAAATAGCGAACAAGTTTACGGACTTCGGTTAAGTAATTATAAGCCTCTGTGGATGAACGTAAATCTGGTTCAGAAACAATTTCGAGTAGGGGAGTCCCTGCGCGATTCAAGTCCACCAACGTGTCATACACATCGACATCATGGATGCTTTTTCCAGCATCTTCCTCCATGTGAATACGCGTCAGACCGATGGATTTCTCTGTGCCGTCATCCGTACGAATGATGATGTGTCCACCAGTGCATATAGGCGTCGTATCTTGGGTAATCTGATATCCCTTCGGTAAATCTGGATAGAAGTAATTTTTTCGCGCAAAATGCTGGGCAGGTGCAATGTGTGCATCGCAGGCCAAACCTAATTTTATGGCGAATTCAATGGTTTTTTTATTCATCACAGGCAAGGTGCCGGGATGTCCGAGTGTAATCACACTTATGTTCGAGTTTGGAGCTGAGCCGTATTCATTCATATCGTTTGAATACGCTTTGGTTTTCGTTAACATTTGTGCATGGACTTCCAATCCAATGACTACTTCATATTTATCGCGAATGGATGCTTCCATAATCTTAGATACGGGAAATTAGTTCTTTCATAATTTGCGTCATTTTAGGTTCTTGACGACTCGCTACTTCGATGACATCTTGTACGCTCACTTTTTTGATTTTTCCTGGAACACCTAAGTCGGTAATAATGGAAATCGCAAAACAAGGGATACTCATGTGGCGTGCGACAATGACTTCAGGAACGGTTGACATTCCAACGGCATCTGCTCCAATCACACGAACATATTTATATTCGGATGGTGTCTCTAATGTTGGTCCCGTTAATCCGGCGTAACATCCAACAGAAACCTTAATGGATAATTCTTCCGCAATGGTTTGCGCCATTTGAATCATTTCTTCATCGTAAGGATCGCTCATGTCCGGGAAACGTGGTCCAAGTTCATCGATGTTTTTTCCAATCAGTGGATTTCCTGGAAATAGATTGATGTGGTCATTCATGATCATGATTTCCCCAACGGAAAAATCAGGATTCACGCCACCGGATGCATTACTGACAAATAAGCGTTCAATCCCGAGTAATTTCATGACGCGAACAGGAAAGGTTACTTGCTGTAAGTTATATCCTTCATAGTAGTGAAAACGACCTTGCATCGCAACGACATTTTTCCCACCCAATCGTCCAAAAATCAATTTTCCCGAGTGACTTTCTACTGTCGAAACCGGAAAGTTTGGAATGGTTTCGTAAGGAATTTCATCGACGATTTCAATTTCTTTCACGAGTCCACCTAAGCCAGTGCCTAAAATAATTCCAATACTTGGTTGAATGCTTGTTTTGGCTTGTATGAATGCCGCTGTTTCTTTAATTGTTTCTAACATAATTTAAAATCATCGAGTTAAATGCTTGTTCTTCCTGAATTTTTACGGTGATTGGAAGAACGTACCAAGGATAGGCTTGAAGGTCCGATTCACTCAATAAAGACTGAAGTTTTACCCAATCTTTTTCGGTTGTAACAATCGCCATTTCCTTATTGGCAAAGGTATCAAATTTTCTGTGAATTTCTTGAATATCCTGCTTGTTAAACGCATGGTGATCCGCAAATTTTTGTTCTTGCACCTCATACTTTTCACACAAATACGCGTTTAGTGATGTGGTGGATGAAATTCCACTCACCAAAAAAACAGCCTTCATTTGCGCATTTTGCTTTCCCTTGGACTGAAATTCTAAGTATTCAATTTGGGAGAAAAACACAGGTTTTTGATATTCTTCATAGCGCTTTAGGCAGTGCAAACGTTGCTCCTCGGTTAGCATTGGACATTTGGTCAGTAGGATGGCGTCGGCACGGCTTGCTCCTCTTTTTGATTCGCGCAAATTCCCGGAGGGCAAGTGGTGATCGTCCAAGAATTGTTCATGGAAAGGTGTTAAGAGCAATTGAAACCCAGGTTTAACGTAGCGATGTTGAAAGGCGTCGTCCAGTAAAATGACAGCCGAACCATTTTGACTTTTCATCCGTGGAATGGCAGCTTTTCGTTTTTCACAAACGAAAATATCCACCTCGGGCTTGAATTTTTGGTAGTAATCGAAAGGTTCATCCCCAACGGTTGATGGCGTATCTACTTCAGAGACATGGCGAAATCCTTTGGTTTTTCGTCCATATCCGCGACTAAGGATTTGTACGCTTTTCTCTTGAGAAAGCAAGTGAGTGAGGTAGATGATCATTGGGGTTTTTCCCGATCCCCCAAGGGATAAATTACCAACAGAAATGGATTTCCCCGGTATGGATAATGTCCTGAGTACACCGATGTCAAATAGGACATTGCGTGTAGAAGTGATGAGCCAATATAAAATCGTAAAAGGAAGTAGTCCGATTTTTCTCATCCTCAAAGATACACTTTATAGATTGTTGTAATCCGAAAAAGCTTGATCGTCGGCGAAATAATAAATGCGTACTTGTGCAGTGTCGTTCAAGAAATCAATTTTTCCAATTTCTACGCGATTAATGGATAATCCAGTGCGTTTTTCCAAATCTGCTTTCATATCGTCATATTTGTCCGGAGTAATCAAGTCAATGCGCTCGTAATTAATCGTTTTGCGTGTTTCGTGCTTCATTAACCATAAATTCTCCAGAATAAACGTTAACAAGATCACGGATACATTAATCACACCTACTTCTGAAACACTTAATTCATTGGACGCAAGTGCGTTCACTACACTGATTCCAATGATCATAAATAGGTAGGTCATTTCCTTTATCTCAATGGCATCTGTTCTGTAACGGATGATGCCGAAAATGGCAAATAATCCTAGTCCCATTCCGGTGTCAATGTCCATTTTCATCAGTCCGAAACATAGGAAAAAGGTAATCGTTCCAATCAGGTAATAAGTGAATAGATAATCTTTACGTTGTGTTTTCGGGTAATATAAGAATCGAATTAGAATGGTTAGGAAAATCAAATTGATACCGAAGCGCAATAACAACACATAAAAATCGTCACTAAACCAAGTGAGTGTTGAACTGGATAGCGCTGCTTTTTTCAAAGGGAGTAAAAATGTACTAAATAGGGTCATGGTTTATTTTTTTTAAATAAAGTAATTTTTTCTTAAAACGATTGAATTTTAATTTATCCTCACCATAGATCTCTACGGATCCAAGGCAATATTTACTCAGTCTATACGGTCGAATCTGCATCGTTTTCATCAGTTGATAAAATGCAGAATTCCGGTTTAAATCTTCTTGCTTTAATTCCGCAATAACCAATTGATTGAATGCTTTTTTAACGCCATCTTTTTCGAACAGAATGTTGAAGTCTAAGGTCAAACGTTCGGTTTCCGTTTTGGAAACCAAGGTGATTCGCTGAAATGAATTCCACATCGTGGGAACCAAGTTTTTATTTGAATTTAATTCTCCTTGAACGAATGCTAAATCACTTTCCGGAAGTACTTCGTTAAATTGATTCGTCGCAATCCTTGTTTTATCTGTTCTACCCTTAATTTTATGCTTAATCTCAAGGAAAAAAATATTGGATTCGACATATTTTCGAATCCGAACTTTAAAACGATCTCCTTTGCCATTATGGTGATCTTTGAAAAAAGAGAATTTTTCATCGTCAAAATAGAGACTTTCGTAATGTGGTGTGTTTGTGCCCTCTATTGTTAAAACCCTGTAGTGAGCAATTAACAAAGGTAAAATGCGCGATAAATCAGCGGTGGTAAAAGCAAATTTAGTATCCATGCGGTTCATGAGCTTAACCCGATCCATCTCTTTCAATGAGATGGCTTCAAAAGGTTTCAGTAATTCGCTGATTTCGTTCATAGATGTTAAGCCAAAGTTAACAAAATTAAAACACTAAATGTTACCATAAACGATCAATTACCTGTTTCGGTTTGGATCACTTGAAAAGTTTTTGTCGTTTCACTACTTTTGTTTCATGAATAAAAAGATCCTTCTATTGGGTTCTGGAGAACTCGGAAAAGAATTTGTCATCGCATGTCAACGTTATGGTCAACATGTGATTGCTGTAGATAGTTATGCTGGTGCGCCTGCCATGCAAGTTGCAGATGACTGTGAGGTCATCAATATGCTCGATGGTGATGCACTTGATCGAATTGTCGCGAAACATCAACCAGACTTAATAGTCCCTGAAATTGAAGCGATTCGAACGGAACGTTTTTACTCCTATGAAGAGCAAGGAATTCAAGTTGTTCCTAGCGCAAAAGCGGCGAATTTCACCATGAATCGAAAAGCGATTCGTGATTTAGCAGCGAAAGACCTTGGCGTAAGGACAGCGACTTATCGCTATGCCACAAGCTACAAAGAATTGGTTGCTGGTGTCGATGTTTGTGGTATTCCATGTGTGGTAAAACCGTTAATGTCTAGTTCGGGTAAAGGTCAATCGGTGATCAAATCCACGGAGGACATTCAAAAAGCGTGGGATTATGCCATGGAGGGATCCCGTGGGGACTTGAAAGAAGTGATTGTGGAAGGATTTATTGATTTCGATTACGAAATCACCTTGCTAACCGTCACGCAAAAAAATGGACCAACCTTGTTCTGTCCGCCAATTGGTCACCGACAAGAGCGCGGTGACTATCAAGAAAGTTGGCAACCCATGCCCATGCAAGCTGAACACCTTGCTGAAGCACAGGAAATGGCAGCAAAAGTGACGGCAGCACTGGGTGGAGCTGGAATTTGGGGTGTGGAATTTTTCATCACTAAGGAAGGCGCTTATTTCTCTGAATTGTCGCCTCGTCCACATGATACGGGAATGGTGACTCTGGCTGGGACACAAAACCTTTCCGAATTTGAATTGCATGCCCGTGCCGTTTTGGGATTACCTATTCCTAGAATTGAAGCGAAACACAACGGTGCAAGTGCGGTGGTACTTGCGACAGAAACTTCGGATAAAACACCTGAATTTGTAGGGGTCGAAGCTGCCTTGTTGGAAGAAAATACAGAAGTACGCATTTTTGGAAAACCAACCACGCGTCCGTATCGAAGAATGGCTGTAACACTTGCCTTTGGTGAGGAATCTGTTCAGGAATTAGTTGAAAAAGCAAAGAAAAACGCTGCAAAAATCCAGGTAAAATGAAACAGATAATCCTATTGATCCTTTGTCTTCCAACGTTCGCTTTTGGAATGACCGTTTCCTATGAGTTGAGAATGCCAAAGCCTCAAAATCACTATTATGAAGTTCAAATGAACATCAGTGGAAATGAGGATGCACAAGTCGAAGTGAAAATGCCGGTTTGGACACCTGGATCCTACTTAGTCCGTGAGTTCTCGAAGAATGTCAATTTGGTCAAGGCATTCACGAAGGATGGAAAATCCATTTCGGTGACTAAAAAATCGAAGAACGCATGGATCATCAATGCGGGTAAAGAAAAAGACATCCAAGTGAAATACGAAGTGTACGCTTTTGAATTATCTGTTCGAACACCGTTTTTGGATTTAACACATGGATTCGTCAGTGGATCTGGTGTCTTCATGTACACAGAGAAATCGAAAAATCAGTCGGGAAATGTTACCATTTTTCCGCATGAGTCTTTCAAACGAATTTCAACTTCGTTGCCAGGTGATCATGGTTACACAGGACTCGGACAGCGTTTTCAATTCGAGAATTATGATCAATTGGTCGATTGTCCGATGGAAATAGGAAATCAAGAGATTTTTGAGTTCACCGCAGCGGGTGTCCTACACACCGTTGCCATGTATGGAGAGGCCAATTATAGCGTGGAACAATTAAAACGAGACATGCCCAAAATTGTGGAAGCAGAAACCGCGGTCATCGGAAAAAATCCAAATAAAACGTATACGTTCATTGTGCACAATGTTGTTGATGGACAAGGTGGACTCGAACACATGAATTCGTGCGTCCTGAGTGTCAATCGATGGACCTACGCCGGAAAACAATATGTCGATTTCTTAAACCTGGTAGCACATGAGTATTTTCACTTATGGAATGTGAAACGCATTCGTCCAGTGGAATTAGGTCCCTTTAACTATGACTCCGAAAACTACACAAGTTTACTTTGGGTCATGGAAGGATTTACATCTTACTACGACGAATTGATTTTGCGTCGAACTGGTTTTTACACCGAGGAGGAGTTTTTAGCGAAATTGCAATCGTCCATTAATTACGTAGAGGGTACTCCGGGATCACGCGTTCAACCAGTGGCGCATGCAAGTTTTGATGCTTGGGTCAAAGCGTATCGTCCAAATGAAAATAGTTCCAATACAACCATGACGTACTATTCTCGCGGGTCTGTTTTGGCTTCCGTCATCGACGCGATCATCATCACGGAAACAGATGGCAAAAAATGCTTGGACCACTTCCTTCAGCAGTTGTATACAACATACTACGAAGGACTGAAACGTGGATTTAGTGAAGCTGAATTCAAAATGGAACTAGCAAAATTCGTGGGGAAAAATATGGACGAATTTTTTGCAAAATACGTCGATGGAACGGAAATCATTCCGTACAAAGAATACTACACACCAGTTGGACTGAATGTACAAGACATTACCACGAACAATCCATCGTTTGGCGCAAGTGTCCGCGAAGAAGGCGGAAAAGTCATAGTGAAATCCGTGCGATTTGGATCTAGTGCCGAGGATGCAGGAATCAGTGTTGGCGATGAAATCATCGGCTGCAATGGCTATCGCGTTGACCAAGCCATGTTTGAAGGAATGATGAGCGGCATGAGCAACTTTGATTCCTGTGAGATACTTGTTGCAAGAGAAGAGCAATTGTTCTCTGTCAAAGCCACCATCAAACCATACAAGAAACCACAATTTTTACTGACTAAATCTTCTGCGAATGAAAAACGCTTGCACTATTGGCTTCGTTAACCTCGTCATTCTTTGTTCAGCTGTTGCCTTTGGACAAGCGGCTTACAAGAATGTACAGATTCCGCCAGTTAGTGCAGGATATCCGTACAATGAATGCGAACCGTCGATTGCCATTAATCCAAAAAACACCAATCAAATTGCGGCAGGATCCGTTTTGAAAGGATACCATTATTCCGTGGATGGTGGTTTGACATGGAAAAGTAAAAAAATGGAAAGTCCATATGGTGTATATGGTGATCCAGTATTGTTGTTCGATCAACTTGGACGCTTGTATTATTTTCATTTGACGGATTACAAAAAAGGCTCCCACTTGGATCGTATTTTGTGTCAAACATCAGAAACCATCACGGGTAAGTTCAATTCAGGTACTTTCCCAGCGCCAAATGGAACGAAGGTACAGGATAAACATTGGATTGTGATTGACCCGAAAACGAACGTGCTTTACATGACTTGGACCCAATTCGATGCCTATGATTCGTCAAATCCAAAAGATACTTCCATCATTGTATTTTCAAAATCACTTGACCGCGGAAAGTCATGGACAAAACCTAAGCGCATTTCTAAATTTGGCGGGGATTGTTTGGATGGCGATAACACAGTCGAAGGTGCTGTTCCTGCTTTGGGATTGAATGGTGAAATATACGTGACTTGGACAGGGCCAAAAGGATTGATGTTTCAAAAATCGACCGATGGAGGACTCACTTGGTTAGCGGAGGAGAAACATCTTTCGCAACAGGCGGGTGGTTGGGACCTAGATATTCCAGGATTTTTTCGAGCAAATGGACTTCCGTTTTTGATGTCAGACATGAGCAACGGTCCGCATCGTGGAACCCTTTATTTGAATTGGTGTGATCAACGAAATGGTGCGGACAATACAGATGTTTGGTTATTGAAATCAACAGATGGTGGTAACACTTGGTCCGAACCGATAAAAGTCAATCAGGATAAAACAAAATCCCATCAGTTTTTAACAACCATGTCTATTGATCAATCAAACGGCAACCTACATTTCGTTTATTACGATCGTCGCAAGTACAAAGACAAATCCACGGATGTTGTTTGGGCAACAAGTTCAGATGGTGGAAAAACATTTAAAGAAGAAACCATTTCACAAAAGCCATTTACGCCAAATAGCAAGGTCTTTTTTGGAGATTATTTGGGGATTTCAGCCGTAAACGGTCATGTGCGTCCGATTTGGCCTCGCATGGATGAAGGGAAAATTACCCTTTGGACAGCGATCATTGATCCAAAAAACGAATGAAAGAGGAAATGAGCATTGCCATCCACGATTCATGGAAAAAAGTATTAGAAAAGGAATTTGAACAGGCCTATTTTCAACAATTGACAGCACGAGTGCGTCAAGCCTACATTGAAAATAAGGGCGCAATTTTCCCAAAAGGCGCTCAGATTTTTAGAGCATTTGATTTATGTCCCTTCGATCAGTTAAAAGTCGTTATTCTCGGTCAAGACCCTTATCCAACGCGTGGACATGCACATGGATTGTGTTTCTCAGTGGAACCCGATGTCCGTCCCTTTCCGAAAAGCTTATTAAATATTTTCAAAGAAATACAAGGTGATTTAGGCATTCCCATGCCCGAAAACGGAAGTCTGGCACGTTGGGCAGAACAAGGGGTGCTTTTGTTGAATTCATCCTTAACAGTGGAAGAGGGAAAGCCAGATTCCCACAAAGGATTTGGCTGGGAAAAATTTACGGATGCCGTGATTCAAACCATCAATACCGAAAAAACAGGTGTTGTATTTATTCTTTGGGGAGCCAAAGCCATTTCGAAGGAAAGTTATATTGATCATTCTAAACATTTGATATTGAAGTCGGTACATCCTTCTCCGCTTTCAGCCCATCGCGGTTTTTTTGGATGTAAACATTTCAGTAAAACCAACGAATTCTTGCGAATGATGGAACAAACGGAAATTCAATGGTAAATCCCTAACTTTGCAGGCAATGAAAGTACAAAACGATTTATTTTTAAGAGCGGCGCGCGGTGAGCAAATCGAGCGATATCCCGTTTGGCTAATGCGTCAAGCTGGAAGGATTTTACCCGAATACAGAGCGGTGAGAGCAAAGCTTTCCGGATTTAAAGAATTGGTGGAAACACCCGAATTTGCATCCGAAGTAACCATCCAACCGGTGGACTTGTTAGGGGTTGACGCCGCGATTATTTTCTCTGATATTTTAGTGGTTCCAGAAGCCATGGGATTGACATATGAAATGATTGAACAAAAGGGACCTTGGTTTGAAAAGACCATTCGTTCTCGCGAGCAACTTTCATTTATTGATAGAAACATCGATGTCCATGATCGCTTGTCCTATGTCATGGAAGCCATCCGCATGACGAAACGCGATTTAGCTGGACGCGTTCCACTCATCGGATTCGCTGGTGCACCTTGGACCATCTTATGTTACATGGTAGAAGGAAAAGGATCGAAAACGTTCTCTGAATCGCGCAAGTTACTGTACACACAACCGGATTTAGCACATGAGTTATTGCAAGAAATCACCAATGTGACGAT
This sequence comes from Crocinitomicaceae bacterium, assembly GCA_024643725.1. Lineage (GTDB taxonomy): Bacteria > Bacteroidota > Bacteroidia > Flavobacteriales_D > Crocinitomicaceae > UBA952. The sequence goes on along the minus strand of JAHEMJ010000015.1, from coordinate 89,836 downwards.
TGCTTATTTGAAGGCGCAGATCGAGGCAGGTGCAGATGCATTACAATTATTCGATTCTTGGGCAGGAATTTTAGGGGATGACCAATACAACGAATTTGGGATTAAGTACATTCGTCAAATTACAGATGCCATTCAAGGTATTCCCTTTACAGTGTTTTCCAAAGGAGCGATTGGTTCTTTACCGAATTTAGCAAGTTTGTCATGTACGACCTTAGGATTGGATTGGAACATGTCCATGGACGTGGCACGAAGTTTGGTTCAAGAAGGCAAGACATTACAAGGGAATTTAGATCCTTGTGTGTTGTATGGCTCGAACGAATTAATTGAATCAGAAACAAGAAAATTGCTAAAATCGTTTAAAAGTCAAAGACATATTGTAAATTTGGGTCACGGGGTGTATCCCGACATTGACCCAGAAAAGGTTAAAGTTTTTATAAATACAGTCAAAAGTTATGAAATTTAAAGGAAGAACTTTCGGATACGTTGCATTGTCGTTTGCAGCAATGATGTCTGCAACAAGCTTTGCTCAAAAGAGTAAAAAGACGAATGAAAAAGAAATTATAAATGTCACATTCGAGCACGTAAAAGCGGAAGATGTAACAGAATTAAACAACATCGATGTCGTTGGAAAAGGAATTACTTCACCTACGGAATTGAAAGCAGATGTGTTCCACAAAGAAGCGACAGGCGACATGGGAATTCCAACGAATGTTTATGGTAAAGAAGATCCTACCACAGAAAATGGTGGTGAAGTTTATGCTGGAATCGTTGCTTACAAACCTGGTAAAACAGCTGGTGAGCGTTCTTATATTACGATTCAATTGATGAAAAACGATTCTCCAGTGACCTTGAAAAAAGGATTGACTTACTGCGTAGAGTATTCACTGTCTTTAAGTGAGTCATCTAAATTTGCTTGTAACAACTTGGCGGCTTATTTCTCTAAAGAAAATCCAGGAACTGGAGAGCCAGGAGCGATTTATGTGGGAACAGACCATGTCATGAAAGGTCAAATGAACAAAGTACACAACGGATTCTTTGGATGGGAGAAAGTATGTAATACCTATACTGCAAAAGGAGACGAGAAGTACATCACCATTGGTAACTTCGATCGCAACGAAACGACAAAATTCGAAGCGGTGAAAAAACCAAAAGAAAGCGAAGCGGATCCAATTGCTCATGCATACTACTACATCGATAACGTAGTGATTCGCCTCGTGGACAATGCTTCTGAATGTGCTTGTTTCAATGCACGTCCACCAAAAATCGAAGATAGTTTCTCTACGTTGATTTACGATAAGGAACCAGAAATCACGGATAAAATGACCGTGGATAAAAAAATCGAAGCACATTCTATTTACTTCCGACAAGGGAAAGCGTCGTTAACTGAAAACGCGAAGGAGAACATGAATTTTGTGATTGAACAAATGAATGCAAATCCTGCGATGAAAATCGAGATCTCAGGTAACAACGATGAGTTAGAAGTAAAAGCAAGTAAAGAAAACGAGGAGTACCTTGATTTGGATAGAAAACGTGTTGCAGTTGCTGTGAAATATTTCGTGGCGCAAGGAATTGCTGAGGACCGCATCATCAAAACCTACAAAGGAACAACTACTCCAAGTTCAGAAATCGTTGAAGACGATGAACAAGACGTGAAAGATGCAAAATGTCGACGCGTTGAATTCCGTGTAAAAATGTAAGGATAGGATCCACTAAATAGAAAAGCCATCGAAAGATGGCTTTTTTTATGCGTTTATTTTTTGAAGCGCTTGATATAATTCATGGGTTGGAAGTCCCATCACATTGGTATAGGATCCGTCAATCTTTTCAACACCGATTAATCCAATCCAATCTTGTATGCCGTAAGAACCGGCTTTATCTAATGGATTGAAATGCGCAACGTAATGGTAGATTTCATCTAAATTTAAGGATCGAAAGTACACCGAAGTTTTCACGGTAAAGCTCACATGCAGATTCGACGATTGTATAATGACTCCTGTGTATACGTCGTGCATCTTTCCAGATAAACGAGAAAGTAAGGAAACGGCATTGGCTGCATCACTTGGCTTACCAATGACTTCTCCCTCTAAATAGACGATTGTGTCCGCACAGATGAGTACTTCTTCTTCCGAGATTTCAGGTAGTAAGGCATCTGCTTTTTGTTGTGCAATCCCCATTACAATGTTTTCCGGTTTTTCCGTTGGATCGAAGTCCTCTGAACAATCGGCTTTTAAAATGCGGAATTCAAATCCAAGTAAGTGCAATAAATCACTGCGGCGAGGAGAGGCGGAGCCTAGGACTAATTTCATAAAGAGTTAGAAAACAAACAAATCAAGCCGAAAAACATCGACCATTTCATGAGGTGATTTATCCAAGTTAATGTCGCTTCTTTTTTTACGATGTACAAAATGGCACTGGAAAAATTAACTGCACCAGAAAGCAACAAAAGGATCATCGTCGCTTTGTTCACCTCGATCCAATCAAATACGTAAAAACTAAGGATGAAAGTCAGTAATGGCAATTGAAGAAGAATGAGTGTGAGGTAGGCTGCTTTTTCCTTTCCAATGATAATTGGAAGGGATTTCACTTGTGCTAACAAGTCACCTTCCACATCGTGAATGTCTTTATTTATTTCACGTGCAAAGTTTTGAACGAAAGCGCAAAGGGCTAAGAAATAAACGAATGAGTAATCCAAATAAGTCGACCAAGATTCCTCTACATATGGCGAATAAGGCATCGAACTTTCATTCAACACTTTAAAAAACCAGATGGACAACAATGGCACCAATGCCGTCAGAAAGGCAATGATGAGGTTACTGATGATGAATTTTCGTTTTAATTGAACGCTATAAAACCAAAGTAAATTAATGGAAAGCAAGTGAACGAAGACAAACAACAAGGTGGAATACTTCACGGATAAATAAATCGAAATGATAAAAGCAATGGCATTCAATATCCAGTGCCAAAGAATGGCCCATCTTGGTTTAACATGCTTGCTTAAAATGACCTTCTCAGGTTTGTTGATCAGGTCCGATTTGATGTCGAAGTAATCGTTGATGACATTTCCCGCCGCTGCAATGATGATGGTTGAAAAAATCAAAAGGCTATAGTCGAACCAATCGAAATCGACTTTTTGATAGTTATTGCTCTGCAATAAATACCAAGCAACGCCCAACATCGTAAATAAGATTATGAGCAAATTTTTGGTGCGAATTAACTTTAGAAAGTACTTCATGGACGAATGGTGTAAGTGGTTCGACGATTTTTTTGATGCGCTTTTTCTTTTTGTTCCGCATTACTCATCGCATTGATTTCTTTGTCGGAAATGATTGGTTGACTGGAGCCATATCCTTTGTAGGACATTTGTCCAGCAGGTATTCCTTGAGCAATTAAGAATTCATATACCGCTTTTGCACGGTTGGTAGAAAGCGTCAAGTTTTCCTCGGCGTTACCTCTTGAATCGGTATGACCACCAATCTCGATTTTCATTTTTGGACGAGCTTTCAAGTAATTAGCAAACGAAATTAATTCCACTTTGGACTCCGGACGCAACTTAGCTTGATTTAGGTCAAAAAACACATTTGAAAGTACGTTTTCAGCAGAGGAGTTTTCTGGATTCAATGGAATTTGCAAGTGATAACTTTGCTCGTTTTCTTTCAAGGTCATGTTGAAATTCAAGGAATAAGGCAAGTATCCAGGGAAATTCACTTCAATCGCATAGTCAGTATTAATCGGCAGGGGAACAACAAAAGTCCCGTCAGTGCCATCCGCTTTGGACTGAATCACTCTTTCTCCGGTGGATAAATTCGTTAATTGAAAACTTGCACCCAAGGGTTTTTTGGAATTCGCATCGAACACGAATCCATCGAAATAAAGTGTTTTAATGGGTTGGTCTTCTGTTGGTAATTGGAAGTAATAGATGTCCATCAGTCCATATCCCCCAGGACGATCAGAGGCAAAGAAAGCCACGTCGCCTTCCGGAGAAACCATCAAGGAATTTTCATCAGACAAGGTATTAATTGGGTATCCTAAATTTTGGGGCAATCCCCAATTGCCTTTTGCGTCCATGCGGGAAACGAATAAGTCGGAACCACCCATACCCACGTGTCCACGCGAAGCAAAATACAAGGTTTTTCCATCCGGGTGAATTAAGACGGATTCTTCGTTTTGATTGGAATTGATGTGTGGAGGCAAGGGTTCTGCTAAACTCCAAGTGCCATCGGCTAGTAAATGCGACACGTAAATATCCGAATCCTTTTTACCATCTCTGCTGCGCATCCCTCTGATGAAATACAAAGTTTTTCCGTCTGCACTCATGGATGGTTGCGTTTCCCAATGAGTGGAATTCACTTTTCCAGGCAGGTTCGTTGGATTCGTCCATTGACTACCATTTTTTTGAGTGATGAATAAATCACAACTTCCTTTTCCCTGACGATTGGCTCCGTAGTCCACGCCACTTTCATCTGTACAAGCTACGAAAATCAAGCTTTTGCCGTCGGCGGAAATGGTTGGTGCGCCTTCGTTGTAGGGCGTGTTGACATTCCTCGGCATCGGAAAAGACTTAGACCAAACTTGGTCAATGTTTAAGGAAATGTAAAAGTCCTCCTGCTCGCGTTTGTTTTCTCCCTGATATTCTACTAATCTTCTCGTGAAGAAAAGTGTTTTACCATCCACTGTGATGGTTGGATAATACTCCGAGAAATTGGTATTGATGGATGGTCCAATGTTTTTAGGCTCAAAAGGTTTTGGATTTTTCATTGCTGTCATAGCGAAATTCGCACAGTCTTGCATGCGACGAACCGTCCCCAAGTTCTCTTCCTTTGCATTCGGATTTTTCAAATAGATGGAGCAACTCTTTAACGCACCGTTGTAATCACCGATGGCCATTTGACATGTGGCAAGGTGGTAGGTGCTCGATCCACTAATGCTGTGATTGGGATCAATTTCTAATGCACGTTTGTAATGAAAAATGGCTTGCTTGTAGTTGCGTTGAATTTCATTGAATTCAGCATCCAATACATGCGCTTCCCAGAAATTTGAATCTTTTTCCAGGGCCTTGCCCAATAATTCAATCCCCGATTTAAAATCGTACGCTCCCGTCATTGGATCCATTCCTTCTTTCGGGGCTTTTTCCGCTAGTTCAAAATAGTGAATGGCTTTTTTATTGGAAGTCGAATAAGGAAATTGCGCATTGGAGCAACCGTAAACGAGCAAAAGGAAAAAAGATAGAAGTACGAAATTTCTCATTTATGGAATGTTCATGTATTTGTGTGTCTGTAACGAAATCTGCCACTTTTGGTTACCTTTCACATAGTCGATGATGAGTGGAAGAATTTTATCACTTTTTTCCCACTCCGGTTGCAAGTATAATTGACAAGATGAGCCAACTTTTTGCGCGTGTTCTTCTGCCCAAGCAATATCCGACGGATGATTGATGACCACCTTCAATTCATTCGCCTTTTCGTAAGCTTCTTCGATGGGTTTTTTGAATTTTTTCGGAGAAAAACAATACCAATCTATGGCGGCATCTAAGGGATGAACTCCCGCTGTTTCAATGGCCACTTCAATGTGATTTTCATGCAAAGAATCTACCAAAGCGGATAAAGAATGCATGGTTGGTTCTCCACCTGTGATCACAACAAAATTGGCGCCAACAGACAGCACTTCATCTACGATGGATGAAATGGACATGTATTGTGATTCGTCGATTGTCCAACTTTCTTTCACATCGCACCACACACAACCCACATCGCATCCGGCTGTTCGGATAAAATAAGCAACACGTCCAGAATGGTAGCCTTCTCCTTGTATAGTGAAGAAATGTTCCATGATGGGCAAGGGATGGTTGAATGGTGTATTTTGAGCTGACATTGAACAAAGTTAAGTAAAATTATGGGCAGAATAGAAGACGTGTTTTTGAAAGTGAAAATCGTTATATTTGTTTACCTAAAGCTAACATTATGAAAATAAAATTTACACTGATAAGCATCATTTTCACTTCCTTAACTTACGCGCAGCAAATTGCGAATAGTAATATGGAATCATGGGATAATCTAGGATTAACAACAGAAGAACCAACGAACTGGAATGGATTTAAATCTGGTACCGGCGGACTTGTATCCTTTGGATCCCAACAAGTGGAGCAATCAACGGCGATTCGTGCGAATGCAACAGGAATGTACTGCGCGCGCATTTGGTCAAAAAGTACGCTAGGTGTGGTAGCTAATGGGACTTTAACCCTTGGGCAAATTAACATGGGAAGTACGACGGCATCCAGTGCATTGAATTTTAATTATTCAAAAACAGCGGATACCTTATTTTCGGAGCCGATTTCAAACGTACCAGATTCTGCCGTTTTCTGGGCAAAATATACGGCTGGATCAGGCCAACAAGCGCGCATTCATGCCATTGTTCACGATAGTTTTGATGTGCATGATCCAATTGATGCAGCTTCGCAACCACATGTAGTAGCAAGGGCAGAATTGAATTATGCGCCAACAGGTGGGAATTGGGTGCGTTTTTCAACACCATTCGTATATGAAGTACAGACTGGACAAATGCCAACACCTCAATTTATATTGATGACATTTGCGACAAATAAAAATCCGGGTGGAGGTGCCGCAAACGACGAAGTTCTCATTGATGACATCGAATTGATTTATAATGCAAGCTCTGTAAACGAGTTACATGCTGCTGTTCAACTGTATTATTCTTCCGTACATGGATTAATGGCCAAGGATATTCCGATGGATACTAAGCTTTCTGTTTACAGTATATCTGGTCAATTAGTGAAACAAGCGGAGGTTGCACAGTTCTTGGGTAAAACCTTGCCGTCAGGACAGTATATTCTCAAGTTTGAAGGAAAAACGCAAAAACTGTTTATCCCCTAAGCCCTTTTCATGAAGGTATTTCTGAGTTTTTTATTGAGCCTTTCATGGGCTACTTTTTATGCGCAATCATTTTCTATTTCAGGATTCGTGTATGATCAACAAAAGCAAGTTCTGAAAGGTGCACGGGTTAGCATTGTTGGACAACGTAATGGTGCTATTTCACAAGCAGATGGTTCCTACAAAATCGTGAATGTTGCATCCGGAACGAATGTGCTTCGCTGTGTCTACGATGGCATGCAAATGGACACCTTTACAATTGCTCAGCAGCAAGGCGATGTCGTACATCATTTCTATTTAAAGGAGCGAACACAAAACGTTGATCAGGTCAAAGTGACGGTAGGAAAGTTCGACAAACCCATCGAAGAGCAAACCGTGACGATGGTGGTGTTAAAACCAGAACTCATTGAAAATAAAAATACCCGAAGCATTGAAACAGCCTTGGACCAAACACCTGGATTAAACATCCTCGATGGAGAGCCTCAAATTCGCGGTGGAAGTGGATTTACCTTCGGCGTTGGATCAAAAGTAGCGGTAATCGTCGACGACATGCCGATGCTCTCTGGTGATGCAGGTCGTCCGGAATGGGGCTTTATCCCCGTGGAAAATATTAGCCAAGTTGAAGTGACAAAAGGCGCCGCTTCGGTGCTTTCTGGTAGTTCTGCGTTGTCAGGATCCATTCACATTCGAACAGCCTATCCAAAGGCTAAACCAATGACGAAAGTTCAATTGTACAGTGGATTTTATTCCAATCCATCCGATCCACAAATGAAATGGAACCAACAATATCCAGGTATTCATGGGCTGAATTTCTTGCATACGCGCCGCATTGGTAATTTGGATTTGGTAGTTGGTGGAAACTTAAATCAAGATCATGGATACATTGGTCCACCAAAAACGGATTCCCTTGTTGCCACAGTTTTTCCCGATACCATTACGAACTTTTCGGAAAAGGACCTGGTGTCAAGACGTGCGCGTGTGAATTTTAATTTGCGCTACCGTTCTGCGAAAATAAAAGGACTTTCCTACGGAATCAACGGCAATTTCATGAAAATGCATACAGCGATGCCTTTAGCTTGGCTGAACGATTCTTCTGGACTTTACCGTGCTTATCCTGGAGCAATTTTCTTGCAAGATCAATTTATTTTTAATGTCGATCCATTCATACATTACCTCACTGAAAATAAGGGGAAACACTACTTGCGTTCACGTTTGTTGAAAGTGGATAACAACATGTCTGCCAATCAATCGAACAAGGCAATGACCTTTTACGGAGATTATATGTATCAAAAGAAATTGACCGATTGGAAACAAATAGAGATGGTAGCGGGAGTGACCAGCACGTATACAAAATCAGAGGCAAACATTTACGCTGGATCCGGTTCTCCAAATAACAATATTTTGAATCTTTCCATCTACACCCAACTAGAAAGCAAGTGGAATGAGCGCTTGAATTTATCCGCAGGTGGACGATTAGAGTACTTTCAGTTGAATGACACCATAACCGCAACAAAACCCATTTTTCGTGCGGGATCTACGTACCAAATTCACAAGGGTACGTATTTACGGGCTTCATACGGACAAGGATTCCGTTTTCCAACCATTACTGAACGCTACATCAAAACGGGTGTTGGAAATTTTGGTGTATTCCCCAATCCATCGTTAAAACCTGAAAGTAGTTGGAATGCTGAAATCGGGATTAAGCAGGGGATTAAACTAGGAAAAGTCATGGGGTATTTGGACATCGCCGGATTCTGGCAAGAATACCAAAACACCATCGAATACATGTTTGGAATTTGGCATGAATTGACCTCTGTTCAATCCATGGGGTCCAGTGCGGGATTCATGTTTTTAAATACAGGCAATTCCCGTGTGACCGGACTCGATGTTTCCTATGCGGGTAAGGCAAAAACTTCCAAGAAAGGTGAAATTACCTTCTTGGCGGGATACAATTACATTGTTCCGAAAACATTAAGTCCAAATTTTGTCTATGCCACGGATTCTTTAAATCGTGTCTTCACGTATCAATCTACTTCCATGGATCCAAGCAAAGGAATCTTGAAATACCGTTTCTTGCATAACTTCAAGTTCGACGCAGAACATACGTGGAATAAAAAGTATGCGCTTGGCGTGAGTGCGAAGTACTTTTCCAAAATGGTTAATATGGACGCCATTATTAAGGATTTTGAGCAAATCACTGCAGACAATGAATTGTTGCAAGATTTAAAATACATGGACTATTTCAATGCGCATCGTTTTGGGAATTGGATCTTCGACACGCGCATTTCCTTCAACTTCTCGGAACAACATAAATTGGCCTTGATTGGCAGCAATATTTTCAATCGAACATATTCTTTACGTCCGCTAAAAATTGAAGCGCCACGCACCATTATGTTGCAATATACGTATCGATTTGATGGAAAGTAATTACCGCTGACTTAATTCATAGCGCAACCAATTCAATGCGCTTAAAACGGTCATTTGAATGTTTCGTTCGCGGTTATCTCCAAATTGGAATTTTCGCGCCACGGTTCTCCCTGAAATGGATAAGCCAATCCAAACGAGTCCAACGGGTTTATCGACACTGCCGCCTGTCGGACCAGCAACTCCAGTCGTAGAAATACAAACATCCACACCCAGTTTTTTGGCTCCGTTTTGAGCCATTTCCATGGCTACTCGTTCGCTGACCACGCCTTCGGATAAAATGGCGTCAATGGACACATCACACAAGCGGTGTTTGAGGTCATTGGAATAGGTGAGGAGTGAGCCCATAAAATAGTCTGATGCACCGGAAATACTCGTGATTTGTTGCGCCAGAAGTCCACTCGTACAACTTTCAACCGTTCCAATGGTCATGTTGTTTTTCTTTAATAAGCTTCCACAAACTTCCGGAAGTGTGTCCGCTTCATACCCAAAAACGGCCTCTGGTAAACGGGATGCTAATTCTTGGAAGAACTGCATAATCTCTGCTTGATCTTCTTTCCCTTCGAAAGAAGTAATGCGCAATTTTACAAGTCCTGGGGATGGAAGATAGGCCAATCCAAATCCTCTCGCACGAATGCGGTCTTCCCAATCACTGATTTGTTCCGCCAAAAAAGATTCGCCAATTCCTTGCGTTAATGCGGTGTAATGATACATTGCTTTCAACTGAAAACGTTGCAGCAACCTTGGGATTAATTCTTCCGTGACGATTCCTTTCATTTCATACGGAACTCCGGGAAGAGAAACGCAATAGCGCCCTTCTTTCTCGAAGAGCATTCCTGCTGCCGTCCCGTAGTTATTTGGAAGAATTTCACAGTCCACCGGAAGTGCCGCTTGTTGAATGTTAGTCTCCAACATCGGACGGTTTCTTGACGTGAAATACGCTTCGATTTTTGCTAATGTGGGTGGGTGCATCTCCAAATGCGTACCAAAATAAGAACACAAGGTATGTTTGGTGATATCGTCTTTGGTTGGACCTAGTCCGCCAGTAATGATGATACAATTCGTTTCAGGGTAAGCATTTTCCAATGCCTCAATGATGCGAGCGCTATCGTCTGCAACCACAACTGAACGCGTCACGCGCGCACCGATTTTAGATAATTCTTGTCCAAGCCAAGATGCATTCGTATTGATTGTTTGTCCAATCAATAATTCATCTCCGATGGCAAGGATTTCAATGTTCATTTTTTGACAAATTTGGCGATGGACTCAATGTGTCCTGTGTGTGGAAACTGATCGGCAAGAGCGTATTTTTCGAGCACGTATCCAGCTTCGTTTAGTGTATTCGCATCTCGTGCTTGCGTGGAAGGATTACAGGAAATATATACAATGTGTTCTGCTCCTAAATCGATTACTTTCTGCAATGTTTTTGGTGCAATTCCAGCACGAGGTGGATCCAAGACGATGCAGGAAATATTTCCCTGGTAATTTGGATATTCTTTCAGGAATTTACCGACATCGGCCGCGTAAAAGTCGATGCTATGAATGCCATTTTTCTTTGCATTTTCTTTCGCATCTTCAATCGCTTTTTCGATGATGTCCACACCAACAATGCGTACATTAGCATTTCTTTTCGCGAGTAATTGTCCTATGGTACCTGTTCCACAGAACAAATCCATGACAACTTTTTCGTTGGGAATCTCTTCTTCAAAAACGTAGTCCAAGGCTTTTGCATAAAGCAATTCAGCACATGCTGGATTCGTTTGAAAGAAGCTTTCCATGGAAATCTGGAAAGTTAATCCAGACAACATTTCTTCAATAACTGCTTGTCCAAAAATCAATTTCGATGTGCCATTTTCAATTTTGGCGCGATCAGCTACATTGTCATTTTCGGTATGCCATAATCCGGCAATGCGTCCTGGTAACAATTGTTGAAGAAAAGCAGCGAAAGCTTGAATATCAAAAGCCTTGTCTTCATCGGTGGATGTAACAAGATTCAATAACAATTGATTTGTGTGGAAGGATTTTCGAACGACAATGTGGCGAAAGAATCCAACTTTTTTGGGTGGATGCCAAGCGGGTAAATTCGTCGCTTTGAGGAACAAGCGAATCTCCTTTAATTTGGTTTCCCATTCTTCGTCGAATAAGCCAGAGGCTTTGTTTAAGCTTTCGACTTTCCACCATGTCCCTCGACGCTTAAATCCAAGTGCAAAGGCATCGTCTAATTCTTGATTGGTCTCTAAGTCATGTTCGATGCAAGAGAAGCTGTACTCCATTTTATTTCGGTAGAAATAATGTTGGGGCGAAGAAATGAACGTGTCAAATCGTTCGCGTACATCCCGAATGCCACTTAATCGTTCAAACGTACTTAATGTAGATTCTTGCTTGACTTCTTCTTGTTTTGCTACCGGTACATGAATGTATGGTCCACCTGAAATTTCTTGAAAGCGTTGCTCAGTCTCAAATTCTGAACGCGTTTCCACATCGATTAATTTTGCTTCCGCGTAATTTTTTCGTTTCGTTTCAACGCGAACACGTACGGTTTGACCTGGGAAGGTATTGTCGACAAATACGATGAATTGTCCATGTTCTGTTTCTAATTTGGCAATTCCACGTCCACCGAACGCATAGTCCGTGATGTGAACTGAAAGTTCATCTCCTCTTTTCATCCTAAATCATCCCTCGAATTACGCCTTTATCAGAAGCTTGAATAAATCCAATGATTTCATCGCGTAACGGTGTTTTATCCATGGATTGCAATACGGCATCCACTCCTTTGGATAAGTTGCTGTTTTGGACGTAAATCGTTCGATAAATGTCCTCAATTTCCCTTACTTGCTCATCTGAATACCCTCTTCGACGCAAGCCTACAGAGTTCACACCAGCGAATGTCAAAGGTTCTCTCGCCGCTTTAATATATGGGGGAACATCTTTGCGAATGAGGGATGCCCCACCAATAAATGCGTGTCTTCCAATGTGTGCAAATTGTTGTGCTGCAACTTTCCCTTCGAGAATAGCGAAATCATCAATGATGACATGTCCGGATAAGCCGGTATAGCTCGCTAAAATGACATTGTTGCCAATTTGACAATCATGCGCCACATGGACATACGTCATCAGTAAGCAGTTGTCACCAACAGCCGTTTTCATTTTATCGCTTGTTCCACGATGAATCGTTACACATTCGCGAATTTTCGTATTGTTACCGATTTCTACGGTTGTATATTCGTTGTCAAATTTCAAATCTTGAGGAACGACTCCTAAGACGGCACCAGGAAAAACCTCACAGTCCTCGCCAATGCGTGTTCCTGGATACAACGCTACATTCGAATGTATACGCGTTCCATTTCCAATAATCACATCCTCGTGAATCACCGCGAATGGATCTATGCGGACGTTTTGTCCAATTTGGGCATCTTTCGAAACCGAGGCCAGAGAAGAAATCATTTATTCTTTGTCTTTAATAATTTGTGCCAACATGCTAGCTTCTGAAACAACTTTTCCGTTGACATAAGCCTTTCCACTCATTTCCACTAGCCCACGTCGAATAGGTGAAGTGAGTGTTAACTCAAATACCACCGTGTCCCCAGGCATCACTTTCTGTTTGAATCGAACGTTGTCAATTTTCATGAAATATGTGGAATACAAATGTGGATCTTCGACTTTCGTCAAGGCGAAAATACCACCCACTTGTGCCATCGCTTCAATTTGCAGAACTCCAGGGAAAACTGGATTTCCAGGGAAGTGCCCAGTAAATTGAGGCTCATTCATTGTAATGTTTTTCACTCCAAGAATGGAATTTTCGTGGACTTCAATGATTTTATCCACCATTAAAAACGGATAACGATGCGGCAAAATACGTTCGATGTCATTGATATCGTAAACGGGATCTTGTGTCAAATCGAAATGACGACCTTGGTTTTGCTGTTTTTTGATTTGTTCCTTTAAAACTTTCGCAAAACGAACGTTTCCAGAGTGTCCTGGACGTGCTGCAAGGATATGTGCCTTAATCGGTTTGCCAACAAGCGCTAAATCTCCGACAATGTCCAATAATTTGTGACGTGCCGGTTCGTTCTCATATTGCAACTTGGTGCTATTTAAAACACCAATTCCGTCAATGGAAACATCAAGTTTCTCTTTTCCTAGCAATTGAGCCAAGCGGTCCAATTCTTCCTTGGATACATCTGCGCGGTCGACTAAAACAATCGCATTGTCTAAATCGCCACCTTTGATTAAGTTATTGGAAGCCAGGTATTCTAGTTCGCGCAAGAAAACGAACGTGCGGCATTTCGCAATCTCTTTCGTGAAATCCGAAAGTTGATACATGCTCGCGTGTTGCGTTCCCAATACAGGCGAGTTGTAATCGACCATCACGGTTAAACGGTAATTGATATCTGGAATCGCTAGAAATTCAATTCCTTTTTCAAGATCTTCCCAAGGAATGTTCTCGTTCAACTCAAAGTATTCTCTTTCAGCTGTCTGTTCTTCAAAACCAACACGCTCAATTTCTTGAACAAATAAAATGGAACTTCCATCCATGATTGGAATCTCGGGACCATTGATTTTGATGAGAGCATTGTCCACCTGACATCCGTACAAAGCCGCAAGAACGTGTTCTGTTGTATAAACACGCGCACCATTTTGCTCCAAAGTGGTCCCGCGATCGGTGGCAACAACGTAATCCACGTCTGCTTTGATGATCGGTTGATTTTCTAAATCAACACGTTGAAATTTATATCCATGGTTGTCCGCTGCAGGACAAATTTCCATTCTTACTGCTTCTCCTGTATGAAGTCCAACTCCATTAAAAACAATAGCCTCTTTGAGTGTGCGTTGTTTTTCAATCATTATTTTTTGTTTTTGTCAGTTCTTTTAATTGTTTTTCGAACTCGTAGATTTTTGATAAAATGAAGGGTAATTTTCTAAACCCTAAATACGAACGTTTAAAATCGTTGTGGTTAAAAGCTGGAGACCCCATCAAGGTGTCTGCGTTCTTTATGGTGGATGGAATTCCCGATTGTGCGACAATCTTTGTATCATCCGCAATATGCAAATGTCCAGCGACACCAGTTTGCCCACCAATCATCACGTATTTTCCAATTTTCGCCGATCCGGCAATTCCCACTTGTGCCGCCATTGCCGTATGTTGATCGACATCCACATTGTGCGCTATTTGACAAAGATTGTCAATTTTCACTCCTTTTCGAATAAAAGTGGAGCCCATGGTGGCGCGGTCGATCGAGCAATTTGAACCGATTTCGACATCGTCTTCGATGACTACGTTACCAATTTGAGGAATTTTTTGATACACGCGATGTTCGTCTGGAGCGTAACCAAATCCATCAGAGCCAATAACGGTCCCAGAGTGAATGATGACATTGTTGCCCAATTGACAATCCGCATAGACACTTACATTAGCAAAAAGAATGCTGTTATCTCCAATGCTAACATTGTCCCCTAAAACAACATTTGGATAAATTTGAACGTTGTTTCCAAGTTTTACGTTTTTTCCGATGTAGGCAAATGCCCCAATGTACGGGTCATTTCCGATGGATGCTGTTTCATGGATGAAGGAAGGTTGTTCAATGGCAGGTTCTTTGCGATTCATGTTATTATAAATCGAAAGCAATTTCGCAAAACACGCATAAGCATCATCGACACGAATTAATGTCAGTGTTTCAGGAAGTGCTTTGCTCGCTACAAAGGTTTTGTTTACTATGCAAATACTGGATCCAGTTGTGTAAATGAATTCCTCGTATTTTGGATTAGACAAAAAGCTCAGTGAGCCGTTTGTTCCTTCTTCAATTTTTGCAAGTCCATGTACACTAGCTGATGCATTTCCATCAACTTCTCCTTGTAAAAGTCCGGCAATTTGTTCGGCTGTAAATTCCATTAATCAAAGTTACTAAAAGCTAGGACGGAGAAACCGAGGTAAAAGTCAATTTATTAACAATAAAAAGTCCAATTCTGTTAGAAATCGAGCGTTTCGATGGATAAATCGTAGACTTTAATTTTGTCCTTGAACCAAATACACTTCACGAATAGCTTTTCTTTTGACGATTTAGTCACGTAAAACTCAAGGCAATGAATGGGTTTTGGGTGCTGTAAAAGGGATGAACGGCTAAAGTTGAATTGTCCATTTTTGCGAATCAATCGGTTTAATTCTTTGTCGTTTTTAATGCCAATGGACTTCATTTTTTCTGTCAATGTACTGGACGAATCCATATAGAAAAGAAACTCATTTTTCGGAATAAATAGGATTTTTCCAGGCAATTCAGCATCCGAGTTTGTCGGCGAAATTTTCGTTGCTTTTTTATCAGAGAAGATGATTTCAGTCATGAAACTTTCATCTCCCATTGTCATAAAGCAGTGCTTTTTCTTTCCTTTAGGTGTTTCATAATCAATGCGGTAAACTTTATCAAGTCCCTGTTTTTTACTTTTTCCAAAGTCGACTGTTCCCGCCTGTACGGTGTTCAAAAAGTCAGGCTGAGTAAATCCTTGTTCTTTGATTTGATCAAATGAAGCAGCATTCATCACAATCATTCTGTTGAATAAATTGTCCTTTACGCGATTTGATGGAAACCAACTGCAGCCTTTGTTATCGAATAAAGTCATCACCATGATGGTTCCGATTCCAAATCCTAATCCGTAATATTTTAAGCGTCTAAAAAAATCTTTCATGGCATAAAAAAAGGGAGCGAACTCCCTTTGAAATTACATTAATGAATTTAGTTTTTCTTCCAGTGTTGCCTTTGGAACAGCTCCTACTGATTTATCAACTACCTCACCATTTTTAATAAATAATACGGTTGGAATGCTTCGAACGCCAAATTGTGCAGAAACTCCTGAATTTAGGTCGACGTTTACTTTTCCAATAACCGCTTTTCCTTCGTATTCATTTGCCATTTCTTCGATTACTGGACCGATCATGCGGCAAGGACCACACCACTCAGCCCAAAAATCAACAACAACTGGTTTATCTGACTTCATGACTAATTCGTCAAAGTTCGCATCTGTGATTTCTAATGCCATTTTATTTTGTTTTAAGTATATAAATTCCCTTTTCGGGCGTAAAATTAAGTCAATTTCTTTAATCAAAGGTTAAGCCAATCGCTTTTCTCCGACAAATTGTCTGAATTAAGCCAATTCTAATGCTAAGTATTTGGCCGTGTAGGATTTTTCCTTGGCTTTTTTCACCATTTGTTCTGGTGTTCCGTGAAATAGAATTTCACCTCCACGGAATCCACCTTCTGGACCCAAATCGATGATGTGGTCTGCGATTTTGATAATGTCCATATTATGCTCGATGACTAATACCGTATTTCCATCGTCGACTAAACGTTGTAAAACTTCCAATAACATGCGGATGTCTTCAAAGTGCAATCCTGTCGATGGTTCATCTAAAATGTAAATGGTTTTTCCCGTCGCTTTTTTCGCTAATTCTGTCGCTAATTTAATGCGTTGCGCTTCTCCTCCGGATAATGTGGTAGAGGATTGTCCAAGTTTAATATACCCTAAGCCAACTTGCTGTAAGGTATGCAAAACACGGTAGATTTTGGGGTGATTTTCAAAAAACGGAACGGACTCTTCAATGGTCATATTCAGTACATCGGAAATGCTTTTTCCTTTGTATCGTACTTCCAAGGTTTCCGGATTGTATCGTTTCCCATTGCATGTTTCACATTCAACATACACATCAGGAAGGAAATTCATTTCAATTAATTTCAGTCCGCCGCCATTACATGTTTCACATTTTCCGCCTGCAACATTGAAGGAAAAACGTCCTGCCTTATATCCACGAATTTGAGATTCTGGCAATGCCGCATACAAACTGCGAATTTCATCAAAAACCTTGGTGTATGTGACTGGATTGGAGCGCGGTGTGCGTCCAATCGGACTCTGATCAATTTCAATGACTTTATCCAAGTGCTCTAGTCCTTCGATCGATTTATACGGTAAAGGTTTGCGGATATCCTGATAAAAGTGATTCATCAATAATGGATAAAGCGTTTGGTTAATCAACGAGGATTTTCCGCTTCCTGAAACACCTGTTACGCAGGTAAATGTTCCAAGCGGAACACTGAAGTTCACATTTTTTAAGTTATGTCCATTCGCGCCTTTTAAGGTTAAAGCAAGTCCGTTTCCTTTTCTGCGTTTGGACGGAACTTCGATTTGACGTGAGCCATTTAAATATTGCGCCGTTAATGAATTGCTCGTTAAAACGGAATTCAAATCTCCAGCACTGACAATATTTCCTCCGAAAGATCCCGCACCTGGACCAATGTCCACAATGAAGTCGGCTGCTTCAATCATTTCTTTGTCGTGTTCTACCACTAAAACGGAATTGCCTACATCCCTCAAGCGTTGTAGCGATTGAATCAATTTGGTATTGTCGCGTTGATGTAATCCAATCGATGGTTCATCTAACACGTAAAGTACGTTGATCAGTTCTGTACCAATCTGTGTTGCGAGTCGAATGCGCTGTGCTTCACCTCCAGACAAACTTTTCGCACTGCGGTGCAAGGTCAAGTAATCCAATCCAACTTCTAGAATAAAACGAATTCGTGTTCGAATTTCCTTTAATATTTCGGCACCAATTTGTAGCTGATCGGTGGATAAATGTGCTTCAATGTGTTCAGTCCAGTCGTTCAATTGAGCAAAATCCATAAAGGCTAGATCTCCAATGGTCTGACTGTTGATTTTAAATTGCAGTGCTTCTTTTCGAACGCGTGCGCCGTGACATTCTGAACATACTTTTTTATTCATGAATCCTTGCGCCCAACGTTGAATTCCTGCGGTGCTATCCTCCGAGTGACGCGTCATAAAATTGGCAATTCCTTCGAAACGATCTTCTTGTGACTTTGCATTCATTTCCATGTCCTCGTTTCCATACAAAAACAATTGAATGAGTTCTTCATCCAAATCGGCAATCGGTGTATTGATGGAGTAACCCTGTTTGATCAAGATGGCTTCCATTTTCTCAAAAATCCAAATGCGTTTGTATTCTCCAAGAGGTGCAAATCCACCTTTTCGAATCGATAAACTTGGATTCGGAATGATTTTATCTGTGTCAATTTCACTGACTTCGCCAAGTCCTTTACACGAAGGACAAGCGCCATAAGGTGAATTGAACGAAAATAAACTTGGTTCGGGTTCTGGGTAACTGATGCCGCTGGTTGGACACATCAACGAACGACTGTAATGTTTGATGGTTTCGGATTCTAAGTCCATGACCATCATTGCTGATTCTCCCATTTTCATGGCGACTAACACGGAATCGTAAATCCGTTTTTCGTCCACTTGACCAATCAACATGCGGTCTACGACCACTTCAATGTCATGAATCTTGTAGCGATCCAATTTCATTCCTTTGACAATTTCTTTGATTTCACCGTCGACGCGGACTTTCGTGTAGCCGTTTCTCAGAATTTGTTCAAATAACTCGCGGTAATGTCCTTTACGTCCTTTGATTTTTGGTGCAAGAAACGCCACTTTTTTCCCTTTGAAATCTTTTTCGATCCGCTGACAAATCGCTTCGTCGGAATATTTGACCATTGGTTCATTCGTGACATACGAATAGGCGGTTCCGACACGTGCAAATAACAAGCGAAAGAAATCGTAAAGTTCAGTGATGGTTCCAACCGTTGAACGCGGCGAACGTGAAACGGTTTTTTGTTCGATGGAAATCACAGGGCTTAATCCGTCAATTTTGTCGACATCCGGACGCTCAAGTCCGCCAATGAATTGTTTGACGTAACTTGAGAACGTATCGATGTAACGACGCTGTCCTTCGGCGAAAATGGTATCAAAAGCCAAACTTGACTTTCCACTTCCGCTTAATCCTGTAAAGACAATTAATTTATTTCTTGGAATTTGAAGGTTGATGTCCTTCAAATTATGTTCGCGTGCTCCATAGACGTCTATGGTTTCAAGTGCTCCTTCGGTTGGTTTTTTGGACATGAATGAGATTAAAACGGACTGGTAAATTCATGAAACAATGTTCCTTCGGTGTCTTTCGGAGAAATAATGGGATCTTCAACGTTCCAGTCAATGGCTAGGGTTGGATCGTTCCATAATATACATCCCTCGTGCTCTTTGCTGTAGGTGTTTGTACACTTGTACGAGAAGATGGTATCGTCTTCTAAGCTGACAAATCCATGCGCAAAACCAGGTGGAATCCAAAGTTGATTGCGATCTGTTGAATTTAAAACGATTTGAAAAGTTTGACCGTAGCTTGGGGAGTTTCGACGAATGTCCACCACCACATCTAACACACTTCCAGTAATCACTTGAACCAATTTCCCTTGGTCAAAAGGAGGCGCTTGAAAATGCAGTCCGCGCAACACGCCTTTTTTTGATTTCGACAAATTATCTTGTACGAATGAATGTCCCTCTAGAAATTCAGCGTATTTTACTTGGTTAAATGATTCTAGAAAAAATCCTCTTTCGTCTCCAAATACGCTTGGATAAATGGATACAAGTCCTTCTGGAAATTCTTTGATGACTTTCAATGTTTCTTCGTTTTTTGAATACCCGCAATATTACAAGTTTTTAGCGATATCAGCGTTATCCAATTAATTTTGCATCTTTGTTTTTTACCAAGTTGAAACACGATTCATGCGCTTTTTGTTCATCCTGTTTATTTGTCAATTATCATGGACGCAAGGTCCTGTTCAGCAAGCGTTGAATGCCTTTGTCACGGATCCAGCAAATAAACATGCGAGGATAAGTTTCGAGGCAGTGAATATGGAAACGGGTGAGTCCATAGCAGCATACCACGCAACGCATGCTTTACCACCTGCATCGACCACAAAATTATTTTCAACCGCTTCTGCTTTTGAAATACTAGGTCCGAATCATCGCATGTCAACCCGAATTTACTGCGATGGATTCATAGATAAAGACAGTGTCCTGCATGGCAATCTTTGGATTCGCGGCGGAGGAGATGTCAGTTTAGGAAGTAAATTCTTTTGTTTTGAAAACCAAGAATTATCGTTTTTACAAACTTGGACGGACTCCATTAAAGCGAAGGGAATCAAGTTTATTGAAGGAGCAATCATTGCTGACGCCTCGGATTTTGGTTACGAAGGTACTCCGGCCTCATGGGGAGAAGGTGATGTTGGTAATTACTATGGAGCTTTTGCGGGGGGAATCAATTTTTACGATAATACCGTGAAATTAAAATTCAAGACAGGAGCGAATGGAACCAAAGCAGAATACCTTGGAATGTTTCCGGATGTTCAAGGATTCCAATTGGCGAACTTTGTCACCGCGGCTGGAGTCAGTAGCGATGAAACCATTGTTTATGGAGATGCATTCGAGTTAAATCGATCCATCAGAGGACAATTGCCAAGCAATCAATCTTCATTCATTGTGAAAGGAAGCATGCCGGATCCAGAATTTCAATTGGCTTTGGAATGGCAAAAAGTATTGCTAATGAATGGCATTCAAGTCGAAGATGGTGCGAAGGGATTTCGATTAATTGAAAAAGAAATGCATGGAACGCAGTACGACAATAAAACAATGTTATTTCAAGTTTCTGGAAAATCCGTGCAGGAAATTGCGAATTGGACCAATTTAAAAAGTGTGAATGTATTTGCTGATGGATTGTTGTTAGCACTTGCTTATCAGAAATATGGTAAAGCGTCGATGGAGTCCGCTTTGAAAATCGAAATGGAGTATTGGAAAACGCGCTCCTCAACGGAAGGATTAATCATGAACGATGGATGTGGTTTGTCTCGTTCTAATGCGATTTCAGCGACACATTTTTGTTCACTTTTGACTTATATGTTTCATTCTGCAAATTATCAAAACTATAAGTCCACCTTCCCGATTGCGGGTGTGTCAGGGACGGCGAAATACCTGTGTAAAGGTGAGGTAGGAGAGGGGCGTGTATTTGCGAAAAGTGGATCCATGAAAGGCGTGAAATCGTATGCTGGCTATATTGAGTCGACCTCGGGTAAAAAAATCGCATTCTCCATCACCGTGAATGATTTTTCATGCACAGGAAATCAACTGTCCGTTAAAATGGAGAAGATACTAAATGCGTTAGCGACTTACTAAGCAGTCAACTCATAAGAAGTGATTTCTTGCCAAAAGTCGTGAATGGGTGTCCCGGCACAAGCCAACATTTGAGGGACAATACTTGCGGGAGAGAATCCAGGAGTGGTATTGACTTCGATCACAAATGGCTCGTTGTTAACGATCATAAAATCGATGCGAGCAATGGATCTCAGTTGTAGTAATTGATAAATTTTCTTGGCACGATCTTGCACTTTTTGAGCTAGGTCCTCGGAGATTCTTGCAGGTGTAATTTCTTGGGATTTTCCATTGTATTTAGCATCGTAATCGAAGAACTCATTTTCCGAAGCGATTTCCGTTAACGGAAGAGCGATTAAGCCATTTTTTGTCCCATAGACCCCACACGTCACTTCTATTCCGTCGAGAAAAGACTCAAGTACAACCGTTTTCCCTTCTTTGAACGCAGTTTCCAAAGCCGCATTTAATTCAGACGCTTCTTTCACTTTCGAAATGCCATAACTCGAACCAGAATCAGAAGGTTTAACGAAAATAGGTAAGCCCAATGTTCGAACGATTTCTTCGTTCGATTTTTCAGAAACCGAAGTGAGGAAAATAGATTTTGCAACGGGAATATCGAATGCACGAAGAAATTGATTGCAGTACCATTTATCGAAGGATAAGGCAGATGCGAGCGGTCCAGAGTTGATGTAGGGTATCCCTTTCATGTCCAAAAGCGCTTGAATTTTTCCGTTTTCACCTGGATTTCCGTGAATGTAAATAAGTCCAGCGTCGATTGTTTGGTCTGCGCCATGCAATGAATAGCTGAAAGAATTCAGGTCAAAAGGCAACTGCTCTTCGTTCACTTCTGTAAACCAACCATTGGTAGAGACGACAATTTTTACCACCTCAAATTCAGCCGGAAAATGAGACTGAATGGTGTTTGCACTCAAAATGGAAATGGAGAATTCTGATGATAGTCCCCCGCAAAATAAGCCGATTCGTTTCATGTTAAGTTGATTTACAAAACGAAAGTACGATTTCTGAGTACGAGAAAAAATCAACAAGGAAAAAGTTATTATACCTCGGATTGTTAAAACAGAAATTTGAAATTATGTAACTTCGCGAACGATGCGCACACTCTATTTTATTTTTAACATATTTCTAAATTATTCACTTCGCTTGTATTTTCGAAACATTCGATTGGTGAATTCAACGAAAAGTAGGTTCAGTAGAACGATATTTGTCAGCAATCATCCATCCGCGTTTATGGATCCTTTGATTGTGTCAGTTTTGCGAAAACCGATTGTCTTTTTCATGACACGCTCGGATGTGTTTAGTAAATGGTCGACTCCCTTCCTGTCAAGTGCACATATGATTCCCATCTACCGTCAAAATGATGGAGTAAATGCGGTCGAGAAAAACAAAGAAACATTTCGCAAGGCAACGGAAGTTTTGAATCGAAATAGAAGTTTATTGATTTTCGGAGAAGGATTAACAGATGATATTTTTGAAAGACGTTTAAAGCCCTTAAAAAAAGGTGCTGTGCGCATTGGATTTACGGCTTTAGAGGCAACGAATTGGGAGAAAGAAATTCGGATTGTTGGAATTGGATGCAATTACAGTAATCCGGGTGTAATGCGCAGTGACATCTTAATGGCGGAATCAGAGCCCATCATTTTAAATGACTACAAGGACGCCTACTTGGAGAATCCTTCTAAAACAATCAACGAATTGAACCGCGTTGTAGAAGCCCATTTAATTAGTGTGATTACAAATATTGAATTGGATAGTGATTTTGAATTTCATGAACAAGTCATGATGTTGACTCGCTCGGGGATGAGTCCTTTGTGCTACGATCAGCATATACCTTTGGAAAAAAGATGGCGTTATTCTCAGGAATTGGCAAAATTCATCAATCAATTTAAAGGCGATTATCCGAATGAACTTCGTCAGCTCAGTCAAGACGTGAAAGGATATTTTCATAAATTAAAGGAAAATCAATTATCCGAGGACGTATTATATAGAAGAAAGAATTCCAATCAAGTTGTACGAATACTCCAGTTGATCATATTGTTTCCCATCGCGCTTTTAGGATTTATTCATGCGTACACCCCCTATATCTTAATTAAACGTTTTGTGGAGAAATCCTTCAAACGCAAGGTTTTTTGGTGCTCGGTAAAAATGGTTGTAACGATGGTGCTCATGCAGTTGATAAATCTTCCTTTATTATTTATCCTTCCTGGATTATTGTCCGTTGGATTCTGGCCAGTCTTTGCGTATTACTTATCGATTGGTTTGATCGGTTTGATTTGGTATAATTGGAGAAAACAATTTTTCATGTTCATTTCGGATAGCAAACAATCGAATGAAGCAAGCGAGACTCAATTGTGGGAGGAGCGAGCAACATTGATTTCGCGCATGGAACAAACGATACCAGTAAACATTTCTTCACTTTAGTTGTCTTAACTATCAACATGGAAAACGAATTAGAAACGACGAATATCCGCATAAAAAAACCAAAATGGTTACGCGTTAAATTGCCAACAGGTGAGAATTACCGTACTGTTCGTGGATTAGTTGATCAACATAAATTACATACCATTTGCGAGAGCGGGAGTTGTCCAAACATGGGTGAATGTTGGGGTGAAGGAACGGCAACGTTTATGATCCTTGGGAACATATGTACACGTTCATGTGGATTTTGTGCTGTACAAACTGGTAAGCCCGATGCGGTGGATGAATTTGAACCGGGTAGGGTAGCGAATAGCGTGAAAATCATGGGGGTGAAACATGCGGTGATTACATCTGTCGATCGAGACGACTTGAAAGATGGAGGGTCAGAAATTTGGGCGCAAACGGTGAGAGCCATTCGTCAACAATCACCAGGGACAACTTTAGAGACATTGATCCCAGATTTTGCAGGGAAATGGGAGAATTTACAAGTGATAATTGATGTTGCTCCTGAAATCGTTTCTCACAACTTGGAAACGGTTCGACGCCTGACCAAACAAGTGCGCATTCAAGCAAAATACGATCGCAGTTTGGAAGTGCTTTTTCGCTTGAAAAAAGGTGGAATGCGCACAAAATCAGGAGTAATGCTTGGATTGGGTGAATCCGAAACAGAGGTCATTGAAACGATGCAGGATCTACGTTCTGTTGGGGTGGATATCCTAACGCTTGGGCAATATTTACAGCCAACACCGAAGCATTTACCGGTGCTCGAGTTTATTGAACCTATGCAATTTGAAAAATACCGCATCTTAGGTTTGGAGATGGGATTCCGTTTTGTGGAAAGTGGTCCGTTAGTACGTTCTTCTTATCACGCGGAAAAACACTTGTTTGATTAAGGTTAAAACACGATAGATTGAAATGAATTTTTCTTGAAATCAACACTCATATTATGTTGGTTTTAAAGAAATATTACTTAACTTGGTCGTCACATATTGTATATTTATTATTATAGTTTATGAATAAGAAAGTCTATGTATTTGGTTCTCTGATGGTTGCAGGTGTAATTGCTGCTACTGTTGGTGCATTTATGTTGTTTCCAACGGAAGGGAAATACAAGCAAGAAAGTTTATCCTCATTGCAAGAGAAATCTTCAGATGATGCGATGGCGTGGTTGCGAGCGCGTTACATTGATGTAACGACTGGACAACCAGTTTCGGCTGAAAAAATTGCACAGATTGACGGACAAATCCGTAAAATGAAAAAATCGAAATCCATTGTGTTTGAATCAATGGGTCCAGATAATATTGGTGGTCGTACACGTGCGATTCAACCGGATCGAACAAACATTAACCGTGTATGGGCGGGTGGTGTTTCTGGTGGACTTTTTGTTTCTTTGAATCAAGGGAACCAATGGAACCGTGTAGATTCTTACTTCGCTGCAGGTGCAAATCCATTTGTTTCTTCGATGACACAAACGCCAGATGGAACCTTATTCGTTTCAACAGGTTCAGACCAAGAAGGATGGAACGGAAATGGTGTTTGGTATTCAACTGATTTTGGATCAACATGGAGTTCAATTCCAGGAACATCAAGTTGTACGGAAGTAGTGAGTTCAAATGCGGACAACTATGTATGGATGGCTTCCAGTTCTGGTGTAAGAAAATGGAAAGTGGGTGATGCCAACATGACAACAGTACCTGTTTCAAATGGTGGATGTTCAGCCTTGAAAATTTCTCCAGATGGACAAGTAATCGTTGCTGCATTTGGTGCAAACAAGCCTTTTGTTTCTACGGATGGTGGAGCAAGTTTCTCAGATAAATCAGGTTCAATTGCAAACAACTTAGTACCAACGGGTGCTGCTCGTATCGAATTTGCGATTTCTTCTATTAAAAATTCTTCCAATCACTATTCATTATATGCAGTTCGTACGAATAGCAACTTAATGAGTATGCACGTGTCACATGACGATGGACAAACATGGAATCAATTTGTTGGTGCATCTGCTCCTCCAAGTGAATTCGATATTTACCGTGATCAAGGAACTTACAACAGCATTGTGACGGTTGTTCCGAATGATCCAGAAATGATTTTAATCGGTGGAATTGATATTTGGAAATGGAAACAAATGGTGAATAATCCTCCTCAAGGTGGATTTGAGAAAATCAGTCAATGGTTTGCGTCACCAAACTCTCCAATTTACGCCCATGCGGACAACCACGAAATGAAATGGGACGCAAACAATCGTTTTTACATTGGTAATGACGGTGGAATTGGTGTTACTTCAAATCTTGGTCAAACATGGCATCCTTCGAATAGAGGATATAATGTTACTCAATTCTACGGAATCGCATTTGACCGCACAGGAGCGGTAATGGGTGGAGCTCAAGATAATGGGACACTTTACAACGACTTTAGTTTAAATACACCGCAAGAATTTAGTCAAGTAAATGGTGGTGATGGATTCGAATGTGAGATTTCTTACTTCAATCCACGTGTGATGTTCTCCACTGTTTATTACAACTCTATTTCTCGTTCTGGAGATAAAGGACAAACATTTTCAAGCTTTGTTCCAACCCTTCCTGCGTCGTATGATGCAGCAGGAACAGATGGAAGTGCAAATCACCCATTCCACTCTGAGATTTTCTTGGCGGAATATTATGACTTGAACTCACAAGATTCAGTGACATTAATTCCAACTAAAACTTACACTTCTGGATCTATTATTCGTGTGCCTTCTATGTCATCAGGAGATTCCATTACGTATGTTACACCAACTGCGTTGTATTTTGATGATACACTGGTTTACGACCCATCTTTAACCGTTGGAAATGTAAACTATGGGTTAAATGCTGCGACGGGTGAAACAGTTGCGATGGGAACGGATACCGTTATCTACAATGTAGCTTGGGACACTGTTCGCGTTCAGGATCCATACCAATCTTGGTTCTTAGTGTATGTAAATGCAAATAATGGAGAACTTTGGGGTACAAGAAATGCACTTCGTTTGGCGGTAACGAATCCTCAATGGGTATGTGTCGCAAGAGGAATTGGCGGTGGATTGTTCAACTCAATTGATGTTGAATTCTCTAAAGACCTTAATCACTGTTATGTAAGTGCAGGAAATGGTGTATGGCGAATTGATAATTTAGGTTCTGCGTATACAAGTGATCCTAACTTCTTAACGAAAGTTGGATACATTACCTCAGGAAGTACCTCTACGACACCATCGTTCACGACGGCAACGAAAATTACAACCGCTAGTTATGAAGGAATCGCTGTGAATCCAAGTAATGGAAATGACATTATCTGTTTCGCTGGATTTGGTGGAACAAATAAACGTTCGTTGAATGCCAATGCATCAACACCAACATTTACCGCATTGACATCGATTACGAATCCAGGTGTGGCTTGTTATGATGGTATCATCGACCGTAACAATTCTGATGTGATTGTTGTTGGAACGTCTAATGGTGCATTTATTTCTACAAATGGTGGAGCTTCTTGGGAGAATTCATCTACTGGCTTCGAAGGAACACCAGTGTACGAAGTACGTCAGTCATGGAGAACGTTTGACGAAGGAAATGATCGTCCGGGTGAAATCTACTTAGGTACATTTGGACGTGGAATCTGGAGAACAACGGCATTCTTAGGCGTAAACGAAAATGGCGCTGGAGCGACAGGTAAATTTGATAGCAAATTGAAAACGTATCCAAATCCAACACGTGACAATACAACTGTAACGTTTGAATTGGCAAATGCTGGAATGGTGGAAATTCAAGTGTATTCAATCACTGGACGTTTGGTGAAATCAGTTAGAAAATCAATGAACGAAGGAACGAATTCAATCGAAATTGAAGGGGATAACTTAGCGAATGGAACGTACATCGTGAAATTCAATTCAGGAAAACAAACTGAATCTGTGAAATTCATCAAAATGTAAGACAATTGATAATAAGTAAAAGGCGACTTCTAGTCGCCTTTTTTTTGTCCCATAAATTTAGAAAGTGTTTATTTGAATGAATCGATATGAAACACGAAACGATTTGATTCGCACTTATTTTGTCGAACAACTTTCCTCGCAACATTGCATCGTAGGTTGTACATGTCGTGCAGGAATTTCAAGTTTGATTTTTGGACTTAGGTAAGGAATACCGAGATTCATTCCTCGGACAATCGTTAAAAGTCCAATGAGGCTTAAAGCAATGGAAATAACGATTTTTGGAATCCTCACTTTCCATTTACTCTTTGCAATGAGTGGCATGAAAAACATGGCTGGAAGTGTGCCTAGTCCAAATGCCGTCATCGCTAAAGTAGAATTTAAAATACTAGTTGTCCCTAGCGCATTCGTTAATCCAACATACACCAATCCACATGGTAAAAGTCCATTCGCTAGTCCAAAGCTGAAGGAACGATACGCGAGTGGCAATTCTTTTGTTTTCACGAAAATGGATTGTACGAAGGAACTCATGAGTTTTGTCCATTTACCGAGAAAGGACCAATTTTCCACTTGACTAGACCAAGCCATAAGAAGGATGATGAATCCACAGAGGATACTTAACCATTGCATGGTACTAAATAGTTGAATGCTCATCCCGAACATTCCAACGAGCATCCCAAGAAAACTATAACTAAAAATACGCCCAAGATTGTATTTAAGTACCCCTAACACACTTTTTAGTGTACTGGATCGATCTATCGGCATGGCAAAGGCCAATGGCCCACACATGCCAATGCAATGGAAATTGGAAGCGAGGCCGATTAAAAATCCAAAAATTAGTAGTGAGGTCATTTGTATTGCCAAGTAACAACTTGCATGTAAGGAAGTTTATTTGCGGAATAACGCATTTGAATTTCATACATTCCCTGAGTGAAATTATCTTTTGTAATCAGGTCGTTTACGTTGTAATGTTTAAGAGAAAAGTCTGCTCCTCCATCATTCATGAGGACAAAGGACAAATCTATTTTTTGAATGTTCAGCTTAGATTGATTGACGAAGCGAATGCCATTTGCCTCTTGTATGAGTTTGATGGGATTTTTCATGTCCGCTGATCGTTGTTGTGCATCAAAGTCCGCATTAAAAGACTTTTCCTGGATGTAATAGTCTTCACTAATGAGTTCTGATTTCTTTGAATTAATGACGAGTGCCATCGTTACAATGAACGCCACAAATGCAATCATGGCAATAATAATTCCGTTTCTAAATTTCATAACCTATAGCATTGGGCCAATGAATTTGGTCTGAATCACTTCGATTTCGTGTCCGTTACCAAAAATATGGATTTTAAATTTTTTCATTCCGTTTTCTAAGGATGCATTCGGCATTTTCACCACAATCAAAGCCTTCTCTTTTGATTCACTTTTCAGGACAATATCTTCACCCACTAATTCGATTTCTGCGGATGGATCATCGGACTTAAATCGAATGGCATAGGTATCATGTGTTTTATTCAACATTCTGACTTCAAAGACATTGGAAACGAGTCCACGTTCATCCACTTGAAAGGTCGATCCACGCTGTCTGGTCACATTGGTTTCGAAGGATTTTCGAGTAAGCAATAATACCGTCAAAGTCACCAATAATCCAATCAAAAGGAAACTGTACGCTTTCACTCGTTTGGTCCATTGAAAAGGTGTACGGTCTTTAATGCCATTTTCGGAGACGAAGCGAATCAATCCTTTGTCATGTCCAACCGATTCCATCATATGATCACAAGCATCGATACACGCGGTGCAATTGATGCACTCTAATTGTGTTCCATTACGGATGTCAATTCCTGTCGGACAAACATGAATGCACTGTTTGCAATCGATGCAATCGCCTTTTCCAACGGATTTGCGATTTTCTCCTTTGTGAATTTTCGCGCGGGTTTCTCCTTTGACCTCATCATAGGCAACAACCATTGTATTTTGATCTAATAGTACACCTTGCAAGCGTCCATAAGGACAAATGGTCGTGCACACTTGCTCGCGCAGAAAAGCAAAAACGCCATAAAACACATAGGTAAAAATGATGATGGCAATAAATCCACCCAGGTGTTTTCCCAAAGGATCCGTTTGAATTTTCCATAGCATATCCGATCCAATGATGTACGCTAGGAAGGTGTTTGCGATCAGAAAAGAAATCCACCAGAAAATGACATGTTTTGAAACACGTTTAAGAATTTTTTCTCGAGTCCAAGGACTATTCGTTAAGCGCTTTTGCTCGGTCCAGTCACCATCAATCCAATATTCAATGCGTCGAAACAACATTTCCATGAAAATGGTTTGTGGACA
Organism: Crocinitomicaceae bacterium; assembly: GCA_024643725.1. Lineage (GTDB taxonomy): Bacteria > Bacteroidota > Bacteroidia > Flavobacteriales_D > Crocinitomicaceae > UBA952. The sequence goes on along the minus strand of JAHEMJ010000015.1, from coordinate 59,786 downwards.
TACCCATCCACAAAAAAGACGACCGAAAATAATGGTGAAGAAAATGATAAACACAATTCCGATAATGAACAAGATGGCGAAGAGGTACATGTCCTGTGGCCAAAATACTTGACCGAATAGGATGAATTTTCGGTCAATGATGTTCATCATCAAAAAAGGTTCTGATCCAATGCGAATGTGTGGACCACCGAATAAAAGTGCGAGTAGAAAGTAACTTAAGATCTTTCGCTTATTGTAATAAGATCCAACCGGCTTTTTAGGAAAAATCCATATTCTTCTTCCTTTTTCATTCACGGTAGCAATCCGATCTCGGAATGCTTCATCCTGCTCGCTCATAGTTTTCGGTATTTCGTCATTTCTCAATCATGTCTCCTTGTGCTGGTTTTCCATTGGCAACTTCTTTCAACGAAAGAACGTAAGATGCTACCTGTTGTATTTGTATTGGATTCAATAAGGCATCATGGGAGGGCATACCGTTTGGTCGTCCCAATTTAATCGTCGCGAAAACATCCTTGATATCGAACCCATAAATCCAATTTTTATCGGTTAAGTTTGGACCAACATCTCCAGATCCATCTGCCTTGTGGCACGTTACGCATTTTTCACCAAAAGTAACTTTGCCTGCCGCTAAATCACTTGGACTTGTCATGATTGTCGCATTGGTTTCATCTACGTTCATGGCCATTTTGGAACGATAGGCGGCAATTTCTTTGTCAGCTTTGGCCATTTCCTTCTGATAGGCTTTTTCTTGTAAATCCGAAACACCTAGAACATGGTAATTAATGATATAGATAAAAGCAAACACAATCGTTGCAAAGAATCCCCAAACCCACCATGGAGGAAGGTTGTTATCTAATTCACGTATTCCATCGTATTCATGCTCCATTAAAATTCTATGTTCTTCTTCGATGGGAACCGCATCCGTTAAAATGGCGTTCACCTTTTTAAACGTATCCGTTACCACCGGACGAACTTCTTCTTCTTTTTTTACCTTCACCATATTGACCATTTGAAAAAACAAATGACGGAGGTAAAGGACCACAATTAATAAAATGATGTTTACAGATAACAAGGCATATAAATCTGTATTTTCCACCAATAACCAAGGCATTCCTTTTTCAGCTTCTCCGGCTTGCATGAAATTCAGGGCGTAACTTTGGTTGCTAACGAATAAGGATCCTGCGGTGATGATTAGAATCAACACACTTGATTTATCGCTCATCTCAGCTACTTTTTTCTTGAAGTAATCAGATCTAACAAACGTCATGATGGATCCCGCTAAAACGACGATGATGATGATCAAGATGACCATGAGAAAAATCATCCAATTGAAAATAGACAAATTGGTGCTGTAATCTGGCTTCGCTTCCTTGCTTGTCCCTTGAGTTGTAGCGGTTGTGTCACTTGGATTCGTGCTCACAACTGGAGGAGCATCCACGTACGATAAAATGGCATCGATTTCTTCTTTAGAAACCGTTTGTGGCGGCATCGCTGTTGGACTAAACGCGGAAATTTCTTTCGCTCTTGCACTTTTCCCAGAAGAAATCAAGGCGCTAGAATTGTTTATCCATTCATACATCATGTCACCTTCGCCGGCATCCATCCATTTTTGTTTCGCTCCTTGTAATTTTGGCCCGGTGGAGTTTTTGTCCACCATATGACACATATTACAACGAGATTTGAATAATTGCGCACCATCTGCAGCAAACAATTTCCCTTGCGCAACGAGGGACAATAAAAACGCAACGAACGTAAGTTGTGTGAATTTAATTTTCATGATATGTTGGGTTAATGTTCGTACTTTCTTCGAGGTCTAACGGCATGGCGCTCATTTCTGTGACACGGCTTTTGGACATTTTAATGACGTACCAGAGCATCACAGCAAAGAACAACGTGAAAATGATCAATGAAATCAGTGGATAAATTTCCACATTGAGCATGCTCGTAAGGTTGTGTTTGATGAATCTTAACATGTTTCCTTATTTACTTGGTTTCACTTTAACATCCGTACCCAAGCGCTGCAGATAAGCAATGATCGCAACAATATCCTTTTGTTCAATTTCCTGGATTAACGCTGCTTTATTTCGCCCTTTTAACGCAATGGCATTGGTGGTGTTCACGATGTCCATTGCAATGGTATGTGCTTGTGCTTGTAAGTCTGCTTTCGCTTTTTTATCATAACCTGATGGATATGGTACACCTAAAGTTTGCATCGCGCGTATTTTAGCATCAATGTTTGAAATATCCATGTCATCTTCACGCATCCACGGATAGGCGGGCATAATGGATCCTGGTGTAATGACTTTCGGACGAATCATGTGATTGAAATGCCAAATATTTCCTCTCACACCGCCTTCTCGGGCTAAATCCGGACCTGTTCGTTTTGATCCCCATTGGAATGGGTGGTCGTACACAAATTCACCGGATTTGGAGTATGCTCCATAGCGAACTGTTTCGAAACGCAACGGACGAATCAATTGAGAGTGACAGTTGTAACATCCTTCACGAATGTAAATGTCCCGTCCATACAATTCAAGCGGTGTATATGGTTTCACGCTATTGATTGTTGGTACGTTACTTTTGACAATCATCGTTGGAATAATCTCCACAATTCCACCAATGGCCACAATCACTAAACTTAAAATCATGAACTGTATTGGTTTGCGTTCAATGACTTTATGCCAGTATTCACCTTTCGTTTGTACATGTAATTCTTTTGTGACAACGGCTTCCGTTTCTTCATTCGCAACTAAAGATCCTGCTTTTGCTGTTTTCACTAAGTTGTAGAACATTAAAATGGCACCACTTAGATACAAAAGTCCACCAATAGAACGCAAATAGAAGAATGGTTTCATTTCGATGACCGTATCGACAAAGTTATTGGCCAACGTTCCATCCGGTTTGAATTCTTGCCACATCAATCCTTGCATGAATCCAGCGATGTACATAGGAATGGCATACAGGATAATTCCTAAAGTAGCAATCCAAAAGTGTTGATTTGCCATTTTAGTTGAATACAATTTTGTATTATACAAACGTGGAAATAGCCAATACAACATTCCGAAGGTTAACATTCCGTTCCAGCCAAGTCCACCAATGTGTACGTGGGCAATTGTCCAATCTGTAAAATGTGAAATGACATTGATGTTCTTCAAGGACAACATCGGACCTTCAAAGGTGGACATTCCGTAACAGGTTAAAGCGACCACCATGAATTTCAACAAAATATCGTCGCGAACGCGGTCCCAAGCTCCACGTAAAGTCAGTAAGCCATTTAACATTCCTCCCCATGATGGTGCGATTAACATCACGGAAAAGACAACACCTAAACTTTGTGCCCAATCAGGTAAGGTAGAATACAACAAGTGGTGAGGTCCTGCCCAGATGTATAAGAAAATCAAGGCCCAAAAGTGAATGATGGATAAGCGGTAAGAATACACGGGACGATTCGCCGCTTTCGGAACAAAATAGTACATTAATCCGAGATACGGTGTCGTTAAGAAAAACGCAACGGCATTATGTCCATACCACCATTGTACGAGCGCATCTTGAACACCTGCATACCAAGAGTAACTTTTCATGAATGACACGGGCAATTCAAATGAATTGAAAATGTGCAACATCGCAACAGTGACAAACGTGGCAATGTAGAACCAAATTGCTACGTACAAATGTTTAACACGTCGATTTAAAATTGTTGCAAACATATTCCAGCCCCAAACAACCCAAATACCAGCAATCATGATGTCGATCCACCATTCTAATTCAGCATATTCTTTCCCTGTTGTGTATCCAAAAGGCAAGGTGGCAACGGCACAAACGATGATCGTTTGCCAACCCCAAAAGTGAATGTAACTAAGTTTATCGCTCCACATTCGGGTTTTTAAAAGTCGTTGCAAGGAATAATAAATCCCCATAAACATTCCATTTCCAACGAAGGCGAAGATGACGGCATTGGTGTGCAATGGACGCAAACGTCCAAAGGTTAAATACCGAAATCCTAAATAATCATTGAAAAATTCTGGAAATGCCAATTGCAAGGCGGCAATTAATCCCACCAACATCCCTGTCACACCCCAAATGGTTGTGGCATAAGCGAAATTTCGAACAATTCGGTTGTCGTAACTAAACTTTTCTGCTTCCATATTACTCATCTTTTAATTTTGGTTCATCTTCAAAGAGCATGCGTACTGAAGGTGTGTAGTCATCGTCAAATTGCCCGTTTTTTGTCGCCCATAAAAAAAACAATAAGAAAAAGGCTGCGATGCAGAGACTCACAATTAACATCAGATAGATCATTCCCATGATGCAAATTTCAAAAAAGACGAAGCGAATAAGTATGATGTAGGTATCCTTAAAAACTGATTAATGTCATGTTTTTTAAATGGATCTCCAATACTTGAAATGAATGAGTGCTGTACTAAGAAATACGACCGTGATGGAGCTAATTGGCATCAGAATCGCGGCGACAATTGGGGAAAGAGAGGCAGAAACGGCAAAGGAAAGTCCAATTAAATTGTACGTGATTGAAAAGGCAAGACAAATTTTGAGGACAGATTTTGCATACTTGGAAACTTGGAAAAATTGGGGGAGTAAACGTAAATGATGTGCGTCCAAAATAGCGTCAGAAGATGGGGTAAATCGAAACATGTCTTCTGACAAGGCAATGCCCACATGAGCCATTCCCAATGCGCCGACATCGTTTAATCCATCACCTAACATCAGCACTTTTTCTCCGGAGGCTTGTTTCGCTTCGATAAAAAGTGCTTTATCCTTTGGCTCCTGATGAAAGAAACAATGTTCTGCTTGGAATCCAAGTGAAACGAGCTTGTCCAAGTCCTTTGAATCATCACCGGAAAGAACAAAAAGTTTTTTGTCGCTCAGTTGTTGTAGAATTTCGGGGATTTCTGTTCGAAATGCACTGGTGAAATGCACTTCTTGGAGCAATTCTCCATTTTTTGTAAAATAAACACTTCCGTTTTTCCATTTGGTTGATGCAACACCTGTAAATTTTGCACTTCCCAATAAATAGTCTGCGCCATTCAGTTTACCTTCGATTCCTTTTCCTTTCCATTCCTGAAAGGATTCCATGTGAATTCCTGTTGCTATTTCCTGTAGGTTGCTGTGAATTAATTTTGAAAGCGGATGAGTTGAATGACTGGAAAGCTCTTTTAACATACGCCAGTCCTCATCTTGCATCACTGAATTGGAATACTCCAGTCGATATGCAAGGGGATCTGTTAATGTCCCGGTTTTGTCAAAAACGATGGTGGTAATTTCTCCAAGTGCTTCAACGATGTTCGTATTTTTCAAGTACAAGCCATTTTTACCAAGTACACTCATGGCATTTCCAAGGGTGAATGGACTCGACAAGGCGAGGGCGCAAGGACAAGCAACGATTAAAATGGAGACGATGACCATCATGATTTTATTTGGGTCTAGAAAGGCCCAAATGATTCCAGAAACGAGGGCAACAAGTAGCAGAATCAACAGGAAATATCGAGAAATCCGGTCCTGATAGCGAACAAATGGATTGGCCTCTTTTTTATCCTTGGTTTCATTCCACAGTTGTGTCAAGTGACTCCGATTTGTTTCAGATTTCACCTGAAGTTCTATGCTCATGCCTGTTAGTTTTCCACCGGCATAAATGAACGCGCCCTTTTTCTTGGTGATGATTTCGGATTCTCCTGTGACAAAACTATAATCGATTTGTGCTTCATCGGATAACAAGAGACTGTCACATGGAATGATTTCTTCGTTGCGCACTTGAATGCGTTCGCCTTGTTTTAATTGTTCGATCGGAATAATTTCTATTCCTTTTTCCGTTAATCGATGTATGGCAACCGGAAAGTAGGAGGAGTAATCTCGGTCGAAGGACAAGGACTGATAAGTGCGATTTTGAAACCATTTTCCAATCAATAGGAAAAAGATAAATCCGGCGAAACTGTCCATGTATCCTGGACCTTGTTGGGTGAAAATTTGAAAGGTACTTTGAGCATAGAGGGCAAATATTCCCAGGGTAATCGGCACATCGAGGTTGATGCTTCGGCTACGGATTGCCTTGTATGCGGAAAGATAGTACTCGTTTGCCGAGTAAAGAAATACAGGCAGCGAAACAAGAAAGGACAAATAAGCTGTGAAATTCCGGAAGGATACATTATCAAGGGTAATTCCAAAGTAATCGGGCGCACTCCAAAGCATGATGCTTCCGAAAGCAAATCCGGCCAAACCAATTTTTAACAAAAACGATATTTTGGTTCCTTTTGCGGATGATTTCCGCCCAAAATCGGGCTCGTAGCCTATAAATTGCAGTAAATCGGCAAGTTCCGAAAGACTAAATCCATCTTTCTGAAAAACAATCGTCGCCTCTTTCTTTGCGAAATGCACTTGAGAGGAGCGAACGTGAGAATTGATTTTGGATAAATTTTCTAATAAATAAATACAGGAAGTACAATGAATACTTGGCAAGGATAAACAAACGCGAACGATGTGATCATCTTCAAATTGAATGAATCGTTCGCGGATTTCCGGAATGTCCAAGAATTGGTATTTATCGCTACGTCCTTTTTTAGGTTTATTTCCAGGTGTTCGCTCGAATTGATAAAAGTCCTTCAGCGCATGATTATTTAATAAAGCGTATACATTGGAGCAACCATGGCAACAAAATTCTTTCTTGTCGAAATGAATCGATGGGTTTGGTAGTTCGTCCCCGCAATGGTAGCAAGTTTCCATCTTTAGATTGTTGCGGAAAATAAAGGTTTATTGCCTTGATATTGGTGCAAATCTAAATCAAAGGCCATGCAAATATTGCGAATGAATGGATAGCCTTTTTCGGTTACTGTCACTCGCTTTCCATTTACCTCGACCAACGCATCTTGAATCAGTGGTTGTAATTTTTCTAAAATGAAGGCATGTGTTTCTGTGTAAACGGAAGTATCTTTCCATGTTGTTTCGAAGTGACACATTAAATCGAGGATATAGGAACGAATCTCTAATTCCAATTCACTTAAGAGATGTCCACGGAATACCGCTAATTCCCCATTGGCAATTTGTTCTTGGTAAGTCTCGACGGATTTTTCATTTTGAGCGAAGCCGGTCCAACTATCTGAAATGGCGGACATTCCTAATCCAAGTAAAAAGTTTGTTCGCTGGGTCGTGTAACCCATGAAATTTCGGTGAAGTCTTTTCTCTGTAAAAGCAAGCGCCAAGGAATCTGTTGGCAACGCAAAATGATCCATCCCAATAGCAACGTAGCCATGTGCAATTAATTTTTCACAAGCCATTTCATACAATGCACGTTTTTCATTGTCTTTCGGTAAGTCTTTCTCATCGTATCCACGTTGTCCAGTACCTTTCACCCAGGGGACATGCGCATATCCATATAAAGCAATTCGCTCAGGTTGAAGGGCGATGGTATAATCAATGGTTTGCTCGAATGCAACCAAACTTTGATGCGGCAAGCCATATACAAGGTCATGGTTCACGGAAAGATATCCAATTGATTTTGCAGCTGAATGAACGCGCTGAATGTCATCCAAGGTCTGAATGCGGTGTATGGCTTTTTGAACGACTAAATCGTAATCTTGGATACCGAAACTCACGCGACGGAATCCAAAGTTGTATAAGGCTGTCAAATGTTCTTCACTAGTGGAATTCGGGTGTGCTTCAAAACTGAGATCGCAGATCGATGGATCAACTTGGTCGGCGTTGAAAATCCCCTGTAACAAGCGCAAGAGTTCGTTTGGCTGGAAAAAAGTTGGTGTTCCACCGCCAAAATGCAATTCGGAGATATGCGTGTCCTTCGGTAAATGGATTTTATACAGTTCCCATTCCTTTAATACGCTGTCAATATAAGGTGTTTCGACTTGGTGATTTTTAGTGATGCGTTTATGACAGCCGCAAAACGTACAAAGTGATTCACAGAAGGGTAGGTGGATGTAAATGCCAATGGATGAATTTGGAAAGCGCTTAAACGCTCCATCCAATTCTTGCAACCACTCGGAAGAATGAAAATCGTTTTTTTTCCAAAATGGAACCGTGGGATACGAGGTGTATCTTGGACCAGGTACGTTGTACTTTTGAATTAATTCCTTGACATTCATGGGACAAATGTAGGCGTGGAATTTTGTTGAAAAAATGACCTTCATCATATTTCAAAAATTCCGTTGAAATCCGTACATTTGATAGACCAAATCCAAAGAAATGCTCGAAAAATCACACAAACATATTACCTGTTTGACCTGTGCTAGCAGAAATAATTCACTCTTGGGTTCCTTGTGCACGGATGAAATAGACCATGTCAATGCACACAAATCGTGTAATTATTTTAAAAAGCACCAATCGTTGTTCTTGGAAGGGTCATTTCCCCGAGGTGTCTTCTGCATCAATCAAGGGATGGTGAAAATATTCCAACGCGGAGATGAGGGAAAAGAACAGATCATCCACATTGCCAAATCTGGTGAAATGGTTGGATTCAGAGCGATGTTTAGTGAAGAGCCTTACAAAGTTGCCGCGGAAACATTGGAGGAAAGTAACATTTGTTTTATTGGCAAAGATGATTTCCTGAATATGATGGATTCCAATCCAGTATTGCGCAATGGCATTATCAAGGAACTTTCGAAAGAATTGTCGGATCGTGCTGATTTCATCACCAACATGGCCCAAAAGTCAGTTCGTGAACGATTGGCCTTTACGATGATTCTATTAATGGACGTGTATGATCCAGAACCCATCAATTTATCACGTGAAGATTTAGCGAATTTTGTTGGGACGGCCACGGAAACTTTGATACGATTACTTAAGGACTTCAAAGAGGAAGGGATCATTGAGGTACATACACGTAAAATCACTGTGCTGAATAAGGAGAAATTATTTTCCCTTGCTGGCAAATAATCACTTTTCTTCGCAAATAGCGTAAAAATTTTCCAATAAAATGGCCCCGTAATTTCCGGAAACTTCGGGATGAAATTGCACGCCAAAAATGAATTTGTCCTCGTGCTGCATCGCCTCATTAATACAAGCATCTGAAGCGGCAATTAATCGGAATCCAGGTGGGACATTGATGTGTTCACAGTGGTCCTCCATCATATCAAAACAGTCGGGTAAGCGATCAAACAAGGGTGAATCTTCAATCCGTTCTATTTCTTGCCAATCCCGATCTTCTCTCATTTTTGCACCGAACGCTCCATGTAAAAGTCCAAGTAACTGGTGACCGAAGCAAATGCCAAGAACCGGTTTGGGATATTCTTTTATCCACGAAACATGCTCTGTGTAAGGTGTCATGTTGATGTCCGTAATCAATAAAGGCGCTCCTGAAAAAATAATACCTCGGACATCTTTCGCCATTTCCTCCGTTAAATCGTGAAAGCCAACTGTTTTAGTATCGCAAAACTCTTCCATTATGGATGCGATGTAGGGTGTTTTTGAACTTCCGCAATCGACAATCAACATCATTTGGCACGAGAAAAAGTACAGACTAAAGCACGGTGATCGGACAATTCCTCCCGTTGAATTTGAAATCCACTGGTCGTTAAAGTTGGAGCGAAGAATAGGTAGTCAATTCTACCTGCTGGCAAACGTCCAATATACGTGGAGCCAATTCCGCTACTGGTTTGACGAAAAGCATCCTTCAAAAAGCGATTGAATTGGTTGTAAGTGTACGACATCGGGGTGTCATTGAAATCACCACAGACAATGACTGGATAAGGGGATGTTTTGATATGTTCAACAACACGTCTCGCTTGCTCGGCTCTTTTTAAATAAGCCAAACGCAATTTTGAAAAGACGTTTCGTATGACACGTTCATTTCCCAATGCCTCATCCGCTGTACCATTTTCAATGTGGGGATCGGTGTGCAAGCGAATCGACTGTAAATGCACATTGTACACGCGGAAAGTGTCTTGGTTTTTGACAATATCAGCATAAATGCAATAATTGAAATCAGAGCTTCCTTGCGATTCAAACATGACATCGCCCTTCGCAATGATTGGGAATTTTGAAAACATGGCAATCCCATAATTCTGACGTGTACTTCGTTTGTGTGCACTTCGTTCATGGTAGTTACGATTACCCATAATGGAAAATAAGGAGTCCACCACTTCGAAATCGGTGGGTTTGTCTTGACGGTAATATTCTTGCAGACAGAGCACATCCGGGTTGGTTCGTCGGATGTACGCAAAAATTTCATTGCGGTGTTTTACCGCTTCAGTGAAACTCGGATTAAACAAGTCGAACAGACGAACATTGTAAGTTAAGAGTTTCAATCCATTGGAGTCAGCAGTGGGATTATTGGAAAATGCCAAGCTTCGAAAGTGCATTTTACCACCCAAACCCAAAACGATCAGCGTGTAAACTGCCCATTTGGATCGAGCCAAACTCCAAATCAACAACCAAGCTAGATTGATTCCCAATAAAACGGGGTACATCAATCCAAAAAATGGAAGAATAGAGAGTGTTTTTGGATGAATAAAAGGACTGAGGTAACATAGAATAATGGCGCCAAAACTGATAAGGCTTGCCATTTTGAAAACCGATGAAAACCGAAAAATACGTTGGAAAAGATTAGCCATTTTTACTTTGATTAAATAGGAAATCCTTTTCCGCTTTACTTAAGGAGTCATAACCAGACTTCGATATTTTATCGAGGATTTGATCCATTCGCTCTTGTTTTTGCCGCTTTTCGCTGTTGAATTCTTCATCCGTTTTATAGCGTGCGTTTTGACGGCTTGACGTTGGCTTTGATTTACCTCGTTTAGGAAATTTAGCAAAGAAAACTTCGAGTTGCGTGAGTATATTCTTGGAGGAATATAAGTTGCGTATGGACAAAAGTCCAAAAATAGCACCTCCCAAATGCGCAAAATGCGCAATTTGATCATCGGTTCCAATGTTGATGAGGTCCTTGAATAAAAAGAACAACGCAAGGAAATAAATGCGAATCGGAAAAATGCCAAATAATTGAACTTGAAGATTCGGTTGATGGAACGCCAGGGCTGTGAAAATCGCCATGATGGATCCAGAAGCACCGAGAATAACAACATTTACGCCTTCTAATGCCGGAAAAAGGTTGTTTGCAATAATCTCGAGTAATCCACCAGCAATACCTCCAAAAATGTACGTCAGCAATAACTTTTTTCGACTAAAAAACTGCTCGAAGAAGGTCCCGGAGAAATAAAGAAACAACATATTGAACAGTAAATGTCCAAATTGTTCGTGTGTAAAAATACTCGTAAATAATCCCCATGGAGCTTGCACAAATGCGCCTAATGAACTGTTAAGTTCGAAGACACGGTGAATGATTTCTACCGCAATAAATGGATTGAGTTTAAAAAGAATAACACTTTTTTGAAGAAGAATAATCAAGAGAAACACACATACGTTGACAATGATCAGTCGATTTGTCATCGAACCTGAACGCAATTGATGTTTGATTTCCTCTATGAAATTTCTACTTTGCATTTACCAAAAATTTGATCGATCCGCCTTTCTCCAAAACAAGACGATAATTGCCCCAACGATGGCTCCGCCAACATGGGCTAAATGTGCGGTATTGTCATTCGGATTGTTTTGGAAGGACAAATAAACTTCAATTAAAAAATACGCTGCGACGAAGTACTTCGCTTTCACTGGTATGGCAAAATATAAACGAAACTCGGTATTTGGAAAAAGGATGGCAAAGGCTGTCATCACACCAAAAATGGCTCCAGAGGCACCAACAATCGGTGTGAAACACATGGAAGCATATTGCACAACGACTCCTGAGTTCGTTGCAAGTAATTCGTTTCGATTGTTATTGATAATCAGTTGATTGATTTCGTCCAAATTGAATCCTTCCGCAATAATCGCTGATTTTAACTGGGAAATTTCATAGACACCTAAAATATTATACAAAGCAAAAGCACCAAGAGCGGAGGCAACATAGAAAATAAAGAATCGTTTTGGACCCCAAATGTGTTCTAAATACGCGCCCAAAATGGCGAATAAGTACATATTAAACAAAATATGAAAGAATCCACCATGCATAAAGAAATGCGTGACAATTTGATACGGTTTAAATAGGGGGGAGTTGACGTAATGAGCACCCATGCTTGCCGTTAAATCGATTCCTTGCAATTGTAAAACCCACGTTGCTACAAAGAACATGATGTTCAGTAGGATGATGTTTTTTGTTACTTGTGGAAGTTGATTGAACATGATTAAAAGTTTGCTTGTATTTCGGTTAGGGATAAGGTATGCATGATTTTCTTTCCGTTTGGAGCCAAGGCGTGTTCTTCACACTGGAACAAGGACTCAATCAACGCTTGTGCTTCTTCTGGTCGACGAATGACCGCATCTTTGGAGGCGTTTTGTGTCAATCGCTTTACTAGGTGATGTGCGACATCTCCTTGATCAATATCGCGGTCTTGTAAATCGGATAATAAAGAGTCAATGCAAGCATCGATGGCGTTTTCCGGCAATACTGCAGGAACCCCGTGAATGGACAAAACATCTGCTTCTATGGTGCTATGAAATCCGAGTTGATTTAAAAGTTTGCCATGCATTTTCCACAAATCCAATTCATTTGCAGAGACTTCTTTCTCAATTGGAAACAGCAATTGTTGACTATCCAGTGCTTGGTGAATAAATCGTCCAATTAACTCATCGTATAAAATGCGCCATTTGGCACGCTTGACATCGATGACTAATAATCCAGATTTCGTTGGCGAAAAAACGTATCGGTCATGCAGTAAGTAACTGCCTGATTCTCGTTCTTCGTGCAAGCCTAATGATGGAGTCGGTGTATCATCTAAGCTTGATTGCTCTTCAATTTGGTAGAAATTTTCCCAATCGCCAGGACTAGGAATTGCTTGTCCGAATCCTTCATTCTTCAATGCTTTTGTAAATCCATTTCCACCAGAACTAGTTGAAGGTCTAGAAGATTGGAATGGATTGAAACTTGGATCCACCACAATTTGGGGTTCTACCGGTTCCGTTTTACGGAAGGAACTGGGGATGTCAAAACTCGTTTCGGTTTCAAAATCAAGGGTAGGGAAGATGTTGTGTTTTCCCAAAGCTTGACGCACGCTGCTCAATAATATAGAATAGATGAAGCGATCTTCTTCGAATTTTATTTCTGTCTTGGTTGGATGAATGTTCACGTCAATTTTCGCTGGATCGACTTCCAAATAAATGCAATAACTTGGATAGTGTTTATCACTGATCATTCCATCGAAGGCCTTTGTTATGGCGTGATGAAAGTAAGAATCCTTGAAATACCGATTGTTCACAAAAAAGAACTGTTCTCCACGTGTTTTTCTTGCTGCATCTGGCTTTCCAAGAAATCCTTTGATGGAGACGATATTGGTTTGCTCTTCGATGGGAACCAAGCGTTCGTTGCTGTTTCGACCGAAGATACTCGCTACACGCATGCGCAAAACCCCTGCTTGTAAATTGTAAATTTCTTGTCCGTTGTGATGTAAACTGAATTTTATTTCCGGATGCGCCAATGCTACGCGTTCAAACTCGTCGCGAATGTGTCCGAATTCAATGGTTTCTGACTTTAAGAAATTTCGTCGCGCCGGGACATTGTAAAACAAGTTTTTCACTTCGAAACTCGTGCCTTTCGAACATACGATTTGTTCATTGGTGCGAATGGTGTTCCCTTCCACTTCAATTAATGTCCCTGTCTCAACGGTTGCTTGTTTGGTCCGCATGGACACGTGCGCTATCGAAGCGATTGATGCTAAAGCCTCTCCACGAAATCCTTTCGTTTGAAGTTTAAACAAATCGTCGGCACTTTTTAATTTGCTTGTGGCATGACGTTGAAAACACTTTACGGCATCTTCAGGTGTCATCCCATCGCCATCGTCCACCACTTGAATGAGCGTTTTTCCCGCATCTTTGATGATCAACTGGACATATGTTGCTTTTGCATCGATGGAGTTTTCCATGAGTTCTTTCACGACAGATGCCGGACGTTGAATCACTTCACCCGCTGCGATTTGATTGGCAATGTGCTCAGGAAGTAATTGAATCACACTCATATCCAACTCAATTTAAATTGGTTAGAAAAAGTCCAAGAGGATTGCGAAAAAGTACGTTTGAAGTGTGGTTTGTTCATGTCCATCGTTACTCACAAAAATAACGATAATCCTCGGGAATTTTATCCCCTCATCCCAACAATTCCGTTTTTTCTACATGCGAACAATGGTCCCGCGGTACTCTCCTTTTTCTCCAGCAACTGGATTTTGAAGAACCACTTTCCAAATGTACGCTTTGTTGGAAGGAACCATCTTCCCATCGCGTCGGTCAATTCCATCCCATGCATTGCTTGCATCTGTTGATTGGAATATGAGTCCACCATTATCTGGATCTAGGATCATCAATTTAAATGGCGTTTGACGAATGGTCAAAGCGAAAGGCATGAAGCTACTGTTTCGGCTGTCCATGGATTGTGGATTAAACGCGTTCACAGCAAGTAAATTGTAGTCCTCTGAAATGCTAATCATCTCTTTTTCTTTGGATTTACAACCTGCTGCGCCTAATGCTTGAACTTCTACGATGGCAATTCCTTTTTCAAAGGCAAGGACATTGGACGTTTTCCCTTGGTAAGTGTCCAATTTCACATTCGAAACCCAAGAAAGCTGTGCATCCGTTGCATCGACGGACATATTAATTTTCGGCAATCCATCTTCGTAATTGAGGTTACGGTCAATCGTTAAGCTGATGGATGGAGCTGGATTCACGTCAAAACTTCCCATGAACTCATATTGTCCGTAAGGACCTGAGTTGCCTGAGATACTCACTTTGCCAACTTCATTTAATTTCAATGAAATGGCTTCATTGTAGGTAAAATGTAGTGTTTTTCCAGCGTAAGTTACAACGCGTTCATTGTAGCGACTTCCTTCCAATTGGAATGTTTCGCCTTGACATCTATTTTTAAAGTCATAAATTACAGCGCTACCATTGAATGAAGGTGTAGGTTCTGGATTTACACTCGTTTCCGTTGCAACTCCATTCATGTCATTTTCATTATTTAACGGGATGGAATGAGGAATCATTTCGGAAATAAATTCAATTATTGGAGGTACTTCTTCTAGTTGTTTTCTTTCTCCGTTTTCTTTCGTTTCTAATTTTTGAACATCCGATGTGTTAGCTGTTTCTTTTTGGATTGTTACTAAGCTTGATGTTGGTTTCGTTTCTTGATGTGTTGTTTTTGCAACCGTTAATTTGGCCGTATTTGAATTGGAGCTATTTATAACAAAATATGCAGAAAGTCCGACTGCAACCAATAGAGCAGCCGACCATTTCACGCTTGAAGCTTGATACCATTTTTTGGCACTTAACTTTTGACTTAAAGACTCCCATGCCTGCCCATCGTAGGGAAGCTCGAAATTATTCAAGGCTTCTTTAAAACTATTTTCTAAACCATCTTTCATTTCTCGATGTGTATGAATTTCTCATTTAATATACGTTGAAGGTTCATTTTTGCCTTCGCCAAATTGGATTTTGAAGTTCCCTCACTGATGCCTAGCATGTCAGCAATTTCTTTGTGTGAACAGTCCTCTAGGACGAACAAGTTAAAAACCGTTCGGTAGGCGGGAGACAATTTCGAAATGGCCTCCATGGCTACCTCGGCTTTGAGTCCGAGTAAGTCCAGTTCTTCTTGCTCAACCATTTCGTCGCGTCCTGCCTGCTTGAAATCAGTATCCTGATCACTCAAAAAAGGAGAGCGTTTGGCCTTTCGAAGGGCGTCAATCGCTGTGTTGGCCACAATGCGACGAATCCATCCTTCTAAAGAGCCTTTGAAATCAAAAACTTCCAATTTGTCAAAGACCTTTAAAAATGCTTCTTGTAGCACCTCTTGCGCAGTATCTCGGTCCGTCATGTAACGAAGACATACCGCCATCATTTTTCCATAAAATTGCTTAAACAATGCCTCCTGCGAACGTCGTTCGCCACGGATGCATCCCTCCACAATTTCCTTTAAATGACCCTGGTTCTCCAATTTTCAACAAATTTTAAACGTCTCGAAGTTACGACGGTTGCCTGTAAAAAGAAATAAAAACGAAAATAAGGACCAAAAAAACCAAAATTTGCTCAAATTCACTAAATTCGTGTCGCTATTAAGCAATTACGAACTAATACCAGATCAAATGAAAGTAACCGTAGTAGGTGCAGGTAATGTAGGTGCAACCTGTGCAGATGTGTTAGCACAAAGAGAAATCGCTAACGAAATTGTTTTATTAGATATCAAAGAAGGTTTTGCGGAAGGAAAAGCTTTGGATATTTGGCAAACGTCTCCAATCAACTTGTATGATTCTCGTACAATTGGTTCAACAAATGATTACGCGAAAACAGCAGATTCTGATGTAGTGGTCATTACTTCAGGTTTACCAAGAAAACCGGGAATGTCTCGTGACGACCTTATCGCTACCAATGCAGGTATTGTTAAGACCGTGACTGAGAACATCGTGAAGTATTCGCCAAACGCCATTATCGTTGTTGTTTCCAATCCATTGGATGTCATGACGTATTGTGCTTATTTGAACGCCAACACAGATCCAAATAAAGTATTTGGTATGGCCGGAGTATTGGATACAGCTCGTTACCGTGCGTTTTTGGCGACGGAGTTGAACGTATCACCGAAGGACATTCAAGCAGTGTTGATGGGTGGACACGGAGATACAATGGTTCCACTTCCACGTTACACAACAGTTGGTGGAATTCCGGTAACAGAATTAATCGAAGAGTCTAAATTGAACGAAATCATCGAACGCACGAAATTCGGCGGTGGTGAAATCGTGAAATTATTAGGTACTTCAGCTTGGTACGCGCCAGGTGCAGCTGCCGCTCAAATGGTAGAAGCGATTGTTCGCGACCAAAAACGTATTTTCCCAGTATGTGCTTGGTTGCAAGGAGAGTACGGAATGAAGGATATCTATTTAGGTGTTCCTGTCGTTCTTGGGAAAAACGGAATCGAGAAAATCATCGAATTGCAATTGAACGATGCTGAACGTGCGCTTTTAGTAGAATCTGCTGATGCAGTGAAAAGTGTCATGGATGTATTAGATAACATGATTGCGAACGGATAATCCGACAAAACATTCAAAAAAAATGCGGTTGAATTTCAACCGCATTTTTTTTTGCCTTTCAAGTTAGTTCATTTCAATGGCGCCAATATCAGGTGGATTGTTTCGTGGATTTCCAAGTATGTCTGTTACGACGGAACTGCTGACTCCGTTCCCTTGTAAATCAGAACTTGCACCAAAGGTAAAATCGAAGTTAGATGGATCCGTAAACGCTGCTTGTCCATTCCAAATGATACTTGCATCGTAGAAATTGTCCGTGTAAATTTCTTCGGATCGAAGTACCGTGTTTTTGAAGTCGAATTGGAGGACAACTCCGGACATTTGAATCGTATCCATGGCAAATTCGGTGGCTAAATTTCCTGTCACCACACAATTGTACAACTTTCCTTCTTCAATGGAAGATACATTTGTTTGTCCTGCCGTATAGTCATTATAGTAATTGCTGATTCCAACCGCTGGATTGGTCGAACTCCCATATCCAAGTAAATCACAGTGATTAAAATTAAAATCTCCTCCTTGAAGGACGAATAAGGCATGGGTGCCATTTTTTGCAACGATGCAATTCTCTGCTTTTACTTTCGCGCCAGCATAAATAAATACGCCGTATCGCGCTTGATTTTTTATAATGGTGTTGGTCATCGTTAGAGTGTAACCAGTGTTTGTCGGATCCTCGCTATACAAATGCACACCTGCTGTTCCGTTTTTGATGATCGCATAATCGATGGTGCATGGACGCGCTTGTTGAAAGTAAATTCCGTAAAATTGTCCAGCGACATCTTTGTAATCTTGCTCCAAGCGATCCCCTTCAATGATGACTTCATTTCCAAGTGTACCTTGAATGTTTAAAGTCGACTTGTACACATACAAAATCGCATTCTTGTGCATGTAAATGTGTGTTCCAGCTTGGATGTTCAATGTTTTTGCAGAGTCAATGGCTGCGTAGCCATAAATAACATGAGGTTTGTCGTTTGGCCAAGTGCCTTCAAGAGTAGGGTCTTTATAGTGAAAATACGCATCTTGCCCCCAAACGGCTAACTTCACAAATTGATCGACGCCATTGGTTCGGAAGCGGATAGAATCTTCAATGATTAAAGGCAGATTCGCTCCATTTGGATCTAGGGTAACCTCCACAAAGACAAACAAACTGTCTTCTCCTTCGATGTTGATGTCTGTTAATTTCGTGCCTTTTAGTCCATCCACATTCATGTAGAATTTTGAACTTGTTCCGCCCATTAATTCAATTTCATCGATGTGAATGGCTTTCTTATCAGTGTTGTAAATTTTAAATTGTTGTGTGGTTGATCCAATGGTGGTAAATACGGTGTCAAAAACGACCGTGTCCTTGGAAAAACTCAAGTGGTTCTTTGATAGCACGATGTGTTTTCCGCAAGAGCTTAAAGATGCTCCAAAAAGGAATAACAAACCGATGAAAACCGAAGAAATGAAAAATCGCATGTGCATATAACGAACAAATCTACGGATTATTGGGACTTTTTTTGAACCTTTGAAGAACTTGGTTGTAAATAGCTAAAAATCATTCCAATGAAACGGATCTTTCTATTATATCTCATGCTTGTTTTTCCCCTAATTTTTTGGGCTCAACCCCCACAAAGTAAGAAGGAAACCAACGTGCAAATGAATGCCGGAAATTACAACATGCAGATGAATCAGTCAACTGAGAATGGCTTACTGAACAACGCACCGGAATCCGAAGAGAATACGCTAATCAAAGCAGATTCTACCTATTTCAAGTTAAAATCAATCGAACAAGAGGACCTCTATAAATTGGAAGAAAGGTCTTCAGTCGATCAGCAAACACAAACGTTTCGTTCTTTTTCCGTCGTTCGACAAAAATCCAAAATGAATAGCTTTCAACGAACACCAATGCAAGCGGAGCAAATGGAGATGGATGCGAAAGTAATGCAACTGAAACAACTGGCGCCAAATTCATGGGAATATCCATTAGCGTATTATTCTGCGGGAAATTATAACTTAGATCGAGGAGCTGCCATCCAACAAGCATTTGAGTTGAATTCAGAAAATTCAGATATTCAAAAACAGTATTTTTCTTTTCAGTACATTTCAGGAGACACATTAAATGCGGCAAATACATTGTCCACCATGACCTTAGATGGCAGTATTGGATTAGATGTTGAACGATATACCAGTGATGTGCTCTTGTCCTGTTCGGCCAATTCAACTTTAATCACCCATGGATTCGAAGATTCATACGGCTGCTTGTTTAATCAATTCAATCACCAACAGTCAACAGATGTGCGCATTATTTCCCTTGATTTCATGCAAAGTCCACAGTACCGAGCAGAAATGTCGCGATTGGGGTATAAACTGCCCAAATCGACTAAAATTGATGTGGCTTATCTGAATCAATTTTGCTTTTTAAACGCGGACAAAAACATTCACCTTTCGATGACCTTGCCGCGTACGTATTTGGAACAAATGTCCAAGAAACTTTATCCATCTGGACTCACTTTTCAGTATGCGGATAGTCAACCGATTGACTTACCTGAGCGTCAACAAAACCTATGGTTTTATCAATTAACAAAATATGGTTTGAATGAAGGCGAGCAAAAGACCAAGTTTGCACCCAATTACTTACCGATGTTGTACATGCTTTTGCGGAAATATGAAAACGAGGGAGATGAAAATCAACTCCGGCAAATACGGGAAAGCATCAATCGAATTCAAGTGAAACAAATCAACAAAAAAGCAGGAAATTAGATGAAGTTTTTCCGCAAATCAATTTCGGACTGGACCGATGAATCTCTGATGCACGCATTAGGCGAAGGGAATCAGCACGCCTTTACGGAATTGTATGAGCGATATGCGGGGAAATTGCGCGGGTATTTCCGAAATATGCTTTGGCGGGACGAAGAAAAGGCAGAGGATTTTGTCCATGACTTATTTGCGAAAATCATTCAACATCCGGAGTTGTTCGATACAGGTCGATCTTTCAAAACATGGGTTTTTTCTGTCGCTAGCAATATGTGTAAAAATGAATACAAACGAATGGAGGTTCGTAAAAACACCATTCATGGAGCCGATACATCCTACGCGGCATCCACGGAAAACGTCATGAATCAAGTGCAAGATGTGCAATTCATGGAAGACTTTGAAGAAAAACTACAAGAATTAGATGACAAGCATCGTTCGGTCTTTACGCTGAGGCATTTGGACGGACTGGCTTTAAAAGAAATAGCTGAAATTTTGCAAATCAACGAAGGAACGGTCAAGTCCAGGCTGTTTTACGCGACAAAGTTTTTGGCGAACCAATTGAGTGTGTATCAACTGAACGAATAAAAATGGAAGAACAATTAAAAAACATCCTGAAAGCCCATAGCTCCTACGAATCGTTGAGTGCCTCCGAACGACTTCAACTTTCGGAATGGTGTGCCGATGAGCAGGAATTCCAAGCAATGAAGCGCTTGTTTCAGCAAGTGGATGTTTGGACGGAGAAAAAGGATGATGAATCCAATACGAAACAACGTTTGGACCAATTATTTGCGTTCCAATATGCAGGAAAAAAATCCACGGATGGACCTTCAACGGCTCGTTCGAAACAAGGGTTTTTATCCCTCCAAATTTGGGGTTCGATCACTGCTGTTGCTGCCGCGTTGGTTTTGACATGGTATTTTTATCCCACAAGTCCACAGGTTCAGTTGACAAAAAACGAAACAAAGAAAAAAGAACCAATAGAAACGCGCGCACAAGAGGATCGAACACCTACAACGAATGCCGAAAATCAAGAAGTAGTGAATATCCAACAGAACATGGTGGAACAAGAAGATGCATTGAATCAGCACGCAATGACACCTGTCGAGTTCGGAAAGATTTCATCCGATGACGTAGCCATGGATGCGAAGTCGGGTATTGGTGCAGAAGGCATTTCGACTGTTTCGAATGGATATTCCTCCACATTGTCAGCTGTCGGAGCGACTTCCTACTCATGGAATGCCGAATCGTTAACAGATGTACAAGTTTCTTCGATGAAAAATGGCTTCATTTCAAAAGATGTCGCAAATGGAAGAAAAGAGAAAGATGCTTTTTCCTCTTTTAGTTTGAAGTCCATGCCCGAAATGTTAGATGTATTAGTGGCTTCCTATTAATAGCGAAGGACAAAATGTTCTTTTTCTTGCTGCGGACGTTTGGATAAAAGCCCCAGGGAGTATAAGTCAGCCGTAAAATGAATCGATTTCTCTGCGCAAAGTTCCTGCCAGAACTTGAGGTGCTCATCTGAACATCGAATGCCGTCAAGTATGATCAGAGATTGGTCATTCAGCACCTTCAACAGATTGATTAAAGGAGAAACATCGTTCAGAGAAGGATGGGCAATTGAAAAATAAACCAATTTCAATTCCATCAGATTTTCTTGGTTTATTTCGGGTAGATGCTGTGCTGCGCAGCTTAAGCCTTCCATTTGAAGGAAGTGATTTATTTCATGGCGGTTTGATTCGTTGCTTGCTAACTCCTTTACCTCTAAGTGTTTCGCAAGTTGTGTGATTAACTTTAATCGTTTAGTAGTAGGCAAATTTTTCCCAAAGAAAGGTAAGTTTGACTTGTTTTTCAGGGGAATCCGAAAACACTGATCCACCAAATCATATACAAAGGGGGAATGAATCCCATGTCTTCCTTTGGCTTTCCAAGTATATTTTATAATTTCGATGAATCGTTTCACGGTACAAATTAACCACTTTCAGTAGACATGGAATTCACGGAGGAAGAAGAAAAGAACATTTTAAAGCAAAAAAACGATATTTTAAAAGGTGCACCTTTCTTAGATGTCATTCGTCCTTGTCGCCCGCAAGATGGAATTGTGCAGTTATCCGACGAAGAAAAAGTGTCCTTGAAAAAACGTTTCAAGCAACTTCAGAAGTCCATTTCGTTTTTCATTCCAGCTTCTGGTTCTGGTTCACGCATGTTTCAGTTTTTGTATGATTACTTGGATGAAACAACAGAAACCAATCAAGCACAAACGGAGCAGTTTATTCGACGCTTGCAATCCTTCGCATTGTACAAACAATGTCCTTTGGAAGTGCGTAAGAAAGTTGAAGATTTCTCCTGGACCATTGAAGAATTGATACACTATTTACTGGGAGAATCAGGATTAAATTTGGGGGCTTTTCCCAAAGGATTGATTCCATTTCATTCGATGGGTCCGTTTATTTTGAATCCATTTCAAGAGCAATTGATTCAAGGATCACAGTTGAAAAACTCCCCGATTTCCTTTCATTTTACCATTCAAAAGGCATTTGAACAACATTTTCAGTCCGCCATTCAGCATTTAAGTGCCATGACAGGTGATGTCTATCCGGTTTCATATTCAGAACAAGACGCTGCTAGTAATTCCTATGCATTCGATGTGGATGGAAGTTTGGCGTTGAACACGGATGGCTCGGTCATTCGTCGTCCGGCAGGACACGGTACCTTGTTGACGAATTTATCAAAAATCGATAGCGACTACGTTCTAGTGAAGAACATCGATAATTTACAGCATTTCCATAAATCGGAGGAGACGTTGGAGCAATGGACCTATTTGGTGGGCATATTGGATGAGGTAAAAGAAGCGTTTCACGTTCTAAACAAACATCCATCTTTGTCTGAATTCAAACAACTGAATGAGCGTTTCCAATTCGTTACGGAGGAAGAATGTTCAAATATCAGCGATGATCATGATTTGCGCACGTTAATCAATCGTCCACTTCGAGTTTGCGGCATGGTACGAAATGAAGGTCAACCTGGCGGAGGACCATTTTTTGTTCAACAACAAGGAAAAATCCGCAAGCAAATCGTTGAAAAAGTACAGTTAGCAAATACGGATAAAATCAACGCCCTGTTGATGCAAAGCACTCATTTTAATCCGGTAATGATGGCCTTGGATTTCAAAGATTTCCAAGGGGAATCGTACGATTTACCTGAGTTCAAAGAAGATTCCGCTTATTTTATTGTTGAAAAAAATCACCAAGGAAAAACCATTCGATTCATCGAACAACCAGGGCTTTGGAACGGTGGCATGGCACATTGGAATACGGTTTTTGTGGAGATTCCGAACGAAGTATTTACTCCGGTTAAAACGGTTTTAGATTTACTTCATTCCGCGCATCTAGCAGATTAAAAAATCCTTTATTTATCGGCGTTAAAACTATTTTAATGGCTATTTTTGTCTAAAATAAAACACGAAAATGGTTCCAGTTACAGTCTATGCCGAAATGACACCGAATCCGACTACGATGAAGTATGTCGCAAACAAGTATTTATTAGCAACTGGGGATGCTGTTGAATTTGCATCCAAAGCAGATTCGAAAGGATTTTCACCTTTGGCTGAAGCGCTTTTTGATTTCCCTTTTGTTCAAAAGGTATTTATTGCTGCAAACTTTATTACCATTACAAAAACGGATAATGTTCCTTGGGATTTCATCAATATGGAATTACGTGAGTTTGTCCGAGAGTGGTTATTCTTCGGGAAAGAAGTGCTCATTCAAATGCCGACTAAATTGGCCCAAATAGAAGATGAATCTGCAACGGATCAGCCGTCAAAAACATTTGATCCAAGTGAATTCGATGATCCGATTCGTGCATTACTCGATGAATATGTTCGTCCAGCTGTGGAAAACGATGGTGGAGCAATAGACTTTGTTGGATTTGAAGATGGAGTAGTGACCGTATTAATGAAAGGTTCTTGCGCTGGATGTCCATCGTCCACAGCAACACTGAAAGGTGGAATTGAGAATTTATTGAAGCAACATTTGCCAGAAGTGAAGGAAGTTGTTGCCATGAATGGATAAAACAACGTCAATTGTCCTAAAAAATTGTCCAATTGGATAATTATCCTTAAATTTAAAATGAACAAGTACTTGATCTTGTTGTTTCAACTAGACAATATCCAACATGGAGTCCGAATTACATATTGAAAAGCAAATTGACTTAAAAGTAGCCTTGCGCCATTATTTTGGTTTTGACCAATTTAAAGGAGAGCAAGAAGCCATCATTCAAAATGTTTTGGATGGACGAAATACATTCGTCATTATGCCGACAGGTGGAGGAAAATCCATGTGTTATCAATTGCCATCTTTATTGATGGATGGAACAGCGATCATCGTTTCACCATTAATCGCTTTGATGAAAAATCAAGTGGATGCCATCCGTGGATTCAGTGAAAACGAAAATGTAGCCCATTTCTTGAATTCATCCTTATCGAAAGGTGAAATTCAACAGGTGCGCAAGGACATCCAATCGGGAAAGACAAAAATGTTGTTTGTCGCACCGGAATCGTTAACAAAAAAAGAAAACATTGATTTTCTGACCACCGTAGAAATTTCGTTTTTCGCCATCGATGAAGCACATTGTATTTCGGAGTGGGGACACGATTTTCGTCCGGAGTACCGCAGATTGCGTGAGATTTTTCAAAAAATCTCAAATGTTCCGGTGATTGCCTTGACTGCAACGGCGACGCCGAAAGTGCAATACGACATTCAGAAGAATTTAAATATGTTGGACGCGGATGTGTTTAAATCCTCGTTCAATAGAGATAATTTATACTACGAAATTCGTCCAAAACGCGACGTAGAAAAAGAAATCATTCGATACATCAAAAATCACCAAGGTGAAAGTGGAATCATCTACTGTTTGAGTCGTAAAAAGGTGGAAGAGATTGCGGAACTTCTGCAAGTGAATGGCATTAATGCCTTGCCTTATCATGCAGGACTCGACGCGGGATCGCGTGCGCGTCATCAGGATATGTTTTTGATGGAAGAAGTAGATGTGATTGTCGCGACGATAGCTTTTGGAATGGGAATCGACAAGCCGGATGTGCGTTATGTCATACATCATGACATTCCAAAGTCCATTGAAAGCTATTACCAAGAAACTGGTCGTGCTGGACGTGATGGTGGCATAGGTGAATGTGTGGCGTTTTATAGTTACAAGGACATTGAAAAGCTAGAGAAGTTCTTGCAAGGAAAAGCCATTACGGAACAGGAAATCGGTCGACAATTATTACACGAAATTGTTTCATATGCTGAAACTTCCGTTTGTCGAAGAAAATTCATTCTTCATTATTTCGGAGAAACCTTTGAAGAAAAAAAATGCAACGAGCAGTGTGATAACTGCCGAAATCCACGTGAACGCACCGAAGGTAAAGATTATGTAGAAATGCTCTTGAATTCGATTGTTTTGATGGACGAAACGCAAAAAGCAAAACACTATTGTGCGTTTCTTTCTGGACACGTAACAGCGGATATCAAAGCCTACAAACACGACAAACTTTCAACCTTTGGCATCGGGAAGGAAAAAGATGAGCATTTCTGGAATGCTGTGATTCGACAAGTTACTGTTGGTGGACTGGTTTACAAGGATGTGGAAACATTTGGGACCTTGAAATTGACCGATGCTGGAAAAGCATTCATCAAGCAACCGAGTTCGTTTATGTTGATCAAACAACATGATTTTTCTGGAACGGACGACGATGACTCGATAGTTCAAACCGGTGGAAAAGGTGGAGCTTTTGATCAGGTATTGTATGATTTATTAATTGACCTGCGTAAAACCATTTCCAAGCAAAAGGGAATTCCACCATTTGTGATTTTCCAGGAACCATCTTTGCGGGACATGTGCTTGCAATACCCGATTACCCTAGATGAGTTGACAAATATTCAAGGAGTTGGATCTGGAAAAGCACAGCGTTATGGGGAACCGTTTGTTGACTTGATCGCTCATTACGTTTCTGAAAACGACATTGAACGTCCACAAGACATGGTCGTGAAAACGTTGGTCAATAAATCCGTATTGAAAGTACAGTTGATTCAGAATATTGACCGTAAACTTCCACTAGAGGATATCGCTAAAGCACAAGGGAAGTCGTTTGAGGACATTTTAGATGAAATGGAATCCATTGTGAATTCTGGAACACGTGTGAACATCAGCTACTACATCAATACCTTGTTGGATGGGGAGAATCAAGAAGAGATTTTTGACTATTTCTCTGAGGCCGAAACGGATGATTTAGTAACGGCTTATCACGAATTCGACGGATTATATACCGAAGAGGAATTGCGTTTGATGCGCATCAAATTCATGAGCGAAGTAGCGAACTAAGCTACTTTACTCTTTTAGCAGTAATTTATTTCGTGGATTTGATTAAATCTGCTACAGAGTTTCTTGAAACGGCGTGGTAGTGACCCTTGGCACCATTAAAAGTTTGAACAGCAAAATCACGCGTCTTACGATTTAAAAGCAGTGCTTCGTAAATCGGCATGAGGTATTTACGTCGTCCAACTTTCCCTAAGAACTGTGCGATTTGCGCTTTATTCTGAGGGACATAGTTGCAATGCGCACTCAAAACAAACCACTCCATCAATAATTCACTATTTCCACTGTTTGAAAAATGCAAGTAGCGGTCAATCTCTTTCATTTTAGTTAAGGAAAGGTTGCGTGGTAAACGACGAATAAATGTTTGCCATTCTTGGACGATGTGATCTTGGTATTTGATTTGTTCTATGTGTTTGATTTTTCGTTTGCGCTTCCCAACTTTTTTCCATGTATACCTTACTTTCGGTGCAAAAGTTACTTTTCCATGGACAAAATCATCCGCTAATTGTGCCATTCTATCTAAGCGAACAGAATGCAGTTGGATGCAGTTATCTGGTAAACCTTCTTCGTAAATCCAAGCATCGTAATTGAAACTTTGGTGGTTTTTCTCCAAAAGTTCTTTCGTTAAAAAGGCAGTAAATTGAGTGGCATCCACCGTTTTAAATTGAAAGGTTTCAAAGTATTTTTTCAAGAATGGATCGAATTTGTCTCGTCCAACTTGTTGTTCAAGTGTCTTCAAAAAGAAAGCACCTTTCACATACGCAATATCCGTCATTCCATCGTCTGGATTTCGTCCCGAAAGTGCCAAATGTAACTTGCTGTCGTCCGGATGCTCGGATGATTGAATGCGCGTTAATTCATCTTTCAATTCATCGAATTCGATCAGCGCAAGAATATCGGCTACCTCTTTGCCATAGATGGACTCCATGATGCGTTGTTCGAAGTAAACAGTAAATCCTTCATTCAGCCAGAAATCATTCCACGTTCGATTCGTGACTAGGTTGCCTGACCAAGAATGCGCTAATTCATGGGCAATGACCGAAACCAAACTTTTGTCTCCAGCAAGTAGCGTTGGATTGGCAAAGGTTAACATCGGGTTTTCCATTCCGCCAAATGGAAAAGAGTAGGGAAGGACGAGGATATCATATTGTCCCCATTGATAAGGGCCATAAAGTTTTTCAGCAGCCGAAATCATCTTTGGAATGGCATCAAATTCATAGACACAGGAAGGCAGTAGTTCTGTTTCCGCATAAACGCCACTGTTGGAGCTAAAAGCATGGTATTTTAAGTCGCCAACTGCCAATGCGATGAGGTAAGCTGGAATTGGTTTGTTCATTTCAAAGTGGTACTTTCCACTTTCATTCTTTTCGGTTGGATTAGAAGCGCTCATTACAGCCAATAAATCACTTGGCACTTTCACGTCTGCACTGTATGTGATGCGGTTGCTGGGGGAGTCTTGAAGTGGAATCCATGTTCTGGTCAAAATGGCTTGACCTTGCGTGTACAAAAACGGTTTTGTTTTGGACGTTGTTAAATTTGTATCTAACCAATCCAAAGCGTCAGAACGTTCGGTGGTTTGGTAATAGATATTGACGAACTTTGTGTCCTTTTTTATGGGCACCATTAGCGGTTGACCAAGAATGGAATCCTTGTCCATTTTATCAATGAACATATCCGCTTCTTCCTCCGAACCTTTTTGACCGATGGTGACCTTTTGAATCATTAAACCGTTGATGTCAAAGATTGCGGTGTCTGCACCATTGTTGATCATTTCGTGACGTGCCACCCCATAAATGGTTCGGTTCTTAAAATCCACATCTAATTCCAAATGCAAATGCTTGGTGTGAATTTTATCCAAATTCGCGTAACTGTGCTTGTCCACTTGAGAATGATCCTCTGATTGATGATTGCTTGAATTGGAATGCAAGGAGTCACAAGCAACCATGGTCCATAAAAGAAGGGTAATTAAGATCAATCGCATGGCTTCACTATTTGTAATTTAATATTCCAAAGCGTTCTTTTGAGCCGGCAATGGAATAAAGGAGAATGTTTTTATTCGAGTAATCTACTTTGAACAATTTGGGAATAACGATGGAATTTATTTCTTGCGCATTCGTCATCACTTCTCGCTGAACCTCTCCCGTTTGAATATCAATCTTAACCATTGCAACAGTGCTGTTTTTCCGGGAAGAGTTAAAACTATAAATGCTGTTTACATCGCGGTTAAATATTCCACTTTCATCATAATTTCGAGCATGATCGTTGAAAATAAAATTCAATGATTTGTCAGATTGAAAGCTACAATAGGAGCTTAATTCTCCATTGTCATTAATCGAAACTTGAGATTTTGGAATGCGTTTTTGCCAGATGAGTTGTCCGTCTTTTGAAATCCTGAAGGCGATGATGTGGTCGTAATAATAGTAGTACATGCTTGTGGACATCATGGTGCGCGAGTCGTAGTTGGTTCGTTGATAGACGTAATATTGTTCTAAGGATCCAACCATTGAACCGTCTTCTAACGTGTAAAAATCGCGCAGACGGTAATTGTACAATTGAGGTTCAAAGTTCGTTTGATTATTAAAGTTTGGATTGTTAAATGCATTGTTTCCATTCCCGTAGAAACTTGAATTATTACGGTCTTGTTGACGCATGCTCCATGCTTCCTGAACGATTTCTTGTCCGAAAGGAATGAAAGTCTCACTATTCAACGCGTTATTGTTTGGATCAATTTGAATGTTAAAGATTCCTTCAATGCCATTTTTGTTTCCAGAACCGTAAATACCTGTTAGGGTAAAAGCACCCAGATCATTGGAGGACATTTGTGTGTCATCAATTCGTTTTCCATGCAAGTCAATGGTGAATTCCTTCAGTTCGTTGTTGCTTGCTTTGTATACGTGTATGGCCTTGAAATTTTCGAAGCTTCGCGTGAAAATTCGGTCATTTGCTTTGTTGTGCTCTGTTAATGCAATGAAATAGTCACCGGTGTTGGACAAATGATGTTCGTTGATGGTGCTCATATTTCCATCGAAGGGTAAGGTGTATTCACCTTTTTGGAGTACTTCCAAGTCGTTCGTTAAAATTTGATAGCCATACAGATCGCTTTGTGTTCCTTTTCCTTCAATTTGCCAAATAACACCAAGGAAATTTCTGTTTTTTGATTGAATGATTTGAAAGGCGGGTTTCGCGCCGAAATTTGCATTTTGATACTCTGTGATAAATTTGGTGGATACGAGGTTTAAATCCTCGTCGTAAGTTTGAACATACAACAGCATGTTATTTGTCATGCGGTCTGTCAGAAAAACCATGGTTTGATTTCCAACATGAAAGGCATCCAAGAAATTACACAGGCCTGTTTCAGTCACTAGTTTTAAGCGCTGATTATTGAATACCGTTAAATTGTCATAGGACACGAGGTGAAAGGCGCCAAGAGCATTGCCTCCTGACCAACATAGCGTGGTGTAATTGAGTTGGTTCCCAGGTAAAATGTCCAATAAGGCACCATTTGAACGTTCTAAAGGCCCCCAGGTTATTGGAAAGTTTTGAGCCAACCCAAGTTGACTACAGAACAAAAAAACAAGGAGGATTCTCAGCATCTTTATGGTTTCACAAGTTGAATTCCAAGATAGGATTTTGGTGAAATTTTCTTTAATTCCTCCGTTAAGATAGGGGAAAGATTTAACTCATCAATAAAGGCGTGAACACTTTCTTTCGTGACTTGCTCATTTTTACGTGTTAATCCTTTCAATGCTTCGTAGGGTTTTTCGAATCCTTCTCGACGTAAAACGGTTTGAATCGCTTCTGCGACAACGGCCCAATTCTGATCGAGGTCCTCATGTAATTTTGCTTCATTCAACAACAATTTACCAAGTCCATTTAGTGTGGACTGAAGGGAAATCAAACTATGTGCAATGGGAACGCCAACGACGCGAAGAACAGTTGAGTCCGTTAAATCGCGTTGTAAACGAGAAACCGGAAGTTTACTTGATAAGTGTTCATAAAGAGCATTCGCAATGCCAATGTTTCCTTCTGAATTTTCAAAATCAATTGGATTCACTTTGTGTGGCATCGCGGAAGATCCAATTTCTCCTGCTTTGATTTTTTGCTTGAAGTATTCCATGGAAATGTAGGTCCACATGTCGCGATTCAAGTCCAAAATAATGGTATTGATGCGTTTTAACACGTCGAACAAGGCCGCCAATTGATCGTAATGTTCAATTTGCGTCGTTGTTTGAGATCGATTCAGACCCAATTTCTCTTGAACGAATTGATTGGCAAATGCCACCCAGTCATGCGTTGGAAACGCCACGTGATGTGCATTAAAGTTTCCTGTTGCTCCACCGAATTTTGCCGGATAATCTTGTTTCACCAATTGGTTTCGTTGAATGCTCAATCGCTCCGTAAACACTTGAATCTCTTTTCCTAAACGCGTTGGAGAAGCGGGTTGTCCATGTGTTCGAGCCAACATGGGAACATCCTTCCACTCATTTTGGTAACTCGTCAATTGGCCGATCAATTGGTCTAACATGGGTAAATACACTTCTTCGATTCCTTGTTTTAGGGACATCGGAATCGCGGTGTTATTAATATCTTGAGATGTCAATCCAAAGTGAATAAACTCTAAGTATTTGTGCAGGCCTAATTCTTCCATTTTATTTTTCAAGAAGTATTCTACTGCTTTTACATCGTGGTTCGTGGTTTTCTCTGTATCCTTAATCCACAAAGCATCGGCTTCTGAGAACTCCTGATAGATAGATTTCAACGCAGAAAATGTTTCCTTTGGAAAATCTGCAAGTGGTGCGATGCCACTTTCCACCAAGGAAATGAAATACTCAACTTCCACCAATACTCGGTAACGAATGAGTCCAAATTCCGAAAAATAAGGGCGCAGTTGGCTCGTTTTCGAATGATATCTTCCGTCAATAGGAGAAATGGCTGTGAGTGAGTTTAATTCCATGTTATTTTGATTAAGGGACAAAGATACGACATTGCTGAAAACTACTGAAATGGAAATGGGGCAAACTGCGCTGAAAATCTCATAAAATTGTTACTCGAACTTAAATCCTTGGTATTTTTGTGACATGGAATTTTCAACGCGTTTTGTCCGATTCAATTGGATTATTTTGGTGCTCATCTACCTCATAGTGGTAGCGGGAAGTTTGGTGCGAATTACCGGAAGTGGTATGGGCTGTCCAGATTGGCCAAAATGTTTTGGACAATGGGTGCCACCAACTGAATTGGCTGAACTTCCGGCTGATTACCGCGAAGCATATCTATTGAAACGCGAGAAAAAAGTGGAGAAATTTTGCCGTTTTTTAAACGCATTTGGCATGCATGAAACGGCTGTACGTATTCAATCGAATCCGGATGTGTATGTGGAAGAAGCGTTTAATGTGAAAAAAACCTGGACAGAATACGTCAATCGATTGGTTGGATTCCTAGCGGGAAACGCCATGCTCATTGGTTTTTTATGGATGTTAGCGGTTTACCGTAAACGAAAATATGTCCTACTGATGTTGCTTAACTTGATCCTCATGGGAATAGAAGGATGGTTTGGTTCTATTGTCGTGGCCACAAACTTGGTTCCTTGGACCATCACGGTTCACTTGTTTTTAGCACTGGTCATCATTGGAATTCAACTTTATTTAGTGTATTCCATGGGACGCGGATCTCAAACAAATCTTGTACTGAATCGATCCATGCGAATGATTTTATGGTTGATATTAATCATTACGTTTTATCAAATGTTCTTGGGGACACAAGTACGTGAGTCCATCGATTACCTCGTGAAACAGGGATACAGTCGAACGGAGTGGATGGATAGAATCGGCATCGAATTTTTAATTCACCGCAGTTTTTCATGGTTGGTTTTGATTTTGTTGGCTTGGATGTTTTGGAAGAATGAACAAACAACGAAGTACAAAATCATCCGTTGGACCTTTTTCGTACTCGCTTTGGAATTAATCAGCGGAGTCTTGTTGGCATATGTGGACATGCCTGGATTGGTTCGAACGAGCCATTTAATTTTTGCAAGCGTCCTTTTTGGATTGATGCTCTTTAGTGTCTTTCAACTCAAAAAAAATCCATCGGAATAGAAAGAGGAGAAATGTCCACCCAAGTTTGAAAGCAAACGTCGTTTGACATCCTAGAAACAAGCAAAATTGTATCTTCGGGAATCTTGGAAACGAAAATTGGCGATTTAGTGATTGATGAAAGGTTGATCAAAAGCATCGAAAAAGGAGAGGAATCAAGCATTCTTCAACTTTACGACGCCTCATTTTCTGTACTGATGAATGTGGTCGTTCGATACAAGAAAAACCACGAAGACCGCGTTTCGCTCATCAACAATGCGTTTATGAAAGCCATCACTCACATTCAGGATTTTAAGGTAGGTACTTCGTATAGCGCATGGATAAAAACCATTCTGAAACGGGAAATTATTGATGACTTTCGAAAAAACAAACGTCGACTGTTGGAAGTTTCGATGGCAAATGTACCGGAAAGTATGGAAACTGAACGTTTGGTGTGGAACATGGACCGTGAAATAGAAACCAAACAAATCGAGGCGCTTTTGCTGAAACTACCCGCAGCAACGCGGACGGTATTCAATCTTTTCTTGTGGGAGGACTTGCGTCCGAGTGAAATTGCGAGCGAACTTACGATTTCGATTGAAACCGTGCGATGGCATATTAAAACGGCGCGAAAGCTCATGCGTCAACAAATGGAACAGCTATGAAAAAACAGGAAGACATCAAGCAGGACTTTGATCGTTGGTTGTTGGATCAATGGAAGGAGGAATCCTATGTTCCAAGCGTGGAGGATCGTGGAAAAATGGCGAAAAAACTGCGATCTAGAAAAATGAAACCAAATTGGACGATTGGTCTTTTACTCGGTTTAGGTTTCGTTTTGATTTATCTTGAATATAACAGGGATACTTCCATACCAGTGCGGGAAATCCATCAACATTCGAAAGTTATATCAAAACCAATCCCAACACCTGTTGAATCAAAGAAAGCCATTTCGAAAAATTCAATAGGATCGATCAAGCCCCTTTCGTTTAATTGGAACGGACATTTGTTACCGATAGGATATTCACCAAGCGAAAATCCAATTAGCCTTGACATTCCGATGCAAGAACGCATCGAATTCATCAAAGATCCTAATCCAAGAACAATCATGAATCACATGGATTTAGACACCATCATGAATAGTCTTGGGATCTTTTATTTGCAAACGTCACTTTATAAGGACGGAGAGGAATTTGCAGGAATCACTTCCAGTCATGAGTTGGTGTTTGCGCGAAGAATGAATGGATCTTATTCCTTGCCAACCTCACCTGACACGCTGAGTACGGAAGGTGGATTTCGTCCCTTGGGAATGTCGGGTAATCAATATGTTTACTATGCTTTTTACGATGTAAAACAACTTCTTTTCAATGAAGCGGTCTACCGACAAGTTGTGGCGATAAATGTCCTGCCGAAAATTGCCTATTACATGAAAACGCGTCGCCCAGGATGGGATAATCCAGTCAATATGGAAATGAATATCAACGTCGATCAACCCATGAGTCCTGCAGTGCGATACCAATACCAAAATATGAATCGAATTGCCAGGCAGAACGACCCGAGCAATCAGTTTCCAGTGATAAAACCTGGACGAGAATTATATACGCGAAAAGGCATTCGAGTGAACAACATGGCGAAGATGGGATTATTGATCAATGACAACTTCTCCATTCATTCACAAGGGGATAAGGTGTTGATTGTCAGTTGTGACGCAGAACGTGTATCACGAGTAACAGAAAAAGGTGTTATAGAAGCGAGTCATTCGATTGATGTTCAAACACCTCGGTTTTTTAGTCAAAAGGCACGATATACCATGTATGATAATCAATCCGAACGATTGTATTTAATCATCGAAACAAACTTTGCTTACCTGTGGTATGAAGTCATGCAAGACACCGGTGAAACGCGCTTTATTTTCAAGACGGAAACCATTTGGAATGAACCCAATTGGCACATTGAAAAAGGCTTGTTGACTTACGAATTTAAAGGAAAGAAGTATGTTCAATCCTTAAACTAAAGTTGTTTGAGAATGGGACTCGATTGATTTCTGTAGATAAAGCGATAGCATCCGCTTGGTAAATGTTGCAAGGACAATTGATCTTTGCACGTTTGAATGCGGTGAATCAAGACGATGTTCCCTATTTCATCACACAGATAAACGAATTCTCCGATAATTGCTGGATCCACCTCCAAAAAAAGTACTTCGACACAAGGAATGGGATAAATGGAAATTTTATCATCGTCGATTAATTTGGATGTTAAAACATTCTCTAATTTCCAGGTCTCGTTGAGTCGAGTCACTCCGGTAATACCTGTGGTGAGATAAAAATCACCTTCATGTGCAAAGTAAACACAGCCTTTTCGTGCACTGTTACTGAAATTTGGAAGGGCTTGACTTGTCCAAAGATCCAAATTGATTTTATCGAAACTAGTTAACATTTGATCAGTTGGATCTAGTCCACCAAAAACATATAAGCAGGAGTCCTTTTGAACGGTCCCAACATAACTTCGTTCGCCAAAAGAGATGGATGGAAAAAGACTCCATGAGTCAGTTTCTGGCGTATAATTCCATGTTTCTGCATTCCATGTATTCGCGGATGTTTTTCCGGCGGCAATGAATCCTTGTCCGCCATAAGAAAAAGCCAATCCGCGCCAAATCCCAGGAATAGGCAAGTTGTTTTTTTGCTGCCATTCTCCTGTGCTAAAACAGTAACGCCAGACTTCATTCAAAATTCCGGTTGCGTTTTGTCCACCGATCAGGTAAAGTGAATCCCCAACGATAAAATGGACACAGCCAGCTCGACCTATAGAAGGTAAGGGAGGCATGGTCGACCATTGTTCCGTACTTGGGTCAAAGCGCCAAAATGAATTTAGAAAATTTCCGGAGCAATTATCTCCGCAGAGGACATATCCGAAACCGTTGTGTGCGAATCCGGAAGCATATTGACGATTTTCGCCATCGGGAAGCGGAGTCGCATTTTCCCATTGTTGAAGTGTTGCATTAAAACGAAAAAAGTTGCGCGTACATGAGAATCCATCGTCGCGTCCGGTGCCACAATAGTATTTATCCTGTAGATTGAATCCCGCGGCGTCGTCCCTTGGATTACCTGGAAAATTCGCGATTTGTTGCCAAGTTTGAGCACGAAAAAAGAAGGCAAATTGGCAAAAAGTGAATACGAGTAGTAGGCGCATGTTTGACATAACGCCAATAACGGTGAATTTATTTTAAGTGAATTAAAATGATGGGTTTATCAACGTGCGATATCCTCGCTGGGATATTACATAACTCAGTCGTAGCATGCCGGACAAGTAATTTTGATTAAACATGTTAGAGGAAAGCAAGGAGTAATTATTGTTCACGGATGCGCCTATCGAAAGGTTATTTTTGAAATTGTATTGATAGAAAATCCCGATGTTGTGATTGATAGTCGAAAAGAATCCAGTTTTGTGTTGATAGGCTTTGAATGTGAGGTTGAAGAAAAAATCGTCGAAATGATTGTTGACATCCCGACGGTAAAAGAGGGAAGGAGTCAATGAAAAGTGTTTGGCGGAATCTAAGTCAAAGCGATAGCTGGCGTTTGCCGCAATAGACATAGAAGATTTGTAGGTGTATGGATAGTTTGTGATTTCTGCACGATTTAAATTGTTTCCAGCAAGTCCAAAAGTCCATTTTTTACTGACGAGGGAGATTCCAATGTTTACATGGTAGGAAGTGGGATTCCACAATGTATAATAGTCAATTGGTGGAGTTGTATGATCAATAAATGTCATATTATCGCGTCGGGAGCTGAGTCCAAGTCCTGTGTTTAGCGTGAGGTTTCGATTGATCTTTAAACTGTATGCAGCATGAATGGTGTTCGAAACAACCTTCCATTCTGACCATTGATTGAAACCATTGTTCAATCCCAATGAGAAGGAACCTACTTGTTGCTTCAGTGAAAAGAAATTGTTGTAGTTAGGAATGGTTCCAAATCGGGAATACATGCTCGTGTTACTTGTATACAATTTCTTTTCCGCGAAGGCAGATGGATTATTCGCATTGAAATAATCATCCACCGAATACATGTTTTGTGCAAAATAAGGACTCACTATTGAAAGGAAACAGCATAAAATAAGAGAACGCATAAACAAAGGTTTCTTCATTAAACAAGTGAAATGAACAAAAAGTTACACCACCACACCTCCTAGGTGAAATAATTGCGTTAACTTAAATTGAGAATACATATATGCAGGATCCAAGTGCGGAATTATTGAAAAAAGTTCAGTCTTACGACCGTAGGGCGCAATTGGAATTGTATCAACTTTGTTATCCTGTGCTCATTGGCGTTGCAAGACGTTTTCGAAAGAATGATGAAGACCACAAGACATTGGTAAACAATGCCTTTATGAAGATTATTCAGAATCTAGATAAGTACCAAGACATTCGATTCTTTAGTTGGATCAAACGAATTATCACGAACGAGATTATCGATGATTTTCGTCGAACAAAGAATTACCATAAGCTCTTTCAGCAGGATACTACTCTTGAAGGAAAAGATGCCGTTCATGCAGAAGCTGAATACGAATTGAATCAAGCCCATTTACATGCGATGTTGCAATTGTTATCTGAACCGACTAGGGTCGTATTCAATTTGTTTGTGGTTGATGGTTATTCACACCGAGAAATCGGAGAAATGTTGGGGATTTCTGAACAGACATCCAAGTGGCACACGAAGGTGGCAAGAAAAAAATTAAAAGAATTACTTAAAATAGAAAGTCATGTTATCAACGAATGATGCTTTTGACCGAGAAGTGAAGCGCAAGTTGGAGGAATTGCGCTCTGAAGAAATCCCTTTGGATTTCTTAGAAGACCTTCACATTCGCTTGAATGCTCAAGAAAAAAAGAAAAAGAAAAAAGGTCTTTTCTGGTTCTTTATGAGCACTTTATTCGCTGCAATCCTATTTTTAACATTTAAATTCATTCAAAATAACACCATTGAAAAAACGGAAATTCCTCAAAATACGTCAATTCAATCTTCAGGAAATGTGTTCGTCGTTCAAACGAAGCAAAAGGTAACACATCAAATGGTTAAATTGAGTGCAAAAAATGCGCAGGTTTATGATGAGAAAATAATGGCGACTCCACTTCAAGGAAAATTGAAACCAAAAACAACTTCCAGTAAAAAACCAATTCGAACGTCTAGAAAACCAAGTGTGAATCGTGTTGTTCATGCTCAAAACACGGAGATTGCTCCTCTTGAACAACTTCATTTTTCAACACCAATTTCCTTGACTTCTTCACACGAAATGGTGAACTTTCCAATGATTCCGGAAATGGCTCCGTTGATCAATGATTTCCAACTTAAAACTAAATCCACCAGTAGCAATCCAGCGTATCCAGAACCTGGAATTCTTCCGATGGAAAAAGAAAAATGGGTGCAAACCTTTGGGTTGTTCATGGGGATGAGTGGCATCGTTTCTTCGGTGGACGTGAAGAATCTAGGCACGAGTGGTAACGTATTGCCAGATTTGAAAAAATACGCTGAAATTCGAAATGCACAAGAACGTAGTACCTCGAGCATTGATTTGTCACTTCGCACAAGTTGGACAAAACATCACTTTTTAGTTCAGACTGGATTGGATTACTTTGAATGGGGCGAACAATTGAAATACGATTATAATTTGGCCTACGATGGCGTGAATCGTTACTCTTATGTTTCCATTCCTTTGTACCTCGGATACCGTCAAACTTGGAACAAGGTTCAATTGTCTGCTAGTGTTGGAAGTTCCGTTGGTTGTGTCATTAAGCACGATGGATATTATCTACAGTCTAATTTGACAACGATTTCGGTTGAACAGGCGAGACCTTGGACTTCCACTGGATACGTTCAGCTGGAGTTAAGTTACGTAAAAGATAATTATCGTTTTTCAATTGCACCTACTTATCGCAGGTCCTTGACACCAGTCATTAATTCATTGTACACAACCAACACTTATCAATCCATTGGATTGCAAATGGGGATTTCAGCGATTTTGAAATAAATTTACCTTGATTTCGGTCGACGTGAATTGGACTTTTTAGTCGCTCCGCCACGATGCTCTTTCTTTTTTGGTGCTTGTCCAAATGAAGGACTGCTCAAATATGGTTTTTTGGATTTTGGTGCAGCAGATGCCGAACTTGTTTTCGGTTTTTTTGCAGGTGTTGGCTTCGATGATTTTCGAACATCGTCATTCGTAGAATCTTCCAATAGTTGATATAACGCATCCATTTCAGCATCGCTTAAATCGCGCCATTCTCCGAGGGGCAATCCTTTCAAACCAATGTTCATGATGCGAACGCGTTCCAATTTGGTGACTTCATATCCAAAGTGCTCACACATGCGACGAATTTGACGGTTGAGTCCTTGTATTAGTGTAATGCGAAAAACGTGGGAGGATTCTTGTAGCACCTTGCATTTTTTTGTGTGTACGCCCAGGATAGGAACACCTTTGGACATCCCCGCAATCATTTCGGGTGTTAAGGGTTTATTTACGGTGACCACATATTCCTTTTCGTGGTTGTTACCAGCCCGCAAAATTTTATTGATGATGTCGCCATCATTCGTGAGGAAAATGAGTCCTTGTGAATCTTTGTCCAAACGTCCAACTGGAAAAATACGTTTGCTGTGGTTCACAAAATGAACGATGTTGTCCTGAACAGATTCTTCCGTAGTAGACGTAATTCCCACCGGTTTATTCAAGGCAATAAAAACGATGTCCTCTCCTTCGCGCGGTTCCAACTCGGTTCCATTGACCCGAACACGATCACCAACCTTGACTTGATCACCAATCGTTGCTTTGCGCTTGTTGATAAACACCAATCCGCGTTCAATGAATCGATCAGCCTCACGACGTGAACATAAGCCACTTTCACTGATGAATTTATTTAAGCGCATGGGTTGTTTCTATGTTAAATCAATGATTACTTCGTGAGGGGATAAAATTAGTCATTTAATGTAAGTTCACTGAAAAAAAAAGCCCTTCTCCATTGCTGAAGAAGGACTCATCTTTGTTTAATCTAAATTCTTATTGTTTCACAACACGATGTGTCGAAGATTGTCCAAATTCGTTCGTGATTTGAAGGAAGTACACACCTCTGTTCAAATTCGTTACATCTAATTGTGTATTTGAACTTGTCAAGCTTGTTTGCAAAACCAATGTGCCTGTTGTTGAGAAGAGTTGAATGGTTCCATTTGTGTGGTTCACATTCTGAATATTCAACAGACCATTTGTTGGATTTGGATACAAAACAAATGCTGATGTCAATTCATCCAAACCAGTTGTTTGTGCTTGAATGGTCATGCTTGTCGTATCGTCACATCCATCTGCATTCGTTGCAATCAAGGTCACTGTAAATGAACCGCTTGTGAAATATCCATGAATTGGATTTGCTTGGTTGCTCGTGAATCCATCTCCAAAGTCCCAAGCGTATGTCGTCGCATTCGTTGAGGTATTTGTAAAGCCTACTTCTAAGGTTGGAAGATTTGCTGATGTGAATCCAGCTACTGGAGCAGGACTGATGATCACGGCAGTGGATGCAGCTGTAATACATCCATTTTGATCCGTAACTGTCACGCTATAGTTTGTTGAGTTTTGTGGATTCACCGTAATCGTATCGATGTTTTGATTGATAAAGTTTGGCGTCCAAGCGTATGAAGCACCAACGGCATCTGTAGTGGCAGTTAACAACACAGGACTCATATTATCACTACACATTAAATTCGTTGACGCAGCCAACGTTAAACTTGGACTCGTCAATGTATTATCCACGGTGACCAATAAGGAGTCATTGTTTGTACATCCGTAAGGACTTGTCACATTTACGTAGACATATCCGGTTGCTGTAGGCGCATAGGTAATCATTTGCGTATTCGTAGCAGCAGGTGTCCAATCGTATGTATATGTATTCGCTGGGGTTCCTTGCGTGTTGGTCAATTGCGTGAATAATACGGCACTTCCGTTCAAACAAACCGTCGTATTTTGCGACACAAGGTTCACATTTGGAACGGGACGTACGTAGATTGTTGCGCTAGCTGATGAATAACAGCCATTTGCTGGATCTGTTCCAGTAACGGTATAGGTAATGGTATTGTTTCCAACGTTTGCTGTGTATGTTCCTGTTGTTGCTGTAATTGGAGGACCTGCACTTGCAGACCAAGAATAGGTTGCACCAGTTACATTCGAGGATACCGTTAAATCTACCGTGTTTCCGGTTGTTCCTTGGCAGAAGTTCACAGAGTCTGGAGTGACAGAAATAATTGGGCTAATCGCATTTGGATTGACATTTACTGTTGTTGTGTCCGTTGTTGAACATCCGAATTGTCCTACTACAGTCACGGTATAAAGCGTCGTCACCGTTGGTGAAACAGTCACGGTATTGGTTGTTCCAACATTTGGATTCCATTGGTATGCGAGTGTGACACCACCGCCACCGCCACCGCCGACACCACTTGTGGCATTGACTGTCAAGGTAGATGATCCACCGGAGCAAACGGTTGTGTTTGAGTTATTAAAGGCGTTGATCGTTGGACGACGTCCAACAACAATTGTTTGAGTCGTTGGCTGCGAAGGACAACCTAGAGCATCCGTACCGACAACAGTATACGTTGTTGTATTTAAGGGAACATCCGTTGCTGTAGCGGAAGTGCTTAAATTCGGATTTGCAGGAGTACTCCATTGGTACGTGCTTGCTCCTGATGCCGTTAAATTCAAGGTGTCGAAACGACAAATGGTATCATTTGCCATTGAAATCGTCACAACTGGCGCTGGATTTGGGTTTACAGTGATCATCAAAGTATCACTGGAAGAGCTTTGTCCTGAACCAGCACAAGTAACCATGTTGTAATAGTATTGATTGGCATTCAATGTTCCAGTTAATGCGGTTGTTGAATTGGATCCAATTGCCACGAAAGGACCGTTTGCCGTTGCAGAGGTATACCATTGGTAACTAATTCCAGTGCCGGTACTAGCGCCATTCAAGGTCAAGGTTGCTGAACCACTACCTCCACAAAACAAGGTGGAAGTGGAAGAAATGGTACCACCTGTTGGTGCACCAGCACAAACTGGTGGAAATTCAGACCAAGCGACATCGTCTAGGTAAATTCTTCGAGCAGTTGCTGTTGGACCATAAACGGTTCCTTGGAAAATCACATAATTGGATGCCCCGGCAAAGGCAGCAGGAATATTAAACGTATATTGATACCAGCCATTTGTAGCTTTCGTATCTGGAACATTCACACTTCTGTTTCGTGCAACGGTTCCAATTTTTGTCGCACCAGTAAGCGATGCTGTCGTGTTCACGAAAACGCCTAAACTGTCAATGTTAGCCGGAACCAATGAATCGCGGTAGATCCAGAAACTCACAGGGACGATGTTCGTTCCGCGTCCAGTTAAATCAAAGACAGGAGTTGAGATAGCCTCATTCAACGCTGCCGTGGAATTCGAAGGATTTCGCATACGTGCCATTCCAGCACCAGAATGAGGACCTCCGGTTAGTGGAGCAGTAAATGTGGTTGAACGTGCCCAATCTGGAGCTGTTCCAACTGTTGCCCATCCCGTTGGTAAAAATTGCGTCGCATCAAAACTTTCTGTGTGCAGAATTTGTGCGTTTAAGTTGCTTTGAATAAAGCATGCACTCAATAAAAGAAGTGCGGAGTAAAGGATTTTTTTCATGGTTTTATGTTTGGAGATCTAGTTTACGATGTCATCACGTATGATCCGTTAGACCATACGCGTTTAAAACGGGAAAGGCTGTTAATGCGTTGGGTAGCTTTAAAATTTTATTACTTTCCCAATTGTTTGTCCATTCAATTGCAGTAAGTACATTCCTACTTGCAATTGATCTGTTTCGATTTCTGTTTTCTTGGATGCACTATTTGCGCGCAGAATTACTTGTCCATTTAAGTTCAAAAACTGGATTTCACCATATATGTTTTCTTGACTTGCAATACTTATACGATTGGTAAATGGATTCGGTGAAATATGGTATTGTTCAACGGCCATCTCTGTGAGTCCTACAATGCAATTTTGGGCATTGAAACTTGGGTTATTTAATAAGCCCCAAGAACCGGTTCCATCTGGACATCTTCCATAAGAAACATCTTCAATGAGTGTTGGATACGAAACACTGTCCAAAATGAGCCCCTGTGAATTCGTTAAGTATACCGTTTCCCCACCATTTGAAAGACTAAAGTTGGCATGCATGAAGGTGGCAGAATTCAAGGCGTTATCCATCCAAACGACATTGGTGCTGTGGCTATTGATAGATCCATTGATTGGGAAGGCATATTTATTCAATTCATCTTTATCATCGCTCAAGAAAAGTCCAACTAGATTCTTCGTCGTTGAGCTGTTGTTGTACATTTCCAACCAATCTTTTCGGAAACCATATTCATTAATGACTCCACTAAAGTTGTTTGCTAAAATTTCATTAAAAACAAGCTCATTTCCTTGAGGTGAACTAATGTTTGCATAGAGCGTGTAATATTCGTATTCCGCTCTATCGGGGGAGAACTTCCCAATCAAGGCATTTTCTGCATAGATGTAATACTGAGTCAATGCATGGTCCATCGCGAATTGATATCCATACACTTGATCAC
Organism: Crocinitomicaceae bacterium; assembly: GCA_024643725.1. Classification (GTDB taxonomy): domain Bacteria; phylum Bacteroidota; class Bacteroidia; order Flavobacteriales_D; family Crocinitomicaceae; genus UBA952. Next base: position 16,940 of record JAHEMJ010000015.1, on the reverse strand, counting down.
CCGCTGCACCGTCGTTGTGTTGACCGTCATCGAACATCTCTACTCGTGTAAAATGGTCAAATACACTGGCGCGATATCCAAAGTAAACAGTAGTAGCATTGCTAACATGTGCAGAAATAGTCACCGTTTGACCAATAGTTGGACTCGTAGGATTCGCATTAATCGCGGATATTTGTGCTTGAGTTTGGTTGATTTCACTTGTCCCAGATAAATACGCTAAACGATTGGTCATTAAATTTTGAATACCAGGAACCGTATAAGAACTAAATGGAATGGCAGTGGTCAGAGCAGCGTTGAACTGTACATCCGTAAAATGTTCATTCGTATCCGCAAGTATCGCAGACTGAATTAAGTTTTGGAAAAATTGTGCACGCTGAAGGTAGGTCCCGTTGCTTAACTTTTCATCCATCAATGTTTTGATGTGTCCAAAGTACATTTTCTTATAAAGTGGATTGGCATACAAGGATTTAATCAGCGGCCAATAGGAATCGGTACTATGCATGGAAACAGGTAATTGTTCCATGTTTAAATTCGTTAAACTTCCCATGCTGGTGTTCCCACTTCCAAGAAAAGGAAAGGAACCAAAACTCATGTTGAGGTCCCACATGATCGGATTGAAGTAACCGTTGTTATCTTGGTATAAATAGTAGTTTTGGGCAAAGACACCAGAATAACTATCGAGGTTGATAAACACATTGTTAAAGGCTAACATCCACAAGGAACGATCCACATCGATTAAATTTTCTAACGCTGCCGTGTTGTTTGTCGCAGCACTACATAAAGCAATTAAATCACTCCAGCCGTTATTGGACAAAAGTTGATAATAATTAAAGTACTGTGTACTGTCCGCGGAAATATAACGCAAGTTACTTTTCGTCGTCGGGCTAACCGTACCAACAGGATTACATTTGAAGAAAGACTGATTATTCGAATAAAAGTGTTCTTGAACAAACGCTTTTGAAATGCTTTCAACATTCGTGTACAATCCAATGAGTACATCGTTGATGAATACATTGGCAAAATTCGCTTTGGGACAAACCATGTAATCTTTCAAAATATCGTAGGCCAACACCTCGCGAATGGCAGAGGGATCGCCATAAGCATTACTCAATTTTACATCTTGGTAACCTTGATAATTTTGCGAAAATGTTTCATTCAGGCTGATGTGTAACGGATTTTTAACTTCACCAGCATTATAGGAACTATTTCCTTTGTATTTCACCCCAGCAGAAAGAAATTTAACGCCATTAATGACCACTGAATCTGCAATGATAAAGGATTCGGCACCAGCTTTTGCTGTGTCCATTTGATAATCCCAATTGGTTTGACTGAAATAAATGCGGATTTCTTGAATTTGACTATTATCGTAAAAATCAATTTGTGCTTGAGCATAAGAGACGCCGATAAAAAGCAATAAGAGGGAAATAAATATTTTCATAGGTTTTTCTTATTGGATGATGATTTTTTCGCTCATCCATTTTCCATTTTCCGTGGTAGCATGAATCAAATAGATGCCACTTGACCATTGTGAACATGGAATCATTAGTTCATCCTTTCCTTCGGATGGGATGGTGATTGCTCGTCCATTGATATCTTTAATGGTTACGTTCATGAAGGGTGAATCGGATGAAATGGTAAAGGAATTTGTCGCTGGATTTGGAGAAATATGGAGTTTTTCCATCATTGTTTCATGAATGCCAACTCCTGAACAAAATTCACAACTGGCAAAGCAAACTTTGGTCAGTAATGTGTCCATCACGGCATCGATGGATCGGTATCCTTGCACATTGCATAAGGACGGAATATTCTCCATGTCTCCAAGTGTGTTGCCATTTAGAAAGGCGTATTGCACGTTACTGGCAGAATCAGTGTATAAAATGATTTCATATAAGTCAGAACCGAAGGTATACATCCAGTTAGCTGTTGAATTAAAGTTAGAGGTATTGGTGATGACATGAACTCCATTGGACGACACCGTTTCTTGATACATGTTGGCGTAGAATCGAATCAATTGTTTACCCATTGGCGCGTTGTCCGCAAAAAGAATGGCACCAACAAAGGTTGTGTCATTCGCTAAAGAGTCTACATACAACCAACGGTTGTCGTTAAAGTCATACCCAACTCGTGATTCATACGGCACAAATTCTGCTTCGTAAAACTGAATTCCGTTGACAAACTTGTATTCGTATTTTTGAAAAGCTGGAATATCGACTACGATGCTGTAAATAGACGATGTTCCTTCTTGTGTCATCGGTGTTGAACTCGAAATCCAATCACCTCCGGGGAATCCGGCAAGCGTTTGAAAGTCGCCCACAATGTGTACACCTGTTACATTGACAACTTGTTGTGACATGTCCACCGCAAATTTCACTTTTTTCGCGAAGGAAATACTTGTGAAACCAATAAATAGGAGAAAAATGGAAAGTGTTTTCATGGAATTTTATTTAGAAATAATCAATCGTTTTGTCAACGTTTGACCATTCGTTAAATGCATACGAATCAAATAGATTCCGTTTAATTGATTGGATAAATCGATCTCAGATGAGTTTGCGTTTTGTAAAAGGTGTTGACCCAACATGTTTAGCACATCGTATGACTCAAGCATGCTACTTTGGATGACAAAGTGTCCATTCAACGAAGGATTCGGATAAATGCTCAAACTAGTACCGTTGATTTCAGTAACATCTGCGGTATTTACGTAAGAGTAACTCGTCGAGTATTGTTTGAAACAAGCGGTATTGTCCATGGTTTTCACCACGTAGATTCCATTCGCTGTCGGCGTGTAAGATTGACTGGTAGCACCTGGAATGGCTTGACCGTTTAAATACCATTGATACGTATCAGCAGGAGATGAAGACAATACATTATTCGCTTCCGTGATGGTTGGAATCGGAATATTTGTTCCATTCACGTAACAATCACTGTATCTAAATGCTTGTGCTACTGTTCCAGTGGTCGATTTCGACCAAATGGTTGTTCCGTTTGGATCCACTTCGTAAATGAGTCCTTGCATGGCCATGCAAACAAGCGCGTTACCGTTTGGAAGTTGTTGTGAATTCCCCATGTTGGATGTCGAACCGTTGCATGCCAAACGCTCGTCGTAAATGAATGGGGCATAAGCTTGACCAGGTGTTAAATTATAATTGTAGCCATTCAACGGAACGTTCACTTGATCCACGGCCGATTGTTGATTCGAAATACCTGCATTGTTAAATCCAACTAAGCGCCCTGCATCTGGACTACCCTCGGGAATCCAGTGAGCGTCGTGTGTTACGTTTAAAACGGTACTTCCGGTCATTCCGTAAGACGTTGGATTTCCATATCGGTATAGAAAATCTCCGCCTTTTCCTGCGAATCCACCAGTATGGGAAGCTGCCTCGGCAATGGAAGTACTGTGATCAATCACAAACCACTGATTTAAAAAATGCGAGCTAAAGACGATTTGATCTAACATTGGATTGTAATCGATGCCATTCATATGTACCCAATCCTGTGCGGTTGAATTATAATTGATGTTCAATAATTCTGGATGTTCGGATATGGAGGTTTGATAATTACTTTTCGCTGGATCTACATTCTGAACAAGGTGGTCCCACAATTTCCATTCCCATACGATGTCCCCGGTGGTTGCACCTGTCGGTTTCACTTCAATGATTTTTTCTGACCAAACGGATCCGGAGGCTGTTCGTCCTGCGGCCGCTGATTCCGCGGCAGTTCGCACATCGTAGGAGATCAACAAGACATTTCCATTTGGTAGTGGACAAATATCATGGTGCATGCAATAGGTTGAGCTAGAATAAGTGAAATTCCATAAAACTGTTCCGTTCCAATCAACTTTTTGCACCTTACCGGTGATTCCTCCTCCATTCAAAGAAGTAGATGTTTTCACGGTACGCCAAAGCGTTTTGTCAGGCATTAAGTAACTGGAATATCCCGTTTTGTCAGAAGTTGCATGTGTCCACGTGTGGTAAACCGTATTGTTGGTGTCAATTAAGTAGGTAGTACTAGAATTCTGAACGCTGTACAAGGTGTAATTTCCCCACTGCTGTGCGAAACTGTGAAAGGAAAAAACGAGGAGAGAAAATAAGAGCGTTTTAGTTTTTTTCATTTGATCTAAGTTTAATGTTCAATATTACGCAAATTTTAAAAAAGGATGAAGCGAATATGAACGAATTTAAAACGCAACACCTTCATGGAAAGTTGGATTCCTTTATTATTTTTAATGATGATACTTTGATGATTAAAATTGAGTAATCTTGTGTTACTCAATACAATCATTTCTCTCCATGAAAAATATCTTGCGATTAAACATAATCATTGGCTTGTTTCCGCTTTTCGCAAGTTCCCAAGTCAATGTGAATGAGGATACACTCAAGCTTCCTTTTGCCATCGCAAAAGAAAAACAACTTTCTGAAGAAGACCTTGCGTCAAAAAAGGAAGGTATGTATGTGACCGGTGTTCCGGATATCAGTTCAGATCCAGTCAATGGATTCGGGGTTGGGGCCGAAGGAAGTATTTTCTTTAATGGGAAAAAATCAGACCCTTTTTTCAAATATACGCCTTATCGAGCGGAAATTGATGTCGCACTCTTCATGACCAGCAAACAACAAAAGGAAATCATGATGACCGTTGATGTGCCTTATATTTTAAACACAAAATGGCGACTACGCGGCGAATTGGCCTATGAAATCAATCCGAATTTATTGTATTTCGGCATCAATGAAAAACAGACGATTCCTGGATTGAGTTATTTCCCATCGGGTGATTCCACGCAAAGCATGGTGCACAACGCCACTTATGCGGCATATGAGAATTCCTTGACTGGACAAAGTACCTTTTACAATCAATACACGAAAAAAGAAGCGATTTTAAATATTAGTATGGAGCGGTCCATGTACGAAGGGCGCATCCGTTTATTGGCGGGATATGAAATTGCGAAATTGAATTTAAGTCCCTTTGCGGGAAATTCATTACTGGCTACTGATTTTCAAAAGGGTTCAATCAGAGGTGTTGGACAAAATTTAGTTTCCTTTGTCCAAGTAGGATTTATCTACGACACGCGCGACTTGGAAGGTGATCCTTCTAGCGGGATTTTTGCAGAAGTAACCAATGAACTTTCGTTGAAAGCATTGGGTTCACAATTCAACTTCAATAAAACCTTTGCACATGTCAATGTTTATCACCGTTTGCTTCCGAATTCGTTTAAAAAGCTCATTTTTGCTGCTCGCTTTTCCATGGGATACACGGCATTGGATGCTCCTTTTTATGAATACCAAGACCAATGGACATCAGAAGGAAGTATTGAAGGGCTGGGAGGTGGACAAACCCTGCGTGGATTTAAACAAAGTCGCTTTTTATCCAGGGTGATGTGCTTCAATAATTTGGAATTGCGTTACCGTTTTGGTGAATTCGACTTACTCCAGCAGCATTTGGCATTCAGTGCCGTTCCGTTTTATGATTTTGGTGCTGTTTGGGATTCCAGCGCATCCATGAGAAGCCAGAACATACAGAACCTCCGTTCAAACGGTGGACTCGGTTTGCGCATTGCTTGGAATGTCAATACGATTTTGCGTTTTGACTATGCCATTTCGAAGGAAGATAAGCAGTTTTTCTTCCAAATAGGACATTGTTTCTAGTTGACCGTTTGACTGGCAGCAGCTTCCGCCTCCAATTTCAATCGTTCCTCTTCTAACTTTTTTCGCTGAAGGATGAGGTCCTTATTTTTCACTTCCAATTCCTTCACAGGGATGATCGGATTCTTTGTGAGTGGAAATAAATGTTGCAATTCACCGCTGTAGTAGAATTCATAACAGAGTCCTCCGAAAGTATACATGCGGTTTGCCACCATGAAATTCGATCCGCCCACTTTTGGATGCGCGCTTGGTTTACTTTTCTGGTAACCGAGGTTGTATAAGGTTCCAATAATTTCCGGACGAAAGGCTAAGGAGAATCCATCGTGTTGCCAGTGTGCTTCGAATTGACGAATTAAAAAGGCCGTGTATAGATAGGAATAATAGTGATCACCACCTTTGATTAAGCGTTGAATGGTTTTCAATTTATGTGATTCAATGGTGTCGTTGATCACTTCTGGAAAGGAATCGTTGACATTGATGCAATTTTGAAAATAGTCGCCTGCATAAAATGGCGATTTGGTATCAAACAAGGTACTTTCGATGCGTAAGGCTGTGTTTTGAAGAATTCCAGTAACACCGTATCCACGATTTTTAGGCAGAATTAGTCGACTAAATGGGACGACGTACTTTTTGAATTTTTCACGTCCAGAATTGAACATGCGCACTTGTTCACCCACCAAGCACATCACCAACAATCTTGGTTCAACACCTGTCATGCGCGCCACCGAGTCAATGGCATGTTTGTCATGCGCTACCGCTTTGCAGAAGTCCTTCCACGCCTGCGAGTGCGCCCAAGGATACAAGGTTTTTGACTGCTTGCTTCGGTAATGATTGATTTTTGCAAATTCACGTTGCAGGTATTTGTCCTTTTTTAAGAGCAATTGAATGGCATCCAACATGCGTGCAGCAATACGCACATCCTTCGATTTTTGATACGCAGCAAGAATGATTTCCGCGTTCATTGGATGTCGATGCGAAAGCACGCCCAATTTTTGAAACACACGCGCTTTTAAATACTGCTCGTTCGTCGAGTCCAATGGCTGGCTATAACTCGACGAAACCTTGTCGAAATAGCGGTTGTTGATGTCCACATCCCCCTTTTCATTGGTCCATTTCATTTTCACGGCAAGGGCCGTAAACATGAGGAATAGCGCCATCAATGCAAGGAGGTGAATGACAACTTTGTAGGAGATAAGGAGAAATTTTTTCACAGCAATTATAAAAAGTGCTCGAAATTAAGTCATTGTGGTGAGATATAAAAATAATTAAGAACGTCGTTGGTAAAAGTGTCTTTTTGCAATTTTTTTTGGACAATGTGCTCGGTATGTTCAATCCAGGTATTTCCATGACATTGACTATTTATTTGAGAAATTGAAAATCACGATATTTTTGCAAGAATTGAAGTGTTAGTTCGTGCGATTCAATACCTTTAGAAACCAAAGTTTCAATCCAGCATTCATGAGCAGCATCAGCATTCACGACACCTTAACGCTTCCATGCGGGGCAATTATAAAAAATAGAATTGGAAAATCTGCCATGAGTGAAAACATGGGATCGAAGGGGTTTTTGTCGAACCGTGCGTTTCAAACCTTGTATGGACGGTGGGCGGATGGTGGAACAGGACTCTTGATTACGGGAAATGTCATGGTGGACCATCGCGCGTTGGGGGAAGCACGAAATGTGGTCATCGAGAAAGGAATACATGATGCTAACTTGAACTTATGGGCGGAAGCGGGTAGGAAGCATGACACTCATATTTGGGTGCAGCTCAATCATCCGGGAAAACAGTCACCGAAGTTTTTGAGTGCCGTTCCCGTTGCGCCATCGGCGATTCCCTTGAAGAAACCACTGAATCGGGTGTTCAATACACCGAGAGCCTTGAGTGAAGAAGAAATCATCGAAATCATCGAGCGATTTGCGTATGCAGCGAAGGTGTGCAAAGAAAATGGATTCACTGGTGTTCAAATTCACGGGGCGCATGGATATTTAGTGAGTCAGTTTTTGTCCCCGACGCACAATCAGCGCACGGATCAATGGGGTGGAAGCATTGAAAACCGCATGCGTTTTGTCAGCGAAATCTACAAAGCCATCCGTGTAGAAGTGGGTGCACACTTTCCCATTAGCATCAAGTTGAATTCTGCGGATTTCCAGAAAGGTGGATTTTCGAAGGAGGATTCGATGACTGTTGTGAAGCATTTATCCGATTTAGGCATGGACCTCATTGAAATTTCCGGTGGAACTTACGAAACGCCCGTTATGACGGGAACCAATATCAAAGCATCCACTAAAGCGCGCGAAGCCTATTTCCTAGATTATTGTGAAGAAGTACGCAAAATCGTCAAGTCCCCCTTGATGCTTACCGGTGGATTCCGCTCCTCTCAAGGCATGAACCATGCCTTAGCGACAGGCGTTTGCGACATGGTTGGAATCGCTCGTTCGGTGGCCATCAATCCAGATTTCTCGAAGGAATTGCTTTCCGGCAAAGACGTCACGAGTTTGGTCAAACCCTTAACAACGGGATTCGCCTTTTTAGACCGCACCTTTCCACTCGAAATCGTATGGTACACCGATCAAATCCACCTCCTTGGAAAAGGTAAAAATCCAAACATTCACCGATCGCCACTTCGTTCCGTGCTAGGAATGGTTTGGGAATTAGGTGTGAATGTGTTGAAGAAGGTGAGGGGGTAACCTTCTCGCCTGAAAAGTTTTGGGCATAAAAAAACCCTGACAGTATCGTCAGGGTTCTAGTGGGCGAAAGGTCTGAAATATCGAACCAATTAAGGGAAGATTTGGAGAGAGTGGGGAGGATGTGAAATTTATCTTCCTGGAAAGTGATAATTCGCTTCAATTCGATTTTGCTGTTCGTTTAGTTTTTTCATAAAGTTCATTTCAATGTGACCATGGTGTTCGAGAAATTTAACTTTAATGAGGACTTGGATGAGAGAGTGAAGGAATGGGAGGTGGTTAACTTTAAAAAACATTATTCATTCCTATACTTCTTTTGATATTGACATCATGAATTTATAATGAAATTGACCATCTCTAAAACAAGCATTTCGCATGACACCTTTTTTTGAATCTAGCTTCATACTATAACCAAGTATTAAATGGAGTAAAGTGTTCTTTAGTTAATGGTTTTAATTCGATTATTTCTAAAACTAACGCTTGTTGTTATGCTAATTTTAATTTTCAATATCTTTTAATTTACTCAATTCTTGATCAAGAAAATGTTCAACTGAGTTCCTGTTTTTAAGTGATGGGTCAGATTTTAATTTATCCGAAAGAATTTTCAACGTCTGTTTTACTCGAACTGCAGGTTTAAGGTGATATTCTTTAATTTTAGCTTGAACAGTTTGAGAAACCTCTTTGGGCATGTGGTAGCTTAAATTTACACCTAGCATTGTTGGGAAAATTTCATTGTAAGCATTATTAACTTCTTCGGATGTTGGTTTCAATGCAATATAATTATAAATAAAATCAGGACGGATGTAACAACTTACAGGATATTTGTCTTGCCCAAAACATTGGAGAAGTGCTTTGTAAGTTGAAGTGTCTTTTGATAGCCACCATGTTTTGTATCCAAATATCCCACTATCGGAAGATTCACCATTTTTATTTCTTAAATGATAGATTGCCAACATCATTTCTGCGTCATTATCAGCTTTGATATCCACATCTTTTTTATGGCTTAGTTTTTCGGTTAACTTAACTTTTTCATCTTCGTCAATTTTAATATCCAACTTTTCGTTTGAGATATAACTAATCCCAAATGTTTCTTTTAAATAAACGATTAACTCTTCTTTTGCTGTCTTTAATTCTGAGTCAACAAATGTCTCGATGAAACTGTCAAAGTCCTTTATTTGATTTTTAGACTTTGCATAAAAATATGATCGAATAAGAATCTCATCAATGAATAAAAGTTCGTATTCGTCATTTGAATAATACGATTCCATTTGATAAAACAATGAATAATATTTATTGCGAACCATTCTTAGATGTGCAACCAATTCACTTAATAATGTTTCATTAATAAACATTGAAATACCAGCCTTTTTTGCACCAATTAACAAATTCCAATGTCTCCTGTTTCCATCTTCAAGGTAATATTCCGAAAGTGCTGGAATAATTATTGAATTATCTACGAATACATTTAAACTAGATGCTAAGGTTTGAAAGTAGGTAGAAAGTTTTGGCTCCCATTGAAGTAAAAACATCATCAAGTATGTATTGGACAAACTTTTAAGAAATCTCCGTTGGTTCTCGGATCCATTATATACTATATCTCTTATTGCTAAGTGAAGTGCCGTTTTGACTTTTTCTTTATTCGAAATCATCACACTACTGTCGTCTACAGCAGAACTAATCACGTCATTTAGATTCTGCTCCATGACTGAATTACTATCACCTTTCAGTACAAAATTTGAGAATTCTAGTCCTTGTCTAAGAAAAATTTTATTAAATACTTTTGTTATCAGCGATTCAATATCCTTTACTCTGACATCGACATCTACGAAATACTTTTTTATAGTTTCCTGAGTCTCCTGAAAAAATGAATTGAATAGAATCTCATCCTTTAAATTTCTTTGCTCTATTTCCGTTCTGGTTTCGTATGGTAAACAATATGCTAATTCTTTAGTATGAAAATTTATTTTCTTGTTAGGTTTTTTCGTGAGAAATATTAATCGCTCAGATATTTTTTGGTCTATTAGTTGGGGATCGAATTTTAAATATTTCTTTATTGAATCTTTGATTTGGATTTCATTTTTTAAATTTTCCTTATCTGGATCTGTTCCCTCCAAAGCATACAAAATAAGTGTATCTGCAAGTAGATCATCTAATTTCAAATCTACTCGATTATTATCGAATTGTTGTCCTAAAAACACATAAAGCCTAGAGTCAGAATCAAGATTTGCAATAGTTTGATAGTGTCCGGGTTTTGAATATTCATGCAAATATGTATCTACAAAGATTTGATAGGATTTAATAGTTTTCTCGCTGTGATTACTGTGGGCACTAAACCACCTTATATCATAAATGGTCAAATGAATTTTCAATTTTTCAAAGACTTCATCTATTAAACTTTCTGCATTGTTGATTTTCCTGTTTGTAACGTATACTAATCTGTCAAAATCAATTCCATTATTTTTTAATTTTTCAATAGTGCCATAAATTTTACCAATGTGGTCTAATTCAGTGGATAATTGGAAAATGTGTTTTTCGCTATTCGATCTTGAAAAAATGTGTTGGAAAGCATCAACGCCTTTATCCTTTGCACCTCCTACAGGAATAAACTCATATCCTAGTGTTGCAGAAAGGAAATCATTTCCAAAAATCTCAAAAATATTACCGTCATCAATTTTACTTATAGCGTACTCAAAGGCTTCTTTATTAACTTGCATTTTTTTTATTAATGTATTTGTTTATTAGGCAAATCGTTATATTGATATGCATTCGGGCAAGTTTCGCAGCACATAACGTTAACCTGCACTAAAATTGAATAGAAGTAAAAAGCTTCAAATTTGCACGTCACCCCGCCTGATGCAAAACCAGTGTTATAGGGCGTTATTTTTTCTTCAATATTTATCATTTGCGTTAATTAAATCTATCAAGTATGGTTCTAATATGCTATTAAGGAACTTCAACTCCTTGTCTTCTTTGTTAACCGAAAGTCTAAATGTTGAGTCTACTTTTTCCCCGTGAAATGATTTGTTTCTTACAAAATACATATACTTACCGGTCAAAACAGATACTAACTCATTATCATTTATCGTGTTTGCGTCAATATGATGTTTGATATGTGTATCGACTTCATTAAAAAATCCTTTGTTTTTTAAAAATGTCTCTCTGTAACCATATTTTGTTTCCAAAAGTATTTCCATAATTCTCTTATCAGAATACCTCAATACAAAGTCCTTAAATCCAACTGTTTTTTTCTCCGTATCATAATTGTCCAAAAGCATACCACGCCAACGAATTGAGTTTCGTAGGCGGTATGTTGTCATTGAACTTACTTTTTTTGCTGATAATGTCAAAATATTTGGATTCGTAATAATGAGGGTTCTTAATTTTCTCAAACATTCAAAGTCTTTTTTATCGCCTGTAATTTGTGTAAACAGTTTATTAAATGCTTTCCAAAGTTTTTCAAACTTGTCGCTTTCACTTAGTTTGCTATTTGCAGTTAAAATGTATGAAATTGCTATTAATGTCGATTGTCCTTTTGACGTTTCTAGAAACAACTCTTGTAACCTTTCTTGGTCAATTTGATAGTTGATTTTAAAAGTATTGTCTAAAACTTGATTAAACTGGTTGTCTTTAAATGTTTTCGTGGCCAAAGTTTTTGACGACCTAACTCTTGAAATTTTGACGCTATGGATTTTTGTAAATTTTCTTGTTGATGCGTAATAAAACAATAGGGATTTTAGAACTTGGTTGTATAAACTGCTGAAATGGTTATAAAAAATATCGTCAAGTTGAATAATTGCACTTCTCTGGGCTTCTATGATTATTTTGTCATTATATATTTGAAAGTCATCCTTAAATGAAGTTGAGCCAAAATAGGGGACATTTCCGATATAGAGTGATTTTGTTTGAATAACTGTGTCAAACAAAATTTCAATTTTATATGTGTTCTCTCTTGTCATTTTGTCGTTGTTTTATAATGCCCTATAAATTCTTAATTTATGAAAAAACATTCGTGTAATATATGATGTATTAGCGAAGTTATTTCTCCTATTGCCCAATTTACAAACAATGCAAACATGTAATGTTGCAAGAAATAGATATTCAATTGAAACAAGAGGCAGAAGAAATTCTGTAAATCAGTTGAATAGGAATAGTTGTTAGAATAGAATCAATTACAGAAGTGACCAAAAGATTAGTACAAATCCCCCAATTTTTAGTACACCTACTAACCAAAAAAATCAAGTGATTCCACAAACTAATGTGAAGAACAGGGGCTTTGTAGGGGAAACTCAACCCAAACACTCCACCAACTTCTCAATCAAATTATCCTTGTAAGAGATTTCTAGGAATTTGATGTTGTTTGCAGACAGAAAGTCTTTTTTGAGTTGGTCTCGTTTTTGATTTTCGATCAAGGCTTTTTCGCCGCCGAAACTATTCACGGCTTCGTAATGTTGGCGGCCATGAAATTCGATGACCATGTTTTGATTAGGTAGATAGAAATCACATTTAAGGAGTCTTCGGTCTTTGAGTCCAGGAAAGGTGTGTTGTTGGATGAACGGAATATGATTTGATTCTAAAAAGCGTTTGATTTGCTCTTCGCCTTTGGAACTATTGCAATTGGGGCAACCATTTCCACGTTGATGGTTGTTCGGTGTCTGGAAAAATTCTCCATGTTTCGGACAAATCAACTTGACCAGTTACCATCCTGCTAAACGGGTTAGCTAATGTTCTTGATCAATGCCAGGTTTAATTCGTAACCGTATGAATCTAGGATCATTTTAGCATTTTTCAGTGTGACTTTACTGAAAAAAGGAAGTTGTAAATTATCTTTCTTGGTAATAATTGCATAAACCACTTTAAATTCTGATGGATTTGGTCTTTCTTCGGTTATTATTAGTTCAAAGTTTTCGGCAGTAAGCAATTCATAAACGAGCTGGCGAAATTTCATGTCCATAATCAGAAGTTGTCCTGATACTAATCCTTGATTAAATAGATGACTTAATACAGATGACCCTCCATACCTCTTTACATGGATGAGTTCTTTACTTTTGGTTAGAATATCACAAAATTCAATTTTGCTGTGCCCACCTCCATATTGTATATTGTTTGCATCGAGACAAAGTGCATCAATTTCTCGTGCTACAAAAACATTATACTCTTTCTCATTTTCGTGAAGATAATCTGGAAAATCAATTCTGTCAAATAATTCAATTTCATTAAATGAGGCATTTACTAATTCAACATATTCTGCTTCAATTTCAAACCATTTTGAGTTACTTAATAAGTACTTTTTATGGTTAATATCAATTTCTGCATTGATACATTTAAATAAATTCCAAGTGTATAAAATTTCATTTTCATTGGACCAACAGGTAATTTGATTTTTTTCAAGATCATCAATTGTCGCCAGATTAAAGCTTTCATTTTGAATAATTTTGTCTATTTCCAATTCTTGGAAAAGTGTGTCTTTTTTTCTCTTAGAATACTTAAAACCAGAGAAATTAGTCCAATCAATTATTTCGGGCACAGCAAGCCAAATATTATCATCCGAAAGATTCAGTTTCACTATTAATTCACTATTAAGTTCGTTGAGAATTTCAGGAATCTGCACTTCTTTTATTTGATCAACCCATTTAAAATTCTTTTTGTAATCAACTTTCTCGTACGTGGTTATGGCTTTCTTTAAAAATTCTTTAATATTAGTGATATCAACTTTAGTGGAAATACTTAAAGCCTCTTTTCCAGTTATAATGTTACCGAAATCAAGATCATTACTTCTTCCTGTAATTGATTGAAGAAGATCTTTTTCGAAATCAATTTGAAAATCATAAGCATCACCAACTTTAGCTATTTGTTCTCTGCTAATTTTTGGATTTGAAGAAAGTGTTTTTTTATCGAGGCCTCTTATATTATTCGATTCAATGATATTGAGCGAGGTAATTAGGCCAAATCTTTCTTCAAAACAAAAATCATTTAAAAGAAATCTACCTGAGCCAAAAGGGATAGCGAATATTCTTTTTTTATTTTCGTGAATAATATCCACCAACAAAACAGCTTTTGTTCCTGCACTAAAAATATGAGATTCAACTAATGTTTCATCATTTTTAAAAAATGATGAAACCCAATCTGGCGTATTTTTAAAAGACTTTGAATAATAGAACGTGCCAACATCACTTAATTCAATTCTTAAAATATTAGAATCATCGTCAAATTTTGTGATCTCAGCCTTGGATACGTACTTTTCTTTGATTAAATAAATGTTCAATTTATTATTTTTAATATCACTGATCGATTTCGCCATATAAATTGTTATTTGATTTTATTCTTGATACGATCTTAATATTCCCAGACCAAAAATCATTTCTTCGTTTTCTGAACCTTCAACGGTGGATTATATTTAGGCGCATTTGGCGGCGCAACCCTTCGGCGTTTATCTAAATCACCGTTATCTGTTTTTGGTTTTGGTCCGGTTTTAATTGCTTCGATGGTCAACATATATTCTTTATTTTTTGAGTAATTAATTGACTCTAAATTAAAGAATCACCCAACACAACTTTTCCCTCTTAAGTAAGTGCCATCATCATGGAGCTTAACCAAAAAGCAATCACAGTAAAGAATTCTTAAAAAGAACAGGGGAGAAGAGGTGTACAGAAAATAAGTAGAAGTACGTTCATTTATAGTAGAAGTACTATGGAAAAACAACGAAGACTGCTGTGTAGGTTGAGCCGAATACCAAAGAATCTTAACGCAATGAGCGTTTTGCAAGTTATTGTTAATATACTAAAACACCCCATTTCTTAAGTTTTGAGGAAATAAAGTGCTAAATTCCAGCTGTTTTCACCAATTTTTACTAGATTTTTCTCAAAATCTCCGAGAATATCTTTGATTTTACCACATCATTCCAAAATTTTCATGTTTAAAAGTTTTATACTTCAACTTACTTTAGTCTTTACATTGTTTTGGCTATAACTCTCTGAAAAATTAAAAAAAAATCTGATTTTCTGTGCTTATAATTTTTGCTGGGTGGTCAAGTTAAAATGAGTAAACCTCTTTCGAGGAATACGGTATGATTTCATTAGTTTCTGACTCAAATTCTCGATGTTTTCGCAATTCAATTTTAGTAGAATCAAATATTCTAAAATAAATAATTTCTTTTTCACCGAATACTTGATAGTATTTACCAATAATTTGTTCAGACAACAATTTACCTCGATTATCGTAACTACAAAGAATAAAGATGTTTTCAATACCATCGTAACTACAATGTGGATTCAAATTCAAATAATAAATTAAATTATTTTGATTTTTAGAAGATTTTATTTTTCCTACTACATAGATGTTATATCTTAGTTTATGATCACAATATTTGGTTATTGTATTAGTTTTTACAAATTTTAATTGTGATGAACTAATTTGAGGAAACGGATTATTTTTGATAATCTTGTCAAAAGCAATTGAATCAACCACGAAATCATCTATTTTATTACAATTTTCGACAAAAGCATTAAAATCACGGTGATTGAAATTTTTTCTCTCAAAAAATTCTATCAAACATAAATTCAAAAAAATAGACGTATAAGCTATAAGTGTTAAAAGTATTTTCATTTTATGATTGAATTATGACGTACAAAAATTATAAACCAAAATGTAACTCAAATTGATAATATAACCAATCAGAAGTCTCATCGTACCAAGATTTTTCGTATTTCTTTTCAGATGGCTTTGTTTTATTGTCAGTATTTTTTTGGACTGTTTTTGAAGAAGTTTTTTTAGTTATGTCTGGCTTCGTGTCCCACTTATAATAGCCATGGATTTCAACCTTACCCCAAGCAAATTTTTCATCAGTAGAAATCTCTTTTTCATTTGGCCCAATCCCACCCGAAGAATGAATAAAACTCAAACTAGTTATGTTCCCACTTACATCTCTCTCGAAATCAGTAACGATTCCTATATGATAAGCATAGTTACCATTTGTATTTCTAAATGATATGATATTGCCGACCTGTAAATCCTTTTCAGCAACTGACGTAAGATTATTTTCTATATTAAGTACCCCACTACCTTGATTTCCATAATTAGGATCCTTTTCTCCTCCCGCCGTTATACAATTAGAAACTAATCCTGAACAATCAACTTTTCCACCTGGTTTATTTTTCTCTCCCATTGAATATTGGTTGCCAGGTTTCTTTTTAGCTACATATTCTTTTGCCTTTTTAATTGCATTTGCACGTTGTAATGTATCAGCTCCATCAGGATCTAAAAACCAAATAGGATTATTTGCAAAAGAAGCGTATGAACTTTCGTGATATTTCACAACTGGATCTATATTCCATCTCCTCCCTAACCTGGAATCATACTCCCAATACAATGCTGTTGTATGATTTCCTGACCCCGAGATTTCATCAGTTTTTTCCTGTGTATTAAACCCAAACCTATACCCCTCCACACTCACCGTTCTACCATCCAATTCTACACCAAAAGGGCTGTAATCGGAGCAGGTTCGTATACCGACGCAAGGGGAAGGTTTGGAGAGGGGGGGCATTTTTAGCGTTATATTTTACAATACTTAATTTAGGCCCATAGGATTACAATTAATCTATTTTTATTTGCTTCGATTTTTTTTTG
>JAHEMJ010000007.1 GCA_024643725.1 Crocinitomicaceae bacterium | reverse complement strand
ATGAAAAAAACAATCATCATCACCGGCGGAGCCGGATTCATCGGATCGCATGTTGTTCGTCGTTTTTTGACGCATTATCCCGATTACCTCATCGTGAATGTCGACAAACTGACTTACGCTGGGAATTTGGAGAACCTCATCGACGTGGCGAATCATCCGAATTACCGATTTGAACGCGTGGATATCGTTGATACCGCTGAAGTGCGTGCGCTTTTCCAAAAGTACGCGGTGACGGATGTCATTCACTTGGCAGCGGAATCGCATGTCGACCGTTCGATTGAAGGTCCAATGGATTTCGTGATGACGAATGTTGTTGGAACCGTTAATTTACTGCAAGCAGCGAAAGACGCATGGCAGGGAACTGAGGGACATGTTTTCCATCATGTTTCCACCGACGAAGTGTATGGAAGTTTGGGAGACGAAGGATTGTTCACGGAACACACACCGTACGATCCACGTAGTCCATATTCGGCTTCGAAAGCATCTTCCGATCACTTCGTGATGGCCTTTTACCACACCTACGGACTTCCGATTAAGATGTCCAACTGTTCCAATAACTACGGAAGTCACCACTTTCCAGAAAAGTTGATTCCTTTGATGATTCATAACATTCAGCACAAAAAAGCGTTGCCTGTTTACGGCAAAGGAGACAACATCCGCGATTGGTTGTGGGTGGAAGACCACGCAAGTGCCATCGATGCCATTTTCCACACGGGAAGGATCGGTGAATCGTACAATGTGGGTGGACTAAACGAGTGGACGAACATCGAGTTGGTGCGCTTTTTATGCCAACTGATGGACCAAAAACTTGGACGCGCACAAGGTGAGTCCGAACAACTGATCACCTACGTTACCGACCGCGCAGGACACGACAAACGCTACGCGATCGACGCTTCCAAACTCGAAGAAGAACTCGGCTGGACACCTTCCATTACCTTCGAAGAAGGACTTTCCAAAACCGTTGACTGGTATTTAGAAAACCAAGATTGGGTGGAGAAAGTGACGAGTGGTGCTTATCAAGAATATTATGATTCAATGTATGCGAAAAGATAATGTGCCAATGTGCTTCCGCCGCGGCGGACTGCTAATGTGCTAAAGTCCCGCGATTCCGACACTGTTCACTGAATACTGAGCACTGACACACTAGCCACCAACTAAGCGTATTGAAAAACAAAAATGATTATCTTTAGGTAATAAACGAAAACATATGAGTCAAATTGATCAACTTAGAAACGGAATAATCGACCGTATTTTAGCTATAACGGATCGTAAGTACTTGAATAGAATTGAAGAATTTATTTCACAAGAGACTCCAAACAGCGCTAGGCGGTCTTTAACGAAAGAGCAGAAAATGATGTTGGAATTAAGTTTGGCTGACATCGAAAAAGGAGCGCTCATTTCACAAGCAGATTTGGACCAAGCAGATTTACAATGGCTAAAAGATCAGTAGTTTGGACTGTTACCGCTGCAAAACAAAGAAGATCAATTTTAAATTATTGGCTACAAGTAACCGGAAACAAGGATTACTCTCGTAAAATCATTGAAGTAACGAAGAAACATGTCCAATTAATTTTAAAATACCCAAAATCTGGAAGGGAAATGGAAATTCCAGGTGTTAGAGCTTCGGTTATGGGATACTTTAGTCTCGTTTATACATTGAATACGAGAGAGATTAACATTATAGCTTTTTGGGATAATCGACAAAACCCAAAAACACTATTTGACCAACTAAAAAATAAAGGTTAATTAACGTGAAACATTGGAAATAGACCATCGCGGCGGAGTTCGGCACTGAGCACTGTTCACAAAGCACTCGGCACTCACACACTAGTCACTGATACACTAGCCACCAACAACTAAAAACAATGAACTTCATAACGAATCTATTCCGTTCCTCATCCAAAAGCACCTTTGATTTAAGTCAATTAGGTGTCGACATGCACAGTCATTTGATTCCCGGGATTGACGATGGTTCGCCGTCCATGGATCATACGATTGCGATGTTGGCGAAGTTCGAGCAAATGGGCTTTCGCAAGGTGATCACGACGCCGCATATTTTGAACGATGTTCATCCGAATACACCGGAAACCATCCTCGGTGGATTAGCCGATGTCCGAGCGGAAATTCAGCGTTTAGGCATGTCCATTGAAATCGAAGCAGCGGCAGAATACTACTGCGACGAGACGTTTTTACCTTTGATTGAGCAAAACAAGATCCTTTCATTCGGACAAAACCTTGTCCTCATGGAATTCGGATTTTTGAGTCCGTCCCAATACGAAGCGCAAGCTTTATTCAATTTACAAGTCGCGGGCTACGTCCCGGTGATTGCGCACTACGAGCGCTATCCCTATTACTTCGGGGATTTCAAGAAAGTCGATGAACTGCGCGAGCGAAACATCCTCATACAAGTCAACTTAAATTCCCTCACCGGACATTACGGTCCCGGCGTAAAGAAAATGGCCGAGCAATTGATCAAAAACAAGCAAGTCGATTTCCTCGGAACAGATTGTCACCGCATGGAACATTTGATGATGATCGAACGCAGCTTGGATTTATCCATCTATAAGCACATCGAGGCCTTGAACTTGAAAAACAATCGCCTGTGATCCTTCACTTCTTGCGTCATGCCAAAACGAATCAGGTGAGTCCAACAGGACGCGATTTCGACCGCGAACTACTCCCACGTGGCTACGAACAACTGTCGGAATTGAAGTCCAAATTGGCACAAAGTCCGATCGCTGTCACACGCGTTTTTTGTTCTTCGGCGCAACGCACACGTCAAACATGGACCGAAATCGCGGATCTTTTTCCCTCCGCCACCATTTCCTTCCACGACGAACTCTACCTCGCCTCCCAACAAACACTCCTGAACTTCCTCACGCATCAGCAAAGCACCGAAACCATCTTACTCATCGGACACAACGAAGGACTTTCCGACCTGGCCTCCTACCTCACCGGTTCCGACATCCACCTCAAAACCTGCGGCTACCTTCAACTTTCATTTCCTTTCGATCATTCGGGATTTATCTCTGCTAGCATTGGCAACATCCTCGATTCTTTTCGCTCACTCTAAGAACTTGCCTTTCCGACCCTGCAAAGGGTCTTCCTATTCAATATACCTATCCTCAAACACAATATTATTCTCCCTCAAAAAACCAATAAATTCATCTCTTGAACTCTTTTTACGATGATGCTCTTCCTGATTCGCAATATAATTGGCAACATAAGATATACTTTTATGACTCACTGTAAACGCCCCATATCCTTTTTGCCAACCATTAAAATCTGGAAATAATTTTTCATTCCTGATAAAATGGGAAGCGGCCAATTTAAAATCCTTCACAAAAGCGGAGAGAGAGATTGTAGGATTTATCTCTACTAGGACATGAATATGATCTTCCACGCCATTAATCTGATAAATAAAACATTTTTTGGCATTGATAAATCCAATGAGGTAATAAAACAACTTGTCTCTATTATTTTTGATCAAGGTTTTCCTTCGGGATTTCGTACAAAAGACAAGGTGGTAACAAATTTGCGTGTATGTGGACATCTGTTTTTTTGATTAACGCCGAGTTCATTCGTTTATTGTTAAACCGTTTGAAATTCGACCCCTACAGGGTCGTGGATTACCGTCCATCGTTTTAGCTATGGAGATTTGACCCCTTCAGGGTCGCATAATATCCTTAATCGAGGTGTAATGATTTCTACGACTGTTACCCAGTTTGTGCGTTAATCTTCCGTTGATCCTCCCCCAGACCCTGAAGGGGCCAAACATCCATACAAGATCCTGCAAAGGATCTTCCCATATTCAACTATTCCTTTAGCTCCACCCCCGACCCTGAAGGGGTCGAACATCCATACAAAGGCCCTGCAAAGGGTCTTCCCCATGATCCAAAATTCCTAAAAAAGCTTTCCCCTGCAGGATTCATTATATTTGTACCATGCATCAAATACATGACTCCCTCTCCAATCGCTTCGGATCAACTCAAATCCAAACCATCCAACGCAACAACGATTCATACTACTTGATCACCTTGCCTGGATCGAAGGAGCTACGCATCTTAATGACGACTGGATTATCTGATTTTCAAATGAAGGTCCATGAGAAGCATGTCGGAGAAGAATGGAAAGAATTGTATGTCTTGATTCCCAGCTATTGGGATTTAGCAGATGAAGCGAATGTCAACATGAATTGGGTCTTCGATTGGTTGACGAAATTAAAAAACTATGTGATTTCGAACGATAAATGGCTCGGACACGGACATACCTTGCCAACGGGAAAGGACATGCATCCGATTTCTCCGACCATGAAACAAAACCATTTTATCCTTTCGAATCCCATTGAACTCACAGAGGAATTGTCACCACTGCAGGTTGGTGATAAAACCATCCATTTCTTAGCATTAATTCCCATCTTTGCCGATGAAATGGACTACAAACAAGGAAAAGGAACGGCGAAGTTGTATGCAAAATTCGCCTTGCAAAACATTACGGAAAAACTCGATCATTATCGTTCAACCGTATTGAAATCCCGATGGAATTTCTTTGCCAAATGAAAGAGAAAAGTACCCAAGCACACATCGCATTGCTGTTGGTCAATGTCCTGTATGGGGCAAGCCACGTACTCGCGAAAGGCGTTATGCCGGATTTTCTGAGTCCAACGGTATTCATACTTTTTCGCGCGGCGGGTGCAACACTGCTTTTCTGGATCGTTCTCAGCATGAGCAAATGCTCGAAAATCGAAGGAAAAGACTTCCTGCTGATGGCCGTTTGTGGACTTTTCGGCGTGGCGATCAATCAATTGTTCTTCTTTCATGGACTGAACCTTTCCTCTGCGTTTAACTCGGGTATCATCATGGCCTTGAATCCGATTATTGTCGTGATTTTATCCTTTTTTCTCCTGAAAGAACGACTTACGGCCTTCAAACTGACTGGAATTACCTTGGGTGCAACGGGTGCGGTGTTACTCACCTTGAAAGCATCTACCGGAATGGGTGATTCGCGCTTAGGTGACTTGTTCCTGTTCATTAATGCGCTGAGTTATGCCATCTATCTTGTATTGGCGAAACCATTGATGAAAAAATACAGTCCGATTCAAGTCATTACGTGGGTCTTTACCTTTGGACTGCTGTTCGTACTCCTCTTTCCTCCTACTCTGCAGGAATTGGCACAAACGGATTTCGGACGGATTTCCAACGTCATTTGGATGAAAATCATTTACGTCATCATTGGCGTGACGTTCCTCACCTACCTCTTGACCATTTTTGGACTCAAATACCTCAGCGCGACGATTTCCAGCGCTTACATTTACACGCAACCGGTGATGGTGATGCTGTTCACGTTTCTCTTTGCGTACATCGGTTGGTCGGACGATTACCGTCACACGATTAATGCGGAAAAAATTCTCTACATGTTCGTTATCTTTACGGGCGTATACCTCACCTCGAAATCAACTTCTAAGCAATGAAACACGTCATTTTAGTCGCTTTCCTACTTGGACTTTCCCACGCATGGAGTCAAGGAAAAATCATCGATCATCAAGCCTATAAAGAATGGAAACGCTTGGAAAAACAACAGTTTAGTCAGAATGGCGAATGGATTACCTACGAAATCAATCCACTTGTTGGCGATGGCTACCTGCATTGGTATCAAAGTGCAACGGGAAAACACGATTCCTTGAAGCGCGCGAAGGATGCACAATTGGATCCAAATGGACAATTCATCGCATGGAAAGTTGTTCCGGGATTTGATACCCTGCGCAACTGTGAATTGAACAAAGTCGATAAGAAAAAATGGCCGAAGGATAGTTTGTACATCTACCTGACAGCGAACGATTCCCTGATTAAAATCGCGAAACTGAAATCTTTCCAAGTCACGGAAGATGCGTCCGTCTTGGCCTATTTATCGGAAGTGAGTCCAAAACCAGCGCCGGAAATCAAAAAGAATTGGCTGCAAAAACATGGATTCCAAAAGGAAGAAAAGCCAGCTGAAAAACCAAAAAGCGATGGTCATCAACTGACACTTTGGACCACCACAAACTCCTGGAAGCAAGCGAATGTGACGAAATATTCCCTGCCGAAAAACGGAAAATACGTGGCGATCGTCACACAGCAAAAACTCAAAAACGATTCTTCTCAAGTACGCATTTATGAAGTGTCCACGCAAAAACTCATCAAAGAATTTGACCGAAATACCGCATGTGAAACACCGGTGTGGAACGAAGATGGAACACGAATCGCCTTCTTTGCCAGCAACGACACAAGCAAAACAAAGCAATTCAACTTGATGTTGTTTGACTTGGTGAGCGAAAAATCTTGGACCTTTGGCGACACAGTGACTCGCGATTTCGATACCTTGAAAGGCATTTCCGAAAACCGCACGCCTATTTTCACACAAGACAATCGCTTCCTATTCTTTGGCGTTACAGACCGTGTGAAGGCAGAAGTAAAAGACACTTTGTTGGAATCGGAAAAAGTAAAAGTAGACATCTGGCATTACCAAGACCAGGAGATTCAAGCTCAACAATTGGTGCAATTGAATCAAGCGAAAAAACGCAGCGATTTGTACGTCTTCCGCTTCGACAATGAGAAAATCATTCCACTCAGCAACGATACCTTGAGCGTGCGCGTATCCGATCAGGAACTGGGAGATTACGTACTTGGGACAAGCAACGAATCCTACGCCATTCAACAACAATGGAAGTCCCCCGGATTGGAGGATGTCTACCGCATTTCTTTCATCGATGGTTCGATAGAATTAATCGGAAAAGGACTTTCGTATCCAGGAATCTTGTCACCAAAAGGAAGGTACTTCACGTATTTTCTTCCGGAGAAAAATCAGTCCGTTCTACTCGATGTTTCAACGAAAACAACACGTGTAATGAACGCATCCCGCAAGGACATCACCTGGAACGAAGACCTCAACGGTCAACCGATGGAAGCAGGTCCAGAAGGATGGATTGGCTTTGACCGCAGCGAAGATCACGTGTATTTCAAATCCCGCTTCGACTTATGGGATTATCAAATCAGCACTCAGAGCTTACGTTCAATAACGAATGAGTGGGCAACGAAAAACAAAGTCCGCATGGACTTGGTGAAATGGGAATCGGACAGCGTGTACGTTGACCTCAGTGATTGCTATGCGACGAGCTTTGAACTTTCTACTAAAAAAGAAGGACTGCATCACTTCGATGCAAGTCAAGCAAACGGATTGCGCCAAATCATTCAAATCCCCGCACGCATTTCCTTGATCGAACGAGCACCATCTAAAAATTGGTATTTTTTCCGTTGGATGACCGTTTCGCGTTACCCAGAATTGGAATTGCTGAACGATCAGTACCAACCACAAGCTATTTTGTCCGTGACCAATCCACAACAAGCGAATTACAACTGGGCAACAGCGGAAATCGTTCCATGGAAAGCATACGACGGACAACAACTCGAGGGAATTCTCTACAAACCTGCGGATTACGACGCTACGAAAAAATATCCGCTCATCCTCTATTACTACGAATTGAATTCGGATAACCTGCACAACTATCAAGGACCACGTCCTTCAGCGAGTACGATTAATCCAACGGAATACGCTTCCGCAGGATATTTTGTCTTCATTCCGGACATCCGTTATGAGGTTGGACATCCTGCCAAATCGGCATATAATTGCATCATGAGTGCAACGGATTACCTCATCAAACATTTTCCGATTGATTCCACACGCATGGGCTTGCAAGGACAAAGTTGGGGTGGATACCAAACGGCACAATTGGTAACGATGACCAAACGCTACGCCGCAGCGATGGCTGGAGCACCTGTCGGAAACATGATTTCTGCTTATGGTGGAATCCGTTGGGGATCTGGACTGAACCGCCAATTCCAGTACGAGTCCACCCAAAGCCGCATCGGAAAAACGATTTGGGATGCACAAGCATTGTACATTGAGAATTCACCTTTGTTTCACCTACCGAAGGTCACAACGCCTTTGTTGATCATGGCAAATGACCACGATGGAGCTGTTCCATGGTACCAAGGACTTGAGTTGTACAACGGCATGCGTCGACTCGGTAAACCGTGTTGGATGTTGAACTACAACGATGACGACCACAACCTAACGAAGCTTCCATATAAATTCGATTTAAGCATCCGCATGCGTCAATTCTTCGATCACTACTTACAAGGAAAACCTGCGCCACTTTGGTTGACGGAAGGCATTCCAGCGATTGACAAAGGACAAAAACTCGGATATGAATTGGAATAAGCGTTGGCTTGTGTTGACGATCATTGTTTTTATCGGGATTACCATACTGAGTTTACTTCCACCGAAATCAGGCGTAGAAATTCAGAGTAACGATAAAATCAATCACTTCATCGCCTATGCAACCTTGGCGTTTTGTGGATTATCGTCCTACAGCGGTTCAAAAATCGTCCGTTTACTGCTGTTTTGTGTTGGCTACGGCCTATTCATGGAGTGGATGCAAGGATTCGTTCCTGGACGCGAACAGTCATGGTATGATGCGCTGGCGAATGCCTTAGGTGTGGCCATCGGATGGACCATTTTTCGTTTACTTTCTCGAAAAAAACACGGCGCTTAGTCCGGTTTTTTGTCCGGTTCAGGTGGATTCTTCGTGTAGATGTAATGCACGTGAATCTCGCTGCTCACATTCCGCAAGGCTTCTTCGCGGAGGCGCGCTTCTTCCTCTTGTATACGCAATTTTTCTAGGTACATTCCCTCCAAATCTGGCGGTTCGATGCCTAATTCTTTTTCAATTTCATATTGGTACTTCGGACGCTGGGGTCCGCGTGCGCGGTAGATAAACGCCAAGGCCACCCCGACAATCATTCCACTGAGGTGTCCTTCCCAGGAAATCCGTTCCTTCGTTGGAAAAATTCCCCAAATCATCGAACCATATAAAAAGACGATGAACAAAGAAAGCGCTTGTAGCGGCAAATATTTCCGCAGGACTCCCGACGTAAACAAAAAAGCAGCGAGGCTGTAGATCACTCCACTCATGCCAATGTGATGAGCGCCGTTATTTGGTCCGAAAATCCAAAGCAAAAGACCCGTGAAAAACCAACTGAACAACAGAATCCTCAGCGCAATTTCCTTGTAGGAATAAAACAACAAGGTAATTAACAAGAAAGCTGGAACCGAATTATTCAGGATGTGTTTCGCATCCGAATGCGCGTGAATCCATGGCATAAAAAAGATGCCTTTGAGTCCAGACAATTGCTTTGGAACTACTCCCAGCTGATGAAAATCATAAACAAAAAGGAAATCCGCCCAATAGCATAGCCACATCAAGACAAGCACCAGCAAGGCTGGTGGAAGGGCATTTCTCAGGTGAGATTCGAAAGGTGCTTGCTGTTGCATGACGATGGATTGTCAAAAGATATGCCTAGGAGAAAATACTGACAGACTGTCTTGAAAAAATTCGACTTCCTTTTTCGAACTTGACGTATCTTTGTCGCATGGACGAAATCAAAAACAAAGTAAAAGATAGCGGTCTCATTCAACTGGACCTCGCGGATTACAAACCGCGCGTTTCCATTGTCGGCATCGACTTGGCAGCACAACTTTGGCAAGGACTTGTCTTGAAGGAAAAAGATTTTCGTACGTGGATCAAAGAAAACGACTGGACGGTCTACGAACAAAAAGCGGTATTTATTTACTGCTCCGCGGATGCCATTGTCCCAACGTGGGCGTATATGTTGGTCGCTTCCGCATTGCAAAACACCGCAAAAAAAGTCGTGGTTGGCACACAGCTTGACCTCGAAAAATCCTTGATTTCAGAGGCCATTAACGCGATTGATTTAAGCGCATTCCAAGATGGAAAAGTCATCGTAAAAGGCTGCAGTGACATCGCTGCTCCTGAGTTCGCGATGGTCACTTTATTGACACACTTACAAGGAGTGGTTCAGTCCATCATGTACGGTGAGCCTTGCTCCACTGTTCCCATTTTTAAACGCAAAAACGCATGAAAATAAAAGCTTGGTTGAACGCTGCACGGTTGAGAACACTGCCGCTTTCCGTTTCTGGAATCATTGTCGGATCAGGATTGGCCGCAGTTTTGGATAAATGGGACGGACGCATTTTTGCACTCGCCATGTTAACGACGATCGGATTTCAAGTCATTTCCAATTTCGCGAACGACTTGGGCGATAGCCAAAAAGGCACGGACAATGAACACCGCGTTGGACCGAAACGAACCATTCAAGCTGGATTACTGACACAGGTCGAAATGAAACGTGGCATTTTCATCACCGCAGTTATTTCGATGTTGTCTGCCATTAGCTTGATTTACATCAGTGCCGCCAACTTGAGTTCCCAAGCCTTGTTTTTCTATTTGATTCTCGCTGGACTATGTATCCTTGCAGCCATTACCTACACCGTTGGAAAAAATGCTTACGGTTACCGTGGACTAGGCGACCTCATGGTCTTTATTTTCTTTGGATTAGTGAGCGTCTTGGGCGTTTTTCAATTGTATGGATTAAGTTTTGAGTGGTTGGCCTTGCTTCCAGCAATTACCATAGGACTTTGGAGCACCGCGGTGTTAAACTTGAATAACCTTCGGGACATCGAAAACGATCGAAAATCGAAAAAAAATACCTTGATTGTTCAATTGGGCTTCAAAAAAGGAAAGTTCTACCATGCATTTTTAATCACTACCGGTGCACTTACTTGGTGGACCACCGTCTTTTCACTTGCAGGAGTATCCTATAACCCCTTTTTGTTGCTTTCATTGATTCCCAGTGTTTTCTTGTTTATTCACCTGAAAAAAGTGTTTTTAACAAGCGTCCCTGCTCATCTTGATTCAGAACTGAAGAAGGTCGCATTATTGACTTTTTTCTCTTCCGTGATATTCGCTCTCGTATTGAATTATTAAATTTATTTCTTGGAGATAATTGTCCTGTTTTGGTAGATTAATTTCCTTAAATTTGCATCACTTTTAAAAGATTTAGAACATGAATATTTTGGTTTGCATCAGTAAAGCTCCAGATACCACTTCTAAAATTGCGTTTACCAACAATAGTACGCAGTTCGATGAAAATGGAGTTCAATATATTGTTAATCCATACGATGAGTGGTATGCACTTGTTCGTGCGTTGGAATTAAAAGAAACCATTGGTGGTTCAGTGACGATTGTCACCGTTGGAACGGCTACAGACGAAGCAGTCATTCGCAAAGCTTTAGCAATTGGAGCGGACGAAGCAGTACGCATCGATGCGGATCCAAAAGACGCTTATTACGTTGCCATGCAAATTTCAAGTTATGCGAAGGCAAAAGGATTCGACTTAGTGATGACGGGGAAAGAAACCATCAATTACAACGGATCTCAAGTAGGTGGAATGATTGCAGAAGCAATGGACCTTCCTTTTGTTTCCTTGGCAACAAAATTAGATGCAAACGGATCAACATTGACCTTAGAACGTGAAATCGTTGGAGGTGTGCAAGTGGTAGAAGTTTCTACACCTGCCGTTGTTTCCTGTGCGAAAGGAATGGCAGAACAACGCATTCCAAACATGCGTGGAATCATGGCCGCTCGCACGAAACCATTAACAGTGATTCCTGCCGAAACGGTAGAAGATTTAAGCAGCTATGTATCGTACAGCATGCCAAATGCGAAATCATCTGTGAAGATGATCGACCCATCCAACATGGATGAGCTTGTCGAATTATTACACAACGAAGCAAAAGTTATTTAAGAAAAGATCATGGTACTCGTATATATCAATTCAACAACTGGACTTTCTAAAGCAGCTTTAGAGACAGTTACTTACGGTAAAAAATTAGGTGGTGATGTGACCGTTATCACGAATGGCGCTGCATCGAATGATCTCCTAGCGACATTAGGTGAATACGGCGCAGCAAAAGTATTGGTTGATCGTTCCGTAGATGGAGAAGATCCACAACAATTGGCACGCTTAATCGCAGCCGTAGCTGATCAAGTTTCCGCTTCAGCTGTGATTTTCTCACACGATGTGTATGGAAAAGCGGTAGCACCACGTTTATCGGTGCGCATGAAAGCTGGACTCGTAGCAGGAGCGATTGCCATTCCAGAAGCAGATGGTTCGATTAAAGTGAACGTATTCTCTGGAAAAGCAGTGGGTTACGTGAAAGTTGCGAGTGAAAAACGCATCATCTCTTTGTTGCCAAACAGCATTCAACCGGAAAAATCAGGAAGCGCTTGTGGCGTTGAAGAAACTAGTGGATTAGCTGGCGCATCTGCCATTAAAGTACTTGAAACGAAAAAACCTGAAGGAAATATTCCATTACCGGAAGCAGAATTAGTGGTTTCCGCAGGACGTGGATTGAAAGGTCCAGAAAACTGGGGAATGATCGAAGATTTAGCAACGGCACTTGGCGCAGCAACAGCTTGTTCGCGTCCAGTTGCAGACATCGGATGGAGACCTCACCACGAGCACGTTGGACAAACAGGTGTGGCGATTCGTCCAAACTTGTACATTGCTGTTGGAATCTCTGGAGCAATTCAACATTTAGCCGGAGTAAACGGTTCGAAAGTGATCGTTGTTGTGAACACCGACACAGAAGCGCCATTCTTCAAAGCAGCAGATTACGGTATCGTTGGCGATGCATTTGAAGTCATTCCACGCTTAACAGAGGCGGTAAAACGCTTCAAAGCAGCTCAACATTAATACGTATCTTCGTAAGAAACAAGCCTTATGCAGAAAGTCAAGTTGGAAATCACCGGAATCGCATACAGCCAAACACAGTCTGGCTCGTACGTTCTGACCCTACTTGAGGTCGCTGGAAAACGCAAATTACCGATTGTTATTGGTGGATTTGAAGCACAGGCGATTGCTGTGGAATTAGAAAAAATGGTTCCTTCACGTCCATTGACCCATGATTTATTCAAATCTTTTTGCAAATCTTTTGGGGTGACGGTGAAAGAAATCTTGATTTACAAATTTCACGAAGGTGTTTTCTATTCAAAGTTGATTTGCGAACGCGACGGACAACTGACCGAAATTGACAGCCGAACATCGGATGCGATTGCCATTGGCGTTCGTTTCAATGCACCCATTTTCACCCTTGGACAAATTCTGGATGAAGTTGGTGGTGCAGAAAACGATAGCACGGATTCATTCGACTTTGACGATGACGACGACCAAGTTTCGGCAACAACAACCGACGGTAACGAGTGGAAAGATGTCAGTTCAGAGGATTTATCCCAGCAACTGATTGAGGCGATTGACAATGAAGATTACGAATTAGCCTCAAAAATACGCGATGAAATCAACAGACGCAGTTAGTACATCGCTTGGTGCGATGAAATTCAAACTCACCACCATGAGCTTTTTACAGTTCTTCGTGTGGGGTGCTTGGTTAACCACGATTGGAACATATTGCACAGTGGGTAAAGGTTGGACCTTCGGTCAATTCGGAGCCATTTTCTCTACCCTTGCCTTGTCTTCTATTTTAATGCCTTCGATTATTGGAATCATTGCGGATAAATGGATGCGCGCCGAACGACTGTATGGATTATTGCACATTTGTTATGGAAGCATTTTGTTGCTCATTCCCAATTTGACCTTTGTTCAAGAAAACGTTCCTTTCTTTGCTCATATGCCTGAATACGACGTGTTGTATTGGGTGATTTTCGCCGGGATGATTTGTTACATGCCCACCATTTCCCTTTCGAATTCCGTTTCCTACCGCATATTAAACATGTTTAATGGCAATGTGGTGAAGGACTTTCCGTCCATCCGTGTGTGGGGAACCGTTGGATTCATCGCAGCGATGTGGATTACGAATCTGTCTGGAAGCAAAGATAATTCCATGCAATTTGTCATCGCAGGAACCATTGCCATTTTACTTGGCTTGTACGCCTTTACCCTACCCGCTTGTACCCCGCAGGGGAAAAATAGCGAGAAAAAATCACTGGCATCACAACTCGGACTCGATGCGTTCCGCTTATTTGGCAACTATCAAATGGCGCTGTTCTTCTTATTCTCGATGTTACTTGGAGCAGCATTGCAGTTGTCCAATATGTACGGCGATGCCTTTTTAAGTGGCTTTGAAAAAGGCTCTGTGGTAGAGAAATATTCGACGATTATCTATTCTATTTCTCAAGTTTCTGAAACCGTGTTCATCTTAACGATTCCCTTCTTCTTGAAGCGTTTCGGAATGAAAAACGTGATGCTTTTTGCCCTATTCGCCTGGGTACTACGTTATGGATTTTTCGCCTTCGGAATGGTGCCAATGGGCAGCATATTCATTGTCTTGTCTTGCATCGTTTACGGGATGGCCTTCGATTTCTTCTTGATTTCTGGCTCCATGTACATCGAAACAACGACGGATTCCAGCATGCGTTCAAGCGCACAAGGATTGTTCATCATGATGACCAATGGATTCGGCGCTTACTTTGGGACCATCGTTAGCAGCTGGATCATTGATCAATACTTCACAAACGCTGACGGATCTACCAACTGGCATTTCACTTGGATTACCTTCGCTGGATATTGCTTAGCGGTAGCAGTTTTGTTTGCTTTGCTCTTTAAGCACAAGCACAATCCGGAAGAGCTTGGTGCTGTTGAGCACTAAGAAAGAAACTTGTATCCTACTCCTCGAATGGAAAAGAAGTGTTTTGGGTTTTTAGGATCCACTTCAAACAATTTTCGAAAAGCTAAAATGTAATTGTCAATCGTGCGCGAAGTTGGGAATTGATCTGCACCCCATACGCGATCAAGGATTTCGTCGCGCGATACCACTTTACCCTCCTTTTCATGAAATAATTCCAATAATTGAATTTCGCGTTTCGAAAATTCATGGATGTTTTGTCCTTGCTCATTCGAAACATTGAAGGTGGTAAAATCCACCGTGAGACGACCAATTTTCATCGATTTCTGTAGCTCTGTGCTGATGAGTCCTTGCGTGAGAATTTGAATTTTTAATAACAATTCTTCTAAGTCAAATGGCTTTGCCAAGTAATCATTGGCACCCAATTTTAATCCAGCCACGCGATCTGCGGTAGTGCCTTTGGCCGACAAAAACAAAATGGGTGTCGCATCGTGCTTGCGAATTTCTCGGCAGAGGTCAAAAC
The DNA here is from genome assembly GCA_024643725.1 of Crocinitomicaceae bacterium. Lineage (GTDB taxonomy): Bacteria > Bacteroidota > Bacteroidia > Flavobacteriales_D > Crocinitomicaceae > UBA952. The sequence continues at coordinate 88,510 of JAHEMJ010000007.1, read as the reverse complement.
CATTCACGTGCGGCAACATAACATCGAGGATAATTAAGTCAAAATGAAATGGTTTTTCGAATGCTTCGAGTGCTGTTTGTCCATCGGTAAAACACTGAACATGATAGCCCTCCATTTCTAAATTGAGGGTAATCAATTCAATCAAACTTTGTTCATCTTCTACTAAACAAACACGCAACATACCTTTGAAAATTAAGAAAAAGTTCTATTTTTGAGGTGAAATTACAACAAACTATTAAACCATGAAAAAATTAGTACTATCAACGTTATTGTTGGCGTTTATGGTGAGTTCGAATCTGTTCGGACAATCCTACATGTCGACAATCAACAAATTTGAGATCTCCAAAAATGTTCCCGTGCGAGCAGTAGAAGCGCCAGACCGTGCTCAACTTGCCGAGGAAGATGCCTTGAGAGACAAGCAAGGATTGCTTTACCGTATTGCTGTTGCGCGTTTAATGAACGTCACAACAGAAAACAGTGGACTCTGGACGACCCTTTCCAACGGTGATCGCCAATGGCAGTTAATTGTCCATGCGCCAAACGCAGAAGCAATCAGTTTCTTGTTTGAAACGTTTAAATTGTATGGGGCTTCTACCCTACGCATTCAGAACATGAAAGGACAAGATGTTCATCCTTTGATGACCGCTGCAGATGTTCAAGATCATTTCCGTCAAAATGCTGCCTTGTGTTTTGGAGATAAAATCATGTTGACCTTAACAGAGCCGAAATACACGACTCCATCTGAGATCTACATCGATCGCATCATGTACAACTACCGTTCTACTGGGAATCCAAGTGCACAAAAAATCAATGAATCAGACGCCTGTGAAGTAAACGTCAATTGTTCTCCAGTTGGTGACGCATGGCAAAATCAAAAACGTGGAGTTGCGAGACTTTACGTAGTAGAAGGAGCACAAGCAGGTTGGTGTTCAGGAACACTTATTAACAACACCGCGGCAGACTGCAAACCTTATTTCTTAACAGCATTACATTGTGGTGTAAGCGCTACAACCGCAAACATGACACAATGGAAATTCTATTTTGGCTATGAAGCACCAACGTGTACGAATCCAACGGCTGTTGGAACCTTAGCAAGTCACTTTATCACCGGCTGTTTGCGCATTGCGGATGCAAACGATGGCGGCGGAAATTCAGGATCGGATTTCTTATTAGTAAAAATGGGAACCGCATCGAATGAAGCTTCTGTGATTACCCAATTAAAATCAGCTGCTTTTAACGCTTATTGGAATGGTTGGAATGCGAATCCTGCTGCAACTACTGGTGGAGTAGGTATTCACCATCCAGCAGGTGACATCAAAAAAATCTCCACGTTCTCTGGAAATACTGTTAGTACACAATGGGGAACGGCGACAGGTTCACACTGGAGAGTCACTTGGACATCTAACTCAAATGGATACGGTGTGACAGAAGGTGGTTCATCAGGTTCTCCGTTATTCAATAGTTCTCAAGGATATGTCATTGGAACCTTGACAGGTGGAGGCTCTTATTGTACCTCACAAACTGCTCCTGATTCCTATGGGAAAGTAGCTTTCCACTGGACAAGCAACGGTACAGCGAACAATGTGCAGTTAAAACCTTGGCTTGACCCGACAAATTCAGGTGTACTTCAATTGGCTGGATCTTCTGATCCATGTTCAGTGGTTGTTCCTGCTCCACCGGTGGCAAATTTCGTAGCAAATCAAACAAACGTTTCTCCAGGAACGACTGTTTCATTCACAGACCTTTCTACAAATGTTCCAACATCATGGGCATGGACGGTTGCTCCGGCTACAGGTTGGGCGTATGCAGGTGGAACAAGTGCGACGAGCCAAAGTCCACAAATTACATTCAATACTGTTGGACAATATACCGTAACCTTGACTGCTACAAATGCACAAGGTTCTGACAGTGAAATCAAAAACAATTACATCATCGTTGCGGCAATGACTGGTCCTTGTGCAGGTTCATCTGCAACATGCGATGAGTACATCAATACCGTTACCTTAAATACCATTAACAATGCAAGTTCATGTTCAGCTGGTGGATACGCAGACTACACAAACATCTCCACTACACTTTCAAAAGGAACAGCGTATGACATCACTATTTTACCAGGTATTGTTGGTCAAACCGCACAAGCATACACGGATGATGAAGTTGCTGCGTGGATTGATTTCAACAACAATAATAGCTTCAGTGATCCAGGAGAGCAAGTAGCTTATGTTTTAGTTGCTGCAGGATGGTCAAACGTGTTCAATTTTACAGTACCTACAAGTGCTGCAACTGGAAACGTGAGAATGCGCGTTCGTATTTCCTACTCCGTGGATGGTGCAATTGACCCATGTGGACAAAGTACTTACGGTGAAGTGGAAGATTACATGATCAACATTACAGCATCAAGCGGACTAAATGAGAATCCATTGGAGGCTATCAGCGTATATCCAAATCCAACAGACAATGAATTGTTCGTTGATTTGAAAAACACAGATGCCACAGTGAATACCATTGAAATCTTAGACCTTAGTGGAAAAGTACTTCAAGTGGTGCCAGCAATCCAAGGTGCTACCATGAAAATGAATACCGCTAACTTAGCGCAAGGTATGTATCAAATCAGAATCGTTTCGGATGAATACGCCGTGACAAAACGTTTTGTGAAAAAATAAACAATCCAAATATGGATAGAAAAGGCTCCCAATGGGAGCCTTTTTTTATGACCTAACCATTCTCGGAAAAGGATGAGAATCATAAATTCACTTTACTTCGCACTTTTTTTGCGGTGTTTTTGATTCTAAGGAACCATTCTCAACATTCAAAAAAGTCGGGCCCGAGGGTGTTTGTATGTGTTGAATTATTCCAAAACCTTTATTCCATCGAACATCCAAGTGATTCGCAACAAACGCCAATTCCCTTGAAAACGTGGAAATCCACTTTGAATTCAAGACAAACTTGGTTCTTAATCCAGGCTTAACATTTCCTTCATTTGCCACTCAAATCCCTAACTTTGTCAAGCAATAAAAGGATTGAAGCGCATGGATAAAATTTCATATGTGGGAAATGCCGATGTTAATGCCATCGACTACCTGTACGAACAGTACCGTCAGAACCCCGAAAGTGTAGATGTGAGTTGGAGCAAGTTCTTTGAAGGATTTGATTTCGCACGAACAAACTACGAAGAAACAGGAGTGATTCCTGAAAACTACCTCAAAGAATTTAAAGTATTAAACCTCATCAATGGGTATCGAACGCGTGGACACTTGTTCACGAAAACGAATCCCGTTCGCGAGCGAAGAAAATATACACCAACCCTTGAAATTTCGAACTTCGGATTAACAGATGCCGATTTGAACGAAGTTTTTCAAGCTGGTGAAGAAATTGGCATTGGTGCAGCGAAATTAAGCGACATCATCGCACATTTGGAATTGACCTATTGTCAATCCATCGGAATTGAATACATCTACATGCGCGATCCAGACCGCATCGATTGGTTCCGTAACAAAATCGAATTGAATAATCGTCCAAGTTTCGATAAAACCCGCAAGATTCAAATCTTCAAAAAATTGAATCAAGCTTCCGGATTCGAAGCGTTTTTAGGAAAGAAATTCGTTGGACAAAAACGATTCTCTATCGAAGGTGGTGAAGCCTTAATTCCAGCATTGGATACACTCGTTCAAAAAGGATCAAGCCTCGGAGTTGAATACTTCGTAATGGGAATGGCACACCGTGGACGTTTAAACACCTTAACAAACATTTTCGAGAAACGTCCACGTGACATCTTCTCAGAATTCGAAGGAAAACAATTCGACTTTGAAGGATACTTCGATGGCGATGTGAAATACCACCAAGGATTTACTTCTCACGTTAAAATCAACGGGGATAAAGAAATTGGTTTAACATTAGCGCCGAATCCATCGCATCTAGAAGCGGTGAATACGGTAGTTGAAGGGATTTCCCGTGCGAAAATCGATCAAGTCTTCCACGATGAATCGAAGGTTTGTCCGGTGTTAATTCACGGAGACGCTGCCGTTGCCGGACAAGGAATCGTATACGAAACCATTCAAATGGCACAATTGGATGGATACCGCGCAGGTGGTACCATTCACATTGTAGTGAACAATCAAGTTGGCTTTACTACGAACTATTTGGATGCGCGTTCATCCACCTACTGTACGGACGTAGCAAAAACAACCTTGTGTCCAGTATTCCACGTGAACGGTGACGACATCGAAGCGGTGGTTCAAACCATCGAAATCGCAATGGAATACAGACAACAATTTAACCGTGATATTTTCATCGACTTATTGTGCTACCGTAAATACGGACACAACGAAGGTGATGAACCGAAATTCACGCAGCCAAAATTGTATAACATCATTGCGAAACACCCGAATCCGAAAGACATTTACCTGGAGCAACTTGAACGAGAAGCCATCTTATCGAAGGAAGAAGCAAAAGGCATCGAAGAAGAATACCAACAATTCTTGGAGGATGAGTTTACGGCATCGCGCAAAAATGAAAAAGCACTTGTATACGATTTCTTGAGTTTGACGTGGGAAAAATACCGCCACGGAAATGAAAAAGATTTTGAATCTTCTCCGAAAACAGGTTTAGACAAGAAAAAATTATTGGAGTTGGGAATCAAACTTTCCACTCTACCAGAAGGAAAAAAATACTTCCGTAAAATTGCCAAAATCTTTGAAGACCGTTTAGCAGCGATCAAAGAAGATAAATTGGATTGGGGCTCTGCAGAAATGTTGGCTTATGCGACCTTATTAACGGAAGGACATCCGGTTCGTATTTCTGGACAAGACGTAGAACGTGGAACCTTCTCTCACCGTCATGCCGTAGTAAAAACGGAGGACACCGAAGAAGAAATTGAAACCTTGAATTTGCTTTCTGAAAAACAAGCAAACTTCTCCATTTACAACTCCCTACTTTCTGAGTATGGTGTACTTGGATTCGAATACGGTTATTCGTTGGCTACACCGAACTCTTTGACCATTTGGGAAGCACAATTTGGAGACTTCTTCAATGGCGCACAAATCATGGTGGATCAGTTTATCTCCGCTGGAGAGGACAAATGGGCTACGCAAAGTGGATTGGTGATGTTGCTTCCACATGGATACGAAGGACAAGGTGCTGAGCACTCGTCTGGACGCATGGAGCGCTTCTTGCAACAATGTGCAGACTTGAACATGCAAATTGTCAATACGTCCACACCAGCGAACCACTTCCACTTGTTGAGAAGACAAGTGAAACGCGATTTCCGCAAACCGTTGGTCGTTTTCTCTCCGAAAATGTTGCTGCGCTATCCAGCGGCAACCTCCAGTTTGGACGAAATGGCAACAGGTTCTTTCCAAGAAGTACTCGACGATCCAACAGCAACAGCGAAATCAGTGGACACTGTCGTGCTTTGTAGTGGGAAATTCTACTATGAAATGAAAGTGAAAGCGGCTGAATTAGGTGTGAAAAACATGGCATTCGTGCGCATCGAACAATTGTATCCATTGCCGCAAAAGCAAATCGATGCGATTCTAGCGAAATACAAAGCGAAAAACATATTGTGGGCACAAGAAGAGCCGGCTAACATGGGAGCTTGGACACACATCGCAATGAGCATGCGTCACCTTCCAATTCAAGGAATTTGTCGTTCAGCAAGCGCTGCATCCGCAGAAGGATCAAAAAAATTACATGAAATAAGATTGGCAAAATTGTTTAGCGACATCTTTGCTTACGCGAAATAATACTAGAACTAAAAAGAGAAAAAATGGCTGTTTTAGAAATGAAAGTCCCAAGTCCGGGCGAATCGATATCAGAAGTGGAAATTGCAACATGGTTGGTTTCCGATGGTGATTATGTAGAAAAAGACCAAGCAATTGCCGAGGTTGATTCAGATAAAGCTACACTTGAACTTCCAGCAGAAGAAAGCGGAATCATTACGCTGAAAGCAGCGGAAGGTGATGTGGTTAAAGTTGGACAAGTCGTTTGTTTAATCGACACTTCAGCGGCACGTCCCGCAGGAAGTGCTCCAGCTGCTAAACCAGCAGAAGTTGCTCCAGCTGCAGCTCCAGCTAAGGAAGAAAAAGCAGCTCCAGTACCGAATCCAGATCCAATAAAAACAGATTCATATGCAGCAGGCTCAGCTTCACCAGCGGCAGCAAAAATGATGAAAGAAAACAATGTTTCTGCGAATCAAGTGAAAGCGAGTGGAAAGGATGGACGCATCACGAAACAAGATGTCATCGAAGCGATGTCAGCTGGATTCTCTACCGATGCAGCAAAAGCATGGGGCGGTTCTCGCAACCAAAGTCGTGAAAAAATGTCCATGTTGCGTCGTAAAATCGCAGAACGTTTGGTTTCTGTGAAAAACGAAACAGCGATGTTGACGACCTTCAACGAAGTGGACATGAAACCAATCATGGACCTGCGCGCGAAATACAAAGACGCCTTTGCAAAACACCACGAAGTGAATTTAGGTTTTATGTCTTTCTTCACAAAAGCAGTAACGGAAGCATTGAACTTGTATCCAGCAGTGAACGCACAAATCAGCGAGAATGAAATGATTTTCCACGATTATGCCGACATCGGAATTGCTGTGTCTTCACCAAAAGGATTGATGGTGCCTGTTGTGCGCAACGCAGAACAAATGTCCCTAGCAGAAATTGAGCGCGAAATCAAACGATTAGCAATCAAAGCACGAGACGGAAAAATCACACCTGAAGACATGACAGGCGGAACCTTTACCATTACCAATGGAGGAGTTTTCGGGTCGATGTTATCCACACCAATTATTAATCCACCGCAATCTGCTATCCTCGGTATGCACAACGTTGTTGAGCGTCCAGTAGCCATCAACGGAAAAGTGGAAATTCGTCCAATCATGTACGTGGCATTGTCATACGATCACCGCATCATCGATGGAAAAGAGTCCGTTGGATTCCTAGTAAAAGTCAAAGAAATGTTAGAACATCCTGAGCGCATGATTTTTGGATCAAAAGATCCATTGGAAGTGTTATTAGGACTTTAATTTTCCAAGCATATTAAAATCCTTGTAAGTCAGGTTAGATTCTGTGACTTGCAAGGATTTTTTGTTTTCCCTATTCGGCTCGTTTTCGTATATTTGTTCCCCTAAAATATTGGAATGTCGAAAATCAGAAAACAAGATGCATTGGATTACCACTCTTCCGGAAAACCAGGAAAGATTGAAGTGGTTCCAACAAAACCTTACGCATCTCAACGCGATTTATCCCTCGCCTACTCTCCAGGCGTTGCAGAGCCATGCTTAAAAATTGCCGAAAATAAGGCAGATGTCTACAAATATACCAGCAAAGCAAACTTAGTTGCCGTTATCACCAATGGTACTGCGGTACTTGGATTGGGTGATATTGGTCCAGAAGCGTCGAAACCCGTGATGGAAGGAAAAGGCTTGTTGTTCAAAATCTTTGCAGACATCGATGTATTTGATATTGAAATTGACGCGAAAGATCCTGAATTGTTCATTCAAACCGTGAAAGCCATCGCTCCAACGTTTGGTGGCATCAACTTGGAGGACATCAAAGCGCCAGAAGCTTTTGAAATCGAACGTCGCTTGAAAGAGGAATTGGACATTCCGATCATGCACGATGACCAACATGGTACAGCCATCATTAGTTCGGCAGCCTTGTTGAATGCATTAGAGCTAGCAAAAAAGAAAATTTCCAAAGTGAAAATCGTTGTTTCCGGAGCCGGAGCAGCAGCCATTTCTTGTGCACGTTTGTATCACTCTTTGGGTGTTCAATTGGAAAACTTATACTTGTACGATTCCAAAGGACTCATCCACAAAGGACGAACAGATTTGGATGAAATGAAAGCGTTTTACGCGAATCACCCAAAGGATATTCCATTCGAACAAGCATTTAAAAACGCTGATGTGTTTTTAGGCTTGTCAAAAGCTGGACTCGTTTCCAAAGAAATGATTGCAAGCATGGCCAAAGATCCGATTGTTTTTGCATTAGCGAATCCAGAGCCGGAAATCTCTTACAAAGAAGCCATGTCCGTTCGCAAGGATATTATCATGGCAACGGGACGCTCAGACCATCCTAACCAAGTGAATAATGTACTTGGATTCCCCTACATTTTCCGTGGAGCATTGGATGTCCGTGCGACAAGCATCAACGAAGAAATGAAATTGGCTGCCGTAAAGGCAATTGCCTCACTGGCAAAAGAAACCATTCCGGAAGAAGTAATTGAAGCGTATGGCGGAAAAAACATCTCTTTTGGACGCGAACAAATTATTCCGAAACCGCTCGATCCACGTTTGATTTATTACGTGGCTCCTGCCGTGGCAAAAGCTGCTATGGATTCTGGTGTGGCGCAATTCCCGATTGAAAACTGGGAAGACTATGAGAATCAATTGAAAAGTCGTTTAGGCTTAGATAACAAATTACTGAGAAACATCACGACTAAGGCGCAAGGCAATCCGAAAAAGGTCGTTTTCCCTGAAGGTGATAACATCAAAGTACTGAAAGCCGCACAACAAGCGTACGAAGAAGGCGTAGCATTCCCGATTTTACTTGGACGCAAAAAGAAAATTCAGGATTTGATGACGGAATACGGCATTGAATTACCAGAAGTAGAAATCATTGATTGCAAATCGGACGAAGAAGAAAACCGCAGAAACCTGTATGGATCTGAATTCTTCGAAAAACGCAAACGAAAAGGAATGACAGAATTCGAGTCTATTTCCTTGATGCGTGAACGCAACTATTTTGGGGCAATGATGGTGGATCGCGGAGACGCAGACGCCATGATCACAGGTGTCACTAGAAGTTACCGTTCCTCGGTTCGTCCTGCTATCCGCACCATAGGTATGCAGAAGGATGTCAATGTTGTAGCTGGAATGTACATTCTTAACACGAAACGCGGACCATTATTCTTGGCAGATACGACCGTGAATTTGAATCCAACAGCAGAGCAAATTGCTGAAATCACGGTGAACGTAGCGAAAATGATTCGTCGTTTAAAAATGACCCCACGTATTGCCATGCTGAGCTATTCAAACTTTGGTTCTTCTCCAGGACCAGATCCGGAAAAAATGGCGAAGGCAGTGGAGATCTTACACGAAACGCATCCAAACTTAGTGGTGGATGGAGAAATGCAAGCCAATTTTGCCTTGAATGGAGAGTTGATGAATGAAAAATTCCCATTCTCTAACTTGGCAAATAAAGAAGTGAACACCTTGATTTTCCCGAATTTGTCCGCAGGAAATATCGCATACAAACTATTGCAACAAATGAACGAGGTGGATGCGATTGGACCAATCTTAATCGGTCTAAGAAAATCGATTCATGTCATGCAACTTGGTGCATCGGTGAGAGAAATCTCCAACATGATCAAGATTGCCGTGATTGATGCACAAAACAACGAAAAATGATCGGAAGACTGAACGGTAGGTTGATTGAAAAAAATCCAACGGACCTCTTAATCGAGTGCGGTGGAGTCGGATATGAAGTGAAAATTTCATTGAATACCTATTCCCAATTGGGAAGCGACGAAGCCGTTCAAGTATTTACGAAGTTGATTGTTCGCGAAGATGCGCACATTCTCTATGGCTTTGCCAATAAAGAAGAACGTGAAATGTTTAATCATTTGATTAGCGTTTCTGGCATCGGTCCAAACACCGCGATGATTATGTTGTCCTCCTTGGTGCCGGATGAAATCGCGCAAGCCATCTTAGTCGAAGATGTTGCAACGATTCAAAAAATCAAAGGAATTGGAACAAAAACCGCACAACGCGTCATCATTGATTTGAAAAGTAAAGTGTCCAAAATGGAACTTTCTTCAGAAAATATTTTCACTTCGAACAATAGAAATCGTTTTGATGCGTTAAATGCATTGGTTTCCCTCGGATTCGATAAGAAGTCCGCTGAAAAGGTATTGGATAAAATCGACACCGGAAATCAAAGCGTGGAAGAACTAATTAAAGAAGCGTTAAGGAATTTATAATAACTACTAGTGCCTAACTACTTGATGAACTGTACGGTAAAATACTCGGCTAAAGCAATGCTCATTGCTTTCATTGCCTTGTTTTTTACAGGAAATGCAAGCGCTCAAAATGGCATTAACCTTCCTTTTCCGATTTACAATCCACTGAATCCATACCAAAATTTACCGCAGAGTTTTGACCTCGGAGATCCAACTTCCATGCAACAAACCATTGTGTTCGATCCTGAAACTGGTCAATACGTATTCAAGGAAACGCTAGGTAAAAATGGACTTTATTACCGCAATCCATCCAAAATGAGTTTGGAGGACTACCTCAAATACAACGAGAAGAAGTCGCAAAAAATGGATTGGCAAGAAATCATCGAAGAACAATCTGCTGAAAATCGTGCCTTTGAACTGCCAATTAAAATTGGTAGTAAAGCGTTCACGAGTATTTTCGGTTCAGACGAAATTAAAATCATTCCGGGTGGAAACTTGGAATTATCACTTGGAGTAAATCACTCTCGCGTTGATAATCCACTCCTTCCAATGAAACAGCGTAACATCACGCGTTTCGATTTCAATCAGAACATCAACATGGACATCACCGGTCAAATCGGGACCAAGATGAAGCTGAACATGAAATACAATACGGCTGCAAACTTTGATTTCGAAAACATTTCCAAAATTGAACACACCGGCAAGGAAGATGAAATCATTCAGAAAATCGCCCTTGGAAATGTGGCTTTAGAACTTCCAACGTCGTTAATTCAAGGGTCGCAAACCTTGTTCGGGGTAAAAACACAATTAAAATTCGGTCGCTCTACCTTTGATTTAATTGCTGCCGCTTCCAAAGGAAAAAGAACGGAAATCAATGTTACGGGAAAAGCCCAAGTTCAGAAATTTGAAATCACAGCGGACAATTACGAAGCAAATCGTCACTACTTCTTAAACTTATACCAACAACAACATTACGACACAGCGATGTCGACCTTGCCAATGGTGAACTCAACAATGTTCATCACACGTATCGAGGTTTGGGTAACGAATCGAACAAGTAACACAGAGAATACGCGCAACATCGTTGCCTTTTCTGATTTAGGGGAAGCTCTTCCTGCAAACTGCCAAGGAAATCCTGGGACTTATGCGGCGAACGATATTCCAGACAACCAAGCGAACGGACTCTACGAGTGGGCAGCGAATCAACCAATGATTCGAAGTTTCGTCAATTCCGTTACAGCTCTTTCTACACAGGTAAATGCACCTGGTCCGTTCCGTCAAGCAATGGACTTTGAAAAAGTGGAAAACGCACGAAAATTAACCGAAGCAGAATTTACTTACAACTCTTTACTAGGCTACATTTCCCTGAATAATGCCTTGAATAATGATGAAGTTTTGGCGGTCGCTTATGAGTATACCTACCGCGGACAAACCTATCAAGTAGGTGAATTTTCAACGGATGGAGCGAGTGGACAGCAAGCCCTAATTTTGAAATTGATCAAGCCGACCATCACCAATCCAAAAAACAAAATTTGGGACTTGATGATGAAAAACGTCTATTCCATTGGAGCATATCAAGTGGATCAATTAGGATTTAAAATTGATGTGTACTATAACAACCAAGAAACATCTGTCCTTCAACCTTTCATGCCGTTTGCAGGGGTGGACAAAAAACAGATTGTGACTTTGTTGGACATGGACAAAATCAACCAAAACAATCAGCCTTTCTCGGATGGTGTGTTTGACTTTGCTCCGTTTAACGTTGTTGGAAACAAAATCGATAACGGTGGAACGATTAACAAGAAAAATGGTCGCATCTTCTTCAGTACCATTGAACCATTTGGTAAAACACTTGCCAAAAAACTTGAAGATGCGGGTGTGCCTCAAGTCAATGTGAACAAGATTGCTTACACTGAATTATACGATTCGACGAAAACCGCAGCGCAACAAATCCCAAGTAAAAATCGCTTTGTATTTAAAGGAGAATTCCAATCATCCATCAGTTCTGAAATTCCGTTAAACGTCATGAATATTCCGCAAGGAGCAGTCGTTGTTACTGCCGGTGGAATTCGTTTGATTGAAGGAACGGACTACACCGTAGATTACGCGTTTAGCCGCGTAAAAATCTTAAACACCGGTATCCTAGAGTCGAACACACCGATTAAAATTACCATCGAAAGTAATTCCGTTTTCGGATTCCAAGCGCGTTCAATGATGGGTGGACACTACCAATACCGTTTGAGCGAGAACTTTAAAATTGGCGCAACGGCCATCCGCATGATGGAACGTCCTGTCACACAAAAGGTAGACTTCGGAAACGAACCGTTTAAAAACACCATTCTTGGAACGGATTTCTCCTTGAGAACAAATGTTCCATTCTTAACAAAACTGGTGGACATGCTTCCAGTTATTTCAACGAATCAGATGTCTACATTGTCCTTGACAGGTGAATACGCCCACCTGATTCCTGGACAACCAAAAGCGATTAACAAATCTGGAACTTCATACGTGGATGACTTTGAAGCGAGTCAAAGTGCCATCGATTTAAGACAATTCTCCGCATGGAAAATGGCATCCATTCCACAAGGTCAACCGGATTTATTCCCTGAAGCAAGTACCAAAAACTTGTCCTCCGGATTTAAACGTGCCAAAACCGTATGGTACACCATCGATCCCGTTTTCTACCAAAGTAATTCCCTGACTCCGCAGCACATCAAACAGAATCCAGCGATGTTGACTGATAGCCGCATGCGCTTGGTGAATCAGGTAGATATCTTCCCGAACTTGCAACAACAATACGGTTCGATTCAAAACATTCCTATTTTAGAATTAGCGTATTATCCAACAGAACGTGGGATGTACAATTACGACACTACCAATACGGTGGATTCACTCGGATACTTTACGAATCCAGAGAATCGTTGGGGAGGTATTATGCGTGGACTGACAACCAACGACTTTGAGGTTGCGAACATTGAGTTCATCCAATTCTGGGTCTTGGATCCATTCAACGAAGATGCAGAAAACGAAAATCCAAATACTTTCCATACAGGTGGGGATTTGTATTTTAACCTTGGAAATATCTCAGAGGATGTCCTTCCAGATTCACGCAAAAGTTTCGAAAACGGATTGCCTGCAACGAACGACATTCCGATCAGCGACAACATGGATACGACGGCATGGTCTAGAATTTCTACGCAACAAATTGTCGTGAATGCATTTGACAACGATCCAGCTGCTAGACAGAATCAAGACGTCGGAATTGACGGATGGAAAGACAATCAAGAAATCACTGCACATCAAGCATATGTGAATTGGGTACAAAATAATCCAACTTTGAATGCCGCAACAAAAGCACGCATGATTGCCGATCCTTCTAATGATGATTACACGTATTATTTGGATGACAACTACGATAGTCAACAGTTGAATATCTTAAAACGTTACAAGCGTTACAACGGGATGGAAGGAAATTCACCGACCACATCCATGTCCGATACGGCAAATGCTGCAGGATATCCAACCCAAGCGAGCAACCTTCCAGACAACGAAGACATCAATCAAGACAACAACTTAGCGGAAAGTGAAAGTTATTTCCAATACCGTGTTAGTATGCGTCCAAACGACCTACAACAAGTTGGAAACAATTTCATCACAAATAAACAAGTGTATCAAAACGGAACAAAAACGGAGACTTGGTACCAGTTCAAAGTTCCAGTTAAGTCCTTTGAGAAGCGAGTGAATGGCATCCAAGATTTCCGCTCCATTCGTTTCATGCGCATGTACTTGAAGAACTTTGACGAAGAAGTGGTCTTGCGTTTTGCACGTCTAGAATTGATTCGTGGAGAGTGGAGAAGATATACGCAAGATTTAACGCAGCCTGGATTGAGTGTACAAACTGATCCAAACTTAACAACCTTCAATATTGCAGCGTTAAACATCGAAGAAAACGGACAGCGTCAACCAATCAACTATGTGATTCCTCCTGGAATTACGCGTGAAATTGATCCTTCTCAAGTATATCAACGCCAAATGAACGAGCAGTCCTTGGTGTTAGAAGTATGTAATCTTCAAGATGGAGATGCACGTGCTGCTTACCGCAACGTACAATTCGACGTGCGTACATACAAGAAAATGAAAATGTTTGTCCATGCAGAGTCAGTGGTACAAAACCAATTGAAGGATAATGAACTTTCCGTTTTCGTTCGTTTGGGAACTGATTACGTGGAGAATTACTACGAATACGAATTGCCTTTGAAAGTGACGGATTGGGGCGCAACGAATCCAGAAACCATTTGGCCAGAATTGAACAATATTGAAATTGTCTTCGACGATTTACTCAACCTGAAAACGGAACGTAACAAAAAGGTGGAACAAGGTGCTCCGGGTGTGTCTTACATTAACGAGTATGAAATCGTTGACCCACAGAATCCACAACGAAAATTAAAAGTCAAAGGAAGTCCAAACCTTCAAGGAATGCGTACCATCATGATTGGTGTTCGCAATCCACTTAAAACAGATCCAGACAACATTTGGCAGCCTGATGCGGGAGATGCAGAATGTGTAAACGTTTGGGTCAATGAGTTGCGTTTAACGGATTTCGTAAGCGATGGTGGAGATGCCGCTGTTGGACAAATGCAAGTTCAATTGGCAGACTTTGCCAATGTTTCGGCTTCTGGAAATTACTCCGGTATTAACTGGGGAAGTGTAGATAGTCGTGTCCAAGATCGTCAACGTAACCAAAAAATTGGTTTCGACATGAACACAACCGTTCAATTAGGACAATTCTTCGGAAAACAAGCACGAGTTTCTCTACCGTTCTTCTATGGATACTCATTAGGAGTGATCAATCCAGAATACGATCCGTTCAATCCAGATATTAAATTATCTAGTTACGACAACGCTACACGCAAAGAACGCGCAAAACTAGGTCAAGATTTCACAGAGCGTCGCTCATACAACTTTACCAATGTGCGTAAAGAAGCAAAAGCTGGAACAAAACCTGAATTCTGGAGTATTTCGAATTGGTCAGCAACGTATGCATTTGCAGAAAACATCAAACGCGATTTCAACATTGCTGCGGATCGAACAAAAACGTGGACAGGTTCACTCAATTACAATTATACTTTTGCTGGAAAAGCCATTGAACCATTTAAGAAATGGGAACCAGTTCAAAAATCACCTTGGTTAAAATGGATCAAAGAATTCAATCTTTTCCTATTGCCGAAAAACATCACCTTCACGAACGATTACTCACGCATCTACAACGAGCGACAAGTGAGAAATATCATCGTTCCAACCTTCCAATTTGATCCCATCTATTTGAAACGTTTTGATTGGAACCGTAATTATCAAATTGGATACGATGTAACGAAGAACTTAAAAACGACGTTCAGCGCGACGAACAAATCCATCTTTGTGGAAGGAAATCATGGCGTAGACCGCGTAACGAATCCAGAAGGCTACCGTGAATTCATGGATACCATTCGTTCACAAATGTCTACGTTTGGTCGAACAATGGACTACACACATAACTACAGCATTAGTTACAATGTTCCGCTGGATAAATTCCCACTTACCAGTTGGATTACTGCAAATGCTAAATATTCCGGAACTTACAATTGGCAGCGCGCACCACTTGGACAAACGGCTTTTGGAAATACGGTACAAAACAATCGTACCATTAACATGACCTTACAAGGGAACTTAGTGACCCTCTACAATAAAGTCCCATACTTTAAGCGCGTGCTTTCCGATGGGAAAGGAATGAAAGGCAATGTCAATTCCAAGTTGGGCAACGACGGTGGAGATGGCGGAACCGGTGCAAAACCCAAAGCAGGACCAGCGAAATTGCCAGAATTTAAGCCGGCAAAACCACTGGAGGAAATGACAGCAAAAGAATTGAAACAATATGAGCGTCAGAAAAAACGCTTCGACCGTAAACAACTACGCGAACAAGAAATCAAAGAGAAAGAAAAAGAAAAAGTAAATCCAATTGGTGGATTCGTTGCGCGACTCATCATGAGTGTAAGAAACGTTTCAGGAACGTATGCGTTGACGGATGGAACCATGCTGCCTGGATACAACCAAGAATCAAGCATTCTTGGAATGAATGGTAATTCACTTGGCATGTCCGGATTTGTCTTTGGAAAACAAGGTTACGATTTATTGGGAAGAAGCAACGGCTACAACATTAGTACGCTCGCGAGAGATCAAAATTGGTTGGTGCAAAATGAGAATTTGAACAAACAATTCACGACGACTCATACGGCGAATCTTCAATTGAAAGCGACATTGGAACCAATTAAAGATTTGAACATCAACCTGAACTTGAATCGAAACTACAGCACAAATTCCGGTGAATTCTACCGCTGGAACTCGACAACAAGTGCCTTCGAAAGTCAAAGTAAATTCGAATCAAGTACCTTGACGTACTCAACGGTGACTTGGGGTTCTGCTTTCATCAAAGAAGGGAAAGATTTCTCTTCATCCGTATTTACTACCATGTTGAACAACCGTACCCAAGTATCTCAATTGTTGGGGGCGCAAAATCCAAATTCAAGTTTGTTACCAAGTGGCTATTATTCAGGGTATTCAGGATCGCAACAAGAAGTTGTCATGGGTGCATTCTTAACGGCGTATACGAATTCTAGTATCGATGCAAAATCAATTCATCCGTTATCGAATATTCCTTTGCCTAACTGGACGATTAATTACAATGGACTGTCCAAATTTGCTTTCGCGAAGGATGTTGTGAAATCCTTCAAGTTGAATCACGGATATTCATCATCCGTAAGTGTGAACGGGATGCAGACGAACTTGAATGCAACTGTTGATGCTAATGGACACGCCACTGCGCAAGACATCAACAACAACTACATCGCGCCGATGCAAATCCAAAACATTACCGTTTCAGAGCGTTTTTCACCTTTGATTGGAATGTTGGCAACTTGGAACATCCTCGGAAAAAACATCACGACGAATTTCGAATACAAAAAAGACCGTCAAACAACCTTGTCATTGAACAACAACCAAGTGACAGAAGTTCTCGGGAAAGAAATCGTGGTAGGTACAGTCATCAATGTTCCAAAATTGAAGTTGCCTGTACGTAGTCTGAAACCAAGTGACTTGTTGATCAATGTCAACTTCTCTTTCCGCGATAACTCAACGGTGATTCGCAAAGTAGTTGAGAATACAAATCAAGCAACGGCAGGACAAACAACGGTAAGCTTCAAATTAGATGCGAATTACAAGTTATCTGATCACTTAAGTGCAATCTTTTATTACGAGCAATTCATCAATACGCCAAAAGTATTCTTGAGCTACCCAACAGGTAACCTAAAAACAGGAATTACCTTGCGTTTCGACCTTAACGGATTGAAATAATGAGTGTGCATATTCGTCCAGCAACTGAAGCTGATGTCCCAGCGATTTTTTCTCTGATTCAAGAATTAGCGGCATACGAATTGGCACCCGAACAAGTGACCAACACACCGGAAAACTTAAAAGCAGATTTATTCGAGAAAAACCTATGTGAAGCGATCGTTGCAGAAAAAGAACAAATTGTTGTTGGATTCGCGTTGTATTACACCTCCTACTCTACTTGGAAAGGTGCGTGCTTATACCTCGAGGACTTTTATGTGATGGAAGAGGAACGCCAACATGGCATCGGACAATTGCTTTTCGATCGCGTTGTTGAAACAGCACAAGAACGCAAGGTACAACGCATGGACTGGCAAGTTCTCACCTGGAATGAACCGGCCATTCGTTTCTATGAAAAACAAAAAGCCATCCTCGATCCAGAATGGCTGAACGGCCGACTTTTCTTTTAACACAAGTTTTCCGTTGTGATGACATCCAACTAACCGTGTCCCAAGAAATCGATATTCAAGCACTGCAACGAGGCGATGTACACGCATTCGAAGTACTGGTAATCCAATATGAGAAAAAGGTGCTAAACATGTGTTGGTACATCCTTCAGAACAAAGAAGAAGCAGAAGATGCCACACAGGATATTTTTCTAACGATTTACCAGTCCATACCCAAATTTAAAGGTGACGCCAAATTATCTACATGGATTCACCGCATCACCTTGAATAAATGCTTGGAACACATTCGAAAAGCCAAACGAAAAAAGAGGTTTGGAATTCATCTTCGGATTGACCCAGCATTTATAGATCATACCGTTGACCTGAATAAAAATCCCGAAGAAGCGCTGATGGAAAAAGAACGGGTAAAAGTCTTTTTAGAGGCAGTTCAGCAACTTTCAGAGAATCAACGCATTGCTTACACCTTACATCACATGGACGAATTTAGCTACAAAGAAATAAGCGAATCGATGAACCTTTCATTATCAGCCATCGAATCATTGATTTTCCGAGCAAAACAACACTTAAAAGCCACCTTGAACGACTCCATTAAAAATAATTGGATTTAACAGCATGATTTCCAACATGATAACATCTAATACACTATGCAGAATTTGAACGAACATCCATTTTCTAAAAAAAGAATCGAAGTTTCATCCTCCCTTCATGACATGCTGATGCAAGCGCCTGCACTGGCAAAAAAAGAAAAACGTCAAACAGGATTCTTCGCCATTGTCACCATACTTTGTTTGACACTAAATCTCCTTTATTTCAGTTCCCGACAAGAAAAATTGGCGGAAGAAGAATTACTTGAAACACAATATGCTAATTTTGGCTCTAATCTTTCCATTTAATCACAAATGAAAACAAACAAACTGTTGTATTTCCTTCTAGGTGTGCTCATTCTGATGAATGCCATCATTCTTGTACAATTCATGGAAGGTAGAAAAAAGCATCACCCACCCCACCCACCTCGTTTGAGTGTGGTGTTGAACATGTCTGGCAAGCAAGCGGCATGGGTGGACCAAGAATTCAAGCAACACATCGCACAGAAAGAGCGTTACCTTGGAGAACAGAAGGAACTGCGGAAACAAATTAAATTAGATAAAAATGCAGCAGTTGAAAATCAAGTTTTGTATCAAAAAATCGGGATGCTACAGACCAAGATTGACGCCTGTACCTTCGAGCACTTTTCCCGTGTAAAAGCACATTGCAACGCCAAACAAGCAAAGAAATTAGCTGAAGTAGTAGACGGAATGATTGATCGAAGCGAACGTCCGGGTCCAAGACCATGAAGCGAACGAAAATAACCATCCTCTTTCTTATCCTCGCTCAACTAGCGTTTGGACAAATACATGTCCAAGTTCAATGGGGAACGGAATCGATTACTTTGGGAAAATCATACGCGTATGGGAAAGATTCCATTTCCTTCGATCAACTGAAACTATACCTCACTGATTTTCAATTTGAAGGTTCAACGCGCAAAGCCATCAAAGTTGGGGCACACTTGATTGATTTGGAAAGTCCAGAGTCCATGAATTTGTTCCCCGAGTTTTCGACTGGAAATTATCGAACAATGTCCTTTCAATTTGGGTTGGACAGTTCTTACCACGTTTCTGAATCCGTAACAGGTGATTTAGATCCTTTAAAAGGCATGTATTGGGCGTGGAACTCCGGATATATTCAATTCAAATGCACGGGAAAATCGACGCGCATTCCTACAGATGATCGTCTTTTTGAATATCATTTAGGTGGATACCGCAAACCAAATGAAACGATGGTACATGTGACGATCGAAATGAAAGGAGACATCCTTGTACTAGACCTAAAACCGTTCTTCGAAAAAGACGCACAGTTGGAACAAGTCCAGCGCATCATGATTCCTAGTCCACTCGCAAAAAGCTATTGTCAATCCATTGCGTACTATTTTTACTCGAAATGAAGTCTTTGTTACGGATATTTGGATTCCTGCTGATTACTGTCCTCATTTTTAGTGCGACAAAAAACGAACATCCTTTTTACATACCTAAGCATTGGCCAAAGCCCGTTTATGATTTTGAGGCCAATCCAATTAACCTCCAAAAATTTGAATTAGGTCGTACCTTATTTTACGATCCAGACCTTTCGCGCGACAGCACTATTTCCTGTGCGAGTTGTCATTTACAATATTCCGCATTCACGCACATCGATCATGCGTTAAGTCATGGCATCGATGGGAAAATCGGTACCCGAAATTCACCCGTTCTCATCAATTTGGCCTGGCAGAGGTCCTTTCATTGGGATGGCGGAGTTGGACAATTAAACAAGCAAGCCATTAATCCGTTGACTCATGCAAAGGAAATGGACAATAGCCTCGAAGAAATTTTGAGACGCTTGAATCGTTCAAGCTTTTACCGCAAGCGCTTTTACCAAGGGTTTGGAGACAGCATCATCACCACAGATCTCCTGTTAAAGGCCTTGGCCAATTTCACCGTTGGACTCGTTTCCGCACAATCGAAATACGATCAAGTTCAAAACCACCAAGCGCATTTCACTGAGCAAGAAAAGGCCGGATATTCCCTGTTTAAACAGTATTGTGTATCCTGTCACCAAGAACCACTTTTCACGCGAAATGACTTCAAAGCAAATGGACTTCCGGTGAATCCGAAATTGATGGATTATGGACGCATGGACATCACCAATCGGCATGAGGATTCATTGCTTTTCAAAATCCCAACCCTGCGTAACATTGAATTTAGTTTCCCATACATGCACGATGGACGTTTTAAACTTTTGAAAGATGTGCTCGCACATTACAGCGTGTTGCACGCCTCATCAAACCTGAAAAGTTCCGAATTGAACAAATTAAATCGACCATTGACAGATCATGAACAAAAAGACCTCATCGCTTTCTTAAAAACCTTAAGTGATCCTCAATTTTTGTTTAATCCACTTTTCAAGTATCCTAAAAATGAGCGCAATGCAAGTTTTGAAAACAAATAACATCTAACTTTAAAAAAAATATCCATGAAAAAAATATTCCGTTTAGTTCTCTTGCTTTGCATTGGAAATCAAACGATGGCTCAATTAAATCCTGCCATTGAACATTGGTTAATCAACACCACTGGAATTACCGGAAGACATTATGTCCAAGGAAATTCAACACCAATCAACGAAACAACACCTGCGAATGTGCAGAGTGTACAATATTCGACTAATTGGGTCTATGTAACAACGACTGGAGTTCCTTCTTACATAACAGGTCCCTTTATGGATGGGAATCCTTCCTTGGCAACCAACCAAAATGCCATTTTTAAAGTTCCCTTAAATCCAGCACAAAATACAGGGACACTTACCGTTACTACAGGTGGAAACATCGGTATTTTCATTAACGGGGTCGCACTTTTCGATTACCGTGATGGTGTCGCTTGGAATCCAAGTACAAATGCACTTTGTGGTGGACCAGGAAATCCACCTTGTCCTGGAGGACCAGCAGCAGTGATGTCGTGGAACCGAGATGCAGTCCCTGCCGAAAAACCAGGTTTCGATTGTTCGAAAGGTCACCCAGCCATGGGAAATTACCACCATCACCAAAATCCTAGTGCATTCAAATTGGACTTAACCGTAATCTCCAATGTCTGTGATTTGTATGATGCAGATGGATTATACGTCATTGATTCCAATGCGCATTCACCGTTAATCGGCTATGCATACGACGGCTTCCCCATTTATGGTGCATATGGATTTAAAAATGCAGATGGAACCGGTGGAATTACACGCATCAAATCTGGATATCAATTGCGAAATATCAGCACTCGTACGGTTTGGGCTGACGGAACAGATGTTCCAGATGGACCAGCAGTGAGCACAACTTATCCACTCGGCTATTTCCGTGAAGATTATGAATTTGTCAGTCATGCAGGACAAGCGGATTATTTAGATGAACACAATGGTCGTTTTTGTGTGACTCCTGAATATCCAAATGGCATCTATTGCTATTTTGCGACGGTTGATAGCGAATGGAATTCTGCTTATCCTTATGTGGTTGGACCAACATTTTACGGCGTAAAAACTGCGGCAAAAGTAACCTCTATAACCGAGCCTGTTACTACGTACACGTCAAGTGCTGGAATCAACGAATTGAGTGATTCAGATTGGTCTGTTTATCCGAATCCAAGCAACGACATCATTATGGTTCAAATCAATGACTTAACCAATCAATCCTTTACGGTTGAGTTGTATGATGCTTTCGGAAAATTGATCCAATCGCAAATGCTTGTTCAAGGCAGCACGATTGCTTATTTCAATGCAGATACTTTATACAAAGGATTATATCAAGTTAAAATCAAGGGACAAGCGGTGACAAAGAAAATCGTGATCCAATAATTTGAATAAACAATGATTAAAGCAGCTTTACGGCTGCTTTTTTTTTGCCCTTTCACCAACAGATTCTATCGTTTTTAAAGAAATTCAAAAATGAATATTCATAAAAAGTGGCAGAATGTTCATTTGCTATGCCATGATATTCATTTAGCATAATCCGTTTCAAACCTTCTTTCTATTTTTAAAATGAAATAAGGAGAGAAACAGGAATCTTCTTATACACAGAAGTTGACAAGCTGCTTGGAGAGGCAGTTTCATTTTTCTAGTTTGATAAGAGTTTAATAGTTTTTGTCGACGTCCTTCGGGAATGTGTTTAAGAAGCTCCTGTCCTTATTACTAAAAACGTACCACTCAGACTTTAATGTCTACTACTAGGAAGGGCTGAAAAGCCCTTTTTTTATTGTATTTGGTAGAGCACTGGTCGACTCGGACTCGCGTCATTCTGAAAAGCGGCCATTTGAATTTCCAACAGGTAATTTCCATCAACAACGGAATCAGGAACATAAATTAATTCAGTGATGGTGCGTTCCATGTTTGGATTCTCCGGAACATTCCAATAGGTATGGTGAAAAATAAGTGCACCTCCGTCCTCTTCACGGTCAACAGAAGGTTGATCCACAAGAAAGTGTTTCACTCCGTACGCATTCAATACGTCTACAATAGCCACATCGAAGTAACATGGATTTGTCCCAGAATAATTCAAGGATTTTTTTTGCACTGAATTTGGGAGCGTTCGTATGATCACTGCTTCACTGAATTCTTTATCCATAAAAGGAATCAATTGATCGGCCTGCACAACGAAATCTCCATTTTCCATTTGCTTCGGTTCAACGGTAATTAAACGCGCTTTCCAAAAGTACGATTTCAAGACCTCGTTGACGGAATATACCTCATTCGTGATATGTCCACAACATTCCGTATGCGTTCCGTGTCCGTGTGGATTAAAAAACACATCGCGAAAATTCACACTTCCGCCTTCTGCGATGCTGCCAATGAAGCCATTTGCACGAACGGTTTCCATGCGTGGAGGATCTACGTACCAAGCGCGCACGTTGTGTTCATTCGCCTGAAGCGACATCGAAATGTCAATTGGTTCCGATGTTTCTATGAATTCTGAATTGGAAAGGTATAAACGCATACGTAAAAGTAAACAATCAAAGACATCTATCAAAAATGCCTTGTTGAAATTGTTTGGAGTTTTTGTCTCTCAAATCTCAAGAAGGGCTAACTTTGCATTATGGATCAACAGCAAGACAAACTAAAGGACATCATTTCGCATTCGAAAGAATACGGATTCATTTTTCCCTCTTCGGAAATTTACGACGGATTAGCAGCAACGTACGATTATGGACAATTAGGTTCAGAATTGAAAAACAACATTAAAACGTATTGGTGGAAATCCATGGTGCAAATGCACGAAAATATTGTTGGAATCGATGCCTCTATTTTCATGCATCCAACCACTTGGAAAGCATCTGGTCACGTCGATGCCTTCAATGATCCATTAATTGATAACAAAGATTCCAAAAAAAGATACCGCGCGGATGTGTTGCTCGAAGAGCACATGGAGAAAATCCGTCAAAAAATAGAGAAGGAAGTAGAAAAAGGAAAGAATCGCTTTGGTGCGGACTTCGATGAAACGCAATTTAGAGCAACCAATCCAAATGTCCTTCGCAACGCAGAAAAAATCGAATCGATCGAGTCCCGCATGCGCGAAGCACTAGAAAATAGTGATTTGGAAGCCGTTCGAAACTTAATCATTGATTTAGAAATCGTTTGTCCTATTTCCGGTTCTAAAAATTGGACCGAAGTGCGTCAATTCAACCTCATGTTCTCTACGGAACTTGGATCTGTTGCCGGTGATGCTTCAACCATCTATTTACGTCCCGAAACCGCACAAGGGATTTTCGTGAACTTCTTAAATGTTCAGAAATCTGGACGCATGAAAATTCCATTTGGTATCGCTCAAATTGGTAAAGCCTTCCGAAACGAAATCGTCGCTCGTCAGTTTATTTTCCGAATGCGCGAATTCGAACAAATGGAGATGCAGTTCTTTGTCCGTCCGGGTGAAGAAATGAAATGGTACGCTTACTGGAAAGATGCGCGCGAGAAATGGCACAAAAACCTGGGACTCGGTGCAAATTTATACCGTTTTCACGACCACATTAAATTGGCTCACTATGCGAATGCAGCGTGCGACATTGAATACAATTTCCCAATGGGATTCAAGGAATTGGAAGGGATTCACTCCCGAACTGACTTCGATTTAAAACAACACGAACAATTTTCAGGAAAGAAACTACAATTCTTCGACCCAGAATTGAATCAGAGTTATGTGCCTTATGTGGTAGAAACCTCTGTTGGACTAGATCGCATGTTCCTTTCTGTGTTAAGTGCTGCATATCAAAACGAAAAGCTAGAGGATGGTTCCGATCGCGTCGTATTGCGTATTCCACCCGTGCTTGCACCATACAAGGCAGCCGTGCTTCCATTGGTGAAGAAAGATGGACTCCCAGAAAAAGCACGAGAAATCATGAAAAGCTTGCAATTCGAGTACTCCATTCAATACGATGAAAAAGATTCCATCGGAAAACGCTACCGTCGTCAAGATGCCATTGGAACTCCTTTCTCCATCACCATTGACCACCAAACCTTAACGGATGAAACAGTGACCGTGAGAGACCGTGATACGATGGAACAAATCCGCATTCCAATTGCTGAAATCGAAAAACTCATTGCTCAAAAAGCAAGTTGGAAAAGTGTCTTAAGCACCTTGTAAGAATCGCTTGAAATACATTCTGATTTCAACTTTATTTTTGTTGCTTTCATACGAAGGCGAAGCTCAACTTCTGTTGAATCAAGAGGGGGAAGCTTTCACGGACCAACCGTTTTTCAATGCGGACATGATTCGTTCCAATCACATCAAAACCATTGAAGGAAATTATTCTACCAAAAAACCAGGAGAGGTCATTCATGAAAGTACCGACTGGGTACGTTATCGCTTCGATGAAAATGGTCAATTAATAGAAAGCTTGGATATTCGAACAGTCAACAAAAAAAAGGACACCGTACTTCATCAATTTTTCTATGATCGACAAGGCGCACTTAGCGCTCAGCGAAAATCCGAAAACGGTGGGTATACCAAATTGGTGTATGACTACGATTCCTTGCACCGCATTCGAGAACTGAATACCTATCGCGAAGTCTACAATTATCGAACAAATGAAGTGAGTCAGTCCATATTAATCAACACCGAATACTATCAATATTCCATGCTTGGGAATATCCAAACCCGCACCAAACTCAACAATTATCACCTTCCTTATTTGGATGAAATCTCACGCTACAATCAAGATGGATACCTCATCGAACGTAAATTTTTGTATCACATGAGCGGAATCGAACACCACATGGAATATGGGTATGATGCACATGGACTTCTTTCCATAAAAGCACACTTCAACGAGAAAGATGACGTAGCCGATGAGGAATGGAAATACCGATATGATGCCTACGGAAATGTCATGGAAGCACATTTTTACCGTTACGGACAATTTCAGAAAGACCTTCAAGTGATTTTCGATACAAAGACCCAACTTTTAGGGTCAACGATAATGCGGGATGTTTCGACAAACTTCCTACTGATCTTGCGTTTTACCAAGTACACGTATTTTCAATAATCCATTGCGCACTTCAGTTCCAGGGTAGGCATTTTTTTTCTCGTGCTTTTTTTCGGAAATTTGGCATGAAAATAGGTAGGACACCTAAAAAAATCAAGTCTATGAAAAAATGGTACTTTCTTAGTGCTTTCTTATTAAGCATCTCTTTTTTAAATGCACAGCACATCAATTACGATATTAGTTCCAAATGGTTTTTTGGGCTAAATGCCGGTGCCGCATGGAATACAACAGATGTGAAAAATGTCACAAGTTCCGGTTACGGATTAATCCTAGGGCGCTCATATAATTATGACTACGGAAAGAAAATCAGCTTTGATTTAAGAGGACGTTTCTTAACTGGGACATGGGTTGGACAAGATACAAGTGCTATTTCATTGGCAAATTATCCAGGTGGAATCTTAGCGCCGTATTATGTAGACAGTAGCTCAATTTACGTCAACAACTTCCAAACAGATGTCAAACGATTGAGCCTAGAACTCGTGCTGCACATGAATGGGGTACGCGAGAGAACAGGCTTAGATCCATATGTTTTTGGTGGAATTGGATTAACCTGGACCCAAACATACGGGGACCTTTTCAGCACCATGGACTCCTCCTCCATTTACGATTATTCTTCGATGTTCCAAAACGGACCAATTGCCTCTCAACTTTCTTCCAACTTGGATGGAATTGCTGAAACACGTTTAGATGGACTCACAGGTAATCAATATCATGTGAAATGGATGCCAAGTTTGGGCTTTGGTTTGGGATACTCCTTTGGAAAACGTGCAAGTATCGGAATTGAACACAAAACGACTTTCACGAGAGGCGATGTTTTTGATGGATATGTATCTGCTAGCCCTAGATTGAAAAATGACCTTTACCATTATACATCCGTATATTGGAAACTCTATTTTAAAGCACGTGGTGATCGCTATTCAACAGAAAATAACACCAGTAACGTTAACAATTACACCACAACAAC
This sequence comes from Crocinitomicaceae bacterium, assembly GCA_024643725.1. Classification (GTDB taxonomy): domain Bacteria; phylum Bacteroidota; class Bacteroidia; order Flavobacteriales_D; family Crocinitomicaceae; genus UBA952. The sequence continues at coordinate 61,676 of JAHEMJ010000007.1, read as the reverse complement.
GAATTGTCCGAAACCAGTTCTAACACTCGTTTCAGGAAACAACAAAACAGTAACGAATAGTGCATATCACATCGAATTCAAGGTAAGTAATTTACTTGCGGCATCGGGTGCGACCTTGTTAAATGACTTGAATCAACCGGTACTGTTTAATTATAACGCTTCTACACAAACCATTGATGCGCAAGTGCAATTGCACAATGGACAAAACACGTTCTATTTAAGTGCAAGTAACAATTGTGGAAGTGAATCAGCGACTGTATATGTGACATTGCTCAACTGTGTGACGCCAACAGCGACCTTTACGAATCCAAACGGAAATTCAATGACCGTTAAAACAAGTGACTTTACCTTCAGTGCACTTATTCAAGGATCTGTCAATGCGAACAACATCAAACTGACCATGAACGGAATGGCTTTAAACGGTGCCATTTACAATACTACAAATGGATTATTACAACGCGTGATTACTTTAATCCCAGGAGTCAACACCATTCAGTTAACGGTAAGCAACGACTGCGGATCCAATACATATACGGCAACAATCACTTACGACAATTGCGTTCCATCAAGTATTCAAATCTTGAATCCAAGTACTTCGGGAACAACAACCAGTAGTGCCAATTTTACCTTGTCTGCGAATATCACAGGTAGCTTGTCGACAGCTGCGGTGAAAGTATTTCACAACGGACTTCAATTAGCGAATCCAACCGTTGGTACGAACGGACAATTACAAGTGCCTGTTACCTTAACAGCGGGAATGAACTCCTTCAATGTGGAAGTCATGAATGGCTGTGGAAATGATGTGGAAATAACAAACATTTATTACCAAAATTGTACGGCTCCTGTTATCACAGTGCAAACGCCAAGTCAAAATCAAACCATCACTACTTCCACGAATGCGATTCGTTTGAATGCCATCGTGAGCAACATCACAACGAAGCAAAATATCAAAGTGATTTTTAATGGCATTGAGCAGAACAATTTCACGTTCAATAGTGCCACAGGTGCCATTGATCTTGGACTAATGTTAGCAAATGGGAACAACAGCATCACCATTACTGCAACAAATAACTGTGGTTCAGACGTGGAAACCATTTCATTCAATTACACCAATTGCACCGGTGTTACTCCGGTTCTTTCGCTTCTGTCCAACGGAGGATCTACAAATATCCCGGTATACACGCTTCTTGCCAGCACGAACAACTTAGGGAACGGTCAAACAATCAGTGTAACTCAAAACGGAAGTCCAATTCCTTTTAATCAAACAGCTGGACAAATCAGCGCCGTTACAACCTTGATACCTGGAACGAATACCTTTGTTGTAAAAACGGTGACATCCGCTTGTGGGACGGACAGCAAAACCATCACCATCACCTATAACAATTGTAGCGCTCCACAAATCACACTGATTCAACCGAGCACAACGGGTGGAACGACCAACATTGCGAGCTTACAATTTAAAGCAAACGCAACCAACATTCTTCAATCTCAAAACATCCAATTGGTAAAAAATGGACAACAAATTCCGTTTACGTTTACCAATGGACTGATTGAAGCAAACATTTCTTTAACGGGTGGAATCAATACCATCACCCTTTCTGTGAACAACGCTTGTGGAAATGATGCAGAGACATTTACTGTTAATTACGTGCAATGTATCCCACCAACCATTCAATTAACTTCTAGTATTCCATCAGGGACAACCGTTACAAATGTAAATTACTCATTCGCTGCAACGGTAACAGGAGTTTCAAGTGCTCAAAACATGAGCTTGAAAGTAAATGGCGTTACGCGTCCTTTCAACTTACAAAATGGAGCGGTATCTGCATCGATTACCTTAACTCCGGGATTAAACACCATCATCTTCAATGCCAGCAATGACTGCGGATTGGATGTGGAGACTATTTCCATTACTTATGACAATTGTGTGGCTCCGCAAATCACGAATGCATCCAATGCTCCAACAACCGTGATCACGAATGCGACCCAACTGATCACCGCAAACATCAGCAATGTAAACACACAGAACATTGTCTTTACCCAAAATGGCATTCAGCGTCCATTTAACTTTAGCAACGGTAACTTCAATGCAAACGTGAACTTAACAAGCGGAACGAATTCCTTTGTGTTGAGCGTGAGCAATAATTGTGGAACAGATCAACATCATTGGGACATGAATTATACCCCATGTACCGCTCCTATTGTTTCCATCACAAGTCCTGCGAATAGTGGATTGTCCGTTAACGCAGCACAATTCGCTTTCCAAGCCAATGTACAGAATGTGTCCAATACACAAGGAATTTTACTCAGTTTAAATGGAACAACCATCAGTAATTTCACCTTAACAAATGGAGTAATTTCAGCCAATCTCGGTTTGCAAAATGGCCTGAATACCATTGTTTTGAAAGGAACGAATGCGTGTGGTACAGATATCAAAACAGTGACTATTTTCTATTCGAATTGCGTCGCACCGATTATTACCGTAAGTGCACCTAGTATCAACGCCGCAAATGTCAATATGGCATCCTTTACCTACACGGCGAATATTCAACATGTTCCAACTAACCAAGGAATTATTTTGACATTAAACGGTGTTGCTATTACGAACTATTTCTATTCAAATGGTCAACTTTCCGCAAACGTTACACTTAGTCCGGGAGTAAACACCTTCCACCTCAGTGTGTCTAATGCTTGTGGCTCGGACATGAAGAACAATAGTGTGACTTATTTAAATTGTCAAACACCAAATGTAACAATTGGAAGTCCGGCAACGAACAATGTAACCGTATCAAACGCTACCTATACCTTCCAAGCAACAGCACCACAAATGACCAGTCTGCAAGGAATCAGCTTACTTCACAATGGAAATTCAGTTTCAAACCTTGTTTTTGCAAATGGACAAGTTTCAGCTGTCCTTGCACTCAGTCCGGGACTCAACACGTTCGTATTAACGGCAACAAATGCCTGCGGAACAGATTCCGAAACCAGAACCATTCAGTACAGCGCTTGTACGGCACCAACAGTAGCGATTTCGAATCCAGTAAACACAAATTATGGGGTGTCGAATCCAGTTATCTCCTTTGCAGCGAATGTGTCCAACATGTCCTCTTCACAAGGGATTTCCTTGACATTAAATGGAACAGCCATTACGAACTTCAATTATTCAAATGGACAAGTAACAGCCAGTATCACTTTATCGAATGGAATGAACACGATCTCATTATCCGCCACCAATGCCTGTGGAAATGATGCGCAAAGCCGCGTCATTCGATACGAACCTTGTAATCCTCCAGTGGTAACAATTACCAATCCAAGTAGCGCCACGTTAACAGCAAATTCAAACAGCCTTTCGTTCAATGGATCAGTACAAAACGTCACATCTGGACAGGGAGTCTCTTTGACCGTGAACGGAACACCGGTTTCGACTGCACAGTTTAATCCAACAAGTGGACAAGTCACGGCAACGATTCCATTATCCAACGGCAACAATGTCGTAGTCTTGAGCGCGGTTGGTTCTTGTGGAACAGACAGTAAAACAATTAATGTAGCGTACAATCCATGCGTGGCACCAGTCGTTTCCATTACGAATCCATCCAGCACGAGCATCACAGTAAGCGCGAACAATTACGCCTTTTCAGCGAACGTTCAAAACGCGACACTTTCTCAAATCAATTTGAGTGTGAATGGAACAAATGTCACGAATTTCAATTTCTTAAATGGAATGATTTCAGCCAATTTGAATCTCTCCAACGGAAATAACGAAATCAATGTCACGGTAACAAACGCATGTGGTACGGATACCAAAACAGTATACATCAAGTACGAACCATGTTTGGCTCCACTTGTTTCGATTTTAAATCCGTCAACATCAAGTGAAACGGTGAGCAATGCGACGTACAACTACAATGCTCAAATTTTGAATATTGGTTCGGGACAAGGAATCAATCTTACCTTGAATGGGAATGTGATTCCAAATGCTTCCTTTAACAATGGACAATTAAGTGCCATCTTAAACTTAAACAATGGACAAAACACCATCGTTCTTTCCGCTTCAAATGGCTGTGGTACAGATAGTAAAACCGTGAACATTAACTTTGAACAATGTGTCGCACCGGTTGTGTCCATAATCAATCCAGTAGATCTTTTCTACGGTGTAAATAGTCCGATATTCCCATTCCAAGCAACGATACAGCATATGTCCAGCAGCCAAGGCATCAGTTTGACAGTAGCTGGAAATAATGTGTCGAATTTCAACTTTACCAATGGAAACTTTACCGCTACTTTAAATTTACCAGAGGGTGTAGATGAAATCGTATTGACGGCCACCAATGCTTGTGGTACAGCGACACAATTGCGCACCATACGTTATCAAAGTTGCATTCCACCGGTCATCGACATCACCACGGATCCAAGCAGTGGAGCAACGGTTACTTCTGCTAATTTAAGTTTCACCGCATTCATTACAAACTACACACCGGCTGTGCCTGTTCAATTCATTTTTAACGGAACAGAAATGAGTACATACCAAAATGTATCCGGTGCGATTAGTGCAAATTTAAGCTTGAGTCCAGGACAAAATACGGTTCAAATCAATGCAACTAGTCAGTGTGGGAATGACAGTAAAACGTACACGATCACCTATGACGATGCATCAGGTTCAGGTTCAGGCGGGAACGGAGGAAATTCTGATGGAATGATGCAACAAAACCAACCGAGTCAAAACAAATCAAACAGTCCTCAACCGACTCCACAAAATCGTCCAAATCAATACAACTCAGCTCCGGCGAATAACAGACCTGCTCCCGTTCAAACAACTCCTGCTCAACCAAGACCAGTACAAACAACTCCACCGCCAGCCAAACCAGCTCCGGTTCAGAGTCAACCTGCTCAACCGAAACCAGTTACAACACAGCCGAAACCAGTTCAAACACCACCACCTCCGGCTAAACCAGCACCAACGCAACAGGGAGCAGGAACAAAAACAACGACTCCACCGCCACCACCTCCAACGCAAACAAAACCAGCAGCGGCGCCTGTTCAACAGAGTCCACAAAATCAAACGAATCCAACAACACCGAAAGGTGGGACACCACAAAAAGGAGGAGGCAAATAAGCCTCCTTTTTTATTGGTTTTTATTAGTAAAATTGCCGAGTTCTTGCTATATTCGCAATCTCAAAATTTAGTGAAATGGCAATTATTGGAAAAATTCGTGCGAAATCAGGATTACTTGTTGGAATTGTAGGACTTGCATTGGCAACCTTCATTTTATCAGATTATCAACATTTATTGGGTATCAATGAAGGTCAATATGGCATCGGTACCGTTTACGGTGAGAAGGTTGATCCAAAAGAATACAACGTAGCAAGTTCAAAATTCCAAGAGCAAGGTCGCAATCAAGCGATGCAAGCAAATAAAGAATTTACCGATTCAGATATGGAAACGGCAAATGACAATGGGTGGAACTACTTGGTTGATTCAACGATTCTAAGCAAAGAGTACGAGGCATTAGGAATCTCCGTTTCAGAGCGTGAATTCAATGCATATTTGTTGGCAACAGATGGATTTAACATTATCCAGGATTTAAATCAGTTTTTTGTTGATTCAATGACTGGTGCTGTTACACCACAGTCTATGGTGGAAGGGCGCACAAAACTGCAAACGACACTAAACAAACTAAAAACAAGCAAAGAGCCACAAGCTGTTCAACAGTGGAATGGAACAAAACAATATTATACGGACACTAGAAAACGTGAGAAGTATTTTGGATTGTTAGATCAAGCTGCTTATGTGACTAATTTGGAGGCAGAGGATAACTATTATGCAAATAAAGAAACAAAATCCATTTCATTTGTTTTCCGACCTTATTCTGACATCGCTGATGCTGACGTGAAAGTTTCGGAAAGCGAATTGAAAGCTTATTATGACGAACACAAAGGAGATAAAAAATATGCCATTCGTTCTTCTTCTCGCGAAGTGAAAGTTTTTGATGTAGTGGTTGCTCCTTCGAAAGCAGACACATCAAAAATGAACAAAACACTGAATGAACTGAAAGCTGGATTCATGACATCCACAAACGATTCATTGTATGTATTGCGCAATAGCGACGTGAAAATCTATTTCAATAGTAAAAGATCTACGGCTGTTCCTGAAGGAAATCCAAAATCAAATCAATATCAAACGTATCCGATTTCTTACGATACCATTTTCAAATTAGCGCAAATTGGACAAGTTGTTGGGCCATATGCGATGAAAGAAAACATGGTGATTTCCAAAGTGATTGGATTTACCCCTTCACGATTGAAAGCAAGACACATCTTGTTAGCAACTGGCGGTTCGAAAGATGCTAAGGTGATTGAAGCAAAACGCAAAACAGCAGATAGTTTATTGAAAATTGTCAATAAAGATAACTTCGTAGCTCTTTCTGATAAATTCTCGGATGATACTCAATCGAAAAAAACCGGTGGTGTTATTGATAACTTCCTTGAAGGAGATATGGTTCCGGAATTTGGATCATTCTGTGCAACAGCGCCTTTAAACAAATTTGCTGTAGTGAAAACTGAATTTGGTTTCCACATCGTTGAAGTAATGGAAAGAGATGCTTCTAAATTCCCTGTATTGGCTTCTATTTCTAAGCAATTCAAAGCATCAGAAGAAACCATTAGTAACAAGGAAAGTGAAATCAATAACATCCTTTATAAATTAGACCGTAAGATTGGTAAAACAGCAGATATTTTGAAAAAAGTAAGTTTGTTTGATACCATCGTTCGTCAAGCGAATTATGTTGCACGTAGCATTTTGTTGGAGGACAAAGCTCCGAAAGCATATGGATTCGCTACTTCTATGGCTGCAGATAAAATTCTTGAATTAGCTTACAGCGACGGTGTGGAAGTTGGTTCATTAACTACTTATCCAATCAAAGACAAAGACAAATACATTATTGGTATGGTGACTTCCATCAAAGAAGAAGGTGAGCCAACATATGAGAATGTAAAATTGGACATGGAAAGAGAGTTGATTACAGAGAAAAAAGCAAAACGTTTCATGAACCAAATGGCGAAAGGAAACACTGTAAAAGCAGTTGCGAAAAAATGTAATTTGGTGATTCAAACAGCAGAAATCACCTTTGCCAATCCGCAAATTGCTAATGTTGGATATGAGCCGGAAATCATTGGTATGTTATTCTCATCCGTCATGAAAACTGGAAAAAACACATTGCCTTTAAAAGGGAAAAGTGGTGTCTACATGATTCAAATTACGAAAACAACGAAAGCACCTGCAAGCACGGGTTACAAAGTGGAACGTGACGAGATGGCGAAAACGCTGAAAGGATCTTTCCAAGGTCAAGCAATCGGAGCGTTGAGAAAAACGGCTGCAGTTGTAGACAACCGTAAATTAAATGAGCTAAGATTACGCATGTAATCCCACCCTACTTTAGTGAATCATAAATGCTAAAGTCAGAAATTAGAGCCCTTTATAAATCCAAACGAAAGGATTTAAGTCCCTACGATATCGCAAGAATTTCATCACAAGTCCAAGCACTTGTGATGAATTCTCTGCCTTTTCAAGGTAAGTACATTAGCTTGTTTTTACCCATCGAACAACAATTCGAGATTAATACCTATGGATTACTTGAGGACATCGTCCTGAAAGGTGGATTCCCCGTTCTTTCCAAATCCAATTTCTCAGACCATAGCTTATCCTTGTACCTATATGAAGGATCGTCACAATTGGAACTTTCTTCCTATGGAATTCCAGAGCCAAAATTTGGAAGACTGGTTCCTGAAAGCAAATTAGACTATGTTTTCGTGCCATTGTTAGCCGTGGATGAAAAAGGTCATCGTGTTGGATACGGAAAAGGCTTTTACGATCGTTTATTAGCCCAATGCAAACCGAACTGCCTATTCATTGGATTAAGCCTTTTCGACGAGTTTATCGAGATTACAGACTTACATGGAGACGATGTTCCTATGCATCTGTGTTTTACACCAAATGGACGCTATGATTTCAGATAAACAATTTCAGGGCAGATTTCACTTGCTTGCTATACTGCTAATTCCAGCAAATATGGCCGTGCTTTTTCTTTCCACGCCTTGGTGGGCGAAAGCACTGGTATTCAGCTTAACGATTGTTTTGCTTATTTTTTCTTTTCGGAAGAAGAAGGATTAATCAACACACCATCCGCCATGAAATTCAGCTCGATTTTCGGCGCGGTGATTTTATCTATTTCAGATTGTGGCGCATGACCATCCTCTAAGAAATGCTTTTGTAAAGCAACAGAAATCGTATCATAATAAGCGACTCCGTGAAAATATGCGACATTTCCTGTTGGTGATTTTGGTGGAATGCCGAAATGATCTTTGAAACGAATGCGCATTAAATCCCCATCCGCTTTTTGTACATTCACCCAACATCCTGCGGCCTGACACACATTCACAATCGGCGCGTAAAAGGTAAACGTATCCGCTTGTGGATTTTGGTTGAATTGTTTCACCATTTCCTCCATGGAAATTGCCTTAGATTGATCTACGGCTTCAGGGCCATAATGCTTAAAGGCTTCGTTGGAAGACGAACAACTTTGTAGTGTTAGACCGATGGTAATGATTGTACTAAAGAAAATTCTCATTTTTCAAGGAAGTTTTGATAGAAGTCTTGTAATTGGTAGGATTTACCTTCAATTGTCACTGTTTGAATTTGATTCGCAGCTAAAAAACGAATAATCACACGACGCGCATCTGCTGTGTTTGATACCATTTGAAAAGTCGCTACATGATTTTTAGCATTGAAATCCACATAGAAAAATGGCTCGTAATATTTTGCAAAACTCGCCACTTCCTCTGGAGTTAACTGACTCGGCAAAGTAACTTCGATATGCCCAGAAGACACACCTTCTTTCAAGTTTTTAATCGATGAACAACTTGCAGTGTTTGCTACTTGAGAAAAAGAGTATGATCCCGTAAACAAGAAAAAGATTCCAAAAAGTACATGTTTCATAGCGAGGTGGTTTAAACGTATGTGCTAATCTACAAATTATTTTGCAATTTTGAAGTCGATGGCAAATTTATTAGCTTTTCATGAAATAGGCCGATTGGAAGCAGGCTGCGATGAAGCTGGACGTGGCTGCCTCAGTGGTCCTGTCGTGGCTGCAGCTGTGATTCTTAATCCCGAAAAGCCTATCTTAGGACTCAACGATTCAAAACAAATCAATGAGCGAAATCGGCTTTTACTCAGAGAGCAAATCATGGAGCATGCACTTGCTTATGCGATTGGCGTTGTAACCCATCTTGAAATCGATGAAATCAATATTTTAAATGCGAGTTTCTTGGCCATGCATCGTGCCGTTGATCAGCTAACGAGTAAGCCAGATTTCCTTTTGATTGATGGAAATCGATTTAAACCCTACCCTACCATTCCCCATACTTGCATCATCAAAGGAGATGGAAAATATCAGTCCATCGCTGCGGCATCCATTCTTGCGAAAACGGAACGTGATGACATCATGGAGAAACTACACAAGGACTTTCCCATGTACCGTTGGGATAAAAACAAAGGATACCCGACCATTGAACATCGAAATGCCATTGCAAAACATGGTGCAAGTCCACATCACCGCATGACTTTTCAATTACTAGCGGATAAAAGTCAATTGGAATTGTTCGATTAAACATTGACTTGTTAATTTAAATCAGATCGCGCCAATTCCAGCGCTGGAATTCCACCTATTTTTGATAAAAAACGTATAATGATCAATCGTTTCATTCTTGCTTTCTTTGGTGTCTTGGCACTTTGTTGGATTGGCTTTGTTTCCTATGGACTGTTGCACAAAGAAAATTCGGCGGATTTCCGCTCATATTTCGACGAATCAGATGGGATTGTTTGGGCAATTCACCATCCTGAAGAGATCAATTGGAATGACCAACATATTCAAACGATACAATTGAATCAATCCATCTATTCTTCCGTTGTACCAAGAATACAGGACGCAACCTCTCTTTTTTTCAGTGCAAAACGGGTGTTATTTTTAATTGAAAAACGAACAAGTTGGGACAAACAAGACATTAAAAACTTGTTTCAACAAGGATTATTTCCTTTGGAACTTGGCAAGCTAAACGACTTTCAATACGGGAAATTACATGGTATCTATAAAGGAAACCAATTATTGATTTATGAAGGAGAGCTGAATCAAGCTAAAGGATTTGCATTTTCATGCGATGTAAAAGCAAGTTTTTCAAAAATTAAATTAGCGAAATCCAAACTGGATTATGTCGTGAGCGATAGTTACGTGAAACATGGTAAGATTTACACCTACGCGAAAAGCTACATTGGCAAAAATACCATCAAAGAAATTGATGACCAACGCATTTTCGCGCCATTCGTTCCTTCCAACATTGATACGTATACCTTTTACGAACAAGGATACTTAGCGCATGTTGACCCTATCTTTGCTCGTTCCCCATTTTCAAAAAAAATGATCTCAAACGGAATTGTTTTCATCACGAAAGATTCTGTAAAAGCGGCCATATTTGATTACCAAGAGGAATATAGTCCAATTGAGATTTTAAATGAAAAATTGAACTTAGAAGAGGCAAATGAGAACAGTGCACAATACAAACAATTGCAGTTTTCCGGATTTTTAACTTCCGAGAAAACCGAGCTGTATGTTGCACAATCTAATGGTTTTGCGGTTGTGTCAGCTTCGAAAGAACTGGTAGACTTTGTCATCGCTGAAGCTGAATTAGCGAATACCCTATCGCAGGACGAAAAGCGAGTGAATCTCATTTTTGGAAACCTACCTAAAAAAGTGGCCTTTCGATCGGTCTCACGCTCAAAACAAAATAGCGTCAGCGTCTATGGCAAGAAACTCGTGGAAACAAGTTGTCGATTTATCGATGTTGTAGAACAAAAAGAAAATCAAAAAATCAAAGACTACTTTGTCATGAATCCAGGCGATCGTGTTCTGCTTTTTGTCGCTCTTCCTGAACGCGGAAATGTCATCGCATATACAGACAAAGGGAAGTTGGTTGGTTATATCAATGGACTAAAAAAATGGGAGAAACAGTGTGCCCAAGAAGTGAGCGCCTTGCATTTGATAGACGTCGGTCAATCCTTTGCCGCAGTTCAAATGAAGAATGAAGTCCAACTATTTGATCGAACGGGTCGTCTTGTTTTCCGTATGTCAAACCTTGCCAACGTGAAACCAGCCGCCTATTTTACTAAAAGTAAACTTGAATTTGCCGTGGCGAATGCGTCCAACAGCATTCAGTTGGTGAGTGAAAAGGGTGCAGTTGTGAAGCCATTTCAAGTGGTGGGTGCCGTAAAACAAATGGAGGTATGCAGTAAATCAAAAAAACCAACCTTAGGTGTTTTAACGGAATCCACGTTCTACACCATTGATCTTGAAAAACGCAAAACCATTGGAAAATATACTGTTGACAGCACGTATCACCTCGTAAATACAGGGAAAGAAATCATGGCTGTTTCGATTCAAAATGGAGCACTTCATCTAATAAAAAATGGCAAGTCAACACAATTTCAAACAAAAAACAACGTTCAATTGCTCGGGACTTACCTAAACAATCAAGAATTGATTTACGTTTTAAGTAGAGGAAAAGAACTCTACGCCTACCAAAGTAACGGGAAAATCCTTTGGGAAAAATCGTTACAAGCACAAGAAATTACCTCCATGAGCATCTCGTATGCACAAAACGGCTCTGCGCTTTTATGTATATTAGATGCCGTTGAAAATGAATTGTATATATTTGATCAACTCGGACGCGCTAGCGACCAAAACGAGCGACATGGTGAAGGACAAGTACAAGTGAGTCCATTTGGCAGCAGTGCCTATTCCATTACAACGTTTTTAGGTTCCTACCTCATCCAATATACCAAACAATAAACTATGAAAAAAGCACTCATCTGTCTTTCAATTTTCATTTCATCTGTAACGCTTCATGCGCAAAGCTACCTTGGATTAGGAAGTAGTAATTACGCTGGTGTTATCGGAAACCAAGTGAATCCAGCCAACTTCGTGGATGGACGCTACAAGTTTGACATGCTCCTATTCGGAACGAACATGAATGTCTACCAAAATTTCGGGTATTTCGATGCCTCTGCCATGCGTACTGCGCAAGGTGGACAAGGATACTGGTGGTATAAATCTTTTGCAGATCAAAACATTTTAAATTCTTGGTCAAAGCCAGATTCTAGTTTTATCGATCGTTTCGTTGTGCATAACTACGATGAAACGTCCACAAAAACGTTGGGCGCAAATATTAATTTTCAAGTGGATCTACTCAATACGATGTTCCACATCAATGAAAAAACAGCAATAGGATTCAATGTTCGTAATAGAACCATCATCAATGTTGACAACATGGATCCAAAATTGGCCGTTCTTGCGGAAGATGGATTGATCCACCCAAGTTTATGGAATGCGAAATTCAATGAGCAATTGTTCAATGTCAACTATATGACTTGGTCCGAAGTTGGATTTAACTATTCTCAAGTGGTGGTAGATAACAAGGAACATTTCTTGAAAATTGGAATTGCACCAAAGTTATTGCTTGGACACGCTGCAGCTTATGTCTATACAGATGACTTCTCTTATAATTTGAAAAACGAGGATACTTCCCAATACCTTTCTGGAACCTTTGATTACGGTTACTCCAACAACGCAAATGGCATCATCAACAATGGAATGAATGGACAAAATCCAACTATTTCAGACATCTTAAATCCTGCATCGAAATTAGGCTTTGGAATGGACATCGGTGCTGTTTACGAATGGCGTCCAAACTATGAAAAATACAAATACGACATGGATGGTGAAACCAATTTATGGCGTCGCAACGAAAACAAATATAAATTGCGCGCTGGACTTTCACTTGTGGACATGGGAAGCATGAAATTCACGAAGGGTGGATTAAGCCGTAATTTTGCTGTGAATACTTCGAATTACTTCAATTTACACCGCTTTGAAACGGCAACTAATTTAGAAGGATTTGATGGGGTGATTGACACTTTAATTAATCAGTCGACTGCCGCTGGAAACCAAGAATGGGTAGCCCTTCAAGGTACCTCCCAAACATTTAAAATGCGCACACCTACGGCTGTAAGTGTTCAAATTGACTACCGCATTTGGAAAGGATTCTATGTGAATGCTACTTCGATGGTAAACATGATTTCTCAAGGAAAAGATACCAAAGTGAAAACGGCAAATCAATTTTCCTTGACTCCAAGTTTTGACAGTCCATATTTTGGTGTGTATATGCCGATTTCGTACAATCAATACAGTGGAATGAAATATGGGGTAGCTACGCGCCTCGGTCCACTTATTGTTGGTATTACGGACATGAAAACCCTCATGGCTAAAAAGAATGTGAGCGGAATTGAATTTTACTTCGGAGCTAGACTTCCAATCCTATACCACCGTGTGAAGGACAAGGATAAAGACAAAGTTTCCGATAAGAAAGATGAATGTAAAAAAGTCCCTGGCACTTGGGAATTCAAAGGTTGTCCAGATACAGATAAAGATGGAATTCCTGATTCAGATGACGAATGTGTTGACGTAACAGGAACGGCAGAATTTAAAGGTTGTCCGGACAAAGATGGCGATAAAATCATCGATAAAAATGATGCATGTCCGGATGTAGCTGGATTAAAAGAATTCAAAGGTTGTCCAGATACGGATGGTGACAAAATCATCGACTCTGAAGATGCTTGTCCTACAGTCGCTGGTTTACCTGCTTTGAAAGGATGTCCGGATAAAGATGGTGATGGCGTACAAGACGCAGAAGATGCATGTCCAGACAACGCTGGTCCAAAAGAAAACAAAGGTTGTCCAGACAAAGACGCAGATGGCGTGTATGACTTTATTGATGAATGTCCAGATGTCGCTGGTCCAGTGGAAAACCGTGGTTGTCCGTATAAAGATGGTGACAATGATGGCATCCTAGACAAGGATGATGACTGTCCTACTTTAGCTGGCCCTAAAGCAAATAAAGGGTGCCCTTACAAAGACAGTGATAAAGATGGATTATTAGACAAAGACGATGATTGTCCGAATACTCCTGGACCGAAATCAAATAAAGGTTGTCCAGTGATTGAACAAGCGGTGATTGAAGTTTTGAAAACGGCATTTGACAACTTAGAGTTTGAAGTCGGAAAAGACATCATTCTTGAAGGATCAAAAGTTTCCTTAGGTGAATTAGCTGAAGTGTTGAAGAAAAAACCAACATGGAAACTAGAGATTAGTGGTCATACCGATAATCAAGGTGACGACACAGCCAACATGTTACTTTCTAAAAAACGAGCAGAAGCAGTGAAAGCATATCTTGTTTCTCAGGGAATTGATGCAAGTCGATTCGTTGTACAATACTTTGGAGAAACGAAACCAATTGCTACGAATGACACACCGGAAGGTCGTCAGAAAAACCGTCGCGTAGAAATGAAAGTGGTATTCGATTAATCAACTAAGATCACATCAATAAAAAGGAGGGCATGTCCCTCCTTTTTTTATGTTACCATAATGTTATGTTTTTGTGATGTGAACTTAACAGAACTTTAACCTTGCATTAATTTAATCATCAAGGGTCTTGCGTTCCTTTGCGGTGAATTTTAAAGTCTATTCACATGCGTTTGAGCAAAAGTCTTGTTATCACTGGTTTTTTACAGTTTTTCTCCTTCTTAAGTTTCGCCCAATTAGGGATCATATCAGGGAAAATTACGGTTGATGGAACGGATGTTCCCGTTCTTGACGCAAAAATCACGGTGCTTGGAGCTGCAAAAGGCGCTTATTCCGACATGAATGGAGATTATGCTGTTCGAGATGTAAATCCAGGAACATATACCTTGTTAATCAGTGCAGGTGGGTATCAAAAAATGGAAATCTCGGAAGTAGTTGTGAAAGCGAAAGCAAATACAACCGTAAATGCCTCTCTCCAAATCTCTGTTTCTACCAAACAGGAAGTAACGGTTAAAACGAAAGTAAATACGGAAACAAATCAAGGGACGACACAAATGCAATACAAAAGTAATGTCATGATGGACATTATTCCTGCTCAGTTGATTCAAAGAAGTCCGGATAAAACAGTTGGCGATGCACTAAAGAAAATCAGTGGCGCGAGTATTCAGGATAACAAATTCGCTGTCATTCGCGGATTGAATGACCGTTACAATGCCGCCTATTTAAATGACGCTCCGCTTCCAAGCTCAGAGTCGGACAGGAAAGCATTCGCATTCGATATATTCCCTGTGAATATGTTAGAGAATTTATCGATTGTCAAAACAGCTTCTCCGGATTTACCCGGCGAATTTGCTGGTGGTATTATCCAAATTCGAACGAAGAACATTCCAGTGGAGAATTTTCAATCCATATCTATTTCCGGTGGATATAATACCATCACCACATTTAAAGATCGTAAGTTTTCGAAGGAAGGCAAATTAGATTGGCTTGGACTCGACGATGGATCAAGAGCAATGCCATCCACCATTCCATCTGTTTTGGATTTTCCATCTTTGATGAGCGACCAAGCAGCGCTTGCCAAAACATTTCAGACAAACTGGAAATTAAGCGATGGTGTTTTCATGCCGAATTTTAGTTTACAATATGCTGGTGGATACCGTAAAGAGTTCAAAAACAAAAAAGAGTTTGGATTCATTGGGTCGCTTTCATACAATAAAACCAATAATTACAACGAGACCACCAGAAAATCCTTTACAGATAATACAGGTGGTGCCGGTACATCCCAAATAGAAAACCAATTTTTTGATAAAGTCTATTCCACGCAAATACTATCTGGATCGATGTTGAATTTCGCCTTGAAACTCAATGCAAAAAATAACATCAGTTTTAAAAACTTGTACACGATTAATGCCGACAATCGCATTATTAACCGAACAGGAGAAATCAATCCGTTAGATCAGAATCCATCTTTGTTGCGATCGAATGCGAACTGGATGACCATCAACCAAATCTTCTCTTCTCAATTGAGCGGTCAACACGCATTGGACAAAGAAGGGAAAATGAAAATTGACTGGATGGTGGGATTAAGTAACATCCAACGCAGTATTCCAAACTTACGTCGAAACATTTATTCGCGTATGAAATACGTTAACGATCCAAGTAGTCCGGATTACCATGACACCATGTATGTCGCAAACATCTCTCAAACCAATGTCGGTCCTGACTACGGCGGGAACATGTTCTTCTCCAATAACAAGGAGAACATGTCTAGCTACAAGGTGAATTTCACCAAAGAAGTGTATCACCAGACGGCTAATAAGGAAGAGAAAAAACTCAAATTAGAATTTAAAACAGGTGCCTTTGTTCAGTTGAGAAACCGCGATTTCCAAGCGCGTCAATTGGGTTATACCAAATATGGCGCCGTAGGTGGGGCAACCAATTTCAACTCGAACCTGCTTTATTTACCGGAAGATTCTATTTTTCAACCACAAAACATGGGACTTCTTTCTCCAGGAGTTGGTGGATTCAAACTTTCCGACGGAACTAAAGCTTCCGATTCATACACGGCAAATTCTCAATTGTACGCTGCTTACTTCTCCATGATGCATTATTTTGGAAAGAACAAATTGCTGTACGGAGCTCGCTTAGAAGATTTCACACAAAATTTGGATGCTAGAAGAGCGGACAAAACTCCATTAGCCGTGCACATGCACAATTTAGATGTGCTTCCATCTGTGAATTTCATTCATAACTTTAACCTACAAAAAGTATTGCGCATTAGTGCTTCACAAACCTTAAACCGCCCAGAGTACCGTGAGTTAGCCCCTTTCGCTTTCTACGATTTTAATACGCAATTTGTATTATCAGGAAACGACTCGTTACAACGGGCAAAAATCACCAATGTCGATGTGCGTTATGAGTATTATCCAGGAAAAGGACAAGTAATATCCATCGGAACATTCTATAAGTACTTCGTGAATCCCATTGAGCAAATTACTCGTCCAGACGTAATGAATGAGATTTCCTACAAAAACGTTCCAAACGCGAACAATTACGGTGTAGAATTTGAATTAAAATCAAACATTGGAGCCTTATTTAAATTGGATACAAGCTCCAAATGGAATCAATTCGAATTCTTCACTAACCTCGGATTGATTCACTCGGTTGTGGACGTATCAAAAAACATTGGAACGCCATACGATTCACGTCCACTGCAAGGACAATCGCCCTATGTATTGAATTGTGGGGTGATTTATAAAACTGCTTCAAATCTCACCATTGCCATGAATGTGAACAGAGTTGGTTCGAGAATGTACATTCTAGGAAGTGTTCTTCAACCGGATATCTGGGAGAAAAGTCGTACTTTCTTAGATGTTCAATTGGCAAAATCATTTAAGGACAATAAACTGGAGTTAAAATTGAATTGTCAGAACGTCCTTGCTCAAAACTTGATTTTTTACCAAAACAACTTTAGTGCAACAACCGATAACAACATCGTTCAAAAAGTTGGAAACTATTTGTTTACAGGGGAATCAAGCGGACAAAATCGCTTCGACAAAAACCAAGATGACCTGATTTGGAACACCAAATTTGGTAGAAACATCAGCTTCTCCCTGACCTATAAATTCTAAATCTTAACATTAGCTTTTTATTAGGGCTTTTTCTTCATGATTTCTTAACGATTAATTAGCGTAAACATAGGGTTACGCTAACGCTCTGACTACATCGATAACGGAACTTTGTACCAGATAAAATTTAAGAAAGATGAAAAAAATTACGTTAACCGCTTTAAGCTTGTATGTAAGTCTTATCGCATTCGGGCAGAGTTTCTTCCAGCCTACCAATTACAGAGGGGCATTCGCTCCTGCGCCAACGGCTCAATGGACCGACACTTGGACAAACTTCGATCCACAAAACACCGTATATGGAAGTTCCAATGTTACCGTGACCGCTGCAATTACGACAAACACTACTTGGACTTCAAACAACATTTACTTGCTTCAAGGTCAAATCTATGTGAAAAATGGAGCGACTCTAACGATTCAACCTGGAACAGTGGTAATGGGTGATAAAAATACTGCTGGATCCGGTTTATTCATTACACAAGGTTCTAAATTAATCGCTGATGGAACAGCTTCAAATCCAATTGTTTTCACATCAAACCAACCTGCTGGACAACGTGCTTTAGGTGACTGGGGTGGAATCATTTTGATGGGAAAATCTACCAACAACAATGCTGGTGGTATCGCAAACATCGAAGGATTAGCGCCAACATTTGATACACAGTATGGTGGTGGAGCGAATCCAGATGCAAATGACAACTCAGGTATTCTTCGTTATGTGCGCATTGAATTCCCTGGATATGTTTACCAACCAAATAAAGAAATCAACGGATTGACTTTGGGTTCAATTGGACGCGCAACAACCATTGATTACGTACAAGTTTCCTTTTCAAATGACGATGCTTACGAATGGTTTGGTGGTACTGTAAACTGCCGTCACTTAGTTTCTTACCGTAACTTGGATGATGATTTTGATACAGATAATGGATTCTCTGGTTTGGTTCAATATTGTTTGGCCGTACGTGACCCATTGATTGCAGATAATCCAACGGTTTCAACTTCTGAAGGATTTGAATCAGATAACGATGCATCAGGTTCTGCCAATTCACCTCAAACATCAGCGATTTTCTCGAATGTGACTTATGTTGGTCCACTAAGAGGAAATACTGCTGCAACAGTCGCTTCTGGATTTAGAAGAGGAGCACGTATTCGTCGTAACTCTGGATTGAAAATTTACAACAGTATTTTCATGGATGGTCTGCGCGGTGTTCACATCGATGGAACCGCTTGTGAGGCAAATGCTACAAATGGAGTATTGAAATACAAAAACAATTTAGTAGCCGGATACATTACCAATTACTCTGTAGAAAGAAATACAGGAAGTACATTTGGGATATCCGCTTGGTTTGGAGCAAACAACAATGATTCTTTAGCTTCATCTGCAAACATTTTAACACTTCCTTATGGTGTGAATAATACGTATTTAAGCCCGGACTTTCGTCCTGTAACAGCTTCAAGTGCCTTGTCAAATATCTCATTCCTTGACGCATCCATTAACCCAGTAACCATTCCTGCTCCAATAACAACGACAGCCCTTAACTATTGTCAAGGAGCTACGGCTAATGCATTAACGGCAACAGGAAATCAAGATTGTACGATTAACTGGTACACAACGGCAACCGGTGGAACAAGCATTCCTGCACCAACACCATCAACAACCACAGCTGGTACATTCAACTATTATGTTGCTCAAATGAATGCAGCAGGGTACGAAGGTCCACGTGTCATGGTAACGGTAACCGTGAATGCATTACCTGCAACACCAATAATTTCTGCAAATGGTCCAACTTCTTTCTGTACAGGTGGTTCTGTTGATTTAACCTCTAGTTCATCAACAGGAAACGTTTGGTCTACAACAGCAACAACAGCAACCATTTCTGTGACAACTTCTGGATCTTATTCCGTAACAGTGACAGATGTGAACGGATGCTCCGCTTCTTCTGCAGCAACAACGGTAAACGTTTCAAATGCTCCAGCTCCAACCATCAATGCCTCTGCTACGCAAGCGTGTGCCGGAGAAACTGTAACGATTTCAGCTTCAACATCTGATAGCTACTTATGGTCTACAGGTGCAACAACGCAAAGCATCGACGTAACAGCAACTGTAGCGAACATTACAGTTACCACAACAAATGCAAACGCATGTAACGGTGTTGGAACATCTGCTCCAATTTCAGTAACATTCAATGCAACACCTACTGCAGCGGGAACAATGACCCTGGCTGGAAATGTGGCTACGTTCACCAATACTTCTGCTGGAGCAACTTCTTACTCTTGGGACTTCGGTGATTTCACCAACTCATCAGCAACAGCTCCTGCTCATGCTTATGCGGTAAACGGAACTTATACGGTTGTTTTAACTGCAATCAATGGGAACTGTTCAGATACAGCAACATTCTTAGTTGATGTAACCGTAGGATTAAACGAATTAACTTCATCAAACATGAAGGTATTCCCTAATCCAGCAACAGAACAAGTAGCTGTTTCGTTCGAACAAACAACAGAATTAGTAGCAATCGAATTAATCGATGCAACAGGTCGCGTATTGTTTAGTCAAACAAGCGCAACAATTGGTTCTAACGTTGTATCGTTCCCTGTTTCAACTCTTTCAGCTGGATTCTATACCGTACGCATGACCAATGTATCTGGAATTGCCACTGAAAAATTAATGATTCAAAAATAATATTCACGTTGGCTGCTGAGCGAAAGTTCAGCAGCCTTTTTTCTATTCCTATGGAAAACTCGAAAGGACATACCATTTTAATCGTTGATGACGAACCAGATATTCTGGAGTTCCTTTCTTACAATATCCGTAAGGAAGGATTTAAAGTTTACGTGGCTTCCAACGGACAAGAAGCATTGCGCATTGTGCAACAAATCAATCCGTCTTTGATCTTACTTGATGTGATGATGCCTGTGATGGACGGAATTGAAACCTGCCAAATCATCCGTAAGGACCTGCACCTCAACCAACCGATTATTGCCTTCTTAACTGCACGAACAGAAGACTACGCACAAATCGCTGGATTCGAAGCTGGAGCAGATGATTACATCAATAAACCAATTAGGCCACGCTTACTATTGAGCAAAATTGAATCCCTTCTTCGACGCATTAAAAAAGCGACACCGCAACAAGATGCATCCATTGTCATTGACAGAGATCGCTTTGTGGTTGAATTAAACGGTGAATCACTCGCCTTGCCAAAGAAAGAATTTGAATTACTCGAACTACTTGCTAGTCGTCCAGGAAAAGTCTTTAACCGTGACCAAATCCTTGCTGTTGTGTGGGGAAATGAAACCGTTGTTGGCGAACGAACAATCGATGTTCACATACGAAAATTGCGAGAAAAGCTTGGAGATGATTATATTCGTACCATAAAAGGTGTCGGATATACCTTCAAGGATAAATGAAAACTGCAAGACCAAGTATTTTAATTTTATATGGAAGTTTGGGCTACATGCTGCTTAGCTTCTTTTTTACCCTTCTTGTGCACGTAAGTGCCGTTCCTTTATCTAATACGCTTATCGTATTGATTCCGATTTTCTCTGGAATCTGTTCTTACCTTGTTTTTTATTTCTTGCTAAAAGGTTTTATTCAATTTCGACTAGCAACCATCTACCGCTCAATTCAAGTCAATCAGTCAAGTGTTCAAGGATTTAATAAATCCATCGATTCATTAATGGAAGATGCGGAAAAAGAAGTGGAGGAATGGAAAAAAAATAGCACAACAGAAATTTCCAAATTAAAAGAACAAGCTGAATTTAGAAAGGAGTTTCTTGGAAACCTTGCCCATGAATTAAAAACGCCTGTCTTTTCCATTCAAGGCTACCTCTTAACACTTCTTGATGGCGGACTAGAAGATCCACAAGTCAATCGTTCTTTTTTAGAACGTGCCTCCAAATCAACGGATCGCATAACGGGAATTCTCGAAGACCTTGATCAAATTACCCGTTTGGAAATGGAAGATCTGCGCTTAGAACTTCGTTCCTTTGACTTAGTCGAATTGCTTAGAGAATCCTTCGATTTTTTTGAGCTAATTGCAAAAGATAAAGACTACCATTTGGTATTTGATAAATCCTACACACCAAAATACGTCATCGCAGATCGAAATAAAATGGGACAAGTATTTACAAATCTCATTTCAAATGCGATTTCCTATGGAAATCAAAGTGGAACATTAACCGTTTCCATTTTGAATTTAGAGGAACGATTCGTTATCGAATTCAAAGATGATGGACCAGGAATCGAACCGCATCACTTGTCTCGACTCTTTGAACGGTTCTACCGCGTGGAAAAAAGTCGAAATAGAAATGAAGGTGGATCAGGTCTCGGACTGGCGATTGCCAAACACATCGTTGAATCACATGGACAATCGATTCAAGTAAAAAGTAACGTTGGCATCGGAACCACTTTCGTCGTTTCCATCGAAAAAAGTAAAAACACTGGTCCTGTGAGTTCACGAGGAATTCCTCTCAAGTAAGTAGCAAAAAATTGCTTACCTTCACTTTTCAGTGTTTCTTCCCATGAGCCAATCAGAAAAACAGGTCTTTTCCCTCAAACAAGTCGTTCAATCCATCCAGAAAACATTGGAGGATCGATACACTTCTACCTATTGGGTGAAAGCGGAAATGCATAAAATGAACCGGTATCCAAGTGGACACGCCTTTCCCGAACTCGTACAAAAGGAAGAAGGGAAGATTGTGGCTCAAATCACCGGGACCATTTGGAAGCAACAACTAGAGCGCATCAACGAAGCATTTATTCAAGTTGTCAAAGAACCACTACAGGATGGGAAAACATTATTGCTATTAGCGAAAATCAATTTCCACCCAACTTTTGGACTCACGTTGCAAATTCTCGATATTGATCCATCGTTTTCCCTTGGTGAATTGCAACGAGAACGAGATGAATCCTTGCGTAAATTGGAGAAGTTAGGGTTAATTAACGCCAATCAGTCGCAGGAATTCCCCCTTTTACCAAAACGAATAGCCGTGATTTCAGGTGATGCGAGTAAAGGACTTTCTGATTTTTACCAAGTTCTTCATTCCAATCCATATCACTACCTTTTTGAGACAACGCTGTTCGAAGCATATGTACAAGGTGACTTAGCCGTACAGTCCATTCGACAAGCGTTAGCCGAAATTGAAAAGAAAAAAGAGCAATTCGATATCGTGGTGCTTGTCCGAGGTGGAGGCGCCGAAGTCGGAATGACTTGCTACAACAATTTTGAGCTTTGTAAAGCCATCGCTACCTTTCCTTTGCCTGTCTTGACAGGGATTGGACATTCCACAAACTTAACGGTTGCGGAACTCATTGCGTTTCGAAATGCAATCACCCCTACCCAACTCGCCGAATTCCTCGTTTTGACCTTTCGTGAATTCGATTTAGAATTAACGGAAATGCAAGCGGAAATTTCACTGCAAAGCGAACGATTTTTAGCGCAAAAACAATTGCTGCTTTTATCCTTGGCAAATAAGCTCCACCAAGATGTGAACAAACGCTTGCAAGGTGCCAAAGATCGTTTCGTACATGTTCACTATCAGGTGCAACATCAAAGTAGAAGTTTGATTCAACAATTTTCCCAGGAAATCGAACATAAAAAACGCTTGCTCAGCCCACAATTGAAATTTATCCTCGAGAAAGAAAAACAAGCTCTTTCGCAATACGCGGAAAAAGTACAATTCCTTGATCCCATTCACGTACTTAAAAGAGGATATAGCATCACACGAATCAATGGGAAAGTCATCGATGAAACAACAAAACTTGAATTAGAGGCAGAACTAGAAACCCAAACGATTCAGGGAACCGTGATTTCAACCATCAAAAAACTAAGCTCCTAGTGAGTTCTGGTCATCGACTCCGGCACGCAGATAATAAAGTCTGCTCGACCTACATTTTCTTTGTCCAATTTCCGAACATCTTCTTGAGTCACTGTTGAAATGGTCAACACGCGGATATTCGGATTTTTTTGTTGAACATACCATAATATCCCTTGATGAAAATCGGAATGAAAGGCCCCGTTGAAATGCACATGTACCGTTCCTGTTTGTCTACCAGGATTCGCTAAAATAAATTGAGCCATCGTTGCATCCTTGAATGCTTGCGATTCCACCATGTTCATACCCATATTCACGCCCATATGACCGCCCATGGAAAAAACTTCTCGGTATTGTGATAAACTCGTGTCAACCACAAAATCAATTGGTGCCATCTGTGCTTTCACTGCTGAGGATAACGTATCTAAAGCTTTTCTTCCCTTTTTGAATAACAAAGAAGCATATTTTCTTTCCACATTCGATGCCACACAATACAGTTTATTGCTCTTCGCAAATTCGATCAGTGGTGCATAATCTGTTTCGTAATTGGGCCAAAGACGCATGGTATCTTTGAATTGTTTCTCGGTCAATTTTCCATCCAGGTAAGCACTCAACAAAGCCTGCTGATCCTGCTCAAACATCTCAAATCCTAATTGAAGCTTGGAACCATTTTCTTCAAATAGTTCCTTGGTCAACTCTAGTTGCAGCCAATGCGCTATTGGATTGTCGTGAAATTCACCAAACAAAATGAGTTCCTTTCCTTCAGTCGCATCTTCCAGTTTGTCAAACGTTGTTTTCTTACCCGAACCCGTGTAAAGAACATACGCAGGCATGTCCTGCGCGAACAATTGAAACGTTGAAAGGATAAAAATAAGAATGGAAGTAAGTCTAAGTGGTTTCATTTGAAAGGATTAAGTTTTGTCGACTAAATTTAATATATTTGGTACAACCCAAGTGTAAATAGTGAAATCTTTAACAAATATTCTTACTTTGTCGTTGACTATTCTCTGCGCTGTATACGCGTATGGACAAGGATTTCAAGTGAATTTTCAAGGACAAAAACAACAAGGAATGGGTTGCGCAGGTACCGCACTTTATACAGATGCATCCACGTTATTTTTTAATCCTGGAGCAGCCGCATTTGCAAATAAATCAGAAATCAACTTAGCAACAACTCCTATTTTTGCCACGGTGCATTATACAGATTCTGCGACGCAGCAAACGTTTACGACACAAAATCCGGTTGGAACGCCTTTTTCCGCCTATGGTTTGTACCGCTTCAAAAATAAGTTAGAACCGTTGAGCGCAGGATTAGCCATTTACACTCCGTTCGGAAGTACCGTGCAATGGGAGCCAAATTGGATCGGTCGCTTTGCCTTAACAAGGCTTTCTTTAAAAGCAATTTTCATCCAACCAACATTTTCATACCGAATCAGTGAACGTTTTGGAATTGGAGGTGGATTTGTTCTAAGTCATGGAAGCGTGAACCTACAAAAAGACATTCCGGTGCAAGATAGCCTAGGAAATTACGGTCACGCAGAACTCGCCGGAAAAGCACTTGGATTTGGTTACAACCTTGGTGTTCTTTATCAGGTCAATCACCGTTTCTCCATTGGCGCAACCTATCGCTCTAAAGTATCGATGGCAGTTTCCGACGGACAAGCAAGCTTTTCAGTTCCTAGTTCATTGGCTAGTAATTTTCCTAATGGTCCCTTTTCTGCCGCGTTGCCCTTACCAAGCGTTTTAACTGTGGGAATGTCATTTGAGCCTTCGGACAAATGGAAATTTGTTTTGGACATCAATCATGTCGATTGGAAGGCTTACGATACACTCGCCTTTGATTATGCACAAAATACAAGTTCACTTTCGGACACAAAATCTGCTCGGAATTACAAAAGCATTTTCGCCTTTCGTGGCGGTGCATCCTACTCGCCAAACTCAAAACTCGTTATTCGTTGTGGTGGTGGATTTGGCTTCACCCCTGTTCAATCTGGATTCGTTACACCAGAAACCCCTGATGCTAATCGCCTTTATGGGACATTCGGAATGAGCTATCTTTTCAATGCACATTTTTCTTTGGATGCTTCTTTTTATGCTACGAAATTGACAAGAACGGATAAAAACATGGAGTCACAATTGAATGGAACTTTTCGTACCATTGCATTGGCACCCGGAATTTCATTAAACTACAAATGGTGATGAAGATCTTGCGTTACATAGGATGTTGTTGTATTTGCGCACTAGCGTTAATCGCTTGCAATCCAAAATCCGAGGTGCCCAATCCATCTAAAGGAGAATTGGATTTAACCACCGTTCTGTACATCGGAGATGGTCAAATGGGGGGATATATGAACGATGGTTTGACCAAAGAAAATCAAGTCAATTCACTTGCAAATATCTTGGCAACGCAACTTACATGCTTAGGCGTGCAGCCGGCAAATGTGCCTTTCTTGGATGCTTCATCCATTGGAATCAGTGTCAACGGACTTGCTCCCTTTCATTTAGGCTACAAAACAGATTGTAAAGGCGTGAGTGGATTATCACCCGTAAGAGACGCATCGACTGGCGATATCTCGTGTTTAACACAGAACATCTTTCAGAGCGCTCATCCCTTTGATGTCTTCGGGATCCCCGGATTGAAATTAAATCAGTTTACGAATACGAATCTATCCGCAACGAACGCTTTCTTTCAGCGCATGTCATCTTCCTCCTCCGCTTGTGTGATGAATGAGCTCATGTCTAGAAATGCCAGTTTCTTTCAGTTGTATATCGGATTAGAAGATGTCTTGGATTACGCCAAATCAGGAGGTACACATGCAACATTGCCTAGTGAACTGGAATTTCAACAATACTACGAGCAACTTCTTTTTAACTTAACGTTTCACGGTGCAAAAGGAGTTGTAGCTACCCTTCCGGATGTCAGTCAAATGCCTTATTTCACGACTATTCCTTGGAATGGATTAAGTTTAGATGCGGCCAATTCGGGCACATTAAATAGTATCTACAATCCATTGGGATTCTATTTTCAGGAAGGATCAAATCCTTTCATGATGGTGGATTCGAGTGCGAATGTCTTTGCCGTTCGTCAAATTCATGACGACGAATTGTTACTCCTGAGTTTACCATTGGATTCTGTAAAATGCAATCAAATGGGTGTGCTTTTCCCGATTCGAGATGAGTTCGTTCTCGATTCGGAAGAACTGAATTTCCTACGAAACAAAATCGATGCATACAATGCCATCATTCGTGATTTAGCTCAGCAATACCATCTGGCACTGGTCAATACCGATCAGTTCATCAATAAGTTATCAGACGGATTTGTTTACAATGGTGTCAGTATGAGCGCGAAATTTGTCTCTGGAGGCGCGTATTCCTTAGATGGAATTTATTTAAATCCGCGAGGAAATGCCCTCTTCGCAAATGAATTTATTAAAGCAATTAACCTAAAATATCATTCAACAATCCCCCAAGTGAATGCCCTTAAATACGACGGCATTCGTTTTCCTTAAACTAAAACAAAACCTATGAGAAATTTTACTTTTCTATTGAGCCTACTCTTGAGTGTTGTTGCCTTCGGACAATCACCTTGTGGAAATAGTGGCCGATATGCCTATGATCTATTTACCAATTTCACAGTTACGAGTGACATTACCTATGGTCAAAACAACACCTTCAGTGGGACCAACAGTCAATTGAAACTTGACTTTTACGAACCGACTGGGGACACTGAATTGGCGCGTCCTTTAATTATTTGGGTGCATGGTGGAAGTTTCATCGGTGGATCTAAAACAGACAATGATGTGAAAACATGGTCCGAAAGTTTTGCTAAAAAAGGGTATGTATGTGCCAGCATCGATTACCGTTTAGGATTCTTTCCGTTCGATTCCGCAAACGCTGTGAAAGCGGTTGTTCGTGCTGTGCAAGACTTAAAAGGCGCGATTCGCTATTTTTATAAGGATTGTCAAACGGCGAACATCTATAAAGTGGATACCAATCACATTTTTATCGGAGGAAGTTCCGCTGGAGCAATTACAGCTCTGCATGTGGCCTATTTGAATGATCCATGTGAAATCTCTGATTACTTAAACGCTAGCACCATTCAATCCCTTGGTGGATTAGAAGGGAACAGTGGAAATCCAGGTTATTCTACAAAGGTTCACGGAGTGATTAACGGTTGCGGTGCTTTAGCGAGATACAGCTGGTTAGAAGCTGGAGATGTTCCGCTTTGTTCTTTCCATGGGACATCCGATGGAACGGTAAAATACAACCGTGGAATGGTTAATCCAGGAACACCTTTAATGTACTTAGATGGAAGTCGTATGTTACACGAGCGTGCCTGTGCCGTTGGCGTTGAAAATCAATTTTACACATTCCCAGGCGCACCACACGTTCCCTATTTATCAAATGCAGCTTACATGGATACTAGCATCCGTTTCGTTCGAGATTTCTTAGTGAAACAATTGGGTTGCACAGAAACCATGTTACAACCAGAGAATGCTCCAATGCAAGCAGTAAATTTGTATGCCATTAATTATTGTGATGGTAGCCCCGTGAACGAAGTTTGTACGAGTTCAGGGATTCAAGAAGAGGTAATGTCCATTCAGCTTTATCCAAATCCATCTACTGGATTGATTCACATTTCTGCGGATGGGTCAAGCATTCAATCCATTAAAGTCATGGACATGCTCGGGAAAATGCACTACCTGAACAACACGGCATTAAGCGAGTTGGATTTAACACATCTGCCAACAGGTTCATATTTCGTTGTTCTTGACTTGACCAATGGTCAATCCATCATGAAACCACTCATCATTCAACATTAATCTCCGTACGCATGAAGTTTAGAAGTTTTTTAATCGTTGCGAATATCTTAGTTGGATTCCATTCCACTGCGCAAACATGGAGTGGCGATGTCGCTCAGATTTTCTACGATAAATGCACGAAATGTCACCATTCAGGAGGAGCGGCTCCAAATTCACTCATGACCTTTAATGAGGTAAATGCCATGGCAGGATTAGTCTATCAGTGCATCAACCAAAATGAAATGCCGCCGTGGCCGCCTGATAATAACTACCAACAATACCTTCACGATCGCTCCCTAACTTCTGCGGAGAAAACAACCATTCTGAATTGGTTGAACAACGGATTACCGGAGGGAAATGCGTCGAGTACTCCACCTCCACCGGTATACACGAATAATACCTTTCTTGGCAATGGCGATTTGACCGTTCAAATTCCAACTTACATGAGTAAGGCACTCACCCATGATGACTATGTGTGTTTTTCGATTCCGACAAATTTGACACAGAACAGAACCATCAAAGCGGTGGAAGTTGTTCCAGGAAATCGAGAAATTGTACATCACGCCTTAGTTTATGTTGATCCAACCAGTGCAGAAAATACCGATACGATTGGCGGGAATTGTGCTAGTCCAAGTAACGCCACAACCAAATTAGTAACTGGCTACACGCCTGGTGCCACTCCTATGATTTTGCCTTCTATTGATCCACTCAAATTGGGGATTGATGTAGGTCCCGGATCGAGTATCTATTTAACCATGCATTATCCCATGGGAAGTTATGGTGCTTACGATAGCACGAAAGTGATCATTCATTTTTATCCAGTTGGAACGACAGGTGTCCGGCAAATTTCCGCAGGACCTCTAATTGCAGACAATAACTTTAATTTACCCGCCAACCAAGTGACAAACTTAACAGCACAATTCCCAGGAGGATCAACAGGATTACCGGCAAGTTATTCCGTGCTTTCTGTTTTCCCTCACATGCACTTACTTGGAAAAAACATCAAAGCGTATGCATTCAAACCGAATATGGATACCGTCAAATTTGTCAATGTTCCAAAATGGAATTTTATGTGGCAAGATTTCTATTTCTTCCAGCATATGCAAAAAGTACCAAATGGCTATTTCTTAAAAGGCGAGGCGACCTATGACAATACCACAAACAACTTGAACAATCCGCATAATCCACCTCAAAATGTTTCCAGTGGCTTCAATACGACGGATGAAATGTTTTTGGTCTATTTCCATTACATGCCCTATCAAAATGGAGATGAGAACTACGATTTAAATCAATACGTGAATGCAAGTGTGGGAGAATACTACAACAATATCACCGGAGATATTTCAGTTAGTCCGAATCCATTTAATCACGGATGTGACATCACTCTTCCAAAAAAGTTAAGTGCAGATGATCACGTGTACATTTATTCCGCTTCCGGAGAGTTGATTCGAAAATTACCATGCATAAATGGCGTTCAATCGCTGCATTGGGATGGTTTCAACGAGCAAGGCAAAGAACTTGGCAATGGCGTTTTCTTTGTATCAGCAAGGATTCAAGGAGAGTTGTTGTCAAAAAAAATAATGAAACTCGATTAATTTTCTAGAATTAAGAGAATTTTCATATTTTTGCAACCCTGATGGTCTCATGGCCGAGCGGTTAGGCACCGGTCTGCAAAACCGTCTACAGCAGTTCGAATCTGCTTGAGACCTCACTAAAAAAGCTCTGTGAAAACAGGGCTTTTTTTTTATTTCAAGCATTTCATCTGTGAACGATTTTCAATGAACTTACATTAAGAATTTGTTAAGTTTTTTCGGTTAGAAATGTGGAATCATTGCGTTAAAGCATCATATTGATGCAAATAGGAGAAAAAATATGTAAAAAATGATGCTTTATCTAGTCTATAAACAAGAAAGATAGTTTAGGAAGTAACAAAAGTTTTATATATTTGGCATTCGAAAAATTTAAAAATTAGAAACACTAAAATCTATTTATCATGAACAAAAACAAAAAGACGGCCGGAGGATTTTCAGCAATCGTTTCGTTTCTCGCAATTGCTATTGCCTTAGTTGCAGGAGCTTTGATTTACAGTAAAGTTTTTGGGGATCCAAGTAACTTCGTTGACGGTGACCCAACAGGAGAGCCAATGGAGGGTAACCTTTACGGTGTAATTTACAAAGGTGGATTCATCGTACCAATCTTAGTTGCAGTGAACTTAATCATCATCATCTTCTCTATCGAGCGCTTGGTGACATTATTATTAGCGAATGGTAAAGGAAATACAGACAAATTTATCGCTGCGATCAAAGGTCACATGGACAAAAAAGATTACAAAGCTGCAATCGCACAATGCGACAAGCAAAAAGGATCTTTGGCGAATGTAGTTCGTGCTGGATTAGAGAAATACGACCACATCAATGGAGATAACACATTGTCAAAAGAGCAAAAACTAGAGTCTTTGAAAAAAGAATTAGAAGAAGCTACTGCATTAGAATTGCCAATGCTTTCTAAAAACTTAGCTGTACTTTCTACGAGTGCTTCTATCGCTACATTGATCGGTTTGATCGGAACGGTACTAGGGATGATTCGTTCATTTGCTGCGATGTCAAAAGGTTCGCCAGATACAGCTGCACTTGCAACTGGTATCTCTGAGGCCTTGATCAATACCGCATTCGGTATTACCGCTTCTACGTTAGCGATTATCTTGTACAACTTCTTCTCTACGAAGATTGATACAATGACTTACAGCATCGACGAAGCAAGCTTCACGATTGTTCAAGATTTCTCTGCATCTAACTAATTGTTGATCCAACATTTAATCTAACAAGCAATGCCAAAAATTAAAATACCTAAAAGTTCCCCGTCCATAGACATGACGCCTATGGTGGACTTGGCATTCTTGCTTGTTACATTCTTTATGTTGGCAGCTTCTTTCCGCGCAAGTGAACCCGTTACGGTAAATACACCTTCCAGTATCAGCGATAAATTTATTCCTGAGAACGTGATTATGGTGACAATTGACCACGATGGACGAGTGTTCTTTAATTTGTCAGGAGAAGAAGCGCGACGTGAAATGCTTACCAATATGCTTGGTAAGTACAAAATGAAACTTTCGGATGAACAAATCGGGAAGTTCACGTTCATGTCAACATTTGGTTGTACCATGCAAGAATTACCTTCTTACATTGATACAGGTGCGGATGACCGCATCACTTTCCAAACAAAAGGTATACAAGTGGATTCTACTACGAATAATGAATTATACAATTGGATTAATTTTGCCAATGTAGCAGCATTAAATACTGGTAAAACAGCATTTGAGGAGGCTAAATTAAATGGCGAAAATCCGAAAGCGGACGATTTTAAACCGAAATTCATTCTTCGTGTGGACTCTAAAACTGTTTACAAAAAAGCGGAAGATGTCATCAATGTGTTCAGGGAATTGAACTTAAATAACTTGAATTTCATAACCTCTTCGGAATTAGCTCCGATTAATTAATCAGACATGGCAGAAATCGCAGAAGGCGGTGGCGGCGGCCACGGCAAAGGCAAGAAAAGAGCGAAGAAAAGCTCTACTCGTGTAGACATGACGCCTATGGTTGACTTGGCGTTCCTACTCTTGACGTTTTTCGTCTTGACATCTACATTTAGCAAGCCAAAAATGTTACCATTGGCATATCCTGCTAAAACGGAAGACAAAACCTTAAAGGGTCCTAAAATGAACAACGGGATCACTTTCTTATTATCTGAAAATAAAATATTCTACTACCAAGGTGAATATTATTTCAAAGGACATGCGGCTGCAGATGGTTCCATTACGGAATTAAAAGAGGTTGATTTTGGTCCTGGAGAAAAAGGTGTAAGAAAATTGTTAGGAAAGTTAAATAATTACGTTTTAGTTAAAAAGCAAGGTCTAGATGAAAAACTGAAGCGTAAAGAAATCAATGACAGTACGTATTTATCAACGCTTGAAAAACTCAGAGGAGAAAAAGAAGCATTGAAAGTACTGATCAAAACAGATGAAAAAGCGCTATGTAAAAACTTCATAGACCTAGTGGATGAATTGAAGATTGCAGAAATCGGGGTAATTGCACCAGTTGACATTACACCAGGAGAGCTGCAGTTGATGAAAGAAAAACTTAAAAATTAATTCGTATGGAAGTCCTCTATGTCATCGTTGCTTTAGTCACAGGGTTTTCTCTCCTTGACTATTTAACTGCTCGTAAATGGCAGCAAGTAACATCAAACACGAGAAATGAAGTCGTATTTGCTCACCGTAATAAAGAATATGGTGCGTATGTACTTAGAAGTAGCTACAACAAGCGCATGGTAATGATTATGGCTGGATTGGTGCTTTTCGCTGGATTATCTTTTGGTATCTCTGAATTAATCAAACGCCTTCCGAAAGAAGAAATAGTTCTTCCAAAAGACAATGGGGAAAACTTGACAATGCTAGAACAAAAACAAGAAGATCCACCACCAATTGTACCACCACCACCTCCGCCACCAAAATTGGAACAAATGACGGCCTTTTTACCACCAGTAGTGGAAGATGATCCGGTAGATGACCCAATTCCAACGCAAACTCAAATGGAAAACGAGCGTGCAGGTGCACAAAACCAAGACGGAACAGATGAAAGTTTTGAATCAGCTGTTGACGCTCCTACAGGAGGTCCTGCCTTAACACAACAAGTCGTAGAACCAATCGAAACTTGGGTAGAAGTAGAAGCTGAATTTAATGGCGATATTGACGCATTTATCAACGATAACATTCGTCCACCAGCAGAAGCAGCAGACCTCGGAGTAAATGGACGTGTAATCATTCGCTTCGTCGTTGAAAAAGACGGAACTGTTTCTAATCCAGTGGTTGAATCAAAGTTGGAAGAGTGTCCAGCTTGTGACAAAGAAGCGCTTCGCGTGATTAGCAGAATGCCAAAATGGAAACCTGCATCAAATGCCGGACGCGATGTTCGTTGCTATGTGCGAATTCCAATCAGATTTGAAACGAATTAATCATTCAATTTACATACAGATCCCCAATAGAACTTTCGATTGGGGATTTTTTTTTGCCACTATGAAAACAACTATGATTCAAAGTATTACCGGTGGGCTGGTAGTCATTGTCGCACTGATTTTCGCAGGAATGCTCGCAGTTCAAGACATTTTACCCTACCTGTCAGGATGGAAACGAATAGTCACGATTTGCATCCTCGTTCTGTATGCTACATATCGCTTTTCCCGCATTTACAAAGATTTTAAACTGCTCAAACAAAATAAAGACTAGTATGAAACGATTGATTTTTTTACTAACTGTCGGATTGGGATCCATCCTTCAAAGTTGCGACTCCCCGCAAAATCCCTTGGCATATGTCAAAGAAACCCATGGACGTGGAAAGGCGACTATCTATGTAGAAGAGTCGTTCAAACCACTTTTTGAAACCAGTATTTCTACCTTTGAAAGCCTCAATCCAAAAGCGAAAATCACAGCGAAATACCTGGCAGAAAATGACATAATTCAGTCATTTTTTGAAAATAAGGTGAAAACAATTGCGATTTCCCGGGACTTTACTAAAACAGAAAAGAAGTATTTAAAAAATAAAAATGTTGAAGTTACGAGCGAGCGAATAGCACTTGATGCTGTTACACTCATCGTGAATCCCGAAAATAATGACACCATAATCAGCATCGCTCAATTAAAAAAGTACCTCACCGATAAATCCAGTGTATGGCCTTCGAGTAAAAAAGCAATTACCATTGTTTTTGATCAGGAAAATTCAGCTAATTACAATTATTTAACTGAAATGCTCCAAACGAAAAAATTGGGAACCAACGTTTTTGCCGCACATTCAAACGAAGAAGTTATAGCTTACGTTAAGAAAAACAAAGATGCCATTGGCGTCATTGGATTAAATTGGATTTCTGATCAAGAAGATTTTGAAGTGTTAAATTTCTTAGATGGTATCCATGTAATGGATGTGAAAATTACAGAAGATTCAGAGTCTTTCAAACCAATAAATGGATTTATTTATACAAGGGAATACCCATTAATTCGAGATGTATGGATGATCAACAAAGGAAGCAGAGCAGGATTAAATACGGGATTCCAAAATTTCATGGTTGGTGAAAAAGGCCAAATGCTCATTCACAAATCCGAATTAGTTCCTGCAAATAATCCAGTTAGACTCATTCAAATGAATCCCATCTAATAAATCTTTTCGAAATCTCAGATGTTTTTTTTGTCATGCCACAAAACAAAGCTATTTTTGGCAAGCAAATTGATTAGCACTTTTAAAACCCAATAAAATGAAAACCTTATTTTTAATCGGAGCGGCATTTTTTTCTAGCTTGACATTCGGTCAAACCTTGAAAGATGCGATTTATAAAACAGATAACGAACGTTATGCTGATGCCTTAAAAGAATTCGCCGCATTGGTGAACGCCGATCCAATGAATGGTGAAATTTACTTTTACTATGGAGATTGTTATTTCGAAAAAGGGATCGCTGATTCTGCGAAAATGATGTGGAACAAAGGGTATGAAGTGGACAAAATCAAGGCAATGCCTTATGTTGGATACGGGCGTGTACTTTGGATGACCGGGAAAACGGCTGAAGCGAAAGTAGAATTCGAGAAAGCCTTGGCTTTAACAAAAAAAGACAAGGTAAAACGTGCAGAAGTGATTCGTGGAATGGCTAAAACCTACATTAAATCTGATAACAAAGATTTAGACCAGGCCATTTTGATTATTGAAGAAGCGATTTTAAAGGATCCAAAAAACGAAGACAACTTATTGATCAAAGGGGATGCCTTGTATGCGAAAACCCAAGACAACGCGAGCGCTGCCATTAAAGCCTACTTAGCGGTATTGGATATCAACCCTAAATCAGCTCGTGGGATTGTTCGCGTAGCCAAAATTTATCAGGCAGCTCAAAATCCCGAAAAAGCGCTTGAAATGTACAAAGACGCTAAATTAAAAGATTCAACTTATGCACCTGCTTACCGAGCAAATGCAGAATTGAACATGCTACTTGGAAAGAAAAAAGCAGCCATCGATGATTGGCAAAAATACTTGAATTTAAATAACAACATGGAAGCACGTTATTTATATACTTCCGCTCTTTTCAATGCAAAACAATACTGTGAAACAATTGAAGAGGTAACCAAATTAAATGCTAAAAATTTCTCTAACTTTTACACAGAGCGTATGCTAGCATTTTCATATCTGGAGTGTACGGTGGACAGCAATGCGATCAGTAAAGGTCTTGAAGCTTCTAATCGTTTCTTTGCCATTGTTCCGAGTAATATGATTAATTATTTAGATTACAAAACAAGGGGATCACTGTACTACAAAGCAGGAAAAGACTCCTTAGGAATGTTGGAATTTGAAAAAGCCATCAAGGTAAATGACATCGCAGCTAAAGAGCTAACAGCTGAGTTGGCAAGCAAGTACTTCAAAGCAAAAAACTTCAACAAAGCCATTGAATTATACACCATGCGCGCTAAATTGATTCCGCTAACAGCTGCAGAAGAATATGAATTTGGTAAAGCAATCTATTCTGGGACCAAAGATTATGTCTTAGCTGATTCAACATTTGCACGTGTTATTCAACTTTCTCCAAACTATGCTCCAGCATACTTATGGAGAGCACGTTCTAATTTCCAATTAGATTCGAAAAATGAACGATGGGCGGCGCAACCGTATTATGAGAAAATCATTGAATTGGTGAAACCAGAAGATCGTGTGAAACCATCAAATAAAGGAATGATGTTAGAAGCTTGTCGTTACTTGTGTGATTACTATGCAAAATCAGAGGCGAAAGATTTAACTAAAACAAAATCCTTTTATGAAATGATTCTTCAAATTGACCCTACAGATGCAAAGGCGAAAGAGGCTTTAGGCATTAAATAAGAATATTCAAAACAAAGGAAAGGCGGATGATCACTCATCCGCCTTTTTTAGTTTTTCTTGAATTCTGTTTGATTTTTGCGTAACTTAACGAATAAAATTTGGGAACATGAAACGAATTTACCTCCTCCCCTTCCTAGTTAGTTTGATGCTTTTTTCCTGTAAAAAGGATAAGGTAACTCCACCTGCGATCAATCTTCCGCCTGATAACACAAACAATGTGGTTGATACACTTGGGAAAATCCAAGTGAATTTATCCGGAATGCAAAATACAAATGGCAAGATCAATTTTGCTCTTTACAATAATTCAGCGAGTTTCAATGACCCAGCACAAGTATATACATCCCTCAGTTTAACTCCCGCACAATCAACGATGAGCTTCACCTTAGATAGTATTCCAGCGGGGACCTATGCGTTTGGTGTATTTCATGACGAAAATGATAATCAGCAAATTGACCAAAATTGGTTGGGAATTCCAACCGAAGGATTTGCTTTCTCGAATAATGCGATGGGAAGCTTTGGTCCGCCTTCCTATGACCAAGCAAAATTTGTTGTGTTAAAAAGCCAAACACATGTTCAAACAATCGCGCTACACTTTTATTAGCGGTTCATCAATCGAGCAACGTATTTACCAATAATGTCAAATTCCAAGTTTACCTCATCACCTACTACTAAGGTGTGGAAATTTGTGTGCTCATACGTGTATGGAATAATACAAACTGCAAAAGACTGATCTTCGGAATCAACCACTGTTAAGCTTGTACCATTAATGGTTATCGAACCTTTTTCAACGGTAACAAAGGATGATTCATAGGAGAATCGATAGCGCCAGCTTCCATTTTCGTCCGTGATTGCTACGCAGCGTGCTAGTCCATCAACATGTCCTTGAACAATGTGTCCGTCGAGACGTCCATTTAAACTCATGCAGCGCTCTAAATTGATTTTCGAACCAACCTTCCAGGATCCGAGATTGGTCTTCTGTAAGGTTTCGTGAATCGCTGTAACGGTGTGTTGATCTGGACTCAATTCAACAACCGTCAAACAACAGCCATTGTGTGCAACACTTTGGTCGATTTTCAATTCATTGCTTAAGTTGGATTGAATGGTGAAATGAACATTCCCTCCATCCTGACGTATCTCCGTCACCAATCCTATTTCTTCTATAATTCCTGTAAACATCGTGTTCAAATTTACGTGAAAATCATCATTCGGAGGCGCGAATGTCCTTTATATTGAATTGCAAATTGGTTTTGCCATTGAATTCATTTGTTTCTAGCGTATATGCCATGTCAAAAGGCATTCCTTTCAAAGTGTATTCATCCTTCTCTGCCAAATTAAATCCAATGGCATCAAATGCCAACGTTGAATTTGATTGAACAACACGCAATTTCAAATGCTTTTCTTTCAAGATACGGGCATCTGTTGCGTACAATTCCTTCGTGCAAAAAACAGGCTTCATGTTTCCCGGACCAAAGGGTTCAAATGCATCCAAGATTTTTTTGATGCGCGGAAGTCTGCCGTTCCACTCCGTTTGAATGTCGTTCAAATCAATTTCCACATCGATGTGCTGCACCGCTTCAATGGCTTTTCCATTCAGTCGATTTTGGACCTCATTTTCAAAAGCTTCTCGAAATGCATCCAAGTTTTCCATGGACAAGCTTAATCCGGCAGCGTAATGGTGTCCACCAAATTGCGTTAAATGTCCCTCACAAGCTTCCAATACTTCATATAAATTGATGGCACCCACACTGCGCGCAGAACCGGTTACAAGTCCATTTGACAAGGTGAGTACAATTGTTGGACGATAATGCGTTTCCATGATGCGCGAAGCGACAATTCCAACGACGCCTTTGTGCCAATCTTCCTGAAAGACCAGATTCGTGAAACGCAATGGATGCGTCTCATCCGCTGAGATTTGTTGCAATGCTTCCTCGGTCATTGTTTGATCAATTGTCCGGCGAAGGGTATTGTCGTCGTGGATTTCTTGAGCCAATTGTTTGATCTCCTCTTCATTTGAGGAAAGCATCCAGTCAACAGCAGTTTTACCACTGCGAATTCTTCCAGCCGCATTCACTCTTGGAGCGATGACAAACACCACGTCTGTAAGCGATAACGGGAGTTTCTTTCCTGCCAAAGTGAGCAATTCTTGGAACGCCAATCTTGGATGCTGATTCAACTGAAGCAATCCGTAATGACACAGAATGCGGTTCTCACCTGTAACAGCAACGATATCCGCGCCAATACTCAGTGCGAGTAAATCCAAACTTTCAAATAATTTTTCAAAGCGTTGTCCATGATCGATAAAGAGGGCTTGCATCAATTTAAATCCAACACCGCATCCAGACAATTCCTTGAAAGGATATAAGCAATCGACTCGTTTTGGGTCTAATACAATCGCATCTGGCAACTCCGTTCCAGGTTGATGGTGGTCACAGATGATAAAATCGATTCCTCTTTTTTTCGCCTCTTCGACTAAAGTATTGGACTTGATTCCACAATCTAAGGTGATGATGAGTCCACAGTTTTCGGTAAAGGCAAAGTCAATTCCTTGTTGACTCAATCCATAGCCTTCTTTGTATCGATCCGGAATGTAATACTGAATATGCGCATGAAATGGAAGTAATTGCTCATACATGAGTGCAACAGCTGTTGTTCCATCAACATCGTAATCACCAAAGAGTAAAATTCCTTCGTTGTTTTTAATCGCTTGATTGATCCGAGCAACGGCGCGATCCATGTCCTTCATGAGAAAAGGGTCGTGCAAATCGTCGATGCTTGGACGAAAAAAGGCGCGCGCAGCAGCCTCTGATTGGAGTCCACGCTGGACCAACAATCTAGCAACGAAGGATTCAACGTTTAATTTTTCAGCTAATTCTCGAACTATTTCATTTTCAACACTTGGTTGAAATACCCATTTTTTTTCCATCTCACTTGTTCTTTACTTTAAGTTAAGCATTTTTTTTGAGATGAATCAGCCGAAAATTAATCGACGTAGCTCAATTTCAACATATTCGTCGCACCAAGATCTTCCAATGGAATAGATGCAATGTTGATCACAATATCACCAACGGATAAATAGCCTTCCGACTTCATAAAATACTTAATATCCGCAATGGTATGATCGGTAGAAATCCGTTTGTCGTAGAAGAATGCACGAACTCCCCAAACTAAATTCAATTGTGTTAATATTTTTCGGTTGCTGGTGAATACATAAATTTGCGTATTCGGACGCTGTGACGCAATTTTATAGGCGGTGTATCCAGAAAAAGACATCGTAATGATGGCATTTGCTTCTACACGTTGGGATAAACGACAAGCATTAAAACAAATGGAATCAGAAATGAAACGATCACTGTTTTTAACCGGCATTTCTTCTTTGTTATACATCGCTCCATGTTTTTCCATCTCTTTGATGATATTCGACATGGTTTGAATGACTTGAACTGGATAATTTCCAACAGAAGTTTCCCCGCTTAACATCACGGCATCCGCACCATCGAGCACGGCATTTGCCACATCATTTACCTCCGCACGACTTGGCGTCAAATTGGCAATCATAGACTCCATCATTTGCGTAGCAACGATGACTGGTTTTGCGGAAGAAATACACTTAGAAATGAGCATTTTTTGGATGGAAGGAACGGTTTGATATGGAACCTCCACACCAAGATCTCCCCTTGCAACCATGAGTCCATCGCTTTCCGCGATGATGCCATCAATGTTTTCTAAAGCCTCTGGCTTTTCAATTTTCGCAATCACCTTCGCATGATGATTTTTTGCAGCAATGCGCGCTTTTAAATCCACAATATCCTCTTGCGAACGGACGAACGAAAGTCCAATCCAATCAACGTTATGATCTAAGGCAAATGCTAAGTCTGCGATGTCTTTCTCCGTAAGAGAAGGCATTGATATTTTCGTATTTGGGAAATTTACCCCTTTTTTAGAGGATAAAATGCCGCCTTGAATGATTTCGCAACGAATGGTGGAACTACCATCCGTTTCACGTACCTCCAGAACAATTTTCCCGTCATCCAACAGGATGCGTTCCCCTGGCTTCACTTCGCGCGGCAATAAGGTGTAGTTGATGGAAAAACGATCGGAATTCCCAACGACTTTGTCCACCACCAACAAGATTTCACGTCCATTTTCTAACGGAACGCCATTGTTTTCCATTTCATTTGTACGGATTTTCGGTCCCTGCAAATCCGCAAGAATAGCCACGTTTAATCCAAGTTCTTCGTTTAAGGAACGAATCATTTCCACTGCACCAGCATGGTCGTCATAAGATCCATGGGAGAAGTTCAAACGACAAACGTTTAATCCTTCCAACATCATGTTTTTCAATACTTCTCGTTTAAGAGAAGCAGGACCCATGGTCGCAACTATCTTTGTTTTTTTCATACTAACTTGTTAAGTATTCAATCAATTCAAATTCATCTGGCGGGAAATCGAATACAGCCACTAATCCATTGATCTGTCTTAGTTTTTGCATCAATTCCTCTTTTTTCATGCTATAGTTTTCACGAAGCACAAGAAAAAAATCAATCATTGGACGTTCGGCGTGAAAAATACCTGCATCCTGTCTATTTTTTATCAAATAGAATCGCGTTAACATTTCCTCATCGAAAAAAGAAAAATAACGAAACGATTGAATCTCTTTTGTTTTTTGATGGCGGATTTCAAAGTCTTCATTCGATTTAACTAAATTAACATCAAAACGTTGATTTAACTCCCAAGCCAAGCGGTAATCAGCAAATGCAGAGGAGATTCCAAATACTTCTAATGTTGTCTCATCTTCTAAAACCAATTCGTATTTCTTGACCTTTGCCATATCCGTCTCAAAATTAGGCATTCTCCTTGAATGAGAAATACACAATTGCTTGTCAATTCATTGAAAAAAAGAAAAGAAATCGGCTTTATTATTTAATTACTTTTGTTTTAGAACAAATAACACATGACAATTCGTATTCTCTCTCTTTTCTTTCTCTTTTGTTTTGTTGGAACAAGCATCGCTCAACCGACAAAAAAAATGACCAACCGCGATAATTACGCTTGGCAATTTGGAGCGTCTTGGTTGTTAACCGATGATGATGGTTATGAGTTAAATCCTTTGTCTAGTTCGCAATTCCAAAGTGCACCATATCCATCCCGCATCTTTGTAGATAAATACATTTACAATGGATGGAGTGCTGAAGGTGCCATTGGCTATCAAAAATATGATCCGACGAAATTAGTGAACGACTCTATGGGAATCACAGGAAGTATGATTTCCACGGATTTCGCATTGAAATATTCATTTTACAAACAATTGGGCAGAGGAGTATTAGATCCTTACCTTGGAACAGGATTAGGCATGACCTTGAGAACTTCAGACCGACGTAATACAGCGAAGGCATTTTCTCCAACAGCCAATTTCACGGTTGGATGTACCTTTTGGATGAGCAGTAAACTTGGACTTCAAGCACAGGGAACCTTGAAATTAGGATTAACGGATTTGTTTAAGAGTTCAGATTATATGCAATACAGCCTTGGTTTGACCTACCGAATTGAAAAAACGGACGGGTACAAAAGTAACTTTGATAAATCGAAATATAAGATTTCTGGTCACCGTACAAGAATCAAAGTGAAGAAACCAAAAAGCGAATCTTAATTCTGGATAGTGAAACGCTTTTGCGTTTTTTGCTTGGCCGTTTCAATGCCAAAATAATACACCCCATTTTCAATTTCATCGGTTTGAAATTTCAATAGGTGCCCACCTTTTTCATACTCCTTACTCGTCAATTGTTGAATAATTTCATCTCCTTTCCAAATGTTAAAGCTCACGTGAGTCAGTTCTGGACAGACAAAGTAAAAACTGACGATTCCAGAAGCCGGTTCGTGATCCAATGAATACAATTCGCAAAATAAGGCCTGATTTACATTGCCTCTCGATAAATATTTCAATAGGTAACGATAGGCGATAATTGCAACCAAAATCAACAGGGTAATCACCAAAAATTCAATTATTCTTTCCATTACAACGAGATTACACCTTTAATTTGAGCAGCTTTTTCGTAGATTTCGATAATGGCTTCAACAGAAAGCATGACTTCCTTCACACTGACACTGACATAGTTTCCTTTGCCTGATTGATGATAGGAAATATCCGCTTGCTCATCAAACAAAGCACTTACTTGTGCCATATGTTCGTTGTCGTTCGGAACAATGAACTTAAATAAGTACACGTTCGGCCAGTCTAGTTGCTCCAATTGAGCTCTTAAATTATCAAATACACTCACGACACAAAGTTAAGCAAGCATTTTCATTCTCAGCTTGAAGATTATTTTAATTTTGTAGTAACATGAAGTTTTTTTCCTTTAGCTTACTTACGATTAGTTTTGTCCTGGTTGGATTCGGGCTTTTAAAGCCTCAGCATTCAAACCGATTCAGCCGATCATCACAGCAACAGACTTCTTCTGTTTTCAATTGTGCAAAATTTGATGGAGAAAACATCGCCTTGAAGTTAAATAATCGATTGTGTGAATACATGGATCGCTCGGTGAAACAGGGAGTAAAACCTTCGGCTGATAAAAAGGGAATTCAACGAATGATTCGCTTCGGAAAATTAAAATTAGTCAGCGAAAATCAAGGATATACCTTGGACACGTTTAACTATTCATATGCTGTGTTGACACCTTACGCTGAAAAAATCTTAAACGAAATTGGTGCCGCATTTCAAGATTCCTTGATGAACACCCCTCTTGCTGGAACAAAATTATTGGTCACTTCCATGACGCGCACACACTATACTGTATCGAAACTGGTGCGCAGAAATCGAACTGCCGTTCGAAGAAGTCCACATTTAAACGGCAATAGTTTTGACTTTTCCTTTTCTCGTTTTATTGCTTCAAAGCCACTTTCGGAGTGTGAACTGCACTATTTACAACAGTTAAGCGCTTCCATATTGTATCGCTTTAAATGCGATTGTAAAGTATGGGCGACATTTGAACGACATGAGGAGTGTCTGCACGTTGTTGCGCGCATGGGAAAATAAAAAATTGCTGTATTTTTGCAGCGCATGAAACTTCGCTTTTTCCTTTTCACTTTGATTCCTTTTCTATCGATCTTTGGACAGCAGTCTACTGAATCCAAGGCAAAAATAGAGGCGCTTCGAATTGAAGAAGAAATGCACGTAGATGGACAATTG
Source organism: Crocinitomicaceae bacterium (assembly GCA_024643725.1). Taxonomy (GTDB): domain Bacteria; phylum Bacteroidota; class Bacteroidia; order Flavobacteriales_D; family Crocinitomicaceae; genus UBA952. The sequence continues at coordinate 18,385 of JAHEMJ010000007.1, read as the reverse complement.
AAAGAAAAAGCATGGCAAACTGCATCCGCAGTTCATTCTTTCACCCAATTAAAACCGTATCCAGGAAATCCAGCCAGAAAAAAAACCGAAGTTCGAATGGTGTATAACGATGATGCCTTGTACATCAGCGCCATTTGCTACGATGATCCCGATTCCATTTCAAATGTCCTCTCGCTTCGCGACGATTACAATCCAAATTTGGATGTTTTTCAAGTGTATTTGGACACTTACAATGACGATCAAAATGGATTTTACTTTGGAGTCACCAGTCGAGGTGTTCAAATTGACGCGAAAATCACGGGAAGCAATTACATTGGTGAATTAAACTTGGCTTGGTACAGCGCCGTTTCCATAACGGAGAACTCATGGATAGTCGAAATACGCATCCCATACAGCGCCATTCGCTTTCCCAAGAAGGACATTCAAAGTTGGGGCGTCAATTTCTCACGTGACATTTCCCGATACCGCGAGGAATCCACTTGGGTAAAGGTTAATCCAGATTTAGAAAACTTCTTAATTGAAAATGGCGATGTTGTTGGAATTTCCGGCATTCAACCGCCTTTAAGACTAGCGCTAATGCCCTATATTTCATCTTACCTCGATCGCATACCGAAAGTCGATGGTACCTTCGGGTGGACACGTTCGTTTAATGGCGGAATGGACATTAAATATGGTGTGAACGAAGCATTCACGCTGGATGTGACTTTAGTGCCTGATTTTGGTCAAGTTGTTTTTGATCAACAAGTCTTGAATTTGAGTCCATTTGAAGTGCAATTCAACGAAAATAGACAGTTTTTTACAGAGGGAACGGAACTTTTTAACAAGGCCGGACTCTTTTACAGTCGACGCATTGGTATCCAAGCACCGAGAAAAGTGATTACAACGATGTTGAATCCGGATGAATATTTGAAAAATGTCCCGCTTGCATCCAAATTATATAATGCCACAAAATTCTCTGGACGCATGAAAAATGGACTGGGAATTGGAGTCTTTAACGCTGTGAATGCACCGCAATACGGAACTGCAGTCAATTACGATAGTGGTATGGAAAGACAAGTCATGATTTCACCGCTCACGAATTACAATGTTTTCGTATTAGATCAAAACTTGAAAAACAATAGTTCCGTCACATTTACGAATACAAGTGTTCTTCGATCCGGTGAATTCTACGATGCCAATGTGAGTGGATTAAATTTTAACGCAAACACAAAAAACAACAAGTTCAATATCAACGGAAAGACAACTGTTTCGGTGCAAAGGGGACTGACTTCGAACGTTGGATATAATTACAATTTAAACTTGCGCAAGCAACGCGGGACATGGATTTACGGTGTTGGGTATTTAGAAGAATCGGATAAGTACGACCCAAATGACCTCGGATTCAATTACAACAACAATAAACGCATTATCGAAGCATCGGGTGCTTACCGCAATTTCAAGCCAAAATCGAAGCAATTAACGAAAATCATTGTGAACGGCTCCGTTTCCAGCATGCGTTTATACGCTCCAAATAACTATGTTGGAACATATTCCAATTTAGGATTCGTGTTGGTATCAAAGTCCTTTAATGCTACTGGATTTGGAAACAACAACACCCTGACTAAAAATTACGACTATTTTGAACCCAGGATTTGGGGTGCTTATTTTCTTCGTCCAAAAACGTATAATTTCAGTTGGTGGGTATCTTCCAACTATCAGAAACGTATAGCCTTGGACGCCGGTTTAAATTACAACATTGTTCAACGTGGGAATTGGAAAGAATATGGTTATTACTTTAGTCCGCGCATTCGATTTACCGATTTTATTTTCATGACTTATAATTGGGGACAAGACTTTGAGCAAAACAGTGAAGGATATGCTGTGCCATTTGATGAGCCGGTGAACTTACCTTCAGGAATTATTTTTGGGAACCGTGATCGCATCAATACCACGCAATTTGTTTCCTTGGATTACATTCTCACCAACCGCATGGGAATTACCTTCCGTTTAAGACATTACCGTTCAACCATAAATTACCATTATTTTGGACAATTAAACGAACAAGGATTAATAGACCCTGTTAGCTCTTATGCTGGATTAAACAGTCAAGGTGCATCCGCCTATAACATCAATTTCAATGCATTCACAATCGACTTCCAATACCGTTGGGTATTCCAACCAAGTAGTGAATTTAACATCGTTTGGAAAAATTCCATCTTCAGTTCAGATAAACAGGTACAAGAAAACTATTGGTCTAATTTACAAAACACATTAGCCAACGGTCCTGTTAATAGTTTGTCCTTCAAATTAATCTATTGGTTGGATGCGGGTAGAATGATCAGCAAATTAAAACTGTAGCTTACCAATTGGAATAGTTCCCATCATTGGAAATATATCCATGCTGATAGGTTTCCTCCGTATAATCACTTTCTTCCTTGATTCTTGGATACACTTGTTGCTTGTCATAAACAATCTTTCCACCTGCCGGAACGGCAATCATAAATCGCACGTTTTGATCGCGAAACTTGTCTGTTGTTGGGAAAGAATACATCGTCTCTATCAACATGTGTTGATCTACAAAAGTAAAGTTACAACGAATGTTGCGCGCTTTTTTCAAGGCTGATTCATGGGTCCGTCCTTGTGCATCATTGACCTGTTTAATGTGGAACAGGGAATCACTTGACTGTGTATACACCAATTCAATTCCATGAAGGTAAACACGTCCATTTTTGATGGTGACCACCCCTTCATCACCATTACTTTTTACTTTGAATCCATTGATCAATTGTCTTTCAATGGATTTGGTTTCCAACAACAACTCCTTCCCTGGAATAACGGCAATTTCTTTTTCTACTTCACCATATATTGCCATGGATCGTCCAATTTGAACGCCACCAAAGGAAACCAGAACCACTCCAATTACCAGTATAACAGCAAAAATGCCGGTCAATAATTTTAAATAGGTTGCTTTGAATTGCGTAATAAGTCGAATGCCAAACAAATAACATTGAGCCACTAGGGCGATTGAAATTAAACCAATTCCCATGTAGAAATAAGATTCATGCGCCGCAGATTCAAACAATAATCCACCGAAATCCTGGAAGGACATAAAACGTCCGTTGATTTGCGCAGGAATGATGTCGGGATTGACAAAGAAAAAGATGATGGCACAAACGAAAATTCCAGTACCAAAGAGTAAGGCCCAAATCCCTATGATCACAGAAATAATACGCAAAACGCCGCCAACGGTTGACTGAATGCCCGAATTCACCTTGAATTCCTTCGCTCCTTTTTTGATGCGGCTGGCGGCATCTTCTAACTCGGACTTCATGTTTTCAATGGTTACGTGTTGACCCTTCATTCGTAGTTTGTCGCTACTTGTTTTTGCCAGTGGAATGATCGCCCAAAGCACGATGTAAAGTAGAAATCCGATGCCAAATGTTAAAAATGTAAAAATGTAAATGGCACGAATAATGACAACATCCACATTGAAATAGGCCGCCACACCAGCGCAAACACCACCAATCATCGCGCGATCTCCATCTCTAAACAAACGTTTTTCCACCGAATCATCGTGCAATACGGAAGTGGATTCAGTTGTGGACGAAGTGTCATCAGAGAAATCCTCCGGCTGACCCAATTTCTCGATGATTTGCTCAATTACGGCAAGCTCAACCACTTGTTTAAAAGGAGTTAATTGCTGCTGAATTAATTCAACCATGCGTAATTCGATGTCCTGTAGAATCTCATCACTCCCCTCTTCTTTTTGAAGAACTTGCTTTAACCGTTGCAAATAGGCATTCAAACGATCATACGCTTGCTCCTCAAAAATAAAAGGAACACCTTGTAAATGAATGGAAACTGTTTTGTTCATAATCTGTGTTTTATAAAGTTGTAATGTGACTCACCGCTTGTTGCAGTTCCGTCCAAGTGCGTTCTAACTCGCTTAAAAATGCTTTACCTTCCGCCGTAATGGTATAATATTTTCTTGGTGGACCAGAAGTTGATTCCGCCCAACGGTATTCCAATAATTTCATGTTTTTCAAGCGCGTCAACAAGGGATATATCGTTCCCTCTACTACTTTCAATTGAGCTAAGTCCAGTCTTTCCAAGATTTCGGAAGGATACGCTTCTTTTTTGTCCAAAATGCTCAATATGCAATACTCGAGTATGCCTTTGCGCATTTGTGACTGTGTATTTTCAACGTTCATTTGGAAATATTTTATACAAAGATATATGTTTTACTTTGTATTATGCAATACATAGTAGTAAAATAAAAAAAATGCCTGAGTTATTTCAGGCATTTAAAATAATCGTAAGGCTCTAAACAAGAGAGGCATTGGTAATGCGCTTTACAGGCTGTGCTTCCAAATTGACTAACCATTTTTGTTTCGCGTGATCCACATTTAGGACAAGGAACAATAGTTGGCGCGGCAAAAAGCACGCTTTTATCCACCTCATCTTCAGGGGGAGCGATGCCAAAGGCTTTTAATTTTCGACGTCCTTCTTCTGAAAGCCAATCGGTTGTCCAAGCTGGAGATAAAACGAGTTCTACGCGAACATTTGAAATGCCGTGTTCCTTCAATTTCGCAAGGACGTCATCCTCCATCGTTTTCATGGCCGGACATCCGCTATACGTTGGTGTAATGGTGATCACCCATTCATCGTTCAGGTAAGAGACCCCTCGAAGAACACCTAAATCAGAAAGAGACAAAACAGGAATTTCCGGGTCACACACTTCCTCCAACCATGAAAGAATGGTGTCCTTTGTTACCATTTCATGTTTGGATAAGCGCGTTGCATGTACTGCAATTCAGCCAATAAATAACCTAAATGCTCTGAGTGAACGCCTCTTCTACCGCCTTCAAATTGCCAATTATTTGTTGGGATGACCAATGTTGCTTCCGTGAAGACTGCTTCAACGGTTTGCTTCCAAAGAATTTTAATTTCACTCATTGGGGGTACAATTCCTGCCATTACTAATGACTTCGCTTCTTCCGTTTCATAGAACAACTCATTGGTATAACGCCATAAATTGTCTAACGCTTTCTGTGCGCGATCATGGGATTCATCTGTGCCATCGCCCAAGCGAATGATCCATTCGGATGTATGTTTTAAATGATAACGTGTTTCTTTCAGGGACTTTTCTGCAATTGCAGCAATCTGAGCGTCACTGGATGCTGTCAACTTTTCATACAACGGTTTTCTGAACGCATCGAATAAGAATTGACGCATCATGGTGTCAGCAAAGTCGCCATTTGGTTGCTCCACTAACAACACATTTCGATATTGGTTCTCAAAGCGCAAATACGCCAAAGCATCGTGGTCCTTTCCTTGTCGTTCGATTTCAGCAGCGTAATCCAACAAACTCATCGCTTGTCCGATTAAGTCCAACGAAATATTCGTCATGGCGATATCTTCTTCCAAAATTGGACCATGTCCACACCATTCACCTAATCGTTGACCTAAAACAAGACTATCATCCCCCATGTGAAGGACATAGTTGTAAAGTGCTTCATTTTTCATCTTACATATGTTTTACGCCATCAGGCACTTCGTAAAAAGTTGGGTGACGGTATACTTTCGTGTCAGATGGTTCAAAAAACGAATCTGCATCAGATGGATCAGATGCATGAATGTAATTCGATTCAACCACCCAGATACTAATTCCTTCTGATCTACGTGTGTACACGTCTCGTGCATTTTCTAAAGCAAGCGTTGCATCGGCAGCTCTTAAACTACCAACATGTTTGTGATTCAATCCTTGTTTGCTGCGGATAAAAACCTCCCAAAGAGGCCATTCTTTGTTTGACATAGTGATAAAAATTGATTGTTATGCTGTTTTTTTCATGGATCGTTTCGCTGCATATGCTGTTGCCGCTTCACGCACCCACATGCCATTTTCTTTTGCTTTTTTTCTTGCTTCGATGCGCTCTTTATTACAAGGACCGTTTCCGTTCACCACCTGCCAGAATTCATCCCAATTGATTGGACTAAAATCATAATGACCAGTAGCTTCATTCCACTTTAAATTTGGATCAGGTATTGTTAATCCCAAAATTTCTGCTTGCGGGACAGTCGCATCGACAAAACTTTGACGTAATTCATCGTTCGAAAAACGTTTAATTTTCCATTTCATGGATTGCGCTGAATTCGGTGATTCATCGTCACTTGGACCAAACATCATCAATGCTGGCCACCAAAAACGATTCATCGCATCTTGCGCCATCGCTTTCTGCTCAGGCGTTCCATTACATAAAGTAACTAAACTCTCATATCCTTGACGTTGGTGGAATGATTCTTCTTTACAAATCTTTACCATTCCCCTTGCATATGGTCCATAAGAACAGCGACACAAAGCAACTTGATTCATAATGGCCGCACCATCAACCAACCATCCGATGGTACCGATGTCAGCCCAAGTCACTGCAGGATAATTAAAGATAGAAGAGTACTTCGCTTTACCAGAATGCAAATCATCGATTGTTGCCTCGCGGTCAGCACCTAATGTTTCCACTGAACTGTACAGGTATAGTCCGTGTCCAGCTTCATCTTGTACTTTCGCAAGCAACACCGCTTTGCGACGCAAGTTTGGTGCGCGAGTAATCCAATTTCCTTCCGGCAACATCCCAACAATCTCTGAATGGGCATGTTGTGATATCTGGCGAATTAATGTTTTACGGTATTCGTCCGGCATCCAGTCGTTTGGTTCAATTTTAATTTCCTTGTCGATTTTTTCCTGGAAGCGCTTTTCTAATTCTTGTAAATCCATTGTTTTCATGTTTCTGCGGCTTTTTACAAATATACTAAATATCGATTTTTAATGAAACAAATAACAAGAAACATTGTTCCTTAAACACCCATGATTTACGCAAGTATTATGTAAATTTGAATTCAATTTAAATTTCAACTTGAATGACGCCAAAATTTCATTCTCTTCAGATTAAAGACATACGCAAAGAGACCAAAAACTGTGTTTCAATTAGCTTTGAAATACCTCAAGAATTAAAAGCGGATTTTCACTTTAAATCCGGGCAATACCTTACTTTAAGAAGTATACTGCAAGGTGAAGACGTTCGACGTTCTTATTCCCTTTGCTCGGCTCCAACAGACCATGAATGGAGAGTTGCCATTAAACAAGTTGAAAACGGTGTTTTTTCGACGTTTGCAGTTAACGAACTGAAAGAGGGACAACTGCTCGATGTGATGAATCCAATGGGTAATTTCAAATTGGAAACACATCCAGACAACGAGAAATCGTACGTGCTTTTTGCTGCTGGTAGTGGGGTCACTCCCATTTTTTCCATTTTAAAATCCATTTTGCGCGAAGAGCCTAAAAGTCATGTGACTATGTTTTATGGCAATCAAGGATTCTCCGAAGTCATTTTCCGCGAGGAGCTCGAAAATTTAAAAAATGAGTACCTAAATCGCTTGTGTTTAGTTCACTTATTTTCGCGCGAAAACCTAGGAAATACCATTCAAAAAGGAAGAATTGACGAACAAAAATGCTTGGATTTACACAAAGCCTTTTTGCAAAATGAGCGAATCGACGATGTATTTATTTGTGGACCAGAACAAATGATTTTGGATGTTAAAGCAGCCATGCTTCAAAAAGGGCTTCCGGAAAAAAGCATCCACTTTGAATTATTCCACTCTGGCGCAGCGAAAAAAGCCGCGAAGAAAAATACAGAAACGCTTGAAAATGTATCTTCCATCGTTACCGTGATTATGGACGATGATGCCATCGAGTTCCCGTTAGATTCCAGCGGCATGACTATTTTGGATGCGGCTTACAAAGCCGGTTCAGATGTGCCTTACGCATGTAAAGGCGGTGTTTGCTGCACATGTAAAGCGAAAGTGTTAAAAGGGACGGTCAGCATGGACTTAAATTATGCGTTGACCCCTGAAGAAGTAGAAGCTGGGTATATATTAACTTGTCAAGCACATCCAACGAGTGAAGAGGTGCTTGTATCATTTGACGACTAACCATTATGGGATTATTTGACCGATTTAAAAAAAGTGAAAAACCAGCAACTGAAAACGTTAGCCGTGGATTTCATGCGATTGCCATCCAAGAATTGAAGCACTTGAATTCGGATTCCGTTCAAGTTTCCTTTCAAATTCCTGCAGAACTTCAAAAGGAATTTGCATTTGTTCCTGGACAATACATCAATTTGGAAGTCCTTGTCAACGAGAAAAAAGAACGTCGCTCCTACTCCATTTGCAGTGGTCCTTCGGAACCATTAGCGGTGGCGGTAAAACGCATCGATAACGGACTTGTTTCGAACTTTCTAAACGATCAAAAAACAACTGACTTCCCCATTTGGATCTCCAAACCCGAGGGGAATTTTAAATTAATTTCAAGTGCAAAAAACATCGTGTGCATTGCCGCAGGAAGTGGGATAACGCCAATTCTATCCATGGGTAAACATTTATCAAGTGCCACTCAAATGCACTTGTTTTACGGAAGCAAACAAAAGGATGCCATTCTATTCGAAGCTGAACTAGCATCTTTATCAAATGTACACTGCACACATTATTTAAGTCAAGAAGAACGAGATGGATTCGAATACGGAAGAATCACAAAAGATCGTTTCACCGAAAAAATCAAAGCGAATTTAAGCTTATTGCAAGCGGATGCATTTTACATCTGCGGTCCAAGTGGACTCGTTCAGGAAATGCAAGATTGTTTGTCATTTTTTGGTGTGGTAAAAGACAAAATTCACGTGGAATTATTTACAGCGATTGAATCAAGCGCCCCTGCTGAAACCGTTGCTTTTGCTGGAGAAAGCAAGGTGAAAGTAATGATCGACGGAGAAACTGCATCCTTTGTCATGAAAGGTGAACAGCATAGCGTTCTCGAATTGGCAGAAAAAAATGGCTTAGATGCTCCGTACTCCTGTCGTGGCGGTGTTTGCTGTTCTTGTCGAGCGAAAGTATTGAAAGGATCTGCAAAAATGCGTTCCAATTTCTCGTTGACCGATGAAGAAGTAAACCAAGGATACATTTTAACATGTCAAGCGTTTCCAACGAGTGACGAACTAATTGTCAGCTTCGATGAGTAAGCACATTTTTGTCATTGGTGCCAGTCGCGGAATTGGAGCAGAACTCGTGAGAGCATACGCACAAAATCCAGATCATCAGGTCTATGCTTTTGCGCGAAACATCGACCTTATGGAAGCTATCTTTCATCAAGAAAATGTACATTGTTTCTCCTTAGACTTAAGTGAAAATGTTGAGGGGCAATTTGCTCAAATGATTGACCAATTACCACAAGTGGATGTCCTCATTGAAAATGCTGGATACTTAGTAAACAAGCCTTTCCCTAATTTAACACATGTTGACATCAGCACTTCCTATCAAATCAATGTAATTGGTGTGATGGAAAGCATTCAATGCTTGCTTCCTAAGATGAATCCGGCAGGTGCACACATCGTCAACATTAGTTCTATGGGTGGATTTCAAGGCAGTATGAAGTTTGCAGGACTAGCTGCATATTCTACGTCTAAAGCAGCACTTTGTTCTTTTACGGAACTTTTTGCCGAAGAATACAAAGAGACAAATATCAAAATGAATTGCTTGTGTTTAGGAGCGGTCCAAACAGAAATGTTGGAACAAGCTTTTCCTGGCTACCAAGCACCATTGAATCCAATCCAAATGGCTGAATTCATTACCGATTTCTCCTTGAACGCACAGCGCTATTTGAATGGAAAAATCATCCCTGTTTCCTTAACCAATCCATAATGGATTAGCGTTGCAAATTTTGTATATTCGTAAAGCCAATTTGCAATGAAGTCCTTAACGATCATATTTCTGTTTCTCGTTCATTCCATGATGTATGGACAGGATATTCATTGGACACAATATAATGATAATCCACTTTTTCAGAATCCAGGTAATGCCGGTGCGTTTCAGGAGGATTTTCGCTTCATTGCGAATTACCGCAATCAATGGCGTAGCGTGACGGTTCCGTTTAGTACGAATTCTTTTTCCGCTGATACACGTTACAAAAACTGGGGATTGGGCTTATTGGCATTTCACGATCAAGTCGGCGACGGCAAACTACGAACCGTTGAATGTCAGGCGAACATTAATCGTCCAATCAACCTCTCTATGTTACCCAATCATACGATTCGTCCAGGAGTAAACATCGGATTCAATTACCGACAAATTAATTGGTCATCCTTGTATTTTGATAACCAATACAACGGTTACATTTTCGATCCGAATGCTCCGAGTAACGAATCTTTTCAAAGTGATTCAAAAACAAATTTATCCTTGGGTCTTGGACTCGTGGACGATTGGAAATATTCTGACCGTTTGACTTTTCATTCAGGGATTTCGGCTTTCAATTTGAATCGTCCAAATCAAGGCTTTTACAACCAAGTTGTTTTAAGAGATGTCCGCTGGAACATTTTCACTAAAGCCAGCTATGCGTTGACTTCTGATTGGACTTTGCTGCCCAGTTTTCAATACAGCAGGCAAGGGAAATACCAGGAATGTATGCTGGGCGGACTTGCCCGTTATGCGTTCTCAACGAGAGACAAAGTAAATTTATACGGTGGATTATGGTGGCGGAACAAAGATGCGATGTCCATGAACATCGCCTATGAAAAAGGTCCTTTGTATTGTGGCATCAGTTACGACATAAATTTTTCCAAACTTGTTCCGGCCAGCAATGCTCGCGGTGGATTCGAAATCGCCGTGAAATATGTCATTAGTCGTTTTAAACCAAAACAAATCATTCATCGCGTATGTCCAGATTTTATTTAATTGGTTTTCTACTTCTTCCGTATTTGTCGTTTAGTCAAGCCAAACTGAAGGACATCCTGACTTTTGCTGATCAACAATACCAAAAAGGTGATTACTATTATGCCCTGGATTATTACCAACAAGCCCTTGTTCTTGATCCAGAAAACCTTGATCTAGTGTGGAAAATTGCCGAAACCAATAAGGCTTACAAGGATTATGTTCAAGCTGAAAAATATTATGCAACGGTTTATACAAAGGATGAAGACGGTGAACGCTATCCAGATGCTCTATTGAACTACGCATTGATGCAAAAGCAAAATGGGAAGTACAAGGAAGCGTTGGAACATTTCAAAACGGCCAAAAAAATGGCATCCGAAGACAAATCTACTTACCGCTACAAAAAGGCCGCGCAGGAAGTTGAATCAACGAACTGGGCTTTGAAACAAATGAAAATTGGTCCGGATTTAGGCATCCAAATTCATTCATTAGGAGAAAACATCAATTCGTATGATGCAGAATTTGGACATACGATCCACGATGGCTTATTGTATTTCTCTTCCTTAAAAGCAGACTCTATGAATGAGGAAATTCAGGAGGTTTATTCACCGCATTACCACACCGCACTTTATGAAGTGAATATGGAAAAAGAAAAGGATAGCGCCAAAAAACTGAGAGACCTAATTCCATCTGGGAAAAGCATAGGAAACGGCAGTTTTTCGGGGGATGGACGATTTTTCTACAGCGTTTGTTCGGACAAAGATTTCAATTACACCTGCGCCATCGTATTTAGTCAAAAAGGAACTGATGGAAAATGGCATTCACTCGATTCCTTGAATCAAGTGGTGAATCAAACGGGAGTCAATACAACCATGCCGCATTTCTCCATTTTGAATAAAGAACAAGTGCTGTTTTTTGCTTCGAATCGATCGGGAACAAAAGGCGGTATGGACCTCTGGTATACAACGTTGGATAAAGACGGGAATCCAACATCCATTGAGAATATTTCAAGCATTAACTCCCTCGATCACGATATTTGTCCATGGTTCGACACCATCGAAAACCGATTGTATTTTTCATCCAGTTGGCACCAAGGATTTGGCGGACAAGACATTTTTTATTCAGAATTCCGTAATGGAAAATTTGGTGCTCCTATTAATGTTGGCATCCCACTTAACAGTCCTGCCGCAGATCAATATTATTTTCAGTCAGGAGACTCTACACTTGTTTCGTCGAATCGATTGGGAAGTTTATACGCGAAAAATCCAACCTGTTGCAGCGACATCTACCTAGCAGAGATTCCGAGAAGGAAACCGATTAAACCGGGAACACCCCTTATTTCATCGGTGCCATATGAAACGATCAAACTACCCATTCGCCTGTACTTTGAAAACGACCAGCCAGATGCGAATACAACATCCGATTTCACCAATTTAAGTTATGTGGAGTCCTATCAAAAGTACGAAGCGCAATTCGAAACTTACAAAACAAAAGTAGCATTGCAGCGCGATTCCGCACAAGCAAGGCAATCCGCATTGGCATTGCAATCTTTTTTTGAGGATGAGGTTCAAAAAGGGAAAAGTGATTTGGAGAAATTCACCAATCAAGTTTGGTTTGAATTACAAAAAGGGAATCGGGTTCAGTTGATGGTACAAGGATTTGCCAGTCCACTTGCGAAAACTGATTACAATGTTCACCTGACGAAGCGACGCATCCAATCCCTAAAAAACTATTTTGAAGAAGTACAACAAGGACGTTTTGGTGCCTACATGATCGGCGATAATCCAGCATTGGAGTTCATCGAAGTACCCATGGGAGAATTCAAAGCAAACAAAGAAACAAGCGACGATTATTACGACCAAAAGAACTCTGTTTACTCCAAAGCAGCTTCACAAGAACGGCGTATTGAAATCATTGAATTACGCATTATAGGACAATAAAATGGAAGAAGTCAAACATCAATCTAGGGTTCAATTCATCGATTTCGGAAGGAGTGTGGCGATTTGCATGATGTTGCAAGGACATTTTATTTCCATGAGTTATGTGGATTACGACCTGTATATGGCGGAAATTTTCAAGCAAGGACATTCCAGTAATCTCCTATTCAATTCCTGGGGATTTATGCGTGGATTAACTGCTCCCTTATTCTTTACCATTTCAGGAACTGTATTTAGTTACTTGTTGCACCTGCAGTTAAAAAAGAGCGAGAGTAATCGTTTTTGGGACTTAAAACGCGTAAGAAAAGGAGTGAAACGCGGATTGATGTTGCTTTTAATCGGGTATATCCTTCAAATTAACTTTAAGTACTTCGGCTATTATTTTCAAGGACATGTCAATCCACATTTTTTTACGTTCCATGTCCTACAGTGCATTGGCGTTGGGATTTTAAGTTTAATTTCCATTACCTACCTTGCCATCAAACTGAGAATTCCATTTCATTGGATGTATCTCAGCATTGGACTTACCCTTTTCATCGGAACCTTTTTCGTTCGGTCAACGGATGCTTTCCTTCCTGCCCATTTTCCGGAAATCATTCAAAACATGATTCAGGGTCCAGAAACAGAATTTTCCATTTTTCCATGGATGGGTTATGTCTTCTTTGGTGCATTTTTTGGATCTCTTATTGCCATTTATCAGTTAAATGAACATAAAAAACAGCTGATGAAGTACACGTTTTTTCTAGCTTTAGGGGCGTTTGCCTTAGGTTGGATTTTCACTTTCCTTTCGTGGCTAACACCTCAATACCAAATGTCGTCACACCCACAGAACCTTTGGTATTTTGATCGCCTGGGTTTTGTATTCCTTTTATTTACCGCATTTATTCCAATGAGTGAATGGCGCGTAGCAAAGAATGCCCTTTTTCTCGGTATGGGTCAAAATACCTTTTTTGTCTATGTCGCTCATGCGATACTACTCTACGGCGCACTGGTAGGATATAGCCTTCGCGACTTGATTCAATCAAAACTTTCTGGAATCAATTCTAGCCTTGGCGCCTTATTTTTCCTTGTATTTTTCGCTTATCTCGTAAAGTATTTGCCATCTATTAAGGCTTTCTTTCGTAACTTGCGCACGAAATCTGAACTATGAATCAAGCTATTATTCCAGAATTAAATCAGCCGAAGCAGCGCTTATATTTTATTGATATTGCACGTTCCATTGCCATTTTATTGATGTTGGAAGGACATTTTGTTCATGATTCTTTGGCACTTGATTTACGCGACGAGTCGAACAACATTTATTACTATTGGAAATTCATTCGAGGATTTACCTCCCCCGTCTTTCTGACAGTTACTGGTATCGTTTTTACCTATTTACTTTTAGGAAACGATAAAACAGCATTCTGGAGCAATATGCGCGTTCGAAAAGGATTGAAACGATTTGTAGAATTATTGTTCTGGGGTTATTTACTGCAATATTATGCCTTTCATGTGTTGCAGTGTATTGGGGTAGGTATTTTCACTATCATTAGTCTGTATGGCATCGCTCGTTGGATCAAAGTGATTCCATTATGGGTTTATTACGCTACTGCGGGCATCCTACTTTTTATCAGTTACTTGTATTTTGGTTTACTACCCGAAGGACAATATTGGCCAGCAAAGTCACCGTTGTTTATTCAAAACATTTTCCATGGGAAACATTCTTTATTTCCCTTGACACCACACATGGGGTACACGATGTTTGGGGCCATGATTGGTGTTATTTTATTTCATTTCAAAGAAAGAGTAAAATCACCCAACTTCATGCTCAGCGGATTCATGATTGGATTTGTCTTATACACCTTCAGTAAAAAATTTCTTTTACTACTTGGCGAAATTTCCATTTTCGAACATGATAATTTGTACCGAATGGACTGGTTATTCGAGAAACTTGGAATGGTATTCATGGTATTATCGATTTTGCTGGCGTTGGAAATCTACGTCCTAAACATTAAAAAGCCCAACTTATTTTTAAAGATTGGTCAAAACACACTGAGTATATACATCATCCACATGATTATTCTCTATGGAAGTATTACAGGACGAGGATTGACGCATTACTTTCACGAACGATTAAACGCGTATCAAATCGTTCCTTATACGCTTGGATTTGTCCTATTCTTTGTGGTGTTTGTCTATTTCTTAGATCAAATTAGAGCTGCATTAGGATTTATCCTCATACCAATGAAAAAAATCACCAATCAGCTTTTAGGCATTCGCTAAAATACAGCCTTTTTCTTAATGATACGTTCACCACAACTATCTTGAATCGTTATCGTGATGATGTATGTTCCAGGCTTCGTATAGACGTGTTTTGTTTGGAATACATTAGACGTTTTTCCATCTCCAAAATTCCAAAGAATGCTCTTGGCTTTCAGATAGTTCGCATTACATTCCACTTGGTATTTTCCATCCTTGCTCGTTGTTTTAATGTTGACCAAATTGCGGTTTAACAAATAACGGTTTAAATTCAAATCGACAACAGCAAACGCCGTATTTTGGATGTACTTTGCTTGTTCAGGATTTAATCCATCAGAATAAGCGGAAACAGGACTCATTTTAAAGATTGCGGCATAAAAACTACATGCTGCCAAATAAGATCCATATTTAGATGGATGTTGCAGGTCTTCATTGTATAAATTGATGGAAGGATTATTTTCCTTGACGGTCTCCCAAACTTTGCCCACAGGAACGATTGGAAAATCAAACTTTTGAGATAGATACAAATATCCTTGATGGATATGGTCACTCATGATCTGATAATTCACATTCACAGAATCCTCCGGGAATCCATTTTCATAACCCCATGTTTCATACAAAAGGATATTCGTACATGGATTTTTAGCGTAAATGGAATCGACGATTCGTTGAACATAAGGTACAATTGTCGTATCAATGGCCGCATAGTTTGTCGCTAATTCACGACTAAATCCTTGCAAAACAACATAATCCCATTTCTGGCTTTTGATATCTTGGTATAAATCTAGACGTTCACTATGCATTTTAAAGGTGTGACTCGATTTTGCACTCATGTGAACATCCATCTTGATGTTTTTGGATTCAGCGATATCGTGAAACATCTTCGGCATGTTATTATAATGTGTGTAGCTATTTCCTACAAACAACACCCGCATTTGTTGAGCGGTAACATGCGAAAACAAAGGAATGAATAGACAAAAGAGAACAACTATTCGTAACATATGCTTAGTTTGCTAACTTACTGGCCAATTCTTTAAGTACATCTGGTGCCAATTTTAGCTTCTCACGACTAAAATTCATATCGTCAATGGAATTGATTGGAATCAAGTGAATGTGCGCGTGAGGAACTTCTAAACCGATCACAGCAACTCCAATTCGTTTGCATGGTATATGAGCTTTCAGGTTTACGGCAACATTTTTTGCAAAAAGTTGTAAATCCAAGAAATCATCATTCTCCAAGTCAAATAGATAATCCTGTTCCTTTTTGGGGATAACCAATGTATGGCCTTTCACCAAAGGATTCACATCAAGAAAAGCCAAAAAACGTTCATCCTCTGCTATTTTATAACACGGGATTTCACCATTGACTATTCTTGTGAAAATGGATGCCATTACCTTGAGATTGAAATGATTTCAAAATTCATTACACCACCTGGAGTTTGAATTTCCGCAATATCTCCTACTTTTTTTCCAAGTAAGCCTTTTCCGATAGGTGACTCAATAGAGATTTTTCGCAGTTTAATATCCGCTTCGTTCTCCGCTACCAAAGTATATTCGATTTCCATTCCATTTTGTTGATTTTTAATCAGCACTTTGGAAAGAATAAATACTTTACTATTATCCATTTGGGAATCATCAATGATTCGCGCATTCGATATGATGGTTTCCAATTTAGAAATTTTCATTTCCAAAATCCCTTGGGCCTCCTTCGCAGCGTCATACTCCGCATTTTCGGATAAATCCCCTTTATCGCGTGCCTCCGCAATTTGTTCAGAAATGGAAGGACGCTGAACTGTTTTTAGGTGATACAATTCATCCTTCAATTTTTGCAATCCTTCTGGTGTATAGTAATTTAATTGTGACATGTCTTAAAATATTAAACGCAACAAGAGAGCCCATTGGACTCTCTTGAACCTTTACAAAAATAAGTAAATTATTTTAAACTAATCGTAGCTCCTACTGTGTGGATAATTCCAAATACCCCTGCGAAACGCGTTGTGTATTCAAAACCGATTGCACTTTTGTTTTTTCCAACTAACGCATCAATTGAGAAACCAGCCGTTGGACCGATCAAGGCATTTGAGCGATTATCTGCATTGAAAATTCCTGATTCGTAGCAATATCCCGCTCTTAAGTTGAATGCCATATTTTCCGTTGACATTCCATAATCCAAACCTAATCTGAATTGGTCTTTCATGAATGAGTTCGCGGTGAATGCAGCAGCAACTACCAATTTATTGCTTTCATTAAAAATAAAATCATAAGAACCACCGATTCCTAATAAAGAAGGTAACTCATAAGTTGCTGAACGCTCTTCAAGGGAAGAAATAAAGCCAGAGGAAACATACGTAGCTTGTTGCGCCAAACCGTCTCCTTTGAAGCGCATTACCGGACCGATGTTTTTCAAGGTAATACCAAATTTGATTTGATCTTGTTCTCCTGAAACATAACGAATTCCTGCATCAATTGCGATCCCGTTTGACTTTAAGTTAGAAATACTTTCAGAAACGACTTTAAAGTTGATCCCTCCATAAATACTTGAAGAGAATTCTTTCGCATAACCGATGTTAAAGATATTCGCTCTAGGAGAGAAATAACCAATATTACCTTCCGGATTCGCTACCGTTGTAATTGGAATATCCCCAAAGTTCATGGATTGAACACTGATAGAGAACACTTCCGAATCAGAGATTCGCTGTGCAATACCAGCAGAATTAAATCCAATAGAAGCACTTCCCATCCAATTTGAATAGTTAAACTTCACTTGAGTTTTTTCTGTAAACGCTAGTCCTGCGATATTCGTAAATGTTGCTTCCAAGCCATTGGTGTTGGCATAACCAGCATCAGCCATACCTGCACTTCTCGACCATGGATTTACCAATAAGTGAGATGCACCAGCGGAACCTACGCGATCCTCATTTCCGGCATTCAGGAGAAAGGAACTGCCTAAACAAATTCCCATCACTATTTTTCTTACATCCATTTTCATCTTGTTCTAATCAATGCTTATTAAATTCCTTGTAAATCAACTTGTCTCATACCTCCGAAGAACTTGATGACTCTCTCACCTACTCCAGGTACGTTGACATGAATCAGGTACACTCCACCAGCAACCGGAATTGCTTTTGAATTTGTTAAATCCCAATCAAGTGATGTTACAGGGCTATCTTTCTTAAATGTTCTCACTAGTTTACCACTAACAGTGTAAATATTCACCGTACAACGTTCTGGTAAATTTGTGATTTTCACTTTTGTTTCAATTCTCGTTCTCTCATATTCCGAGAAAGCATAGTAAGGATTCGGAACCACATTGATCATTGCCAACGCTTCTTTCAATTGGTCTTTCGATCCAACTTTCGTTGCAATGTCATCCATGGACCATCCGTACATTGGTTTTCCTCCGTTTTCTCCGGATCCAACGTAGTTTTTGTACTCCTTGTTGATGCGTAGTTTAATCGTCACATCACATGCCAATAAGCTTT
>JAHEMJ010000005.1 GCA_024643725.1 Crocinitomicaceae bacterium | reverse complement strand
TTGAACCACCAAGTGATTTAATCTCACCTTCGAATTTCTGTACTGCTTCCTTTGCCTGATCATCAGACAAAACGGGAGTTAAAATGAAAACAGTTTCGTAAGAATTCATAAGATTATTTTTTAAAATTAATTAATCGGGTGCAAAGATACGCATTCTACTTTAATCGTGCAATAACTTTTCACTCGGCTTTTTTACAACAAGTTTACGCTGAATTGCGTACCTTCGCTTCATGTCATTTTTTACTGAAGATTACTTACACTTCTTTATCGAGCTCGCTGGAAACAATCACAAAACGTGGTTCGATGAAAACCGCAAACGCTACGAAAACTCGGTAAAGAAACCATTCTATGCCTTTACGCAGCACCTCATCGATCAATTAGCGAAAAAAGATGCGTCTTTTTCTGACTTGCAAGCGAAAGACTGCGTGTTTCGTATTAACCGCGACATCCGTTTTTCGAAGGATAAAACGCCATACAAGTTAATGTGCTCAGCTGTGGTTGCTCCCAACGGAAAAAAAAGCAAAGCAGTCAACGGCATTTACTTTGAATTAAGCCCAGAACATGTCCGTGCATATGGTGGAATCTATGAAATCGACAAAGAGGATCTCGAAGCAGTGCGAGAGGGAATCGCTGCAAATATGGATGAATTCCGTTCCATCTATTCTTCCAAATCCTTCAAATCAACCTTTGGCGAAATCCTCGGGGAGAGAAACAAGGTCCTTCCAGCTCATTTAAAAGAAGCTGCACAAGAAGAGGAACTTATCTTTAATAAGCAATGGTATTTTTATGCCGAATTTCCAGCTGAACAGGTACTTTCCCAGAACCTGGACCAGTTGATGCTTGCGTGTTACGAAGCTGGAAAACCACTTGAACAATTTTTTAATCAATTTATACAACGCTCATGAAACGACTGATTTTTCCTTTCATATTCTTACTCACTCCCCTAGCCTTCGCTCAAAAAAAAGACATGAGCGTCAAAGAATCCGTATTGCTTCAACGCAGCCTATCTCCTGACCGTGTTGTGAATTTCTTGTGGATGAATGACAGCGAATACACCACCTGTAGCAAGGATTACAAAACCATGTTGAAGTCCTCCGTTGGTAGCGATAAATCCATGGAACTCATTACCATTGACGAAATAAACAAAATTCTAGGTTCTTCTTTCGGGAATTTCTTTGGTGCCGAATGGACCAATGAAACGACCTTGCTTCTAAATGATGGTCAATGCGTAGCAACTTTCGACATCAAAACGAAATCTGGCAAGATCCTTAAAAAATCCGTAGAGAATGCCGCAAATCAATCTTACCATGCTGCTTCAAATCAATTGGCTTATACCATTGATAATAACTTGTATGTAGATGGACGCGCGGTGACAAAAAACACCGACAAAAACATCGTTTCAGGTCAATCGATCGCACGTAATGAATTTGGTATTTCTGGCGGGATTTTCTGGTCGAATCAAGGAAATATCCTTGCCTTCTACCAAAAGGACGAAACGGATGTGCACAACTATCCATTATTGGACATCAACACCACACCCGCTTCGTTGGTTTCCATTAAGTATCCGATGGCCGGACAAAAATCCGAAAAACCACGCGTAGGAATTTACAACGTGAAAACGAAGAAATCAGTTTACATCAATCCACGTGGTGCCGCCGACGATTACTTTACCAATTTAGCCATCACACCGGATGAGCAATTCATCGTTGTTGCGGAAGTGAACCGCGATCAAAACCACATGTGGTTAAATGTCTATTCCACAAAAACAGGGAAGTTTGTCAAAACCTTGTTTGAAGAGAAAAACGACAAATGGATTGAACCAGAACACCCTGTGTTCTTCCCAAGTGAGTCCTCCAATGATTTCGTGTGGATTTCAGAGCGCGATGGATTCAACAACCTTTACTTGTTCGATTTCAATGGACAGTTAAAACAAAAACTGACGAACCATGCGTTTGTCGTGAAAGACATTTTGAGCGCGACAAAAGATGGATTATCCTTGTACTACACTGCGACAGGACCGAATCCAACAAACACCTTGATTTACCGCTGCGACCTAAAAGGAAACACCGAATTAATGACAAAAGAGGAAGGAACACATAGTTTTAGCCTTTCCGCGAATGGAACCTATTACATGGATGGTTATTCGAGTTTAAGTGTTCCTTACAAAGGAATGTTATGGACAAACAATGGGAAAATGGCAAAATTGCTCATGGAGTCCAAAGAAAAATTGAATGACTACAATGTAGGAACAACAGAAATCGGATCCATCAAAGGAAAAGACGGTTCAGATTTGTACTACCGAATGATCAAACCGAGCAATTTTGATCCAAGCAAGAAATACCCTGTTTTGGTGTACGTTTACGGAGGACCTCATGCACAAATGGTCACAAACACCTGGTTGGCTGGAGCGAACCTGTGGATGCATTGGATGGCAAACCAAGGCTACATCATTTTCACCTTAGATAATCGTGGCTCAGGTGAACGCGGATTTGCCTTTGAATCTCAAATTCACCGTCAACTAGGAACCGTAGAAATGGAAGATCAATTGACTGGAGTTGATTTCTTGAAATCCTTAAACTATGTGGATGGAAATCGCCTAGCTGTTCACGGTTGGTCCTTTGGTGGATTCATGACCACATCGTTAATGCTACGTCAAGCGGGCGTTTTCCAAGTGGGTGTTGCTGGTGGACCGGTAACGGATTGGAAGTACTACGAAATCATGTACGGAGAACGCTACATGGATCGTCCGGAGCAAAACAAAGCTGGATACGATGCGAATTCCTTAATGAACTACACGAAAAACTTGAAAGGAGATTTATTGTTGATTCATGGTTCCATCGACGATGTGGTGGTGATGCAACACAATGAAGCACTGTTAAAATCCTTCATTGAAAATGGCGTGCAAGTGGATGATTTCATTTATCCGATGCACAAACACAATGTCACAGGAAAAGACCGCGCACATTTAATGGAGAAAGTATTGTTATACATTCTTGAAAACAACAAGTAAGATGGATACATTACTCATCGCATATATTCCTTTATTATTGAGTCTTTTCCTGAGTAGACGAATGCTGCAGGCTGCCATTCGAAAATTGGACGATGACTTGAAATTGAAATTGATTAATTATACGACAAAAGACAAATCGCTGCAACTTGGTATCGTTGCAGCGATTTTAGTCTTGTTTTTGGCGAACATGAAATTCGTTTGGTTGCCGTTTATCTTTTCTAGTTACCTAGCACTCGGGATTTTAATGGTACTCGCCCTATTTTCGGTCATGCGTGCATACAAAAAATTAAAAGCCGATGGATTTCCATCTTGGTACCTGAAAGATATGGTCATTGGAAATTTGGTGCGCTCCCTCGGATTAATCCTCTTCTTAATTATTTTGAGCTTCCTTTAAATCTTACTTTTCAAGCTCATCCATCCACCTCCGTTGTGCACTTCCGCATAACCAGCTGATTTCAATAAACTTTTTGCACTTGCGCTTCGCATTCCAGAGGCACAGCAAGTAATGACTGTTTTATTTTTGGGTATTTTCCCCAAGGATCCCTGCAAACTTTGCAAAGGAATATTGACAGAACCTTTAATGTGTCCACCTTGGAATTCTCCTGGTGTACGCACATCGACAATCACGGCTCCGTCTTGAACCAACTGTTTAAAGTCAACAGACTTCATTCCAAATAATTTTCCTAAAAATGACATGTGTTTTTCGTTTTATCCGTTTTGGTTCTTACATACGTCCATTGACTTCCATCCATCCGCCACCGTTCTCACAGTCGACACCAATAGATTTGAAATACTGCGTTGCTTGACCAGAACGCATTCCAGAAGCGCAACAAAATAATATGGGTTGAGGCATAGCTTGAACCTCTTCGATCCGATTCCCAATTTCTTGTAAGGGAATATTAATGGATCCGGCAACATGGCCTCCTGCAAATTCTGCGTGTGTGCGCACATCGATAATTGTTGGGAAATCTGACATCTTATTTTTGTTTAGCGATAAAAAATTCATGAATAAATTGAAACAAGAATCCGCCAATGAAAAAGCCAAAAATGACATTGTAGGTTGGACTCGTCTTCATGTAGCAACCCGTTTCACATTTGACATTTAAAAAGTAAATGTATCCACCGATGGCACCAAGCACATATCCGAGAATGGTCCAAAATGTGCGCGTTCGAAGAAAAGTCATCTTGTTTTTTTTCAGCAAATGTAGTCTCAGTTTTCGAACTTTATTGTAGCAATTGTTACATAATTTAGTCAGGCCATTAATTCTTCTTATTTTTGTAAAAAATCAAGACATGAAACACGTAAGCCTAGCATCCATTGAAAAAGCAGTTGACATCGTTGATCATTTAACAGATGATCAATTGGAAAACATTTCAGAAAAATATGCTTTAGTTCAGCAAGACTTATTGAATTATGTCATGACTGCACCTGCCGAGTACGAAAACGAAGACTTAGAAGGACTTTTAATTTACTATTTCTGCGTCATCTCGGAATGCTTCACCCAGGAAGGCATTAAACTTAGAGCGGTTACGGAAGAAGACATCGACGAAATTGAAGAGCCTTATTTCGACATGTTGGAGCAATATTTCGACGAAGAGGATGAAGAAATCATCGAATCCTTTTGCGACCAACCCTTTTTATATCAGTTCATGGAAATGGAAGTTTCCACCGAGGATGAAGATGGAACGAAACTAAACGAAGAAACAGCGACTCAATTGTTTATCGTGACCATGGCGATGATCTCATTGATGAATCGTGCGATTATCGACTAGGAATTCCGCGAAAATTTCGTTCGAATAAAAAGAAATCCCTACATTTGCACGGGGTAAGTCTTTTACGACCAGCTCCCTCTGAATCCTCCAGGACAGGAATGTAGCAAAGGTATGAGGTTGAGCGGTGCGATAAGAGTAGCTTACCCCTCTTTTTTTTCTTTCAATCCAGACCTGGATGAATCGAATCCAATCACAATTTTAGGTAAAGTAGTGTTCATTGTTCTTGCTTTTTGGCATTGCTCCATAAAATAACAAAACTTGTTTCAAGATCAAAACCTAGGGACTTGATATCGTATTGTTTCCATTCATAGTTGTTTTTATTTCCCACTTTTTGGCTTGATCCAAAAAGTTCGCAAAAAGATCAAGACTTCGAATTCGATTCCCTTTGCAGATCGTACTCTGAAAGGATATTCCTTACATCAAGCAAAGGGTTTTCTACGGATTTTGTCACACGATGCTTGGCGCATGAGCTTGCAGCTATGCTGAGCATTCGCGTGTGACAATGCTCCTTGAAAAACTTCGAATTCTATGTCGGTCCAAATTCTATTTTGAATTTCTTTCTTCGAAGTGAAAACTACGAATATTTACAAGATTGTTTTCCCGCGCATGAAAAGATGTAACGCCAACCCTCACGACGAAGTTGCGTGAAAATTTCTGGCTGTCTGAGCCGAGGCACGAGGCGAGTTTCAGAAATTTTAGCAAAGAGGACGATGAGGGTCGTTACCTCTTTTAAGCGCTAGAGCTTTTTGTTACTTTTTGGGGCAATGCCAAAAAGTAAGAACACGAAAACAAACAGAATTTTCTTCTTTTCTTTTTTATTCTCCCACTTTTTGGCTTGATCCAAAAAGTTCGCAAAAAGATCAAGACTTCGAATTCGATTCCCTTTGCAGATCTTACTCCGAAGGATCATCCCTGACTTCAAGCAAAGGGTTTTCTTCGGATTTTGTCACACGATGCTTGGCGCATGAGCTTGCAGCTATGCTGAGCATTCGCGCGTGACAATGCTCCTTGAAAAACATCGAATTCTATGTCGGTCCTGATTCTATTTGAATTTTTCTCTTCGAAGTGAAAACTACGAATATTTACAAGATTATTTTCCCGCGCATGAAAAGATGTAACGCCAACCCTCACAACGAAGTTGCGTGAAAATTTCTGGCAGTTTGAGCCGAGGCACGAGAGCGAGTTTCAGAAATTTTAGCAACGAGGACGATGAGGGTCGTTACCTCTTTTAAGCGCTAGAGTTTTTTGCTTTACTTTTTGGGGCAATGCCAAAAAGTAAAAGAATCAAAATTAATCTCCTTTATCCCCAACTTTTGATTATGATCCGACTTAACATCATTTGGTATCCAATACTATTGTTTATTTTCCACTTTTTGGCTTGATCCAAAAAGTTCGCAAAAAGATCAAGACTTCGAATTCGATTCCCTTTGCAGACCTTACTCCGAAGGATCATCCCTCTCTTCAAGCAAAGGGTTTTCTTCGGATTTTGTCACACGATGCTTGGCGCATGAGCTTGCAGCTATGCTGAGCATTCGCGTGTGACAATGCTCCTTGAAAACCATCGAATTCTATGTCGGTCCAAATTCTATTATGAATTTCTTTCTTCGAAGTGAAAACTACGAATATTTACAAGATTGTTTTCCCGCGCATGAAAAGATGTAACGCCAACCCTCACGACGAAGTTGCGTGAAAATTTCTGGCTGTCTGAGCCGAGGCACGAGGCGAGTTTCAGAAATTTTAGCAAAGAGGACGATGAGGGTCGTTACCTCTTTTAAGCGCTAGAGCTTTTTGTTACTTTTTGGGGCAATGCCAAAAAGTAAGAACACGAAAACAAACAGAATTTTCTTCTTTTCTTTTTTATTCTCCCACTTTTTGGCTTGATCCAAAAAGTTCGCAAAAAGATCAAGACTTCGAATTCGATTCCCCTTGCAGACCTTACTCTGAAAGGATATTCCTTACATCAAGCAAAGGGTTTTCTGCGGATTTTGTCACACGATGCTTGGCGCATGAGCTTGCAGCTATGCTGAGCATTGGCGTGTGACAATGCTCCTTGAAAAACATCGAATTCTATGTCGGTCCTGATTCTATTATGATTTTTTCTCTTCGAAGTGAAAACAATGATCATTTTCAAGAATTTTATATCGGGCATGAAATATAGAAACAAATATAAATGTACACGAAATCATGCTTCATCAATAGGTTTTTGTCTTGATCCATTATCATTCCAAATCCGGACATTTCCCGATTATTTCAGTATCTTTGTTACATGAAGATTTCCGCATCGATTTACAGTGACAAAAGTCGTTCCCTAAAGGAAGTTGTCATGGATTTAGTTGCGCATCAAGTAGATTTATTACATGTAGATTGCAACGATGATTTAGGTGTTTTTGCGGACATTGAACAAATTCGCTCTTGGTGCGATCTTCCAATTGATTTACACATCATTACTGAGCATCCCTCCAAATACTACACCTTTCTCGAAAAGCATCCCGTGGAATACGTGACTTTTCAAGTCGAGAATTTGAAGGAAACTTTGGAGATTCCCGCTACCATTTCTGGCAAAAAAGGATTGGCCATTATTACTCCAACGCCTATCTCTGCCTTTGATCCATATGCGGACTTTGATTTCATTTTAATCATGGCAACCATTCCTGGACAAAGCGGCGGGAAATTTGACAGACAAAACTTTGCGAAAATCAGACAATTTCGCGCAAAATATCCGAGTAAGTCCATTCATGTGGATGGCGGCGTAAACGGAGAAGTATCGTTTATCCTCCGCAACATGGGGGTCAGCTCAGCAGTTTCTGGTTCATACCTCTTCAATGGTCCAAGCATCGGACACGCACTCATGAACTTAACGAAACGCGAAATCGAATCCACGTTTACCATGGGCGATTTTATGATTCCTTTAGACGAAGCACCGACGTTTGACGCATCTGCATGCACGACACGCAGTATCTTAGAAGCTGTCGAATTCGGACAAATGGGATTCGCATTGGCTTTAGGGAACGAAAACACGTTGACTGGAATTGTCTCGAGTGCGGACATCCGTAAAACGTTTCTGAAAAACCTAGATCAACCATCACAGATTGAAGCGAGTGCGTTTATTAATCGTCAGCCCTTGTGTATCAAGGAAACAGCGACAGTGATCGATTTGTTACAGTTATTAAAAAAATCCAATTTCCCCGTCATGTATCTTCCAGTCGTGAACGATCAAAATCAAGCTGTGGGAATTATTAATTTTGTCAACCTCATCAAGGGAGAACTATGATCATTCAATTAAAATCAACCGTCGGCGCCAATGAATGTGCCGCATTCGCTGAAAAACACAAAGCGTTTCACATTACCTACGAAGGAAAAAACTATTTAATTACTGGATCGGGATTAAAAGAGGTTCCTGCAGACTTAGAAAATGTAAGCGACGAACATTGGGTATTTGCGAATGATATTCAATTGGCTTCCAAACATTTTCGTTCGGATAAAAGAGAAGTGAAATTCGGAAATGTGAGCATTGGAGGCAACACGAAAAACACCATTTTAATTGGTGGACCATGCTCCGTTGAATCCGAAGAACAAATTCGTTCATCAGCAGAATTACTCGTTAGTATGGGCTTGAGCACATTGCGCGGTGGATGTTATAAACCGAGAACGAGTCCTTATTCCTTCCAAGGATTAGGACTAGAAGGATTGCAACTGTTAGCGAAAATGCGCACAGAATATGGATTAAACGTCATTACGGAAGCTCGTGATGCGACACACATCGATGAGATTATTGAGCACACGGACATCATCCAAGTTGGAGCGAAAGCCATGTACGACCAAGGAATTTTAAGAGCATGTGCAAAAATCAAAAAACCGGTATTAATCAAACGTGGATTTGGAACAACATTGCAAGAATTCGTTCAAGCAGCAGAATTCGTACTTTCCGGTGGAAATGAAAATGTCATTCTTTGCGAACGCGGTATTCGCACCTTTGAAACAGGTACTCGTTTTACCTTGGACCTTTGTGGTGTCGCTTGGTTGCAAGAACACACGAATCTCCCCATTATTTTGGATCCATCTCATGCCATGGGATACGCGTATGGCGTGAATCCATTAGCTCGCGCTTGTGTAGCAATGGGCATTGACGGACTATTAATCGAGGCGCATCCAAATCCAAAAGTGGCGAAATCAGATGCTTCCCAACAATTAAATTACGAGGAATTCAAACAACTACAGAAAGATTTGCAGGCAGTGGCAAACAGTGTAGGATACAAGATGATATAAGATGTTATTAGAACAAAACATAAAAGGACTTTGTCAAAAAAACGGAATTGAGTTTGATGACTTCTTGTCCGACCTGGACGTTGAACATGTGAATGAGCTGACAATTTACGATTTAGAGGCAGTTTGTGAGGAATATGAAGTGGACATGACGGCATTGCTGTTCAAACCACTTTTCCGCAACAACCATTTCAAAAAGCAAATCGACCGATTAAAACTGTTGATTCTAGATGTGGACGGTGTCCTTACAGACGGTGGTATGTTCATGAGTGAGAAAGGTGACCAACTAAAACGTTACCACACACAAGATGGCTTGGCCATCATGCATGTCGTAAAAAATGGACCTGTGGAACTTGGAATTATTTCCTCGGGTTTCACTGAGCATATGGTGCAAGACCGCGCTTCTCTTTTAGGAATCGAACGGGTTTACGTGGGAAGAGATCCAAAATTAGACGTGTTGAATCAATGGTGCGCGGAATTAGGCATCAGCTTGGATGAAGTAGGCATTATTGGTGACGATGTGAACGATTTACCGGTAATGAAAGCCGTTGGATTAGCTGTTTGTCCAGCTTCCGCCGTGAATTCCGTTAAATCAGCGAGCCACATTATTCTTTCTAGAAAAGGTGGCGACGCCTGTGTTCGTGAATTTATCGACCATTATTTATTAGCTCAAGCCATTTAAGATTTTATGAAATCAATCAAATTAGGAGTCATCCGTGAAGGAAAAGTTCCACCAGATTTTCGCGTGCCTTTAACTCCCAAACAATGCAAAGCCATTGAGGTTCTTTATCCACATGTAGAAGTGGTCGTGCAACGCAGCCCCATTCGCACCTATCCAGATGCGGCCTATGAAGAGCAAGGACTAACATTGGTCGATTCATTGGCCGATTGCGATTACATCTTCGGCGTAAAAGAAGTTCAAATTGCAGATTTGATTCCCAATAAAACGTTTTTCTTCTTTTCACATACGTACAAAAAGCAACCATACAACCGTGAATTATTGAAGGCCATCTTGGATAAAAAGATTGCTTTGGTGGATTACGAAGTGTTGAAAGACAAACACAATAAACGCATCATCGGCTTCGGACGTTACGCAGGAATTGTTGGTTGTTACAATGCTTTTTTAACGTATGGATTAAAATCTGGACGCTACACATTAAAGCCAGCGCACGCCTGTGAGGACCGCAAAGAAGTGGAGCAAGAATTGAAAAAAGTCGATCTACCTGCCGATTTCCGCGTGGTATTGACTGGATTTGGTCGTGTCGGACACGGTGCGCGCGAAATCATTGATTTACTTCCAATTACAGAAGTTAGTCCAGATGAGTATTTGAATGAAAACTTCGATGGACCAGTCTTCACGCATTTAGAGGCGGAAGATTATTTTGCACCGAAGGACGGGAGTCCGTTCGTGAAACAAGATTTCTATGCAACGCCTGAAAATTACTGTTCGACATTTGGACGTTATTCCGTCAAATCTGATATGTATGTTCCTTGTCACTTTTGGAGTGCAAAGTCACCTTTTATCTTGACCAACGAGGATTTAATGAAAGAAACGAATCGAATCCAAGTGGTTGGTGACATTTCATGTGATATTGCTGGTCCAATTGCATGTACGATTCGTCCCAGCAAAATTGGTAATGGCATTTATGGCTATGACCCACGCACACAAATTGAAGTGGACTTCATGGATCCAAAAGCGATTGCCGTGATGGCGATTGACAATTTGCCTTGCGAGTTGCCAAAAGATGCTTCGGAGGACTTCGGAAATGAATTATTGAAGCATGTCCTTCCTTGTTTGTTCGGTGAAGACCCAGATCATGTCATTGCCCGAGGATCTCAAACAAATTTGAATGGTGAATTAACGGAAGGATTCAGCTATTTGAGCAATTATGTCGCTGGATTAGAATAATTTTCTACATTCGTGTATGATTGAAAAAGGAGATAAAAAAGTCATTCGAGGATGGGTGATGTACGATTGGGCAAATTCGGTTTACCCTTTGATTATTAGTTCTGCCATCTTCCCTATTTTGTACGAAACGCAAACAAGCGTCAAGGATCCAGTGACAAAAGCGACCATTTTTGATACCATTTCTGTTTTGGGAATGGAATTTAAAAACACCGAGTTTTACGCCTATTTGATTTGCTTATCTTACATTGTTGTAGCCTTGTTTTCACCGCTTTTATCCGGAATTGCCGATGCAGGTGGAAAACGAAAACTATTCATGCAGTTCTTTTGTTACTTGGGCGCCATTTCCAGTGGATTGCTTTACTTTTTCCATGCAGACAGAAGTTCTTTGGAAGGAAGTCCGTTCATCATCGATTGGAGCATTCTACCCTTGTTCTTTGGATCCATTGGATTCTGGGCAAGCCTCGTGTATTATAACTCTTATTTGCCTGAAATTGCCGAACCAAAAGATCACGATCGTGTGAGTGCACGCGGATTTTCTATGGGTTACCTAGGAAGTTCCATTCTCTTAATCATCATATTAACCCTAACCGTATTCACGAAAGTCATTCCGATTCGTTTTGCTTTCCCGCTAGTGAGTATTTGGTGGATTAGTTTTGCCACGTACTCGTTTATTCGCTTACCGAAATCGCACGCTTCAAGGAAACAAGAAGGAAACATGATATTAAAAGGATACCAAGAAGTCTATAAAGTTTGGTTAGAAATCAAACAAAACATCCCATTAAAGCGATATTTGGGTTCCTTTTTCATGTTCAATATGGCCGTCCAAACCGTGATGGTTATGGCAGTTGCATTTGCGAACAAAGAAGTGCGCGGAATCAAATCCCAAGATTTGATTATCTCGATTTTGATCATTCAATTCATCGGAATGCTCGGCGCGTACCTCCTTTCGAAAATATCTGGGAAAATTGGGAATTTAAAGTCAATTGGAATTGCCATCATCATTTGGATTGGACTCTGCCTGGGGGTTTACTATTTGGTGTATGAACCTTGGCAGTTTTACATTGCTGCAGCGGTTGTCGGACTCGTGATGGGTGGAATTCAATCCCTGTCAAGATCCACCTATTCCAAATTATTACCTGAAACCAAGGACTTGACTTCCTATTTCAGTTTTTATGATTTAGCAGAGAAAATTGGATTAGCTGTTGGTACCTTAACCTTTGGATTAATCGAAGGATTCTTAGACATTCGCACTTCGATTTTATCACTGGTTATTTTCTTTATTATTGGATTTATCATCCTACTTTCCATTCCTAAAACAACGAATTTACAACATGAGACAACAAATTGAAGCAGCTTGGGAGAACCGTGCACTACTACAGGAAAAAGAAACGATTCAAGCCATTGAAACCGTCATTGAAGATTTAGATAAAGGATTATTACGTGTTGCCGAACCAGGTGAAAACGGCGAGTGGGTGGTGAATGAATGGGTGAAAAAAGCCGTAGTCATGTATTTCCCGATTCGTCAAATGGAAACCATTGAAGTAGGTCCTTTTGAGTTTCACGATAAAATGGCCTTGAAACGCAACTACAAAGAATTGGGTGTTCGAGTTGTACCGCATGCTATTGCACGATATGGCGCGTTCGTTGCGCCAGGTGTCATCATGATGCCATCGTACGTGAATATTGGCGCTTACGTGGACTCAGGAACGATGGTAGACACATGGGCAACGGTTGGAAGTTGTGCGCAAATTGGAAAAAATGTCCATTTGAGTGGTGGCGTTGGAATCGGAGGGGTACTTGAACCGTTACAAGCTGCTCCAGTAATCATCGAGGACGATGCGTTTATCGGTTCTCGTTGCATTGTAGTAGAAGGCGTTCGTGTGGGAAAACAAGCCGTACTTGGAGCAAATGTCGTTTTAACAAAATCCACAAAAATCATTGACGTCACAGGTCCTGAACCCATCGAACACCGTGGATTCGTTCCAGAACGAAGCGTGGTCATTCCGGGAACCTATACCAAAGAATTTCCAGCTGGATCCTATCAAGTTCCATGTGCATTGATCATTGGACAGCGCAAAGCTTCAACGGACCTAAAAACATCCTTGAACGATGCCTTGCGCGAACACAATGTAGCAGTTTAACCAGATGAAAAACATAGGTCGCTTCAGCTTGATTTTTGGAATGATGATCATTTTGACCTCATCAATAAAACAAGAAATTCCATCAATTTCTGGACTTTGGTCGGAGCATTGGATTGATAGTGACGTAGATTATGTGGACACCTTAAGGCTTTCCGTTACAGAGGATAACGTTCAACTATCCTTGCATAATGAGCAAGAGAATTGGAAACCGACATTTTACCATGTCAAATTTGATGGTTCCATCTTATCCTTTCAAATGGACGCGAATAACATCACCAATTTCTTCCTTTTTCAACTGTCAAATGATCACAAGAGATTTGACGGAAAAGTGCACACTTGGCGAGGAGAAATACGTAAAATTTATCTGTTGAAAGAGTCCAATTGAGGATTGTTTGTTCCTAATACAAGTGTACTTGCGATCGAATGATCAACAAAAATGAATGGAACCACTCCTTAAAATTTCCAATTCATGACATTTATCATTTTTTTCAGCCGTACCGAATGATTACCTTTGCCGAGTAAATTATTTAATTCAACATAGCATGCAACTGTGGAATACGTTAAATAAGGAGGAATTAGAAGCGCATTTGAGAGAAGTTGGACATCAGTATGTCACCATCTCCTTCTACCAATATGCGAAAATTGAAAATCCTCACTTATTCAGAGATCACCTGTTTCTCATGTGGTCAAAATTGGATGTCGTAGGTAGAACCTACGTTGCCCACGAAGGAATCAACGCGCAAATCGCCGTTCCAACAGATAACCTGAGTCAATTTAGAGAAGAATTGTACGGCATTGAATTTTTAAATGGCGTTCGCTTGAATTTTGCTGTGGACGATGCCGAAGCGGAATTTCCGTTCTTGAAGTTGAAAATCAAAGTACGAGATAAAATCCTTGCAGACGGACTCGAAGACGAAACCTTTGATGTTACCAATAAAGGAAAACACTTGAACGCACAAGAATTCAATGAGTTGACTTCGAAAGACGATACGATTTTAATCGATTTCCGCAATCACTATGAATCCGAAGTTGGACATTTCAAAGGCGCCATTCTTCCAGACGTAGATACCTTCCGCGAGTCTCTTCCCTTCATCGAAGAAACCTATTTGAAAGGAAACGAGGATAAAAACATTGTCATGTATTGCACGGGGGGTGTACGATGTGAAAAAGCTTCCGCATGGTTCAAACACCGTGGATTCAAACATGTCCATCAGTTAGAAGGTGGCATTATCAAATATGCCAACGACGCGAAAGAACAAGGACTCGAAAATAAATTCATTGGTAAAAACTTCGTGTTCGACGAACGTCGAGGCGAGCGCATTACGGACGACATCATTTCCGTATGTCACCAATGTGGATCACCAGCGGACACCCACACGAATTGCGTGAACGATGCCTGTCATTTATTGTTCATTCAATGTGATGCGTGCAAAGAAAAAATGGAGAACTGCTGCTCCGATATCTGCTTAGAAACCATACACTTACCTGAAGATGTTCAGAAAGAACTTCGCAAAGGAAAAGAGAACAGCAATCGAATTTTCAAAAAAGGTCGATCAAATCGACTTCCCTTTCAACACAATCCTGAAAAACCTTTATCTTTGATTGAACTTTCAAGCAAGGATAAACTGTGATATTAGCAATTAATTGGACCGTTGATTCGGAAATTATAGATGGTTGGCGAACACCTAACCTCTATGGACTTTTATTCGTTACTGGACTCATTCTAGGATATTTTGTCGTAAAACGCATGTTCAAACAAGAGCAAATCAGCGATGCACTCTTGGATAAACTGGTTTGGTTCATGATTCCTGCAACAGTGATTGGTGCACGACTCGGACACGTTTTCTTTTACGGACCATTGTTTGACAAGGTACAAAATGGCGTGGTGGTCGACCGTGGATACTTGTCTCATCCAGCAGATATTTTCAAAATTTGGGAAGGCGGATTAGCCAGTCATGGTGCGGCGATTGTCATTCTACTTGCACTCTGGTATTACTCAAAGTATGTCATTCAACGTCCCTACTTATGGATGCTGGACCGCATTGCCGCTCCGGTTGCGATTGGCGGAACCTTTATTCGCCTAGGGAATTTGGTCAACCATGAGATGGTAGGAGATCCTACGAATCTTCCGTGGGCCTTCAAGTTTCAAAACTATTGGAACGACCAAATACACATGTATGATCCAACACCTCGTCATCCGGCGCAACTTTACGAAGCAATTTGTTACCTCATTGCGTTTTTCATCCTCCTCTTTCTTTATTGGAAAAAAGAAAAATACAAGCAACAAGGATTCGTTTTCGGTACGTTTTTAATCCTCATTTTTGGCGCGCGTTTCTTGATTGAATTCGTCAAAATCGGTCAAACTGCTCGCGACTTTGAATGGGCATTAAACACCGGACAATTGTTAAGCATTCCATTTGTTTTGACTGGAATCTACTTAGTTTATCGTTCTACAAAAAACAAGCAAGTAGCATGAGAAACCTGATCCTGACACTTATTGGAGCTTGCATCATCGTTGCCTCTTGTCAAACTTCTAGCAAAGAGAAAAAGTCGGTAAAACAAAGCAAACCCGAGCCAAAAGCGGAACTAAAAAAAGAACTTGCCTCGAAAAATGAAGCGAAGTTGATCAAAGGAAGCTACTACATTGTGGCAGGTAAAGGCGAGGATACGTCCTCCAGTTCCATTTCTTATTCCTTTTATGAGGACAATGGAAACCTATCCATTTGGCAACAAGCGATTAACAATTTTATCAAGAAATCCTTATATCGTCCCGAAGGTTCTCCTGTATCAAAGGATCCACTAACCGTAAAGATGATTGAAAAATCCATGAACGATTTTAAGCGTTACGCCAATCGTCATAAGAGCGAATTCGAGATGACCTATTCCATGACGGATGACTATGTTATTGATGACCAACACAAAGAATTTGTGACGGTAACACAGGTAACAAGTTCCTATGATGGTGGTGCCCATGGCATGTATGGAACAGGCTATTTTCAATTTGACAAACGCACTGGAAAAGAGTTGACCTTGAAGGATTTTGTTTCCGATATGAAGGAATTCAATCGCATTGCAGAAAAGTACTTCAAGAAATCACAAGGGATTCCAACAAATGTCAGTGTAGGTTCCAAAGATTACTCCTTCGATTTCTGGTTCGAAAACGACCAATTTGCTTGCAACGATAATTTTTGTTTTGATGGAAAAAGCATGCATTTCATGTACATGCCTTATGAAATCACGAATTATGCAGAGGGAACGATTGAGTTCAGTATTCCCATGAATAAAATAGAACATTTACTTAAACTACATTAATCGAAAAAAGTCACTTAGTGTAATAATGACATTTTGTAATTATATTCAAATTCATTCTTATATTTGTGACCGAAAATAACGGACGTATTATGCCAGCAAAAGCTACAACAAGCACAAAAAAAGCAAGCACTGCTTCTAAATCTGCAGGAAAACCAAAGTTTTCTAAAGAAACGTACATCAAATGGTACAAAGACATGTTATTAATTCGTCGCTTCGAAGAGAAAACAGGTCAATTGTACATTCAACAGAAATTCGGTGGATTCTGTCACCTTTACATTGGACAAGAAGCCATTGTTGCAGGAACAGCAAGCGCTTGTCAACCAGGCGATAAACACATGACTGCTTACCGTGATCACGCACATCCAATTGCGCTTGGAACAAATCCACGTGTGTTGATGGCGGAACTTTATGGAAGAACTACAGGTTGTTCGAAAGGAAAAGGTGGTTCCATGCACTTCTTTGACAAAGAGAAGAATTTTATGGGTGGACACGGAATCGTAGGAGCACAAATTGCCATGGGAGCTGGTGTTGGATTTGCTGAAAAATACAACGGGACAGACAATGTTGCTTTTGTTTCTATGGGTGATGGTGCGGTTCGACAAGGAGCTTTGCACGAAACCTTTAACATGGCCATGAACTGGAAACTTCCAGTGATTTTCATCATTGAAAATAATAACTACGCGATGGGAACATCCGTAGAGCGTACAACGAATGTAACAGACCTTTCTAAAATTGGACTTTCATACGAAATGCCATCGAAGGTGGTGAACGGAATGCGTCCAGAAAGCGTGCACGAAGCGATCGAGGAAGCGTGTAACCGCGCTCGTCGTGGAGATGGACCAACTTTATTGGACATTCGCACCTACCGTTACAAAGGACACTCGATGTCCGATCCACAGAAATACCGTACAAAAGATGAAGTCGCAGAATGGATGGAACAAGATCCAATTGAACATTGCTTGCGAACAATTCAAGAGAATAAATGGTTAAATGAAAAGGAAATTGAAGAAATTTCCGCTTGGGTGAAAAAAGAAGTGGATGAATCTGTTGAATTTGCAGAAAACTCTCCATATCCAGAAGCACATGAGTTATATGAGGACGTATACACTCAAACCGATTATCCATACATCAAAGAATATTAAAAACTTAAAATAAAAGAATCCATGGCTGAAATCGTTTACATGCCGAAATTGAGTGATACAATGACCGAAGGGGTTGTTGCAACTTGGAATAAAAATGTGGGTGATACCGTTAAAGCTGGTGAAGTACTAGCAGAAATCGAAACGGATAAAGCAACCATGGAATTCGAATCATTTTACGATGGTGTGTTATTACACATCGGAGTGGAAACAGGAAAAGCTGCACCTGTAAACAGCATTTTAGCGATTATCGGTCAAGCAGGCGAAGATATCTCTGCTGCATTGGCATCCGCTGGTAGTACTGCTCCGGCAGCTGAAGCACCAAAAACAGAAGCGCCAGCTCCAAGTCCAGCACCTGCGGCTGCGGCTCCAAGCCCAGCGCCAGTTGCTGCTGCACCAGCTCCAGCTCCAGTCGTTTCAAACAATACTGGTGGACGCGTTTTCGCTTCCCCATTAGCAAAAAAATTAGCGAGCGAAAAAGGAATTGACATTCAATCAGTTGCGGGCACAGGTGAAAGTGGACGCATCGTGAAACGCGATGTCGATCATTACACGCCTTATACTCCTGCTGAGCGTTCTTTCTCCGCTGCACCTGCTGGCGTTGAATCGTTTACTGATGAACCAGTAAGCCAAATGCGTAAAACCATTGCACGTCGCTTAGCAGAAAGCAAGTTTACAGCTCCGCATTTCTACTTGACAATGGACATCAACATGGATCAAGCCATTGCATCTAGAAAAGCGTTAAATAGCATGGACGGTGTGAAAGTTTCGTTCAACGATTTAGTAGTGAAAGCTGTTGCTATGGCATTGAAACAAAATCCAGGTGTGAACAGCGCATGGATGGGTGATTTCATTCGTCGCAACCAACACGTAAACATCGGAGTAGCAGTTGCTGTAGAAGATGGATTACTTGTTCCTGTGATTCGCTTTGCGGATACCAAAGGATTGGTACAAATCTCTGCCGAAGTGCGTGAGTTCGCTCAAAAAGCAAAAGACAAAAAATTACAACCAAGTGATTGGGAAGGAAACACCTTCACGATTTCAAACCTTGGGATGTTCGGAATTGAATCGTTCACTGCCATCGTGAATCCACCAGATAGTTGCATTCTTGCTGTGGGTGGAATCAAAGAAGTGCCAGTTGTGAAAAACGGACAAGTTGTTCCTGGAAATGTGATGAAAGTAACGCTTTCTTGTGACCACCGTGTGGTAGATGGAGCAACTGGATCTGCATTCCTTCAAACGTTCAAAACGTACATGGAGAATCCAGCAGCAATGTTGTTGTAAGTTTCCTTAAACGTCTTTTCCAATCGAGTGCATGTCATTGTGGTTTTCCTCAATTTCATCCTTCACTTGTTGAATTCCTTTCGTTAAAATGCGGATTTCTGGCGAGGCAAATTTGCTGAGCCAAAACCAGCTATTGTCTTCATGGTCAATCGCCAAGGACATGTGGTATAACAATTCAAACTTGTTGTTCAACAGCCATTCTTGTGCTTTCAGGTTCCCCTCTGCCCCATTAATCATGGCCATCAAATGTGCATAGCCATTTTCGATTAACCAATTGCGCGCTTCATCCTTCAATAAAATCGCAAAAGTGGCCATGTACAATTCTGGATAACCATTGTCCCGCAACCAATGTTGTAAGTCCTCGTTTCCTTCGACTGCTTTGGTCCAAGCAATAATGACCAAGGATGGATAATTGATGTCATGCAAAGGTGCAGCCGCAATCGGTGTGGTCGATTTCGCACTTTCCTTTTTTCCTGAACCAAATAATTTTCGCAACATACGCTTATCTTAAAAAAACCAAAGTGCCACAAAGATTGCCGTTACAACGCAAATTAGGTCCACCAACAACATCGTTCCCAATGCATAACGCGTGTTTCGCACGTTGATTGAACCAAAGTAAACAGCAATCACATAAAAGGTTGTTTCCGCGCTGCATTGAAAAATACTGCTCAATCTTCCTGCCAAAGAATCTGGACCGAAATTGTTCATCGCATCCAACATAAATCCTCTTGAACCACTAGAACTAAATGGTCTTAGCAGCGCAACTGGCAAAGAATCGGTGATTTCCTTGGACACACCAATGAAATGAAAACCAGTGGCAATCCAGTTACTGATGATTTCAAAAAGTCCACTATTTCGAAACAAGGAAATTGCCGCTAACATCCCAAGCACGTATGGAAAAATCGCCACACCTGTGTTGATGCCACTTTTTGCCCCAACGACAAATGAGTCGAACACGGTCGTTTCCTTTTCCTTGAATTTCTTTTCATGGACAAACGCAAAAATCAAGGTCGCAACAATGATTCCAAGTAATAAGACACTGGAGAAATTGCTAGAGAAGAAATTCTTACCGATTAAATCCAAACTATTCACGTACATCAGTAATCCGATGATCGCTGCAATGATGGATGTCAAGGCAAGCAATAAGGTGGCGCTGCGAAACTGAATACGTTGACGAATTCCAACGATGAAAAAGGCTGCCAAGGTACCAATCAACGAAGTTACGATGCATGGCAACATGACATCCGCTGGATTCGCCGCATTTGCAGCGGCGCGGTAACCAATAATCGACGTTGGAATAAGTGTCAGTCCAGCCGCGTGCAAACACAAAAACATGATTTGCGCATCGGAAGCACGCTCCTTATCTGGATTGATTTCCTGTAAACTCTGCATGGCTTTTAGTCCAAACGGCGTCGCTGCAGAATCGAGTCCTAAAAAGTTGGCGGAGAAATTTAAGGTCATGTAGGAGATGGACTCATGGTTTTGCGGGACAGATGGAAAGACTTTCACGAAGAATGGACTTAATCTTCGTGCCAATCGTTCCGTCGCGCCAGAGTCAATCAACAACTGCATGATACCGCAGAAGAAAGCCAAATAAGCCATCAAGGGTAAAATGAGGTCGAATAAACTTGCTTTACATGTCTCCAAGAGTCCGTCCGCTTTTTGCGTTCCTTTAAAAATTTGAACCGTTTGATTTTTCAACACGTAAGTTGTGTCCACGTCATTTTCATTCAGATTGTACACTAAGGTTCCTTCCGGATCAGCACTTAATTTCGCTTGAAATCCTTTTGAACAATCTTTGAGGTAGCGTTCGCCCGTTAAGATCGGACTATCTTTTTTACCATTTAACACGTATTCAATGGAATAGGAATTCGACAGAAACAATCCAGCGAAAACAAACAAAACGGAGCTGATGAAAATGATCAGCCAAAATCTACTTAGTACCATAAAACGAATATCAACATTTTTATGAGACGTCCATCCGTTTCCTTAAAAAAGAATTAACACAGGTTATTGAATTGCTGATTCACGTCGACATTTAAATCGGCTCCAATGGAATGTTCTTACCTTTGTGTCATTAAACGAGAAACATGAAAACCATCCTACATACCGCCGATAGCCGAGGTCACGCCAATCACGGTTGGCTGAATGCCAAACACTCCTTCAGCTTTGCACAATGGTACCATCCAGAACGCATTCACTTTGGTGCTTTACGCGTGTTAAACGACGACATCGTTGCTCCATCCATGGGATTCGGAAAACATCCGCATGACAACATGGAAATCATCACGATTCCGCTGCATGGTTCACTTCGACACCAAGACAGCATGGGATTTAGCGAAGTAGTTAAAGCGGGAGAAGTACAGGTGATGTCCGCTGGAACAGGAATTTTTCATAGCGAAATGAATGCGAGTCACCACGAAGACATCAACCTTTTCCAAATTTGGATTTTCCCGAACAAACAAGGCGTAACTCCGCGCTATGAACAGAAGTCTTACGACTTGAAGGACACCCAACAACGCTTTTTGCAATTGGTTTCTCCACATGCCGATCAAGAAGGCGTATGGATTCATCAAGACGCTTGGATTCACCTCATTAGCATGGAAGCAAATACAGAAAGTACTTATACGTTCAAAGGAGAAGGAACGGGCGTTTACCTCATGAACATCGAAGGAACTTTCGAGATTGCAGAAAACACCCTGAAGGACCGCGACGCTCTTGGAATTTGGGAAACCAACGAAATACACATTCAAAACAAACAAAACGGCAAACTGCTGGTTATAGAAGTACCAATGACCTTTTAATTATGAAAAAAATCATCGAAGATTTAACATGGAGATATGCTGCCAAGCAATATGATCCATCTAAAAAAATTACAGACGAACAATTCGATATCATCAAAGAATCACTGCGCTTAACGCCATCTGCATATGGACTACAGCCGTTGAAATTTATTTTCGTTGAAACGCCGAGTTTGCGCGAAGAAATCAAACCGATTGCGCACAACCAAGCACAAGTGGTGGATGCGTCACATTTGTTAATCATTTGCGCACATACAAGCATCGACGAAACGTACATTGATACGTATGTTGACCGCGTGAAAGAAGTACGTAACACACCCGAAGAAAGAGCCGCTGGATTCAGTGATTTCTTGAAGAAAAATGTTTTGGCTATCCCTAGCGAACATGTCGAACCATGGAATGTCCGCCAAGCATATATTGCCCTCGGACAAGTCCTTCATACCTGCGCAAGTCTACGCGTTGATGCCACGCCGATGGAAGGATTCAACGCAAATGCGCTCGACCAATTACTCGGTCTTGAAGCACAAGGATTAAAAAGCGTATTGCTTTGTCCAATTGGTTTCCGCTCCACAGAGGACGTTTACCAACATTTACCGAAAGTGCGCAAAGCGCCAGAAAACATCTTTGAAACAAGATAGTTTTTCACATTTTTACGTGGATAAAACGGCGTGATTTCAAACGGAATCACGTCCTTCCGCGCAAAAATTATCCTTATATTTGAGAATGAAGTTTTCGCTCAAGTATTTTTACCTTCTTTTATTCGTGTTCACCCTTCCAACCGCCGGACTTTTCGCGCAGGTAAAAATGAATGCGAGTAACCGTGTCGACTTGGCAAACATTCACCATGATTTAATGGTCAACAAAGGTGAAATTAGCGCTGATTTGTTGAGTCGTTATCCCATTTACCAAATCAACGGAACGTATTATTTATCCTTTTTAGCAAAAACATCTGAAGGATTTAACCGTTCGGAATTGATTAAGAAAAACTTCATTGTTGGGACACCGATTGCGAATTTAGTGAGCATCAAAGTTCCTTTAAATAAAACAAGTCAACTTGCTAATATCAAAGGTCTCTCCTACGTAGAAATCGCTTCGAAAATCCATAATTCACTGGACAAAGCCATTGTCGACATGCATGCGGATAGTGTCCACCAAGGAATTGGTTTACCACAAGGATATTCCGGAAAGGATGTATACATTGGCGTGACCGACTGGGGCTTCGATTATACAAATCCTGTTTTTTACGACACAGCCATGCAGCAATCGCGCATTGTAGCAGCTTGGGATCAATACAAAACAAGTGGACCACATCCACAAGGATTTGCTTACGGAACGGAATACACGACGCTGGGAGAATTATTCGCCGCTGGAAGTGATACTGCAAACATTTACTCGTACGCGACACACGGAACGCATGTGTCCTCCATTGCAGGTGGTGGTGGCGCAGGAACGCCATACAAAGGTGTAGCCTATGATGCAAATTTCTTATTCGTGACGTTTTTGGTGGATGAAGCGGCGGTACTTGATGCCTGGGAATGGATGTACCAAAAGGCGCAAGCGGATGGAAAACGCTTGGTGATTAATATGTCTTGGGGACTGTATCATTTCGGAACCTTGGACGGGACTTCTATTTTGAGTCAAGCCATCACTGCTTACACCGACTTAGGTGTGGTCTTCTCTAATTCTGGAGGGAACAATGGAAATGTGAATTTCCACATCAAGCGCACATTTAACAACGACCAATTCAAAACGCGTGTGGAGTTTTATTCCTATTCAGCGAATGCGAATATGTGGGGACAAAGTATCCATGCGTGGGGAGAAGCTGGAACGCCATTTGAAAATGGATTAATCATTACGGACAATGCTGGAAATACTTTGGTGGAAAGTCCTTTTTACAATACGGCAACAGTAACTAATTACATTGATTCGTTTTTGGTGACTGGCATCGATACGATTTGGTTTAACATCACTGCGGATGCAGCTCATCCTTTGAATGGACGTCCGCAAATGCGTTTGCGTGTGAAAAATACGAACACTGCCTTGCGCGTTCTCCTGAAATCTCATGCGGACTCCAGTACGGTGCATTATTGGAACGTGACGGAATTATCCAATGACGTTGGAAATTGGGGAATGCCTTTTTCTTTCTCTTACGGTGGATCGATTTCTGGAGATAACCTAAATGGAATCAGCGAACCATCTTGTTCAGACGATGTCATCAGTGTGGCAGCATATGCGACACAGTACCCAAATGCGAGTGGAAATTTAGTAGGTGGAGCGATCGCTTCTTTCTCTTCTGTTGGTCCACGCTACGATGGAGAAATGAAGCCAGACATTGCAGCACCGGGAGTTTCGATTGTTTCAGCGATGTCCTCCTACACGGATGCAACCTTTACTTCATTCGATCAAATTACCTTCAACAACAAAACCTATCATTTTGCTAAAATGTCTGGAACGTCCATGGCATCGCCAATGGTGGCAGGAGTGGCAGCGTTGATTTTGGAAGCAAATCCATATTTGTCCGCTCGACAAGTGAAAGAAATCATCATGTTGACTGCGCGTCAGGACAACTTTACCGGAGCAATTCCTGCGGAGGGAAGTCCAGTATGGGGAGCGGGGAAAATCAATGCGTATGCCGCTGTGAAATTGGCATTGCAAACCTTGGGAGTGGAGCAAGTATCCCACGAAATTGATTGGAACGTGTATCCAAATCCAGTCATGAACGAACTGCATTTCACGATCGTTGAATTGCCGAAAAAAGCGCAAATTGTGGACATAGAAGGAAACTTCTACGAGAAGAACATCATCGATGGGAAATTGTATGTTTCAGATTTACCCGCAGGGACGTATTTCATTCGGTTAATTATCGATGGAAAAGTACAGCAAGAGCGCTTCATCAAACAATAAGCATGGAAATTCGCTTCGTTGAACTGTCTGAATTACACATTCTAGAAAAGCTCGCACGCCGCATTTGGCCTCACACCTACTCGGACATCATCAGCACCGAACAAATGGAATTCATGTTAAATTGGATGTATTCAACGGAAACCTTGAGTCAGCAATGGCATGACGGACACGAATTCTACCTGATTTCAAAGGACAAAACAGACATCGGCTTTATCGCGCTAGAACAAGCGGGACAAGAATTGAAAGTGAATAAAGTATATGTTCTACCGGAAGTTCAAGGTTGTGGCGCAGGAAAACAACTAATGGACAAAGCCATTGAACGTGCAAAAGCCAAAAACTGCACATATCTATTTCTGCAAGTCAACCGAGCAAACAAAGCAAAGTTCTTTTACGACAAACTTGGATTTACCATTCGATCCGAAGAAGACTTCGACATCGGAAACGGCTATTTCATGAATGATTATGTGATGGAATTGGAGATTGAAAAGGCATAACTTCTACAGACTATTTGCTATCTTCGCTTCCAAAATTTGACTTACCCTAATTAAAGTAATGTTGATTTATCTCTGATAAACTGTGTGCGTTCATAGAAAATTGCATCATAAAATCCGGGTTTCTTATCAATCGTGTAACTTAATAAGTTTATATGTTGCACTATAGTTGTTATTTGTATCAAAATGCAAGAAGTAAAGGCCTGGTGAAAGACCATTCGCATCAAAGATCATTTCATTGTCATTCATTTCAGTAATGACAACATCCTTGCAAAGTTGTCCTGCAGAATCTGTCATTTTAATTGAATTTGAAATAATTTTTTCACTGAATTTGAATTTAAAGGTGGTGAAAAATGGATTCGGAAAGACTTCAACCGAGAATGGGATCGGTTCATGATATTCAGGAAAGACAATTGGATTAAAGTCTGAAAGTAGCTTCAAATCTTTCGTTTGAAAAGTTGAAATATCATCATTCGATGAAAAACAAATGCTATTTTGAAAAATACAAGAATGTTCAAAAACTGCGGTTCCC
The DNA here is from genome assembly GCA_024643725.1 of Crocinitomicaceae bacterium. Classification (GTDB taxonomy): domain Bacteria; phylum Bacteroidota; class Bacteroidia; order Flavobacteriales_D; family Crocinitomicaceae; genus UBA952. The sequence goes on along the minus strand of JAHEMJ010000005.1, from coordinate 83,052 downwards.
GAAATCTGGTTTTCAAGAACAGCAAGATGTCGCAAATTGAAATCCCCACCTTTAATGTATTTGAGGTCATTTAGAAATAATTGATCATTAAAACTAGCGATAAAGGAACCTCTATCATATGGATTCGCCAATGGGATTGAGATTGATTTTAGCTTAAAATAACCATCAAAAATTCCTGAAATCAGAAATCCAAATTCTTTAGAAACATTGAACCCTGTGAAGTAAACAGATTTGTTCATTTCTAAATCAATAAAACCAATTATATCAAGTTCTTCACTTAATTCACCCAGATAACCACTAGAATAGTCCAATGGAGTGACAAATGTCCCGTTCCAACTTACCGTATCAAAAAAAGTTCCGGCAATGAAAATTCGGTTTTGATAAACATTTATATCCGCGACACTACCAATCCCATCTTCAAGAAATTCTGTTTGAAGAATATCTCCAAACTCATTCAATGTTGAAACAAAAAAATGTTGATTATACTTTCTTTTATTTTGAGCCATTAAAACTCCGTCAACAAAAATCGAGTCACTTAGCAAAACATTACCGCAAATGAAAATATTGCTTGGACATAAATTACAACCCTCCGTTACTTTTAAGACTTGAGTCGTAAGGTTGTAATGAGAGTTGTAATGGTGCGTCCATTCGATTGTTCCAATTGAATTAAGCTTTACTATAACAGATCCGTAACCCTGAGGTTGTTGATAATCTTGGTTGTTAATTGACAACGAACCTAGAAATTGGATTGTCGCATAAATATTTTCATCTTCGTCTAATACTATTTGATCTAAATAGGTTGCACTTAGACAAGGGAATGTTTTGAACCACTTTAGAACAAAATTCTGATCAAGTTTAACAATAATGCTACTCCAGTTATCTGAATAGGTAATTGAGTCTCCATCTAAATAAAAGTTGGATTTGAAGCAAAGACCAAAAACGAGATCACCGTTATCACAGACTTGAATGTCACCAAAAGTAAAACTATTCGTTCCACCAATATTTTTTACAAAGAGTTTATCGCCGTTTGAATTCTGTTTAGTGACAAAATAATTTCCTAAACTTTCATCTACACTATCTCCCAAACAATTTGCCTTATTTTCAAAACTTCCTAGTGTGAACGTGTTGCCATTCGTGTCATTGCATATTGAATAAACATGATCTATGTAGCCATCAGAGCATACAACCTTTTGCCATTCAACAGATAATAAATCTTGAGAATAACAACAAGAACATATCAAAATGCTTGATAAGAAAAAATAAATTATTCGTTCAATCATTGAGATTTATAGGATTGTTTTGGGCTTTTTAAAATAATTTATCGATATGTTTGAAACAAACTTACCTAATGAACTAAGTTACAATAATAAAACGAACAAACTTGCTGCCCGTGTGGTAAGTCCACCACATTTTTTTTCATTTCTTATTTTGAATCAAACCGAAACGGCAACTTTAGACCTAATCACATTTTACTTATCTTCGCTACCTAAATTTGACCTATGCTGAAAATCGACATGCACTCGCACATCATTCCGAAAAACCTGCCCAATTGGACAGAAAAGTTTGGATACGGGAAATTCATTTACTTGAATCACAACGAGGACAAAACAGCGGACATGATGCAGGGTGGACAGTTTTTTAGACGCATTAAAGAAAACTGCTGGGACGAAGACTTACGTTTGGGGGAATACGAACAATTTCAAACGCAAACGCAAGTGGTTTGTACGATTCCGGTGCTTTTCTCCTATTGGGCAGAACCGAAACACGGACTGGAATTGTCCGAGTATTTGAATGACCACATTGCTGAATTAGTAGCGAAATACCCGAAAAATTACATTGGACTCGCAACGATTCCGATGCAGGATACCGAATTAGCAATCAAAGAATTGGAGCGCGCAAAAGCCATTGGACACGTCGGTATTCAAATTGGATCAAACATCAACGATGAGAACTTAAGTGAAGAACGTTTCTTCCCAATTTTCGAAGCCTGTGAACGCTTGGGCATGGCGGTGATGATTCACCCATGGCAAATGATGGGTTTTGACAGCATGAAAAAGTATTGGCTTCCTTGGTTAGTGGGAATGCCTGCAGAAACCTCTCGTGCCGCTTGTTCGATGATTTTCGGTGGTGTTTTGGAACGCTTACCAAACTTACGTGTGTGTTTCTCCCACGCTGGTGGATCTTTCTTGCCCACTTTGGGTAGAATCGAACATGGATTTAATTGTCGTCCAGATTTAGTGGCGATTGACAACGAAGTGAATCCACGTGATTACGTTGGAAAATTCTGGGTGGACTGCATCACGCACGACATCGACGCCTTGAAATACATTCTAAAGATGCAAGGGTCCATGCGCGTTTGTTTGGGATCGGATTATCCGTTCCCCTTAGGTGATTTAGAAATTGGAAAATTCATTGAAGAAAGTGACCTGTCCACACAGGACAAAGAAAACATCTTTTCCCATTCTACCTTGGAATGGTTGAACTTAGATAAGTCCTTGTTTCTTTAGTTGATTTTATATTCCAAACGCATCGTGATGTTGGCCGTTTTGCGGCGAGAAGAGGTGTTGAAACTTCCTCCCCACGAATAATCCTCGGAAGAATTCTCTGCAGTGATTTGGAACACGCCCATGTCCGCGGTTTTGAGTCCACCGAGTGAACCGCCAGCATTCTCTGCAATTTTCTGCGCACGGTTGTACGCATCCTTCGTTGCTTCTTCGATCATCTTGATTTTCAACTCCGCTAATTTCGTATAGTAATATTCCGGTGCATTTGAATTCAATTCGATTCCAGCGTCGATCAATTGGGATACTTCACGGGAAGTTTTCTCCACCGTATCCACTTTTTTCGAGCGCACCTTCAAACTTTGCGTCAAATTGTATCCCGTAAAATACGATCCGATTTCATTTCCATCGCTATCGTACTCGGTGTGATACATTTTTTGGATATCCGCTGCTTCGAATACGATTTCGTCTTCTGCAATTCCTTTGGACTTCAAATAGGCCTTAACGCGTTTCACGTCGTTATTCAAATCGGCATACGCTTGTTTTAATTCCATGTTGTTGCGGGAAAAATTCGCTCGCCAAACGATTAAATCTGAATCAAAAGACTGTTCTCCCAAACCGGTCACACTAATAACTGGGTCTGGTTTTCCTTTAGATAAATAAGAATGTCCGAGGATGTATCCAGTGACAATGACAGCAATCGAAATGATAATGGTTGCAGCGTGTGTTTTGAAGAAGTTCATGTCGTTTAATTTTTATAAATGTAGTTAAATTAATGTTCCATGTCAAATTGTTTTAATTACGGAAATTAATTTTTATTCTTTTACTTTTTGGCATTGCCCCAAAAAGTAAAGCAAAAAGCTCTAGCGCTTAAAAGAGGTAACGACCCTCATCTTCCTTGTTGCTAAAATTTCTGAAACTCGCCTCGTTCCTCGGCTCAAACAGCCAGAAATTTTCACGCAACTTCGTCGTGAGGCTTGACGTTACATCTTTTCATGCGCGGGAAAGTAATCTTGTGAATGACTATTGTTTACACTTCGAAGAGAAAAATTCTAAATTGAATTAGGACCGACATAGAATTCGAAGTTTTTCAAGGAGCATTGTCACACGCGAATGCTCAGCATAGCTGCAAGCACATGCGCCAAGCATCGTGTGACAAAATCCGTAGAAAACCCTTTGCTTGATGTGAGGAATATTCTTTCAGAGTACGATCTGCAAAGGGAATCGAATTCGAAGTCTTGATCTTTTTGCGAACTTTTTGGATCAAGCCAAAAAGTGGAAGAATAAAAAAGAAAAAAAGAATTTTCTGTTTGTTTTAGTGTTCTTACTTTTTGGCATCGCCCCAAAAAGTAACAAATTCTGATGCTACGATCAGAATTCTTTTAATTGACTATTGTTTACACTTCGAAGAGAAAAATTCTAAATTGAATTAGGACCGACATAGAATTCGAAGTTTTTCAAGGAGCATTGTCACACGCGAATGCTCAGCATAGCTGCAAGCTCATGCGCCAAGCATCGTGTGACAAAATCCGAAGAAAACCCTTTGCTTGAAGTGAGGGATGATCCTTCGGAGTAAGATCCGCAAAGGGAATCGAATTCGAAGTCTTGATCTTTTTGCGAACTTTTTGGATCAAGCCAAAAAGTGGAAGAATAAAAAAGAAGAGAAGAATATTCTGTTTGTTTTAGTATTCTTACTTTTTGGCCTTGCCCCAAAAAGTAACAAAAAAGTCTAGCGCTTAAAAGAGGTAACGACCCTCATCTTCCTTGTTGCTAAAATTTCTGAAACTCGCCTCGTTCCTCGGCTCAAACAGCCAGAAATTTTCACGCAACTTCGTCGTGAGGGTTCGCGTTACAACTTTTCATGCGCGTGAAAACAATCTTGTAAATATTCGTAGTTTTCACTTCGAAGAAAGAAATTCAAAATAGAATTTGGACCGACATAGAATTCGAAGTTTTTCAAGGAGCATTGTCACACGCGAATGCTCAGCATAGCTGCAAGCTCATGCGCCAAGCATCGTGTGACAAAATCCGAAGAAAACCCTTTGCTTGAAGTGAGGGATGATCCTTCGGAGTAAGATCCGCAAAGGGAATCGAATTCGAAGTCTTGATCTTTTTGCGAACTTTTTGGATCAAGCCAAAAAGTGGAAGAATAAAAAAGAAGAGAAAAATATTCTGTTTGTTTTAGTATTCTTACTTTTTGGCATTGCCCCAAAAAGTAACAAAAAGCTCTAGCGCTTAAAAGATGAAACGACCCTCATCTTCCTTGTTGCTAAAATTTCTGAAACTCGCCTCGTTCCTCGGCTCAAACAGCCAGAAATTTTCACGCAACTTCGTCGTGAGGCTTGACGTTACATCTTTTCATGCGCGGGAAAGTAATCTTGTAAATGACTTTTGTTTACACTTCGAAGAGAAAAATTCTAAATTGAATTAGGACCGACATAGAATTCGAAGTTTTTCAAGGAGCATTGTCACACGCGAATGCTCAGCATAGCTGCAAGCTCATGCGCCAAGCATCGTGTGACAAAATCCGAAGAAAACCCTTTGCTTGATGTGAGAAATATCCATTCGGAGTAAGATCCGCAAAGGGAATCGAATTCGAAGCCTTGATCTTTTTGCGAACTTTTTGGATTAAGCCAAAAAGTGGGAAATAAAATCAACTATGAATGGAAACAAATTGAGGTCAAGCCCCTAGATTTTTGTCATGATCCAATTTAAATCCTGGTAAAAAAGAACCATTTCTCATGCAACTTGTTACAAGTTCATGGAAACAAAAAACTATTTCATTGTTGGTGCATCATCGGGTATTGGACTGGAGCTCGCGCTTACATTACACGCCGAAGGACACCACGTTTACGGAACGTATTTTACGAAAGATCTAGCGGAACTTCCTGCTGGAATCCATTACCAACAGTTGGATGTCCGTTCAGAAACCTTGGACTTTTCCTTCCTACCCGATCGCTTAGACGGAATCGCTTATTGTCCAGGAGCCATTTCACTGAAACCGTTTGCGCGCATATCCAGCATACAATTCCAAGAGGACTTTGACTTACAAGTATTGGGTGCCATTAAGTGCATCCAAGGGAATTTGGCACGGCTAAAAGCAGGTTTGACGCCATCCATCTTATTGTTTAGTTCGATTGCAGCGAGTCAAGGATTGAATTTCCACACACAAGTTTCCGTTTCGAAAGCAGCAATTGAAGGACTCACCAAATCGCTTGCCGCAGAATTAGCGCCGACGATTCGTGTGAATTGCATTGCTCCATCGCTGACGGATACACCTTTGGCACAGAACCTATTGAACTCCGATCAAAAGAAAGAGGCAAATGGACTTCGTCATCCGATGAAACGCGTGGGAACAGTCGAAGATATGGCAAACTACGCCACATTTTTACTTTCCGACAAAGCATCTTGGGTAACTGGACAAATCATCGGAATCGATGGTGGCTTGTCGACATTACGGATTTAAGCGAAGCACCACCGCAAAAACAGCCATTCCAACCAACAACGAAACCAACACATTCAAAGCGAAGATGCTGTAATGTCCATTGGAAAGTAATTGGAAATTCTCATAGGAAAAGGTACTAAAGGTGCTGAATCCACCGCAGAATCCTGCGAGCAGTAAGGGTTGAATCCATTCGGTTTTGGGCAACTTCGTGCTGAAATACAGCACCAATGCGAACACCAAACAAGCGAGTAAGTTACTCCAGAAGGTTGCCCACGGGAATCCGTTTTGATAAGGCATTGCTTTGCTCATCCCGAAACGTGCGATGCTTCCGATTCCTCCGCCGATAAAGACTAAAATCCAATTCATTCTGTGGTGATATTAACAAAACGACGCAACACAAAGCGACGCATTCCATACGCAATAGCCATTCCGAGTAATGCTCCAACGAAAACATCCGTGAAATAGTGAACGCCTAAGTACATGCGGCTATACATCACCAATAATACGATGGAAACGATGAGTGCCTTCATCCAGACTTTGTGAAAGAAAGGCCAGAAAAACACGGCGAATCCAGCAAAATTTGCAGCATGAGAGGAAACAAATCCATATTTCCCACCCAAATAAGGTGAGCCATCGCTGAATAAATGATAATGCAGTTGATCAGCAATTGCTACATTGTGTGAAGGACGAAAACGGTGAAAGACTTCTTTGAATAATTGCGTTGAAATGACATCACAGGCAAGAATCATCAAGGTTCCAAAAAGCAAGAGCATCCCGATTTCTTTCCAGTTTCGTTGTTGCTTAAGTAAAGTAAAAATTAGTCCGAGGAGTATGGGTAAAATCAGCCACTTCGACGAAAGTCCCCACATGAGTTGATCCAGGAATCCATTGTGCTGGGCATTTATCCACAACACGAATTGTTCATCCCACGAATTAACTTGCGCTATCATTTGTTAAATGCTTCCAAATCAAATCCTTCAGCTCAACAATGCCTTTCTGTGCCACTGCCGAAATGAACACATATGGAATGTTCGGTAAATCAACCTTCATTTGCGCAATGAGCTCATCATCTAACATATCACTTTTCGTGATCGCCAATAAGCGTTCTTTGTGCAGCAATTCCGGATTGTATTGCTTCAACTCATTCAAAAGTACATTGTATTCTTTTTTGATGTCGTCACTATCCGCCGGAATCATGAACAACAACAAGGAATTTCGTTCAATGTGACGCAAAAAGCGAAGTCCAAGTCCTTTTCCTTCATGCGCACCTTCGATGATTCCAGGAATATCCGCCATGACAAATGAACGGTGATCGCGGTAAGAAACAATTCCCAAGTTTGGACGCAGCGTCGTAAACGCGTAATCGCCAATTTCTGGTTTTGCTTCGGTGACAACGGAAAGCAAGGTGCTTTTTCCCGCATTCGGGAATCCAACCAAACCGACATCCGCCAATAATTTCAATTCTAGAATTTTCCAACCTTCGCGTCCCGCTTCACCTGGTTGAGCATAGCGTGGCGTTTGATTGGTGGGCGACTTGAAATTGTCATTCCCCATTCCACCTTTTCCGCCTGGTTGGATGATAACCGTTTCGCCATCCTCCGTGATTTCGAACAGAACTTCCCCTGTTTCGCCATCTTTTGCCAAGGTTCCAAGTGGAACATCAATGTATTTATCCTCACCTTGCGAACCTGTTTTCAAGTTTCCTGCTCCGTGAGCTCCGTGTCCGGCCTTAATGTGCTTCTGAAATTTCAAGTGGAGTAAGGTCCACAATTGTTTATTTCCACGCAAGTAGATGTGTCCACCACGACCACCATCTCCCCCATCAGGACCACCTTTTGGGATGTATTTTTCACGGCGAAAGTGAGTTGAACCTCCACCTCCGTTACCAGAGGTACAGTGGATTTTTACGTAATCAACGAAATTGTCAGATGCCATTGTTAGGCTTTAAATTGCATCAATTGCTTGAAACAAACGGTTAGTAATTTCATCAATACTTCCAATTCCATTGATGGATATAAACTTGTTTTGAGCTTGATAAAACGATTTAACCGGCGCTGTTTCTTGGTTGTACACGTTGATGCGGTTTTGAATCACTTCTGGATTCGCATCGTCGGCACGACCACTTACTTCAGCACGTTTCAATAAACGCGTTTTTAACTCATTTTCTTCTACTTCTAAGGCCAACATGACGCTGATACCTGTTCCTTGTTCGTTTAGGAAGACATCCAACGCCTCTGCTTGCGCATTTGTACGCGGAAAACCATCAAAGATGAATCCACGTGGAGACTCGTGTTTCACCACTTCTGAACGCAACATATCAATTGTTACAGAATCTGGAACCAATTGTCCTTGATCCATGTAACTCTTTGCCAAGGTACCAAGTTCCGTTTCGCCTTTGATGTTAGCGCGGAAAATATCTCCCGTTGACAGGTGAACCAATCCATATTTTTCAATCAAACGTTCCGATTGCGTTCCTTTTCCTGCTCCCGGAGGTCCAAATAGTACAATGTTTAACATATGTTTAGTCTATTAATTGATAAATCTCTTTTAAATTTCTTCCTAACTCATCGTAATCTAAACCGTAGCCTACGACAAATTTATTTGGGATTTCGATTCCAATATACTTGGGCTTATTTTTCCCTAAATAAGCTTCTGGTTTGAATAACAAGGTACAAATTTCAATCGATTCCGCTCCATGCGTCTTCAACAAGGTCAAGACCTTATCGATGGTAATTCCCGTATCGACGATGTCCTCCAAAATCACCACGGACTTCCCTTTCAAATCCGCATTTAGTCCTATGAGTTCATCGACTCTTCCGCTAGTGGAAGTTCCTTGATATGAACTCACTTTCAAAAATGAAATTTCGACATTTCCCTGCATGCATTTCATCAAATCAGCAGAGAACATGAAGGATCCATTCAGGATGGAAAGAAAAATAATGTTCTTTCCCTGATAGTCCTTTTCCAATTCGGACGCTAGTCTTTTGACTGCATCTTGAATTTCCGATTCACTAATGTAGGATTGGAATTGTTTGTCGTGTATGGTGCGTACCTCTTTCATACCTGAGGCAAAGGTACGATTTTGCGGACGCAATTGAAAATTTTCTTTGAATTCCATCGGTTTAATTTCCTTGCTGTATCTTTGTTGCATGGAAGGTATTTGGTACGGTAACAAAATGAAAGTCGGTGTGCTCGGTGGCGGACAACTCGGACGCATGTTGATTCAAGAGGCGACAAACTTGAATGTTCAGCTACACATGATGGATGGAGACGTCAACGCGCCATGTGCACATTTAGCGCATTCCTTTACCTGCGCTTCCATTACGGATTACGATGCGGTGTATGCGTTCGGTAAGGACAAAGACCTCATCACGGTTGAAATTGAAAATGTTTCCATCGAAGCTTTGGAAGCACTTGAAAACGAAGGTGTGAAAGTGTATCCACAGCCACGTGTTTTGCGCATCATTCGCGATAAAGGCTTGCAAAAACAATTTTACTTGGACCAACAGATTCCAACGGCTCCATTTGAATTCATTGAAAACCGTTCCGACCTGCTTTCCAAAGCAAGTTATCCAATTGTACACAAACTACGCACTGGCGGTTACGATGGCAAAGGCGTGAATATCTTAAAAACCGAAGCAGATGCACGTGCATCCTTTGAAGCTCCGAGCATCATTGAAAATAAAATTCCTTTTCAAAAAGAACTTTCTGTCATCGTTGCACGCAACGAAAATGGCGAAATGATCACCTTTCCTTGTGTGGAATGTGAATTCAATCCAGAAGCGAATTTGGTGGAGTTCTTGTTTTCACCGGCAGACATCGATGCGACCATCGAACAACAGGCGGATGAAATCGCGAAGGATGTCATTCAGAAATTAGACATGGTTGGATTACTCGCTGTCGAGTTCTTTTTAACGAACGACGGAAGTTTATTGGTCAACGAAATCGCTCCGCGTCCACACAACAGCGGACACCATACGATCGAAATTTGTCATACCTCGCAATTCGCACAACATTTACGTGCCATTTTGAACTTGCCTTTGGGAGATACATCACTCATCCAATGCGGATCGATGATCAATCTAGTAGGCGAAAAAGGATTCGAAGGTCCCGCTATTTACGAGGGACTGAAAGAAATCTTGTCGATTCCAGGTGTTTACCCACACATCTATGGAAAAGAAATGACGAAGTCCTTCCGTAAAATGGGGCACGTCACCATTACCGGAAAAGACATGGAAGAAGTGCGCGAAAAGACAAAAAAGGTTCAAGCGAGCATTCGCGTCATCGCATAAAAAAAGGACCACTTTTCAGCAGTCCTTTTCCAATGGTTTTTTGTCTTGATCTTATTCGATGATCAATTTTTTCGAAGTTGTTTGTCCGTTCACCGTTAATTCAACGAAGTAAACACCTGCTTTAAAGTTGCTAGTATTTAAGTTGATTTGGTAATCCCCTTGAACAGTTCCATACGCTTTCTCACTCATTACTTTTCCAGCGAAATCAACCAATTTCATGGAAACATTGGATGCCTGCGCAATGTGAAGATTTACCGTTGCAGCTGTTGAAGCTGGATTTGGATATACCGTCATCACTTGTGTTAAATCGGTTACTGGCATTTCAGTCAAACCAGCTACGTACCCATTTGTCACTGCTTCAGCGATGGTTGCACGTCCTGCGTTTTCAATTTTACCTGTTGGATCAATGATCATTCCAATGATGTTGATTTTTGTTTCATCCCAATCAGCTGGTAAAGTAAAGCTTACGTTCATCGTGTATGATTCTCCCGCATTGACAGTTGCTGGATAACTGTTCGGCATTCCATTAAAGCTAGGTGAAATTGCACGAGCAACGTGATTGTAAACCATGGTTGCCGCAGGAACAGGATTAGAAAGTGCTTCAAATCCACCCATTACACCGTTGTTTCCACCAGCGTATGCATTTGACTGACTCCAACCAGCACCCGTTCCGGTAACTTCGTCTTCTGTTAACACACAAGCAGCTTTATAATTGCTGTTTGCAGCCATGGAGAAATTAGTTGTGACAGAAACATTCAAGACACGCGTTGCTGCGTCCCATGTTGCACCATTTAATATCGTCGCTACAGGAGCGGTTTGTAAACGTGTAAAGAAATCAGGTGTCATTCCTGAAGGATCCACATCAGCTAAACGGTCAACTACTGCACTTGGATATCCACTGATTAATCCGCCCATTCCAGCATCGTAATCTGTATTTGTCATCGGGTCACCGTTATGTACAGCGATTCCTGCCCAATATTGATCATATTTTGTTTCAAATAAATCCATGAAAACAGCTCCTCTTGGACACCATTGACACCAAGTACCTGTCGCTTCTTCACCAACCACCATTTTACCAGCAGCCGGAACAACCGGGTCAATTTGACCACTCAAGGTATTATCCCCCGCAATGTCATCTTGTCCTCCATTGATATTTGAAATCGTTGCAGTATACGTTTGATTTCCTGGAACCAACACGTTTGCTGGCATGTTTACTGTATATGTACCAATACTCGCGATATTCACACCCGTAACCGAGAATGGAAAGTTTTGACTGTTGTAGTTCAAATTCACATCAAACGACGTAATCGCAGTAGCTCCCGCATTTAAAACTTTTACAGTTGGTGTTACGTTTTGTCCCGCAATTTCACCACCCATGTTCACGTTAGCGATCATTGCATTCAAGTTCGGCAACGTATACGTTTGGTGATCAAAGGATACATTGTCCATGTAGAACGCACTATTTTGAACTGGATAAAAATCTGCTGCAGCAACGGCATTTACTCCATTCATCCAAGTTCCAATCAACGCTCCATTCACATATGCTTTCCATACATGAAGGGTTAAATTCGCTTCGATTTTCAAGGTAAACCATGTCGCATCCGTGTAGGATCCAACAGCCAGATTTGGCGTGTTTCCATCATCGATTAATACTTGATTACCATCCATATTCACGTTTAATGCCCAAACTTGTCCTAATGTCGCTGACGCTTGTAAATTGAAGTAAGCATTTTTACCTGCATTGATATAAAAATCAGATTGTAATGTAAAAATCCCACTATTATAGACCTGACCAAATTTCAAGACCACATCTTGTGGACCACCGGAAGCGGCTGTAGACGCTAGATAAATGGAATTCGGAGCTGAATTTGCATTGTTATTTGTAATCGTTACATCTTCCGTAGCTCCTTCTGTCCCACTCCAAGTAGACCAAGAAAGGGATTGTGGACCCAAATACGATCCAGCGGTGTACGAATCAAAATTATCTGAAAATAATTGTGCAAACGATGTGCTGCACAACAACACAGATGCAATAAACAAAGTAGTTTTTTTCATGTTGTTGAATGAATTAATGATTTAGCGAAGGAAAAGTACGAAAAAACGAGGAGAATCAATCGTTTTCCTCCGTTTTATTTGCTAGAAATTGAATTACCTCGGCAGCGCCAACGAGTCCAAACAAAGCCGGCATGTAGGAAATCGTCCCATAGAACGACTTTTTATAATTGGCACCGTTGGTCATTTTCAAGGAATCCTTTTGTTGAATTTCCGTTGAGTAAACCGCTTTGATTCCACGGTAGGAAATGTTCTTGCGTTTCAAGCGTTTTTTCATGTGCGCTCCGAGCTTACATCCCGCCACATGTTGAATATTTGTCACTTTAATTTTACTTGGATCGGTTTTTCCACCTGCACCCATGTGACTGATGATTTTTACTTTTTTGCGTTTACAAGCAATCAACCATTCCAATTTTGGCGTTACAGAATCGATGCAATCCATGACATAGTCCGGTTGATGTTCGTCCAACAATTCCCACACACGTTCAGGTAGCACAAACTCTTCCACGACATTCAATTGAATTTCTGGATTGATATCCTTGATGCGTTGAGCCAAAACGACAGCTTTGTTTATCCCGATTGTACTATCTAGCGCTGTCAATTGACGATTTTTATTGGTTGGATCAAAGACATCTCCATCGATGATGGTCATCTGACCAATTCCAGCACGTGCAATGAATTCGCCCGCAAAAGAACCAATTCCTCCGAGTCCAACAATCAACACATGTGCATTTTTCAAACGGTCCATTTGTTCTTTCGAAAACAATAATTCCGTTCGCTCCAACCAATTCACCATGACTTTTTTTTTCGCAAAGATATTTCATTCTCAAACATCTCAATTGGAAAAATCACGATTACAATCCATCGAAATGAACCTAAACCACGATTTTTTACTATATTCGGCAGGTAAACTAAACTATTTTTATGGAAAATTCTACGCAAAAAGGACATCCAAAGGGACTCTATTTGTTATTCGTGACTGAAATGTGGGAGCGTTTTAGTTATTATGGAATGCGCGCTATCTTCACCTTGTTTATGGTTAATGCGCTGATGTTTGATAAGTCATTAGCTTCTACCGTTTATGGAAACTACACTGGACTTGTCTATTTAACACCGCTGATCGGAGGATATGTTGCAGACCGTTATTGGGGTAATCGACGTTCCATTTTTGTTGGTGGGATTATGATGGCCATCGGTCAATTCTTTATGTTCCTAGCTGGATCCTTTTATACTGATGTCAATTTAGCATCAACGATGATGTTTGCTGGACTTGGTTTTTTGATTTTTGGAAATGGTTTCTTTAAACCAAACATTTCCACAATGGTAGGGCAATTATATGAAGAGGGTGATAAGCGTGTTGACTCTGCATTTACCATTTTCTATATGGGAATTAACCTAGGAGCATTTATCGCACCTCTCATTACTGGAGGACTTGGAGAAGTTTACGACAAAGAAGGATTGATTGTGCCAGCCATGTTTAAATGGGGATTCCTAGCGGCATGTATTGGAATGATCATCAGTACAATCGTATTCGAATTGTTAAAAAACAAATACATTATCAAACCAAATGGTGAAGCCATTGGTGCGAAACCTAAAAAAATCGAACCTGCAGTTGACGCAGTGAAGGAACCAATGAATTTTGGAAAAATGATTCAATGGATTTTCATTTCTGGCGGATTATTTGTGGCTTTCAAAGGATTAATGGGATTAGATATCGTAGGAGCGTTTATTTATACGTTGTGTATCGTTGCGCCCGCATCTATCATTGTCGATAAAAGTTTGACGAAAGAAGAAAAACAACGTATTTGGGTGATTTTCATCATCGCATTCTTCGTTATTTTCTTTTGGTCTGCCTTCGAACAAGCAGGTGCCTCATTGACTTTCTTTGCTCAAGAGCAAACTGATCGCCATTTGTTCAATTGGGAGATCCCTTCCTCTTATTTCCAAAGTATCAATGCCGTAGCCATTGTTATTTTTGCCCCAATTTTTGCTTGGTTATGGACGAAATTAGGCGCTAGCAATCGTGAACCAAGTTCACCGGTTAAACAATCGTTGGGATTATTCTTACTAGCGGTTGGATATTTAATCATCGCAGTTGGTGTGAAAGATTTAGACCCAAGTGTGAAGGTGAGTATGTTCTGGTTGGTTACCCTGTATACAGTGCATACCTTTGGAGAACTTTGCTTATCTCCAATAGGCTTGTCCATGGTTGTTAAACTTGCTCCGGTTCGATTTGCATCTTTGTTGATGGGCGTTTGGTTCTTATCTACAGCAACGGCAAATAAATTCGCTGGCGACTTAAGTTCACTTTATCCAGAAGAAGTGAAAATGGAGAAATCCATTCCTGTTAGTGCTTTTGCTTTTGATGCGAAGGATACTACAATGAACTTATCGCAATTGGATAGCAATACTGTTAAATCATGGAAAATGGAATTTGCCAATCATACTGCAAGTGTTCGATTACTTTCAGATGATTTCGAAGCGGAAAAAGAATTGGGCTTCGCAGAATCGTTCAAAAATAAACTATTCGGAATTGAAGCAGCGGAAAAATCGGACTCTTTGTTAGGAATTTCTATCGGTGAAGTTTCTAAAAATGAGGTTTCTGAATTCACACAAAAATTGATCGTTGGTTCTAAACCAAAATTCAACTACACCATGTTCAGCAATGCGGATGGAAACATGTTATACGTGTTAAAATACGAGGCTGGAAAAAAAGGTAGTGAAGATGCAAAAACGATTGAGGTGTGGAACATTAAACCACAAAAACCAAGTTTCCTTGGCGTGAAAATTGAAAATCTTTATAATTTCTTCATGATCTTTGTTTTCATGGCCGGAACTGCATCTGTTATTTTGTTCCTATTATCAAAACGACTTTTAGTTATGATGAATGGAGTGAAATAAAAAATAAATTGACACTTGAAGGCTACCTATATCGGGTAGCCTTTTTATTTTAACACGTATTTATGGCAAAAAACACACATCCAAAAGCACTTCCCTTTTTATTCTTTTCAGAAATGTGGGAACGATTCGGTTACTATTTAATGATCGGAATTTTTACACTTTATTTAAAAGACTCCGTTCATGGTTTTGGTTTCAATGAAAAAGAAGCATCGGACTTATACGGAACCTTCATCGCTTTCGTATTCCTAACTCCTTTTATTGGTGGACTTTTAGCAGATCGCGTGCTTGGATATCGAAGATCCATTACCATTGGTGGAATCATGATGGGAATTGGTTATTGTTTAATGTCCGTTCACGACAAAACAACGCTATACATTGCCATGGTACTTGTGATATTGGGCAACGGGTTTTTCAAACCCAATATTTCTACCTTACTTGGAAATGTATACAATTCAGATGAATACAAATCGAAAAAAGACGCTGGGTACAGTATCTTCTACATGGGGATTAATATTGGTGCATTTGTTTGTAATTTTTTCGGTGCTGCTCTTTACAATATTTATGGCTGGTATGCCGCATTTCTAGCTGCTGGAGTGGGAATGTTTATTGGCATAACCATTTTCTGGATTGGAACGAAACACTATAAACATGCAGATGTTATAAAACCAAAAGCGGAGAACGATATGTCATTGCTTCACATTTTCTCTGTGATCCTTCTTCCCTCCGTTGGATTTGGGTTATTGGCGCTTTTACTCCCTGAACCGTTAGTTGGTTCAGCAACAACGGATGCCTTCTTGTTTGGTTGTATCCCTGTTATCTTTTTTTATGGACGACTTTTGTATAAGTCACCAAAAGAGGAAAAAAAGCCAATTGCTGCTATGCTCGCTATATTCGCCGTGGTCATTGCATTCTGGGCAGTATTTAAACAAAATGGTTCTACACTGAATACCTGGGCTGACCGATATACAGACAGAGAGGTTCCAGCAACTATTCTTCCTGTAGCTAAAGGACTATACTTGGCTGAAGAAATTAGCTATAAAAAAGATTCTGTGGTATTTATGGATGAACAGTTTCGTGTGAAGGACAAAAACGTAAAAGAATGGAATTACCCATATTACTTCAAGAATATTCCTGAACAAGAAAGACCGAAGGAAGGCAAATCTATTTTTGCATTCAATACGAACCTATTTCAATCTGTTAATCCTTTTTGGGTGGTGGCACTCACTCCGCTCATCATCGCTTTCTTTGCCTTTTTACGTCGAAAAGGTAAGGAACCTTCTACACCGACAAAAATTGCTTTTGGACTACTCATCTCTGGATTGTCTTGCTTTGTAATGGTTGGAGCGATTTATGCAAATAATAACGGCATGTCAAAAGCATCTCCTTGGTGGTTTATTTCATCCTATGCCGTAATTACGATCGGTGAGCTTTTTTTAAGTCCAATGGGACTTTCACTTGTCTCAAAATTAAGTCCACCGAGATTAACATCCTTAATGATGGGTGGTTGGTTTTTAGCAACCTCAATAGGGAATAAACTATCTGGAGTGCTAAGTTCCATGTGGGATAATTACGAAGACAAAGCGAATTTCTTTTATGTGAATGTAGTGCTCTTATGTACCGCTTCCTTGCTCATGTTTGGGATGCTGCGATGGCTGAATCGTATTTTTAAAGAATATAAATAATTACCCGAGGCGCTTGGTCACAAGCGCCTCTACTTTTTCGTAGAAGTGCTGCGGTTTGTATGTCCGCCATTCGATGTCCTCCAACTCTCCGCCCATGACAAAGTAATGATCAATATTGATGCGCTCAAATTCTCGAATAACATGGTCGTGAAAGTTCACCATGGCAATCCACCCTTCTTCGACATCGTCGAACCACTCTTCGTAGTAACAGTCATCGGAATAATGAAAATTCAACACGTTTTCTCCTATCAAAATAAATTGATTCACGCCTTGCTCAATCAATACATCTATGATGTCCCGCTTTAAAATCATGATGTCGTTTTCAATCGCATCGTTCCACTCGCCAATCAATTCGATGATGGCATACGCTGCATCGTAATCCACCATGAGGATTTTTAGAAACAAGGTCGGAGATCCAATGGAGTCCCACTGCGGATGAATGTAATAGTCGTAAATGCTATTCGTGAACTCGAATTCACTGTACTCGCGTTCGTAAAACGGGGACAATGGATCCTCTGATGCGACGTAATATCCACGCCAATTGAAATACGGTTCGACAAAATGCATGGACAAATTTAGACAGCTCAAGCGAGACTACACCGCATTAATCTAAAATAAGTTATAATTTCGCGTTTTTCTTTAAGAAAGCAACCTTTATTCAAAACAGCAACAAGTGGGAAAAGATAAATTAATACGATTTGAAGCCATTAAGTCATTTTCGAATGTCTACGAACCCGTTTTTCGCGAACCGTTTCCAATTAAAGGGAATTGGCGAAAAGAGGTGTTCCAAAATGACCATCCGATCGTGCTAGAATTAGGATGTGGAAAAGGTGAATATTCTGTTGGACTCGGACGCAAATATCCAGAGAAGAATTTCATCGGTGTGGACCTGAAAGGAAACCGCATTTACATCGGTGCGAAAGAAGCGCTGGAAACACAGCTGAACAATGTGGCTTTTTTACGTACACGCATCGATTTCATTTTGGATTATTTCGGAGAACACGAAGTAGATGAAATTTGGTTGACTTTCTCTGACCCACAGCCCAACAAAGCGCGCAAACGCTTATCCTCTCCCCTGTTCATTGATCGCTACAAGCAAATCCTGAAACCAGGCGGAATTGTCCACATGAAAACAGATAGCGATATTTTGTTCGAATACACCTTGGAACAAATCGAAGAAAACAACTATCCTTGTTTAGAGTCCACTTGGGACCTTTACGCAAATCTACCGGAGGATTTAGATCCAGATACACGTGAGATTTTTCACATTAAAACGCACTATGAAAAGTTATTTTCAGCGCGAGGACATAAAATCAAGTATTGTAAGTTTCAGATTTCTTAATCAGCGAATCTGCTTGTAATTGCGGTAATTCGTATCAATCCCGATGAATTTCAATAAATCCTTCAATTTATTTTTGAGGGATTTTTTATTTCGACTTGGATCGACTTTGAAAGTCCAATTCAAGCGATCAATGCGCGCTTGCATGATTTTCGGATGCGTTCCCTTAAATCGCGCCAATCCATTGATGTGGTCCTCGTATGGAAAGAACTCAACATCCTCAATGTTTTTCTCTAACCATTCATCGTCGTGCCATAGCTTGTGAAAGGATGTTTGCTTCGCCTGCATCGCTCTTGGATCTTTTACCCAACCATAGTGATAGACCTTTGCTTGAATCGCCGCCACGTTCAATTTCTGGTTGTCATCTTTGCGGAATCCCTGGGCATCTCGGTAAGAGTAAATATTCTTTTGATTTCGGATGATGCGAATTTCGTGTTTGTACCAATTATTGGAAGCACCGATAAAATCGTAGGAACCATAGAAATGTTGGTACGCAAACAGGAGTCCGTCCACTTCTTTGTCCTGTACGAATGCTTCCATTTTCGCACGAATCTCGGCGTAATCTTCTTCGTGAATGACTTCGTCTCCTTGAATGTAAAATGCCCAATCGCTGTCTGGAGAAATCGCTTGAAACGCTTTGTTGGTTTCGTCTGCCAATACCGCGCCATTTTCACGGAGGGTATCGTCCCAAATGGTTTCAATGATGCGAATTTTACTTGGATCAATGGATTTTATCAGTCCGAGTGTATCGTCTGCTGAATTCCCCACAGCCACAACGACTTCGTTACACAAAGGTAAAATGGATTGAATGGCTTCCACAATGGGATAGTCCAATTGGATGGCATTGCGAATAAACGTAAATCCAGAGACTTTCACGCGTTGTTACTTGTCCAACACTTTTGGGATGCGGAAATAGTCAGAATCTTTTTTCGGCGCGTTCATCAAAGCCTCTTCATGCGTTACCGTTACTTGAGGGACATCTTCCCGAACACGGTTGATTTCTTCAGACATAAAAATCAAAGGTTCGACATTCGCCGTATCGATTTCCGAAAGTTTGTCCACGAATTCAATCATGCGCTCCATATCCTTTTGAATCGACACTTTATCCTCTCCTTTAAACTCTAAACGAGCAAGGTGCGCAATGTGGTCAATTAATTCTTCGGTGATTTTCATGTGACAAAATTATTTATTTTCCTCCATTAAGTGAGGATATTCTTTCAAAATTGGTGCATTAATTCGATTAAAACACGCTTCTCGAATCTCGCTAATCTCCATTTTGTTTAATTCTTCCACGGTAAAATAGGGATGAATATAGACACGAGAGATACCTGGTTGAGCCGGACCCAAAATTTCTGTTGGATCGGAAAATAATTTATAATTATTCGTAAACGTCAATGGCAACAAGGGAATCCCCATAGTTTTCGCCATTTTGAACGCCCCATCTTTGAATGGAATCATTTTTGGACATTGGTGATCAGGAATGGTTCCTTCGGGAAAAATCACAATGGACCATCCATCTGCGACCGCTTTATTCGCCAAGGAATACGCTTGCCCAGCTTTGCTTTTGTCCTTGCGATAAACAGGAATATTCAAATTCTTAAAATAGGTTCCCAAAATTGGATACTTCAAGATTTCACTTTTCCCTAGGAATACAAATGGATATTTCGGTAAAATGGAATGCATGAGGAAGATGTCCAAATAGGACGTATGATTCGCCACGATGATGTACGGTCCTTTTGGCAGCGGTGCTTTTTCCATCACTCGAACACCATAGAAACAAAAGATGCGCATCAGCCAACTCCAAAGCGTGAATAGTTTAAAACTGAATTTTTTCCACTTTGGATTCATGATTAAGACCAAGAAAAATGGATAGAAAATCACGGCAATAATCACAAAGATTGTCGCAATGTACAATTTCCAAAGTAGTCCAAACACGCCCAAAAATTTACGCATAGCCAAATATACGATTTTCAGGGAACTTTTGAATCCTCCGATTCCGTAGAAATGAGTAATTTTGAAAAAAAGAAACGACCAATGGCGCGCATTTTAACCGGAATTCAAAGTACAGGAACACCACATTTAGGAAACATCCTTGGTGCCATTCTTCCTGCGATTGAATTAGCTTCGAATCCAGCAAATGAGTCCTTTTTGTTTATTGCGGACATGCATTCATTGACGCAGATCAAAGAAGGGGACACATTACGTAACAATACGTATGCAACTGCTGCCACTTGGCTTGCTTTTGGTTTAGATCGTTCCAAAACAGTGTTTTACCGTCAAAGTGACGTACCTGAAGTCACCGAGCTGATGTGGTATTTGCTGTGCATGTATCCATATCAACGCTTAACGTTGGCGCATAGTTTCAAGGACAAAGCCGATCGTTTGGACGATGTAAACGGTGGACTCTTCTCCTACCCGATTCTCATGGCCGCGGACATATTGTTGTTCGACGCGGAAATTGTCCCGGTTGGAAAAGACCAAAAACAGCACATTGAAATGACACGTGATGTTGCCAATCGTTTTAACTTGGCTTACGGAGAGACCTTGGTTTTGCCTGAAGAACAAATACGCGAGGACACCATGTTGATTCCGGGAACAGATGGCGAAAAAATGAGTAAGTCCCGCGGGAATTACATCGATATTTTTCTTCCCGAAAAACAACTGAGAAAACAAATCATGTCCATCGTTTCGGACAGTACACCGTTGGAGGAACCTAAAAATCCAGACACGTGTCACACCTTCGCTTTGTACAAGTTACTTGCTACACCAGAGCAAGTGGCCGAAATGCGCACAAATTATGTGAATGGAGGCTATGGATTTGGGCATGCCAAACAAGCACTTTTTGAATTGATTTTAGCGAAGTTTGCAGATCAACGCGCTCGTTTCGATGCGCTGATGGCTAATCCAAGTGAAATTGACGCCGCATTGAAGATCGGAGCAGAAAAAGCACGCGTTGTGGCAAGTGACGTGTTAAAACGCGTTCGAACAAAGGTGGGATATTGAGTTTTTAACTCAAGTAATCTTTCTCTTTTCATTTTGCAAAAATACTTTCAACTCGTTTTGACTCGGCAATACTGTTTTATAGGTGGTGACAAATAAATTATTGTCCATTCCGCCTAATGCGTACTCAACCAATTCATCGTTTTTATCGGTGCACAACAAAATGCCAATCGGTGGATTATCATTTTTTTCCTGAATATGCCGCTTAAAATATTGAACATAAGTATTTAATTGTCCAACATTTGAATGATTGAATCCATCCACTTTTAATTCAAAAAGAATATGACATTTTAGAATTCGATGATAGAATACTAAATCTACAAAAAAATATTCTCCTCCAATAACGATTCGCTTTTGTTGTCCTTCAAAACAAAACCCATGTCCTAATTCCAATATGAAATTTTTTAGATTACTTATGAGCGCTTTTTCAAAGTGCGACTCATCGGTTAGTGCATTTTCAGGAAAATCAAGAAAATCAAAAACAAATGGTGTTTTTATAAGTGATTGAACGTTTTGCACTCTTGTCGATTTGAAGGAATCTACTTTCTTTCGTTTGGGTATAGATAAAGTTGTTCTTTCGTAGGATAAACTAATTATTTGACGCCTTAAATCCCGGACGGACCAAATTCCTTTCATCGCTTGAATTTCATAGAATTTCCTCTTGTCGTTATCCGTTATTTTAATTAATTCAGTGAGGTGTGAAAAAGAGAGATTATCGATTAACTTAGAGACTTCATCATCTGAAACAATCGAAGACTCAGATATCGCAACCGTTGTCTGCACTAACTTTTTGGGAAGTTTAAATTGTGCAGACACTGTCTGCATTATTTGAGGATAAACGATATAAAACTGTTTAAACAGTTTTAAATTTCGTTCAGACAAACCTTTTCTGCCAAGATTTTCAGATATGGTTTGTTCTATTTTGGAACCATAATGGGCTCGATCCGAACCATTTTGCTCATATTCAAAAATATAGCCACCAATCAACCAATTTCGCATTGTTAATAAACGATCAATCGATTTTACCGCTTTGCTTGTCATCTGACGATCCAAAGAACTAATTTGAGAAATTAGGTTTTCCAGAGAATGACTCATTTTATTTTTCGTTTTACGATGGATCCACGTGAATCACATGAACTCTGAAAACGAAAGAAATCACATTTTATTCTCCTTTTAATTGAGAATGCCAGATAGATAAATTAATGGAGTAGATTATTTTCCTATTCCTTCACCCATTGATAATTCAATCCAACTTTAAACCATCTTCCAGGCATTTGAACATAACCTGCTTCCACATATTGTGTATTGAGTAAGTTGTTCACCTCTGCAAACATGGAAAATCCCTTGTAAGATTCCGACGCCAATTTCATATCCAACAACTGATATGCTGGATTGGAAATGCGTTGTAGAAAGCGGTAATTGACTTGCAAACTTCCATATTTACTTAATTGAAAACCAAGTTTTGCAATGAGTTGGTGTTTCAAATTTGAATAGGCATAACGAGACTCCAAATTCGCATCAAACACATGGGAAGCTTGAATGTACGTATAGGCGATGTCGACAAATTTCACTTTGTATTTCGCAGAATAATCAAAGGTTTTTCGAACATTTCCCTCCAATCCATAAAAACGCACTTCTGCAATGTTTACCGGTTGCCATTTATTTGGATTTGGCGAAATCAACGATGAATCTCTCACCCAGTCAATCATATTGTAGGTTTGACGGTAAAAAGCGTTGACTTCCACATAAAGCTTTCCATTTTTGAACCAACCAAGCTCCGCGGAATTCGCAAATTCAGGAACTAAGTTTGGATTTCCAAGACTGGTGGGATCCGCATAATACAACTCCGTATACGTTGGCAGGCGATTGCTTTTTGCGAAGTTTGCATAGATTCGGTTTTTTTCATTGAGCTGATATGCCAGCTGAATCGTTGGGAGTAATTTCATGGAAACATTTGAATATTTAAATGCCAATAAACTTACTGTCGCATACATTTTACCGAAATTCTTCTTCAAATCGGCAAAAGCGCTTGAATATTGTCTGTTGCGTGTACCGAGATTAGAGCTGTTCAAGCGTTCAAATCGTTGCTCCAATCCAGCATGATATTGCCAATAATCCCCAAACTTTCCACTAAATATACTTTCTAAACTATACGTTTCCGAAAAATGGTGATTGGTATAAAATGAGGGGTCTTCACGTTTTAATCGAAACTCGTCTCGATTGGTACGCGTGCTCAACCGATTTACCCAAGAGGCTTTTTTGAAATTGATATTATATCTTAATCCCGCAAAAGCATTTTGCGTGGACTCCCATTGGTCCGGGAATTTGTTTGAATAATATCCATTGGCACCAAACTGTCGGTCGGAATAACCTAACATCAATAACACGTACTGTTTTTTGAAGGACTTGGCTAATTCGTAGGAAACTTGTTTGTTCTGAAAATCGGAATTATACCAATGTCCATCGGAGCGATCGTAGCCGAAGGATAATTTTTGACGCCAATCTTTGATGGGTGCACTGATGGTTGCATTCACGCCAGCTGTCCCAAAAGATCCCGCATAAAGCTGAGCTTTAACAGAAGCTTGAGAAGACAATAAGGACACAAAATTTACCGCGCCTGACAAGGAACTTTGTCCAAACATGTGCGTCGCTGGTCCTTTAAAAATCTCTACTTGATTCACCGCATTGATGGTTAATGGGATATTCATCCCGTGATGACCTGTTTGTGGATCCACCATTTTAAATCCATTGACTAAAATCAAGGTCTGCTCGAAACTCCCCCCGCGAATGCCTATGTCAGCCTGCATACCGTTTAATCCACGTTGGCGAACATCTACTCCAGATGTATAACTCAAGGCCTCACTTAAACTGCGTGCAGGTAAGCTCACTAATTTGTCTGGCCGCAACAATGTCATGGACTGATTGCGCTTAAAGTAATCCATTGGATTCCCACGTCCTGTAATGAGAATTTCGTTCACTGTCGTACTTGGGATTCGATCAATTTGTGAAAATCCATTGAAGCACAGAGTGATAACACTTAAAACATGAAGGATTTTTCTCATGGAGTCATTTTTTTTTTGCGCAAAAATACCCTTTTATGATGGCACGAAAACCGCTTTAACTAAAAATACCCTTTTAATGGTATTGAAAAGAGAAATCCGAAAGACTCGGTTTTTCTCCGGAATATTGAATGCGAATGAGGTGATCTCCCGGCAATAAATGCACAAAATTTCGATCAAAGGAAATTCCTGTTTTTGAGGAAAAAAGCCAAAAATCAGCACAAAAAGCACTGTTTTTCACCCAAATCTCTGCCGTTTTATTCATTTCATCGCAATTTTTGATACTTAGTTCAATTTGAACTTCTCGTTTTTTGGGTGAGGGACCTACGACAAATTCCCGGGTGATTCCGTTTGATAATTCTACACGAATCAATTTTTCCACATCCGGTATTTCATACCAAATTAGTTTACTTCCCTGATAACCGATTGTATCTAGAGCTTGTCTAGTTATCGTAAACGGCGACGACGAACGATTTCCATTTACCCTATAAATCAATATTTTATAACCTAACACTTGATTTTCCATGACATCGGACTTGATGTAAAGTTGCACTTGACCCTTTTCCGTTGTTTTCTGTAAAATTGCGACGGGTTGATAGTCCTCCCGTATCGCATAATGCAAGGCCTTCCAATTTCCTTGATAATCCATACTTGACCAGGTTGGTGCAGGCCAACAATCATTCAGCTGCCAGTAAAGTGTTCCCATACAGCGCGGCGCATCCAAACGATGTCCAGCAACGGCGCTAGAAACCGCATAACGCTGCGTTAATTGCGAAAAATAAACAAATCGTTCGAAGTCCTTCGTTTTCCCAAATAACAAGTCCGAATGCTTCTGAATCATGCCATTTCCAACATAACTTTTCTGATGGTGCTTCATCACCGAACTGGACAAATCCCAGTCTTTCTTTTCAGAAAAAGTCGCTAACGTCGCATATTCCGGAAAACTCTGAAACCCATATTCCGCGTTGAATCGTCCGATTTTTGTGGCGAAATTGGACATTGGATCTTTCCCATGCCAAACACCCCAATAATGTTGAGATCCATGATTAAAAAATTCATCATTACCCCAATTACTGAGCGGAGAGGTATGAATGTAACTGGTGTTTGTCCAACGTGCCACCAACTTCGGCGCAAGTCCTTTGAATAAGTCATTGTAAGCCTTCAGAATCGTGTCTTGTGCCGCAGTGGACAAATGATACTGACTTTGGAAGCCCCAATTTTTCCAAGCAACATCCACTTCATTGTTTCCATTAAAGAGCATCACGGATGGATGACTTGCAATGCGTGGGATTTGGAAATTGAATTCATCTTCCACATTTCTCAAGAAAGCTTGATCTCCTGGATACATCGCACAGGCAAACATAAAGTCCTGCCAAACCATGATTCCTGCTTCGTCACACGCACGATAAAAAACTTCATCAGGATAGTATCCCCCACCCCAAATGCGCACCATATTGAAATTGGCCTTCGCCATTTGTTCAACTAAATGTAGGATGTCTTCATCCTTCACGGAAGCCGGGAATACGGATGTCGGAATGTAATCTGCTCCTTTACAAAAGACTGGTATTCCATTGATGTGCATTTCATAAGAAGTTCCCCACTTGTCTTTTTGCTGAATCAGCTCTGCAGTACGAATGCCAAATTGTATCGGTTTGACATCCACTAATTTTCCATCAACAAATAAGTGCAGTGTATCTTGATAAATATGCGGATCACTGATTCCAGCTGGCCACCACAATTGTGGATTGTACTGTTGTACCTCAGCTTCCCACAATCCAGTGGATGGATTCAATTGAACGGACAAATCACCATACAAGGTGGATTGAATGCGCAGGTCCGAAGTCGCTTTTTTCAAGGAAACGGTGTATTTCAAACGCGCAAACAATTCATCCTTCGGAATGGACAACGTTTGAACCGATACTGCTTGGAATTCGTTGGATTTCCCCAAACGAATCTCCACGGGTTTTGCAAACCCAATCGTATTCATGCGTAGGGCCCAATCCCAACCAAATTGATATTGTGGTTTCCGCGTTAACGGCGCCACCTTCCATTCGGATGGATCATTCGGCGCGGGAAAATGAAAGGACTCCGACTCGTATCGAGCCTTGTGATATAAGGTTGGTGGCGTAAAAACGACTTTCACTTCATTATAGCCGCACTGTACGTTTGCTTTGATTTCAAAACGATATGGATGAAAGAAATTCTCCGTATTCCCAAGTAGTTTTCCGTTGATGTAAATCGCGGCATACGTATCCACATTGGGGAAATACAATTCCAATTGATCGGAAAGAAATTGACTTTCGCTCAAATAAAACTCAGATTTCAATTCCCATTGATATCCTTCTATCCACTGATACAATTCTTCGTTCTTCCCGTAAAATGGGTCAGGTAAATCACCGAGGTGAAAAAGTGCTTCTTGAATACTACCCTTTTCGCCAAAAGATTTCCATTCGTGGGATTTAACATCCAAGAATTTCCAGGATAACACGGTTTGACTCTGAGCGGATCCTAGCATACACAAAAAGATAAGAACGAGTCGTGACAACATTACCAGTTTCGATCAAAGGTTGCATCCACCATTTTCTCCTCTTCCATAGTTCTCAAGGCAAAGTTGAATCCTGCGTAAATGGAATACGCTCCATAATTTCCATCTTTATCCAGTGCGATAAATCCACATTGCAGGCCTGTCAAGTCATCGTGTTTTTTGATAATGCGCATACATGCTTCTTTACATGCATCGTACGGCGTGTATCCGTGACGCATTAATTCCACCACCGTATGACTTCCTGCAACTCGAATAATGGCTTCACCTAATCCAGTGGATGTTGCTGCACCAACTTCTTGATCGATGAACAATCCTGCACCAATGATCGGCGAGTCACCCACGCGTCCATGCATTTTATATGCCCAACCACTGGTTGTACACGCCCCACTTAAGTTTCCTTTGGCGTCCATGGCAATCATTCCAATCGTATCGTGATTCTCGTGGTTGATTTCCGGTTTTTTAAATACGTCCTTATTTTCTTTTTTCCACTTCTCGTAATCTTTTTTGACTTCTGGAATCGGTGTTTTGATGGTGTCAAATCCATAATCCAACGCAAATTGACGTGCGCCATCACCAACCAACATGACGTGTTGTGTTTTTTCCATCACCGCACGTGCCACTGATATCGGATGTGCAATTCCTTCCAAACATGCAACGGATCCACAGCGTGAACGCTCGTCCATGATACATGCATCCAAGGTGACATGACCATCGCGATCAGGACGACCGCCAATTCCAACGCTACGATTCGTTATATCTGATTCCGTTACACGGACACCTTTTTCAACAGCATCCAACGCAGATCCACCATTTTTCAAAACCTCCCACGCCGCTTTATTGGCATCGAGCCCATGAATCCATGTGGAAAGCACGATCGGACCTTTCGCCGTTCCGCTCGCTGAAGTGGCAACTACATTAGCCGCTTTTGCGGGCTCAATCAAACTGAGAATTCCAGTTGCCGCGCCAAGTTTAAGAAAGTTTCTTCTTTTCATAGACTAGTTCTTTTTTCTAAGTTCTGCTGCCAACCACGATTGGAAAGCATCCGCATTTCGCATGTGTTCCGCTCCTGAAACAGCAAAATTATGTCGTCCAGAATAATCTGGCTTCGCACACATATAAATGTAATCTACATCCGCACGGTTCAATACGGCATCTACAACCTTAGGTGAAGGCAGGCAAATGGGACCCGGAGGCAAGCCATTAATTTTATAAGTATTGTATGGACAATCAATGTTGCGATGAACTTCCAACAAGCGCTGAACACCTTTCAATTGATCGCCCCAACAAAATTTAAAGGTTGGATCAGATTGCAAGCGAATGCCTTGATTGACACGATTTAAATAAAGTCCCGCAATAATCGGCCATTCATCCGAATTCACGGACTGTTCTGAATACACGATGCTTGCCATTGTCACAGCTTGACTTGGTGATTCCAAACCTATCTTTTTCAACTTAGCTTTTCGTTCGGTAGTCCAGAAGTTTTTAAATTCATTCGCCATTCGATCAACAAATTGTGACTCATTTGAATCCCAATACATTTGATAGCTATCTGGAATAAATAAAGCCGGAAGTTGTTCCACCGTGAATCCAAGCTTGGACAATGTTTGTCCATCTAGTAAATAAGAAACCAACCGTGAGCTATCCACATCCAAGCATTTTGATACTTTTCCCGCCATTTGATAAATATCACGGCAATTATTGAACGTAACTTCTACTTCCACTTCTGCATTTCCGTTGCCATTGGAGTTTTTGGTAAAACCATTTAAAAGTCCACGGTAATTTGTCCCCGGTTCAATCAGGTACTTTCCTGCAGCAATCGTTTGACTGTTTAATCCTTTGTATTCGCCTACTGAAATAAAGGAAGACGCATCGTCAATTAATTTTTCTTTCACCAATTGATCCGCCAAATCGTTTAATTCAATGGCTCCACTGATGTAAAATGCTTGTTGACTTGCATTGATGCTTTTGTGGTTTCCTGCGAGGAATAATAAGGCTTTCGGTAGGACAAAAATCAATCCAACCACCACCAATACACCACCAATAATTAGGTATTTTCCTTTAGACATAACTGATAACTTAATTCATCTATTTCTTTTCCTTTGTATTTCAACCATCCTTTGCGAACGCCTATTTTTCGAAAGTTCATGCGTTCAAACAAAGCGATGCTTGCTTCATTGTCTCCATGGATGGAACACTGTAAATTTCGCAATTCCAAGTAATCGCGTGTGTATCCAATGAGTAGCTGCAATGCTTCCGAAGCAAATCCTTTTCCACGATCAGCATCCATTGCGATGAGAATTCCAACGGAGGCATACCCATGTTTAAAATTCACCTCGTAAAGGTCAATGACACCCACTGCTCGTTCAGATTCTTTTTCAAGAATCACTAAACGCAATTGTCCTGACTTCCTTAAATCCGCTTGATGTTCAATCAGAGCCATGATATCGAACATGGAAAAAGGAACTTCGGTATTCGACACTTTCCAATTTTCTGGATTATTCTCCCACATATAAATGGAAGTCGCATCGGATTTTTCGACTGCTCTTAGGTATACGTTGGAACCAACTAACATCGTTCAATATTTCCTTTAAACACAAAACTGGCCGGACCCACTAAGAAGATATCCTGAAATCCACCATCTGTTTTTTTCCAATACACTTGTAACTGTCCACCTTTCGTTTGTACATTGACATGCTGTGTCGTTTCTTCAGTGAGCAGCGCATACACTAAGGCACAAGCGGTCACACCGGTTCCACAAGAAAGTGTTTCATCCTCCACACCGCGTTCATATGTTGCTACAGAAATGCCGTCATTTTCAATAGAAAGCAAATTCACATTAATTCCGTCATGTCGATAGGTATCATTGTAGCGAATTGATTTTCCTGTTTGCAACACATTGCTGGTCGAATGATCTTCGGAAATACGCACGTAGTGTGGCGAACCAGTATGCAGGACAAAGTCCGCTCCATCGCGAGAAATCCCAGACACATCTTGCATGTGAATTCGTACCTCATCCCCACATTGTGAGGCTTGATGTAATCCATCGATGGCTTTAAAAATCACATTGCGCGTGTCAATGCCTAAGGTAGAGGCGAAATGGACAGTGCAACGCGCCCCATTTCCGCAGAAGGACTGAGAGCCATCGGCATTGTAATAGACCATTTCAAAGGCCGCTTCTGTACAATGCTGTACGAGGATGAGTCCGTCCGCACCAATGCCAAAGCGTCTGTCACAGTAAAACTGAATGTCAGACTGAGACAAATTGTCACATTCCCCCGAACGATTATCCACCAAAATGAAATCGTTTCCTGTTCCCTGATATTTCGAAAATTCAATCTGCATAAAGCCTG
The DNA here is from genome assembly GCA_024643725.1 of Crocinitomicaceae bacterium. Taxonomy (GTDB): domain Bacteria; phylum Bacteroidota; class Bacteroidia; order Flavobacteriales_D; family Crocinitomicaceae; genus UBA952. The sequence continues at coordinate 52,886 of JAHEMJ010000005.1, read as the reverse complement.
AACAAAAGTATCGAATTATTCGCTATCATTTCTTAACAAAATTTAACATTTTTGAGGCAATTTTTGGAATACAATTTGCGTTTAGAGGATTGATCATTTAAAAACTGTTTTATTATGAATTTCTTAGGTTACTTTAAAATGTTAGGATTAGGCATACTTGGCGGAACCTTACCTTTAGCCACTTATGTCATTATAGAACATTCTTCCACGAAACTTTCTGAGCAAGTATTAGATGGAAATCGATTTGCCCGACAAGTTTCCATGAGTGGGATTCCCGCAGGAGCAGATTTTACCGAAGCATCTGCAAACACCATTAATTCAGTTGTACACATTACAACGAAAGTGGTACAAACCACCTTCCAACGCGATCCATTTCAAGAGTTATTTTATGGCCCAGGTGCTGGTGGACGCGAATTCAAACAATACGGTGCAAGTTCAGGTTCAGGAGTGATCGTATCCTCCGAAGGATACATTGTAACAAATAATCACGTGATTGAAAATGCTAGTGAAATCGAAGTGATCTTAAATGACAATTCGAAATATACGGCAAAAATCATTGGTACAGATCCAGCGACAGACATTGCCGTTTTAAAAATAGATGGTTCCGGATTCACGCCCATTCCTTTAGGAAACAGCGATGATTTAAAAATCGGAGAATGGGTTCTTGCAGTGGGAAATCCATTTAACTTGACGTCGACGGTCACGGCTGGAATCGTTTCAGCAAAAGCGCGAAACATCAATTTATTGAGTGAGCGCAACGGTCAAGACATCGTTCCGATTGAATCTTTTATTCAAACAGATGCTGCTGTTAATCCAGGGAACAGCGGAGGCGCACTCGTGAATACGCAAGGACAATTAGTCGGAATTAATACTGCAATTGCATCCCAAACAGGAAGTTACAGTGGTTATTCTTTTGCTGTGCCCGTGAATTTGGTTCAAAAAGTGATGAGCGACCTGATTGATTACGGAATTGTTCAACGTGGATATCTTGGTGTTCAAATTTCCGATGTTTCGCAAGAAATCAAAGAAAAGAACAAGTTGCCAAATTTAAAAGGTGTTTTTGTAGCGAAGGTCATTGAAGATGGAAGTGCGGACAAGGCCGGATTAAAAGACGGTGATGTGATCTTAAAAATTGGCAGCAAGGAAGTGAATTCCGTTTCTTCCCTTCAAGAAGAAATCGGTAAGAGACGTCCGGGGGACAAAGTAGCGTTGACGGTTCGACAAAAAGATGGTGATGAGGTCATTCGCGAACTTGTTCTGCGTAACAAAGAAGGTGAAACATCGTTGATGTCCAAGGAAGAGATTAACAAAAGTCAAGCATTGGGTGCAAGTTTTGCCGACTTGAGTGAAAAAGAGAAAAAAGAGCTCAACATCGCTTACGGAGTCAAAGTAAAAACCCTTGGAGCCGGAAAATTGAAAGCCGTTGGAATCAATGAAGGCGATGTTATCTTAAAAGTGAACAATGAGCCGATTGAAACAGTCGAGGAACTCACTGGAAAATTGAGTGGCGTGAACCGAGGCGTGTTGCTTGAAATCATGACTGAGAGTGGAAAACGCGATTACAAAGGACTTGGATTGTAAGTGCTTTGAACGAATAAAATGAAGGGTTGAGAACTCGTTGATAAAAGTTAATAAATTGTGGAAACTAAATTTTTTCAATCCCAATTTTTGGCGTTACTTTGCTTCCAACTACGACAGATTAGATCAGATTATTAACTAATAAAGAGAGGTATTCAGCAGCATGAGACAGCTTAAAATCACCAAATCGATAACCAATAGAGAGAGTCAATCACTAGATAAATATCTTCAGGACATTGGTCGTGAAGAATTAATTACAGCGGAGGAAGAAGTAGAATTAGCCAGAAAGATTAAAGCCGGTGATCAAAAAGCTTTGGAGAAACTAACAAGAGCGAACTTACGTTTTGTTGTTTCCGTAGCCAAACAATACCAGAATCAAGGATTAACGCTTCCTGACTTAATCAACGAAGGAAACTTAGGCCTAATCAAGGCAGCACAAAAATTCGACGAAACACGTGGATTTAAATTTATCTCTTACGCCGTTTGGTGGATTCGTCAATCAATCTTGCAAGCATTAGCTGAACAAGCACGAATTGTACGTTTGCCATTGAACCAAGTAGGATCATTAAATAAAATCAATAAAGCGTTTTCGCGTCTAGAGCAAGAATTCGAACGTCCACCTTCAGCTGAGGAATTGGCAGAAGCATTAGAAGTTCCGGAAGATAAAATCAAGGAAAGTCTAAATGTATCTGGCCGTCACGTATCCATGGATGCACCGTTATCTTCCAACGAAGATGGTGGTACCCTAATGGATGTCATGGCGAACACAGATGCACCTCGCACCGATCAAGCATTAATGGCGGAATCTTTACAAAAAGAAATCGAACGTTCATTGAGCACTTTGACAGATAAAGAACGTGAAATCATCCGTTTATTCTTCGGAATCGGTATGAATCACGGTTTGACGCTCGAAGAAATCGGCGCTAAATTCAACTTGACACGTGAGCGTGTTCGACAAATTAAAGAGAAAGCGATTCGACGACTGCGTCATACGTCTCGAAACAAATTACTGAAGTCCTACTTAGGATAATCATTGTGAGGCTGTCTGCGTAAGTGGACAGCCTTTTTTTCTTCCAATATTTTTTGAAATCAACAATCAATCAACATAAAAACAAGTAAAAAAATGGAATCGAAAGATGGCTATGAAAAGGAGCTCCATTCGCACATTGAGCAGGAGCGCGCAGCGGTAACGTTGCAAAGTAAAGTAGGTGAACTACTTTACGACAAAGGAATTGAATTGGTATTGTTCCGTAATCACTTAACGGATGTGACCATTTCAGAAATTCTTAACCTACATGAGTACGCGAAGAAAGTCGTGAATAAACCGATTGACGTGTTTACCACTTCTGAGTTAGCTGTTGCTTTAATGAACATGGATGTTACAGCATCTAAATTGGACATCGGGAAGTTAGCAAGTGAGTGGTTAGCAGAACAAGCAAATTTCACATCGAAAGCTGAATTCTTAGCTCAAAAACTCGGACAACTACCAGCGCAACAAGCGATTGAACCGCGTGATGTGGTATTGTACGGTTTTGGTCGAATTGGACGTTTGGCAGCACGCGAGTTAATCAAACAAGCAGGTAAAGGTCAACAATTGCGATTGAGAGCAATCGTTACGCGTGGATCAAGTGATGCTGACATCATTAAACGTGCGTCTTTGTTGCGCAACGACTCCGTTCATGGTGCGTTCAAAGGAACAGTGATCGAGGACTTAGCTAACAAAAGCCTGGTGATCAATGGACAAATTGTTCACATGATTGACGCATCGAATCCAGAGGACATCGATTATACGCAATTTGGCATCAACAACGCATTGATTATCGACAATACTGGTGTTTTCACAAATAGAGAAGCACTTTCCCGCCATTTACAGGCAAAAGGTGTATCGAAAGTATTGTTAACTGCTCCTGGAAAAGAAGTTCCAAACATCGTTTACGGAATCAACCAAGGGACTTTGGACATCGAAAATGAAAACATTTTCTCTGCAGCTTCTTGTACAACAAATGCGATCTCCCCTATTCTAAAAGTCGTAAACGATAAATTTGGGGTTGTAAAAGGTCACATCGAAACGGTTCATGCCTATACAAATGACCAAAACTTGTTGGATAACATGCACAAAAAAGTGCGTCGTGGACGTTCAGCAGCGATAAACATGGTCATCACTTCAACCGGTGCCGGTAGCGCTGTCACAAAAGTGATTCCAGATTTAAAAGACAAATTAACGGCAAATGCCGTGCGTGTCCCAACACCAAATGGTTCATTGGCCATCTTAAGTCTTGAACTTGGAAAAGGAACAACTGTTGAAGAAGTAAACGCAGCGATTAAAGATGCCGCTTTGAACGGCGAGTTAGTGAATCAAATTCACTATTCATTTGATCCAGAATTGGTTTCTAGCGACATCATTGGCAATACTTGCTGCTCCGTATTTGACTCGAATGCAACGATTGCTTCAGTCGATGGGAAGAATGTGGTGTTATACGCTTGGTACGACAATGAATTCGGTTACACGAAACAAGTGATTCGACTAGCGAAATACATTTCGAAAGTACGAAGAGCCATTTACTATTAATGAGAAAGCCTCCTCCGGGAGGCTTTTTTTTGCCCTGAAGTTCCTGACGAATCTATATTCAGCGCAAAAGAAGTATTTTTGACACATGAATCAACGAAAAATCACCATCGCTATTGACGGATTCTCCGCATGTGGAAAAAGCACACTTGCCAAAGATTTGGCCAAGCGCTTGAACTACGTGTTTATTGATTCTGGAGCCATGTATCGTGCCGCTGCTTTGTATTGCTTGAACCATCAATTGATTCAAAATGGTGTTTTGGAAAAAGAAGCAATCAATGCACAGTTGAAACAAATGGCTATTCATTTCGAAGTCATCGATCAAGAATTACATATTTTCTTAAATGGATCAGATGTTTCTGATGCCATTCGTCAACCAGAAGTCGCGGGTATTGTTTCCATTGTAGCGGCCTACAAACCAATCCGTGAAAAGTTGGTGGAAGCACAACAGAAAATGGGTGAAAAAGGCGGGATTGTCATGGATGGACGTGACATTGGATCCGTTGTTTTTCCAAATGCAGAATTGAAATTGTTCGTGACAGCAGATCCGGAAATCCGCGTCCAACGTCGTTTAGCAGAAATGAAAGCGAAAGGCATCCTTATGAATCGTGATGAGGTGCGAGAAAACTTAGCGGAACGCGATCATTTAGATTCAACAAGAGAAGAAAGCCCTTTGATTCAAGTTGCGGATGCCCTTGTTTTGGACAATTCTCATTTATCCAAAGAAGAACAGTTGGAATGGGTCTTGCAAAAAGTTGCCTTACTCGTAGCCAATTAAAGCAAAAACGGAGAAAGACGACAACCAATGGTCGATGTCGTAATTTCCTTTTCCAATACTTTCTTGCGCATAGTCCCACATTTGATTCATGGCCAACACCCACTCTGCTTTCGTAGCTGCATCTAAGGTTCCTTCAGGCAACGTTTTTAACATACCGTTCAAACACCAGATGCGATTTAAATGGTAGCCATCCCAATGCGACTCATAACCATCATGCTTTGACGTGCGTTTGATTTGCAAAGCAACATGTACTTGATCAGAAATAAAAAGGCTCGGACAAAATTTCTTGCACCATTTCACATACTTTTCTGGAGTCATGACTTTGCGCATTAAATCGGCAACGAGTAAACTTGCGGACATAAAGTCGTATTCATAAGGTTCTTTTTCGATGCTTGTATTTTGAATTTTACCATAGTATTTCATGGCAGCCGACGAGACCACTTTTTTCAATTTTTCATCATTGAATTGATTGGCATAATCATAGGCGAAAGACAGGGCCATTGCTGGACTGTCATGACTTCCGGAAAGCTCTACTTTGTCTACATTTTTCCACACGATGGAATGAACCAATGCCACATAATCACTCAATGGCGCTAAATTCGCAAGCCATCTTTGCGCGTCATGATCTTTCCATGTGCTTAATTCCTCTGCCATTTTCAGCACCCATGCTTGTCCATAAGGAAATTCAAATAACCCATTTTCATGTGTTCGAACATAATTCAACTCTTCTTGAATTTTCTCGGCTTTAAAGCTTTCGTTCAAACGATTTCTCATTTCCTTCGCTTCCGGGATATTGGGATACAACTTAAGGATTTTTATCATGCACCAATGATTGTGCACACTGCTATGCCAGTCATAGCATCCGCAGAAAGAAGGCCAAACTTTTTTCGGGTTGCTGGTTTGTGCCTCGTCTTTGAACGCCTTGTAAAAATAGTGTGGATACGTTTTAGAAATACAGTTCAACGAAAGATTGGCAAAATAAGATGCCCCAGCTTCGGATAAGGTAAACCTTCCATCTGGCAGAGTATTTACCAAACTATTTCCAAGATTCATATTCATTTCAGTGGATACTTGTCCATGTGCTGAAAACACAAAAAACAACAAGCAGTAGATTACATTTTTCATAGGTTTTTGTTTCAAGTGGCAGTTTAATTGGTGGATGTCGCTTTAAATCCATTCTTCATGATTGACACGGATTCTTTCCCAATTCCGACAATGGAAATGATGTTTAGCGGGAATTCCAGTAGCACGTGAGAGAAGGACAAGAAGAACAACAAACTCAATCCCAAAGAATAATCATATGCATAGAATACACTAGCAACGACCCAAAGTAAAATCACCGCTGCAAAACGCAATTTAGGGACTTGGTGCCAACGGATAATTTCTGTTTTACTAAACCAATTCAAATAGTGATATAAATAGGCGAAAGCAATAAAGCGCATTAACATGATTCCAATAGTGGAATGATAAACGATGCTTGCATATTTCTCCAACGAAAATCCAGTAAACAACTTCGCCGGAATCGGTTTCATTTGGTATTCATCCAACATGCCTTCTTTCGTAAACAACAAGAGGATATTATTCACTTGGAAATTTGCATTTAATGGTTGTTTTTTTAATAAATATGCCTTATTCGGAATCTTAGACAAACTATCCACCAAATGGTTTAAATTCTCCTTTGTAATGAAATTATACTGCGCGTTGGCTTGTTTAAAGTCCTTTTTCTTCACGAACGCAATGAAGTCTGAATTTGTATAAACTGGATCTTCAATCAAATTAAAATGATCCATGATGCTGATATTTGTTGCGTAGAATCCATCACCTTTCGCATAGTGCGCATTTTTACCAAATTCAGAAACCTTAGCCTGAGGATCGACCGGCAAAGCAAAAACCAATACCAACGGGACCACCACGAATCCAACCATCTGCCACATTCCGGAAACGCTTCTTGTTTTCAAGGAACCGAACAGCATGAAAAGTCCGGTGAATAAATACACGTGAATCAAGGTCGGAACGAGGGATGTTAACGCAAAAACTGTCGTACTCTCTGAATTAGCGGTAGCATTATCTGGACTCAACCATCCAGAAACAAACACGTACAAGAATAAAATGGCAACAATTTTCACGAAAAGGTTTTTGACCAAGGCAAACAACACGGCACTAAACAAGGCAAAGACCAACAATTTGTCAAAAAGGTTCATCTTCACGAAGTAATCATACACTTCTACACTGACACCGAAATCCTTGGCGAATGCGGCATAGGACAAAAGGATTCCCACCAACAGCAAAACCACGAAATCGTATTTTCCTTTTGAGTAATAGTTACGGTCGTGCAACCAACTGATTTCTGTTAAATAATGTAGGGGTCCTAGGTAAGCGTAGGCCAATAAAAATGTTTCAAATGGATAAAAGTATGCAAGTACAGCTGTAATGAGCATTAATCCAATGTTGGCGTAATTGATTTTGTCTTCTCTTAATGCATTCATGTTGGTTCATTTTATCTAACAAATTTAACGAAAATAATAGCTAAAAAAAAGGTGTGGAAACTTTCAACGGCAATATAGAAAGAATCTAATTTAATTTGCAGATTCATCGCTCGTTACTCCAATAATTTTACCTCAAGAACCTATGTCCTTTCTAAAAAGGATGGCTAAACTGAAAATGGGAAATGCGAAAAAGTTGGAGGACTTGATTTATATCATACTGGCTTCAACACAAACCGGAGGATGACAAATTCATGGTCAGATACTTTGCTTCCATTTTTTATTCAATTCAGTCAAAGGTCGATAATTTTTATCCGAAACGAAAAACCTCAACTTCACTGTTGACTGGTTCCATTCGAATTGGATGAAATTCGATTTACCGTCGTCCGGAAAGATATTCTTGAAATTATCCAATCCTCTTCGGCCTTCGTAACCATTTATGCTCAACGCTAAATTCGATGTTTCACCGATGGGAATAGGCTCGTTGTTATTGATGTGAATGGATTCTTCTGTGAGGATTAATAGTCCTGTTTCCTCATCAAACTCAAAGAATTGCATCACCAGACCACCAAATAAAATGAATACAAGTGACAGGACCTTTAACGCGGTAATATTCCAAATACTGAAATTCAACACCATCAAGATGAACCCGCAAAGGATAAGTCCAAGAAAGAATCGATGCAATCCGTTGGATTTTCTTTCGACAATTGGCAGCTTGATTTGTGTATTCATTTTCGCAAATTACGATGTATTCACTATTGGTAAAGTAGTCTAGATGTAAAGAGGTTTTCTTCTGAGACCAATAGACTGTTCCTATTCAAAAATACGAAAATAATAGTTCCAACGATGGCGAAATTCGTAGGATTAAGCATCCATCAGTACTAAATCGTTTAAGCCAAAATGATCAAGAATTTAATCTGCTAACTTAAAATGTTGTTTAACAAGTAACGGTATCAGGTTTAAATTTTCTTGTCTTTTTAACTCCTCTAATAAATCTCCTTCGTAACAAATACGATTCATCTTTTTCACTAAATTCTCGGCTAATTGTTCTGTTAAACCTTTCGACCTCTCTAAATCAGGAAGCGTATTTTCGAGATTTAACAACTCTTTTATTCTTTCATTTTCAATAGGATTTTCAGCGCCTAGGCCAAAGAAAACATGTGTTTTCAAACCGTCTAACGGAAGCGAATGAAGGTTGTAACCGTAATTGACGGAAAAAAAATTGCCATACCTTGACTTTTGGAGAAACACCATTTTAGTAATTTCTTCCCCAACCATCTTCCAAGAAGAAGCTTTTTTCTTGAACCCAATTGGAACCAGTAAAATAGTCAAGATTCTTTCTAATTCATTTTTTTTCATATTGATTTTTTATGTAGAAAATCTGATGGTAGACAGACTTAAAAAACGTTGCGGCACTGATTTTTCATGCTCATGTGATGTGCTGTTCTAAAGGATTCAACCTTGATCAAAAATACGAAAATAAATAGTCTGCGGCGCTGGGGGAACGGCAGGATTAAAATCCAGCACGGCGGTTTTTTGTTCAGAAGAAACTAAAGTCAGCAAATACAGCGAGTCCGTTTACTTCAATTTTCCTTTTCAACTTTTTGATTCCAAAAAGAAAAATAGAGATAGAAATCTAATTCATCAAGTGAATAATTGCTTTCTAAGACCATTTGATAAGTTGGAAGCTTATTAAATCTTAATTGAACAGAGCATAATTTTGATTCGTCAAGTTCATATTCGACTCCAAAACCTAGTTGCAAACCATTTTCGCTTTTAAAAAAGACATCATTCTTGATATATGGAGAAAAGAAATGAATCAAATAGCAATAATTGCTCAACGTCAGTTTGTTGTTTTTTGGTGAAGAACTTTCATAAAGTTGGTAAGACTCGGTATGTGAAGAATGTAAATAATTTGAACTTATTTGAGTATTGACTTCTTGTTCATTTTCCTTAATTTTCATACGTAGACAAAGAACTTTTTTCAAGAAAAAAGCACCCGTTTTATCAGAATAAAAATTTCTTACCAAAATGTTATCATGCTTTAATCCAAAAAATGAAACTTTGAAAGATTGATCGCTAAACAACATGCAATTCCAGGTTAATCCATACGCATCTGTAATCATCGTATCTTTCACTACAGTAATTTGCGTTGCTAAATTATCTTGTGAAAAGATAAGTGACCTAAACAAAATGAAGGAACTAATTAATGCAATTTTCATCAGATATTATTCAGTAAGTTTTGCTTAATCGAATCACGATGATGATCCGTTCTTTTCAGTGGCTCTCCCTCATTTTTACTACTGCTGGAATGACAACCAACAACGCTCATCAAAACCAACAACAGGAAGGATGAAGTCACCAAATATATAAATCCATTTTTCATTTTTCCTACTTAGGTTTGATGCCTTACTCTTATTGATTGCATATTGTTGGACATTTCAACTTTGACTTGATCTTTATACTCCCATAAATCAGCGTGCTTGGGTCGCAATCATTATATGAAAAATAAAGATCCAACACATTGCTAACCAACACAAAAGATTTAACATAAGCACAAAATACTTGGAAGCTGCCCTTGTGTTTTCGCGAATAAAAAAAGTGACTTCTAGAAACAATAATCCTAAAGAGACCAAAAGAAAAAGCAATAAGAGTTCAATAGATAAATGACGTTCGAAAATAGAACTGAATCCTAAAATCAATGGATTAATGAACGAACGTACGCTCCATTTTTTAGTTGTACTCATGCACCTAGTTTCAAATAACCTGTTGACAAAGATTCAACCTAAAACAACTTGATCTGATCTTCGTTGTCCTCTTCTTCTTTTTTGGTTAAATCCCATTCCATAGATGGCGTCGGACCTGCTTCATCCTCTTCTTCCAAGATATCCACATCCGCGCCTTCTCCTGTCTCGGTATTCGTTTTTTGATCCGGCCATGGCTCTGGACTCTCATCAATTGGATGCGTCAAGACAATTTCCTTCACCTTGAGTTTCGTCATTTGATTCCCTTGTGCTTTCATGCCTTTCACATCAATCAAATCAGCCAAATTCACGACATTATCTGGTAAGTTCTTGGTTTCCTTCAGTAACTTATTGTAGACAATTTTTGCTTCCGGACGATATGCCGTTGAAACGATGTCCATGTAAGATCCAGCAGATTCACTGATAAACGACACACGCTTATCCACCAACACTTCGCATACGAAACGTTTGACGTAATGCATTTCCTTTTCTGCATCGTAATACACGGTAGAAATTGGACGATCTTGGATCCATTTTTCAATGTGAACCATGTCCTCGTCGAAGTGCGTTGCCAAATCGAAGGAACTCAATCGGTATTCTCCGTTGCGATACAAGGTCAAGATGCGATCATCACCTTTAAATGAACCGAGGAACTTCCCGCGACCTTCATCGTTCAAGCGACCAACAATGGCATCGTACCAAATTTTACGTGCCGCCAAGGTAGATCCTCCGACTTCTTTTTGAACGATTTTCTGAATGATTTCTTTCGTTACGCGATTTCCTGCAGAATTTCTTCCTTTAATGAGTAATTCTCCTAAATCCACGTCGAAACGCAAGCGTTTCAAATGTGGTCGTGGACGCAGCAAGACAGTTACCACCTCACGTTCGCCATTTGGATGGACGGAGAAATACAACATTTTAGATCCTTTCGCTCCTTTCGTTAAGTCATATTCGGTATCACGCGTGATGGAATTCACGTAAAAACGTTTCATCATGGTAGCACCGCCAATGCCATCTTGGTAGAACAAGTGGTAGATGGTCCGTGTATCTCCTTTTTTCCAAACACTCGCAAAAATCAAGTCTTTCCCAACGAATTTTTTATCCGCTACTTTCGTCACCATCATTTTACCGGATGCAAAGAAACAAATGATGTCATCTATTTCGGAGCAATCACCAATGGGTTCGTTTTTCTTCAATCCATAACCGATAAATCCTTCTTCGTAATCGACATACAATTTACGATTCGCGATGATCACTTTCGTCGCACTAATGTTATCGAACACTTTTATCTCAGTTTTACGCTCTTTTCCAGCACCGAAGCGTTTTTTCAAGTCCTTGAAATAATCGATGGCGTATTCCACTAGATTATCCAAATGACCCTTCACTACTTTTATTTCTTCTTCGATTTTCAATAAGGCATCGTCCGCTTTTGTGGAATCGAAGCGTGTAATTCGAATCATTGGAATTTGCGTCAAGCGTTGTAAATCGTCATCTTCAATCGCACGAATCAACTGTTTTTTAAACGGCTCAAAGCGTTTGTACAAATATTCATACAAGGATTCACGATCGCTATAATGCTTAAAGTCGATGTACATCTCATTGTTGATGAACAATTTCTCCAACGTTGAAAAATGCCACTGACGTTCTAATTCATCCAAGCGAATCTCTAGCTCCAATCTTAGCAAACGAACGGTGTTGTCCGTATTGATTTTCAGGATTTCCGAAACACCTAAAAAGCGAGGTTTATCGCCATCGATGATCGAAGAGTTTGGCGCCATCGATACTTCACAGTCGGTAAAGGCATACAAGGCATCAATTGTTTTATCGGGAGAAACTCCTGGAAACAAATGCACGATGATTTCTGCTTCAGACGAAGTATTATCCTCGATTTTCTTAATCTTTATTTTTCCTTTATCGTTCGCCTTAATCACGGACTCAATCAAAGATCCAGTGGTCGTACCAAAAGGAATTTCATGAATGGTCAAGGTTTTATTATCCACCTTTTTGATTTTCGCACGAACACGCACGCGTCCACCACGTAATCCATCATTGTATCCCGTAAAATCCGCCATTCCACCATTTGGGAAATCAGGAAGAAGTTCCACTTTTTTTCCACGTAAATGGTTGATGGACTGATCAATTAACTCAATAAAATTGTGAGGCAAGAACTTACACGCCATTCCCACCGCAATTCCTTCTGCTCCTTGTGCTAACAACAGTGGGAATTTCATCGGTAGTTGCTCCGGTTCTTTGTTACGTCCATCGTAACTCAATAACCAATTTGTCGTTTTTGGATTAAAGGCAACATGCAAGGCAAATTTGGACAAACGCGCCTCAATGTAACGAGGAGCGGCCGCACCATCACCCGTTAATGTATTCCCCCAGTTTCCTTGACAATCGATCAATAATTCTTTTTGTCCGAGTTGCACCAACGCATCCCCAATGGAAGCATCCCCGTGCGGGTGATATTTCATGGTGTTACCAATGATGTTGGCGACCTTGTTGTAACGTCCATCCTCCAACTCACGCATGGAATGTAATATGCGTCGTTGAACTGGTTTCAGTCCGTCGTTTAATGCAGGAACGGCGCGCTCTAAGATTACATAACTCGCATAATCCAAGAACCAATTCTGGTAAAGTCCACCAACGGGAATAATTTTCTCATCCACCTGTTTGTTTTCAAATGGATTATGTTCATCCCCCAAGGATTGATTCACATCTTCTATTTCGTCTTCTGCCATGATTAAGAAGCAATTTCTATTTCGTTAGTATTTGGCTCCGCTTTTCCTTGCTCAGCAACGTCTTTTTCTACACGCAAGTTATCGATGATGAAATCTTGACGTTCTTGGGTGTTTTTACCCATGAAGTAGGATAAAATCGAGTCGATGGAATTATCCTTCGTCAACAACACCGGCTCCAAGCGAATGTCCGCGCCAATAAAATGCACAAATTCATCTGGAGAAATCTCTCCCAATCCTTTGAATCGCGTAATCTCCGCACCCTTTCCAATTTCTTCGATGGCATTTCGACGTTCTTCATCGGAATAACAGTAAATTGTTTTCTTTTTATTTCGAACACGGAACAATGGTGTCTGAAGGACATATACGTGATTTCGTTTGACCAAATCAGGGAAAAACTGAAGGAAGAAGGTCAACAACAACATGCGAATGTGCATTCCGTCGACATCGGCATCGGTGGCGATGACAATTTTGTTGTAACGCAAATTATCCATGTCATCTTCAATGTCCAAAGCCGCTTGAATCAAATTGAATTCTTCATTTTCGTACACGACTTTTTTCGTCAAGCCATAACAATTCAACGGTTTACCTCGTAAGGAAAATACCGCTTGCGTGTTGACATCTCTCGACTTTGTGATGGATCCACTCGCTGAATCTCCCTCGGTGATGAACAAGGTTGTCTCTTCGCGTTTTTCGTCCTTCAAGTCCGTTAAGTGCGTGCGACAATCGCGCAATTTCTTATTGTGTAAATTCGCTTTTTTCGAGCGATCACGAGCAATCTTGCGAATTCCAGCCAATTCTTTGCGTTCGCGTTCGGACTGCTTGATTTTCTTTTCAATTGTTTCTGCTACATCCGGATTACGGTGTAGGTAATTATCCAACTTATCCTTCAGGAAGTCGTTGATAAAAGCCCGCATAGACTTCCCTCCCGGCTCAATTTCTTGAGAGCCAAGTTTTGTTTTTGTCTGCGATTCGAAAACGGGTTCAATCACCTTCACTGCAATGGCTGCAACGATCGACTGACGAATATCCGATGCCTCGTAATTTTTGTTGTAAAAATCGCGAATAACTTTTGCCACGGACTCACGAAAAGCACTTTGATGCGTTCCTCCTTGCGTTGTATGTTGACCATTGACGAAGGAATAATAATCCTCTCCGTAAGTTCGTCCATGCGTAAATGCCACTTCGATGTCATCATCTTCCAAGTGAATGATTGGGTAAAGCGGATCACCATCCATGTTGTTTTCCAACAAATCTTTTAATCCATCTTTTGACTGGTACTTTTCGCCGTTGTAATACATGGACAATCCACGATTCAAATAGCAATAGTTCCACATCATTTTATCCAAATACGCCGTTTTGAATGCGTATTTTTTGAAGATCGTTTCGTCCGGAATAAACTCTACATAGGTTCCATTCGATTCATCCGTTTTCTCTAGTGGATATTCTTTCACCAATTCCCCTTTCGAGAATTCAGCTGCTACTTTTTCACCTTCACGCACCGAATACACCATAAAATGCGAGGAAAGCGCATTGACAGCCTTGGTTCCAACTCCATTTAACCCAACCGATTTTTTAAAGGCTTTGGAGTCATATTTTCCACCGGTATTCATTTTAGAAACGACTTCTACAACTTTCCCTAATGGAATTCCTCGTCCATAATCACGAACAGAAACTTTCCCGTCTTTAATTTTTATATCGACGCGTTTTCCATTTCCCATCACAAACTCATCGATACAGTTGTCCACGACTTCTTTCACGAGAATGTAGATTCCATCGTCAGCAGCAGCACCATCACCGAGTTTCCCGATATACATCCCGGGTCTCAGTCGTATGTGCTCCTTCCAATCGAGGGAACGTATATTGTCTTCAGTATATTGATTTTCTGCCATTTCGAATCTTCAGGTTTTCAGAATAACAAAAATAACCTTTAGACACACTGAAAATACATGAAAACACTGATTTTTATGAACGAAAATCGGTTGATAAAGGGCTTTATTTCAAGAACTAAGTCCAATTTTAAAAAGTTCGGTCTATATTCCAAGGTGATTGCTCGGATTTTCTGAGCAAAGAATTGTGTTTTCGACTCAAAATCCTATCTTTGCGACCTAATTTGAATTGAATCATGGCAAATACATCAGACATTCGAAACGGCTTGTGCATACGTCACAACGACAAATTGTTTCAGATCATTGAATTCCAACACGTAAAACCAGGTAAAGGTCCTGCATTCGTTCGCACGAAAATGCGTCAAATCGAATCTGGAAAAGTACTAGATCATACGTTTTCGGCTGGACACAAAATCGACCCAGTTCGCATTGAGAACCGCGAATACCAATACTTATATCAAGAAGCTGAATCCTATGTATTCATGAACAATGAAACATACGAGCAAGTGAATATCCCATTAAAAATGGTAGAGAAACCAGGATTCCTACAAGAAGGAATGATGGTGAATATCCTTTTCCACGCGGAAGAAGAAATGCCATTAGTGGTGGACTTACCAATGTACATTATTTCAGAAGTAACCTACACTGAACCAGGTGTAAAAGGCGACACTGCCACCAACTCCATGAAACCAGCGACGATTGCAACTGGAGCTGAAGTTCGTGTTCCCTTGTTCATCGACAATGGAGAAGTGATTAAAATTGACACCCGTACAGGAGTTTACGTAGAGCGCGTAAAAAACTAATCGAAATTATCCACTGAAAAATTAAACAACATCACGCATGAAGAATACTGCACTTACTCAAAAACACATCGATCTTGGAGCGAAAATGGTTCCATTTGCTGGATACAATATGCCCGTTCAATACGAAGGTGTGAATGCTGAACACGAAACGGTTCGTCAAGCAGTAGGTGTATTTGATGTTTCTCACATGGGTGAATTTGTTTTACGTGGACCAAATGCATTGGCGCTGATTCAGAAGTTTGCTTCGAATGATGCTTCTGTTTTATTTGACGGAAAAGCACAGTATTCTTGTATGCCAAACGGCAAAGGTGGAATCGTAGACGATTTAATCATCTACCGTGTCCATGCGGAAGAATATTTCATCGTGGTCAACGCATCGAACATAGAAAAAGATTGGAATTGGATTTCATCTTTGAACGACTTAGGCGTTGAAATGGAAAATCTTTCCGATCAATACAGTTTATTGGCCATTCAAGGTCCGAAGGCTGCCGAAGCGATGCAATCATTGACACCCATTGACTTATCTAACATGACTTATTACACGTTTCAATATGGCACCTTCGCTGGGATTGACAACGTGATGGTTTCTGCCACTGGTTATACAGGTTCAGGTGGATTCGAAGTCTACGTGAAGAATGAAGACGCTAACAAACTTTGGGATGCCGTTTTTGCTGCAGGTGCAGATTTTGGCATCAAACCAATTGGATTAGCTGCTCGTGACACATTGCGTTTGGAAATGGGCTTTTGCTTATACGGAAATGACATTGACGATACGACATCGCCTTTAGAAGCTGGACTTGGATGGATCACGAAATTCACAAAAGACTTTACCGATTCTGAATTTTTAGCAAAACAAAAAGAAGCCGGTGTGACACGAAAATTGGTTGCCTTTGAAATGATTGACCGAGGAATTCCACGTCACGACTACCCTATTCTTGACGCAGCGGGAACGGTCATTGGAAAAGTGACTTCTGGAACAATGTCGCCAAGTATGAAGTTGGGAATTGGTCTGGGCTATGTCACGATTGAAAATAGCAAACTAGACAGCGAAATCTTTGTTGAAATCCGTGAAAAAGGGGTGAAAGCGAAAGTGGTGAAATTGCCTTTTTACAAAGCATAACCTCGTTCTACCAACGCTTGACGTAAATCGTCAGCAAACATTCCTGTTGGACATTTATCCAATGCCTGTTTGATTCCTTTTAAGGAGCGAATATCGTATAAATAAACACTTCTATTCATGTGGTGGATTATCTTCACATCCTCCGTGCTTAAATGCGCGTTTCTCATCACGAGTCCTTGCAAATTTGGGTATTTCAGCAATAGTGATTTTCCTTCATTTAAATCATCCGTGGAATACAACACATCAACGATTTCGGACAAATCACTGAGCCAATATTCATAGGCGCAAATGAGTTTAATTTGGGATGAGTAATCACCAATTTGCTCTTCAAGCGCTTCCTTTAATGCGTCGAAGTCAATGCGTTCATTTTGACAAGAATTAAAGTGTTTTAAATCAATAAACAATTGTTGATCGGGCAATAAAAGCGGTAAAACATCTACCAATTTCACGAGCTTTTCTTTTTTAGCTGTTCGGTAGTTCAATTGCTCGATTTCCGAATCACTAAGGTCAGCAACACATCCTTTTCCTGTGGATTCAGCTTCCAGAAATTCATCGTGATACAACCACAAGGTTCCATTCTTACTCAAGCGAACATCCACCTCTACCCCATTACACGCCGGTAAATTCAAGGCAAGCGCAACTGCTTCAGCGGAATTGTCGTGATAAATCGAATTATCCATGGACAAACCCATTCCCGCGTGTCCGAAAATCAGCACCTGTTTGCGCTCATCACTTTTCTGACAAGCAAACAGAACTGAAACGAGTAGAATGTATTTAACGAATGACATATTGTAATCCAAATTTGACGCTATAATTCAACGTAAATTGACGAGAATTTCCCAGTTGATTTGTGAACGATTCCAAAGAAGGACCCCAGCAAAATTGATGCATGAACTGAATTTTTTGACCGATTAAGAACCGATATCCAACACCTGCATGTACATACCAAAAACGCGTTCCAAAAACATAGGAGTTAGAGGAAAGTTGAACAACTGGGCCAACATGAAATTTTCGCCAATCCCACATATGTGCATAGTCCAACCCAACTGAAGGATGAAACACCTGTTGACTTGCTTTCACCGGCGAAAATCCTAGGTAAATTGCCATTGGATTCGTTGTTCCAAGCTGTGCGCGCAGGGACAAAAATGGATCGAATTTTTGTATTTCATAGCTCAATCCAACACTGTTAGGCACGATCGACTTTTGCGCTATAAACGGAAGCGAAAAGAGTAAAAAAGCCAATAAAATAAATGGTCGCTTGAACACAATACAAAGGTGTTAAAAAAACGGAAAATAGAAACAAAAAAAAATCCCGCCAAAGACGGGATTTTCATGTATTTAGATTGGATTATACCAAACCTTGATCAATCATTGAATCCGCTACTTTGACGAATCCAGCGATGTTTGCACCTTTCACGTAGTCCACGTAACCAGCATCATCTTTTCCATATTTCACACAAGCTTCGTGAATAGAAACCATGATTCCGTGTAAGCGTTGATCCACTTCTTCAGCAGACCAAGACAAACGCAACGAGTTTTGAGACATTTCCAACCCTGAAGTTGCTACTCCACCAGCATTAGACGCTTTTCCTGGAGAGAACAATACTTTCGCATCTTGGAATGCCGTAATTGCTTCTGGAGTAGAAGGCATATTTGCACCTTCAGCAACACAAATTACACCATTTGCAACAAGCACTTTCGCTTCGTCACCATTCAATTCATTCTGTGTAGCACATGGAAGAGCGATATCTACTTTTACCTCCCAAGGACGTTTTCCAGCGATGAATTTCGCAGATGGGTATGTCGCTACGTATTCAGAGATACGTCCACGTTTCACGTTTTTCAATTCCATGACAAATGCCAATTTACCTGCATCGATTCCATCCGCATCGTAAATGTATCCTTCTGAATCCGATAAAGTCACCACTTTCGCTCCCAATTGCGTTGCTTTCTCACACGCATATTGTGCCACATTTCCAGAACCAGAAACAGCAACCACTTTACCGTTGAAAGAATCACCTTTTGTTGCCAACATTTCTTTTGCGAAGTATACCGTTCCGTATCCTGTTGCTTCTGGACGAATCAATGATCCACCCCAGTTACGTGCTTTACCTGTAAGTACACCAGTAAATTCATTGCGAATTCTTTTGTATTGTCCGAACATGTAACCGATTTCACGTCCACCTACACCGATATCTCCTGCAGGAACATCGGTATCAGCACCAATGTGGCGAGATAATTCCGTCATAAATGATTGACAGAATTTCATTACTTCATTGTCTGATTTTCCTTTCGGATCAAAATCAGAACCACCTTTACCACCACCCATAGGTAATGTTGTCAAAGAATTCTTGAAAATTTGCTCGAATCCTAAGAATTTCAAAATAGATAAGTTCACAGATGGGTGAAAACGCAATCCACCTTTATATGGTCCGATTGCCGAGTTAAACTCTACTCGGTATCCTCTGTTTACTTGTACTTCACCTTTGTCATCAACCCAAGGAACTCGGAAAATAATGGTTCTTTCAGGCTCAACAATGCGATCTAAAATTTTTGCCGCTTTATATTTTGGACTTGCTTCTACAATTGGAATAACTGCTTCCGCTACTTCTTGAACTGCTTGAAGAAATTCTGGCTCATGTCCGTTTTTAGCACGAACTCGATCCATGAACGCTTCAATCTCTGCATGATACTTATTAGACATAACTTATCGTTTTTATAAATTGAACTTGGGCAAAAGTAGCAACATTTTCGTACGAAAAGCCAACTATTTTCAACAAATTATTAGTGTCAAAATGACACTTTTATCTCGTTAGTAATTGACCATTTAAATTTATGACCTTTTATACCCGTTAAATTCGACTCAACGCTTGTTCAGCGAATCTTTTTTTCATATTTTTGGGTCGGCCAAGCAACCCTGAACAAACGTTCATCGTTTAAGCCACAGAACTTACTATAAGAACCTATGAAAATGTCAAGTACAAAATCAATAAAAATGAATGTCATCAAGGCTTCGCTAGCAATTCTAGCATTGTTTTTATTTCAATTAAACACTTACAGTCAAAATAACGTTGTGTTGTGTTTGGGTCAGGATGCAACTATTTGCGCTGGACAGACAGTGACAATCAACAACTGTAATACAGGTGTGAATCCAGGAACGGCAGCAGGTATTTATTTGAACGCGCCAACAAACGTTTTTTTAAGTGATGACGTTTGGTCCGGAGCGGTATCCATTGGATTTCCATTTAGCTTTTATGGTACAAGTTACTCGCAATGTGTCATTGGTTCGAATGGGTTGATTTCATTTAACCTAACAAATGCAGGTGGATATTGTCCATGGTCTCTATCCGGAGTGACGCCACTTCCGAATATGGCATTTCCTTCAGCACGAAACTCCATTATGTTGACGTACCAAGACATGAATCCTTCGACTGCAGGACAAGTTCAATACCAGACGATTGGTTCAGCACCAAACCGCAAGTTTGTGGTGCTTTACAAAAACGTAGCAATGTTTGGATGTACGACACAATGTAATTACATGGCCATTGTACTTTACGAAACTTCTAACATCTTCGAATTGCATATTGGAAACAAACCAATTTGTGGAACTTGGAATGGTAGTACCGCGATTCAAGGCTCTGAGAACAATCCAATGACTGTTGCACACATCACACCAGGAAGAAACGTTTCTGTATGGAGTGCAAATCAAGATGGAAGAAGATTTTTACCTACTGCCCCATCCAATACCAATTCGTATACAATTTCTCAAATTCCTTACGTCATGGTGAATAGTCCGGGAAGTAATTTCTTGTGGGCGAACACACTTGGGCAAACCTTTCCATACAACAATGGAACGTTAAACGTGAATCCAGTTCCTTCTGGAACGACCGGTTATTTCTTATCAGGAGCCGCATGCGGAACGAGTGTTGGTTCCATAACCAATGACACGACATGGTTAACGGTGACAAATCCAACTATCACGACGACAACAACTCCAGATATTTGTTCTCAAGGTATTGGAACGGCAACTGTTGTACCAGGTCCGTCTTCACCTCCACCATATACATATGCATGGAGCAACGGATCAACTGGAGCCACCGCAACAGGATTAGTCGCTGGAACATACACCGTAACAGTTGTGAATGGTAATGGTTGTACGGCAACTGGAACTGCTGTTATTACAGATAATCCAGCAACATTTAACGCAACCACAACACCTGTTTCTTGTCCTGGCGGAAATGATGGAACAGCAACAGCGATGGTCACACCTGTAACTGGAACAATCAACTACCAATGGAGTAATGGACAATCTACTCAAACTGCAACCGGCTTGAGTGCTGGAAATTACTGGTGCTACGCAACAACAGCAACAGGTTGTGCGGACACAATTTATGTGACAATTACTGAAATTCCTCCGATGATCTTAACAATGACAAACATCGTGGATGCCAATTGTTATACGATTGCGAATGGACAAGCTACAGTGAACGTAACACAAGGAACGCCAAACTATTCTTACAGCTGGTCAGGATCAACAGCTTCTGCCGCAACAGCATTAGATTTAGGAGCTGGATTACACACAGTTACTGTTACCGATATGAACGGCTGTGTTCAAACTTTGGATGTAACGATCAATGAACCACTTCCATTGGACATTACCTTCTTGACACAAGATACGATGATCTGTTCCGAAGATGCCATTCAGTTAACAGCTGTTGGTGCTGGTGGATCGACAACGTATAACTATTCTTGGACAGAAAACGGATTACCTATTGGAAATGGAAATTCAATCACAGTTGATCCAATCAATTCTGGAACCGTTTATTGTGTGACATTAAGTGAATCATGTGGTTCACCGACGACAACAGAATGTATGACGATTACCTTCCCATTGGAAATCATTCCAAGCACGGTACCTGATCATTCCATTCGTTGTTTACCAGGAGATTTTGTTTTCAGCAATACATCCACAAACGGTGGTGAAGTTGCAAGTACGCAATATATCTTTTCTAATGGCGATTCTTATACTGTGAATTCGTTAGATCCATTACCTGAAACATTGCCAATCCCAGGAACATATTCAGTGGACATGATTGTTACGTCGGTTTATGGTTGTTTGTATTTCGGACACTTCCAAGATATTGTGGAAGTAACTCCTTTACCAACAGCAGATTTCACGATGTCTAAAAGTCCATTAACTTGGTTCGAAACAACCGTACAAACCAATGACATTTCTTCTGGTAACATTGCTAACTACGACTGGATAAGTCCAGGAGCAACAAGCGTTGTAAACAATGGAGGAAGTGCAATGATTACCTTCCCAGAAGGTGTGATGGGTACTTATGATATCACATTGGTTGTGACAACAAACCAAGGATGTTCAGACTCTGCTACATATGAAATTCAAGTCGTTTCAGACGTCATTTTCTACGCACCAACTGCGTTTACACCGGATGATGATGAGCACAATCAAGTTTGGTTATTCTATGTTGAGGGAATTGACAAAGAAAACTTTGAGTTGACCATTCACAACCGTTGGGGTGAAGTAGTTTGGGAAACACATGACGTGAACTCTTATTGGGATGGATATTATGGTGGACAAAAAGTTCAACCGGGAATCTATACTTGGAAAGCGTGGTATAAAGAATTAGACAACGACGGTAAAACAGAAAAATCTGGTATCATCAACGTAATTCGTTAAACATGTTTAAAATACTCGCGTTCTCCTCTATCACTTTGTTTATCGGCACGTGTTCGAAGTTTGACCCGTCAATGGTTTCTGGATATGTTAATCCTATCGCTACGACTCCATCAGCACCGAAATTAAGTAACCAGGAAGTGATTTCTGGACTAAAAGAAGCCTTGCAAGTTGGCATCAAGAATGCAGTGAATGTTACTTCGGTAACTGATGGTTTTCTAAAGAACGAAGCCATTCGTTTGGCCTTTCCTCCTGATGCAATCAAAGCTCGTCAAAAAGCAATTGATTTAGGCATGACTGCTCAAGTGGAGAAATTCGAAACCACCTTGAACCGTGCGGCGGAAGAAGCAGCGAAAGAAGCCTTACCTATTTTCGTTGATGCCATCACGAACATGAGTGTCCAAGATGGATTCGCTATTCTAAATGGCGGAAACGGCGCTGCTACGAAATTCTTGAAGGATCAAACGACGGCGAAATTAACAACAGCATTTGCACCAAAGGTAGCGGATGCGATCTCTCGTGTGAAGTTAACCGAGTATTGGAGTCCAATCATGACGAAATACAACGCTGCTATGACATTAACAGGAGGAGAGAAAATTAATCCCGACTTGAATGCATATGTTACTCAAAAAGCCATTGAAGGCCTCTTCAAAATGGTGGAACAGGAAGAAAATAAAATCCGTAAAGATCCAGCAGCTCGAGTTACTGAACTACTTGCTAAAGTATTCGGAAGCCTTTAATTCATGCAATTTCCAGCAACAGAACTCGTATTGAACGACAAAGGTCAGGTCTATCACCTCGCCATGTCTCCATCCGAACTTGCGCACAAAATCATTTTGGTTGGTGATCAAGATCGTGTTGCAATGGTATCTGCTTTTTTCGACGAAATTGAACATAAAAGTCAACACCGCGAATTTGTTTGTCACACCGGACGATACCAAGGAAAAAGGATGAGCGTTTTGTCCACAGGAATTGGAACCGACAACATTGACATCTGTTTACAAGAATTAGACGCCTTGGTGAATATAGATCTTGAACAACGGACAGAAAAATCGGAAAAAACATCCTTGGAAATTGTGCGCATAGGTACCTGTGGCATTCTTCAAGAAACCATTCCGGTTCATTCCTACATGTTGTCTTCGCACGCATTTGGCTTTGATAATGTAGCTCACTTCTATCCGATTACTTACACGGAACGTGAACACGCACTTTGTTCGAGCATCTGTGAACATGTACAGTTGCCCCAGGGAATCAACCCATATTTTATTTCGGCCAATGAAGCATTAACCGAACGTTTCACTTCGGAGAAAACACATACTGGAATTACGGTAACAAGTTCTGGATTCTATGGTCCACAAGGAAGAAGTTTACGTTTGGAAAGTAAAATTAAGGACATTCACATCAGACTGGGAAACTTTGAACAAGGCGCGTTAAAAATCGTCAATTTTGAAATGGAAAGCTCGGCAATTTTCGCACTTGGAAGGCAATTAGGTCATGCGTGCACGACTATCTGCCTTGGGGTGGCAAATCGTCCGAACATGAGTTTTTCAAAAGGATATGATGAAGAAATGAATCAACTGATCGAATACGTACTAGCGCGCTTCTAATCTATTTTAATTGCTTATCTATTTGGATGTGCAAATTGATTCCTCTCAATTCACCGCCACTAGCCACGATATGTCCTTCCCCATCCACTAAAAAAGCAGACGGAATCGATGCGACACCATAATTTGCAGATGCTACACCGTCTTTATCGAGCACATGATTTTTCCAAGATAAGTGATCTTCTTTGATTGCCTGCTTCCAAGCATCTTCTTGTCGGTCTAATGAGACACTGAACACTTCAAATCCTTTGGCATTTTTAAATTCCTTTGACTTGTATTTGGCATAGGCTTCCACGACATTCGGACTCTCCTTGCGACATGGTCCACACCAAGAAGCCCAAAAGTCAACAAGCACTAGTTTTCCGCGTAAATCAGACAATTTTCGCACCTTGCCATTGGTTCCCATCAAATTAATCTCTGGTGCGAGGTCCTTCGAATCAAAAGATTTCTCATTTCGAAAACAAAGCGAATAGCACGTAAATGCCAACAAAAATAACCCTCCGAAAATCAGTTGCTTTTTCATTATCCAACGCGACGAATGTCCGCCCCAATATTATTTAATCGCAATTCAATATCTTGATATCCACGGTCAATTTGCTCGATGTTTTCAATGACGCTTTTTCCTTTCGCTGATAAAGCAGCGATTAACAAGGAAACACCTGCGCGGATATCTGGTGAGGACATCGTGATTCCACGTAAGTCATGCTCACGGTTCAATCCAATAACTGTCGCTCTGTGTGGGTCACACAAAATAATTTGCGCCCCCATATCGATTAATTTATCCACGAAGAACAAACGTGATTCAAACATTTTTTGATGAATCAAAACCGATCCTTTAGCTTGTGTCGCAACCACCAAGATAATGGACAATAAATCCGGTGTAAATCCTGGCCATGGCGCATCGTAAATCGTTAAAATAGAACCATCAATGAAGGTGTCAATTTCGTACGATTCTTGAGCCGGAATGTAAATATCATCTCCTCGTCGCTCTAATTTGATGCCAAGTCGACGGAAAACGTTTGGAATAATTCCCAAATTGTCCCAACTCACATCTTTAATGGTTACCTCGGATTTCGTCATTGCCGCCAATCCAATGAAACTGCCAATTTCGATCATATCTGGAAGAATTCGATGAAAACATCCACCCAGCTTTTTCACTCCTTTAATGATTAACATGTTCGAACCGATTCCACTGATGTTTGCTCCCATCGCATTCAACATCTTACATAGTTGTTGGATGTACGGTTCACAAGCAGCGTTGTAGAATGTTGTTTCACCTTCCGCCATCACTGCTGCCATGAGAATATTTGCTGTCCCTGTAACCGAAGCTTCATCCAAGTGAATGTATGCACCCTTCAGGTTCTTCGCTTCGACGGAATAAAAATGTTCTCCGGCATCGTAATTAAACTTCGCCCCGAGTAGCGCAAATCCTTCAAAGTGCGTATCTAAACGACGGCGTCCGATTTTATCACCTCCCGGTTTCGGAATGAATCCAACTCCATATCGTGCCAATAATGGTCCAACAATCATGATTGATCCACGCAATGAAGATGCTCTTTTCTTGAAATCTTCCGATTCTAAATATTTTAAATCGATGTCCTTCGCTTGGAAAATATACGTTCCTTTCTCCACCTTCTCCACCTTCACTCCCATGGTTTGAAGCAAAGCGATTAGTTTATTGACATCAACAATGTCAGGAATGTTTGAGATTGTCACTTTTTCCTCAGTTAACAATGGAGCGCACAAGACTTGTAACGCTTCGTTTTTTGCTCCTTGAGGAATCAACTCACCTTTTAATGGTTTACCACCGTATATTTCAAATGAAGCCATCGTTTATTGCTTTTTGAATTTCTTTTTTTGTTTCTGTTTGAAGTTGTTTGACTTCGTAAATTTCTTATTGTTGGAACCGATTCCCATCGAACGCAACAAGGTATTCGTATTGACTAACTCGTCTGGATTCTCGAGGATTAATTCACCCTTTGAAAGTTCTTTCAAATGGTCAGCAATCACATTATTCTCTACCGCATCATTGTTATGCGACAAGTATTGCTTTTTCATGAAATTCGCCATCGTATTTTTCAAGTACTCTTTTTCTCCAGCATCTTCCGTCGTTTTTGCCGTTTCCAAAATACTTTGCGTGTACTTTCCGTAATGTCCGTAGCGAATTGAACTTTTCGGATAATCCAACAACTGTGGTTTTTCGTTAAGCACTTCTTGCTTCGGGATTTCATAAGGAGAATCTACTTCTAACTGAAAATCGGACATGACAAATAAATGTGTCCAAAGCTTATGTCGGTAGTCATCCACATCACGTAAATGCGGATTCAATTGTCCCATCACCTCAATGATTGCCTGTGCTGCACGGTTCCTTTCTGTTCGGTCCGCAATTTCCATTGCGTGTGCAATCATGTTCTGCACATTACGACCATATTCTGGCAATATCAACTTCCCTCTTGTGGTGTTGTATTCCATGTTTTCTATTTTCAATTTTCAAAGTGTTTTCCAAGCGCTGTATCAAATAGATGCTTCGCCTCTGTTATAAATCCAAAATGCTCTTCGTCAATTTGCATTTTCCCTTTTGTGACATGTCCAAGCAAGGTAATATTCACTCCTGAATTAACCATGTATTCCAAGAATGCTTCTTCTTGTTCTTCCGTTACTGAAACAACTACGCGTCCTTGTCCTTCTCCAAACAAGAAGGCATCTTCACGAATCTCAGAATCCGTCACAATGTCAAATCCTAGTTCACGCGGCATGGACATTTCGACCAAGGTAACAAATAATCCTCCATCGGACACATCATGCACCGCATTCACTAAGTTATTTTCAATCAATCCTTTGATGGATTGTTGCATCGCATATTCTTTTTCTAAATCAAAATAAGGAGCTGGTGACGCTTTCACTTTATGGTATGTTGCCAAATACTCCGAAGAAGCGATGTCTTCTGTGTATTCACCGACCATAAAAATCAAATCTCCTTTTTGTTTGAAGTCCAAGGTCATCACTTTCTCCTTGTCTTCCACTAATCCAATCATCCCAATCGTTGGTGTAGGGAATACAGGAACTTCGACTCCATTCATCGATGTTTGGTTATAGAACGAAACGTTTCCACCTGTTACTGGGGTTTCGAATTTCAAACAAGCCGCTGACATTCCTTTGATGGCACCAACAAACTGCCAGTAGGACTCCGGATTATACGGATTCCCAAAGTTCAAACAATTGGTAATCGCACTTGGTTGTCCACCAGCACAAACGATGTTTCTCGCCGCTTCTGAAACCGCAATCATCGTCCCCACTTCTGGATCTGCATTCACATAACGTGAATTACAGTCCACCGTCATTGCTAACGCTTTATTGGTTCCTTTGATGTTCACGACTCCAGCATCCGAAGGACGATTGGTTGTCATTGTGCGCGTTCCAACCATGGAGTCATATTGTTCATAGACCCAACGTTTGGAGGCAATGTTTGGCATCTGCAACAACGCGTAACCCACTTCCTTCAAGTTTTCCGGTTGTGGAACTTGGCTGATGTTAAATTTCTTATATTCTTGGTAATACGCCGGCTCTGAATACTCACGTTTGTTTTGTGGCGCTCCACCTCCAAGTACTAATGATTCAGCAGGAACATCTCCAACTAACTCACCGTCCATGTAATAGCGAATGCGTCCGGTATCTGTCACGTGTCCAATTTCCTCTGCATGCAAATCCCATTTATCAAAAATGCGTTTTACGACCGACTCTTTTCCTTTTTGAACCACCACTAACATGCGCTCTTGGGATTCAGAAAGAAGGATTTCATACGGCAACATGTTGTCTTGTCTGGTTGGCACTTTATCCAAGTAAATTTCCATCCCCACATTTCCAGCTGCACTCATTTCACACGTAGAGCAAGTAATTCCCGCTGCTCCCATGTCCTGCATACCTACGATCGCATCCGTTTCAGACAACTCCATCGTTGCTTCCAACAATAATTTCTCCATGAATGGATCTCCAACCTGAACGGATGGTAAATCCGAAGCAGAGTCTTCAGTAATATCTTTCGATGCAAAGGCTGCACCAGCAATTCCGTCTTTCCCTGTCGCTGAACCAACAATGAACACTGGATTACCTGGACCTTTTGCAGTCGCGGAAATGATTTTTTTCGTGTCGATGATTCCGGCAGAAAAAGCGTTTACTAGTGGATTCGTATTGTAAGATTCGTCGAAGAATACTTCTCCGCCAACGATTGGAATACCGAAAGCGTTTCCGTAATCACCAATTCCTTTCACTACTCCCTTCACCAACCATTTGGTGCGCGCTTCTTCAATACTTCCAAAACGCAAGGAATTTAACTGTGCAATTGGACGAGCTCCCATCGTGAAAATATCACGATTGATTCCACCCACACCTGTCGCAGCTCCTTGATAAGGCTCCAAGGCACTTGGGTGATTGTGCGATTCAATTTTGAACACACATCCTAATCCATCACCAATATCCACCAATCCTGCATTTTCCTCACCCGCTTTCACTAACATGTGTGGACCATCTTTTGGTAGTGTTTTCAACCAAAGGATGGAATTTTTGTAAGAACAATGCTCGCTCCACATCACGGAGTAAACAGCTGTTTCTGTAAAATTCGGTGTTCGACCGAGGATTCCTTTGATCATCTCAAACTCATCCGCACGTAGTCCTAAATCAATTGCTTGTTCAAGCGTAGCTTCTTTTTGCAGGGTACTTTCCATTCTTTGAATTTTCTGAAACAAAAGTACATATTTAAAAAGGAACTGAGTTCGGAAATTTGAGTGTTTACCAACGATTTTTTAACATTTTTTCAAGTTTTATCGGTCGATTTATTCGTCCCTTCGAGAATTTTAAAAAATTCGTTCTACTGCACTTCCTTTCTCAATCCTCCAATGCACAATGGCAACTTGTAACTTTCCCGAAAAAACGTAAATTTGTATCCTAAAAACAAATCATATGAATTACGACATCATTGTTGTGGGAAGTGGCCCAGGTGGATATGTAACTGCCATTCGCGCATCTCAATTAGGTTTAAAAACGGCTATTGTAGAACGTGAATCACTCGGTGGAATTTGCTTGAATTGGGGATGTATTCCAACGAAAGCCTTGTTAAAATCTGCCAATGTTTTTGAATACCTATCGCATGCAAGCGATTACGGAATTACCGTGAAAGACGCTTCAGCTGACTTCGAAGCAATCATCAAACGCAGCCGCGATGTTGCGAATGGAATGAGCAACGGCATTCAATTCTTGATGAAGAAAAATAAAATTGATGTCCTAAAAGGAAATGGTGTCATCAAAGCTGGGAAAGTGGTGTCTGTGACAGACGAAGCTGGAACAACAACAGATTACACGGCAAGCAAAGGATTAATCATCGCAACAGGTGCACGCTCTCGTGTCCTTCCGAATTTACCACAAGATGGTGAAAAAATCATCGGATACCGTCAGGCGATGACACTTCCGAAACAACCGAAAAAATTGGTTGTCGTTGGATCAGGAGCTATCGGAATTGAGTTCGCTTATTTCTACAATGCTTTGGGAACTGAAGTAACAGTTGTAGAATATTTACCTAACATCGTTCCGGTAGAAGACGAAGACGTTTCAAAACAATTGGAGAAATCCTTCAAAAAAGCTGGTGTCAACATCATGACCAATGCCTCAGTTGAATCCGTGGACACTTCTGGAAAAGGATGTGTTGTTACTGTGAAAACAGCGAAAGGCGAGGAGAAAATCGAATGTGATGTGGTACTTTCCGCGGTTGGTATCCAAGCAAACATTGAAAACATTGGACTTGAAGAAGTAGGAATCGTTGTGGACAAAGGTCGCATCCTTGTCAATGAATACTACCAAACAAATATCCCCGGATACTACGCGATTGGCGATGTTGTTCCAGGTCCAGCATTGGCACACGTTGCTTCTGCTGAAGGAATCATTTGTGTAGAGAAAATTGCTGGACACCATCCAGAGCCATTGAACTACGGCAACATCCCGGGATGTACGTATTGCTCACCTGAAATTGCGTCTGTCGGTATGACAGAAAAAGCAGCGAAGGAAGCTGGATACGAAATCAAAGTAGGAAAATTCCCATTCTCTGCTTCAGGTAAAGCAAGTGCGGCTGGTGCGAAAGATGGATTTGTAAAATTGATTTTCGACGCGAAATATGGCGAATTACTTGGTGGACACATGATCGGTGCAAATGTAACCGAAATGGTCGCTGAATTAGTAGCTGTTCGTAAATTAGAAACTACCGGCGAGGAATTGATCAAAACGGTTCACCCTCACCCAACCATGTCTGAAGCAATCATGGAAGCGGCAGCAGCTGCTTACGGTGAAGTGATTCACTTATAAGATTTAAGAAATAAACCATTTGAAAAGAACGCAAGCAATTGCGTTCTTTTTTTTGCCCTATCGTTTCTAATTCCCCGCGGTGATCGAAAGCTGATAAACCAGTTGAGCAACAGAAAATGAGATGGAAACAACCTGCGCTATGATAAACCAGTGAAACGGTTTTCTTTCTTTGTTTTTCAGGATAAACACCACCATGAGTAATCCAACAAAAAACAATCCGTCTTCACCAACGAGCAGGACTGATGACAGCAACAATAAACCAAATAACAGACAATAAGGGCCTTGTTTCGGATGATCTTGAATCATATTTCGAAACACAAGAAACCATGCCGTACCAGTAAATAAAATGGCTGTGATGGACTTCCCAATTAAACTAACTTGGAATGCAGCCCCCTGCAGATCAATTGTTCGCGCGATTAAATTTGAGAATTGAAAAGTGAGAAAAAGGAAATTCATAAATACACCTGCACCAAGCAACCAAACAAATGGCATTGACTTGAGTTCACTTCGGTAATTCCAAAGGAAAATCAACCATAAAATCAATTGGAGTGGATCAAATAGAAGGGCTGGTGCCGACCAAAAGACATCGGTAAATCCATTCCAAAACATAAACAACAAAACGACAGCAATGCTGCGCTGCACCCAAATGCGTTCGAAATGCAGTTTACTTTCCAAGGGCTTCGTAAATGAAATCAAAGGTGGAGAGAATCACTGGTTCACCATCCACTACCGCGATATCGTGCTCGAAATGCGCACTTGGCTTTCCATCAGCTGTAACAATAGTCCATTTATCATCCAAGGTCATGACTTTTTCCGTTCCCATGTTAATCATCGGTTCGATGGCAATCGTTAATCCGTTTTGAATTTTCTTTCCACGTCCACGTCGACCGTAATTCGGTACTTGTGGTTCTTCGTGTAATTCTTTTCCAAGTCCGTGTCCGACTAAATCACGCACCACACCGTAACCGTGCTTCTCTGCATGCTGTTGAATTGCCCAACCGATGTCCTCAATGCGATTTCCAGCGGTTGCTTGTTCAATGCCTAAATACAGACATTCCTTCGTTACTTCTAATAATTTTTTCACTTCTGGTTTAACATCGCCCACTTCGAACGTGTAAGCATGATCCCCATAATATCCTTTGTATACGGATCCACAATCTACGGAAACGATGTCGCCATCTTGAAAGGGACGATCTGTTGGGAGTCCGTGCACGACTTGCTCATTCACAGAAATCAACAAGGTACTTGGACAACCATACAAGCCAAGGAATCCTGGAATGGCATTTTGTGATCGAATGTAGTCTTCCGCTAGTTGATCTAAAAACTTGGGTGTCACACCTGGCTTCATGTGTTTCGCCACCAATCCAAGCGTTCGACTAACGATTTGCGCTGCTTCGCGCATGATTTCGATTTCCTGTGGCGTTTTGTATTTGATCATTATTTTTTCTAGAAAAGACATGGGCAAAGATAGTAATTCGATTCGAATTGACGACTGACCATTGAGCTGATGTTCTTAAAGTTCTGCCAAGAATTGCATGGTATCAATGCCGTCAGCATAGTCCATTAAGGAAGGACACTGTGCTTGACCAAATGGAAGGTACTGTTGTCCAACCACGCATTGAATTTGATTTTTGTGTGTTTCCAGATACTGTTCCAAGTCGGCAGTATTCGTATAAAACTGATAATGCAACATCGACAAAGGTGAAAACAATTGGTCGGACTCCTTCATCAACAAGAAGTTATTATCTAAGAATTTACTGAGATTCATCAAATGAACAGCCTTGTTGTAATCGTAGTTATTCCCGTATTTCTTATTGTTGACAACATCGGACAAATCGACAATCGCCTCAAAGAAACGATTCAAATCGAATCCTACTGGAAAAAGCAAATGTGTCACATTTCGACATCCACGTCCAAAATAGGTTAGGCAATCTACACCGAGTTCGCGCAACTCTTCTTTTGTTTCATTTCCTGTCAACACCGCTACCGATGTACGATGTCCACGAAATAAATGTGGAACGTGTGAAAAATACTGCTCAAAATGCAGCATGCTATTGTTGCTTCCTGTTGCAATAACCGCATCGTATCCTTCCAATTTACGATCGGAAAAACGAATGCGTTCCGCCAACCCTGGCTCAAAATGCAAAAGACACTTCGTCAATGCTGGTAACATACGTGCATCATCGGAACTTAGCTTACAAATGACGTGATGTCCAGAAAGTAAGACACAAAGAAAATCATGAAAGCCCACCAGGGGAATGTTTCCCGCCATAATGATCGCCACACGCTTCTCTTTTTGTGTGCTTGGATATTTATCTGTCCAAGCTGTCAATTGTTCCTCCGTTAACCAACTCGAAATTTCCCGAAACGCTTGACGAATGGAATCTTCTGTAAACCAACCATTGTGGTGAATTTCTCGGCAAATCACTTCGTTCAGTGCTTCATATTCCGAAGCGGTAACAGCAGATGCTTTCGTTGAGTAAGGTTGATTGTCGCCTAGTTCTTTTAAAATTGTCCCTAAGACAACAAATGCTTGAATGATTCGAGATTTTTCCACGGTACAAAAGTACACAACTTCTCTTTTTTTACCTCATCGAACAAAAGAATCCGTCAAGGGTTATTATCTTTGTACAAAATTTCGATGTTATGGCAATCATGATTACGGACGAATGCATCAACTGCGGGGCTTGCGAGCCTGAATGTCCGAACAATGCAATTTACGAAGGTGGCGCTGAATGGAAATATTCAGATGGTACTACTTTGAAGGGAATGATTACGACACTTGATGGTGAAGAAATATCAGCAGATAATCAATTCGAACCGGTAAACATGGATGTGTATTACATTGCTCACGATAAATGTACAGAGTGTGTTGGTTTTCATGATGAACCTCAATGTGCCGCTGTATGTCCAGTAGATTGTTGTGTTGATGATCCAG
Source organism: Crocinitomicaceae bacterium (assembly GCA_024643725.1). Classification (GTDB taxonomy): domain Bacteria; phylum Bacteroidota; class Bacteroidia; order Flavobacteriales_D; family Crocinitomicaceae; genus UBA952. The sequence goes on along the minus strand of JAHEMJ010000005.1, from coordinate 19,599 downwards.
ATTACAGAGAATCAGAGGACGAATTGTTAGCGAAAAAGAACTTCTTACACCTTTAATTCATTCGGATGAAACAGATTACCGCGTTATGGGTAATCACTTTTCTGTTTTCTTCTTTTATTGGAAGGACTCAAAACGAATTTATTAAAACCGCTTATCGCGTCCACTTCATTTACGATCAGGTACTTACACCGGATTCAGACGGAATAAACGGGAAATTTGAATCGGCCGGCATTCAACTCACTTGCCGCTGGTCGCATACACCTCTTCGGATATCCCGACAAACAAAATCTTGGGTATTTCCTCGTCTTGGAACGACACAATTCACGGAACGACAAAAGTCCTACCGGGACGGATTCTTTCACGAAAATGTTCCTACTTCCGATAAAGACATTTACCTCTTTTTTGTCCAAGGAGATACAAATCAATACTTTACCATTCCAAATAAGTCGATTGCTTTCATTGGCGCAAACCATGGACAATTTTCCCATCTGACCGTTTTTAAAAGCATTGGTATTCAATTGGGCATTGATCCATCTTCGATTGACAGCATAACGTCCATTCAAGACTTGAGCACCGACCAAGTGCGGATGTTAAAAGAGAATAAAATCCCCTTGCGCTTTTACGATGACTACGAAAACATTGAAACGTCGAATGGACGTGTCGCTTTTTACTTCTGGAAGGAAAATCCAGACGGGACTTTTTTAGTCAATCCACTTTATCCAATGGAGCAACTCAAGCATCCATTTAAGCAAAACCACTTCTTCGTTTATTTGGATGTGACAAATCCCTTATTCAAACCGCGTTTTCACTTGTTTGGATTCCACATTTGCCTGATACACATTCTCGCCGTTTTAGTGACACTCATCTTGCAATTCCTGACTTTCCGAAACATCAATAAGCGCATGTTGGACAGTCGTTTTTTCAAACGGATGTCCTACCGTTTTGCCAAACTTTTGATTTGGGCACTTGCCATCAGTTCAAACATTTTTGCGTTTTACGCCACCGAATTTTACTATACGAATTACCACATGCGCTTTCATGAAATCACCAGCTTTCATGGGAAAAGTCAATTAGAATTAGAACACAAATTAGGCGATTCCTTTCAATTTAGAACGCAAGACGCCGTGTTTGCGGGAAGTCAACTCTTCCGTCAAATTGACCATAGTTGGTATGCGCAACGTGAAGATCGCGTCCTTTATTTTGATGTTGACTCAACGAATCATGCCAGCTTTCTTCATGCGCGAAATGTATTGGAATTAAAGACAAAAAAATACAAGCGAAGAACCCAAAGTCACTTTGTGGTTTTCCGTTTTCACGATGGAAACGACAAGATTATCCGCGAGAAAGTATACAACCACATGGGCTTCGAATTAACGAATAAGCTACATTTACCAGATCCGGCCAAACGCATCTTGGTCTTTGTAAATGGCTACCGACCTGTTTCTACCAATCAATCGATGTCCGACTTCCTTGGTACCTTTCAAGAAAAAGGCGTCGAATTTCCCAATTCCAAAAATCAATTGTTTAGCATGGATCGCTTTGCTTATTGGGAACCATGGAATCAATTCAACGAACGCTTTCAACAGCGTATACAAGCGGATGAAATTTGGTATGCCGACGGACACCACTCCGTGAGCACGTCCAATCATCGATCCGTGATCAATTTTGCAGGAACCGCTGCTGTTTATCCAAAAGCGTGCAAAGGAAACGCACACCATTGTTATCGGACAAAACTGCCATCCAATCAACTGGTAAAAACCATGAGTCTTCTTGCCACATCGCCAAATTACGATGGATTTGACCTCCGCTACCAACACGGACGCATCGCCGGTAAGAATTTACTTCAAGTGTTGAATGAGGCACCCAATTATTCAAAAAACGACACCTTGTATATCGTTTCACACAGCATGGGACACGCTTATGCCATGGGCATGTGCGCCGAGCTTCGAGGCAACATTCAATTTGGCGAATGTTACATATTGGCACCAGAAAATGCGATTGGAAAAACGTTTGATGTCACTCCATGGAAAAGCGTATGGCAGTATGGTGCAGTTCGAACAGGCAAATTCAAACATGCTCCTTGTCAGCAAGATGGTGTTGCTGCACAATCGTTGGTGAAAGGACTTTCCTTGCAACAGCGCATTCCATTTCCGTCATCTCACTCGAAACAAATGGGATTTTTCGATAGTCATTTCGTAGGATACTACACGTGGATTTTTGACATTCCGAAAGGTAAGTCAGGATACGTTCCGCAACATTAAAACTTTTGCGCAACAGACGTTTGAATTTCAATCAACGAAGCGCCGACTTTTCCTCTAGTCACTTGATCGTCGTGCATGGATAGACCGTCTTTCCCTTGCACGATAATCCGCAATTCAGATTTCAGCCTCCCCTCCCCGATTCCATGAACCACCCTGAAGCGTTTGATTTTTAACTGAATCATTTGATTGCAGTAACGCTTGAATGCGTCAATTTGCCCAGTGAGTATGTCGTGTTTGGATAAAAATCGTTCGTCCAACTGCAATTCATGGTGATGTAAGTCAATGGAAGGAATGCTTTCTCCAATTGCAGTCAGAGATGGTTTTACTGGTTTTTGAAGGTCCTTTTGTGGAACTTTCTCCACCTTGATTTGCTTGCGTCGAACAACAAATTGAACAGAAACTTTCCGTTCAAATCCATGCTCATCTTCGAGCCAAAGAAAGGTGTCCTCAGCGCGTAACACACGGTAAACTCCCACTTCATTGAGAATACTGACTTCTTCAAATTGGTGAAACAACATCTCCTAGTTAAATCGAATGGCTTTGGTCGGACTAATTTTCGTTACCACGTAACTTGGAACGATGAGCGAAATCATACACACGACAAACGTGATGACATTGACAAGCAACCAAGAAATTGGATTGATTTCCACAGGGACTTTGTCCAAATAGTAAACCAGTGGATCCAATTGCAAAAGTTCAAATTTCAGTTGAACGTAACATAAAATAAATCCAATCGCATTTCCGTATAATAGTCCGCGTCCAATTAAATGTGCCGCTTGGTATAAAAACAGTTTTCGAATGGACCAATCTCTAGCGCCCATCGCCTTCAACATCCCAATGAGGTTTGTGCGAACAACAATCAACACCAACATAGCTGATCCAACGTTGATAACGCCTATCAAGAGCATTAAAAAGATAATGATGTACACGTTGTAATCGAGGAAACTTAGCCATGCAAACAAGTCGTTTTCCGTATCCAAGATACTACTCACTTGCATGAGTTCATTCTTTTCATTTGGACGCATTTCGATGTTGGAACGAATTTCCTCTTCCACACGTTTCAGGTCGTTCCAATCGTTGATGCGTACTTCAAATCCAGAAACATAGTCCTTTCCCGTTCCCGAACCTTCTTTTTCCTCCACGGTGACTGTTGCTGTTGAGGTGGATAATTGATACGCTACCATTCCAATGGATTCTTTGATTAAGTCTCCATTCTCGTCGCGCAAAAATGCATTTGAAGCAACGATCGGTTGAGAACAATTCACTTTTAGATAACTCGTGTCAATTGGCCATTTCGTTCCTTTCACAGGATCTGATTGATAAACAACCAAACGAAAATTCGTATCCTTCAACTGTGATAAATAAAATCCACCGTAAATATCTGGTCCAGAACCCCAGTCGTACAGTAAATCTTGTGCTTGTCCTTCCACTGCTGCTTTCAACACAATGCTTCCATGATCCAATTGGTCACCAATCACTATTTTCGTTTTGATGCCAAAATCGTTCATTTTCTGTACTTCTGGCAAGCGACAAAAAACCAACTTCTTATCGTACTCTTCCAATCCGGTTTGATAAATTCCCACCACTTTGTACTTCCTCAAAACCGGTTGATTTTTTACGTAATAAACGGAAATGGTATCGTTTAAGCGGTAGTTCAATTGATCTGCCATGCGTTTAGACAAGACCAATTCTTCTTGCTTGGACTGAAAATTCAGTATGCGTCCTTCCTTCAGATTTTCACGAATGAAGGTCCAATCGTAGCTGGATTCGACGCCTTTCATCACCACACCGACAATGTCTTGACGACTAATCAGTGAATCCTTTCCAGTGGAAAGTTGAATGGTATCTGTAAACCGGGATGACTGCAGCATTGCTGGTTTAAAAACGACCGGAGAAATTGAACGCAGTCCAGGAATCCCATTCAATTCCTGAATGGCTTTTTGCGCTTTAAAAACCGCATCACCTTCAAAAATCTGCTTCGTTCCTTTCTTCGAAATGAAAAGTGGAGCGTTAAAACCCGTAATTTTGTTGCGCACTTCATGCTGGAAACCTGTAACGATTGCCACTGTGACAACGTTAACAACAATGGCTAGTGCAATACTTACAATGGAGATACGCACAATAGGTTTAGAAACTTTAATACCTTGTAGCTTATTTTGGATGAGACGACGTGATATGAAAATTTCGAAGGACAACTTGCTTTTATTTAGGATTCAAAAATACACAAAGCTTCTGTGCTTGAAAACAATTTTCGTGTTTTTACTTTTCAGTTGTGTGCAAAATGTGAAAGGTGAACATCCCATGCCAATGGGAACCGTTGTGATTGATGACACTGTAAAGGTCGACCGTATCCTTTTTGCAAGTCAACATCAGGATGTCAAAAAACCACTCTTAGGCATTGATCGTCTTCACCTTTTTGTCGATTCTTTAGCGGGAAAACGCATCGCAGTGGTGGGGAATCAAACGTCAGTAGTGCAAGGTGTGCATTTAGTAGATACCTTGTTGTCCCTAAAATTAAATGTGGTCAAAGTTTTTTCTCCCGAACATGGATTTCGTGGCGACGTCGATGCAGGTGAAAAAGTACACCATTCCATCGATGAAAAAACAGGCATTCCTTTGGTGTCGTTATACGGAAACAACAAAAAACCGACGGCTCAACAGTTGGAAGATGTGGACATCGTCATTTACGACATTCAAGATGTAGGCGTTCGTTTTTACACCTTCATTTCCACCTTGCATTACGTCATGGAAGCGTGTGCAGAGAACAACAAGCAAGTGGTGGTGTTAGACCGTCCAAATCCAAATGGGCATTACGTGGACGGCCCCATTTTAGAAAAAGAATACAAGTCCTTCGTGGGCATGCATCCTGTTCCTATTGTTTACGGAATGACCATTGGTGAGTACGCCATGATGATCAATGGTGAAGGATGGCTAAACAATGGCATTCGCTGCAATTTATGGGTAATTCCATGTAAAAATTACAAGCACAAATTGAAGTATACCTTACCGGTCGCTCCATCTCCGAATTTACGCACAGACGGTGCGATTTCTTTGTATCCAAGTTTATGTTTGTTCGAAGCAACAACGGTGAGTATTGGACGTGGAACGGACAAGCCATTTGAAATGTATGGACATCCTCGATTTCCAAAAACAGACTTCTCTTTTATTCCCGTTCCTACTCCTGGAGCGAAGACGCCGCCTCAAATGAACAAACTGTGTTATGGGTATGATTTGTCGAGCGGAACCAGTAAGAGAAGTTATGAAATCAACTTAAACTATTTGATTCAAGCACGCGATTTATTGGGGGATTCAGCGGTATTTATCGATCAAAATGGATTCTTCAATCGTTTGGCAGGAACCGCTACTTTAAAGGAACAATTGTACAAAGGATGGTCGGCAAAAGAAATCCGTGAAACCTGGAAACCAGGACTCGACGCTTTCATGATCACGCGTAAAAAGTACTTGTTGTACGAATAAGATTAGAGCTCGAGGTTCTTCCCGCTTTCTTCCACCATTTCTTTCATTGAAACAGCGTAAGCGTCCATTTTAGCTTGGACTTCTGCATCAAAAGCACCGATGATTCTTGCAGCAAGAATTCCAGCGTTTTTGGCTGCATTCAACGCGACAGTTGCTACGGGAATACCGTTTGGCATTTGAAGAATACTCAAAATGGAATCCCAACCGTCGATTGAATTGGATGATTTCACTGGGACACCAATGACAGGTAAGGAAGTCATGGAGGCTGTCATACCCGGTAAATGCGCAGCACCTCCAGCACCAGCTATAATCACTTTTAATCCACGTCCAGCAGCTTCTTTCGCATAGCTGACCATTTTCTCAGGTGTACGATGCGCAGAAACGATTTCAACTTCGGAGCTGATGCCAAATTGATCGAGGATGAGTTTCGCTTCTTTCATGATTGGTAAATCCGATTTACTTCCCATGATGATACCGACTTGTGCCATTATTCTGCTGTTTTGGTTGGTTCGTTTGTTTCTGAAACTGGAATTTCTTCGCTCGTAGGTTCGACCGTTGTTGCTACATCTGCGGCAGTTTCAATCGTAGCCGCTTCCGTTTCGTTTGCTTCAACTTGTTCCGCACGCTCTATGGGCGTCTGTGGTTTACCCGTATAATGCATGCTGTTTTCAACGTCCGAATACATTTGATCTAAGGGTTGTACCAGTTGTTCTTTGGATTCCTTCAAAAGGGCGTCAATGTTCATGTTGGATTTAATGTCCACGCCCGATTTTTTAATCTCTTGCTGCAATTCATTGGATGCATTGCGTATTTGATACATAGCCTGCCCCAAGGTTTTAGCGATTCCTGGAATACTTTTAGAACCAAAAAACAAGAGAATGACTATCAGAATCACAACGATTTCTGAACCTGCAACATCTCCCAAAAAAAGCGGCATCATGTTCATGAAACAAAGGTATGATTATTTTATCAGAACTAGGACTTCTTCGGAACGGTTTGCATTTTTTCAACAACGGCAGACAACCATGTTCTTGGAATAAATGGCAATAAAAATCGAATCATGAATGCCAAGGCTGGATCTGAAATTTGAATCACTTTTCCTTTCATCATTCCATTGTAGCCCGATTTTGCAGTTTGCAAGGCAGACGCACCTTTATCGAACATGTTTCCTCCTTCGAGTCCAGCAACGTGTTCAAATTCTGTTTTCACGGGTCCCGGACAAAGTGCGGTTACCGTCACTCCTGACTTACGCAATTCAAACGCCAATCCTTTGGTAAAGGAAACGACAAATGCTTTCGTAGCAAAATACGTTGTTTGCAAAGGTCCAGGTAAGAATCCAGCAGAACTAGCCGTATTTAATATTTTTCCGCTTTTGCGTTGCTTCATGTCCTGCAAAAACAAATGTGTTAATTCCACTAAGGCAGAAACATTCAATTGAATCATTTCCAAATCTTTTTCAATTGGACGATCCACGAATTCACCGTGTCCACCAAACCCCGCATTGTTCATCAAATATTCGATTTCGATGCCCGATTTTTGAACAAAATCGTATACTTTTTTGGCCGCATGGACTTCACTTAAATCCTGCGTAAAGGTGATGACTTTTATACCGTGTTTCGTTTCAAGTTCAGCCTTTAGCGCATCCAAGGATTCTGTTCGACGTGCGACTAATACCAAATCTCCACCTTTCGATGCATGAATACGTGCTAGTTCTTTTCCTATTCCACTTGAAGCGCCTGTGATTAGTGCTGTTTTCATCTGTTTATTTTTTTATGAAACACCCGTTGGATGTATTTGTTTAATGATCGGAGTACGTTGTTTTAATCTTGGTATACAAATATCCATCTTCGTCCTTGTTTCCCAAACGCATGGACTGATGAACGGTTGCGGAACGAATCCAGCCGGACTTTTCATCCAAAATCATGGAAATCGAAGAGGATCCATCTACCTTTTTCAATTGATCGTTTTCCATTTGCTGATCAGACAAAATCGAGGCCTTACCTTCCACCATCAAACCGTTTTTGGCGTTTCCGGTCCATTGGTAGGTATTCAATAACTCCGCATCCATTTGTCTAGATAAAATTCTGGTTTTCGTTTGCCAAGTTTCATTCATGTCAACAAGCGTATTCGGATAAATTAAGGTAATGATTTCAAAATTACCCTTAAAGGATTTTTCGCCATAACTAAGCTCTAATTCCTTTTTCAATTTCTCTTTTTTATCCGAAGAAACTGGCAAATCATCTACGGCACTTTCAAGTAAATTACCGATTTCGACGCGACGAATCTCACCATATTTGGATATTTCCATGTGAAATGGAGTTTGACAAAATTGATAAAAAATTTGGGACATTATGTTTTCGGATGATTTTTCAGAGCGGATATCCACAACCGTACCATCTCCACTGTTCACATACAGACGCATGTTTTGATATTGAGCCTCGATGTAATAACTATCTTTTTTTACCGACTTCACCTTGTAACGAATGGAAGTCTCCATGAGCATTTCGAACTTTGACGTTTTTCCTTTGGTTCTTTGGAAAATCTCTGATTCCGCACGCATATTGTGATAATAGGTACGTCCTTTTTCGAGGTTCAACTGAATCGCTCTTTTTTGCGCAAATACACTTGGAAAAAGAAACAGGATAAACAGGATAGAAGTAAATTTCATGTGCTTCATTTCGTTCAAAATTACGGAAATATCAAAGGATGGTATGCATTCCAACGCGAAAGGTTTGTGCATGGGCCTCCACAATATCTTTGATTTGCGGACTGTATCCCCCTCCCATCGTACAAACAACAGGAACGTTTAATTGTCGAACAGCGTCAAACACCAACCGATCCCTTTCCTGACAGCCTTTCATGCTAACCCCAAGTTTTCCGAGTTTATCGCTGGCCAAAATATCCACACCGCATTGATAAAAAATGAATTCCGGTGTGAACGATGATAAGATGCGATCCAAATGTTCGGAAAGCAAGTGCAAGTATGCCTTGTCTTGAATGCCATCATCTAATTCCACATCGAGGTTTGATTGTTCTTTTTGCAATGGATAGTTGTTGCGTCCGTGCATACTAAACGTAAACACACGGTCATCGTCCTGCAACATGGCCGCCGTTCCATTGCCTTGATGAACATCCAAATCGATGATGAGTATTTTCTGAATTCCCTGTTGTGTCAACAAATCATTGGCGGCAATCACTTGGTCGTTCAGTAAGCAGAATCCTTCTCCCCGATCAACAAAGGCGTGATGTGTCCCTCCAGCGATGTTGAAACCCAATTTTTTCGTTAGCGCCTCTTCTGCCAGTCGACGCGTGCCTTCCATGATGCACAATTCTCGTTGAATTAATTCCTGTGAATGGACAAATCCACTGACACGTTGCTCGCGGTCGGACAACTGCAAATTCGAAAGTCGGTCCCAATAATCAGCGGAATGAACCGATAGTACTTTTTCGATTTCCAAGCTGTCAGGAACGATAAAATCGGATTCATTGGCTGTTCCTTCGTGCAACAATTGCTTCGGGAGCAATTCATATTTCTCCATCGGGAAACGGTGATTTTCCGGCAGGGGATGAACAAAGATCGGATGAAATGCAATCACGGATTCGTTATTTTTTCAACGATGCGTGCAACGCCAGGACAAATCGTCGTATTGGTCGCGGTGAGCTCCAAGATTTGAAACATGTTTTTTCGATCCGTATGAGGGTACTCGCGACAAGCTAAGGGACGATCTTCGTAAATCGAACAGGTGTTGTCCTCATACAAGAAAGAACACGGGGATTTTTTCAACACATAATCGCTTTCCTCGTCCATTTTTAAATAGTGATCGATGAACTGGGCTTCCTTCATGCGCAATCTTTTCGCAATGCGACGAATATCCGCATCCCTAAAGATCGGACTTGTCGTTTTACAGCAATTGGCACAGGTTAAACAATCCATTTTTTGAAATTCCTGTGCATGTGCTTGATGAAAGCGTTGATCTAAGTCCTTTGGCTTGCTCTGCTTCCACTTTCGAAACGTTTTTTTCGTTTGTTCTAGCTGTTGCTTTGCGAATTCAATGGCATTTTGGTCCTTCTCGTTCAATTGATTCATGGGTTTTCTCCGTATCTTTGTTGCGAATTTACACATTCATGGAAGAATTTGACTTAATTGTGATTGGTGGAGGTCCTGCAGGATACGCAGCGGCCATGCGAGGAATAGACTTTGGAAAAAAAGTTTGCCTCATTGAAAAGGACCGTGTAGGTGGCGCAGGCGTGTACAATGGTGCCTTGTCCTCCAAGACACTTTGGGAATTGTCAAACCGTGTTTCAGACATCAATGACATGATCGTTTCGAAAGGACGAACCAAGTTTGAACTTTCTTGGGACGATGTTCGAAAAAACCTTTCCGAAGCCATATTTGAACGCAAATTCCAATATGCGGCACACATTAAATTGCTGCAGACTGAAACCATGAATAAACTGTTGCAATACGAGCGCGGGAAAGCCTCTTTTGTTTCAAATCACGAAGTGGAAATTGATCATGAAGGTGAAAAGAAAATCATTCGGGGCGAAAAAATCATCATCGCCACGGGAAGTCGACCAAGGTCATTGCCGAACATCGAAGTCGATGAGGACATCATCTTAACCAGCGATGGGATTGACCACATCCAAGACTTTCCAAAAAGTTTGGTGATTGTGGGAGCTGGAGTTATTGGTTGTGAATACGCAACGATTTTCTCCAATTTTGGAAAAACGAAAGTATACCTCATTGACCGACAAGAACGCATATTACCTTTTGAGGATGAAGACATTTCTTCCTTGGTGGAAAATAACATGAAAAAACACGGCGTTACCATTCACTCGAATGCGAAATTGGAGCGCTTGGAAAAAATAGACGGCGAGGTCGAATACGAATTGTCATACCCAGATGGCAGTCGCGAAGTGATTCGCGTAGAGAAAGCATTGTTATCCGTTGGACGCACACCAAACGTCGAAGGACTCGGCCTTGAAAAGGCGGGTGTCGAAATGTCCCAAAGAGGCGTGCACATTGGCGATGACGATACGGTAACAAGTGTCCCAAACATTTATGCAGTGGGAGACGTTTCTGGACGCATTGCGCTGGTGAACATGGGCGAAATTGAAGCGCGTCATGCCGTTGAAAAAGCTTTTGGAAACATTCCGGAACGTTTGAACTACGACAATGTTTGTACAATTATGTTCTTGACTCCTGAAGTGGCATCCGTAGGACTAAATGAACAACAATGCGTAGAACAGAGCATTCCTGTCAAAGTTGTAAAAATTGATTATTCCTTGATTACACGAGCAATTGCCATGCGCAAAACACAGGGATTCTTTAAAATCATTGTGACCAACGATAAAGAAATGCGCATTTTAGGAATGCGTGTAGTTGGAGCGCATGCATCGACGGCCATTCAAGCGGTTGGACTTCTCATTAAGCTAAACATGCCGATTGAAGTGTTGTCTGAGTTAATTCACCCGCATCCATCTATTGTGGAAGGAATTCAAGAATGTGTCCGGATGCTATTGAATCGTTCCATTTTTAAGTCTTCTGTTTTTAAGGATAAATTAGCGTGTTACTCGCTCGTAGACGGCGTTAAAACTCCACTTGAACGGCTGTAATGACGACCATCGTTTTTCCTCAATATCGGAAATTATCGAATGAAAAATCCTACTACAAAATTGTCGACGACCGACATTTTGAAGAAAAGCAACGCATTGGAAAACAGGTGTTTTTATTAAACATTTCCGCAGAACAATACCCGGAAATCATCCGCATTCAAGACATGTTAGCTTGTACAGATGGATTTGTTCCATCCTCCGATGCAGAATACGAAAGCATTGGCCAAATTCCTGGATAGACAAGTACCAAATCGACCAGAGTTAATCGAGTAGATTTGATCCAGATTCCTTCGCCAAATCAGCATTTTTTCCGTAGTTTTGCGTATCAAAAAACACGTAAAATAGAATGGAACAAGTAGCTCCCTACAAACCAGTCAACAAAATACGCATCGTTACTGCTGCCTCATTATTTGATGGACACGATGCTGCGATTAACATCATGCGTCGCATTATCCAAGCAACAGGATGTGAAGTCATTCACCTCGGACACGATCGTTCGGTAGAAGAAGTGGTGAATTGTGCCATCCAAGAGGATGCCCAAGCCATTGCCATGACATCGTATCAAGGTGGACACATCGAATACTTCAAATACATGTACGATTTGCTTCAAGAAAAAGGAGCACCGCACGTGAAGATATTTGGTGGCGGTGGTGGAACCATTCTGCCATCTGAAATCGAAGAATTACAAGCTTACGGGATTACCCGAATTTACCATCCCGACGATGGACGCTCTATGGGATTGCAAGGAATGATCAACGATTTGATCGAGAAATGCGACTTTCCAGTAGGTGAACCGAGTTCTTTGCCGAACGCTACAGAGGTGATGGCAAAATTGGCCGATAAATTCGTTCCAACCACTGCACGTGTGATTTCCGGAGCGGAAAATTATCCAGAAGAAAATAGCGGATTACTCAAAGAAATTCACGCCGTTTCAGACAAATCAGCCATTCCAGTTCTTGGTATTACCGGAACAGGTGGTGCGGGAAAATCATCGTTGGTGGATGAATTGGTTCGTCGCTTTTTAATTGACTTTTCGGACAAACAAATCGCCGTGGTTTCTGTCGATCCATCGAAACGCAAAACGGGTGGTGCTTTATTGGGGGACCGCATTCGCATGAACTCCATCAAAAGCGACCGAGTGTACATGCGTTCCTTGGCTACTCGTCAGTCCAACTTGGCTTTATCGAAACACGTAGCGGAGGCGATTAGCATCCTCAAGGCAGCGAACTACGATTTGATCATTTTGGAAACGTCAGGAATCGGACAATCCGACACCGAAATCTTGGACCACTCCGATGTTTCCTTGTACGTGATGACACCCGAATACGGTGCCGCGACACAATTAGAGAAAATCGACATGTTGGATTTCGCCGACGTGATCGCCTTAAATAAATTCGACAAACGCGGTGCACTGGATGCCTTGCGTGATGTCCGCAAACAATACCAACGCAACCACAATTTGTGGGAATCGAATGTAGACGACATGCCCGTTTACGGTACGATTGCCTCTCAATTCAATGATCCAGGAATGAATTCCTTGTACAAGGTCATCATGGATAAAATGGTCGAAAAAACGGGTGCTGAATTACATTCCACGTTCCAAATTACCCGTGAGATGTCGGAGAAAATCTACGTCATTCCACCAGAAAGAACACGTTACCTGTCAGAAATTTCAGAGAACAACCGCTCTTACGACAAATGGGTAAATGAGCAAGTGAAGGTTGCTGATAAACTACAAGGACTGCAATCTTCTATCGCAACGTTGGAACAATCATCCATTGAGGACAAAGATCGTTTGATCAAAGGATTACAAGAAGCGTTGGAAAAAGAAAAATTAAACTTCGATCCACGCAATTGGGAGATTCTTCAAAATTGGGATGCGAAGAAACAATCGTTTAAGAATCCAGAATACCAATTCAAGGTACGCGACAAAGTATTGAGCATTCAAACGCACACGGAATCCCTTTCGCATTCTCAAATCCCGAAAGTCGCAGCTCCTCGCTACAGCAGTTGGGGGGATATTTTACGTTGGGTTTTACAAGAGAATTTCCCGGGTGAATTCCCGTACACATCCGGCTTGTTCCCGTTTAAACGCGAAGGTGAGGATCCAACACGTATGTTTGCGGGAGAAGGTGGACCTGAGCGCACAAACAAACGTTTTCACTATGTGAGTTTGGGCATGCCAGCGAAACGACTTTCCACCGCATTTGACTCCGTGACACTTTACGGAAATGATCCGGCTGTACGTCCAGATATTTACGGGAAAATCGGGAATTCCGGTGTTTCCATCTGTTGCTTAGATGATGCGAAGAAATTATATTCTGGCTTCGATTTAAGTCACCCAGCGACCTCAGTTTCCATGACGATCAATGGTCCAGCACCAATGATGTTGGCATTTTTCATGAATGCAGCCATCGATCAAAATTGCGAGAAATACATCAAAGCGAATGGACTAGAAGCTGAAGTTGAGGCGAAAATTGCAGCCATTTACAAAGCGAAAGGTGTTGAGCGTCCAAGTTACCAAGGTGAATTACCTCAAGGAAACGACGGACTCGGATTGATGCTTTTGGGCGTGACCGGTGACCAAGTACTTCCAGCTGACGTATACCAAGAAATTAAAACGGAGACTTTAAAACAAGTGCGTGGAACGGTTCAAGCGGACATCCTGAAAGAGGATCAAGCACAAAACACATGTATTTTCTCCACGGAATTTGCCTTGCGCTTAATGGGCGACGTGCAACAATACTTCATCCACAAGGGCGTTCGTAATTTCTATTCCGTATCGATTTCAGGTTACCACATTGCGGAAGCAGGTGCGAATCCAATTACCCAACTAGCGTTTACCCTGGCGAATGGCTTTACGTATGTGGAATATTATTTGAGTCGAGGCATGGACATCAACGACTTCGGTCCGAACTTGTCCTTCTTCTTCTCCAATGGAATTGACCCAGAGTATGCCGTGATCGGACGCGTAGCTCGTCGACTATGGGCGAAAGCGCTCGCGAAGAAATACGGCGCGAATCCACGTGCACAAATGTTGAAATACCACATTCAAACATCCGGACGTTCACTGCATGCACAGGAAATTGACTTTAACGATATCCGTACGACGCTTCAAGCCTTGTATGCGATTTACGACAACTGTAATTCCTTGCATACGAATGCATACGACGAGGCGATTACGACACCAACCGAGGAATCTGTTCGTCGCGCCATGGCGATTCAGTTGATCATCAACCGCGAACTTGGATTAGCGAAAAACGAAAATCCACTGCAAGGATCGTTCATCATCGACGAATTAACGGATTTGGTGGAAGAAGCGGTATTGACTGAGTTTGATCGCATCACTGAACGTGGTGGGGTATTAGGAGCGATGGAAACAATGTACCAACGTTCTAAAATCCAAGAAGAGTCCTTGTACTACGAAACGTTGAAACACACAGGTGAATTCCCAATCATTGGGGTGAATACTTTCCTCAGTTCGAAAGGATCACCAACTGTATTGCCGAAGGAAGTCATTCGTGCAACCGAGGAAGAAAAACAATATCAAATCGATATGTTGAACAACCTTCACGCTGGAAACGCAAAACAATCCAGCGAAGGAATTGCGAAAATTCAAGACGCTGCCATCAACAACCGAAACATGTTCGAAGAATTGATGGAAACATGTAAATACGCTTCCCTTGGACAAATAACCGCCGCGTTATTTGAAGTGGGTGGGCAGTATCGACGCAACATGTAATTGGCTGATGCGCATTGACATTCCCCGTTCCGCCACGCCGTTTTTTAACGAGAAACAGCGATTGTTTACTGAAAACCAATCGGCTTTACAAGCATGGATTCATCGTCCCTTTTCGGAGGATGCCATCTTGGAACAACTGAAGGAAAAACAAGCGCAATTTTCAACAACTCAACGCTACATTCTCGCCGAAGGATTAGAAGAAAGCTATGCAGAATCGACCATTTCGGAAAAAGTACGAACGAATTTAGAAAAACTAAAACAAGCCAATTGCTTTACGGTCACGACTGGACATCAGTTGAGTATCGCAAGTGGTCCACTGTTCTTTATTTATAAGATTCTTCACGTTATCAAGCAATGTGAAGCATACAAAGAAAAATATCCGGAATTTGAGTTCGTTCCAGTTTATTGGATGGCATCTGAAGACCACGATTTCGCAGAAATTCAGTCCTTCAACTTATTTCAACAAACGTTGAAATGGGAGCGTAAAGCCGAAGGTGCTGTAGGAAGAATGTCACTCGAAGGATTGGAAACTGTCCTTGCCGAATGGCAAACAAAGTTCAGCAATCATCCCAACAGTGAAGTGCATAGTTTGATTGAAAGTTTGAATGGAGAATCCTACGGTTCCGCCTTTTTTCAATTCGTCAACGAACTTTTCGGACACTACGGATTGATCATCGTTGATGGAGATCGTTCGGATTGGAAATCTGCCTTTTCACCATGGATGAAACGTGAACTCCTCGAAGGATTTTCCTCGAAGGCTGTTCTGGAAACGAATGAAGGACTTTCCGCTGCTGGATTTCCACTACAAGTGGAACCGAAAGACAGCAACTTGTTTTTCTTGCGTCCAGGGAAACGCGAACGCATCCAACGCGAGGATAACGGATTCTCCACAGGTTCACGCACATGGACAAACGAGGAAATTCTTCAGGAGCTTTCAGATCATCCAGAATCTTTCTCACCGAATGTCATTTTGCGTCCAGTGTATCAAGAAGTCCTACTGCCAAACTTATGTTACGTGGGAGGTCCAGGTGAAATCATGTATTGGCTGCAACTGAAAGCCGTTTTTCAAGAAGCGAAGGTGTTATTCCCCTTGATTCAAGCGCGGACAAGCATCCTTCTTTTGGAAGAAAAAAATGCGCAACAATGGACAGAAATGGGCTTTCAAACAACAGACTTATGGCGCAATCCAGCGGATTTAAAACAAGCCTTTCTGGACCGACAAGGAAGTCAAGCCATTGATTTCAGTGAATTGGATGAATTGACCTTGAAATTGAGTTCCAAATGGACCCAATTGACGCATGAAGTGGATTCCAATCAAGTCAGCATGGTTGAGGCCGAGTTAACACGTATCACGAAACAATTGCTGCAATTGAAAGAGCGTTTGGAAAAAATTCGAAAAGGAAAATTTGACAAACAATTGAAATTCATCGATGCCATTTCATCGAAATGTATGCCGAAAGGAGAACTTCAAGAACGCAGCAGCAACCTTTTCTCTTTCTGCGCGGACGGTGAAATTTATGCACGTTTGGAACAGATCAAACATGAAATGGATCCTTTTTTGAGTGATTTTCAAGTCATTCTGATTTAGGAAACAAAGAATTCACGACCTTTGTGTCAAATTGACCCCAATGACTCAAAATAACATTCGCGCTGTCCTTTCAAAACACCCCGTTATTCCTGTGGTAACCTTTCATTCCGTGGATGAAGTCGTTCCGAAAATGGAGCAATTAATTGCTCGTGGTATTTTCTGTATTGAAATTACCTTGCGTACTCCCGCTGCATTCGACTGCATTGCGGAAGCAAAGCTTTTATTCGGCGACCGTTGTTCCATTGGTATGGGAACGGTTGTTTCAGTGAGTCAAATTGACAAAGCGGTAGAATTAGGCATTGACTTCATGGTGAGTCCTGGCTTGAATGCAACACTCGCTCCTGCATTCGAGGCAAGTGGCATTGCGTTTATTCCAGGTGTGGCAACACCAAGTGAAATCATCGAAGGACTGCAGTTTGGATGGGATACTTTCAAATTCTTTCCTGCGAATCTATTTGGTGGAATCGGCGCATTAAAAGCTTATGGTCAAGTCTTTCCGAACGTGAAATTTTGTCCAACAGGAGGGATCACCGAAGAAACACATCCAGATTACTTGGCGATGGACAACATCATTTCTGTTGGTGGATCATGGATGTAAGTCCTTCATAAACAGTTTCGACCTTTCCTTGTTTCTCCACTATACATTCAACAAATGATTTTTCTCTTTTCTCTCCTACTCATCATCGCTTCCGAATGGTTGTTCCTCCATGGACTTTTGGAACATGGTTACGTCCTATTGGCTTCCGTACAAGGAACCGTATTTATAGGCAGCGTTGGATTATTGTTTTTCAATTTTCGTCGACGCACACAAAATGCCGATTATCGGTTGGTTTTCACTTATATGGGATTATTCATCGCATCCGGTATTCCAGCGTTAGCCTATCTCATTCCAGGAATTTCCTATTTCTTTCTAGACTTACCGATACTTCAATGGATTGGCTGGACCTTTTCCATCCTGATCTTCTTTGGAATTCTATACGGCATTCAATTTGGTCGCTGGAATTGGAAAGTACATCCAGTGGACTTGTCCTTTCCTCACCTACCCGATTCCATGGATGGTTTGCGCATCATACAGATAAGCGATGTCCACGTAGGAAGTTTTTTACACCGCTACCACAAAGTGCAAAAAGCCATTGACAAAATGAATGCTTTGAATGCCGATTACGTATTTTTCACGGGAGATTTGGTGAACAATAAGGCTGATGAAATGCATGGCTGGGAACCACTCTTTTCCTCCATCCAAGCGAAAAAAGGAAAATTCAGCATCCTCGGAAACCACGATTACGGCGATTACGTGAAATGGGAGGAGCAGGACGAAAAATCGCAAAACTTGAAGCATTTGATCGACATTCATCAAACCATTGGATTCCGTCCCTTGCTGAATGACGCGGTTGAATTAAGTGAAGGAGCGTGGTTGTTGGGTGTAGAAAATTGGGGGAAAGCGCCTTTCCGTCAGAGCGGAAAATTGTCCGAAACCTTGGCAAAAGTCCCCGCGGATGCCTTTAAAATTCTATTGTCGCATGATCCAAGTCACTTCGATGCGCAAGTTGTTGGAGATACCAACATCGACATCACGTTATCTGGACATACACACGGCATGCAATTCGGCATTGAACGTTTTGGCATTAAGTTCAGTCCCGTTTCCTTCAAATACCGCAAATGGGCCGGACTTTATCAAGTGGGATTACAGTATTTATATGTCAACCGTGGATTCGGGTTCCTCGGATTTCCAGGTCGCGTTGGCATTTATCCCGAAATCACTCTATTTACCTTAAGAAAACAGCGTTAACAGACATTTGTTTCGAAGGAAGAATATCCCTACATTTAACTAAAATTTACCGATATGACCGCTATTTATATTGTCCTAGCAATTGGACTCGCCATCGTTTTTAGCTCCCTTTTAACCGTCACACAAGGCACGATTGCCGTTGTCACTTTATTTGGGAAATACCAACGTATTTTGACACCCGGATTGCGCATGAAAATTCCATTTTTAGAACAGGTTTACCGTCGCATCTCCATTCAAAACCAAAGCATTGAAATGGAATTTCAAGCGGTGACGATTGATCAAGCGAATGTCTATTTCAAAAGCATGTTGTTGTACAGTGTGATGGATGCACAGGAAGAAACCATTAAAAAAGTCGCCTTTAAGTTCATCAGTAACAAAGATTTGATGCAGGCCTTGATTCGTACGATTGAAGGATCCATTCGTGCGTACGTTGCAAGTCAGAAACAATCAGAAATCCTTGGACTTCGTCACGAGTTGGTTGAAAGTGTAAAGAATCAAATTGACCACACCTTAGAAACATGGGGCTACCATTTATTGGATTTACAGATCAACGACATCACCTTTGACCAAGCGATCATTGAGAGCATGAGTAAGGTCGTTGCATCGAATAACTTAAAGGCAGCCGCAGAAAATGAAGGTCAAGCCTTATTGATCACCAAAACGAAAGCAGCCGAGGCCGAAGGAAACGCGATTAAAATCGCCGCGTTAGCCGAGAAAGAAGCAGCGATGCTGCGTGGACAAGGAGTAGCATTATTCCGTCAGGAGGTCGCTAAAGGTATGAGTGAAGCGGCGGAAGAAATGAAGCAGGCGAACTTGGACACGAACGTGATTCTTTTCTCCATGTGGACAGAGGCCATCAAAAATTTCGCTGAATACGGAAAAGGAAATACCATTTTCTTGGACGGAAGTGCGGAAGGCATGCAAAAAACCATGAAACAAATCCAGGCGATGTTATCGTCCGACCAAAATCAAAAATAGATTCCGATTTTTCCTTTGTAAAAAGCAAGAATTTACTATTTTTGCCAACCCAAGAGTTACTTCAATGTAACCCGGTCCTATAGCTCAGTTGGTTAGAGCAACAGACTCATAATCTGTGGGTCCACAGTTCGAGCCTGTGTGGGACCAC
>JAHEMJ010000003.1 GCA_024643725.1 Crocinitomicaceae bacterium | reverse complement strand
GGATCAAACTCTCCGTTGTATAATAACTTTGAATTTTCATAAGAGCTCGAGTATGTTTATTATGTTCTTTTCTTAAAAACGCTGTTTCCTTATTTCTCAATACTTCAAAGAACTTCTTCTGCCGTTAGTAGAACTCCCGTTCTAATTAACTTTTTAAGATTTTTTCCCGTTTGAACTAACCGTTGTTTGTTCCGTTGTGGGGTGCAAAGATATGTACTCTTTTTGGATGTGCAACACTTTTTGAAAGTTTTTTTTTGATTTTTTTAGCTAAAATCACTAATCGCTTGATAATTGGTGATTTAAACTTCTATAAAACGATCCTAATTCGAGTGTGCGTTTGGATTTAATCCATTGTAATGGGATTCTAGCTCAGAAATGGAATTTGTTGACTGGTCAAATCCCAATAAAAACACCTCTTCATTCTGATTTAATAGAGCGTGTTTCACAAGGGTGTTTTTTTGTCCTATATATAGGTAGAACTTTTCCGCTTCTTTTTCAGACTCATTCCATTTCAAAACACAAAACTGAAATGCCATTTGAATGGCTTCATTTCGGCTCGCTAATTCTGTTTGACTTTTTCTTAATTCCACATTAGCCAACATCAAGCCGATGCGATCTTTCAATGTGCGAATATCTGACTTGCTCCAATTGCGGACGGAAGGATACACACGTTCTATTTCAAACCAATCATTATGGGTTAATAATACACGTTCATTTATTCCGGAATTTAATCGCGCCGTTTTGAACCAGTACTTCAATGCCAACAGCACGACAATTAAACAAAGTACACCCGAAACCTTCGCCAAGAGCACTTGATTTAATAGTAGTCCTATAGGAACCAAAACAAGTAATAAAAAAATTACCGTTAACCAAAAAGGAAAACGGTAACTTAATCGATTGTTATTCGAATTCATGAGAATCTAATAAAACTTAATTTTTTTCAGTAATCCATTTATCATTTAGCATCTCACCTTTGATAGTGACATCCTTTGTTCTCGAATAATCTTCAGCAGCGATAAGCATTTGCTCTTTTGTATCTCTTCGGATTAATATTGCACTTGAACCCTGAGATTTAACTTCTATATAAAATCCATTTCTCAATCGCGCTGGTTTTGTTGGCGGTCTTCCCATTATCTCTTTCTTTAATTCTTAATAAATATAACAACATTTTTGAAATAATGTTGTATTTCGACGAAAATTCTGTCAAAAACCATGCCTTCTTATTTCAGTACCGAAGCTTTAACGTAACTTTGCGGCATGATTCAACTCGAAAAACTAGGATATTTCTTGCCGCAGGGCTATTTATTTGAACAGGTAAGTTTACAAGTGAACCGGGGAGACAAAATTGGTCTTGTCGGAAAAAATGGCGCTGGTAAATCCACCATGTTAAAATTGCTCTCAGGACAATTAAGTCCAAGCGAAGGGGCGATTCATCAACCTAAAGGATTGAAGTACGGTTATTTAACACAAGACATCGTCATCAAATCCAAAGAAACAGTATACAATTACCTTTTTCTTTCTAATACAGATCTCAATCGCATACGTGAGCGATTGGATTTCATCAACCATGAATTAGTCAACCGAACAGATTACGAATCTGATTATTACCTCGGTCTCCTAGATGAACTTAGTGAATTGAATCACGAATTTCAAGTATTAGAAGGATTCCAATGGGAAGAAAAAATCAAAGCAACCCTTGACGGACTTGGTTTTTCTGAAATGGATCAACAGAAACTGATTCAAGCTTGTTCCGGTGGATGGAAGATGCGGGCTGAATTAGCGCGTATTCTTGTAAACAATCCAGACATCTTATTATTGGATGAGCCAACAAACCACCTTGATATCATTTCGATCAGCTGGTTAGAAAACTATTTACAACGATTCGACGGAGCAGTCATCTTGATTTCTCACGACCGTTTGTTCCTCGATAATGTGACCAAGCGCACATTGGAAATCAGCATGGGACGCGTACTCGATTTTCCGTTTGCCTATTCAAAATACAAACTCATGCGTGCCGAAGAAATGGAGCGCATGGAACAATCGAAAAAACAGCAGGACAAACAAATCAAGCAAACCGAACAACTCATTGAGAAATTTCGTGCTAAAAGCAGTAAAGCTTCTTTTGCGCAATCCTTGATGAAGAAATTGGAAAAAACCGAACGCATCGAAGTGGAAAAGGATGTCGTTTCGAAAATCAAATTAACATTTCCGCTCAGTGTGCAACCAGGAAAATGGGTTCTTGAACTCAATAACCTAGGGAAATCGTACGCGGATCGGAATTTATTTGAATCTGTAAACATTACCGTTGGACGTGGAGAAAAGATTGCCTTACTTGGTCCAAATGGCGTGGGTAAGTCGACTTTACTGAAATCCATCACGAAGGATATTGACTACGAGGGAGAAGTTTTATACGGACACAATGTCAATGTGGCATACTTTGCGCAAGATCAGGCAGAGAAATTAGATCCCAACAAAACCATTTACGAAACAGTAGACGACATTGCCGTGGGAGAAATCCGCAAGGATTTGCGCTCCATTTTAGGAACCTTCCTATTCACCGGAGAAGTTGTAGAGAAAAAAGTAAGTGTCCTTTCCGGCGGAGAACGCACACGACTTGCACTTTGTGTCTTGTTACTTAGTCCATCAAACTTCTTAATTCTCGATGAGCCAACCAATCACTTAGATTTACAGAGTAAGGACGTACTTAAAAGAGCATTGCAATCTTATGAAGGGACGTTCATCGTCGTATCGCATGATCGTGAATTCTTGGAAGGCTTGTGCAACCGTATTTGGGACATTGAAAATCGCAACTTGAAAATTCACCATTTCACGCTAAACGAATACTTAGCGTATAAAATGACGAAAAAAGAACTGCCGAATGGACAAGATTTAAAGCCCGTAAAAGAAGTCAAGGAAGTGAAACCGGTAGTACAGGAATCCATTAAAAAGCAAGGAAATTCGAAAGTAGAAAAAGAGGTGCAACAAATTGAACGAAAAATCGACGAGGCAGAGAAAAAGATTCAAGAAATGGAAGCTCACATTGCCACCTTGACATTCGACGAACACAATCAACACCTTGACACATTATCCAACTACGAAGAGGCTAAAAATCAGCTGGAAACCTTGATGTCCAACTGGGAACTTAAAATGAGTGAGATATAAGCACTTCTTTTTACATTTGTAGCATGAGATACATCATCTTTCTTGGTTTAAGTTTTCTTTTTCTTTCCAGTAAATGCTCGAAAGGAAAGGCAAATCCCATTCCGAATATTCCATTTGACATCACGATTGACATTCAACTTCCCAGTTATAATCAATTGCAGGGAGTTGGCGGATGGTCCTATGTAACGGGAGGTTCGCGTGGAATCATCGTTTACCGCAGAGGAATTGATGAATTCGTTGCTTTTGACCGACATTCGCCTGTGGACCCAGATGGGACATGTTTCCTACCCTTGTTTCCTGATTCTCAAAATTTCCTTTTATTAAAAGATACGTGCAACAATGCCACGTTTTCCTTATACGATGGTTCACCTGTGAGCAATAGCTCATTTGGACTCCGTCAATACGCCGTTCAGTTCAACGGAAGTAATTTAGTTCGAATTTACAATTAAGCATATGAATGAAGTAACCGTAACCATCATCGACAGAGAAGGCGTTTCTCATGAATTAGTAGGTCCAACAGACATGAACATGAACATCATGGAATTGTGCAAGGCTTATGAATTGCCTGTTCTCGGCGAATGTGGCGGAATGGCCATGTGTGCCACATGTCAGTGTTACTTGGAATCAGAAACAGTACTTCCAGAACAAAGTGACGCCGAATTGGACATGTTAGACCAAGCATTTTTCGTGAAAAACAACAGTCGTTTGGGATGTCAAATTCAACTTAGCGACGAAATCGATGGGATTGTACTTCGCTTAGCTCCAGAAGCATAAGAATTCGTTCGAGGCAACTTGCACTAAATTATTTCGTTAATTTTCATATTTTTAGAATATGAAATTAACCTTTACCATTCTTAGTTTCTGTTTTGTCGGTTGTTATTATTCCCAACAGAGCGAAGCAAAAGCCATCAAAAAAAATGTTGTTTTAATTAACAATGAGGCCGTACAACCTATTTCGGGAACAACTCCTCAAATAGCCTTTACGGACAACAATGCGCTAAAAGCCAGAATTGCAGCCATTGATTCGCATGTGCATGCCATTGACATAAAAGTAAAGTACGTTTCCAGTGATCAGGATCAACGTGAGCGTGCACAAAAAATGGGTTGGTTTGATCAAATGGAAAAAACCAAAAAGGAATTAACCATTGAAAAGATGGAGTTGGAGAATAAACTAAAATCCAATCCATGAAAAAACAACTATTCACCCTTTTTTTTCTTGTCAATTTCTCCATTGCATTCACTCAAAGTGGTGGAACGAATTGCGCAGGAATGGAACCTATTTGTACAGATTCAGGTGTTCAGTTTACAGCAAATGATGGTGGAATAGATGCATCTGTTTCGGAACCAACGAATGATTATAATTGCCTTGGTTCTGCACCAAATCCTTCTTGGTATTATTTCGAAATTAGTCAAGCAGGAGATATCATCATGTCACTTTCTGCCCCGCAAGATGTTGACTTTATTATCTGGGGACCTTATCCAAATCTAACCAATGCTATTGCCAACTGTGGCTCTTATGGCGCTGCTGTTCCGGATATAAATTGTTTACTACCCGGTTTTATGTGTGATTCCTATGGGTGTAGTTTTGATCCATCTAATATTGAAACTCCCGGGATTCCAAATGCCCAAGTTGGAGAAGTATATGTCATGCTAGTAACGAATTATGCCAATGTCGTTCAAAACATTACCCTCTCTCAAACAAGCGGTTCAGGAGCTACAGATTGCACCATCATTAATCCTGGAAACTGTTCCTTTGGCAACTTCACAGGAACGCTATCGAACTGTAATGTCGCTACAAATGAATATACATTTAGTGGAACACTTGATTTTAGTAATGCTCCGAGCAGTGGGACACTTATCCTAAGTAATACAAATGGAGATGTTTTAACCTACAGTGCACCTTTCACAGGATCTGTAAATTTCAGTTTCACCGGGATTGCGGATGGATCGTCGTTTGTTATTAATGCTTCTTTTTCAAATGATGCGAGTTGTTCGGCAACATTAACGTATCAAACGCCTATTGCCTGCAATTGTCAATCTCAAATTGGGGACTTCACTACCACCTTACAAGCAGCTCCTGTGATTAACCAAATTTGTTTCGGAGATTCCTTTACCATCACTTCGAATGACAATTTTACTGTTCCAGGAGAAATGATTGGAGCAACGATTCCAGGATCTGCGAATTACGACCCAACCGCACCAACCTATGATCCAGGGGTTATTTGGCTTGCTTATAGCTGTCCACCCTCCGTATCCCTAACACCTGCCATGTCTAATACCACTGGTTTAAACATACCGGACGATCCATGTCTTCAAAGCATTGTCACGAGTATAGAAGATTTGAGCGATGTCAATGATTTAAGCTTTATCAACTCGTTTCCGGCCGGGACATTTACGAATAACATTGTTTATTTTGTTCCCATCACTATGTATAGCATTGTTGATGGAATATACAGTTATGTAACACTTCCAGCTTGGGATTGTTTTGATCTCGGCGAACCAATTGTCGTTCAATATTTACCCGATTTCAGCTCTTCTAGTACATCGGATTGTTTAACTGGTATTGTCAACACGACCATTTCTGGAAGTTCACCGGCTTTGAATGGTGGAAATTTCTCTGTTGTCAGTGGAAGTCAAACCCCACAAAATGCGACATTCAACAATACTACAACTGGTAACAGTGGCACCATCATGATGAACGGCGTATATTCGGGGGCTTATGGCTTTGACATAGTCGATGCAAATGGATGTACTTTTTCCATTTCAGGAAGTGTTGTGGGTGGTGATCTTGTCACGCTTAGTTATATCGATAATGTGCTTTGTACAACAGACGTTGATCAAACACCCATCATTACAGGAACGCCAGGTGGTACATTTTCTACAAGTGCGGGATTAAGTTTAAACACTTCAAGTGGATTGATTTATCCAAGTTCTTCTTCTCCGGGAGTTTATAACGTTACGTATCTTTCTCCAGCAACTCCTTGTCCTGACTCAGATCAATTTATGATAACAATTGGTGACCAACCTAATTTAGATGGTGGACCAGACCATACTGTTTGTCCTGGACAAGCCGTGATCCTTGATGCTACTGGTGCTGCGAGTTATATCTGGTCCAACAATGAACCAAATGGCTCTTCTTTTTTTCCTGAAATAGGTGTTTCTGAACTCATTGTCACTGGATTCAGTACCGAAGGTTGTTCGAATACAGATACAATACAAATTACAGTGACAGAAGACTGCAATCCTGAAGATTTGATTTACTACGTTCCCAATTGTTTTACCCCAGATGATGATCAGTACAATCCCTTATTTTTACCCGTTTTTTATTCAGGAATTGATATCTACCATTTTGAACTGTTAATTTTCAATCGATGGGGTGAACTAATTTGGGAAAGTCACGATCCAAAAATTGGATGGGACGGGACATACAATCGAGGACTTAAATGTCAAGATGGCGTTTATACATGGAAAATTCGTTTTAAAACATCCTACAACGATGACAAAAGAGAAATCTTTGGTCATGTTCTATTGATGCGTTAATGAACTAACTTTTCCTTAAACACTTTTCTAAACTTCTCCACTTTTGGACGAACAACTGCTTGGCAATACATGTTCTGTGGATTGTTTTCAAAGTAGTTATGATGGTAATCCTCTGCTTCAGAGTAATTGGAAATTGGTTCAATTTCTGTCACAATTGGATTGTCCCACACTTTTTCATTGCTCAATTTTTCCTTGTACGCCAGCGCTTTTTCTTTCTGCTCTAGGTCGTGATAGAAAATCACAGAACGATATTGGGTTCCCACATCGTTTCCTTGACGGTTTAATTGAGTTGGATCGTGAACAAACCAGAATATTTCTAACAATTCATCATAGGAAATCAATGCCGGATCGTACACTACTTGAGCGACTTCTGCGTGTCCAGTTGTTCCCGTGCAGACTTGCTCGTAAGTTGGATTCATGGTTTTTCCTCCCGCATATCCAGGCACGACTGACTTCACTCCTACTACATCCTTGAAACAGGCTTCGATGCACCAAAAGCATCCCGCGCCAAACGTTGCTATTTTCATTCCTTTTTTGTTTTTGTAAATATAATCAAACGGCTCAAAGTTCATCGCACATGAATTGATGCAGTAGCGTTTAAACGTTGGCTCTGGACCATCGTTGAATAAATGTCCTAAATGCGCATCGCAATTTGCACAGCGGATTTCAATGCGATCCATGCCATCACTCAAATCCCTCAACTGTTTCACTTTTCCTTTGGTCAGCACGTCATAAAAACTTGGCCATCCTGAACCAGATTCATATTTCGTAGAACTAGAAAATAGCGCTGCATCACATCCGACGCAGGTATACGTTCCCCGCTCATGATGGTCGACAAATTTACCTGTAAAAGGCGCTTCTGTTGCTCCGTCTCGAATCACCGAACAGACATTTTCTGGAAGCGCTTTTCCGTTCCAGGTTGAAAGTGGCATTTTGGTTGACTTTGAATCTACTTGTTTCTCGGGTGTTTGTCCGCAAGCGTTCATCAAAATACACAAAACAAAAAGGAAAGTCAGTCTCATATTTCTTAAACAATGTGAATGGGAAAAAGTTCGCACTAGATTTAAGTGTACTTTTGCACCATGAAATCAAGGTATAGTCGCAATTTTTGGATCGTGTGTTTTGCGATGTTCTTTTTCATGACCGGCTTTAATTTAATCATGCCTGAGTTGAATAACTTCATCACTAACCTTGGTGGAGAAAAACAAAAGGGATTGATCATTTTATTATTCTCTGTTTCCGCTGGACTTTCACGGCCATTTTCGGGTAAAATTTCGGACATCGTTGGACGCAAATGGGTGATGTACGCCGGAATCATTTGCTCCTTTGTCATTTGCTTGAGTTATTCTTTTGTGGATTCGATTTTGTTTTTTCTATTGTTGCGGTTTTTACATGGATTCAGTGCTGGATTTGCGCCAACTGGTGCAACCGCATTGCTAACGGATGTTATTCCGGATAATGCACGAGGAACAGCCATGGGAATTTGGGGGACGTTTATTTCACTGGGGATTGGAGTTGGACAATCACTCGGCTCATGGATTTACCAGCTTTTCGGATTCGATGTTTTATTCATGTCCGCGGCCTTCATCACGTGCATTTCTTTTGTGATGGTCAGCATCGCGAAGGAATCCTTGCAGGTTCAACAAAAAATGTCCTTACAACATTTAAAGATTACGTGGAAAGATGTCTTTGAACCAAATGTCCTTCCCGCAGCATTGGTGATGTTTCTAACAGCCATTTGTTCTGGGATCATCTTTGTCGTTACACCTGATATTTCTGGTATGTTGCACATCGAAAACAAAGGATTCTTTTTTGGCTTTTATGTCATTTCCACCATTGTAATCCGCTTGTTGACGAGTTCTGTTTCCGATCGCATTGGACGACCTCAAACCTTGATCATTGGTGTGTCGATTTTAATCACCAGCATGATTCTCATTGCAACCGTGGACAGCAAAGTCTCGTACATAGTGGCAGCCATTGTCTTTGGATTTGCGACAGGTATGTCAAGTCCGACTTTGTTTGCCTGGACAGCTGACTTATCGCACAAGGACCGACGCGGCGTTGGTGCAGGAACCATGTTTCTCGCCTTGGAATTCGGCATCATTGCTGGATCCGTGATTACCTTGTTGGTTTATGACAATAGTCCGACAGGCGTTTACCGAGCCTTTCTTATCGGTGCTTGCTCCGCACTTTTAGCCTTGAGCTTTTTGATTTACATCACCGTCAAGCAATACCGCAATCGACCTGTGTAATTATTCTTGGTGAGACAAAGCCGATTCCTCGTGTCTATTCAAATAACGACGCATGAGAAAATGCCCCAAATAAATCAAGGGCGTTAATCCGACGGCAATGATGAGTTTCAAAATGTAGTTTGTTGGGGCAACGGACATATATGTTCCAAAACTCATTTTTCCAGGAAGCACGAATCCAACATATAAAACAATGTACGAATCGAACAACTGTGAAATGACGGTACTTCCCGTACTGCGCAACCAAATAAAACGATTACCTGTTCGATGCTTGATTTTATCAAACAAGAAGGCATCCAATAACTGAGAAACGAGGAAGGCACAAATACTTCCAACGATAATCATCTGCGATTGTCCAAAAACTTTCAAGTAAGAAGCATTGTCCGCCAAGTCAGAACCAGGAATTTCGTACGCTGGAATCGCCAAGGAAATACCGACGATGATGAAACAGTACGCAATCAGTCCAGCTGTAATCCACGACAAGCGTCGAACAGCCTTTTGACCGTAAAATTCATTCATTAAATCTGTTAACAAGAACACGATGGGCCACGGAAGAATACCAATGATGGTCGCAAATGGTCCAAAATGGTTTCCAAACAAGTTAAATTCAATGGGAACTTGAATGAGTTTGTTACTCATCAATTCGGCAGTCACGGCATTCGTAATGAACAATCCAGCAAGGATGATGAACAACCAATTCCGTCTTTCGCTAAGGACTTCTATTTTCATGTGCGCGGTTTTGTTCAAATGTAACGAATTATGCACTTGAATGTTCAAAGCCTCCTTATCCGCCGTAATCTAGTCGCTTCGTTTTGACGTAGCGACGAATGTAATATTCCGATGTTTTAAAGTTATCAATGCGCACACCGCCGTTTGCAGAATGAATAAATTTAATCGCTGAAGGAGTTACCTCAATGACCAATGCAACGTGTCCAACTGCTGTTGAATTCACATTGCTTCCTTTAAAGAACATCAAATCACCTGGTTGAATATCAGACAGTTTGATTGTTTCACCTAATTCTGCCAATCCATAACTGGTGCGCACCAAGGAGAAACCAAAATTTCCAAAAATGTAGTTGATGAATCCAGAGCAATCGAATCCAGAGGGCGTTGTTCCACCATAGCGATACGGTACACCCAAAAACGTTTTGGCGTAAGAAATGATCGCATCCGCTTTGGGATTCGGTGGACGCACTTTCCATGTCGTATCCGTTACTTTGTCTTTCAAGGAATCACCTGGGATCACTTGCGCAAAACTGTTGTTCAACGAACACCACAGAAAAAGAACTAAAAATGTATGTAGAAAACGCATTTTCATCTTTCGATTGCAAAATTATAACTATTTTCGGAAACTAATTCAAGTAACAAGGTGCCTTTAATTGATATTCAACAACTTAGCAAGCTCTATTATTCCATTGGGGAAGTAGCGGAATTACTCGATGTAAACGCTTCACTATTAAGGTTTTGGGAGAAGGAATTTAAATTCGAAATCTCAAAAAAGAACGCCAAAGGAAACCGTTTGTTCTCCGTAAAAGAAATTGAGAAAATCAACCGCATCTATCATTTTGTCAAAATTGAGGGCTATACCTTAGACGGTGCAAAAAAAGCACTCCGATCGAAAACAGTCCCAACAATTTCGGTGGAAACAACGACGGATCAATCAGCAGTGATTCGCAAATTGGAGGACATCAAAGCGCGCTTAATTCAATTGAAAACATCCTTACCATCCACGGATCCAGTAGAAATGAAAGCACCTGTTTTAGAACAAAAACCCGTTCAAATCGTGGCTCCAGCACCGAAAAAAGCGGCTGCACCTAAATCATCCGCATCGGACATGCCGACGCTGTTCGATTAGAACACATATCCAAACGATAGTTTCGGATACACATTCGATTTCCAGTTTCCGGTATTTGCATACGCTCCGAAACGAGTAAACACCCCGAATCCGACACTCGATTTTCCGCTGACAAATAATCCATTGAACAACAGTCCTGCTTCGTGGAATCCTTTGTTCATGGTATTAAATGCAAGATTATGAGCGCTTTGATTCGACATCGTTCCATAGCCGAATGCGTAGTGAATCCCGAATTGCGGTTCATTCCATTTCGCTTTGGTGCGTTGTGCGTTCCAGATGTAACGAAGAAACACATTGACCTGTTGTTGGTGATAAAACTCCATGGAACCGACGGTTTCAAAGGTGTTTGCAATGGAAATGGAGCGAGGTACATACGAAGAATTGACCGCTTGTTGGTACAACAAAGGCGTAGGGACATTGGTCCATGCAGCACGCACATTCCAAGTAAAGCGTCCATTTCCAGGAATGGTAGTGGTGTGAAAGGCATTGAATTGCAGACGGACAAAATTCAACGAAGTGATGTAGACACTCGGAAGGTTCCACGCTTTCTCCAATTTCAGTTGAATTTTTGGAAACTTCGACGCTTTGGGTAAAAATAGGTCCCCAAGAATAATTCCTTTTTCCCTGATAGCCCAGGAGAAAACAACAGAACTCATCAAAGCGGTGAAAGTAGATTCATGATTAAATTGATACCCATTCACCATTTGATTGTATTGATAATTTGCCTCAAATGTCAAGTGTTTGTTTGCTCGAACGATGGTTGAAAGCTGAATTCCAGCTTTCTTTTGGTAGGACATATTTTTCACAAAGAGCATTCGTCCTGGGTCTTGTGGATACAACACCCCTATTTTGTACATGACGTTCCCTCCTACTTCTACGACGTCGTTGGAATAAAACAATTTCAGGTTTGTTTTGGTACTTGGATCCAAGTGAAAGTCCAAGGCACCGCCATATTTCCACACCTTATCACCAAAGCCATATGCACCATAAATGCTGGCGGTCAACCATGGAAGCACTTTGTCCGAATTTTCGAGTCCGAGTCCAATTCTGGTTTTCTCAAAACCATTCACTGCGAAAAGCCTTGTCACATCGAGGTTCATATATCCTAGCGGAATCCGGCCGGACGAAAGAACTTTTGCCCACTTCAAGTAGCGATCCAAATGTTCCTCCTTCGAAATGCTATCGATGCTTGTGTAGGTATTTATTTCTTTATTCGTCAGTTGGAAAGGACGCAAACTATCCCACTTTTCCTCGCTTACTTTCTCAGAACCAACCTTTGTTTGAACAGCGATGTTATTGAATTTCACTTTTTCCAATTCATCGGGATTAAACTGAACGTTTTCCATGTACGTAGCTCCTTTCCCGGAAATAAATGCCGTCTTTCCTTTGGAGACATTGATCGCTGCAAACACCATTAGCACCTCTGTAGACAACTTCACCGGAAACCATTTTTTTCCGTCGACAAACGCATATTCCTGAATAATGGTGATAAAGGTCCCCGACGTATCCTTTCGGTAAGGTTTGGCAATCACCTTTTCAATGGCAAATCCATTCGTATTGATAAACAAATGACCCGTTAACCCTTCAAAGTCCTTTCCTTTTCGAGGACGAAAGAAAATGGTAAAGGTCGTATCATTTCCATTAATGGTCGTATCCTCCAGCACAAACAAGTAGCGTTTGATGCCCCCAAAAGCGATGGGATTAACAAATTGTTCACTGAGTAATTCCACTTGGTTGTCATAGAAATGAAAGGATTGCATGGACTGCGCAAAGGTGGAGAACATGGGGTCTGTGAATCCAGACACTTTATACGCCTCCACGATTTCCTTTTCCTTGTAGGGCGGTTCGAAATAATGTTGCGAAGCTGTTTCGATCAAGAACAAATGTTGTCTACCGAAGAATTGCTTCATGCTGTAAAGGTTGGTATCCGTTAAATCCACAACGGTATCCTCCAAAATTTTCCGAGAAGCATCATCGAGGTCAAAGGTGAATTTACTGTATTGTTTCGAAATGAATCCATCGTTTTCGAAGGGATGATTTTTCATGCGATTGGCAATCACTTGTGCCATGATGCGTTCGGCGGGATTCACACCAGGTTTCACCACGACTTCCTGCATATTCTGCGCTTTACTTTTCAGGTAGATTTTTCCATTTTGAACCAAGGAAAGCTGAACGATGGTATCATGATAACCTGTAGCGCGTACTTGAATGCTTTGCGCTGTATCCATTAATTGAAAAAATCCATCGATGTCCGTCAACCGTGGATTCTCTTTACTCGGAATGACTTTTCCAAAGGGAATGGCCTCATGGTTTTGCTCATCCAACAATTGATACGACTGCGCAAATGCGTGAAATGCAGAAAGAAACAGGAGAGAAAAAAGAAAACGCATGGGGTAATTTTAGATAAATATAATTGTTTCTTTACTAATTCAGAAAGATCTAACGATTGCGCTACAGCGAATTAATTAAAAATAGAATATGTTCTATCAACGAACTATTCTTGGATCGCTTTCCTTTCCGTAAATTTGAAAAGATAAGGCAAAGTCCCAGTCGCACCTTAATTTGCACCTGAACAATTTGCATTGAAATTTGTCTAAGTTAATGAAGTGCCTGATTACCAAATGATAAAATTGATTGTTCGTATTGTTTTCGTTTGTTGTTTCTTGCCGAGTTTGGGTGTGGCGCAAAGTTATTCTCCAATCACTCTTTACCAACAATTCAATGGTCCTTATGATTATACGATAATCGGAAAGACACATAACACCTATGATAACTGGATTTCCCCACCGCAGCCACCTGCGATGCTTTCAAGTTCATCTGCATCTTTAAATTTGCCATCAAATCAAACGATTGTAGGGGCCTATTTAGTTTGGTCAGGAATAGGTAATGGAGCAGGAACAAATTTAAATTTGAATGGCGCCTTTGTTCGTGATTATTCATTGGATGGAAATTCAGGAGAAGTTGAAATTCTTGCGTCTGAAATTGGTAAAGGAATGTACATTTATAGTTTGAATCAAAATGGTCAAGAAATAATATCAAAAAGAATGATCGTAAAATAACAAAGGATTTTAAAGCATCTCCATTCGAAAAGATTGGAGGTGTTTTTAGATTCATTTAGAGAATTTATTAATTGAACTTATTCAAAATCAAATTGTTTAATTTCGTAAAATTGACACATGTTGAGATATTTATTTGTATTTCTTATTTTAATTCCGAAATTTTCGATTTGTCAGATTACATCTGTACCTCATTCACTGTATCAACAATTTAACGGACCTTTTGATTATACCATCATAGGAAAATCACACAATACTTTTGACAATCCAAACTTCAATGCATTACCATGTGTAATGCTCACAAATTCCTCTGCTACATTAAATCTTGCTACCAATCAAGCTATTGTAGGTGCCTACATTATTTGGTCTGGTGTATCTAATGGCAATGGAACAACCATCACACTAAATGGAAATAATCTTATCCCTGACAATGTAAATGTCATTGATATTAATCCGGCTACATTTACTACACCTTGCTATTTTTTCAGTGCAATAAAAGATGTTACTACACTTGTTCAAACAACAGGAAATGGTGTATATCAAGTATCAAATTTTGATTTAAACCCCTATTCATTATTTTATTGTGGAAATACAATGAATTATGCTGGTTGGAATTTAATTATAGTTTATTCCAACCCAATACTACCAAATAAACAATTGAATATTTATGATGGTTATCAAACCGTGGGCGGTGGTTTTACAATTACTCATAGTTTTCCGATCACCAATTTAAATGTTACTAGCACTGTTGGTGCTAAAATGACATATATTGCTTACAACGGAAGTCCTAATGCTTTTTGGAATGAATCTGTACAAATTAATGGAAACACATTGAGTAACGCTCAAAACCCACCAAACAACCCATTTAACGGGACCAATAGTTTCACAGGCAGCAATACAAGTTGGAACATGGATGTTGATACATATCCGATAAGTAATTATTTAAATGTTGGAAATACGGGTTTTCAAATAACCATGAATTCTTACGTACTTCGAAATATCTCCACCATCATCACCTCCATCCAATCCGAACTTCCAGATGCGACAATTTCCTTAGATGATATTACCGGGCAAGACATTTGTCAAAATCATGACTTGACACTCGATTACACGGTGTACAATGTCAATTCGAATGATACCTTACTCGCTGGAACGCCCATTTCGGTGTATGCGAATAATAATGTGTTGTTATCAACGGTGACTTTGCCATCTGATATTCTCATCGGTGATAGTTTGAGCTTGAGTACATTGGTAAACATTCCTGCAAGTATTGCGAGTCCGTTTACCTTGAGCATGGTCGTCAACCAAAATGCGACGCAGTTAGGTGTCTATCCAGAAAGTAATTTTGGGAACAATGTTTCGAATGATTCGACGATTTCACTCACAACCGTTGTCTATCCGAATTTCGGGAATGTTGGTCCATTTTGTCAAGGAACGAATTACACCTTGCCTTCTGTTTCTTTGAACAATGTCGATGGAATCTGGTCGCCAGCGTTTAACAATCAAAGCACCATGACGTATTCCTTCATGCCCAATGACACAACGTGCAATCAACCTTTGCAGTTGACCGTTGTCATTGTGCCACAGACGACTCCGTTGTTCAACATCACTTCTTCGATCTGCGAAAATGGATCGGTTGTTTTTCCAGCTGTGACACAAAATGGTGTGCATGGAACGTGGTCACCTGCCTTGAATAATCAAAGCACAACCACCTACACATTTACTCCTGACATTTACACGCCTGCAGTTGGTTGTCCGACGAGCGTGCAACACACACTCACGGTGATTCCATCTACTGTTCCGACATTTACTCTACTCGATTCCATTTGCAGCAACGGACAATTGACGTTCCCAACGGTTTCTGATAATTCCATCACCGGAACGTGGTCTCCTGCTTTTGATAACCAAAACAGTGCGACGTATACCTTTACGCCGGATGCTAGCAACACTGCTACGTGCATGGTTTCCGCGCAGCACAATGTGGTGATTGTCCCTCCTACTGCACCTTCTTTTTCTTTTGTGAACAGCTTGTGTGAAGGAAGCGTCTTTACCTTGCCAACGGTGAGCGACAATGGCATCGTAGGAACATGGTCTGTCCCGTTCAATGATCAAGTGACCACAAATTACACCTTTACTCCCGACACAACTTCTGTGCTAAGTAGTTGTTCACCAAGTGTCACGGAAAGCATTGCAATCATTCCAACTCTTACCCCAAGCTTTAACTTCGCAGATTCATTGTGTGAGGACGCTGTGTTCAATTTCCCTGACATTTCACTCGAAGGAATCAACGGAATTTGGACTCCCACTTTCAGCAACCAAGTCACGCAGAACTACACCTTCACCCCGAGTTCAGTTGGGATTACCAATACCAATCTTGGTTTGCGTTGCCCACAGGTAGTTAATCAAGTCGTTACGATTTTAGCCAATCCGGTAGCTGATTTTACGCCACAATATTCTGTTTTGCCGCTGTTCATGCCTAGCACCATCTTGGACAACAACTCCACAAATGCCTATACTTATTTCTGGAATTTCGGCGATGGAACCACCAACGACAGTATTTTCTCGCCCGAACATACCTTCCCTGAAGAAGCAGGATCCTACTTGGTTAGCTTGCAAGTCAGCAATCAACTCGGTTGCATGGATACCACGTCGCAAGTCATAGTCGTCGAACACGATCCAGTGGTCTTTATTCCAAATGCCTTCACACCCGATGGCGATGGTTTGAACAATGAATTTACGGCCGTTTTCCCCGAAAACATGAAATTGGCGAGCTACGAAATGTACATCTACGACCGCTGGGGAGAATTAGTATTTTACAGCCAGGATCCAAAACAAGGTTGGGATGCTTCCCTCGCAGGCTTCGATGCACCCGATGGCGTGTATTCGTATTTAGTGAAATACAAGGAGTTTGGGTACGTGAATAAATTCCAGGTGACGGGAAGTGTGGTGGTGATCAGGTAAGCGCGGGATTTACAATTCAACAATCCGGGAGATCTTATTTTTTATCTAAAAAACGAAACTGATAGTTAAATGCCGGAATAAATGGAAAAATGGTGAGTTGATGTAAGGTTGTCACCCCCTGGTCGTTTTTGTCGTAAAATAAGTAAAATGGATTCATGTGGTTGTAAACATTGTAGATACTAAAACTCCATATGCGTTGTCCATTGAGCATGTCTTTTTTAAACTGAATACTGATATCCATACGATGATATGCTGGCATTCTATACCCATTCTTTTCCGTGTATAGTTGTGCTTGTCCAAGATTATACATGATGCCGTCGTTGATGTTGCTATTCACGATGTCTAGTTGATTATAATAGCCTTGACTCATGGTTATGGCATTTCCAGTAGAATAAACCCAAGAAGCAGTGAATTGAATTCTTTTTGAAAATTCATGATTGACAATCAGGGAAATATTATGACGCCTGTCGTATTTGAAAGGATATTCTTTTCCGTCATTGATATTATCAAATTGACGCATGTTTTTGGACCAAGTATAAGCGATCCAGCCCGTGGTTTTTCCGCTTGACTTTTCCAACATAAACTCAAATCCATACATGTGTCCCCTCCCATTCTTTTCTAATTTTGTCTCCAACGCACTCGTAGAATAAAATGATATTCCCTCCTTGAAGTCCAACAGATTTTTCAGGTCTTTGTAAAATCCCTCCACTGTTAACTCGAAAGGTATTTTTGCCAAGTTCAAGTTTGAACGGTAGCTGAGATTTGCTTGAAGTGCTTGTTCTGGACGAAAGTCCTTAGTTGCCGGCAACCACAAATCCGTTGGCAAGGACGATCCAGAATACGAAACGTAATGCAAGTTTTGCTGCATTTTCGAGAATCCCAGTTGCAACATCCCCACTTGTTTTAGGTCGTAGGTGAATGAAATCCTTGGTTCAGGCTGAATAAAACAAGTATCCCCCACTGTGTAAATATTAACGGCTGATCCCAATTGCATGTTGAAATCCGAACTTAAATTCCAACGTAATTCACCGAAGAAGGATTGTTGAAACGCAAGGATGCTAGATTTTAGTTCAACCGTTGAGGTTTGATTCTGAGAACGAAGGTTTCCCGGTCGAAAATAATGCAAGGTGCTATTGCTTCCGAATTCTAAACGCAAGTTTTCATTGATGAGACGATTGAAACGACATTTTATCAAAGCATCATTCACCGTTGATTGAAACAAAAACACGTTTTTCGTCGCTGAGGCGCCTGAGGAAGGTGAATAACTCGATTGAATTTTCGTCGCATAATAAAAATTCGTGCTTCCCACAGTCAAATTCGCCATGAGTTTGGCGGATATAGGCTTGATGTAATTGACCCCTAAAAGCCGATTCCCCCAAGTCGTGTTATAGGTATAACTGGACACTTCTCCATTCATTGACTTCTCTTTTCCTCGCACAAAAATACGGTCGCGTCCATCATAATAAAACATGCTTAGCACGGCCTTATTTTGAAAACGTTTGACCACTTTCACATTGGCATCATAAAATGTGTATCCGGCAGTGGAATTACCGCCTGAGTCCAATCGTGCCAACATGCGAACCAACAAATCAAAATTGAATCGTCGAACTGACAATAAGTAGGTCCAAGAACTATCTTTTTTAAATGGTCCATCCATTTGGAATTTGGTGGTGAGTAGCCCCACACTTACTTCGCTTTTCGTGTTGTATTTATTACCATTACGCATGTGAATATCCACGACCGATGAAAGTCGACCGTTATAACGTGCAGGGAAATTTCCTTTGTGCAATTGAACGGACCCAATCATGTTCGGGTCGAATGTGGACACGAATCCACCAATATGACTAACATAATACAGTGGGATTTGATCGAGTAAAAACAAATTTTGATCTGGACTTCCACCGCGGACATAGAGCGCACTTGATCCTTCGCTACCGCCTGCGACACCCGGCATGAATTGAAATGCTTTTATTACATCTGCTTCGCCACCAAGCATGGGTATTTTTCTAGCTAATGCGAGTGGCAAAGTTAAACTACTTAAATTCTCTTTCGGGGTTTTTACACGAACTTCTCGTATCAGTTTACTCGCTGGAGTCAAGGTAATTTCATAGAATTCCTTTGAAGGCAACAGTGCAATTTCCTTCGAAACGTATCCAAGTAATACAATTCGAAATTCCGCACCTTCGCTCACTAAAGATGGAGGAATTTCCAGCATGAAATGTCCATTGGCATCACTAAGAACCTGTATATCTGATTTACCAAAACGAATGGTCGCTCCCGAAAGGGCCTCGCTCGTGATGGAATCACTAATCACACCATGAACATTCATCTGTTGTGAAAAGGAAACATGAGCCAAAAAACAAAGTGCAAAATGAAAAATCTTACTCGACATAGGTCATTTTTAATAGCGTTTGACTGTATCCAGCGAAAACACCGTATCCACCAACAACATTTGAATACATCACAACAGGGTCTCCATAAAAGATGATTTGCAAGGGATCATCTAACAAATCGGTGCTATTCTGATTGTACACATGTTTTGTCCAAGCTTTTCGGAACAAATAATATTCCTTGCTGCAACTTTTTATAAGTCTTCGGTAATTGTCATCGTGATCGAAGGTGCCAAAAGGACTTAGGCTAACATATCCACCTTTTCGAAGTAAAAAGGTTTTTAGTTGACCATTGAAAAGCGCATCCGAACAATAGTAATTTCGTGGATTATAGCTTAAATCGCCATCTGAAAGTAAACTTGGATCTTTTTCCTGGGTCTGTTGATATAGGAAAACATTTTGTCCGATTTCATAATAATTCTCGACAAGGGGATTGTCTAGAAACGTGATTTTCGATTCTGTATCAAAATATTTGACCACTCCATTGTCCTCGATAGGGACATCCGAAATTTTATAATATGTTCCGTTGAGATTTTGAGGTAGAAAAGGAATAAACGTATTGGCTTCAACTTTTCCAAAGTTCGGACTAACCGCAACCATTTGATACGCGTTTCCGGCACTTGGATAGAAGTCATTTTTATACCAACCCAAGGTATCGTAATAAAATGTTCCGACCTCGACTCCATTTTGAAATAATTTCAATTGCACATCATTCAAATTAGGAACTACTTGTCCCATCGCACTTGATGCACTCATGTGCACGCGAATAATGGAGTCGGGACAAATGAGCGCATTCAGCACCAATTTCGCCCCTTCAAATTCTGGATTCACCTTCACTTCTTTTACGCAAGAGGTAAGTAGCAAGAGCGTGCAAAAAATACAGATATGTTTCATTCAGCCTATTTGGGGAAATTTAACCAAGTGGAAAAGTCAAATCGCCCAAGGATAACGAGTGTCTAATCAAGTTATTGTTTTCGGATATGAAATGTCCTAGGAAAGAATCCTTAAAATTGCTTAGAAGTACCGTGGGTATTAAGTAAGGAAGCTCAATTTGTAACTAAAAAATAGAATAAGTTCTAGTTATCCTCTCCGAATGATGCGTTCAATTGAACAATTGTTTAG
Source organism: Crocinitomicaceae bacterium (assembly GCA_024643725.1). Taxonomy (GTDB): domain Bacteria; phylum Bacteroidota; class Bacteroidia; order Flavobacteriales_D; family Crocinitomicaceae; genus UBA952. Next base: position 112,829 of record JAHEMJ010000003.1, on the reverse strand, counting down.
TTTTGATTAAACACTCTATTTACATTGAATTCGAATGAGAAACATAATTTATTTGCTCCTTTTTTCGTTGCTAATCGCCTGCCAATCCAGTAGAAAAGAAAATGGAAACAAGCAACGCAGTGTTCACCATGCAACAGCAGACGAGGCAACCTCAATTATTGACTATTATCCAAATGGTAGCATAAAGGAAATCAGTGAACAAGGTAAATTAGGTCCCTATGGAGTTGAAACAGGAATTCGATATTGTTTTGACGCAAAAGGACATTTAATCAAACGCATTCATTTTAAGTATGAATGGCCAGGACAAACAAATGAGCTGGACATCCTTCAAATTCAAGAAGTAAGTTTATACGATACTTTAGGGCGAATGACCAAATCGTATGTCTTGCAATCGAGCTATGAAGGAACGCCAACATTGGTTGGGAAAGTCAAGAAATATCACTTAAATTGATTTCGAAAATGAACTTTAGGTCTTGGATATCCAACAACACATTAGTTCAACTGACGCGCCCCATCTATTCTATTCGAAAACTCAAGTCCTTTTGATGTTTTTTGTAATACGAAAGAAGTACCTTTTGAAGGTGTTTATCCTTGGACATTTTCTCGTACAGGCCTTCCCTTACAAAAATCAAAAATTCCTCTTTGTTGCTTAAGTGTGACTTATTTTCTTCCATTGCACTTAATTTATTCGACGAAAATGCCAAATCAAGACCGGCGTGTTTCTGATCGAAATCATTGAAAATAGCTTCGTAACAAAATGCGGCTAATAGCGTGTAATCGCTTTTCCAGGAACTGTCCTTAAGCCCATTTATACCAATACACACGTGTGCTTGAACGGTGGAATCTGGATTCACTTGATCGCAATAAAAGAAACGTGAGGCGACTTCAAACAAGATTTCACGGTCATACACTGTTTTGACAGTACTCTGAGGATGTAAGATGGCTTTCTGTGCTGTTTGAAAATAACTTTGTAAAACGGTATCTGAAGTCAAGGCCTCCAAGTACTTTTTTTTGAGGGCGACGGTATCTGGATACAACGAGAAAAGATCCGAACGCCATTTTCCGTTTTCTGGAGCATGAATCGCTGGTGTGTTTAGAATGAGGTAGTCAAATCGCCGATGGTACTTCCATAAAGGACTTGATTTTGCGAACTCCGCCATGGCAGTCGCTCTTCCATTCGGTTCATTTTTGTTTGGATAAATCCGAATCTCGATTTGATCTACGAAATTCGGCGATTGTCCATAGGAAACTTGAGCCAAACACAAGAAGACGAATAGTGATTTGTAAAGAATAGACATCTTTTCTAGGACTAAAAAACGAAGGTAAAGTTACTCGATGTCAAACAGATCTGGTTTTTACTTTGATTCATCAAAACGTTTTTCCGATGCTTAATCCAAGCCAAGGCATGACATGATAATCAAAAGTGCCTGCTGAGCCAAAAGTAATCGCTTGATTATTAATGAAATTATAATTAGACCTAGATAATCCTGGTAATAAAGGCGTAAGCGTTGCCTTGAATAACAGTCCACTATGGTAACTACGGTAGCAATAGCCGATGCGCAAACTTGGGTAAAGGTGTTGATTCTTATGATATGTTTCGTAATTATACTTCGTAATTGCTAATGCTGTAATTCCAAAACCAAGTTCCAATTTGCTCGGTGAATTTTTTGTCCGGTTGAAATCAATATAAGTATTGTAGGCGAAAGGAATAGAAACAACACCTAAATCATCCTTAGGGAAGCGGTTTATCCTCATAAATCCGAAAGAGATAGCACGTTGAATTGTTGTAGATTCAACATTTAAAATGCGTTCAAAAACAAGGGATCCAAAGGTGCTTTGACCGAGAATATCCAAATAAAGTGCATTCTTGGAAAGATGCATTTCTCTAGCGGAATACTTATGGTCAGTTAATTTTATGGTCAAACCTAGTCCAACATTCATCCCTGAAAAATCTGCATTTATTGGGTATTTGTTGTTCACAATCCATTCGCCGCTTGAGTTCACTCGAAGTGTCTTTGTTTTAGAGAATTGATATCCGATGTGAATTCCCAATTGAACTTGTGTCGATTTTCTCTTTACTATCGGATAGTTTAATTTCAACTGGGTGAAACCTCCGATGCAAGGCGCGTAAAATAAATCGCTGGGATTGGAAATTAACGATTTTGAACTAAATGCAATGTCATACAAGTCGAAAGAGGCTCCACCAATGACGCTCGCCTGCCAATTCTCAAAGTAAGACTGTTTCGATTTCACATTCAGGTATTCACCAAGGTTAAATTCGGTAAATAAACCAATGGCCGCTCTTCTAAATGATAATTGAAGTGTTAATTCCACGCTATCGGTGATTTCGCCCAAATTATCCGTTATATAAGCTGGCGTAACATGTGTCATTTTATATAGATCTGATTTAACCATCATCCCTATTCCGAAATAACGGCTAAAATGATAACCTAACTGAAAATTACGACTGAACGTGTGGTGTACATTTTGAGTAAAAAGATCATGTGGTTTAGCGAACGTATCCAAGTAATACCTATTGAAATTATTCATTCGAACATGCTGATAGCCAATGGTGTAAGAAAAATCCACTTTCGAAATGGGTGGATTTGATGTTTCGACTTGTGCATCAATGTTTTGAATAAAAAAGAAAATGAAAAGAAACCTTCGGAACGTGCGCATATAAAGATTTGTTATTCAATAATTTGAAAGTTACTCCACCACAAACTTCGCAACTGCTCCATTGATTTCAACAAGGTAATTACCTGGCGAAAACGCGTGGATATCGATGGTGTTTGTCCCTGCAGTTAGTGGAATGTTTGCCAAAATACGACCAGAAAGATCGCGAAGAATCGCTGTGTAACTTCCATCTTCAATTTGAACGTTGAGTTCTGTACTTGCTGGATTTGGGTAAATCCGGAAAGAATTCATTTCCAAACTGCCTAGACTCGAAAGATCGCCAATGCCACATTCAAAGCTTGAAATAGGACTTGTACTTCCAATTCCTAGCTGTCCTTGATAGTTTGCTCCAACGGAACAAAGTGAATAGGCATCCACCGCTATTCCAATGGCATGCGCTCCATACAAGGATGTGCCAGCCGCATTGGTTGCACCAACGGATAAAGCTAAGGTTGGAGAACCAAAGGAAGTTGGAGCAAAAGAGTTGGCAACTGGACTAGGGGAAGTTTGCTGTTGTTGTGTTCCGATTCCAAGTTGTCCTTGACCATTATAACCCCACGACCAAAGTTGATTATCCAAGGTCAGACCGTACGTGAATGCTGATCCAGCTATGAGTCGGTCCCAGGTATCCCCATTTCCTATTTGCGTTGGAGCCAATCTAGGTTGAAGGTCTCCTTGTCCGAGTTGACCATTGGCATTGAACCCCCAACTCCATGCCGTTCCGTCTAACTTTACGCCGACGCTGCTGACGAATCCTGCACTTACATTTTTCCACGTACTTGTTCCAATTTGCAAAGGAATGGTTGAGTCAACTTGGGTGCTATCGCCAAGTTGACCTTGACTATTGTTTCCCCAAGAAAATAAGGTGCCATTGGACTTCAATGCTAACGTATGACCTGCTCCCAATGCCACTTGAGTCCAAGGGATTGCATCCAATCCAACAGATCCCATCTCCGTTGGTATGGATACATTTGTGGTATTTCCGTTTCCTAATTGTCCATATGAATTATCGCCCCACATCCACAGTGAACCATCGCTTTTTATTGCTGCGCTGTGCGCGAGTCCTGCGGCGATATACACCCAATCTTGATCTGTTCCAATCTGTAAAGGCGTATTCACCTGAGTTAACCCTGAATTCCCCACTTGTCCGGAATAGTTGTATCCCCAACCCCAAAGAGTACCATCCGCTTTGATGGCTAAGGTATGTACAGCGCCACACGCAACACGAATCCATGTATGTTCGGCGCCCATTTGCACGGGGATTTGAGTCCCAGGATTTCCCGTTCCTAATTGTCCGTTACCATTGAATCCCCAGCACCATAATGTACTATCGGAACGAAGAGCAAAACCAAATTCTGTTCCAGCACTGACCATTTTCCAAGTGGTTTGACTTTTAACGCTTAAAGAAATTAGTAGAGAAAAGCCAAGGAAGTACAATGTTTTCATAGTTGGGCAGTATTGGAGATTAACGGTACGCAAGTATTGAAGAACGATATGGAAAATTAGTTTTTGATTAACTTAAGAGTCTGATGATCAATCTTTAAGAGGTAAATCCCACTTCCCAATTTGCTTACATCCAGGAAATTATCCCCGCCTGAAAGATTGAATCTCAGTACCTCTTTTCCCGTTTGATTGAAGATGAACGCTTCGGTTTTTAAATTGTTTTCAGGTAAGGAAATACTTAATGATTCTGATGTCGGATTCGGGAAAACACGAATATCCAAAAGCAGATCAAGGTTGTTTACTGAAATGGTATTTGGCAATGTACAATTGGCATTTGCATACGGATAATAAGGCTGATTATTTATTTTTAGACAGTTAAGATGCGATTCTTCCATATCCATTAGATTTGGAAATAGCAAACCAAATTCACTCCCAATTCCTTCAATGTAACTACCTCCATTTCCAGTACAACTTCCTTGAAAATGAAAAACACGGTGGTCATTTCCGTTTACTTGGATGGTATCAATCAAATAGATGGTTTCGGTATTGAATCCAAGGTGACCAGCGACTAAGGTGTGGAGCACTGAATTAATAGTGTCGCCTACGTGCAATGAAAAGTCGTACAGGATGTGTTCAGTTGTGCTGTCAGTCAAAACTACATAGATCTTTTTGTTTAGGGTATCCTGACGAATGGCTCCAGTATAGCTCGGAAAAAGACTCACATCATTGATGTTAGGAACTTCAATCTTCTTGATTTTGACATACGTTTGGGCATTGATCAGCGTATCTCCGTCCGTATAATATTTATAGTTAACGAAAGTACAAGTTGGGCAACTCAATAAGGCAATACCACCATCTTGATACCACTCGGCATTTTGCATGGGTAAGGGTTTGTACTGTGCTTGTGCCACTGTTATACTTGCAAAAAGCAAGATAAGGAAGAAGAGGTTTTTCATAGCTTAATTTTTTATGAATTTAAACATGTTAGAGTGCACTTGAATGGAGTACATACCGCTTTGCAATTCTTTAATATTCAAATTGTTATCGCCTCCATAAATAGTATATCTGACTATCTCTTTACCCAGGTTATCAAACAAAATACATGCTGTACTCAAGGTATTCTCTGGTAAAGAAACCATCAAGTTTTCATTTGCCGGATTCGGGAAAATATGAACCATAAAATCGTTTTCCATTTCATGAATTCCTGCTGTTTGACAACCTTCTGATAAACATGCCCAATCGTCCAGTTTGACAAGAATAAAAGGATTCGGAGCCGATCCAATACTATTATAGGCAACTGTTGCATAACCCCCAAAGTCAGATTTGATGATCGTTTGATATTCTCCGTTTGAATGCAAATCGAAAATATTTATTATTCGTCTGAAGATCACATTTCCAGAATATGAAGTTTTTTCAATACATAGCATTGTATTAATCCCCATATTCTGGGTGAAAAGAGTATCCATAAAACCTACTGATAATATTGTATTATCATCATCAATTAAGGCACTATGAAAACTATTGCCGATCGACTCATGTCCAGTGACATTTTTCCAAATTAAATTGCCGTTAATATCAAATTTGATAGTCATAGGTTTTTGCATGTCGAATGAACCAACTGTATTCCCAGTGAATTCCGATCCTACAGCTATGAAATTTCCATCGGGCAACTGCTTTACGTTAAATAACCAACCCCCATCTGAAGAATTAAAATACTTTTGCTGAAGTATGGTTCCGGTAGAATCGAGAAAGCATACAAAAGATTTATTGTGATTATTCCTGTAACCGACCAAAACTATTTTATTAGTTACAGAATCTTCGATTGCAGCAAAAACATTTTCTACTTCATTTTGAGTATTAAAATTATATTTCTGTTTCCACTGGGTATTTCCAAGCGAATCTGTTTTTAATAAGAAACATTTTGCATCTCCCATAAAAGGCCCTGTTAATCCACAAATTAAAAAACCCCCATCCTTTGTTTTTGACACCGATCTGGTTTCTAACGTCTGGTCAATTGAATCACCAAGAAGGTGTTTTGTCCATAATGTATCGCCTTGATCATCTAATTTTATCAAATAGCTGGTGTAGTTTTCCGTTCCAATATCATGGGTATAGAATGTGGAGTAATAGGTTTCATCCGATTTTTTTAAGAAATCTTGAATAAACCAACCAATACACATGTTCTGATTATTCGCCATCGGATATCGCTTATACCAAAGAGAATTACCCATTGAATCAACACCAGAAACGGTATATCCCCAAACCCCTACAGAATCAACAGACATACCTGCTAACATATATCCATAACTCGTATTTGCCACACCATAACTTTGCGAATCATAATTCGGTGGAAAATGATAGGTTTGGACAAATCTTTCTGGAGCTTGGGCTAGAGAGTAGAAATGAGCGATGAAAATGAAAAGTATAGATAAACAATACCTTCGATAAGCGGAAATTGGCGAAAAAGAAAGTGTCGCATGATGAAGGAACAGTTTTTTCATGTGTTGTTGATTAAGGTCAAATGTATTGAAAAAAGAATGGTTAAAGGCGACTCCCCGCTAGAACTTGTTCTAGATTTTTAATAGAACTTATTCTAGATTTTAAGTGGGGCTTAGAACAAGTGATTAATTTGCGTGTCTTATTCCTTATTTTTGAAATTATTCATAGAACGATGAACCATAAAAAGACATTTTGGACCGAAGCCATCTTACTGATCGTCAGTCGATTGGTTGATTTTACTGCCACCATGTGCTACATTCCAAACATTCAACATGAAAGCAATGTGTTGACGAAAATCTTTCCGCTCAATTACCAACTTCTTGGTGTGATTCAAGTCCTCCTCATCGCTTTCGTTGTCTATTGTTTTTACGTGTATAATTTCCTGGAAATTGAATTAAAAAAGGATCGTTCTATTAATCAATTACGGACCTTTATCCCCTACTTCTACTTTGGACGAAAAGAATCCTACACAGCGTTTCTCTTTAAAAAACCGCTTTACAGAAATAGTTTCTATTCTGTTGGATATGTGGTCACCTACTCATTAATTTGGATTGGATTCATCGTTGGAACTTCCACCACCATGTGCATGCTTTCTGAAAAATATGAGTCCTTTTACAAGCTTGCTGGTCCACCACTACTCTATGTGGTCTTGGTGCTGATTACCTTTTATTATGCTTCTCGTTTTCATCGAAAAGAATTTAAGAAATTCGTTAAATTGTAGTCTAATTTATCACACAACATTCCATGACCAGAAAGTTCATGCTCATTTTACTCACACTGTTTCAATTTCATTCTTTCTTTGCGCAACAAATGGATTACTACCGACATGTGAATCAAGCGGAAGAATTGTTTGTGCTAAATCACGATGCGCAGTGTTTTAAAGAATACCAAAAAGCGTTTCGAACAAAAGCACATTATTTTGCCAAGGACGCATACATCGCTGCGCAAATAGCCTATTATCTCAAAGACGAGAAAAAAGTAGTGCTGTATTTAAAACGTGCTTTTGAATTAGGACTACCCTTTACTGCGTTAAAGTCAGCACCGATCTTTCAGCAGATCGAATCCACTTCTATTTACCCGGAAATTGTCAAGGTATTCAAACAATGTCAGAAACCAATCGTTGATGTAGTGGCACGCGATTCGATCTATCAAAAGTGTTTTATCAGCGACAGCTTGAAATTTTACATGGGAAAAGACTCCAAAAAAATTGCGCAATTCAATCAATTTGAAGATTCGTTTAGAGACTATTTAAAGCAGGAATATTTATCCAAAGGAATCTTTCCGAATGAAAACCTGATTGGAATCGCAACGGACTCTGTTTATGAAGATTTCATGCGTCGTTTTGGCCATGTTGATCCATATGCTGCGGAGGAAAAACAGCTTTTTGGTTCAACGAATTCCACTCCCATAGAATACGGACTCGTGTCCAAATACTCACTTTCTGTACTGCTCCATTCTTCCTGTTCCTTTCCAAATTACCAGAAGTTGCTATTCGAAGCGGTCTCAAATGGTTACATGCAACCGATTGAATATGGACTCTTACACGAAACAAGTATTGCTTGGAATCAACAGGTGTCGAATCCAAACGAACAATGTACGCGCTTAGTGAGCGACGCCTATTACAATATTTTGGGATTCGACCCGCGTAAAACCATTCAAACGAGAATAGATGATTCAGATACAGCGGGAATAAAACGCGTTGAAAAAAATCGAGCAAGCATTGGGATGCAGAAATACAGCATCGATCAATTAAAACGACTTGATCAAAAGAATCTAGGTATTAAATTTTTCTTTTATTTCTTGGAAAGATAAGGTGTTGGTGCTGCTTAGTCACCGCAGATTTACAATTCCAAGGATGCATGATTCCCCCGCAATCTCCAGACATACAAGGCCCGAACGAAAGATCCGTAGAGTAAAAGGTTCATTGTGATATGTAGCGGAAGGATAATTTCCGTTAAGGAAGTTGAGTCTTGGATGCTCGACTCGAACAAGGCAAAGATAAACATCGGAGTATAACAGAGCATGATCGGAATCAACACACTCGACTGAAAAGATGAACGGGGTGATTTGTATACATAAACACCACCTAAAAGGACTATCATAGCAAAGGTGTAAACCGTGGTGAAATGATTGTTTGCAAATAGGTGCTCAGTTTGACAAAAGTCCACGATAAAAAACAAAAGTGTCGAACATTGTAACAGTACTTTGAACCGACGAAAAACACCAGTCAGATAGAACATTTCCAATATCAATAAAAACTGAATGGGAATGGAAAAGTGAAAAACTGGATAGGTGTTTTGAATCGTCTGTTCGAGCACAAGATAAAGGGTGTTCGTCACGAACAAGGTGCTTAACAGCCAGGTGAATAAACACTGAAAGCGGTCACTTGAATGACTTTTCTTTCCGATGTATATACTGATTAGAAAAGGAAATACAATCGTTCCTAATCCAAAGTAAAAATAAATGTTTCCTACATTCATACGTTTCTCCTCGTTTTACTTTGTTGCGCAAGATCTAAAGCCCCACACCTACTCATCGTCTTCATTTCGCAATGCATTTTGCTTGAGTTTAGACAAACGACGTTCCAACGCTGCATGCTGCGCATCGATGTTTTCTTGTTCAATTTCGGCATTCGTGCGCGGCACATAAAAACCATTGAGGATCGCCACGCGAATGAGTTCATTGGCAGACTGAACCATCAATTTCTTCATGAGTTTGGTGCGAATGAGGTCGACATTTTTCTTCGAGGTCGGGACATTGTCGCTGATGTACTGACTGGTGCGACCGTCGCAAATCATTTTTAAGATCATTAAATCGCGTTCATCCAATTGAAAATGCTCCGCACGCGACTTACGTTTTTGATTTTCCGCATTGTAGTGATTGATGGCCGCATTCATAAAAGCATTGGAGTAGGTCTTTTCCTCATGGACATGCACAATCGCTTCGACCATTTCTTCGAGCGAGCATTCCTTGAGCAAGTATGCATGAACGCCTTCTTTCAAAAGTTCGTAGGCAATGTCGTAGTCGTCGTGCATGGATAACATCACCACCTTGATTGGAGATTGTTGTTTTTTCAATTCAAGTAAAGTTTTGTAGCCATTCATGATGGGCATTTCGATGTCTAACAGCACCACATCCACTTCCTGGTCTTTTAGACGATCGAGAAAGGCTTGACCATTTGCGACATCAAAGACAATTTCTAAATTTGGTAAGTCGCTCAACATGCGGCAAATCGCCTTTCGAACCACTTGATGGTCCTCAACAAGTGCCACCCTGATTTTTTGATTGTTTGTGCTCATGTTCTTTTAATTTGACAGTTTGGTATCTAATTGAATCGTTCCGTATGTTTTTAACTTTTTGAAACAAATGCTTCCTTGGATGGTATGTAAACGGTAGCGAATGTTTCCGAGTCCTAAACTATCGGAATCGTCCGATAGGATTTCGTAATCACGTTGCGACAGGGCAATGCCATCGTGTTTGATTTTCAATTGCATGATGGAATCTTGAAGGGACAAGGACATCTCAATGTTCTTGGGATAACTGTGCTTCAATAAGTTGGTAATCAATTCGCTTGCTATATAGAAGTAATGCGTCATAAGTCCATCGGAGATGGTGACATCTTCTGGGAACATGTTGTGAAAGCGAATGGAGTCCGTCAAGTTTTCTGCCTTTTGTTTCCCCATGCGTTCAAGTGCCTTTGGGAGCCCAAATTTCAGCAAATAATGTGGAATCAGTCCCTTGTTGATTGCCCGCAGCTTATCGATGCTGTCTTGGATGTATTCCTTCGTAAATTCAATGGACGCCTCATCGATTTTTCCCTCTCTGGCTTTCGTTTGGACATCCAAAATACTTTTCTGGGCGATGGAAAGTAGTGCGCCGACATCGTCGTGCAATTGACGGGCAATTTCCGTCCGTTCGTTTTCCTGTGTGGAAATCGCGACCTCCAGCTTTTCCATCTCCTTGTTCGCTTGTTCTTCCTTTAAGAGGTGCTCGCTGAGTTCTTGAATTTTTCGGTTTTTCCGTGCGAGAAGCACCATCCCAATACTCAATGAAAGGGAAAAAAGCATACCGACGAGAATAATGAAGGCTAACCTAGTTTCTTCAACCATATTGTTCGTGTAAACGTGAAATTTAATAAAAATGTCAATGCCGCAAAAACATAAAAAAGCTTGTCGTATATCCGCACAGAGTGATCGATTTCCTGTTGAAACAGCGCATAAAAAACCAAGCAAGCGTAATAGGCCGTCAAGGGGAAAATAACGTAGTTCACATAAGGATTCAAGTGAATGCGGTAGATGACGAAACACCCAAGGATGGCAATCAATAAATACGTCAAGGTATTCAAGAGGATAATGGAATCAAACAGGGAGTTATTCCCCATTTCCCAAATAAAAATGGCAAAAGAAAGCAAGAGAATCGGGATGTTCCACTTTTGAAAGGAATAGGACTGTCGCATAACGTTGAAAATCAGGTAGAAATTAATCAAGAGCGTAAAATGAAAAACTGGATTGCTGTTCCCCTCATAAATGGTAAAGACAAAACAAAGGACATCCGTAAAGAAACGAAAATACAGCACTAGCTTCACTGCCAATGGGATCGATTGATGTCCCTTCACCCACAGCGCCAGTAACGGAAAGATACTGGTAAATAGAACGAAATAAAACAGGTAAGTTTGGTATGCCATTTTCTGTTTAAGTTGTTTGTTCGTGTTTCGTTATTGTTCTTTTTCCCATCTGTTCATTTTTCCATAAACGAGAAAACGGTTGAATCGTGAATCCTGCGGCACTTGTCCAAAACAAATAAAACAAGATGGAATTCAGTAAAACAATGAGCGCAAAAAATGCCGGATATACCGTTTCCATCAAGTCGGTGTTCGTTCGGATGTATCCAATAAAAATCAAGTAGGGAAAAGTGATGCAATGATAAGAGAATAGCACATTGCTCAACTTCGAAAGGAGCGGCGTGGATTTGTCCTTCATTAAAATCAAGTCAAGGAAAAGGAGAATGGATATTACGGTATAACCTAAATTGCCCAGTTGATTCGGTTTTTCGATGGAACTAAGGAACTGAGTTTCTAGCACAAAAAGTAGCAATGGGACAAAGTAAAGGAAATAGCTTTTCTGTTTTTTTGTCTTAAATTTTCGATAGAAATGGATGATGAGTAGTGCTTCGATGAAAACAGAAACATGGGATATGGTAGAGTAAGAAAAATCAGCTTCTGTTCTGTATACGTACGTGATGAATTCCGATATACTTCGAACACAAATCCAGAGGAGCAAAGGAAGGAAACGGAAATCTTTGCTTTTCCAAAGAAATCGTAGTCCACCAGCAAAGACAAGCGCATCAAAAACGAATAAAACAGCAAAGTAATAGATGGCCATCATCGCATGGAGCTTGTTAAGGTTCGAAAAAGCGGTATTCTGTTCATTTCGTTCATGGAGCGAATGTATTTAAATTTTAAGTTGAGGCTTTGTTCAAATGCATGGATTCAGCTGCATATTCCTTTACAAATAGAATGAATTCTAATTTCCCTTTATGGCCATCTTTCCTTCCCCTTTTTTTCGCAGGATCCAAAATAGATAGGTAAAGTAAACGCTTATGGATACATAGGATAGTAAGAAAAAAGGGTAAATCAATTGCATGGTTTCCGTGTTTGTGCGCATTTCTCGCTGAAACACACCAAAAATCATGGTGACAGCGTGATAAAGGAAAAGTGCTGTTACCGTTTTCACCTGATTCTCGTTCAGTATTTTTTGATCAAAGAGAAGGGAAAGAAAGAGCAGCGTCGTCAGGAAGCTACTCACGAGAATGCTGAATTCATTTAGTTCGAAAAGGGAATTTATAAAACTAAGTTCTGTTAAGAAAACCACTAAGGGTATGGACAAAAGTACCATTCTCCAGATTGATTTTAATTGCTTTAACTGTATAAAATACAAGGTGAGCAAGGTGAATTCCATGAAAATAGAAAAGTGAAAAACAGGATACGTCGGCAACTGAAAATAATCAGCGATTCCACACAAATAATCTGCCATCAATCGAATGAGAAGCCAGCTTAACAATAGCTTTGGAACCTGTTCTTTTCTCGATTTAGACAAGCATATAAAGACGATCAGAGGCAATGCATCCGTCAGAAAAAGTGCCACCATGTAATAATCAAATAGCTGGTTCATCATTGGTTAATTCGTATTAATTCAAGCGTTGCGGTTACGACAGTTCTGTAGTTGATTACGTTTGTTCGTGTTTTAGCAAATTCCTTACTTCATTACTCTTAAGGTTCCATAAAAAATACGCAAAGAAGGTATTAAACCCGACAATCCCCAGCCAAAAAAAGGGATAGATCAAATGCATTAAATTGGAACTCGTTCGCATGTCCGTTTGAATGACACCAAATATGACAAAAAAGGCATGGTAGACGAAAAAGCTCCAAATGATGATTAATTGTCCTTTTTCCCACTTGGTAGGTTGGAACATCAAGGACAACAAGAGCAAGGCGATGACTAGAAAGTAGGCTGTCAACAATAGTTCACCAAAATCCGTTGCGGGAGATCCAAGGAAAATTTCAAATAGGTAAATCAGCAATGGAATGATTACGAGGATCCATCGCATCAGTTGATGATTCCAGTTCTTAAGTTTTACGAAATACAGCATCATCAAGGTAAATTCGATGCAAACCGTCACTTGTTCGAAGTAGTAAATATGCCGCAGATCTTGGTGATTTTGATGAGCAATATAACTAACAGCATCTGCTATAAAACGCAGCAAAAACCAAGCGATGAGGAGTGGTGAAACTTGGTCTCTCTCATTTTTGGACAAACGAAAGTAAGCCAATACCGGCAAAGGTCCTGAAACCAATAGTCCACAAACATAAATTTCAAAGACATTGAACATACACATTGGCAATTAAGTGGCTTTCTGAATACTTCCTTTTTCTAACTTCCGAAAGGTCCAAAAATAATACGTAAAGAAAACATTGAAGGCTGAATTCGCAGTCCAGAAATAAGGATAAATGAGTTTGAATAAATCTAAATTCGCTCTCAATTCCGTATGAAAAACTCCAAACACGACGAAAAAAGCATGGTAGAGGAAAAAGATCAAAATAATGACAAGTTGTTTTTTATCCAATCGGGAAGGATGCATGATCAAGGTGAGAAAAAGCAAGGCAATGACTAAAAAATAAGCTGTGATACTGATTTCTTCTAAGTTATAAATAGAGTTCACAAAGGAAATTTCCATCAAGAAAATACTGAGTGGCATGCACGCGAGTATCCATCCCAGCGGATGACGATTCCAACCCTTTAGCTTCACGAAATACAGTATCAACAGGGTGAATTCAATGCAAATGGACACATGAAATACGGGATACACATTGAGTTGCAAGTATTGATATACAACATGAGCCACCGTATCCGCCAGGACCCGCGTCGCAAACCAGGCAACGATCAAGGTAGACACTTGTTCTTTCCCGCTTTTAGGCAAGGCCAGATAGGCTAACACAGGCAAGATACCGGAAATAATCAACCCGTAAGTATAGAACATGTTTATCGTTGACATATACTCTAATGATTAAATGGATTTCTACTGCGGAACACTTCCTTTTTCCAATTTACGAAAGGTCCAAAAATAATAGGCAAAGAATAGATTGAAAATGACCGTGGCTGTCCAAAAAAATGGATAGATGAAGGCCATTAAATTCGAGTTGATTCTCAATTCTGTTTGAAACATGGCATAGACAAAGTAAAACGAATGGTAGAGGAAAAAGCCCCAAACAATCATCACTTGTTTTTTGTCCAGTTTAGATGAATGAACAATCAAGGATAGAAAAAGCAAAGCAACAACCATAAAATAGCTGACTACACTTAGTTGATTGACGGAAAAAATTGAATTCACCAACAAAATTTCCACCAAGAAAATGACTAGCGGAATACCCACGAGAATCCATCTCAGCGGATGTTGACCCCACTTTTTTATTTTTACGAAATAGAGCATCATCAAAGTGAATTCGATGCAAATGGACACATGAAATACGGGGTAAACATTTAAGTCATTTTCACAAAGGATAAAACTCATGGTATCTGCCAGGACACGTGTAGTGAACCAAGCGAGGAGCAAAGGTGATCTTTCACTGTCCCCTTTTTGGGAGAAGCCAAGATATGCAAAGGCTGGTAAAGCGCCTGAAATGATTAAGCCATATTTTAAAATAATATACGGTACTGACATACACTTTCTTGAATTCAAGCTGCTTTCAAGGATGGGCTTCAACGACTGAATTTCCTTTCACAGCAAGAACAACTAAAATACGCTTTCTTTTTTTCGATTGATTCTGTCCGGAGGAGTTAAATCGTGTGTGAATTGAAAAAAATAGAACTTGTTCTAGTTTTTAGGCGAATCCTGGGATATTTCTGCTTTAGAATGTGAGTTTTCTCGTTCGGTTTTTAAAAATAAAAAGGCTGAACGAAAGATTGTAAAAAAGTATGAGTATTAAAATGATGGGTTGTAGGAAACGGAATAAATGAGCATTTTCGCGAATGATGTTTTCAAAGAGCGTATAGGTAAACATACTTGTATGAAAGATAAAGATTGGAATGAGGACAGCGAACTGATCTTTCTTGGATTCAACAGACACAAGAATAAGACGCAAGGAAAAAAGGGTGATGAGTAAGGTAGAAAACAAGGTTGACCAATAATTATTCAGCCACATCCCTTCTCCCATTTCAAGACATGTAACTGCCGTAAACATCAGTAGGATAAGCAAATACTGTTTGTTTTTGTACCCGGAAAGTTCGCGGAAGTAAAACAAATAACAGAGCGTCTCCAAGAAGACGGACACGTGAAAAACCGGAAAAACAGAGTGAAATTCATGTCGAAACACGAAACAAAAAACATCCGAAAGAAAACGAAGAACGATCAAGTACCTCAACCAAGTACTCACCTTCATACGCCAATTTGCCAGAAGGAGGACAAAAGGTATAACACTGCTAAACAGAATGATATCGCTTAAATTACTCAACACAACGGTATATGGTTTGGTTTCATGACTAGTTTCTATTTTGCGTAACTAAAAGTAACCAATTGTTTTTCTCGCGTGCTCGGAATTGATTTGAAAATGACCATTGGCGCACAAATTCTAGAACAAGTTCTAATTTTCAATTCACTGTATTTGAGTATTTTTACTTTTCCTTGTTTCAAATCAATTGAAAAACAAGCAATTATTAAAATCAGACTAACATGAAAACAATCCTTACGCTCTTTTTTGCCCTTTCACTTTTAACAGTGGCGAAAGCACAAACGAATGCCAATGTCATTGTAACGGATTGTAGTGGTCCAGCAATGTGTGACGGCGCTGCGGAAGTACAACCGGCATTATTAAACACGTATACAACATTTGACTGGTACTTTAACCAAGTTTGGTTTTATTCTGGAACTGCAACCTTTCAAGATTTGTGCGTGGGGAATTATATACTCATCGCTTCAGGATCGGGAGTGACGAATAGTTTCACATTTACCATTGGAGCCTCCTCCAATGACCCTTGTTTGGGATATCAAATCTATTCAACATATTCCAATGCAACCTCACAACAAAGTTGCGATGGCCAATTATTTTTAAATAATATGAATGGAACTGGACCATATACCACGCATTGGGAAAGATGGACAGAAGCCACGCAATGGACTTCCTGGACAGATTCTGCTTCGAGTGTTTCCTTAACGCAATTAAACAATCTATGCATGGGAGAGTACATCGTTAATAGCGTAGATGCCATGGGCTGTGTGGATACCGCTCATTTTTTTATTTGGCAAAATGAAATTGGAAATTGCACAAATCCTGGTTACACGATTAATATCACACCAACAAGCTGCTCAACTTGTTTAGATGGTGGTGTTGAAATATCACCGGCAGGTGGCAATTCCATATACTATTATGCACTGGATACGACAATGTCTTTAAGTTTTACAAGTAACCTATGGACATTAGACGGGTCATTTTCTAATTTACCTACCGGACCATACCTCGTTTATGTAACGGACACGTACAACTGTTGGGACACCATATCCATTTATGTTCCGGATGCCACAACGAGTCCTTGTAATAATTTCACCACCAATGTCATTGTAACCGATTGTACGCTTGCCTCACTTTGTAATGGTGCTGTTCAGGTAAATACGACAGGTGTAGTTGGTCCATACGATTATACCATGTACCAAGGATTATTAAATCAACCTGTGAGTTCTTCACAAAATTCAATAACAAATAATCTTTGTGCAGGATATTACACGCTTATTGTAAATGATACTCAAGGATGTGAGTCCATAACTTCGGTTTATGTCGATGGAACAATCGACAGTATCTCCGTTTTTGGTACAGCTTCAACTGGAGCTTATTCTGCTTTTTCGAGTTGGATTGAAAATTGTGACATTGATTTAACGGCCTTAGATACGACTTATATTGCTTCAGCTGTTTTTGGCACATCAGGACCAGCCGTTGATTCACTTTATGTCGTTTGGTATTTGGCAGATACAACTGGGCTTTTTACCAATATCAGTTACACCTATTTTGTTGAAAGTTTCTTGGGTGTATCCAACCTCATTCTCAACGTTTACTGTCCGGTGAAGTCCAATCCGATTTATTACCAAATCATTAGTCCGTTTGATTTGAGCACTGCGGGACTTTCTTCCTCCTCCTATGTGCATCCATTCCGTTTATTCCCGAATCCTGCGACTAATTTGGTGACGATTGTTTCACCATTTGAACGAAATGAGGTGGAAATTTTCAATATCGCTGGAATCCTTGTCTACAAAGGAATCTCCATGGCAAAATCGCAAGACCTCCCATTGAACCTACCCAAAGGAACCTACATTATTTGTGTTTCTTCGGAGGAGCAATTGCGTTACACGGAGAAATTGGTGATTCAGTAAGCAGAAGGTATTGATTTATGGCACTAAGATTTCCATTTTTAGCTATTGCTATCAAGATGCCTCTTCTGCTAAATCGATCTTTTTTCATCGGTTCACTTGTCCTCAGTCAATTCGTCGTTTCGTCCTGTGATTCAGAGGCAAGCAAAGGAGCAAAACGCGAAACACTGCAAAGACAAGCTAAAAAGGAAACAAAGGCGGAAGAAGAAAGGACATACAGGCATTCGTTTGATGCCAAAATACAGATGCACAATTATTCCTGGAATTTTGATTTTGATGGAGACATTGACAGTGATTCCATGTATTTCGTAGGAACTGGTGGTGCGCATCTCTATTATTACCTGAAAATTCGTTTGAGCTCCACGAAAAAGACTTATGAATTCCATGACATTCAAATCGATGATCCCACGGTGTACGATGTAAGCTATTTGAAAAAAACAAACTTTCTCTCCCCCTATCCACCTGCTTGTGTGGTAGATTACTATGGTGATTTAGCACAAACTCGATACGGCGGAAACCTTAGTCAACATGCCTTGTTTTTCCGTTTAGAAAAATACGTCTACTCGAAAAGCTGGTTAAGCAAAGGCATTAACTCAGATTATATTTTGCTTTATTTTGATCAGGGAGAATGGACCATTCGAAATTTTCATTGATTAAGATTTACGCCCCCTTTTTTAGCAACATTTGACGTTTGTCCATCTAAACAATTACCATGAAGAAACTACTCTTTTCAATTATCTACATCATAACAAGTCTACACCTTTTCGGTCAAAATGATTGGATCGGATTGAAAGTTGGACTCAACTCGACCAACACATCGAGCGATTTTATCAGTACAACAAATTATGCCAAAACGGGTTTGAGCGCAGGACTGACCTATGAGCATTCCTGTAAAGGTCATTTATTCTTTGGCGCAGACTTGATTTACAATCAGCGTGGATTTAAGGATGACATCATTTTTTATACTATTGAAGGCAATACTACCGGCGAAAGGTACACCCTTAAATATGATTACAATTACCTTTCCGTCCCCCTTAAACTTGGTTTTACCTTCGGAAAAGAACTTTGTGGTTTTACAAATTACGGGGTAGTTCCTTCTTTGCTCGTTAACGCCAATACAATAAACCCCACGTTTGACTCAAACGGAAACCACCTTGGAAACGAAACCATTGACCTTACAGACCGCGCATCAAAATTTGACTTTGCTGGACTCATTGAAATTGGCGCTACGTATCGCATCAATGAAAGGTATGTATTCGCTGCTTCTTTTTCCTATCAACGAAGTTTGACGACACTAACCAACGCCGACTATTTTGCCAATTCCACCATAAAAATGCATGGAATGGCGCTGAACCTTGGAGTGAGATATGCGATGGCGAAATGATTCAAACGAAGAGGAGAAAATCACCATCAAAATATGAAAAGAACTCAATTAAACCGACTTGTAACTTTTGACAAAACAAATTTGTTCTATACTTAAACCGATGTACAATCCATGAAAAAACTACTTTTAATTACGCTTATCCTGAGCGCTGCGCTTTCCTATGGACAAAACAAGTCCAAGTCGAGCGAAAATGGATTGAAAGGATTTCAACTTGGACTCAATGTCTCGCCGGATTTATGTTACCGAACACTTCAGAATAACAGTGGAGATCCTTCCTTGGATGGCTTGATCAAGATGCGCAACGAAGAAGAACGCGTCATTCTTTCTTATTCCACAGGAATCCATGCAGCATACCAATTTAATCAGTGCGTTGGAATCGAAACAGGATTGAGTTATGCCGTGAGCGGATATCAAACGAAAAAATCAGCCAGTATTTCTCCCCCGGATCCTGCCGTTCCTGCATACTTTAAATCCGTGAATCACTTTCATTTGTTAGACATTCCCTTAAAAGCGAACTTCATTTTCGGTGAGAACAAACTACGATTCATTACGAGTGTGGGTGTGACAACGAACATCTTTTTGAAGGAAACGGCGACAACCTTCTTATACTTCGACACCCACACGGACAAATATACGTTTGAAAGCATTGATTCATATCGCACCTTGAATTTTTCACCTACACTGAGCGCAGGAATCGACTGGAGCTTGCATCCAAACGTCCATGTGCGCGTGGAACCGAGCTTCCAATTTAGCGCGTTAAAAATCATTGACACTCCCGTAAGCGAAAAACTCTACAGCGCTGGATTGAAAATGAGTTTATATTATCGCTTATGAAATACACCTGTCTCATCATCATTCTCCTTGTTTTAACGAGCTGTCAACCAAGGAAAAAAAAGTGTTCAAGAGATTATGATATTTATCAGCCCATCTCTGTTTATCCAGTAAAAGAAAGTTATCATATTGGTGATACGATCTGGTTTGAAATGAATTTTCCAGATGTCTTTAATGTCCTTGTGACCAATAATTATTCGGGTGAAAAGTTTACAGATAACATAAAACTTGAAAATTTTGATTTTCGAAGAACTTTCCTGCCATTTTACGATCTAGCGGATAGTTCCAAAAGAGTTTCAGAGCAAGTGAAAGGTAAATGGGATGAATCTTTTGATCCAGTTTACGTAATTGGAAATATTGTACAGGAACTACCTGATGGTCCAGAATACAAATTGATTTATCAAAACAATGCTTATCTACTGAAGATTGGAATGATACTAAAGAAATCCGGGGTTTTTCTTTGTGATCCATTTTTTCTTCCAAGTTATCCTATGGCATGTTTCGGTTATCTAAATGAACAAGATTTGACTCCAGAATGTGAAAAAGAAATGGTAAGCAGGATGCATTTTCCAGTAAACAAACAACCAGATGGATCTTATCTATCAAATTATCATTTGTTCGCGCAATGGATGAATCCGGATCCTTCCATAGAAGGTTCAAACATCGAGCACTGGCAAAAAGAGAGTTTTACGTTTGTGGTGAATTGAAAACAAATCCAAGAAATGAAAGATATGTGGAGTATAAATAAGTTGGCGTATTTGGATGAAACGTTTCATGAAATTTTTACGATTTGGAACTTGCCGCAGGATGACAAATACAGCTTTGCGTAACGGTTTTTTTTTTAAAAACGATTTGATATAAAAAAAAATTAAGTTTCATCCATTAAAAACACTTATGAAGGTAATTATTTCCATAGTATTCGTTTGCTTCAACTTACTTTGCAAAGCACAAACGGGATTAGAAACGAATTATAATCTTGCTTATAACGGACGCAACATTACTGTTTCTTACAAAAAAACCATTCAGAACTTTGCTTTGTCCGGTGGACTAAAATACCACATCAATCGAATTGAACATGTTCCAATCAATACATTCTTCAAAAACTCCGCATACGCTATCCATTTCGCAGAAAAGATAGGAGTGCAAATTGGACTCGATTATTTTCTATTAAAAAGACAAAACTATAAACTTGGGATTTATTACAACAATCAACTCTCCTATATTTCACAAATGATAAAGGCCCTCTACGTTTATGAACAACTTGTTCCGAATCCTCAATCTGAATTTGATTTTACCTATGTGAAACATGAAAACATTTTCGGACCTGTTTTCGAAAGTGAACATACTTTTGGAATGGTACTTGAAACAAAACTTACATCACAGTTTTACACTGTCCTAAGAGCAGGTATCGGAGTGATGTTTTGGAAAAACACCGATTCAAGCGTAATCTTTACCAGTAATTTAAACCAACACGGACTTCTATTCACGAGTTTTGGTAATATTGGCTTTGGTTATGTCTTGAATTAGCTTTCAGAAACGTGGAATATTCATACAGCGCAACAACAAAGGAATTGTTATTTTTTTAATTGTAAAGAAGAAAGTTACCGAAGGATCAAAAAAATCCAGCAATGTGAAGTGTAACAGTCAACCAACCAAATTATACTTTCACCGTTCATTTATAGAACAAATACTAGTCTTTCATGACTTGGGAAAAGTTATATTTACATACTGTTTTACGCAGGTCATTGAACGAATACATATGAAACGAATCAACTAAATTGGAAATGGTCAACACAAAATTCATCACGTTTTTTCTCATCAATTCAGTCCTATTTGGAGGAATCAATGTACTTATTGATGTCTTCTTCTCGCGAAACATCGATTGGACAGGAGCCATCGTGAAAAGTATTTTGTTCGGAGTACTTTATACCTTGTTCTATCGGAAGAAAATACAAAAACAATAAAAGGAAGTTCTCAGTAGTGCGAATTCCTCTTTGAATGGTTATTTTTATTCATTCTATGAAATTTATTTCTTTTCTAATTTTGGCGTCTGTACTCTCATCTTGTACAATCATTCGCATCCTTCAACTATCGGAACCAAATGAAGAGTCCGTACAGGAGGTGAACAAATTCTTAAAACACTATAATTTTGACTTTAGTGTTTTTGCAGATGATTCCAAGTATTGGATGCAAAAATCAAAAGCATACGGGATCAATGATGACACCAGCAAATCCTCCCAAGTCCAACTTCGGATTTACCATCCGAATGGCAGCTTGTATTCTGCCTATTCCCAATGTATGGGAGATTTTAACGATCGAAATTTTGTTGATAGTTTCCCACTCAAAAAGAACGATTATCCATATATCAATGCGCAATTGAACTTTAAAAATGAGCTGGAATTTCTCGCACTGAACTCAGAAACAAAAGAACAGATTTTACGTCAATCCATGCATCATACATACACATATGTGGTGTATTACGCGATTTGGACAAGTTGGGCAGCGAAACATGTTCTCAAGCAAGTATCAAAGATTAAAAAGAAACATCCAACGGAGGTTCTTGTGCTGTTGGTGAATGTCGCTAGGGACAAAAAATAAATACCATACCAAGGAACTAAACGTAAACAAAGCATTCAATCCGTCATCGTTAAATCATTCAAAACATCATGCCTCAAATCCCTTTTCAGCGAATCATTTGTTCAGCCATTTTAGCTCTAAGTACTACATTCGTTTCGGCTCAATGGACGAAAAACAGCGAATTCCGCGGGGACAAGCTTCTCTCCGATGCGAAATTCATCGAAAAAGTCAAACAAAGTTGCACGGATTCCAACGACTTTTATAGCTGTGCGCTAAACGAATTGAAGGTCAATTATTACAGCTTGTTTAAGGAATTGAGAAATTCAAAGCACGTGACTTTATTCGAAAAAGGTGATTTATCGATCCAACTCATCAAGAAGCAATCCGAAGATTCAGAATACGCTTATGAGGTTTTGCTCATGACCTACTGGAAAAAGGAAAAAGTAGATTCCTTGTCCTGTTACAGTTACAGTAATATCCCCGAAAATTCGGTAGCAAACGAAACCATTTACTACATAAGTGATGATTTTCAGGTTTGGACGCTTTCTTTGGAGTATGAGGAAGAGTCGACCACTGCCAGCGATTGGCGAAAACGAAAAATCAATCCACAAACGGGAAAGATCAGCGAATGAGCGAAGTCATGTGACTCGAATAAAAACATAAAAAAAAAACAGCGTAAACATGAGAAAAAGATCGAATAAAAGGATTAAACAAGCATTGATTCATCTGTCGAACTTCGGATTGTTGAAGCCCTCCCTCCTATTGACCTGCCTCGTGTTGAGTTTCGTTTCCTGTCGTTCCGAGAAAAAGGCGAGCTCCATTG
This sequence comes from Crocinitomicaceae bacterium, assembly GCA_024643725.1. GTDB lineage: Bacteria > Bacteroidota > Bacteroidia > Flavobacteriales_D > Crocinitomicaceae > UBA952. Next base: position 89,685 of record JAHEMJ010000003.1, on the reverse strand, counting down.
AATTTAAAAAACTCGGATTAAGGTGCATTCATTCCGATAAAAACCATGTTGTATTCAAAGGGAAAACCACCATAAATGGCGTGAACTTTCAGGTATTGAATGAAGTGAACTACGATGAAATCGGCGAGCATGTGAAAATGATCCAAGGAAAAGATACTTTGTCGGTCTATTTAGATGAAACCTATGACAAAAACTTCATCTATGATGTCAATCAAGACGGTGAAATGGATTTAAATTTTATTTATGAAATGACGAATCATACTTTCGTGAATTATTCCTTCCGCTATGATATTCCAACCAAAAAATACAAGCAAATCCCAGATACCATATACTATCGAGATTTGACCTTTTTTGAGTAAAGTGAAGTATCCTGATGAAGCAGTGCAAAATCAGTGGTAGGTGGTGCTACATATCTGAACACTGATTCATTGCACATTCCACTCACTAGAAGTTATTCTATTATTTCAATCGAAAAATCATACAAAGTTCTTTTATCCTTACCTTTCATTATGAAGTATTTAGTTTTATCCCTTGTGATCATTCTTTCGAATTCGCCTTTTGTTCATAGCCAAAAAAGCATGCAAGATACTTCGAATCGATTTGGCTGGCATTTAGGTGTAAATTATGGCGGTGGAAACGCTGGTGGAATGGCTGGTGGAGGTTTATTAAAAGTATGTCCACGAATTGGTGTAAACTACAAAGAGCGATTCGTCCTTGGTCTAGAGTACAATTCCGACTATCAAATTGTTTATAGGAAAGATACCGTAATAGAACCGAGCCTCCGATTGATAAAATGGGCAGGTCCATTTGTTCGATATTATTTTCTGGCACCTCAAAAAAAGTGGAATGTTCATGCGAGTTTTAATTATGTGTTTGGAAGTGCTTATGTTTCGAGTATTCAAGAGCATTACAGAGTTACATACAACACTGCTTTTTTAGGTTTAGGGGCAAGCTACAGGGTGAAACAAACACGAATTGAGGCTGGATATCGTTATACCTTTTTGATGAATAACACACCGGTCATGGTGAGGTGGACTAATTCTATCTTTCTGGGGTTGACTTGGAATTTATAACGATTTGTCCTCTGAAGACTAAAACTGAATGACATCTAAAATTGAAACAATTTGGAATACGGATGGATCAAGTGTTTACAGATTCTCATCCGATGATACCTGAAGGAAAAGAACGTTGAATGAATGATGTAAAACGCTTACAAGACCATGAATGTAATAAAAGTACTAAGCCGATTTATCAAAGATTATATCTTTCAAATGATCGTTCTTAACATCCTTATTCTTTCACCTTTAGGTAGTTATGATCCATCCATAAAGGAATTCTTGCCCAGTCATTTTCACCAACTGAAACAAAATGACTTCCCATTATTCCTTCGTTCGCTTTGCGATGAATGGACGTACATTGGATTCATTACTTTTCCAATCCTTGCCTCAAATTTCTATTGGTTGCGAATGAATACATTCCGAAGTAAAAAGGAAGATTATATCGCTACAAAAATGGTTGTACTGCTTTTAAGTAGTACAATTATGAGTTTCCCATATCAAAACATATTAGGTTCTGGTTCTAATTTTGCTCTGCCTATGTTTATAACCAGTACTTTTTATTTTTTTTGGGATTATTTTAGATTAAAAAAACAAAATAATGGATAAGAATAATCTTGTTTATCTTACGTTGAATAATTTCATCACCTAATTCATTCATTGAAAATAATGAATCAAATGAACCTGTTTATTCCCCTGTCATGAATCAAAATTTTACCAATTTTAGAAAACTAAATTATCTCTGATAATGAAAAATGATGCTCTAATTTTCGATATTGATGGAACGCTTTGGAATGCTTGTGCGGCAAGTGCCAAAGGTTGGAATTTAGGCTTATCTAAACTTGGAATTAATCAAAACATTACAGCTGAACAAATCGAAAGTGTAGCAGGTTATCCTTTCGAAAAATGCATCGAACTAATTTTGCCAGGGCTTCAAGATCAACACGCTAATTTATTGGATATTCTCAACAATGGTGAAATTGAATCCTTAAATTCTGAAGGTGGTATCTTTTTTGACGGCGTGATCGAAGGAATAAAAATGCTGTCTAATTCGTACAAAATCTTCCTAGTTAGCAATTGTCAAGATTGGTACATGAACGTTTTTCTTTCATTTTCAGGATTAAATCCGATGATTATTGACTTTGACTGTCATGGTATGTCCGGAATACCAAAACATGAAATGCTTTCAAGAATGAAAAAAAAATATTCTTTAAAAAACCCAGTATATATAGGCGATACGGATAGTGATGAATCTGCGGCTTCATTAGCGAATATGGATTTCATACACGTGTCATATGGCTTTGGTTCTACAGCTAAAGAAACCGTTCGTTTTAATTCATTTGTTGCACTCATGAATTATTTTGAAAGATAATCTCTAGTTAGCACAGAAAACGTTCAGTTTAGAAGGAGCAACGCCACAGAAGTACAATCCAAACGCTACACGCCTATTCCTTCACAAATTCTTCATGTTCTTTAAATTGATTTAACCTTGGATTCACATTGCAATCACATGCGAGGAGTAATCTTGCATATGAAAAAATTGTTTGTCCTTTCACTCGTTGTCATGTTCTTCTCCTGTGAAAAAGAACATGTCTCACCGAAGACCACCGAATATGTTCCATGTGTGATCAGTGATTCGGTTTCCTTTCAATCCGAAGTATTTCCCATCATTAGCGACTATTGTATGCCTTGTCACAGTAATCCAGGTGCGGGTGGTGTGAATTTCGATACGTACGCGGAGATTTTGCCGTTTGCGCTTTCTGGACAACTCGTCCAAACATTAATGCACGACACAACAGGAATAATTATGCCTCCATTGCCATCGAATGGTCCAGATTCATGTGGTGTAAAAACCATTAAACGTTGGATTGAGCAAGGAGCGTTGAATAATTAAGGGAAGGGAGATTAAGTTGAAAATAAAATGGTTTTTTGGATTAATAAAGTAAAATTTATTGTGGATTCAGTTTACCAGTTTCATCCCATCGATTATCTAAAATCGCAACGATTGAAATATTTTTCTTTTTAACTAAATAGTAAACAGAAAGAACCTTGCTTAAAACAGCTTTTCTAACTTTTTTCTTTTTAGACTCTGAATAGATTGTCGGATACAGTATAATTATTTTTTCAAAATCAGCTAAGACTTTGTAGAAATTAGTTATTTCTTTTTCCGAAAAATTCTTCCGTAGATAATTGACTATTTCTTTTGCGTTTTCTAAAGACTGCTTAGAATATTCAACCGTGAAGATCTTTTTCTCAGCCATTTTTCAGTTCTTCCCAAAATTGAGCCGAGGAAATCACCTTCCCACTTTCAATGTCATCAAGTCCATTTCTCACCATTTTCTGTTGATTTTCGGAAAGATCATCCCACCAATCATCTTTGGATTTTGATTTTTTAAGTCCATCAAGAAACGCAATCATATTCTCATCTGATAGCCGATTAATCCAAGCAATCAAATCTAGTTTCGTTTGGTTAAGTTCAGCAGTAGACATCTTTGTATTGATTTAAAACAAATATAATGAGTTTGACGAATTAATCAAATCATTTAAAATTCGTGCTTGGTTAAAAGTTACCCCAAAATTACAAATCCAGCGGTGCGAAGTTCTCAAAATAATTCGCTGCCAACTTCATACGTGATCCATACCACGAGCACATTTCGCCATCAATTAAGCGAATGTCTGCTTTGGGAAACATTAGTTGAAACTTCTGACGGTGATTTTCCTTAAATGGATAAGGCTCAGAACTGAGAAAAACGACGTCTGGTTGAACATTTGGACAATCAGTCAACGCTGGATAACGTTCCAAGTCACAGGCGTTTTTGTATCCGATTTTCGTTAACATGGAATCAATAAAGGTGTTTTTTCCTGTTAAAAAAGCGGGATCATCCCAAATGAAGTACAGGAAGGTTTTTTGTTGTCCGAGGTTTTCAAGGGAAGCAAAAGCTTCGGTGATTTCTTCGACTAATAACGTTGCTTCGTCCTTGCGGTTGACCATATCCCCCAGGACATCAATCACATTCAACGCATCATCAAAGGTGGAAATGTCACTCATCCACACGGGGAATTCGTTGGAAAGTTCTTCGATGTCCTCTTTGGTATTTTCTTCTTTGTTTCCGATGATCAAATCAGGTTGCAAAGAGCGAATGAGATCGATGTTCAATTGCTTTGTCCCACCGACTCGTTGCTTCACACGAAACCACGATTCCGGATGAATGCAAAACTTCGTTACACCGACAACTTCCTGCGTTAATCCAAGGTCGTGCAATAATTCCGTTTGTGAAGGAACCAAGGAAATGATTCGCTTGGGCTCCAGGGGAATGCGAACACTTCGCCCCATTTGATCGACGAAGTTTCTACCGATCATTAGGAAATGGCTGAAATAACGTCGTAACGTGAAACAATGTGAAACTTACCGTTCTCCAATTGCACCAAAACCGCTGGCGTTTGCTTGTTAATCAACTTGCAAATGTCCTCGATGTGCGCCGCGTGATTGACCACTGGAAAAGGTGCGTTCATAATGGACGAAATCGGTGCGTCGCGCAAGCTTGGATCTTCCACCAACAATTGATACACATGACTGTCGTCAATGGATCCCACAAACACGCCATCTTTCATCACTGGAATTTGACTGATGCCGAAATTGCGCATTTTCGCAATGGCATGTGACACCAATTCCTCCGCATACAAAGAAACCAATGGCTTGTCTGCATGTTTCGCCACAAGGTCGGCCGCTGTGACAATGTTTTCTTCTAAAAATCCTCGTTCGCGCATCCAATCGTCGTTGAAAATTTTCCCAACGTAACGACTTCCATGGTCATGGAATAAAACCACCACCACATCGTCCGCTGTCAACTGATCTTTCAATTGAATCAATCCTTTAATCGCCGAACCAGCAGAGTTTCCAACGAAAATTCCTTCCTCACGTGCAATTCGTCTCGTGTAAACCGCTGCATCTTTGTCGGTTACTTTTTCAAATAAATCGATCACGTCGAAGTCTACGTTTGCGGGAAGAATGTCCTCGCCGATTCCTTCCGTGATGTATGGATAAATTTCATTTTCATCGAAAATCCCGGTTTCCTTGTATTTTTTAAATACGGATCCATAGGTATCGATTCCCCAAATCTTGATGTTTGGATTTTTTTCTTTCAAGTATTTTCCTACGCCAGAAATGGTTCCACCCGTTCCAACTCCCACGATAAAGTGTGTGATTTTCCCTTCGGTTTGTTCCCAAATCTCTGGACCTGTCGATTCGTAGTGCGCTTGACGGTTTGATAAATTATCATACTGATTCACGTACCATGAATTTGGAATCTCTTGTGCCAAGCGACGAGAAACGGAATAGTATGAACGTGGATCCGTCGGCTCAACCGCCGTTGGACAAACCACTACTTCCGCACCGACAGCTCGAAGGATATCCATTTTTTCTTTGGATTGTTTGTCGTTCAACACACACACCAATTTGTATCCTTTAATAATCGCTGCCAATGCCAATCCCATTCCAGTATTTCCGGAAGTTCCTTCGATGATCGTTCCACCTGGCTTTAACAATCCTGCAGCTTCTGCATCTTCAATCATTTTTACCGCCATTCTATCTTTGACAGAATTTCCTGGATTCGTTGTTTCTACTTTCGCGAAAACTTGAGCAGGAATATCAGCGGTTAATTTATTGATGCGCACCAATGGCGTATTCCCAATGGTTTCGAGGATGTTATTGTAGACTTTCATTCGTTGATTTTGGACAAAGTTAATGAATTGAGCGGAGGCAGGAAGGTAATTTTCATTTCGAAGGACAAAAAGCAGACAAAAAACACCTAATTTTAAGGGATGAAAAATGTAATTTACTTTCTTTTTTGCTGGATGATTTTACCCGTTTACGGACAAATTTCTAGTATCCTCCCCTCTCCTGTTACGTACGTTCAAAGCGAGGGCACTTTTCAACTGAACCAAGCATTAACGGTGAATCCATCGGAAATTCATCCTGGACTTCTCGCGCAATTCACATTCCTCGGAGAAACGTTTCATGGATTAACCATTCAAACAGATGTTCAAAATGGGATGGTGAATTTTAAGAAATTGGTGAATGTCAAACAAGATTCCTACAGCATCAATGTCGCTGATCGCATTACGATTTCCTATTCGAGCGATGCTTCCTGTTATTATGCGATGACTTCCCTCATGCAATTGATTCAGCGAAACGAAAATGGGTTTTCGTTGCCAAAATGTTTTGTAAAAGATTTTCCCAATTATCAATGGCGCGGACTACACTTGGATGTTGCCCGTCATTTCTTCACGGTGGAGGAAGTGAAGCGCTTCATCGACTTGATGTCCTTCTACAAATTCAACACCTTCCACTGGCATTTAACTGATGACCAAGGATGGCGCATTGAAATCAAAAAATATCCCAAATTGACGGAAATTGGTGCATGGAGAGACAGTACCGTGAACGAACATTACACGACGACTCCAAGAACCTATACCAACGAACGCTACGGTGGATTCTATACGCAAGAACAAATTAAGGAAGTCGTGGCGTATGCAGCGGAGAAATACGTGACCATCGTTCCTGAAATCGAAATGCCCGGACATGCACGAGCAGCTTTGGCGGCGTATCCTGAATTCTCATGTACGGGGAAACAACAAGGCGTTGAAGGACTTTGGGGGATTTTCGATGACATCTTCTGTTCCAAGCCAGAGAGCATTCAGTTCTTGCAGGATATTTTATCCGAAGTAATTCCCTTGTTCCCTGGAGAGTACATTCACATCGGCGGAGACGAAGCACCAAAAACGCGTTGGCACAATTGTCCAAAATGCCAAGGAATCATGTCCGCAAATCACTTGAAGGATGAACATGAATTGCAAAGTTATTTCATCCGTCAAATGGATGCGTTTGTTACGTCCAAAGGAAAGAAAATGATTGGTTGGGACGAAATCCTCGAAGGTGGACTTTCCCCAAATGCGGCGGTGATGTCTTGGCGTGGATTCGACGGTGGACTCGAAGCGGCAAAGCAAGGACATTACGTTGTAATGACGCCGGGATCTCATTGTTATTTCGACCATTACCAAGGAAAAGGAAAAGATGAGCCTTTGGCGATTGGCGGTTACACATCACTCGAAAAAGTCCTTTCGTTTAATCCTTGTCCTGCGGATGCAAGTCCGGAAGTGGCTGCGTATATTTTAGGTGGACAAGCGAACATCTGGACCGAATACATTCCCACATTTTCAAAAGTAGAATACATGGCCTATCCACGTGCCATTGCCTTGAGTGAAGCGTTGTGGAGCACGAATAGACTGAAGTACCCTGATTTTTTACGTGTACTCGTTCAAACACATTTTCCGCTGATGGATCATTGGAAAGTCAACTATTCCAAAAGTGCGCTGAAAGCATCCTTGAAAACCATTCGCACCAATACCGGCATCGAATTACAGTCCACCGGAATGTTGATCGAAGATGGAAAACTGAAGGAATCAACGCTTTCATTCCCCGTAATGCGTACGAAAAAGAAAACCAAAAAAGCGGAGTTCACCATTCATCCGGAGGACCCAAGCATTACGCAGCACATTGTCATTACGAATCACCTAGGACTTGGAGCAAAAGTAAACTACATCACCCAACCGAGTCCAAAATACAATGCAAGTGACGTTGTGTTATTCGATGGCCAGTACGGTGCGCGTCCTTGGAAAGGACACGAATGGATTGGATTCGACACAAATGTCATTGTATTGGAAATTGACCTTGGAAAAGTGACGAATATACACGAAGTAAAAGTGAGTTTTCTGCAAGACGAAAACAGTTGGATTCATGCACCGTATCAATTGGGAATCGAATCCGTTTTACCCAAACGAAACAACGGAATCGGAATGGGCCAAGGAGTCAGTCTAGATGGATATGCTCCAAACTCAGAAATCTGGAATCTTCCCTACAAAGGAAAAACGCAAATCCTGCGATTGACCATTACGGGTTCACCAACCATTCCATCGGGACTTCCCGGCGAAGGAAACATGCCGTGGATTTTCATTGATGAAATTCAAATCAACTAAGCAAAAGTCTTGACTTAAATCAAGCAATTGGAGATTCATTTAAGCGTAATTTTGTGCTATGGAACGAAAAAATTTCCTCAAACTCATTGGATTATCAACCATAGGACTTAGCATGACAAGTTTAGCTGATTTAAATCGCATATCGCACGGATTTTCAAAGACACCGAAAATGCCGGTTTTTTTTTGTTGGACATGGAAGTCCAATGAATGCCATTGAAGAAAACGACTTCGTAAGAGGATTTCGAACAGCAGCAAGTTCCATTCCGAAACCGAATGCGATTCTGTGTATTTCTGCACACTGGTTGACCAATGGAACAAAAGTGACAGCGATGTCCATGCCGCCAACCATTCACGATTTCGGTGGATTCCCACAAGCTTTGTTCGATGTGCAATATCCCGTTCCTGGAAGTCCAGATTTGGCGATGGAAACACAGAAACTATTGGCACCAACGCATGTCGATTTAGACGATGCCTGGGGATTGGATCACGGAACATGGAGCATACTCAAACATTTTTATCCAGAAGCGGATATTCCGGTCATTCAGTTGAGCATCGATTATGGAAAACCCATGCAATGGCACTTTGATTTAGCGAAACAATTACAATCTTTGCGCGAAAAAGGAGTGCTGATTATTGGCAGTGGAAACATCGTTCACAACCTTGGTCGCGTGGACTTTGGTCGCATCAACGACATTGGTTACGGATACGATTGGGCAATGGAAGCTAGAACATACATCAATCAACATTTGGTGGACGGAAATTTCCAAGCCATCATCGATTACCAGAAAGGTCCAAGTGCGATGCAACTTGCTGTTCCAACGCCAGACCATTACATTCCCCTACTCTATTCCCTTGGACTAAAAACCAAAGACGAAGAATTGAGCCTGTTCAACGACGCCCTTTTAGCTGGAAGTTTGAGCATGACATCTGTCCGAATTGGATAGATAATTTCTTCCAAAAGAAACATTCCATTGCCATCGGATGTTGTACCTTTGCAAAAACTTTTTTTATGGCTACGCGTAATTGGCAAACAATTAAAAAATACGAAGACATTAAATTCGAGTTCTTCGAAGGAATAGGTAAAATCACGATTAATCGTCCGAGAGTATACAATGCGTTTCGTCCAGAAACGAATTTCGAAATGTTAGACGCGATGAACATTTGTCGTGAGCGTCCTGACATTAATGTTGTGGTACTTACCGGAGAAGGCGACAAAGCATTCTGTTCAGGTGGAGATCAAAACGTCAAAGGTGTCGGTGGATACATTTCAGAAAATGGTGTTCCGCGTTTAAATGTTTTGGATTTACATAAAGCCATTCGTTCCCTGCCTAAACCGGTCATTGCGATGGTCAATGGGTATGCGATTGGTGGTGGACACGTATTACACGTCGTGTGTGACTTAACGATTGCCTCAGAAAATGCGATTTTTGGTCAAACTGGACCGAAAGTGGGGAGTTTTGACGGTGGATTCGGTTCCTCGTATTTAGCGAGACACGTCGGACAGAAAAAAGCACGTGAAATTTGGTTCTTGTGTAATCAATATACAGCCGAAGAAGCAGAGAAAATGGGCATGGTCAACAAAGTGGTTCCTTTCGATCAATTGGAGGACACGGTAGTTGAATGGTCACGCACCATTATGAAAAGAAGTCCATTGGCAATCCGCATGATTAAACGCGCGATGAATGCCGAACTAGACGGACAACACGGTTTAATGGAATTGGCTGGCGATGCAACCCTACTCTATTATTTAACCGAAGAAGCGCAAGAAGGAAAACATGCCTTCCTTGAAAAAAGAGATCCGAATTTTTTACAATATCCTAAATTCCCATAAGTATGTCAGTAAGAGCCCTACAACCAAACGCATTGTGGAATCACTTTGCTGATTTAAATGCCGTTCCACGTCCTTCGAAAAAAGAAGAACGCGTGCGTCAATTCATGGTGGATTTCGGAAAATCCTTGAACTTGAAAACCGCAGAAGATGCGATTGGAAACGTATACATCTACAAAGCAGCAACTGCTGGAATGGAAAATCGTCCAACCGTTATTCTTCAAGCGCACTTGGACATGGTGCATCAAAAAAATGCAGATACATCATTCGACTTTGATCAACAAGGAATTGAGATGTTGGTCGATGGTGATTGGGTACGTGCAAACGGAACAACCTTAGGTGCGGACAACGGAATCGGAGTGGCAGCGATTATGGCGATTTTGTCTTCGACGGATATTCCACATCCGGCGATTGAAGCATTTTTTACCATCGATGAAGAAACAGGAATGACGGGAGCCATTAAAATGGATCCAAGCTTTTTAAGTGGTTCGATTTTATTGAACATCGACACAGAAGACGACGACGAACTTTCCATCGGTTGTGCCGGAGGAATAGACACGAATACCACTTACACATACGGACAGGTTCCTGTCGAAGGAGAAACGTTCACACTTTCCGTTCGCGGATTGTTGGGTGGTCATTCCGGAATGGACATCGATAAAGGACGTGGAAACGCGAACAAATGGATGGTGAGAATGCTTTGGGAACTGAAACAAGCGACGAATATCCAATTGATTTCCTTCGATGGGGGAAGTTTGCGCAATGCCATTCCACGTGAAGCGACCGCGGTTATTTCCAGTACGGATGTAGCCAAAGTAAAAACCGTTTTCGCGGAAATTACTGCAACGTTAAAAGAAGAATACAGCAGCATTGAACCGAATTGTCAATTCGAACTTCAAGCAGCGTCTTCAACAGAACAGGCCATGGCTGATGGTGATTTCACCAAAATCATTTCCTTGCTTTGTTCCGTTCACAATGGCGTTTATAGAATGAGTCCAGACATTGTTGGATTGGTGGAAACTTCTTCCAGTTTAGCGCGAATTATCATCAAGGACGGAAGTTTTGTTTCACAATCCTTGCAACGAAGTAGCGTTGAATCAACGAAACGCGAAGTGTGCATGGTGATGCGTGGCGCCTTTGAAAATGCAGGATGTCAAGTCGAACAAACAGGAGACTATCCAGGATGGAAACCGAATCCAAATTCAGGCATCTTGCGCTTGATGGAAAACTTGTACGCAGAAATGTACAACGAAAAGCCACATGTGAAAGCATGTCACGCCGGATTGGAATGTGGAATCCTCGGAAAACAATTACCAGGAGTGGACATGATTTCATTCGGACCAAACATCCGCGCGGCACACTCTCCAGATGAAAAAGTACAAATTTCATCCGTGCAGAAGTTTTGGAACTACTATTTAGAAACACTTAAACGCATTGCGTGATGCTTCCCTGCGAAGTCTCATCCCAATAAAATCCTTATTTTTAACACATGAATTTTCAATTAAACACCATAGAAGAAGCCATTGCCGAAATCCAACAAGGACGCGTTGTCATTGTCGTGGATGACGAGGGACGTGAAAACGAAGGCGACTTTTTAACAGCAGCAAGAAACGCAACACCAGAAGTCATCAATTTCATGGCGACTCATGGACGCGGACTCATCTGTGCTCCAATCAGCGAGGAACGTTGCGATGCATTGGGCTTAGAAATGATGGTGCGCAATAATTCAGCTGCCTATGAAACTCCGTTTACCGTGAGCATCGATTTAATTGGACACGGATGTACAACCGGAATCTCTGCCAGCGATCGTTCCAAAACGATTTTAGCTTTGATTGACCCAAGCATCCGTCCGGAAGAATTAGGAAAACCTGGACACATTTTTCCATTACGTGCTCGTAAAGGCGGCGTTTTACGTCGAGCAGGACACACTGAAGCAGCGGTGGATTTATCCCGCTTAGCTGGATTCGAAGAAGCTGGAGTCATCGTTGAAATCTTGAACGAAGATGGAACGATGGCGCGTGTACCAAGTTTAATTGAAATTGCGAAGAAATTCGACTTAAAAATCGTTTCCATTGAGGATTTGATCAAATACCGTGTCGAACACGAGTCCTTGATTGAAGAACAAGTTTCTGTTCACATGCCTACGGAATTCGGTGATTTCCAATTGCGCGCATTCAAAGACACGAGCAATGACCAAGATCATTTAGTATTAACAAAAGGAACATGGACGAAAGATGAACCGGTATTGGTTCGTGTTCACTCCTCTTGTTTGACTGGAGACATTTTTGGTTCTTGTCGTTGCGACTGTGGACCACAATTGCACAAAGCGATGGAAGTCATTGAAAAAGAAGGAAAAGGTGCGATTGTCTACATGAATCAAGAAGGACGTGGAATCGGACTATTGAATAAATTGAAAGCCTACAAATTGCAAGAAGAAGGATTAGATACCTACGAAGCAAACGAAAAATTAGGATTCCAAGCAGACGAAAGAGACTACGGAATTGGCGCACAAATCATTCGTTCCATTGGCATTTCTAAAATGCGCTTGATGTCCAACAATCCAAAAAAACGCACCGGACTGATTGGCTACGGTTTAGAGATCGTAGAGAATGTTCCGTTGGAAGTACAGAGCAATGTTCACAATCAACATTACTTGGAGACGAAGCGTGACAAAATGGGCCATAACCTAAAACTAGACTAAATGTTAAAAGCAACAGGCATACAAAAATCGTACGGAGACCTTTCCATTCTGAAAGGCGTCGACTTGACTGTTGCTTCTGGTGAAGTGATTTCCATCGTTGGATCATCCGGCGCTGGAAAAACGACTTTGCTACAAATACTCGGAACATTAGACCGTCCGGATGCTGGTGAATTACTTATTGATGGCGTTAATCCATTCACCCTTTCATCCAAAGGTCTAGCGGATTTCCGCAATACCTCCATTGGATTCATTTTTCAGTTTCATCAATTGCTACCTGAATTTTCCGCCTTGGAAAACGCCATGTTGCCAGCACTAATCGGAGGGAAAAGCAAAAAAGAAGCGGAAGAACGTGCCCAGCATTTGTTTCAAAAATTAAACATTGGACACCGTACCACGCACAAACCATCTGAATTATCCGGTGGAGAGCAGCAACGTGTCGCAGTTTGTCGTTCCTTGATGAATCAACCTGCGGTGATCTTTGCGGATGAACCATCTGGAAACTTGGACACCAAAAACGCGCAAGAATTGCATGAATTGTTTTTTCAATTACGCGAGGAATTCAAACAAACCTTTGTGATTGTCACGCACAATGAATCTTTCGCACAAATGGCCGATCGTTCGCTCGTGATGAGCGACGGAAACTTCATCTAAGCGTTGTGAGTCCAGCTGAACTGCACGAATTTCTCGATTTCAAAGCGGCTCATTATGAGCACCCACGTTTTCTAGAAGAAGATCCGATTCAACTCCCCCACCGCTTTATACAAAAAGAAGACATTGAAATTGTCGCTTTCATCGTTTCCATGATAGCTTGGGGCAACAGAAAAAGCATTGTCAAAAGTGGCGAACGTGTGTTGTCCATCATGGGAAATTCGCCCTATGATTACATCATGTCCTACAAAGGTGAAATTCCAAGCAACTTCGTACACAGAACTTTCAACAACGAAGACCTGGGTGGATTCTTCTCCTGTTTAAATCACGTTTACACGCAGCACGGCGGACTAGAATCCGCATTCTCCAAACAAGTTCCTGAAGACAACTTAAAAGAACGCATTTGTGCTTTTCGAGCACGATTTTTCCAAGGAGAACACTTGTCACGCACACAAAAGCACGTTTCGAATCCAGCTTCCGGTTCCGCGTCCAAACGACTGATTATGTTTTTACGTTGGATGGTCCGTTCAGCCGACAAAGGCGTCGATTTCGGACTTTGGAAGAGTATTTCATCCTCCGAACTCATGATTCCCTTGGATGTCCACACAGGCAATGTCGCCCGCAAACTCGGACTCCTCACCCGCTCACAAAACGATTGGAAAACAAACGAAGAACTGATTGAACTCTTTAGAAGCTACGACGAGCAAGATCCTGCAAAATACGATTTTGCGTTATTTGGATTAGGCGCGTATGAGGGGTTTTGAAGGCGTCGGATAGTATTTTGTTTTGTCATTCCTCAATTACACGATTGAAAAAAAAACATACCTTTACTAAACACAAAAAAATTTACACACGGTTACTAATGGATTGCAAGAAATTAGTATTCCTTACAAGCCATTTTTATGAAATACTGCCTGATCATCATTTCCCTCGTTCTGTCCCAATTACTTAACGCACAGAAAGGAAACACCTTCACCGTTGGAATGAGTTCGGGAATAGGAATGACCAAGAATAAAACCATTGGTGAAAACAGACCGTTGGACAATCTTTCGAATATTCATACCTCGCTAAATGCAAGCTACGGAATACAACTTCCTAAAAACCTTCGTTGCGACATCAATTTTGGTCTAGAAAACATCAGTTATTTCCCTTATCCAGCAAATATAGGTAGGTCTTCCGGATCTATTCTACTCAGTAATCTAGGTGCTGGATTACACTATAAAATTCCCGTTAAGAAAAACTTTTTCTCCATTGGGCTTAACGGTGGAGTTAGATTTATTAGAAATGCTGAATCGAGCTACTCTACTTACTCAGATCAGTCGTATTCAAAAACCATCTATACATTTGAAAAGTCACTTAATCCTTTTATATCGCTGCAATTGGGTTATGAATTCCCATTGAAAAATAAAAATTTGCTCGGTATTGATTTAAGTTTCAAAGGGTCTTTTCGCCCGATTTACTCCATGGAATACAATTTTAGCAACTTCGTTTCTTTTTCCAATGGCAGCTACTCGTATTCAGGAAACAGTGTCCATTTGGGCATCCATTACACCTGGACGAAAAACAAAAAAAATGCTGAAATAAACACCTTATTGTTGGATAGTGTCGATCGCAAAGAAGCAAAAAAATTAGTCGCGATTAAAAATCGTTTTCAATCTTCGAAAGCGATATTAATTCAACTGCATCAAGGTGGATTTATGAATCAATGCAAGTTCCTAAATTATTCGGATAATGTCTTCAAAAACGCCACAGGACCGGGTTCTAGTACGCGCTTAAACGCTACCATTGGATGGAAAAATAATTGGTCTTTTCAACCTGGCGTTTCCATTGATTCGTATTGGCTGTGGATTCGAAATCAAAAATATGCCACTGGATTAAGTGGGTCTAGTCTTTTCAATTTATTTACGCTTGATTTAGGCATGCAAAGAAGGATGCTTTCCTTTCCAAAAACGAATAGGTATTTGTGCAATGTTAACGGAGGAATTTCATTATCCTACTTAAGCGGTATCGGAAGTGGAAGCGGAGGTGCCGAATTTACGACGGACCCTATTAATACGAATCAAGTCTTTTTAACCTACAACTATTCCTACCATTACAACAACAAACTTTTTCCTACGGCATATTTAGGAATAAGTAAAGACCTTCGATTAAGCAATCACATTCTGTTCACCATTGCTTACCGACATCAGTTTGGACTAAGCAGAGGAATGATCATCCCTTTTAGCTACACCGTGACAAATCAAGCACCGGTTAACACTCAAATCAGAGTGAATGGAAATGCAAATTGCATCAGTTTTGGTTTGGCTTATCGCTTCAATAACAAAAGATAATATCTGCGGACTGTAAATAGAATTTTTGCTTAACTGGATTTATGAAATTTTACTTAATCATTTTGTTTCTTTCGCTATCAAACCTTGTCAGTGCGCAAATGACCTCCGATTATGCAGTTTACCAAAAGCAGCACAAGACACTTGGTTGCCAAATTGTTGATTCCGTCATTTTTTCTACCGTACTTCATGAACTTCTGGCGCTAGACACGAATCAGTTTGATGCTAATTTGGACTTATACCACCGAGATTTATCCCAGGCATATGCTTGCACCTGGATATTTTCAAAGGATTCCGCTGACCTCCAAAATGCGGTGGTTCAAATTAGGCACATTAAAAATTTATCTAATTTGGATCATTACAATATTGCGTATTACCTGAATAAGCTGAATGCTCTAAATGAATGTGAAGAGGTCATTACACATGTGGATCTTTATCTTTCGATGACACCTACTGAAGAACAACTTCCCAATGATGAAATCCTTAAGATTAAAAACAAATGCTTGTATCGTCACATCACCGATTACAAAGAATACCGTAAAACACAAGTCAAGTTAACTTGTACGCCGCAAGATTCGGCTACACTTGTCAACATTCTATATGACTTACTTTTACTTGACACCACTCAATTCACTACCAATCTCGATTGGTATTACCAGGATTTAGGAATGGCATATTACAAAAGTTTCAACGTTTTAAGTAAAGATTCCATTTTGTACGAAAAATCAATCGCCGCTTACCTCAAACAAAAAGAACTACATTCAAATGATTATTGGAATATCATGCATCTATACTTTATTCTTCATGATTGTGAGAATGGTGAAAAGTATTTAGCCTTGTACAAAAAGAACACTCCAAGGGAATTTTATAAGGTCAAGAAAGAAGAAATTTCAAGAATTCGCAGTGGATGTGAGGGGTGATTACTTTTATTTCCAATTTGAATTAAATAGTTATTTAAACATTTGCTTTTGAAAGTAGTTTTAACAATATTTATTTCATTATGCTGGATAGATTTATTCGGTCAAAACTACTTTGAATATCAAAAAACTTTTAACCGAATTGACAATGATATTCTTTCAAATAATTTATCTACGGCTTCAAAACGACTAGACACAATTTATAATTCCTATGATTTCATTTATGCCAAACATTGCATAAAAGCATTACAAATATCTTGTATTCAAAATGACACTTCGAATGCAGACAAATGGTTAAGAAAATGCTTTATCCAAGGAGTACCATTTTGGATCATTCGGGATAATGAAATAACATCTAAAGTGTTTAATTATTCACAGACAAAGAATTCCCTCTTATTTTATGATAGTTTAAGAACAGTTTACAAAGCATCAATTAACATTTCAGTCTCTAAGACAATTGATAGCTTATATGTCATTGACCAAGAATTTACAAACAAAGTAAACAATGGTTTTATATTGTTTAGACATACCATTTATGGAATTCAATGGATAAATAATAACCGAAAACAATTTAATGTAATTAAAAATATAATTGACAATTACGGTTTCCCTGGAGAACAATTAATTGGATTATCAAGTTATTACCAAGACTCAGTTGAAGCGTATAAAGACGTATTATTTTATGGTCCTTCAATTGACGACTACAGAACATACATCATGCTCATTCATTATTTTAGTAGTCCTCGCAATGATATAAATGAAGCATTAATTTCAAGTGTTCGTCAAGGTTTCTTACCTGCATATCAATATGGCGCAATAAATGATTTTAATGTTCTTTATGGAAAGAAAAAAAACAGTTCTGAATTTTATAATGTTTGGCATGATGACCCAAAAATTGAAAATAATCCTAAAATTAATTCGCGTAGACAACTAATCGGATTATCTCCCATTTTAGAGCAAAATAGAAATATTCAAATAAGCAAAGACCGACGAAAAAGTAAAACTATTCACTCGGAAATTATTCTTGAATAATAAAAAAAAATAGTACTTCTTCCAATGATTACAAGTAATCAAGAAACAATCATCAAGAATGTCCTTAAAAGAATTAAACCTACGCTGATTGGTGTTTTTGGTTCATATGCACGTGGGGAAGAAAACCAAAATAGTGACCTCGATTTATTGATTGATTTTGATACGAAGTTTAATTTATTAGAACTAATCGGATTGGAACAAGAATTATCCGAATTACTCGGAATAAAAGTTGACCTCATTACTGTAAGATCCGTTCATCCCACACTTAAAACATCGATTGAAAAAGATTTAATCAGAATTGCTTAAGGTTGTTTAAATCTAATGAAACTCTGGAAACCGATTCAATTCACAACGAAAGTAGAATGATCCCACCAAGTTTATGCGTGATAATCAATCCTTATGAAATTTTCCACGACTTATTTAGCCGATAAAAACCTAAACCCATGATTACGAGTAAAATAACCATGGAAAAGGTTAACCCTGCAATTGGGAAAACAAATAGAAAAGCAATGGAATAAAGCAAGTAACTTATTTGCCTTAAACGAAATTGGTCTTGATACAGCACTTTTTTAGGACGTAACATGAGAAGGAATCCGAGTAAGGAAAAACCTGAGAAGTAGCAATAAAGTGGATAGCCTTCCATTCCTGAATCGGACTTCCATAAAATGAGGGATTGAATGAAACATAGCGCAATGGAAAGTAATACCATCGCTTTAAATCCCATCGTTTTTTTATCGACAATATCCTCATTGTTTACGAATTCATTCGATTTCATAGGAAAATCAAACTGTTCTTGAGATACGGGTAGTGTTTGTAAACGATTTCGAAACATCAGATCAATGTAATTCAATGGAAATGCTTTTCGAAATGAAAGAAACACCAAAAAATGCTTATGGTTAACATGCAAATTCTCCTTACCTAAAACCTGTTCGTGATAATCCAATTTTAGTTGAAGATCCGTTAATTCTTCGTCAGGAATACAAACAGATTGATTTGGCGACAAGGAATATGAATTTCCAGTTCTTGTCCTTGCTTGTACACTTCTTGCTGAATAAAGTGATCCCGGAGAGATAAATTTAAATTGTGCCATCTAACAGAATATATGAATTAAAAATTACTTAAAAATCCAACATCGTCAACAGAAACAACCAATGGTTCTTTAGTTGTTGACTGAATAAGCACCAAATTCAATTTGCTTTTCGACATTACTTTCACCGATCTTAAACCGTTGAAGCTATAGTTTCCATAATAACCGAGCAAGCCATGAATCCCCATGTTTCTTTTTAAATCTGAAAAGTCAATTTTATCTATTTTTTCAATTTCTGTCAGTGAAATAGAAATGTTACCAGCCACTCGTTGAAAAACAAGTTCAGATTCATTCCTATAGATTCTCCATGGAATAAGTATCAACGAAGCACCTATAGAAATAAGAAATAGGATACACATGCTGAGAATAAAGGGAATTTGAGTTTTTGTGAAAACTAAAAGGGAAATGAGCACAACATATACGACAGGTATGATTCGTACCGTTTGTCGATCGTAACTAGATGGAATAACGTTTTTCGACATGTGCAAATGAAATTAAGTTAGTTACAGTGGCGCGCCATCTCATTAAATGGTACTTGGATTCATCCGTTTTTTAATGGCCATTCTAATAAATCCTGTTGTAGCAATGAATCCAAATCCTACAACTAACTTGTGGTTTTGGAAAACATTGTCTTGAAAAAAATCAGTCAAAGCCATGATTAAAATAACCAACAAAGCAATCCAGATTATTGCTAAAACGATCAACGTTATCTTTTTCATAGAATTAAAAATTATCTTTGGTTATACTTTAATCGTTCCTTTATTTACTTAGAAATCTATAATGATTTCCTTAAAACAAATTTAATAATAAATCCGTTCATCCGCAACTCAATAACCGGATTAAGAACGACTTAAGCATCATTTTCTCAACTACTTAAAAACCTAACGAAACTCCGGAAACGGAATCAATTCCAAGGCAAAAGGATAATCCGAGCCTTCCAAAGGATAGAGGTTTAACTGATTTTCATTGGTAAATTCAAATTCAAATTCACGCGTTTCTGAAGGAAAAAAAATGGTGACTTGGTGTTTTTCGTGATTGAATTCCAAGCGTCCATGTACTCCTTTTCCCTTGCTTAATTTTTGAAGATTCGTCAAGAAGCAATTTCCAGATTCGTAAAAGACGATGACTTCTTGTTTTAATTGCTCTGGCATGGTGTAAGCGCCATCTTGAGAGCGTACTTTGTTGATCATCCACACTTTGCTATTGCCGTCGGTGAACGCTTGCGTAAAGTCTACGGTATCCGTTCGCACACTTCCTGTACAGGATGTCAATACGAGCAGTAAAACGATACTAATGAAGCAGCTTTTCGTCATGGAGGATTTTGTTCACTTCGATGGAAACGGAATCTTTGAGTTCTGGCTTCACTTTTCCTTTGCAATAATAAGAATACAATTCTTCGCAGGAATCGTACGCGTATTTACCATCCTTCCATTTAAACACACAATGGTAGGCTTCGTCGTATTCAGCTAAACGAAAACGAATGACTAAATCATCATATGTTGATGGTCCATTTTTACGTCGCTCAATCAGGTTCCCTTTGATCGTATTTGTCAAGACCAACTGTCCTTTCTCACGTTCAAAAATCAGAATACGTCTGGACTTAAAGTTCTCTGGATCATTCGGATACGCGGCCCCATTGACCAACAATAAAAAAGCATTGCGTAAGGATACTTGATCATTCAATTTGAAAAAACGGAAGAATTTCGGTGAACATGATCCCAACTGTCCGTCAAGAATCGTGGTGTCACAGATTTTTAATTCCTTCAACAATTTCAATTCATTCCCATCCGTAAAAGCGTTTTGATTGAAATCTGTTGAAATGTATTCGATGCGCGAAGTTTCTTTTTTCGGAGTTTCGATCGTCTCTGACTTTTCGGATTTTTGATTCATGGTCACCACAATCACGACAACCACAAGCGTCACGAGTATAATCAGTAGTCCTTTTTTCGTTTTTAATCGATTCATGCTTCTAAATTACGAATTAAAAATAGCGCTCGACGCAAGAAATGCTTTTTGAAAAGCGTCCATGTCCAAGCCTGTTTCCACTTTTCGTTCGGACATCCACGCCAACAATTGTTCTGTTGCGAGGTTACCAGTAAGTTCATCTTTCGCCATTGGACAACCGCCAAATCCTTTCACTGCCGTGTCAAATCGACGACATCCTGCTTCATACGCTGCTTCAATTACCCCCGTTGCTTTTTCGCGCACCGTATGAAAATGTGCTCCAAATTCAACTTTCGGCAATTCCGCTTGGAGCATGGGGAAAAGTGTTCGAATATCCGAAGGATCCGCACAACCAATGGTGTCAGAAAGCGCCAAGATTTTTACGCCGAAGTCCTTGAACAATCGTTCAGACCAACGCACGACCAAATCTGAATTCCACTCCTCTCCATATGGATTCCCGAATCCCATGGACAAGTAAACCACCAATTCTTTGTTCGACTGTTGCGCGATGGATTGTAATTTCTCCACTTGATGCAAGGAATCTTCGATGGATGTATTCGTATTTCGTTGTTGGAATTGCTCCGAAATGGAAAAGGGGTATCCTAAGTACTGAATTTCGTCAAAGGATGACGCATCGTTTGCTCCGCGTTCGTTTGCAACTATTGCCAATAATTTGGAGGAAGTATTCAGGTTCAATCCCTTCAACACATCTGCTGTATCGCGCATTTGCGGAATGGCTTTCGGAGAAACGAAACTTCCAAAGTCGATGGTGTCGAATCCACAGTCAAGCAGATGATTGATGTATGCGATTTTCGCTTCGGTTGGAACGAATGCATGCATGCCCTGCATGGCGTCACGTGGACATTCAACGATTTTCAATTCAGACATGTTGTGATTGTTTTATCAAGGCTTGATTGATTTCTTTAACGAGTCCTGGCCCTTCGTAAATGAAGCCCGAATACAATTGAACCAAAGTAGCACCAGCATCCAATTTATCCAAGGCATCTTTTGCGGAGTGAATTCCTCCAACGGCAATCATAGGAATCGTTCCCTTTGATTGATCGTGGATATAACGAATTACTTCGGTGGATCTTTTGGTCAATGGTTTACCCGAAATTCCACCCGCTCCCAACGCTTCGACTTCCGCACTTGGCGTTTGAAGTCCTTCACGGCTGATCGTCGTATTGGTTGCAATGAGTCCAGCGATTTTTGTCTCCTGAACGATTTCGATGATTTCATCCAATTGTTCATTCGTTAAATCAGGTGCGATTTTCAGTAAAATGGGTTTTGCTTTCGGTTTCGCCTCGTTTTTCTCTTGCAAGGTCGACAACAATTCCATCAAAGGACCTTTTTCCTGCAAGGCGCGCAGGTTTGGCGTATTCGGCGAGGAAACGTTGACAACAAAATAGTCGACCTCATCAAATAACGCCTCAAAGCAAATCAGGTAATCGTTCAAGGCTTCTTCGTTTGGTGTCCATTTGTTCTTCCCGATATTTCCACCAATGATTAACCGTTTGTCTTTTCTTGCTTTCAGGTGATTTACGGCTGCTTGAACGCCTTCATTATTGAATCCCATACGATTCAAAATGGCTTCGTCTTTTTTCAAGCGAAACAAACGCGGCAAGTCGTTTCCAGGTTGAGCAAGCGGGGTAACCGTTCCAATTTCGATGAATCCAAAGCCGCAACTTTCCATTTCATCGAAGAATTTGGCATTCTTATCGAAGCCTGCCGCTAATCCTACTGGATTTGGGAATTTCAATCCGATAAATTCGCGTTCTAACGACGGATGTTCCACATGATAGATGGAACGGAAAATCCACCTGCTCGGCGGGAATTTCACCATCAACTTTAAGAGTCCAACGACAAAATAATGGACTTTTTCCGCATCAAAACGGAATAAAATAGAACGAAACAATTGGTACATATACAAATGTAAAAACTAATTTCTACATCGTATGGTTCCCGTTCAAGTTTAGTAACAAATCAGAGCTGTAAAAACACCTCCCAAGGCATAAATCCATGGATTCATGATCCATCGTTGATACTTCACTCCTGCATAAATGGAATCAAAATCCATTCGTTGGCGAATTTGTTCGGAGCTAGGCTCTTCCCGATCCAGTAGCATTTTTATCATAGCTATTCTTTTTGGTAAAATAATTCTTTCAATTTCAACAAGGCACGGAAGGTTTTCACTTTCGCATTGTTTTCAGAAAGCCCCACAATTTCACCAATCTCACGGAAAGAACGTTTTTCAAAAAAACGCATTTCGATCAATTGCAATTGTGCTTCCTTCAACTTGCCTAATGATGCCAATAATTTTGCGCGGTTCTCTTCGCTGCTGTCATCGGTGAAATCATCCATTACTTGTTTCAAGGTAACAGAATCGATGCTCACGGTACGTTGTGCCTTTTTATCGCGGAAAGATTGGTACAATTCGCTTTTCGCAATGCGAAATAACCAAGAAGAAAATGGGACTCCCCTATTTTCATATTTTTGGATACTTCCCATTGCTTTGATGAATACACAAGATGTGATGTCATACGCACTTTCGATTTCATCCACGCGTTTGAACACATACCGAAAAATTGCTTCGTGGTAGCGTTCGTACAAAGGAGCAAAATAACGCGGGTGTTCTTTCGCACGTTCAACGAGTTTCATTTCCTCATCCAGACGAAATGCACTCTGATGGTAAGCCAAGTTGACAGCCATAAGATTTGGTTTTAGTTCTAGTTTGATTTTTTGGAGATCGCGAGGCTTGCAGTCCCCGCTTAATCGGATAACGCGGAAATTTCAAAAATGTATCACTTTTTTTTAAAAAAAATTTCAATTAAAGTGAAATTCTAAGCTGGACAAGCAAATCCGACTTTCTACTTCCATTGATTTGTTCCGCTCCAGAGCTAATGGAGCTGCGATTTTCGTATAAAAACACTCCATATTTAATCCATAAATCACAGGAATGCCAAAAACTATATCGAAGCAA
This sequence comes from Crocinitomicaceae bacterium, assembly GCA_024643725.1. Taxonomy (GTDB): domain Bacteria; phylum Bacteroidota; class Bacteroidia; order Flavobacteriales_D; family Crocinitomicaceae; genus UBA952. The sequence goes on along the minus strand of JAHEMJ010000003.1, from coordinate 66,131 downwards.
CACATACGCTCGACTGCCCTGGTAATAATACGCAGGAACGGCAAAGACATACAAGGCATTGCTTTCGAAGGTGTAAATCCGCGTATCGTAACTGTCTGTGTCAAACAAAGCAAAACGCAAGGACAGGTCAAAGGGACTGCTTTTCGGTTTAAAGATCAGGTCTTGAGAAAAGAGCATTCCTTTTTCTGGTGTGTTGCTCGCACGATGAATCGTCACATATTCCAAACGGGTTTTGAGGGAAATGAATTCATTTAATACACAGGACATGTTCAAACGATAATTGCGCTGCAGGACATCTTCGATTTCAGTGACCGTGCCATCTGAATCACGGCTGTTCTTTTGACGCAACTGCTGACGAAAACGCCCATATATTTCGAACGTTTTCGAAGGCTTGTAAATCGGTTGGATGAGAATTTCATGTCCGTAAGATGGCGCATCCACTCCGTACTTCATCCACGGGAATTTGAACAAATCAGCGTAGGCATTGATCGACCAAGCAGATGCCAATTTCCACTTAAACGCGGCATAAGTTCCTTCTTCATTTTGTGTGTTGCTTCCCTCCGAAAATCCAGCATTATACAAGGTTTGATAGTCTTTCTGGTAATTTCGGTAGAGAATTCCAAAACTGAAACGTGGGTCCAAGGACATCATCGCTGCGTGTACCATTGCCCAACCATTTTGCGCTTGGACATCAGCACGAAGGACTTTCGAAACTTCCCCGAATACATTGACATTCCGAAAAACATAGCTATAATCTGAACTGATGGATGAGAAGGAAGTCCCTCGAAAATCGAATTGATTGTAATATTGAATGGCTTTATTGAAGGGTTTATCATATCCTTGATAGATGTAAGCTGCTCCCCATCTCAACGCACCATTGATATAGCGAAGATTGGCTCCAGCAATGCGTTCCGTAATGCCATTCTTTTTCGCAATTTCACTAGTTGTCCGATGCAATCCAGTTAAATCGATGGTGGAAACATACTCTAAATCATCATAGGTAGAGTCCGACAAGGAAGCGGCATCCATTTTTTTATTCGAAGCAAATAACAACATGGACCAATTTCGATAGCCGAAGTCCGCAGCAGCTCCACGCAAAAAACGCGACTCGTCCACGGATGTGTAGGCACGAATGGGAATCGCCGTACGTTTCATGGTCGTTAAATCAGCTGTTTTACCGAACGCGTAACTCGACCAAAGATTGAGTCCTTGTCCAACTTGAATCTGGTAATCCCCCATAACGGCAGACTTCAAATACTTTCCTCCTTTGAAAAAAGCATGTGCCGAATAGAAATCAAATCCCTGTTTTTCGTGACCTCGAAAAAACTGTTCTCCTGCATCCTTCTCCGCTGTTAATCCAACAGAAATATTGGTCTTATAGGTGTAGCGAAAACGCGAATAGTAACGATCTCCATTTCCGTAATAGTACTTATTGGAAGCTTGTCGAACCGAATCACTCACGTCAGCATATCCCGCCTTCTTTTCAATCATCGGTTGATAGCGCAAGTATTCTTCAAATTTCCCTTGCTTCATGGCTTCCTTCCAGGTAATGTGCAACTGGTCGAGGCGATCATCCACCCTAACAAAAGGCAGCACAAGCTGAATCGTTTGGGGGTCCCAGAAGGATAAACTTTGTAATTCATAAATGGAAATGAACTTTCCGAACGCTTTTCGGTGAACCAAAAGTTCATTGATTTGAACACCCGTCAACAAGTACAACTCCTCTAACTCCTCTCCTGTTGTCATATTCAAATTGATGGGATGATCGAAATAGTAATTGAGTTGTTCAATGACATTCGTCAAATCCATGTTCTCCGATTGCAACTGTTCAGAAATAAACTCAATGCGCTGTTGAATGATCTCTCCTCGGTCTTGCGCGGAAGCAGTCAGTCCTATGGACACCAACAGCAAAAGAACGAGGTATTTCATCTTAGTTCAAATCGACTTGAAAACTGACATGTGGACTCCATCCCAATAATTGATGATATGCTGTTCCGAGATCCAATTGAAAGCGGTTTTTAAATGTCGTTCCAACCCCAAAAGAAAATGAAATCGGAGCCGTCGCTACGCCGCCTCTAAAACAGATTTTAGTCGATGGTTTGTATTCCGCTCCAAACTTAACAGACAAGGGATAAAGTACATTTTTCTCCACTTCAGAAACAAGGAATACCTGATTGGAAATCACGTATTGCATGCCAAGACGCATGAGTGTTGTCAATCGTTCATTCACATTCGGAGTGATTTTCGTTCGTCCAATGTTTAACACACTGCAGCCAAAACGAATACGTTCTGTAAATTGAACCAATAGTCCCATTTCACCTGTCAACATGGAAGAATTACCATAATTTTCATTGAGGCGGATCGAATGGTGGTTTAATTGCACGCCTAACGAAACTTTTTCCGATAGTGCCATGGACATTCCAACTCCATTTTTCATGGAACGGTACTGTTGGTAACCATACAATTGACTTCCCAAGGAGAACACCATGCGCTTAAATGGAATGGCGTACACCAGTCCTTGTGTTTGCATCTCCTTCACACTGAAACGGTTTTGATAACTGATTCCGATGCTTTGCTTTTTTATTCCAACGAGTGCTGCTGGATTATTAGCGTGTGCCCAAACATCTGTCAGCGCAACACTGGCATTGGACATGGACAAGGCACGCGCACTGTTAGACAAATATCCTTGACCCCATCCAAAAAGGGAACAGCACAAGAACAGAAAGCATAGAATTTGTTTCACGAGAAAATGATTGAAGGTTCTAAAATACATTTTTCGATTGAAATAGCCCCTAAGTTGTCGAATCTAATCGTTTAGAACTCTTCCCATTCAAAGTTCTGTGTATATTTGAAAAAAGAAATTTCTGTCCTACATGGCCAATTTAACTTATCCTTTTGATCCCGTCTCTCCAGAAGATTGGGTACTAAAAATCCAAAAAGAACTGCGTGAACATTCGGATCGAACGACATTCCATGATTCCATAGAGGAACTGACGTTGTCGATTACAGACTCACCGAAAAACACAGTTGAAATTCAACAAGTCCCTCGTGGACAAGCGTTTGACACAATTCATGTAGAATACGTGCATGATGAAACGGAAAGCAATCGCCGCATGCTATTGGCATTGATGTCCGGAGCGAATGCCTTATTCATCCAAAGTCAAAAAGCGAATCCAGATTGGAAAAAAATCTTCGAAGGAATTGAAACAGCCTACATACAAGTGGATGTCCTAATGGAAAGCGAACAAGAAATGTCACACTTGTCACAACAATTAAGCAAGAATGAATTAGCGAATTTGACCATGTTAATCACGAATAAATCGGGAATTAACAAAGAAAATCACCGCTCTTTTTTTCAAGGATTTCCATTGCAACAATGCGGAGCAAATAGCATTACTGAGATGTCCTTCCTATTGCAAGAATACCACCGTCACCTAAGTGAAGGAGGTCGTTCAGAAGTCGTTTTTAGTATGGGAATTGGCGCAAATTACTTTGTGCAAATTGCCAAAGTTCGCGCCTTTCATTATTTGATTCAAAAATTGAACAACATTCACCAGCAAAACCATGCCTATCGAATCATCGCGGAGCTTGGTTGGACGAACAAATCGCTGAAAGATCCATACACGAATTTATTGCGTCAAACCACTGAAGCAATGTCAGCTTATGCAGGAGGAGTGCATGGAATGGCGATTCATCCTTGGGATGAGTTTGCCGCAGAAGGAAAAGAAGATTTCACCTTGCGCATGTCCTTGAATATTTCCAATCTACTGTTGGAAGAAGCCCATTTTGATTGGGTGCACGATCCCATGAAAGGAAGTCACATGGTGGAAGCCTTAACCGAACAGTTTATTGAAAAAACATGGGCAGAAGTTCAAGTCCTTTCTAAACTTACCGAGAAGGAGGCAATCGAACGGACAAAAGAGAAAATCCAACAGAGTCAATCATTGCAACTGGAAGCATTCAAAAGTGGATCGCAAACCTACATTGGTATGAACGCCTTTATGAATGCCGATACAAGTAAAGCGAAAAACTGGACAGTGCTTCCAAGTTACTTGGGTATGAATTACATGAATTTTGAAATACAAGGATAAGATGAAAGAAATCGATTTATCCCAAATAAAAGCCATAGACACTGTCGTTACAACAGAGCACGTGTCGACAAGCGAACAAGCAACAAACGAAGGTTTTTCTGTGAAATCGTCCTATTCTAAATCGGATGTCGCGGATTTACAACATACCGCATATCGCTCTGGCTTCGCTCCATTTCTTGGCGGACCATATGCCTCCATGTATGTTTCCAAACCTTGGACCATTCGTCAATACGCCGGATTCTCCACCGCAGAAGAATCCAATGCATTTTACCGCAGAAATTTAGCTGCCGGACAAAAAGGTTTATCGGTCGCTTTTGACTTAGCAACGCACCGTGGATATGATTCCGATCACGAACGAGTGAAAGGAGATGTTGGAAAAGCCGGAGTAGCGATTGATTCCATTGAGGACATGAAACGACTCTTCGACCAAATTCCATTGGGTGAAATGTCCGTTTCTATGACCATGAACGGAGCCGTTCTACCCATTATGGCCTTTTACATTGCCAGTGCTTTGGAGCAAGGAGTTGGATTGGATCAGTTGAGTGGAACGATTCAAAACGATATCCTCAAGGAATTCATGGTACGTAACACGTACATTTACCCACCTACTCCATCGATGCGCATCATTGCGGACATCTTCGCATACACCTCGCAAAACATGCCAAAGTTCAACTCGATTAGTATTTCGGGTTACCACATGCACGAAGCGGGAGCAACAGCAGCTATTGAGCTCGCTTATACGTTAGCAGACGGTATTGAATACGTTCGAACAGGACTGAACGCCGGATTAAAAATTGATGAATTTGCACCGCGCTTAAGTTTCTTCTGGGCGATTGGCATGAATCACCATGTAGAAATTGCAAAATTACGAGCAGGACGATTATTGTGGGCGAAATTGATCAAAGCATTTCATCCAACTTCGGAGAAGTCTCTGGCATTACGCACCCACTGTCAAACTTCCGGTTGGTCCTTGACAGAACAAGATCCTTTTAACAATGTCGCTCGAACCTGTATTGAAGCATTGTCCGCCGCTTTAGGAGGTACACAATCCTTACATACGAATGCCTTGGATGAAGCGATTGCCTTACCAACCGATTTCTCTGCGAGAATTGCTCGAAATACCCAAATTTATTTGCAACAAGAAACGGGAATTACCTCGTTCATTGATCCAACTGCAGGAAGTTATTACATTGAATCCCTGACGAATGAGTTAGTCAATCACGCTTGGACACTTATTCAAGAGGTAGAAGAATTGGGCGGCATGGCGAAAGCCATAGAAACCGGTATCCCAAAAATGCGCATTGAAGAAGCAGCAGCGAAAAAACAAGCCCGCATTGACTCAACACAAGAAATTATTGTAGGAGTCAACCGTTATCAAACCGAAGAAAAACAAGACTTCGATATCCTCGAGATTGACAATTCGAAAGTACGCGATGCACAAATTGAAGGATTGAATGCCTTGAAAGCAAAACGCGATGAAGCATTGGTATTGTCCTTGTTGACAGAATTAGAATTGGCCGCAAAAGAAGAAAACGGAAACTTGTTAGAAATTGCCGTTCGCGCCGCGCAAGCACGTTGTACACTCGGAGAAATTTCAGATGCATTGGAACGCGTTTATGGACGCTATCAAGCGGTTATTCGCTCCATTAGCGGTGTTTATTCGAAAGAAATTATGAAAGATCAAGATTTTATTCAGGCTAAAGAACTCGTGGAGCGCTTTGCGAAATTGGAAGGAAGACGTCCAAGAATCATGATTGCTAAAATGGGTCAGGACGGACATGACCGTGGAGCGAAAGTCATTGCGACATCGTTTGCGGACATTGGTTTTGACGTGGATATTGGACCATTATTCCAAACACCAGCCGAGGCAGCGAAGCAAGCGGTGGAAAATGATGTACACGTATTGGGTGTTTCATCCTTGGCTGCTGGACACAAAACCTTGGTGCCTGAAGTGATTGCTGCATTGAAAGACTTGAACAGATCAGACATCATGGTCGTGGCTGGAGGAGTCATTCCGCAACAGGATTATGACTATTTGTTCGATGCTGGTGTTTTTGGCATTTACGGTCCAGGAACGAAGATTGCGAAGGCAGCGCAGGAGATATTAAATCTCTTGATTCAAAGTCATGAATAATTTTTTGTAAATTCGGCACAATAATTGAAAACGCCCCAATAAAAAAAAACAACGCTTATGTTTTCTAGAAAAATGATTTTTACCGTTTTGTTCAGCCTTTTATGGATGTCAAGTTCATTAATGGCACAGCAACCTAGCTTACAGTTAAAAGAGTCCAAACGAGTGATTACCTTGGATGACGAAGGAAGTAAAACGAATCGCATCGAAATGAAATCCATTTTCACTCCGGCTGGAACGAAAAAAGTGGGGACACTTTGGACCATTTCCGGAACGAAAGACAAAGATTGGACCTTCACAAAAGGAGATGAAAAAGCTGATATCATCGAAGTCGAATTCAAACGAGTTGGAAACTATAGCGTTTCATTGACCGTAACGTATTCCAAATCTAAAAAATTGAAAAACGGCGAAGTCGAAGAAGAAGAATTTGACATTTCAGAAGACCGTGACAACTTTATTACCGTAACAAACAATTTGGATGAATTGACTCAGATTCACGCGGATAGTAACTTTGTCAAGTTGGTGAAACGTGCTTCCGATTACGTGGTTAAACCAAAATACGCAAGTGATCCAACACCTTATATTTTCTTAGCGAAAGGATTTTATGGAATGTATCGCAAGGACTTAAAAGATCCAATGATTGCCGATCCATTTGATGAAGCGATTACGGCTACTGCTACAGCGATTGAAAAAGATGAAAACGGAATTTTCCGCATGCCCATTCACGAGATGTGGTTAAACAACTTCCAAAGTGAATTATTAAACAATGGAATTATTTACCGTTTGGAAGATGAGGATGGCTATCCAGTTTTATATTCAAACACAAACAAAGAAAAATTAACGGAAGTTGTAGGTGAAATGTTAGATGCTTCAGAACAGTATTCTACCATTACCAAAAACCCAATCGGAATTAAATTCATTGAGGCAGCTATTCGCTTCCAAAACAAGGATGCAAAAACAGCCAATGCCATTTGGAAAACGGAACTTCCGAATTTAATGAAAATGACTTCTTTGGAGAATTTCACGGATGCGGATAAAGCGGCATTGCGCACAGGCGTTATTTTATCGGCACAACAAATGATTTTACGCGATAAATCAACAGTGAATGCACGCGCTATGTTGAAACACGTTGCAAAGTGGTTTGAATACGACAAAGACTTCATCGCATTCTACGAGAAAAAATACAACAGCTTTGAAACGGAATAAATGAACATTTCGATCTTAAAAACTAAAAAGGAAGTTAAACACTTCCTTTTTTTTATGCTTGTATATTTGATGTATGAAAATGAACATCCCTTCTTACCTAAAGAATAAATACATCCTCACAGGCATTGTATTCATGATTTACTTTTTGTTCTTAGATGATTGGGATATCTTCACTTTGATTTCACAGAAAAGAAAATTGGGTCAGCTCACCGAGCAAAACATGGTCATGTCCGAACAATTGAAGGACACCAAAAAAACCTTGCGTCGCTTGAAAAATCCAGATTACTTAGAAGCATATGCTCGTTCAGAGAAATTCTTTAAACGGGATGATGAAGAGATTTTCGTGATCACTTATAAATAAGCGTATTCCGATCCACCAATTTCATTTGCGGATAATAGTATCCTAAAATCTGGTCAAAAGTATATCCGCGTTTCGCCATGTTCATGGCTCCTTCTTGACACAGTCCAACGCCGTGTCCGAATCCTCGTCCATGAAGCAACACCTCTTCCCCAACGATTTCCGCATCGAAAAAGGTCGACTTCAATTTAAATTGTTCGCGCAAATCACGCAATGGAATGCCATAAATGGGATGGATGTAAAAGGCCGCACGTTGATCCTGCTGGTAATGTTGTAGCAATTTCAAACTTGTGGAATCCCAAACGGGATAATCGTATTTATCGACTAAAAATTTTATCCATTGATCCTTCGGAATTTTCTTTTCCCATGTCGCTTGTTGGGTGTGAATACAAAAAGTATCCTTAAAGGAACATAAATTCGGAATTTCCTCATTCCAAACGTAATGTGGTTCCGAGGTTTGTCCACCGCAATTCGCATGAAAGTACGTTGGATACAAGTCCCCGCTTTCATTCACCATCACAAGTCCGCGTGTTTGATGTACCGCTGAATCAATGGTCACCGATGCGCTGCGATGATGTAAATACGCTTGACAATGCACGCGGTCACAAAGATTGTAGCCATTTTCCTTATGCTTGTTCCAATACTTCATCGCATAGGTTCGACTAATCACAGCTTGTGCTTTGTAAAAATTCACTTTCTGCCCTGGTCCACCTTCCGATTCCACAACTCCCTCCAAATAGGTTTCCAGGTCGAGGTTATTGATTAAATTGATTGCTTCCTTGCGTATTTCTAACTCGAAGTCACCTTCATAGGATCGTTGTTTTGCTACCGGTTGAATCAAACGCAGCTGCAAGTAATCTTCTTGTTTGTCTTGAATGACACGGATGGATTTTGCCCTCCCCTTTTCCGAACCATTCACCACGACGCGAATGAGTCCACCGACATAATTGGCCTTGAAAACATCCGCCGGACCAATTTTAGCGAGTAAAGTCGAATCCTTAAAGATGAAGTATGTTCCTTTCCCCACGATTCCCTCCATTTCTTTGATCGACTTATCGGAGAAAAGTCCAATACGAATGTTTTGTGCGTTCAAAGTAAGCGCAATCCAAAGGAAGAATGTGGTAAGGAGTCCTTTCATCTATTCACTTAAATAATGGCTTAGGTCCTTCGCCATGCGTTCACTCGCCCCATGATTCCCAAGTTGGCGAATCAATTCATCGTAGTTAGAAAGCTGACGATTTCTTGCTTCTGTTCCCGGAAGTAATTTGGTCAATTCTTCGCGCATCAAGGTCGCGTTGCAATCGTGTTGTATCAGTTCGCGTACGACCTCTTTGTCCATGATTAAATTCACCAATGAAATAAATTTAATGTTCACTAAAGCCTTTGCGATGCGGTAAGAAAGTGCTGAGCTTTTGTAACACACCACTTGTGGGACACGAAACAAGGCGGTTTCCAATGTGGCAGTTCCAGATGTCACCAACGCCATGCTCGCTTGACTCAAAACTTGGTAAGTTTGATTCTGGACCAATTGAACAGCATCATCCTGTATCAATTCACGGTAAAACTCCTCGCTTAGGTTCGGTGCACAGGCTAAGACTAATTGAAATTCTTGTTGGAAGGATTTTGCCGCTTCCAGCATCAACGGCAATTTTTTGCGCAATTCTTGTTTCCGACTTCCTGGCAACAATGCGAGAATAGGCTTATCGTTTGCTAACGCCAAAGTTGCTTGTTTTTCTTCCCGAAATTGATGCACTTCATCGAGCAATGGATGTCCAACATACTGTACTTCTATGCCATGTTTTGCGTAAAATGGTTTTTCAAACGGAAGAATCGCGTACATCCGATCGACGTATTCCCTCACTTGTTCCACGCGGTTTTCTTTCCACGCCCAAACCGTTGGTGAAATGTAATAAATCACCTTGATTCCTTGTTTCTTTGCCCATTTTGCCATGCGCAAATTGAATCCAGGATAATCGACAAGCAGCACGACATCCGCTTTAAACTCAGTAATCTGAGCTTTACACGTTTTGAAATTCCGTAGGATGGTCGGTAAATTTTGAAGCACTTCCACGAATCCCATAAATGCAAGATCGCGCACATGTTTTCGAATGGTCACTCCTTCCGCTTGTAGGCGATCACCACCCCAAGCTTCAAATTCGAAGTTGTCACTTTCCTTTTTCCACGCACGCACTAAATTGGCGGCATGCAAATCTCCGGAAGCTTCTCCACTGATGATAAATATGCGCTTCTTGGTCATTATCTGATTAAATTCACGTAAACCATGAAAGGCGCATAAATCAGCATGCCAAAGATGATTCCTCGTGTGTAGGCATATTTTTCACGGTTTAAGAATAAGTAAAACCAGCCTAGATTTGGAATTAATCCCAAGGACAAGTATCGACTTTGGTATTCTACTGAATCAATCACCTGATGCCATAAGTAGGAGAATTCAGAGCGATTGGATTGGGATAATACAAAGACAATCACCGGTAAAAAAACGATGGGCGTCAATACACCAATTAAAAATCCAAACACGTGTTCTTTGCTGATTTTTTTCATATTTTCCAATTTTTTATACGTTCTAAGGTTTCGTAGGCAGTCAAATCAAAATGAGTTGGGACAACACTAACGAATCCATTTTTCAATGCGTGTAAATCTGTATCTGGACGTTGATCCACATCCGAAAATTCCCCTGTCAACCAAAAATAATCTCGTCCATGCTGGTCTTTTCGGCGTTCAAATCGATCCGCCCAATAAGCGTGCGCTTGCTTACACACTTGAATTCCTTGTATTTCCGACTGTGTCAATTTCGGCACATTGACATTCAGACAAACACTGGATGAGATCGGTTGATCGAGCAACTGTTGGACAATTTTCGCGCCGAAATATTGAGTAGCGGAAAAATCGGCATTGGCATCGAAATCAGCCAAGGAGAATCCAATCGATGGAATTCCTTCCATGGCACCTTCAATTGCCGCGGACATTGTTCCAGAGTACAACACATTGGTGGAAGAATTTTCACCGTGATTAATCCCCGAAAAAATCAAATCTGGCTTGCGGTGTAACACTTCATAAATGCCTAGTTTCACGCAATCTACGGGAGTCCCAGAACATGAATATGCTTCAACTTCCCCAAAAATGGCCGTTGATGAAAGTCGAATGGGATCGTGAATGGTAATCGCATGTCCCATACCCGACTGCGGTTTATCCGGAGCCACAACGACAACTCGTCCGAATTGCTTAGCCATTTCAACAAGCGCATGGATGCCTTTTGCATGCACACTATCATCGTTGGTTACCAATATGAGTCGCTCGTTTTCCATGGATACAGTCGTAAAATTAGGTATTAATCAGTTTTAATTTTCTATTTTTGATTTACGATATGAACAATTTAAAATTAATAAGTCCTAGTCAAACCAAGGCGTTTTGTTTCGTTTCTGTTTCGCCCATTCGCAAAGAAGCCAGCGACCGATCCGAAATGGTATCTCAGTTACTCTTTGGTGAATCATTCGAAGTCGTAGCATACGGAAATCCATGGGTGAAAATCCGAACAGTATTGGATGGATACGAGGGATACATGGACATCAAACATGCACTTCCATTGACGGAAAAAGAATTCCGACGATGGGTAGATGCTTCCGTTCTTCAAACAAGCCAAATACAGAAAATACAAGCGAACTTCGGTACCATCTACACGTCGAAAGCAAGTTTCGTTGGTGAAGATGCGCGATTTGACATCGGATCTTGGTCTTTTGAACAAGCCGAACTTGAATCCATGAAAAAATCCATCTGGGAAGATTCTCGTGACTACTTGAATGCGCCCTACTTGTGGGGAGGGAAATCCATCTTTGGCATCGATTGCTCTGGATTCGTCCAAGCTATTTTTCGTCTGCACGGCTATAACCTCCCGCGTGACGCATACGAACAAGCGGAAATTGGAACGGACATCGACTTTGAAGATGTTCAAGCAAATGACCTTGCCTACTTTTCAAATGCTGAAGGAAAAATTATCCACGTTGGCATCATGGGAGAAGGGCGTCAAATCATACATGCCTCTGGACGCATCCGCGTCGATGAATTAAAAGCACAAGGGATTTGGAATGAAGAATATGAGAAATTCAGTCACACCTTAGCGCACATAAAAAGACTTTAATTACGATATTTGCAAAACAAACATACAGACATGAAAGATCAAGCTATTTTCGATTTAATCACAGAAGAAAAAAACCGTCAACTTCATGGCATTGAACTCATCGCATCCGAGAATTTCGTGAGTGATGAAGTGATGTTAGCCATGGGAAGTGTCCTAACGAATAAATACGCCGAAGGACTTCCTGGGAAACGTTATTATGGTGGCTGTGAAGTCGTTGATAAAGTGGAGCAATTAGCTATCGATCGATTGTGTCAGTTGTTTGGTGCGACATGGGCAAATGTCCAACCGCACTCCGGAGCGCAAGCAAATGCAGCGGTATTTTTTGCGTGTTTAAATCCAGGTGATAAAATCCTTGGATTTGATTTGTCGCATGGTGGACACTTAACACATGGATCTCCTGTAAACTTCTCTGGAAAGTTGTACCGTCCATTTTTCTACGGTGTTTCCAAAGAGACCGGTATGGTAGATTACGATTTGATGGAGGAAACTGCACGACGCGAAAAACCTAAAATGATCATTTGTGGAGCATCAGCCTATTCAAGAGATTGGGATTACGCCCGCATTCGCAAAGTAGCCGATGAAATCGGAGCTTTGGTACTTGCGGACATTTCACATCCAGCGGGAATGATTGCCGCAAAATTGTTGGCTGATCCTTTGGACCATTGTCACATCGTGACTTCAACCACACACAAAACCCTACGTGGACCTCGTGGAGGTATCATCATGATGCGCCACAACTTTGAAAATCCATTTGGGTTGAAGTGGAACAACGGAAATTTAAAGTCCATGGGAGCTTTGTTAGACGCCGCTGTCTTCCCTGGAATTCAAGGCGGACCATTGGAGCATGTGATTGCAGCAAAAGCTGTCGCTTTCGGTGAAGCCTTGGATCCATCTTACACGACATATATGAAACAAGTTCAAACCAACGCTGCTGTTTTTGCGCAAGAAATGATGAACTTAGGTTATACGATCATTTCAGGCGGAACGGACAATCACAGCATGTTAATTGACTTGCGTTCCAAAGGAATCACCGGAAAAGATGCAGAAAACGCCTTGGTGATTGCTGATATTACCGTGAATAAAAACATGGTTCCTTACGATACTGAATCTCCGTTTGTGACTTCAGGAATTCGCATTGGAACACCAGCGATCACATCGAGAGGTGTGAAAGAGGATGAAATCAAAGCCATTGTTTCTTTAGTCGATCGCGCCTTGATGCACCGCAACGATGCACATGCCATCGCTCAAGTTCGAAAAGAAGTAAACGAGTTAATGACAAGCCGTCCACTTTTCGCTTGGTAAACATGCGTTTCTCGGGAAAACGAGACCCATTTATTTTCTATGTTTGGTTATCCATATTGATTCCGTATGGAGGGATTTCCGCATTGATTTTTTGGCAAGAGCACGACCTCTCACCGCTATACATTTTAGGGAGCATTTGGTTGTTATTGGGACTCCTATTTTACTTTATTGTGAGAAGTACCTACTATACCTTTGTGGATGATAACACGTTGGTTTGTCAAACCATGATCTTTTTTAAAAAACGCATTGACATATCATCGATTCGGAAATTTGAAAAAGCAAATGGATTCTACGCCGGATGGAAGATGAGCACCTCTTGGAAATGCATTGTTATGCATTACAATACATACGAAGAGCTCCTCATTTCACCAGAAAATGAGGAGCTCTTTATTGCTGAAGTTGAACGGAGAAAATCCTTAGTCAACCCATAATTTATCGGTCGAACTACCGTGGCAGGAATTACATTCACCGGAGGACAATGCCGATCCCATCATTTTTTTATTTCCTGTAGGACCTGTCACAACTGGATATAATCCTTCTGGACTAAATTTCGCTGTCGTATAGAAATTTCCTTTTCCATCAATAAAAACTGTTTGTTTCAAGGTTCCTGTTTCGTTTGGACCTGTATAAAAATCAACTTTCCCACTTGAAACTGTGTTCATCATGTTCGCATCATATACGGTTCCAGCTGCAATAAAACAGCCTTCTCCTTCACCGCTAGAACGGTGACAAACCATACAATTTTGTCCTTTGTTGTGACTTTTGTTTGATCCAGCTGCACTAATGTTGTCCTCGTGACAATTAAATGCACCTTCGCAAGAGTTCAAACTTAATCCAATGACTGCACATAATAAGACAGCACCTAAAAACGCATTGATTTTTTTTGTGTTCATTATTCTTCTTCTTTATTCATAGTTGATAATAATTCATAAGCCCCTTTGCTTACATATTTTCGATTGATAAAATCCATTTCATTGATGGCCTGAATGGCTGTTTTATCTCCTTGCGTGGAGAGCACTTCGATTTCTACAGGGATAAAATGACGGTTATCGGAAGTCACGTAGATCATATCCTTACCACCGAAATTCACAATTGCTTCTGTTGGAACAACGATGTGTTCCATTTCATCCGTGTTAATTTCCGCTTTTAAATAAGACCCCGGAACGATTTCCTTCGGTAGCTTGTCAAAGTGACAATGTACTTTGAACGTGCGATCTTGTCCAATTTCACGTCCAATCAAGAAAATTTTCGCTGTTGTCTTCTCATCTGAATCGACAAATGTCAAATCGACTAACTGATTTAATTTGAGCAACTTTAAGTATTTCTCATAAACGGTCAATTCGGCATGTGCGTGTTGCAAATCGATGACTTCTAACAAGTTGTCCTTTGGATCCGCAAAAGTCCCCACATTCGTATTGACCTTCGTTACCACACCTGCAAACGGTGATCTAATTTTCTGTTCACGTTGAATCAAACCGTTTTTCAAAGCAGCCACGTTCACATTGGCCATTTCCAGTTTAATGGAAAGTCCAGCTAACTTTGCCTGGGACACCTGCCAATTGCTTTTTGCTTGTTGGAAGTTTTTTGCACTCCCTGCTTCTTTGTCCAACAATTGTTTTTGACGATCCATTTCCGCTTTCAAGAACTCCATGTTTCCTTGTACCTCCAAGTAGTCCTGTTGCAATTGAATGATTTCCGGATGTTCAACCACCAACAGCACATCTCCTTTTGCTACGCGCATTCCATCCAAAACTTTGATGTCTCGAATGTAGCCACCGAAAGGAACAGCGATATACGATTTATTTTGTGGCGGGACATCAATCATTCCATTGGCAAAAATGCTCATTCCCATTAAAGACTTGGTTAATGGGCTACTTTTAATACCTAAGGAAAATACTTGCTTACCTGTCAAGGTCAAAACAGCACTGGAAGCATTCGCTTTAGTTGCTTGATTCGATTCCGTGTTTTTGGTTGAGCAAGAGATCATCGCTAACAAAACGACAATCAGACTCAGAGGTTGGAAATAATGTAATTTTTTCATGTTTTCTATTTTTTAGCGGTACCAGTTTAACTGAATACTCGTTTGATTGTATTGATTGATTAATTGCAAATAAGTTAATTCCAATTCGTTGCGTTGTTGTTGAATTTGGAGGAATTCGATGAACGAAATTTCACCGACATCGAACTTTACTTTCGCATCTTCGGATAAGTAGCGCAGCTCATTATTCAATTGTCCTCCAAGTTTTTCTAAACTTACCAACAACATGGCTAATTGCTCTATAAGCTGATTCATTTCACCTTGCATTGCTTGTTTACTTTGATTAGACTCCAATTCATTTTGTTGCATCGAAAGGGAAGTTGCTTGGTTTCGTGTTTTGTATGCCCCCCAGAATAACGGGACATTTGCACCAACCATGTATCCTTGAAAGCGATTTGCCTGAGTAAATTTTGTATCCACCCCATTCACATTTTGCACGCCGACGAGAGTTTGATTAAAGTAACCAAGGTTGATTTCTGGAAGTTGATGGGAAAAATTCACTTGTTTCTCCTGCAAATAAATATCCTTTTGCTGTTCATACCACTGAGCAATTGGGTGATTACTTACATCCCATTTTGGCATAGCATTCAACATTGCTTGATATGGTGCCAGCTCCAAACGAAAGGAAGATTCTTCCATGTTTAGTAATGCCGCAATTTTTCGTTTTTCTCCCATTAATTGAGATTCCAACAAAGAAACATCATTTGCAATGCGCATCCTCTTGGTTTGAACCAAGGAATAATCCAAACGACTGATGTCTTGTAATTCCATGCGCACCTTTGATTTGTCTTCCAATTGTTGGAGCGAACTATCCAATTCTTTCAAATATTGAATTTGAGTCTGAGTGTATCCATATTGATCAAACGAAATCGCTAATTGCTGTTCCAAGTCTCGAAGCAATAGAACAGATTCAATCTGCGCTAACTTGCCTTTTTCAACGCCAAGGTTTTTTTCTTCTTTGAAGGATGTTGGGAAAGGAATGGTTTGATTGATCGTAATGTTGTTATCCTTCTTGTAATACGAATTGTATTGCCCCATCATTCCATTAATCGTTGTAGAAGGCATGCCTGAATTCGATTTTCCTAGAAGTTCTTGTTTCTCTTGCTCCAAGATTGCGGACTTGTATTTTCCATTGCGCTCGGTTAACAATTGAGTAGCCTTATCGTAGGTCAATATTTGTTGAGCAAAGAGATTTGGCATGCTAACTAACAATAGTATCATTAAACTCACATTTTTTCTTTTCATACGGGTTAAGGGTTTTTCAAAAATCACATATAAAATGGGCAGAATAAACAAAGTCAATAAAGTCGCACTGATGAGTCCACCAATCACCACGGTAGCTAATGGTTTTTGCACTTCTGCTCCACTACCGTGAGAGAGTGCCATCGGTAGGAATCCAAGTGAAGCGACGGCAGCGGTCAATAAAACTGGTCTTAATCGAGAGGCTGTCCCTCGAATCACCACCATCATCAAAGGCAAACCACTTTTCTTCAAGGTATTAAACTCAGCAATCAATACAATACCATTCAAAACGGCGACGCCGAAGAGCGCAATAAATCCAACTCCAGCAGAAATAGAGAATGGCATGTCACGGAAGAACAGCGCGTAAATTCCACCAATGGACGCCAATGGAATCGCAGAGAAAATCAATGCCGCTTGTTTGACAGATTGAAATGTCAAATACAATAAAAAGAAAATGAGTAACAGTGAAACTGGAACAGCAATCATTAAGCGATCTCTTGCATGAATCAAGTTCTCAAAGGTCCCGCCAATTTTGGGAAAGTATCCTGTATCAAAATTGACCTTCTTTTTCATCTCACTTTCCAATTCCTTCACAATGCTTTCCACATCTCTGCCTCGCACATTAAATCCAACTAAGATGCGTCGTTTTGCATCGTCCCGTTGGATTTGATTCGGTCCATTTTTGATGGAAATATGAGCCAACTCGGAAATAGGAATTTCTTGTCTGGCATCATTCCCCACAAACAGTTGATTCAGGTCAGTAATGTTATCTCTAAATTCCGGCTTGAGTTTCACCACCAATTCGAAGCGTTTTTCTCCTTCAAATACAAATCCAGAAGCTTGTCCAGCAAAACCTAAATTCACCACACGGTTGACTTCTTCCAACGAAACGCCATATTTTGCCAGCGCTTCACGGTCGTAGGTCACAATCATTTGTGGCAAGCCACTCATTTCCTCTACATATACGTCTTGCACTCCTTGAATTTTTGATGCAATGGAGCCTATTTGTTTCGAATATGTCGCTAATTTCTCAAAGTCCTCACCGTAGATTTTCACCACAACATCCTGCTTTGCACCAGTCATCAGTTCATTGAAACGCATTTGAATCGGCTGTTGGAATCCAAAGGATACATTCGGCAGACTCTCCTCCAATTTTGCTTGCATTTTATTCGCCAACTCCTCCTTCGAGTGAGCGGATGTCCAATCTGCCTTATCCTTCAAAATAATCATCAAATCACAAGCCTCCATTGGCATTGGATCCGTTGGAATTTCAGCCGTTCCAATTTTTCCAACGACGGACTTAATCTCAGGGAAATTCGATAATAAAATGTGGGATGCTTTTCCTGTAGCTTCGATGGTTTTGGTCAAACTTGTTCCTGTCATCAAGCGCGTTTCAACCGCAAAATCTCCTTCATCCAACGAAGGAATGAACTCTGCTCCCAGTTGCTGAAAAGCAACAATACTCAGGACAAATAAGACCCCAATAACGGTCAATACCATCTTTTGTTTGCGCAACAAAAATTGTAATGCCGGAGTATATTTTGCTCGAATGGCATTGACCATGCGATCGCTAATCGTCACCTTCGTATTGATTTTCTTCGACAAGAAAAGGGATGAAATCATTGGGACATAGGTCAGCGAGAGCACCAAAGCGCCAAGAATAGCGAAAATGACCGTTTGTGCCATTGGCTTAAACATTTTTCCTTCGACTCCAACCAACGCTAAAATTGGCAAATACACCACGAGAATGATGATTTGTCCAAACACAGCGCTTTTACTGAATTTAGATGCGGATTCATACACTTGGAAATCCATGTCTTTCTGGCTTAACTTCACATTTCCTCGATGATGCAATAAATGCAAAGTAGATTCTACAATGATGACGGCTCCATCCACAATGAGTCCGAAATCCAACGCACCTAAACTCATTAAATTTCCAGAAACTCCAAAAACATTCATTAATGAAATCGCAATAAGCATGGCTAATGGAATGACAGATGCCACAATGAGTCCTGCCCGTAAATTGCCCAATAGTAATACCAAAACGAAAATCACGATGAGCGCTCCTTCCATTAAGTTATTCGTCACAGTTGAAATGGCACGATTGACCAAATTTGTGCGATCGAGGTAAACGTTCAACTCAACGCCTTCCGGTAAATTTGATTCAATTTGCGCCATTTTTTCCTTCACCAAATGAATCACCTCTGAAGAATTGGCACCTTTCAACATCAGCACAATTCCACCTACGGCTTCTCCCTCGGTGTTGTAGGTTAAAGCGCCATATCGAACAGCCGCTCCATAATGTACTTTGGCTACATCGCGAATAAACACAGGCATCGAAGATTCATTGTGCTTCACTTGAATGTTCTCGATATCTGTCAATCCACCAATGAGTCCTTCTGTACGAATATATGTCGTCATTGAATTTCGCTCGATGTATGCTCCTCCGGTATTCTGGTTGTTTCGTTCGATGGCTTGAAACACATCTGTTACCGTAATTCCATTGGACTTCAACAGAAACGGATCGATGGCGATTTCGTAGGTTTTTAAATTCCCACCGAAGCCACTTACATCCGCCACCCCTTTCACTCCTAACAATTGTCGACGAATCAACCAATCTTGTATGGTGCGTAATTCAGTGGGTGTGAATTTCTTTTCAAATCCAGGTTTCGCTTTCAAGGTGTATTGATAGATTTCACCAAGTCCCGTACTTAAAGGCGCCAAAAATGGCTCACCATAGCCAGGTGGAATGGATGCCTTTGCATCCGAAAGTCTCTCTAAGACCTGTTGACGTGCCCAGTAAATATCGGTTTCTTCGGTAAAGACGATGGTTACGACACTTAATCCAAAACGACTAAAGGAACGGATTTCTTCGATTCCAGGTGTTGTTGCCATGGACTGCTCAACCGGAAACGTCACAAAACGTTCGATGTCCTCCGCTCCGGAGGAAGGAGAAACCGTCACAATTTGTACTTGGTTATTGGTAATATCCGGAACGGCATCGATGGGCAATTTGGAAAGTGAGAAAACGCCCCAAGCGATGATTCCTAATGTCAATACAGCAACAATTAATTTGTTGTGTACCGACCAATGAATGATTCGATTTAACATAAAAAATAAGTTGATAAGGTAATTGAATAGGTACGGCAGTTCATCCTGCACGATCAATTATCCCAGCTGAGGCGGATGCCAAATGGAATGGAAATCATTTGATATAAATGAATCCACTTTGCTGAAGTTTTTATTCCCGCCAACAATCCATTCTTCATGCGTTTGTACAACAGGTGTTGGAACTTCAAATTTTTCCGCGAAATAAATTGCTGACACTTGAACAGCCGATTTAAACGGTAGTTTTTCGTGATCTTTATCAAACTCTTGTAATTGATTGAAATAATGTTCTTGAATAAACGAAAGGATATTTCCTTCTTTCGATTCCGCTTGATAATCCTCGTAATGTTGAAAGAATGCCGATGCATTCAACAACTGAACACCTTGCCAATTGGGCGCAAGGGACAGCAAGGTAAAATAGAGCATGAGTACGAAACTGATCAATTTCATGCGATAAAGTTACGCTATTTTCAATCGAAAAAAATTCAATTTCATGCAATTAACAGCAAATTAACACCGCTAACATTCGAAAAGACACAGTAAAATGCACAGGAAGAACGCTGAAACGCCGAAATCTATTAATTTTAATCCAAATTTAAGCCATGAAAATCCTATTCTCCATTCTCCTATCCTTTGTTGCCTATAGTTTGCACGCGCAAGAGTCAGCCGTTCATTGCTCCAAACGAGATCACCGCATTCCGCATAGTAAAAGTGCAACGCTGACTGTGGCACAGATCGCCGAGACGGAAAAATACGACGTGCATTTTTATCAGTTGGATTTAACCATGAACAATATTTCAACGCATGTCAGTGGGACAGGAAGCATTCATGCGACGGCTAAGCAAGCCATGGACAGTGCACTCTTTGAACTTTTTTCTAGTTTAACCATCACTCAAGTTCGAGTGAATAACATTCCCGTTGGATATTCACGTGTTTTGAGTGCAGTAAAAGTACCAGTGAATGCACAAGCAAATCAGTCATTTATCATCGATGTCGATTACGATGGAACTCCACCAACGGCGCAATCGAATCCACTTGGAGGAAGTGGAATGACCGCTGCATCCTCCCCTTCCTGGGGCAACAAAGTTGTATGGTCGTTGTCCGAGCCCTTTTCCGCATTTGAATGGTTTCCTTGTAAGCAAAGTTTGACAGACAAAGCTGATTCATGCGCTGTTTCCATCACCGTTCCGGATTCTTGCAAAGCAGGTTCAAATGGACTTTTGGAACATGTGACGCCGCTTGGAAATGGCTTTACTCGTTATGATTGGAAACACCGTCATCCAATTGATTATTACCTCATTTCTGTTTCGGTAGCAAAGTACATTGAGTACAATGTCTATGCGAATCCAGTGGGCGCACCGAATCCCATTTTGATTCAAAACTACATTTACGATAATCCAGGAACCTTGCCTAATTTTCAAGCGGACATCGACGAAACCGCTGCGTTTATTGAATTGTATTACGATTTGTATGGACCCTATCCCTTTGAAGATGAAAAATATGGTCATTGCATGGCGCCAATTTCTGGTGGAATGGAACATCAGACCATGACGACGCAAGGATTTTTTGAAAAATCATTAACCTCTCATGAATTGGCGCATCAATGGTGGGGCGACAATGTCACGTGTGCTTCATGGTGCGACATTTGGTTGAATGAAGGATTCGCGTCCTATAGTGAATACTTGATGTTAGAACATTTGTATCCCGGACAACAAGGTCCAAAAATGCAACAAGTTCACAACAGCGTCATGAGTCAAGTCGGTGGCAGCGTTTGGGTGTTAGACAGTTTAAATGAAAGCCGCATATTTGACGGACGATTAACCTACGACAAAGGATCGGGCATCATACACTCCATGCGTTACATGGTCAACAATGACAACTTGTTTTTTGATGCCTTGCGTGCTTTTCAAGTGGCGTACAAGGATAGCACGGCGACCGGAATTCAATTTAAATTATTCTTGGAAAATTTCACCGGAGTAGATTTTACCCCATTTTTCAATCAATGGTATTTTGGCGAAGGGTATCCAATTTACTCCCTCAAATGGAATCAAATTGGCAATGATGTGGCCATAGAAATTTCGCACATACCATCGATGCAGTTGATTACACCGACATTCACAAATCCAATTGATATTCGATTTGTCCGTCAGGGACAAGCAGACACGATCATCCGTTTCGACATTCACTCCAATCAAGATCAATTTAGCCTTTACAACTTAGGAACATTAACTGGGACATTTTCAATTGACCCTAACAATTGGATCATGAACCATGTGGGAACGATTAGTCAAGATCCAAACTTGGTGTTAGGATTACAATCCCTTGAACTCACTCAAAACTTAGGCGTTTATCCAAATCCAAGTGATGGGAATTTTGTCGTGAAAAATGGTCCAAAAGATTCGTTTACGCTCCAAGTAATGGACATGAGCGGCAAACTTATTTCGACTCAAACTGTAACCAATGAGCAAAGTATCCGTCTAAGCGACTTGTGCAATGGGACCTATATTTTTAGTTTTTCATTGCCAAATGGTCAAAGAAAAACGATGTTACATGAAATAAAAAAGTAAGGCATTCGTTAAGTCAACAAATTAAACAACAACAATATGAAAAAAGTGACCCTAATGGCAGCGTTAATGATCGGTGGATCTGCCTTTTCTCAAAATTTAAAGATTAGTGAAGTAAACATTTCAAGTGGAACAGGAACTTTGGGACAGCAAAATGGATCCTTAGCTAATTTTCAACAGTTAGCCCCTTCATCGAGCATTCTGACAAAAGACTTCAGTCAATTCAAACCATACAATGACTTTTACTTTCATGGTCCAGGACAAATGAATACTAGTCAATCTTCATTCTATAGTTTGCAACTAGGTTTGCAATGTGCAAAGATGCCAAAGGTTACTTTCAGAGCGGGAATTACCCACATTTCAAATGTTGGAGCACTTTCATCACAGGGAAGTTATTCTGAAACAGCCGCTTACGACACATTAACATCCTCGCAAACAGGAGCTATCACGGTGATTGACACGAGTCACATCAAGAATTACAACATGAATTACTCGAACCAACAAATTCGTTTAGATGGAGCGATGATTTTCCGCATGTTCCCTGAAAATCGTTGGTCATTGCACGCTGGATTAGGTGCTTCCATTGGTATGAGTTACCAAGCTACCACAGAAATCAACTATTTTGAATATTCTACGGCGAGTCAAAATGCAACCGGTTCTGGTTCAAATATTCAAGAAAACGAACGATTTAAAAATAAAAATTCACTAGGTGCATCCCTCTACATTCCGATGGGAGTGGACTTTGGAATTGGAAAAAAACGTTCATTCTGGATGCCTTTCCATTTATACATGGAAGCAAGACCGAGTTTGAACATCAATTCTATCAACGAAATTGGCACAACTTTCAGTCCTGGAATGAGCACCGCACTTGGACTTCGCATCAAAATTTAAGCGCTGCTTTTCCATAATCATTCTAAATAAGAGCCTTCTCGAATTGAGGAGGCTTTTTTTTTGCCTTTTTATCCACAATTTCATTGGGAAATTGAAATGAAAAAGTAAATTTGTGTCGCTTAAACAAACCATAACGAACTTGGTTTGTTGGTGTTTAAAGAACCGAACAAAAATTGTTCTTATGCAAGAAATTTCAACTAGTGCTAATTACATCCCCTTACTTTTACAAGTACTTGTCGCTGGGGCCTTTGTTATTTTCACCTTATTTGTCACGCACAAACTGACCCCAAGAATTAACTCCGACCGCAAGGACGAGAATTTTGAATGTGGTGTTGAAGCAGAAGGAAACGCTCGTTTCCCTGTTTCCATTCGTTATTTCATGACAGCTATTTTGTTTGTCTTGTTTGACGTAGAAGTAATTTTCTTTTATCCATACGCAGTGAATTTTTACGAATTGAAAATGGAAGGACTCCTTGCATTGATCATGTTCGTTGGATTCTTCCTAGTTGGATTCTTATACATTAGACTTAAAGGAGCATTAGAATGGGAAAAATAGAAGACTTAGAAGTCATCAATGGTGAAGGTTACCAATTGACGACATTAGACAAAGCCATTGGACTAGCACGTGCGAATTCCGTTTGGCCCCTACCCTTTGCCACTTCTTGTTGTGGAATCGAATTCATGGCAACCATGGGAAGTGCATACGACTTGTCGCGATTCGGAATGGAACGCATGTCCTTTTCTCCACGTCAAGCTGACTTGCTCATTGTTGCTGGAACCATTTCTAAAAAACTTGGACCTGTATTGAAAAAAGTCTATGAGCAAATGTCCGAGCCGAAATGGGTTTTATCCGTAGGTGCTTGTGCTTGTTCAGGAGGGATTTTCGATACGTATAGTGTCCTTCAAGGAATTGACCGCATTATCCCGGTGGACGTATACGTTCCTGGATGTCCGCCAAGACCAGAACAAATCATTGACGGTGTCATGAACATTCACGAATTGGTGAAAAATGAATCCAATCGTCGTCGATACAGTGACGAATACAAACATTTGATGCAAAACTATAACATAGAAATCGAAGATGGAAAAGCTGAATAATGAAGCCATCTTGAATTTGATTCAAGGAGCTTTCCCGAACGATGTGTTGTTTCATGAAGAACCTTATGGACTTTTAACCATGGAGGTACCTGCTGCGAAAGGACATGAAATCATCGAGTGGTTAAAAAATCATGAAACCTTAAGTGTAAACTACCTAACAAATATCGCAGGAATTCACTATCCGGAGGATGCGGGAAGAGAGTTTGCCGTTGTATACCAATTGCATAGTTGGAAAAATCAATTTAGACTTCGCTTAAAATGTTATTTATCCAAAGATGCATTATCCATTGCTTCCATAGTTGACTTGTTCGCGGGAGCAAATTGGATGGAAAGAGAGACCTATGATTTCTTTGGAATTCAATTCGTTGGACATCCAGATTTAAGAAGAATCTTAAACGAGGATAGCATGGATTATTTCCCAATGCGCAAGGAGTATCAACTTGAAGATGCGACACGCGAGGATAAAGATGACCGTTATTTTGGACGAAACAACTTATAAAGATGAGTGAATTAAAAACAAAAGAAGCTTTTGCTCAATCGTCAGAGACGATTGACGGAAACATTGCGACGATTAACTTTGGACCGACTCACCCATCGACACACGGAATTTTTCAAAATGTATTGAAAGTTGACGGAGAGAAAATCCTTTCTTCTGAACAAACAGTTGGATACATCCACCGTGCCTTTGAAAAATTATCAGAACGTCGTCCATACAACCAAATTACACCCATTACCGATCGTCTCAACTATTGTTCCTCTCCAATCAACAATATGGGATGGGAAATGACCGTAGAGAAATTAATCGGTGCGGAAATTCCAAAACGCGTTCAATACATGCGCGTGATTATTATGGAGTTGGCGAGAATTGCAGATCACTTGATTTGTAATTCCGTGATTGGTGTGGATGCTGGAGCGCTAACTAGCTTCTTTTATCCATTCACGGAACGTGAGAAAATTTACGAGTTATACGAAGAAATCTGTGGTGCGCGTTTGACAACAAACATTGGACGCATCGGTGGATTCGAGCGTGATTTTACGCCCGCATTCCACACGAAATTGCAGTCGTTCTTGAAAACGTTCCCGAAAGCATTCGAAGAATTTGATTCCATGTTGGCACGCAACCGCATCTTTATGGATCGAACGAAAGGTGCTGGACCCATTTCAGCAGAACGCGCTTTGGCATATTCCTTCTCTGGTCCAAACTTGAGAGCCACTGGAGTTGACTACGACGTACGAGCAATGCACCCGTATTCATCCTACGAAGATTTTGACTTTACGATTCCAGTTGGCGTAAACGGTGATACATATGATCGTTTCATGGTTCGACAAGAAGAAATTCGTCAAAGTATTCGCATCATCGAGCAAGCCTACAAAAACCTTCCGGAAGGATCCTACAAAGCAGATCTTCCAGATTTCTATTTACCGGCAAAAGCGGATGTTTACAACAACATGGAGGCCTTGATTTACCATTTCAAAATTGTCATGGGAGAAACGGAAATTCCTCCAGGCGAAGTATATCACTCCGTAGAAGGTGGAAATGGCGAATTAGGATTTTACCTGATTTCTGATGGTGGAAGAACACCATACCGCTTACAATTTAGAAGACCTTGTTTTATTTATTACCAAGCATATCCGGAAATGATTACGGGTATGTCCATTAGTGACGCCGTACTAACATTAAGTAGTATGAACGTCATCGCTGGTGAATTAGATGCATAATATGAAAGCTACAAGTCCAACTCAACAAGACTTAACTCCAGTGGAATTCAGCGCAGACATGATGACGGAAATCAACCGTGTCATTGCCATGTTCCCTGAAGGAAAACAAAAAAGTGCGTTAATCCGCATTTTGCACATTGTTCAAACGAATTTCGGTTGGACAAGCGTTCCTGCCATGAACAAAGTGGCAGAGATTCTGAACATTCAGCCAATTGAAGTTTATGAAGTGGCGACGTTTTACACGATGTTCCACTTAAATCCAGTTGGAAACTATGTTTTCGAAGTGTGTCGAACAGGACCATGTATGTTGGTTGGAAGCGACGATATCATTGCCTACATCGAAAACAAACTAAACATCAAAGTGGGAGAAACGACAGCAGACGGCATGTTTACCTTAAAAACAGCGGAGTGTTTAGGCGCTTGTGGTTATGCACCTGTATTGCAATGCAAATACAAGTTCCACGAACATTTGACTAAAGAAAAAGTAGACGAAATAATTGAAGCTTATCGCCAAGCTTCCCTCTTAAATTAAGCATTATGGCAGGTAGACAGTTACTTTTAGAGAACGTTCACATTCCA
Source organism: Crocinitomicaceae bacterium (assembly GCA_024643725.1). Taxonomy (GTDB): domain Bacteria; phylum Bacteroidota; class Bacteroidia; order Flavobacteriales_D; family Crocinitomicaceae; genus UBA952. The sequence continues at coordinate 39,651 of JAHEMJ010000003.1, read as the reverse complement.
GGCATTGAAACATTTGATGTTTACCGTAAAAATGGTGGATACGCATCTGTAGAGAAAGCCTTGAAGAAAATGACGCCAGATGAAGTGGTGGAGGAAGTGAAAAAATCTGGACTTCGTGGACGCGGAGGCGCTGGATTCCCAACAGGAATGAAATGGTCGTTCTTAGCTAAACCAGAAGGCGTTCCAAGACACTTGGTATGCAATGCTGATGAGTCAGAACCTGGTACGTTCAAGGATCGTTACTTAATGGAGAAAATCCCGCATTTATTAATCGAGGGGATGATTACATCGAGCTACGCGCTTGGTGCCAATCTCTCGTTTATTTACATCCGCGGAGAATTCATGTATATTTTGCATATCCTCGAAAAAGCAATCGCTGAAGCGTATGCGAATGGAATGCTCGGAAAAAACATCATGGGTTCTGGTTTCGACTTAGACCTTGTTGTTGCTCCCGGTGGTGGTGCTTACATTTGTGGTGAAGAAACTGCTTTATTAGAATCGTTGGAAGGAAAGCGTGGAAATCCACGTATGAAACCACCATTCCCAGCTGTAAAAGGTTTATGGGGATGTCCAACCGTAGTTAATAACGTTGAATCCATTGCTGCCGTTGTTCCTATCGTGAACGATGGTGGAGATGCCTATGCAAAAATCGGAATTGAACGCAGTACTGGAACAAAATTGATTTCAGCAAGTGGTAACTTGGTTCGTCCAGGAGTCTACGAAATTGAAATGGGTGTCTCCGTAGAAGAGTTCATTTATGGTGATGACTATTGCCGTGGAATTGCCAACGGAAAACGCATGAAAGCTTGCATTCCAGGTGGATCATCCGTTCCAATTCTTCCAGCACACTTAGTCACAAAAACAGCTGCAGGTGAAAATCGCTTGATGACGTACGAAAGCTTAGCAGATGGTGGATTTGCTTCTGGATCCATGCTCGGTTCAGGTGGATTTATTGTCTTTGATGAAGATCAATGTATCGTGCGCAATACGTACACATTCGCTCGTTTTTACGCACATGAATCGTGTGGACAATGTTCGCCATGTCGCGAAGGAACAGGATGGATGGAGAAAGTATTACACCGTTTGGAATACGGACATGGAACAATGGAAGACATCAGTTTACTTGAAGAAATCAATAAGAAAATTGAAGGAAATACCATTTGTCCACTAGGTGACGCTGCGGCGTGGCCTGTTGCCGCTGCCATTCGTCACTTCCGTGAAGAATTTGAATGGCACGTGACAAATGCTGCTGAGGCACAAACAAGAAATTATGGTTTAATCCAACCTCGTGTTGAAGAGATAAAAGCGCTATGATTAAAGTAACTATTGACGATATTGAAGTTGAAGTAGAACCGGGAACAACGATTCTAAATGCAGCGCGTCAAATTGGTGGCGAAGTGGTTCCACCTGCCATGTGTTATTACAGTAAACTTCCTGGTACGGGAGGTAAATGTAGAACCTGTTTAGTTGAGGTCGCTGCTGGATCAACAGCAGACCCGCGTCCAATGCCAAAATTAGTGGCGTCTTGTTCGACAACTGTCATGGATGGAATGATTGTCAAAAACAAAACCAGCGAACGTGTACACGACAACCGTGGAGGCGTGGTGGAATTTTTGTTGATCAATCACCCACTCGACTGTCCTATTTGTGACCAAGCTGGCGAATGTCACTTGCAAGATTTAGGTTACGAGCATGGTTCGGCAAAAACACGCTACAAAGAGGAACGTCGAACGTTTGACCCAATTGACATCGGGAATAAAATCAAATTGCACATGAATCGTTGCATTTTGTGCTACCGTTGTGTCCATGTGGCGAATCAATTGACGGATTCACGCGTTCATGGTGTGATGCACCGAGGTGAACATGCCGAAATCAGTACGTATATCGAAAATGCCGTTGAAAACGACTTCTCTGGAAATATGATTGATGTTTGTCCAGTTGGAGCTTTAACCGATAAAACTTTCCGTTTTAAAAGTCGTGTATGGTTCTTGAAACCGATGGAGGCAGAATGTTCTTGTACGAAATGTTCTGGAAAAGCTGTGGTTTGGATGTTCGGAAATGAAATTTACCGAGTTACGGCACGCAAGGACAAATACGGAGAAGTAGAAAACATAGAGGACAAAACAGCATGGATTTGTAATGATTGTCGTTTCGACAAAAAGGATCCAAGCGCTTGGAACATTACTGGACCAAGAAAAATTGACCGTCATTCCGTAATTTCTCAAGGGAAATACGCTACGAAAATTGATAAAGGACTTAATAAAATAGGATAATGGATACAGCAATGCTCATAGAAAAATCCGCTTTGGTATTATTGTTATTCCTCATTTCCTTGGGAGTAGCTGCCTACCAAACGTATTTTGAACGAAAACTAGCAGCGTGGATACAAGACCGTGTCGGTCCAGACCGCGCGGGACCATTTGGAATCTTACAACCGATTGCCGATGGTACAAAAATGTTCTTGAAAGAAGACTTTATTCCAGCGAAAGCAGATAAATGGTTGTTTATTATTGGACCTGGAATCTCTATGTTCACAGCCTTGATTACAAGTGCAGTAGTTCCTTGGGGAACGAACATTAACTTGTTTGGGCGCGACATCAGTTTACAAGTGGCTGATTTCAATATTGGAATTCTCTTCGTATTTGGCGTTGTTTCCATTGGCGTTTACGGAATTATGATTGGTGGATGGGCATCCAACAATAAATACTCCTTGTACGGCGCCATTCGTGCATCGTCTCAAATGATTTCCTACGAATTAGCAATGGGCATCTCAGCGATTACCATAGTGATGTTATCTGGAAGTTTGAGTTTGAACGACATCGTGAAAAGTCAACACGGAATGAACTGGAATATTTTCTATCAACCAGTAGCCTTCTTTATTTTCTTTATTACATCGCTGGCAGAATTAAACCGCGCACCGTTTGACTTACCCGAATGTGAGTCAGAGTTGATTGGTGGTTACCACACAGAATATAGCTCCATGAAGTTGGGCTTGTACTTATTCTCTGAATACACTTCTATGTTCGTTTCTTCGGCGATCATGGCGATTTTATTCTTCGGAGGATATAACTTCCCTGGAATGGATGCTTTCTCTGGAAACACATTGGCGATTTTGAGTATTGCCGCATTCGCATTGAAAATCTTCTTATTCATCTTTGTCATCATGTGGATCCGATGGACTATCCCGCGTTTCCGTTTTGACCAATTGATGCACTTAGGATGGAAAGTATTAATTCCAGTTGCCATTGTGAACATGTTGATTACAGGACTTGTAGTTGCATGGAACCAAGGATGGATGTAAAAGAACGTAAGAAATGGAAAGTTTAACGAATAGAAAAAAAGTAGTTTCGGATAAGCCCATGACTTTGTGGGAAAAGATCTACATTCCAGCGATTGTTGCTGGAATGGTTACGACATTCAAGCACATGCTTCGTCGTCGTAAAACCATCAAGTATCCTGAGGAAACACGTGTCTTTGCTCCTGTTTACCGTGGACAACACGTTTTAAAACGCGACGAACAAGGACGCGAAAACTGTACAGCCTGTGGACTTTGTGCCGTGGCTTGTCCGGCAGAAGCAATTACCATGACTTCCGCTGAACGTCAAAAAGGCGAAGAACATTTGTACCGCGAGGAGAAATATGCTTCTAGCTATGAAATCAACATGTTGCGTTGCATCTTCTGTGGATTATGCGAGGAAGCATGTCCAAAAGAAGCTGTATTCTTAACAGATCGCATCGTCACCACAGAATTCGAACGCGATGAGTTCATCTACGGGAAAGACAAATTAGTGGAAGCGATAGATGACCGCATTGACATTACGAAAAGACAATTTACCGGTAAAAGAACTGAAAAATGAGTTTACAAATGATATCCGTAATATTGGGTAGCTTGACAATTGCCTCTGCTTTGATGGTGATTCTAAGCAAACACCCCATTCGAAGTGTAATCTACTTAGTGATTACCTTCTTCTTTATTTCTGCCATGTACATTCTAATGAATGCACAATTCCTAGCGATTGTCAATATGATCGTTTATGCTGGAGCCATCATGGTTTTATTCCTCTTCGTATTGATGCTATTGAATCTGAACAAGGAAATGGAACCGGAAACGACACGCATGAGTTTGTTCTCTGCCATCATTGCTGGAGGAACGTTGTTTTTGGTCATGATCACGGCACTCCGCGATACATTCCAATACGGGAAAGGTTATTCAGCTGTTAAAGTACCTGAAGCAGGACTCGTAGAAAACTTAGGTAATCTACTCTTCTCTAAATACTTAGTTCCTTTCGAAATTTCTTCCATCCTCTTTATTGCGGCAATGGTTGGGGCAGTATTATTAGCAAAACGTGAAAAACAAGTCATTGACTAAGCAACTATTATGGAACAATTAAATAACATTGGCGCTTCCTTGGACTTCTACATTTTTGTGTCCATCGCGCTGTTTAGTATTGGAGCAATCGGTGTGTTAACGCGCAAAAACATGATTGTACTCTTGATGTGCATCGAATTAATGTTAAATGCGGTGAACCTATTATTGGTAACATTCTCTACGTTCTTCGGAAACGGTGAAGCACAGATCTTTGTATTCTTTATTATTGTCGTAGCAGCTGCAGAAGCCACCATTGGATTATCGATCCTCATTATGGCTTACCGCAATAGCAAATCGATCGATATTGAAATGTTCAACAAATTAAACGGTTAATCATGGGAAAAGATATGCTATTATTAACCTTAATCGCCCTTCCATTAATCGGAGCGGCGATCAATGGTATTCTTGGAAAAAGATTACCGAAAATTCTTGTTGGTTCCTTGGCCACCATCATGGTTTTCATTTCTTTCTTATTGGGAGTGACCTTGTTCTCTGGCATCAACGGAACGACAATCGTCCACTTATTTCAAGTAGCGAAGTTTGACGATTTTACCTTGGATGCGAATTTCCAGTTGGATTCACTTTCTATTTGGATGACATTAATCATCACCGGAATTGGATCTTTGATTCACTTGTTCTCGATGGGTTACATGAGTCATGATGAAGGATACCACAAGTTCTTTACGTATTTGAACCTCTTCATTTTCTCCATGCTTTTATTGGTATTGGGAAGCAACTATTTTGTGTTGTTCTTCGGATGGGAAGGCGTTGGAATTTGTTCTTACTTGTTGATTGGTTTCCATTATAACGATGCGGAAAAAGGAATCGCAAACAGTTTGGCAGCACGCAAGGCATTCATTATGAATCGCATTGGAGATGCTGGATTGTTATTTGCTTTGTTCATGATGTTAAATAAATTCCACACCTTGGAATTTGTTGAAATCGGAAAAATGATCACAGCAAGTCCTGAATTGTATACCGGAATCGCTGGATGTATTACCCTATGTTTGTTTTTAGCAGCAACTGGAAAAAGTGCACAGATTCCTTTATTTACATGGCTTCCTGATGCGATGGCTGGACCAACACCTGTATCTGCATTGATCCACGCGGCAACGATGGTGACAGCCGGGATTTACTTGACCGTTCGTTCGAACTTCTTGTTTGAATTAGCGCCAACAACAAAAGACATCATTTTGGTGATTGGCATCGCTACGACGGTTGTTGCAGCGTTTATCGCCATGCGTCAAAACGATATCAAAAAAGTATTGGCGTATTCAACTGTTTCTCAACTTGGACTCATGTTCGTTGCGTTGGGAATGGGCGCTTACACAGTTGCTTTATTCCACGTTACAACTCACGCATTCTTTAAAGCCCTGTTGTTCTTAGGATCTGGAAGCGTCATTCACGCGATGTCCGACGAACAAGACATTCGTAAAATGGGTGGATTGTCCAAATTGACACCAATCACACACATTACTTTCTTGATTGGAACCTTAGCTATCACCGGATTCCCCTTCTTATCTGGATTCTATTCCAAAGATGAAATCCTAGCGCATGCATGGATGTCGAGCCCGATTGTTTATGGCATTTTAATGGTTGCAGTAACCATGACCGCGATATACATGTTCCGTTTGTATTTCCTTGTTTTCCACGGTTCATTCAGAGGAGGAGAGAAATTAAAATCTCATGTGCACGAAAGCGGTTTATCCATGACGATTCCGTTAATGGTATTAGCAGTCCTTTCTGTCTTTGGTGGAATCTTGAATTTGCCAGGAATTTTCTTCCACAATGCAGGACATTGGATGTCAACCTTTTTAGAAAGTACGACTTACGGTTTGAACCAAATCAAACCAGAACACATGGATGGAAGTCAGTCTATCATCTTGATGTGTATTGCCAGTGCGGTTGCCTTGACCGTTCTAGCATGGGCATACATCACTTATGTCAAAAACCAAGCCATCGCGAAAGAAGACGCGGATATGAATGTATGGGAGAAATTATCCAGCAACAAATTGTACATCGATGAAATCTATCAAACTGTTTTTGTTCAGCCAATCTTGTGGTTGTCCACTACCCTAGCGAAACAATTTGAAACACGCGTATTGAATAACGGTATTTTCCGTTTGACGAGTGCAATTGAAGCGAGTGGAAATTACACACGCAAATGGCAATCAGGCTTTTTGGCAAGTTACTTATTCTGGATGGTTATGGGAATCATCGGATTCATTAGTTATTATATCATAAAATCAACGTTTTGGAACTAATCTTTTTACCACTTATTCTTGGGATCATTGCATTCTTTGTCCCAACTAAATGGGTTCGTCCATTTGGCCTTTTGGCTAGCCTGAGCATTTTAGCGGTTTCGATCGTTCATTTGATGAATTTCCATGCAACTGATTACGTCATGTTGTTTAATCCTGCAGAAGCATTTCCACTTGGACTCACGTTTAAAATGGGATACGATGGATTGGGATTGGTGATGGTGCTGTTGACCAATGCGGTGATCTTATTAATCCTTTTGGCGAATTATAACCGTGACATCGCATCGAATGCCAAATTCACCGGATTAACTTTATTGATGCAATTTGCCTTATTAGGCTTGTTTACTTCCTTGGACGGAATCCTATTCTACACCTTCTGGGAATTAGCCTTGATTCCAATTTTCTTAATCCTTTATTGGTTTGGAAAACAGGACAACAACCGCGCACTTTTCAAGTTCTTCTTGTATACATTGTTAGGATCGTTGATGATGTTGTTATCCTTTATCGCATTGGGATACTTCTCCCCTAGTTATTCTTATTTCCAATTGGTTCAAGCGAACTTTGCTGGAAAAGAAGTAGCGGCGGCGTTGATCATGGGAGGAATCTTATTTGCCTTTTCGGTAAAAATTCCATTGTTCCCTTTCCAAACATGGCAAGCACCAACTTATACGAATGCACCAATGGCAGGAACCATGTTGTTGTCAGCCTTGATGCTGAAAATGGCCTTATACGGAATGATCAAATGGATGATTCCAATTGGATTTGAAGGATTGGTCTACTTAAAATGGCCAGTTATTACGTTGGGAGGAATCGGAATTGTATATGGTGCCATCATCGCCATGAAACAAAAAGATTTGAAAACCTTGTTTGCGTATGCGTCGATCAGTCACTTAGGATTGATTGCAGCTGGAATCATGATTTTCTCCTTGTCCGCAATTGAAGCATCAATGATTCAAATCATTAATCACAGTATCGTTGCGATTGGACTATTCCTAGCAGCTGGAATCATTGAGGACAGACTTCAAACACGAAACATCGAAGACTTAGGTGGCATTGCAAAAGTAGCACCGCATTTCGGATTCTGGTTCGCTGTGGTGACATTCATCTCTGTTTCCGTGCCCTTCACAGCAGGATTCATGGGAGAGTTTATTTTGATCAAAGAATTATTCACGGCACATTGGGTGATTGGATTAACCGCAGCTACAACCTTGGTTTTCGGAGCCGTTTACATGTTGCGCGCATACCAAGGATCCATGTTCGGTCCGTCAAAAATGACCGTATTTGCCGACTTAACGTGGAACGAATATGCTGTATTTGCCATTTTGGCAATCGCAGCCGTTGGATTCGGATTGTATCCACAAATCATCATTGACTTCATTAAACCAAGCATCAAGTTCACACAAGAATTGATGTCAGGTGACTTAACACTAACAAAATAAGATGGACGCTTTAATTATCATATTTGTCACCGGTTTAATCGGTTTGTTTGTTGGAATGCTGAAAAATAGCCGATTGACTTTGGCTGTCATTTCCGTTGGACTCATTGCTGGATTCGTTTCTATGTATCACATCAATGATTATCAGTCCATGTTTCAATCGTACCAAGGATTGCAATTCTCACGTACACAACACATGTTTGCGTTATTAGCGATTGCATTAACGTTGGTGTCAGTCCTGTTAGGATACACGTATTTCAAAGAAGACGAAGAACACACTTCCGATTACTATGGATTAATGTTATTCTCTTTGACAGGTGCACTTTGTTTGATAGGATTCTCCAATTTATTCATGTTTTTCCTTGGACTGGAAATTCTTTCCATTCCAATTTATGTCCTAGTAGGTATTCAAAAAGGAAACGCACTTGCATCAGAAGCATCCGTGAAATATTTCTTTACAGGATCTTTCGCTACAGCGATTATGTTATTCGGAATTGCATTGGTTTACGGTTCTACAGGATCGTTTGAAATGAATGAGATCCAAATGGCCATTGATATGGGCATCATGAAATCACCGATGCTAAATATTGGCGTCTTGATGATGATGGCAGCGTTCCTTTTCAAAGTAGGAGCTGTTCCTTTCCATTTCTGGGGTCCAGATGTGTACCAAGGTTCTTCCAACGCGGTCATGGCGTATATGGCTTCTGTGGTGAAATTAGCGGCATTGTTTGCTTTTGTTCACTTCTTTAACTTTACGTTCCACAGTGTCACACCATTTGTTTCTGGAATCATTCTATTCGCCATTGTTGTGTCCTTGTTCTTAGGATATTTGTCCGCACTGAAACAAACCTCTTTCCGTCGCATGATGGCGTACTCAAGTATTGCCAACACCGGATTTGCTTTATTCGCGGTTTTAAACCAACAATATGGAGAAGCATCCCTTTGGATTTTCATGATTGGATATGCGTGTTCAACCATTGCGCTCATCACCATTAATATGATTGTCGAAAAAGAAACAGATGACATCGCAAACTGGAAAGGAATTGGGTACTCCAATCCATTCATTGGAATCACCTTAGTCATTTCATTATTATCCATGTCTGGCATTCCTCCATTCACTGGATTCTTTGGGAAATACTTGTTGTTATCAAGTGCCTTTTCGAACTACCTTCCTGTTGTCATTTTAGCGATCATCGCATCGTTGATTGGTGCTTATCTGTATATTCGTTTGATGGTGCTTTCTTTATCGAAAGATGGCGAAGGACACAAATTATCAATCAATCCAACACAAACCATCGTGTTGACTCTTTCCTTAGTTGGAATTTTAGGAGGATGGTTGGTTTTGTTGATTAAATAATACTTCCTGAATGAATTTCCAACCTATTCACACCATCTCTCGTCTTTAGGTTAATGCAAGGAGAAGTTCATATTTTCGAAGCACTAATTGATCGTTGTATTCAACGAGACGAAAAGGCGCGAAAAGAACTCTACGATTTGTTTTCTGCACAAATGTTTAATGTCTGTTTACGGTATGCTAAAAACCGAAGCCAGGCAGAAGATATTTTTCAAGATGCATTTATCAAAGTGTTCGAGAACTTGCCAAAACTTTCTAATAAAAACCAATTTCCTGGATGGATTAAACGCGTGTTTGTCAACACAGCCATTGACAACATTCGTGCGAATAACAAATATGAATCCAACGAACATTTACATGTCATCGATCATTTTTCGGATGTCGAACCGAGCGTCCTAGATGAAATGGCACACGAGGACTTGTTAATGCTTGTTCAACAACTTCCACCAAGAGCGAAAATTGTGTTTAATTTATATGTGGTAGAAGGATACTCGCACAAAGAAATCGCCGATGAATTGGGGATATCTGTGGGTACTTCCAAATCACATTTGTTCGATGCAAAAAACCTATTAAAAAATAAACTGTTACTACAAGAAGCCAAACTCTTCAGTATCGTAAGTTAAAATGAAAAGAGAATTAGATCCATTTGAGTCCAAACTAAAGGAAAAGCTACAAGGGAAAGCACAGTTCCCGGAGGATATCCTATGGAAGCGATTGAACGACGAGCTTGTTCGTTCGGACAAAGCTGTCTTTTCACCTAAACGCTATTGGATCATTGGAACAGCCGTTCTAGCGATTCTATCGCTGGGAACCGGTTACTTTATCGGAGTAAATCAATCAGAGAAAAGCGCTGTAGGGAAGAATCAAGTGGTTTCAACATCTACTTCCAAAGAAGGACAAACGTTGGTTTCGCGTTCGAACAATTCAGCTACAAAAGCACTTCAGAATGGAACAATCGGCGAACAGCTGTCGTCAGAACAAGGATTTTCAACTACCTCTGTTTACTCATTAAGAAAAACGACTTTCCTTGTTCCTCTGCAAAATAAGGAGATGGTTGCAAATGTGATTGCACATAAGAAGAATGAAACGACAGTGGAAGGAATGTCAGCACAACAAGTTTCATCATCTTCACCCAAGATAAATGAGCTAAATCATTCCCTTGGTCTTCAGGAAGAATTAGCAAAAACGAATGAACAACCAACAAGTCATTTGAACTTAGACCGTATGCATATTCATAAAGCAAGTGCTCTATCACATAACGCTCCAGCTTTTGTGAATCACTTAGCTAGGAAACGCATACCAGCATTGTTTTCTGCAAGCGTAGCATTTGAACCAAGTGCTAACAATCGCATCCAAACAAACCGTGTTTATGGTTCCAATTCTACTTTTTCTGGGAAAGAAAAAGGACAGACGGTCAACAACTTACGCATTGGACTTCAAGCACAAGTAGGTCGACATTTTGAACTTGGTGTGGGACTCGGAACGTCCAATTATTTAACGCAACAGACCGTACAAAATCAAATTGTAAGTGTGGACCCATTTGAACACCACATGCATTTCGAATCATCCATAAGTCCTTTTAACATTCACGAAGATCACCTACAAGACGATCCCGAAGACCAAGAAGAACACGAGTTAAATTTTGAGGATTCTACTGAATTTCACTTAAATTATCAATTGTCAAACACCATAAAAAGTGTTCAAATTCCATTGACCATGGCATATGTGATGCAGGTGAATAATTGGAAGTTCTCATTGAAATCTGGTGTGATTTTAAACCATATTTCTCACGCAAATCAGCTCGTAAACATCGCTGGTTTTAATCCCATTCGAACAGACATCAAACCACAACTTGTTGCAAATTCTTACTATCACTTGCTTCAATTGAGTGCCGAATATCCGATATCACGTCACATGACATTCATGGTCTCTCCTAGATACACCTATGCGCTAAAATCCATTTCAAAATCCACGATGTTGCGTCCAAATTCCCTTGGACTAGAATGTGCCTTGAAATTCTATTTTTAAGTTTCTTCCGTTAGATTGAAACAATCTTCACGTTTTTTAGCTGTCCCCCGTGAACCTATGCCTAACTTAGTTGTACGGAGACGCACTAAACTGATACGATGAAGATTTCTTTTCCAACGCCTACTCGAAAAAAACTACGTTTTGGCTTGATTCTGCTGATGCCCCTTTTTATTGGCATTTGTTTCATGCTCCTCCATGATTCCTTACCTTCAAAACCTAAAAAAGATCCATATGCTGGACTTTTCACGAGAAAAGGAAACCAAGAAATTCAACTAAAATCCTTACTTCAAAATAAAGCGGTACCCGTTTTAAAATTGTCAAATGAACGGGAGAAAACAGTCAAATTGTCCAAGTTGAAGATTTCATCCGTGGTGGAAAATGGTGTAGCGAAAACACGGTACGACATGCATTTTTACAATGATCTTGATCGTGATTTAGAAGCTGAATTGCAATTTCCGTTGGCAGATGGACAAACGATTTCCTATTTTGCCATGGATGTCAATGGTGAAATGCGTCCAGGTGTGGCCGTTGAAAAAGTGAAAGCACGCATAGCGTATGAAGCAACAGTTCGACAAGGAATCGATCCTGGTTTGATTGAAAAAACACAAGGAAACAATTTTAAGTTGCGTGTATTTCCTGTCCCTGCCAAAGGAACGAAGCACATCGTCATCGAATATATGCATGAGTTAGCGATGGACGTCAAACACGCCTATTACTACCTCCCACTCTACTTTAAAGAAAAGATTCCTTCTTTCTCTTATTCCTTGTCCATTGTTGGTGAAGTGGAAAATCCAAACATCCTTCGCTCTTGTTCCGAGGATTTCAAACTTTCCGAAGTAGCCAAAATTTACCAAGCTTCTTTTCTTAAAAAGGATTTTTTAGCGAATAAACCGATTATCATTCAATTGCCAAACCAAGAAACAAAAGCGGTCGCCGCTTGCGAACAAAAATCAAACGGAATTTTCTTCCATACGAATTTAGTCCTGCCACAAAAGTATGCGCGCAAAAAGCTTCCTACAAAAATCACGGTGTTCTGGGATGTTTCCAGTTCGCGCTTTTTATCCCAAATCCCCAAAGAAATCGATCTGTTACAAAAATACCTGCGTTCGATGAAAAACGGCAAAGTCGAACTTATTCCTTTCGGATATAAGTCCTTCGAGGGAAAAACATTTACTGTTAAAAATGGACGAAGTAAGGAGTTAATCACTGCCATCAAACAATTGGATTACGATGGTGGAACGACCCTAAATGAACTTCCTTGGAATACATGTAAAGGAGAAGAAATCTTGGTGTTTACGGACGGACTTCAGAATTTAGGTTCCGCAATTTCTTCAAAAACAAGCAAAGAAATCTACTGCATACAAAGTGCGATTAAATCAGACAATGGCTTTTTGAAAAATCTTTCACGGACCTCCCATGGAGAATTTATCGACATGTGTTCACTGACTGAAAAAGAAGCCTTGGAACGGTTAAATTCCAAATCATTGCATTTCATGGGATTTGAAGCGGATCCAGCCTTGGACAATTACTATCCAAGTACAGGATTGGGAAGCAACGGTATTCTATCTGTTTCCGGAAAGTTGAACAAAGTGCGTCCATACGTTACTGCTTTATTCGGTATTGGGACAAAAGTCCTGCTTAAAACACGTATTTCCTTGGACAACAATCAACAGAAAGCACATGCCAACTTGGAGAAAATGTGGGCCATTCACCAATTGAATGAATTACAAGAAAACGCCAAACAGAACGAAGAACAAATTCTCGAAACTGGACTGAAGTACCGATTGGTAAGTGATTTCACTTCTATGCTGATTTTAGATCGCGTAGAAGATTACGTGCAACACCGAATCCTTCCCCCGAAAAGTTTACAAAAAGACTATTTCGAACAAGTAAGAATCGCTGATAAAGAAGAAAAAAAGACGAAAACGGATCATTTGAAGCACATCAAATCAGAATGGAAAAAACAACAGACTTGGTGGAATAAACATCGCAAAGAACCGAAGAAAAAAAGAAATCGTTCGAGAAATAATCGTGCCCCAATGCCTGGAGATGTCGTAGAAACAAGCAGTAACATGACCATGGGTTCAAGTGAAGAACTTGCTCCACCTCCACCACCACAAGAAGTTTACGCAAATACTACGGAACAAACGACGGCATTTATTCCTCCAGTGATAGAGGATGATGAAAATGCCGAACCTCCTGGTGTCATGGACCTACATGGAATTGATATGAACCTAAGCGCGACAGGTGCGACCACTTATTCTTGGACAAATGCGAGTGGGCTTGCCTCTAGTTTTAGCAGTTCTGTTGCTTCAGCCGGAACGTATAGTCTTACCGTGACGGATTTCAATGGAACTACGACAGCACGACCGGTTGAACGAGGATCTTTACGTGTTTCTGCGTGGGATCCAAAATCGCCCTATATGAAACAAATTAAAAGAGTTCCGCTAGCGAAAGCCTACCAAACCTATTTGAAGGAACGTAAAAAATATGCGAGTCAACCTTCTTTTTATTTGGATGTCAGCGATTACCTCATTTTCAAAAAACAATATGCAGATGGCATTCGTGTCCTTTCCAACATTGCGGAATTGGATATGGAAAACCACAGTTTATTACGCATTGTTGCACAGCGCCTTTTACAACTGGGCGAGAAAAAATTGGCCGTAGCCTTATTCAAACATTTGATCGAAATCCGTCCGGAAGAACCTCAGTCCTACCGTGACTTAGGATTGGCGTTTGAACAAATCGGAAACTACAATGAAGCCATTCGTTATTTGTACAAAGTCGTGAAAGAACCCTACGACGGACGCTTTGAAGGCATTCACTGCATTGCCTTGAATGAAATCAACAACATCATTGCACAACATCCTCGTAACCTGAACTATGCGTACATCGATAAATCCTTCATTAAAAAGATGCCGGTAGATATTCGCATTGTGTTGAATTGGGATACAGACGATACGGATGTCGATTTATGGGTAACGGAACCAGATGGTGAGAAATGCATGTATTCGTATCCGCTAACGGAAAATGGCGGACGTATTTCGAATGATTTCACAGATGGATACGGTCCAGAGGAATACATGATCCATGCGGCAAGAGAAGGAACCTACCACATTCAAGCACATTATTATGGTGATCATCGTCCAACAGTAAACGGAAAAGCAACTTTAACCGTTCAATTGTTCAAACAATACGGAACTACAATCCAATACAAACGTGAAATCACGCGAAGATTAAACGTGACAAATGATGTCATTGATCTGGGAACATTTGAGTTTTAATGACAGGAATTGCTTTGATTTAATGGTAAAAGTCTAATAACCAAATAATAATTGTACTTTTAACCAAAACATACTTCATGCGCACTTCCATCTTATTCTGCCTATTCCTGAACGGACTCTTTGCTTTCGCTCAAAATGGTCCCATTAGTTTCGAACCAGGAGAATTTGGTTTAACATGGACCTGGACCGTATTTGAAAATGTTGGAAATCCACCCTTGGAGATCGTTGGGAATCCAGATCAAACAGGAATCAACACTTCCTCGCGTGCGGCTAAATTCACCGCTTTACAAGGTGGTATGCCATATGCTGGTGTGGAAAGCGCACATGCGCTCGATTTGGGCACATTTACCTTGAATGCGAACAACTGCATCGTTAAAATTATGGTCTACAAACCGGTGATTAGCAACGTCGGAATTAAGTTTGCCACAGCAGCTGGAGCATCCACAGGAGAACTTTTGGTGGCGAATACACTCATCAATCAATGGGAAGAACTAACGTTTGACTTTACCCCTATTCTCGGACTTCCTTCGTCCACTGGCATCGATCAAGTGATTATTTTTCCAGATTTCCAGAACCGAACTTCTACCAATATCTGCTACTTTGACAACATCACCTTTGGTGTTCAAGGTCCACCATTAGCGACACCAATGACCCCAGCGCCGAATCCAACCTTTTCGGCAAACGATGTGATTTCCATGTTTAGCAACGTCTATACAGATGTCCCAGTGAATACTTGGCAGACCGCATGGTCACAAGGAAGCTTGAGTGACATTCAAATTCAAGGAAATGACACAAAAAAATACACCGGACTCAATTTTGTTGGAGTAGAAACAACGGGAAGTAATTTGTTGGATGTCACAAACATGACGCATTTGTATTTAGATGTTTGGACACCAAATATGACGGAATTCCGTGTGAAACTGGTGGATTTTGGCAACGATTTGAATTATGGTGGAGGTGATGATACCGAACATGAACTATCCTTCACTCCAACACTTGAAAATTGGGTGAATTTGGATATTCCATTAACAAACTTTACTAGTTTAGTCGCTAAAAATCACATCGCACAATTGATTTTCTCTGGAAATCCAGTTGGAAGTGGTGTGGTTTACGTTGACAACGTATTGTTCCACAACATCATCACAGGAATCGATGAAACGAATAACATGGACTTGAAGATTTTCCCAAATCCAGTTCAGGATGAATTAATCCTTGGACTGTCATCGGAGGTGGAAATATTGTGCATTTATTCCATGACGGGCGAATGCCTGTTTACTGTTAGTAAAGGAAACTTCACTAAGTACAATATTTCTCACTTGAAATCAGGCGTATACCTCGGACAAATTCAAACCGTTTCTGGCGAAAAGAAGGAATTTAAATTCATTAAGGACTAAATTACAGCGAATTCATTCGCCAAATTTTTCTTAATTTGCAGCCATGAAAAAATGGATTGCAATCGTCATCGGTTTCTTTTTTATGCAAGTTGTACATGCACAACGTGGGCGTATTCATGGTCACAAAGACACGACCGATTTAACGTTCAGCGGGACAAAAATCAATCCATATCAACAAGAATTTGATTCCACTGGAAAATGGCAAGTGAATGGTTATGTGGATGCTTACTATTCCCATTATAGCGACTCAAGCAACGGAAATGGTTTTCAGAAATTCCCGACGATAAGTCCAAGAAACCAGCAATTTGGACTCAACATGATTCAATTGTCTGCGAAGTACAATTCCGCGAAATTCCGATCTACCATCACCCTATTCGGCGGCGATTGTCCAAAAGCAGCATGGTCCAACGATTACAACTACATTCAAGAAGCCAATCTTGGGTTTAACTTGTACAAAAAACTATGGTTGGACATGGGATTTTTCCGAACGCATATCGGACTAGAATCCATTCAACCTCGTGAGAACATCACCATGAGTTTAGCGACAACCACTTACTTCGAACCATATTATTTGAGCGGGGCAAAATTGACTTGGCAGCAGTCAGACCGCTTGACTTTACAGTTGAATGTATTCAATTCCTTTAATCAATTTGTCGAAACAAATAAAAACAAGGCTGTTGGATTTTCGATGAATTACTTGGCGTCGAAAAAATTGAGTTTCACCTACTCCAATATGTTGTGTGATGAATCGAGTCTGATCAGCATGATCAAGCAAACGCGCTTTTACAACAATTTCTGTTTGACGTATAAATCGAATAAATGGGTCCTCGGTTTAGAGGCAAATTACGGACTACAAACACATTCTTGTTTGTCTGATCCGAGTCAGACCGCCATGATGTTCAGTTCGCTAATTGCCGGAAAATACCGCATCACACCGCAACTTGCAACGTACATGCGTGGAGAAGTATTCCACGATCCAAATGAAATTCTTACCGGACCGGTTCTGAATGAAAACCATGCAATTGTCGGACTTGAGATTGCAGGACTCACCGCTGGATTCGAATTTAAACCAATTCCAAATAGCTTTGTCCGAGTGGAATGTCGCGCTTTATCCAACTACAATCAACATATTTTTCAATACCAGCAGATGGCTTCTAAAGTTCGAACTGAGATCAACTTCGGAATGGGCGTTTGGTTTTAACGGTTTTTTTGTTCTTTCAAAAAGTGAGGTGTTCGTTTTCCGATGTCCGTTGTCCGATGTCCGATGTCCGATGTCCATTGCTCGTTCAGTGTTTACGTTTCAAAGTAAACTTAAAAATCGGAAATGCAAACGATTATAAATAGAGAGAAAATGATGCACAGTCAACATATTTTGATCTTGTCCCCTTTTTTACGTCAAGTAGGTGTAACTTTGCCTCATGAATGCAACGCACGATCAAATTTCTAAAGTACTTTCCTCCATTGGATTTAGTTCCTTAAATGCTTTACAAGAAGAAACACTCGAAAAAAGTCAAGCAGCCAAAAATGTCCTCATTCTTTCCCAAACTGGATCTGGAAAAACGTTTGCTTTTCTTTTGCCGTTGTTTTTAAATTTAGATCCAAACGCGAAACACATTCAAGCCTTGATTTTGGCTCCGTCTAGAGAATTAGCCATTCAAATCGAAGACGTTTGGCGTTCCATGCGCACCAATTTAAAAGTGTTGACCTGTTATGGCGGACATTCCATCTCTACCGAAAAGAAGAGTTTGACAGAAGCTCCTGCCGTATTAATTGGAACACCAGGACGCATTTGCGATCACATTTCTAGAGAAACCATCGATCTAACAAAAGTAACGCAATTCGTTGTAGATGAATATGATAAATGCCTCGAATTCGGATTTGACGATCAGATGAGTTACATCAACGAGGAATTTAGACGCTTGGAAAAAGTGACGCTAGTATCGGCGACAGAGCACAAAGAATTTCCACCGTATTTGTCCTTCGATCAACCAGAAATCATCAACCATTTGGCCTTTGCGGAGGATCCATCGATTCACTTTTGGAAGTATCCCGTTCGCAATCAAAACAAGTTTGAACGCCTCTTCGATTTACTATGCAGTTTTCGTGGTGAACTCAGCATTGTCTTTTGCAATTTTCGCGAAGCAACGGAGAGCGTTTGTGCGTATTTACAAGAAAATGGATATGACGCCATTGTGTATCACGGAGGGATGGAGCAAGACGAACGAGAGCGAGCGCTCATCAAATTCCGAAATGGAAGTTTTCACACCTTAATTTGCACGGACTTGGGTTCACGCGGACTAGATATTCCGGAAATTCAACATGTGGTCCATTTTCAATTTCCACAAAGCGAAGAAGCGTTTATTCACCGCAATGGACGCACCGCACGCATGAAAGCGAATGGCTCCTCGTATTTATTTATGAATCCAGATGAGCGATCCCCAGATTACTTAAACGTTCCTCGAGAAGAATTTAAACTGCCGAAAGAACAAGACGCGCCTGTGGATAGTCCTTGGATTACCTTATACTTCAGCGGTGGAAAGAAAGACAAGATTAACAAAATCGACATCGTTGGCTTTCTTGGACAAAAAGGCGGAGTTGCCAAAGAAGACATTGGACTCATCACCGTGCAGGATTTCAGTTCATACGTTGCCGTGAAGCGGAAAAATGTCCGTGATTTATTAGCGAAAATTCGTCCTGAAAAGATCAAAGGAAAGAAGTTAAAGATTGATGTTTCGAGGTAGTTTATTTACTAGCGTCAGTCCTTGTTCAATTATCTCATTTTATATAATAATAGATACTTGTTATAATTCTATAAGCAAGGTAGACACCCGTAATACTCCAGATCCACTATCTTTTTTTCATATGCCTAACCATAGTTTTCGGTTAAAATTAAAATATCAAGATAGGATTAAAATGAACTATTTTAATAGGTTAACGTGCCCGTATATGATCTTTCGTTGATTAAGAGCAGGTACCTTAATTGTGATTTTGTACGTATAGGTACCTGTCTGACATGATTTTCCATCAAGACTAAAAGAACCATCCCAGCCAATGGCCGGATTTAACGTTTCGAAAATGATTTCTCCCCATCGATTATAAATCAACATTTGGTAATTATACGGGTCAATTTCAGTAGAAAAAACAGGTAGAAAACTCTCATTGAATTGATCACCATCTGGAGTAAATGAGTTCGGAACATAATAAGCAAATTCAGGGTCAAACTCAATAAAATAACTTGTGCTATCAGAACATCCTAGTTCATCAGTGACCACTAGGTTTACCTCATAATTACCTGCATTCGTGTAAATATGTGAGGGATTTTCAAGGTTACTGTAACTGCCATCACCGAAATTCCAATACCAAGAAGAAATAGGAAATAATCCAGCGTTGGCGTTACTTTGCCATTGTACTGAACTACTGATACCAGTTCCTGTTGATAAAACGGAAATCTCAGCACTAAGCGAGGATGGCAATACAGTTATCTCATCGGATGTTTGACAACCTAAACTATCCTCAACAGTTAGAGAATAAACTCCTTCTCCAAGGTATACATTTGCAACATTCAAACCATTTGACCACTGATATACTTCAAATCCTGAGTTGGCTTGAATGTGCGTTTCTTGACCGGTACATACAATGGTATCTCCAAGGAAAGTTATTACCGGATTTGGCCATTGGATAATGGTGGTAGTATCATTGGCAACGCAACCATTTGAATCAAAAACTGAGACTGAGTAGGTACCTGTTCCAACAATAATGTTTTGAGTCTGAACGCCATTATTCCATAGGTAATTCGTGAAACTTGGATTAACCGAGAGTAATGTTGTGCCTCCTTCACAGACACCAATTGCTCCATTGATATTTACCACAGAAATCGGGAGTTCATTGATAACAATTGAATCGCTCGTTGTTTGACATCCTAAACTATCTATAACTGTAAGGGTATAAACTCCCGCACCGAGGTTTACATTATTAGTACTGAGACCATTAGACCATTGATAAATTTCAAATCCTAGGTTGGCTTGGATGTTTGATTCTTGGCCGGTACATACGTTGGTGTCGCCTATTATACTAATCGTCGGATTCAGCCATTGTACGATGTTAGTAGTATCATAAGCAATGCAAGTATTTGAGTCTGTAGCTGAGATCCAGTATGTACCGACACCGACAGTAATATTTTGGGTTTGCGCACCATTATTCCATTGATAATTGGTGAAATTTGTGCTTGCAGAAAGAATGGTTGAGTCACCGGGGCATACCCCATTTGCTCCAGTGATATTAAGAACGGAAGTTGTAAAATTATTGACAACGATTGTGTCACTACCTACTCCATTTGGACCTGTAACACTGACCCAATATGTTCCTGGCTGATTAACAGTAATGCTTGGTGTCGTTTCTAAAGTACTCCATAAATAAGTTGATTGATTAGGCGGCGCAACAAGCGTTAACGAATTTTCAGGGCATTTGTTTACATCAGGGCCTAAAGTGAAGATAAAATCTAAACACGTGTAAAACTCTTCTATCACATTGTTTAATCCCCACCTGCCTTTGTTGACGCCAATAAAAATACCGTCATTTACAAAATTACAAGATGCTCCAGCTTGATTAGGATTGTTAATGACTGCTAAATAAGAAGCTCCATTTCCACCATTAGTCAGGGTTGTTCTTGCCGCATACAATTTTCCATCCGGACCAAGCTTTAAACTTCTAAATCCAGTAGCTGAACTATAGACTACATACATAGATGATTGTATCGCTACCTGGGAATAAGTAGAGATATCGAATTGCACAATCGAACCTGTGTTTAAGAAACTTACACCACCTTGAGTTGGATCGACTCTTGTGAAATATAATTTTGAGTTATCCTGAGAAAAAGATGTTCCATAGCCAGCTAAGCCGAGACTAAGCGGGATTGGATCAGAAACCACACCATTTGTATTGTTGAATTGAAACAGGCAGGTATAACCAGTGTAGAATGTTGTAAATGCCAATTTTGTTCCATCAGGAGATGCTTTTAATTCACCAACGGCATCATAATTAGAACTAGCATAATTACTCGTGCCTAGGGTCAATATGGTAGGACCTACGCTTGAATAAACTGGGTTTGTGTTGATTCCAGAAGCGGTGAGCAAATACGCGAAAAATGTGTTGCTTCCATATTTGTGCCCTATGATCCAAATATCCTGTCCATTCGCATGATATACCCCAGTAACCATTTCACAATTTTCAAATGGTTGTAACAAGTTTCCATTTGAAACCACTGCTCCTAAACCACCAGAAAGTGACATGTCAATAATTGAATAACTGAATCCATTTAATCCAGGGTTTGTCGTGCTAATAATAGCTCCTGCTTGTGTTTCTGGTGTAAACAAGTAATATAATGTGTTCGAGCCTGGTTTTTTCACAATTAAATTTTGTGAAATGCTATTAGAGGTCCCTACCAGATTTCCATTTGGCATCAATTGCCCAAGAGCGTTTCTGACTTGATTTCCACTGCTATAGAATAACAGATCACCGGTAAGGCTATTCGAAATTGCTGTCTGACCCTCGAATTGAGCTCCTGCCGCATCATTTTCAACTATAGGATTGCAATTATTGAAGTTGAGAGAGGGACCAGGCGTCTGCACAACATTCGGACCAATGGGTGTAGCGCCGAACATCCAATTGTTATTTTGCAAAGTCTGTTGAGCAAAAGATAAACTAAACAAAAGCAAATAAATAAAAAAATAAATTAAGCGCATTGTTTCAGCAATCTTTTAGTTAGCAGTAACTTATACAACAAGTATAGTCAATTATTGTTCGTAAAACGAACTTAAATTAAAATAGCGCTTTATCATTCAAGAAATACATGTACGCAAAAGTGTCACTTCAACTTTGTTCAAATTGGCATTTCAGATTAACAGGTCAAATAGACCTAAATTACTCGCGAAAATTCGTCCTGAAAAGATCAAAGGAAAGAAATTAAAGATTGATGTTTCGAAGTTGTGAATTCATTAGGACATAGTCACCTATTCCATCGGAATTCCTTTTTCCTCTAAGACCGTGAGAATGGCCTGTTTCTTTGCAGAAGAAACCAATTTCCATGAAAAAACTTGCATTTTCGGAACGTAGCCGCTTGGTGTGATATACGTACATTCAGGTCCTACCCATTCGAATCTTGGGACAAACAACATAAATAATCCTTCCTTGCCAATTTTTACACTTTTAATATTTTCATAGGCAATCTGCGTTTTGATTTTTACCCCACCTTGCAAGGGTAAGTTTTCAAACAAGAGCGCCTCCTCTAAAAAAGTCACTTTTTGGAATTGTTTATTTGCTTCATCCTTTTTCGTTATTGCATAGAAAAAACTCCATGGAATGAAAATAGCAGATAGTCCTATTCCGATGATTAATGAAGTGAATTGAGCATAAATGAGAAAATACAAACTGGTGGAGCAAATGATCAGAATTGTCAAGAACAAGGAAAACCGCAAATGAAAATAATAATGACTGACCGAAAGTGATTTTTTCATTTTTTTTATCTCGTATTTAAAAATCAATTTACTCCTTATCCAATTTTATTCCTTAAGCTTCTTGCTATGTTGCAAAAAACAAAAGGAATCGTTCAAACGAATTGGACCTTTTACACCGTCTTTATATATACTTATTATATCAAAGTTATATCAATTATTTAAAAGATAAATTTAATATTATTTTCAATTTCATGACGTATTCGTCATTAATATTCCACTTACGAATGAGTCATTTTGTATTTGTGGGCACAGAACAACTGAAAAATCAGGAATTAATCGATCAAATAGTTGCCAAGTTAAAACAACTAAGAACCGAGCACGGACTCACCCAAGAGGATGTGTATAATGACACAGGTATTCATATTGCACGTATTGAGACCGGAAAAGTCAATATTTCCATCAGTACACTCGCTGCACTCGCCTCTTATTTTAACATTTCTCTCGAAGTATTTTTTCAGAATATCAACAAGTGAATACTTATTTTTTTTTACGTGAACAGCTGAATCGTGTTTTCAAAGTAAACCTATGAACATTTAAATTCGTTTTAAATCATGGAACATCAATATATGTATTGATAAAATAATGATAAATTCGATTAAAAATTATCACGATGACATTACGTTTACGCATTTTCACCTTATTCATTTTTGGTTTGTCCTACCTTCAAATTCACGCACAAACTACCGGAACGTTAACATTCAACTGCACAACCATAGCGCATTCCGGATATTCAGGAACGAAAAATGTATTAGCCATTTGGATTCAAACCAACTCAGGTGCCTTTGTGAAAACATATTATCGATATGCTGGAGGTGGAACAAGTGACCACCTTCCAACGTGGGCAGTCAATTCTGGTGGAACTTCTGGAAACTGTTTAGCTACGAGTTGCAATGTTGTTGGCGCAACGACCGGAGCCACTTTAAATGGGGCAGTTACGAAAACAGTTACTTGGAATGGGACAGATTTGAGTGGAAATCAAATGCCTGATGGCATTTATAAAGTGACCATTCAAGAAACTTGGAATCATGGTACATCTGGCACTGTGACGCGTTCGTTTAGCTTTACGAAAGGTCCTGCTTCGGATATTCAAACTCCAACAACGGATGCCAATTTTTCGAACTTATCGCTTCAATGGATTCCAGCGCTACCGGTAGCTAGTTTTACGTATAGTGGAAACAATGCATGTGTTGGACAAAATTTCCAATTAACCAGTACGTCATCCGGAGCACCTACATCCTATCAATGGACCATCAACGGGGCAAATCCTTCCACCAGTACTCAGCAGAATCCTCTTGTACAATTCTCTACTCCTGGTACATATCAAGTGAGTTTAGTAGCAAGCAATGCAAATGGGGTAAGTGCACCAAGCACACAAACCATTGTAGTAAATAATGTGCCAAGCATCACCAATTCATCGGGTGCAAGCATTTGTGGATTCGGTTCAGTGAATTTAACAGCGAGTTGTTCTTCCGGACAAGTGGATTGGTATTCTAGTCCTACTGGTGGAACGTCAATCGGAACCGGATCTCCATTCGCCAGTCCCGCCATTTCAGCCACATCAACTTATTACGTTGAGGCCTTAGCAAATGGATGTTCTTCCGCTCGCAC
The DNA here is from genome assembly GCA_024643725.1 of Crocinitomicaceae bacterium. Classification (GTDB taxonomy): domain Bacteria; phylum Bacteroidota; class Bacteroidia; order Flavobacteriales_D; family Crocinitomicaceae; genus UBA952. Next base: position 15,405 of record JAHEMJ010000003.1, on the reverse strand, counting down.
AGCCGTTGTAGCAACAGTAACTCCCGGACCTACTATCACCGCTAGTGCCGGAGCAAGCAATTGTGGACCAGGTGCTTTAGACCTCAGTGCGACTCCATCCAACGGAACCATTTCTTGGTTTACCTCCGCTATTGGAGGAAGTCCAATCGCAACAGGAAACACATACAATACAGGAGTCATTTCCACCAGCAGCACCTATTATGCTGAAGCAAACATCGGAGCTTGCCCATCTCCTCGAACAGCAGTTATTGCAAGCATTTTAACTGTACCGACTGTCAACAATCCGGGAAGTCAAACGGCGTGTGCTGGACAACTAACAAACGTGATTAATTTCTCCGGAACGAATGGTGCTATTTTCGCATGGACGAACGACAACGCGAATCTTGGATTGGCTAATTCGGGAAATGGAACGATAACGCCATTCACAACGACCGCAGCTGGAACGGCAAATATCACCGTGACACCCACTCTAGCTGGATGTACCGGAACACCACAAACATTTACACTCATGGTGAACACCTTACCATTTGTCACCTTAAATACTTTTGACACGACATGTGTATCCGCTCCAAACTTTACTTTGACCGGTGGATCTCCCGCTGGTGGATCATTCAGTGGTTTGGGTGTTAATACAGCTAATGGAACATTTAGTCCTTCAGCGATGGGTGTTGGAGTTTACTCGATTCATTATACCGCAACGGTTAACGGATGTTCCAATCAAGCATCTCAAGACATCGTAGTGGTTTCATGTGCAGGATTAAACGAGGTAAACGTTGCTCGTTTTTTGGTGTATCCAAATCCATCTAATGGATTCATCACTATTTCCGGAGAAAACACCGACGAAATCGAGCAAATCTTCGTTTTCGATTTAGCTGGAAAAAAAGTCGCTTCCTTCGACTATCACGGAAACAATCCGGTTGACCTAAGCGAACTTCAAAATGGTCCTTACCAATTAAAAATCATTGGAAGTAATTTCGAAGAAGTACTTTCGATACAACTCAAAAAATAATCAAAAAGCCACTTAATGTGGCTTTTTTTATATCATAACTTTACTGGAACTTTTCGCCTTCCTGAGATTTTATGTTGGAGGTAATGTGACAAGAAGGCGGATCCAGTTCCGACCAACGCTCCTGCCAACACATCACTTGGATAATGCACTCCCAAGTGCATGCGCGAGTATCCAGCTGCACTAGCATACACATACGCTGGAGCAATTACATACCATTTTGGAAACGCTAAACTCAAGGAAGTCGCCAAGGCAAACGCACTCGATGTGTGTCCAGACGGAAACGAATAGGATCCTGCATCCGCTTGCTTGTCCAAATACGGATATGTGACAAAGGGACGATCACGCTTAAACGCTAATTTCAACGCTGTTGTCGTAAAGGCATTCACACAAAGCGCTTCCACCATGATGATGCCCTTACTTGTTAAACTGCTATCCTTTTGAATCAGCCCAAGTCCTAAAACGGCCATTGGTGTCCCAATGCTCATCGGACTGACACTATTTGTCACAAACTTAAAGCTTGGATCCAAGGCTTTGTTTCGCTCTAGGTTGATTTCTTTGAGTAAATCGATGTCCCAGTTTTGGGCGCTGACTTTGGTCGTAATCACCGAACCAAATAAAACAATTAGACAGATAAAACGAAGATTCATAGATATCATTCAGTATTGTTGTGAAACGAAATTAAACAATCTTCTTTACACCGAATACGAAAATTCAGATAGAAGGAACCAAAGCCTGATCATTCAAATATCGGACACCTTAAATTTATTGTGGCAAACAAAGCACATACAGGTACTTGTCCGTTTTCAATCCATTGTGATCCAAGGTCGCCTCGACTTTTAAGGTCACCATCGTGGTGTCTGTGAATTGATTATGCAAATGTTCGTCAAACGCATACGATTTCGCTTTTGCTTCGGAGGAAAAGGAGGCATATTCATCTCCTGAAAATGCATTGGCAAAGGATAATTTATACCCATACATTTTACCATTACCATTGATTGTTCCCTCAAAATGTATCGTATCGTTATAAGCAATGGTATCATTCACCATGGGCTCCATAATGTCAATCGTTGCCGATGTCGCGTCACCTTTGTGACAAGAAGTAACTAATAATAGGGCAATGCATGCCATTATACTAATGATTGTTTTTTTCATGTTGTTTTTTTTTGATTAAATAGTGTAAACTGAGTCCTAGGACAAATTTCTGCTGCACCGCTCCTTGGCTTAATTCCTGAAACAAGGATTTCTGAGCTTGAATGGAGAAAAGCCAATTGTAGGTCAGCAGGTTGATACTTGCTTTCGCCGAACCAACATAGCCATTATTCGCTTTTTCTGTTAATTGAACGCCTTGATAGCTACTGGCTGCAAACCAATCTTGCTGGAGTCCTAACGATGAAATGAAACGAGAACTGTTGACCTTTTGGTTGTAAATGAAAACACTGGAAACTTGTGTTGAATTCCCATAACGAAAAGATGTTTGATCCGCTCCTTTCAAGGTATGACTTGCTTCCGCTTGAAACGAAAATCGAGTCCCGATGCGATGGGTGTAATTTGCTAGAAAAAGTCCATCCCAAGAACCCGTACCTGGATAGAGATTCTTCAAATCAACTGGATAATTCCCTGATTTTCCCAATGGCATTTTGACCCCAAGCCCGATGTTCAAAAAGTCCTGCGTGACATGCAAAGAATCTTTTCGATCAATCAAGGCATAGGTAAATAGCACATTTGGATCGCCCATTCCTTGGGTCACCGTTGCATTAAAATCCGTTTTTTGTTGCGCCACTTGAAACGGAATAGCACCGTAAACTTGTACTTTACGTCCGAATTGCGTGCGAAACGTCAAGTCATTTTGCCAATACAATTCTGACGAATGTTTGATGCCATACAAGTACGAATCGAAGCTCCGTAGTTGGGACCTCCATCCCACCAAATGGAATTGATTGGCGGCAAAAATACCGATGGACGCATTGCTTCCGACACCACCGCAAAGGTCGCATGCCGAAAGTTGGACATAGCTCAAAAGCATGCCGCATAAAAAGATATATTTCATGGAATAATTGTTAAATAAACAGACTTAAATCAAGGCTGTTCTTTAACAAGGAGGATGAAAAACGGAAGGAAGATAGCACATCGAACGTTTTTCCAAATAGGTAGAGGTGACGTCTGAGGTTAATTCACATTCATTAGATTTAACGTGGACTACTGGAAATTCAGGCCTTGAAAATACTTCTGTTTCCAACCATTTCAACTGTTCCAATGAACGGGAAGATTCTTGTTTTTTGTCCTGTAATTGCGCTTCCGCTTTCTGTAACTGTTTTGCTAAATAACATTTACCGTTACAATGTAGTTCTGGTCGATTCTTGTTCTCACATTCCAAGCGAATAATCTCACTTTGATGTACGCGAAAGTTCACCTGCCAGAAAATTCCGTAAGCCGTTTTACTCAGTAAAACAAATAGGAGTATGATGGAACCAATGACGCGCATTCAACCACAAAATTACACATTTAAATGGGACGAAAAGTCAATAAAGAACAAGAAAAACAGACAACGGACAACGGTCATCGGACAACGGACAACGGTCATCGAAAAATCCCTAGGCTCTAAACACGGACGCTGGTTCCAATTTCGTTATGCGTCGAATGGCAAACAAGGTACCGGAGATGGAAATCACCGCAGTGATGATAAAGAATCCGAGTTTCACCCATGGCGAGAACGTGAACAAAGTCCCGGCATTGGCAATGCCATTTCGGAATCCTTCAATCAGCGTGTAGCCAATCATAAATCCAATCAGCGCGTAAATCATTGCCTGCATGAGGATGAGTTTTCGGATGTATCCGTTTGTCGCTCCAATCGCTTTTAGGGTGCCGTAATCTTTGATGCGATCAATCGCCGCGGAATACAAGGTGAGTCCAATAATGATGAATCCAGAAATAAGTGCAAAAATGATGAGTGTTCCAAAGGAAAAAGCAATTCCGCTGGACTTCAACACCGTCAATATGGTTTGATTTTTAAATTCGGTTGGCATCCACGCTTTGACGCCCGGTATGTTGGCGTTGATGTAATTCACGACCTTGCGCATGTTTTTCGTTTGGTCCACTTTGACTAAAAATGCGGATGTTTTACTCAAGGGAACATTTCCAATGAACCTCGCTCTGGAAATCGTGGTGTAGGAAATGAGTCCACCACCAAAGGAACGTGCACCTTTCGTCAATGCCGCAATGTATACTTGCTTACCGTTGATTTCGAAGTAATTTCCTTTTTCTGGATTGCCCAAAGCTTTGGCATCGAAAAAATCGACGGACACCGCGCCATCTGGAATCAAGTCTGCTTGCGTACCATCGAACAAAATCCCTTCTTGGATTCCATTGAACTCGGGCAATTCGACACCAACGACACTTAATCCGGCGGAAGTTCCATCGTTGAAGCGAGCGGCACCATTGGAAATCACCAATTGATGGGCTTTCGTGACATGCGGTAAACTTTCGATTTCATATCCTAGTCGGACATCGATCGGCGCTAGCGCATTCACGTTTTCTGTTTTGTTATCTGTCACCCAGACGTAGCCGTCGTTCACTCGGACATAATAACACATGGCATTTGTCAAGAAGGTGAAAATTCCGGTTTGTTGTCCCACTAAAAAGATGGAAATGATGACACCAAAGAGCGCACCAACGCTTTTCGGTTTATCAAACTTCATGAATTTTAGGGCGGTGAAAAACAGTTGCATCCTACAATAAAATAATGCATTCGACACGACTACCAATCAAGACCGCTTTGGGATTGTCCACACGGACATGAACTTCTCTCACTCGTCGATCTTCCAAGTTATCCGCTCGGTCGCTGAAAATAGATTTCTTCGATAAATAAGGTGCACAATAGGTAACCGTTCCCTTTGTCAACAGAGTCGTTGTTCCTTGTAGGTTGACATTTACTTTTTGTCCCACTTTCACTTTCATCGCATACAATTCATCCACTTCGGTGATGGCAATCAAATTTCCATCCGGTGCAAAATCACCTAGTTTCGTTCCAGCCGCCAAAGCTTGTCCAACCTTTACATCCCAGTTTAACATCATGCCATCTTCTGGTGCATAAATGCGTTTTTTATCCTTCAGTTGATTCAAGTAATTGGTCTCTGCTCCTACTTCCTTCACTCCGGCTTGCGCTTCTTCCAGGTCCGCTTGTGCAATCAGTAAATCCGCTGCCAAATTTTGGTAATTCGTTTCGGAATCGATTGCTGCTTTTTCTGTTCCTGCTTTCGCGTTTGCTAATGTTCGGTCGCGTTTGCTTTCGACCTCGGCTGCCTTTAATTTGATTTGAATTGCAGCGATTTTTGCTTGCAAACTTTTTACACGTTGTGTACGCGTTACAAGTTTCGACGTGCTTTGTTGTACTTGTGCCAATTCTGTACTTTCATCCAACAACATAATCAATTGTCCTTTCTTCACAAATTGTCCTTCTTGCACTTCAATGGATACAACGCGTCCTGGAATTTCACTTCCAATAGGACAAATTTTATTTTCCGGCTCGATGCGGGCAACACCCACCAATTTATCGATCTTGTCTAAAGTGTAATTGGTCGCTTTTTTCTTCGGTTCCGTGGATTTTCCTCCGCAGGAAAAAAGTAGGACACTTAAAACGATTAGGCTGATTGTTTTCATATCTTAATGTACTGAAAAAGTATTCGTTAAACCTTCTTTTGCGATTTCTGTGGCTTGTCCACCATCGACTTTAATCACGCGATCCGCATAGGAAATCAAACGTGGATCGTGCGTCACCACACACACCGCTTTGCCTTGTTTTGCCAGAGCTACCAACTCATTCATCACAGTGGAAATGGACGAAGCATCCAACGAGGCGGTTGGTTCATCACACAAAATCAATTTTGGATCGGTTACTAAGGCACGAGCAATGGCAACGCGTTGCTGTTGTCCACCCGAAAGCTGCTTCGGTAAACTTTTCTTGCGATCCAACATCCCGACAAGATTCAGCGCATCCTCAGCCATTTTCTTCGCTGTGTTGTTGGAAATTCCTTTTAATTGTAATGGCATCAGGACATTGTCCATCGCATTCAACGGAGCAATCAAATTAAAACTTTGAAACACGAATCCAATGGTGTTCAAACGCAATGAAGCCAATTGTTTTTGGGATAATTCATTGACAAACAAATCATTGACATACAATTGACCATAACTTGGATAAATCACGCATCCCAATAAAGACAACAAGGTGGTTTTTCCAGATCCGGAAGGTCCAATGATTAAAACCAATTCTCCTTCGTGAATTTCGAGGTCCACCGGTTTCAAGGCCACGATGGTTTGGTCACCTACCTGATATTCCTTTCCGACACCTGTGAGTTTTGCGATCATGCTACTCTAACAAAGATAAGGGAGTTTTGTTTGATTTGTGAGGTGAGTGGTAAAATGTATAATTTGATTCATGTTGACATTACAAAATGGCCATCGAATTTCTAAACTTTTTCCCAATCTTTGTGTTACTCACAAAAGAACTCTCCCATGAATCGATCTGGATACGTTTTCACCCCATACGAAGCACCCGAGCAATCGCCTTTTGAGCGTTTGTTTGACATCTTCAGTGAATTGATCACGCATACCTCCGGTGACGTGGATGAAGCCTTGGAATGGTTGGATGTCTTGGACAAAGAATACAACCTGACCAACGAAGATTACACGATGGAGGATTTCATCGAAGACCTCAAGAAAAAAGGGTACCTCCGCGAGGAAATTCAACCAGACGGGAATGGACAACTTGCCATCACCGCAAAAACGGAACGAATCCTCCGAAAAAACGCCTTGGAACAAATCTTTGGGCGCATTCGAAAAAGTGGACAAGGTCAGCACAAGGCGAAGAATAGCGGACAAGGAGACGAAAAAACAGGTGAGCTTCGAGACTTTCAATTTGGAGATTCCATCGAACATATTTCCATGACGGAAAGTTTGAAGAATGCTCAAATAAACAATGGAATCGGGGAATTTTCATTAACGGAAAATGATTTGGTTGTTGAAGACACCCACCATAAATCACAGATGAGTACCGTACTGATGATCGATATCAGTCACAGCATGATTCTTTACGGCGAAGACCGCATCACACCAGCGAAAAAAGTGGCCATGGCTTTGGCGGAATTGATTACCACTTCCTATCCAAAAGACACCTTGGATGTCATCGTTTTTGGAAATGACGCTTGGCCGATTAAAATCAAGGACCTCCCCTATTTACAGGTCGGACCTTATCACACGAACACCGTTGCTGGACTAGAACTCGCGATGGACATTCTCCGCAGAAAACGAAACACCAACAAGCAGATTTTCATGATCACCGATGGAAAACCAAGTTGCTTGCGCATGCCGGACGGACAATACTACAAAAACAGCAATGGACTCGATCAAATGATTGTGGAGAAATGCTACGGAATGGCTGCACAAGCGCGAAAAATGCACATTCCAATTACGACCTTCATGATTGCCAACGATCCCTACTTACAAACTTTTGTGGACGAATTCACGAAGTCCAACCACGGAAAGGCCTTCTTTACCGGACTGAAAGGACTGGGCGAAATGATTTTCCACGATTACGAAACGAATAGAAAAAAACGAATCAACTGATATGATGCACACATCCATTACGACCTTCGGAGCACTGAAAGCTGCCGGATACCAAAGCAAAAGCATTAAAAACGAATTGCGCGACAACTTAATAAGCGCCTTGCAGGAAGGAAAGGAAACCTTTCCAGGTATGCATGGATACGAGTCAACCGTGATTCCACAATTGGAACGAGCGATCCTCTCCAAGCACAACATCAACCTGTTGGGACTACGTGGACAAGGGAAAACGCGCATTGCGCGCCTCATGGTAAATTTGCTCGACGAGTACATTCCTGTCGTAGCTGGAAGTGAAATGAACGACGATCCTTTTCATCCAATGAGTCGTTACGCACGTGATTTAATGAGCGAAAAAGGCGACCACACGCCGATTACTTGGTTGCATCGCTCCGAACGTTTCTTTGAGAAATTGGCGACACCAGATGTGACCATTGCCGATTTAATTGGGGACATTGATCCGATCAAAGCAGCAAATTTAAAATTGAACTATTCAGATGAACGCGTGATTCACTTTGGAATGATTCCTCGTGCGCACCGCTGTATTTTTGTCATCAACGAGTTACCCGATTTACAAGCGCGCATTCAAGTGGCTTTGTTCAATATCCTCGAAGAAGGTGACATTCAAATCCGAGGATTCAAATTGCGTTTGCCACTTGATTTACAGTTCGTCTTCACCGCGAATCCGGAGGACTACACCAACCGCGGAAGCATCGTCACACCGTTGAAAGACCGAATTGGATCGCAAATTTTGACACACTATTCCATGGACATCCAAACGGCGAAGAAAATCACCCAACAGGAAGCAGGAAAATTGGAGCATCGCACATGTACAGTTCACGTGCCCGAGTTAGCGAAGGACATCCTGGAGCAAATTGCGTTTACAGCTCGTGAAAGCGAGTACATCGACCATAAAAGCGGCGTAAGTGCGCGAATGAGTATCACGGCTTATGAAAACCTAATTAGTGCCGCAGAGCGTCGTGCCATCATGAACAAAGAACACGAAACGACTGTTCGTTTCAGCGACCTAATGGGCATGATTCCGTCCATCACGGGAAAAGTGGAACTGGTGTACGAAGGGGAACAAGAAGGATCGTATTTTGTCGCAAATCAACTGATCAGTGAAGCAACGAAAACACTCTTTCTACAGTACTTTCCAAAAATCGAGAAACTGAAAAAAGAAGGACAAGAAACGCCATACGATGAAGTGCTACATTGGTTCTTCGAAGCAGATGCTTTCGAACTTTCGGATGAAGCAAGTGAGGAAACGTATCTTTCCGCCATGAACGCCATCGAACCCTTGAAAAAACTGTTGCAAAAATACCAACCAAAAGTAGCGACGATCGACACACCGTTTTTGATGGAGTTTATTTTGTGGGCTTTGGTCGAGTTAAAGCAATTATCGAAAAAGAAAACATCAAATGGGATGGTCTTTAATGACTTGTATGGGAATTACATTAAGGGATTGTGATGAGTTGAGTTAGTGACTAGTGCGATAGTGATTAGTGAGTTAGTAACTAGTGCGTTAGTGAACGGGCAACGGACATCGAACAACGGACATCGAACATCGAACATCGAACAACGAAAAACGGAAAACGAACATAGTAACCTCAACTGAATAATTCGTTGTAACTTTGAGTATCTGACAAGAACAATGAATATCCTGCGTTGTATTTCTCTCCTTTTTGTAACCTGCGTGTTGGGCCAATCTTCTGCTTGGGGACAATTATCCTTCGAGGACACGACCAGTGAATCAGAAGATCAAGCAATGATTCCAGAAATCAATCAGTTTCGTTTTCACAAGATTCTAAAGGATACCATTGCGCTGGACCTGAATGACATTTTAGTGTGTGATTCGTTCAGTGCGCAAGGAATGCCGTCGACTTATGACGCGCTGCATTCATTCAACTACCGCATTGTAGATCGATTTGGCGGCTACTTAAACATCAAAGTGAACCTCGCTTTGGAGCAAGTGCGCAACAATGGATTTCCGTCCGATGTGAAAAAACTCTACATTCAAATTGACCCGGTTTGTTTGAAAGTCTATTGGTTCGCGGTGGTGGGTCCAAGTACCGATGGTCGCTCCTACGTGCGCATCGACAGTCGCGGTTCGGCGGGAGGAGGCTTGTCCGCCGTACAAAAACAGCTACCACGGATGATCAATAAATACCCTAATTTTCATCCACACAAACTGATGGAATTCAATGAAAATGTAAAAGTTTGCTACGACTGGCATGGCAATCAACTCTGTGATTTCAATGGAACCATCAACATTCGTCAACATTTCTACAAATTCTCCGCCCCACCAAATGTAGAAATTCCACCTGTCGAGGATACGGAACTCTTATTGACGCCTGTGGGTCCGCCAGTTACTAACGATTCTACAGCGGTAAAAACAACGCCATCACCGGTGAAATCCACCCCAAAACCAAGTTACAAAATCTACCAAGTAAAAACAGGTGATACGCTTTCTGAAATAGCAGGAAAGCACCATGTTTCCATCGCTGCCATTAAAAAAGCGAACCACCTACGTTCAGATACCATTCAAATTGGACAAAACTTAAAAATTCCACGCTAGATGAAGTCAGGCATTCTTTTTTCAGTGAGCTTGTTTTTACTTGGAATGTCTATTTTTGGAAGTCGTCAAGGCGCGCATTCTCTTTTTGAGAAATCAACGAAGGAGGTCACACAAGAATCCCTTCACACTTCGGACAGCCTGAAACTTTCGTCCACCTGTCAAACATTTGTCCAACATGTCAAATGGCAAAGCACGCAAGACGTCACTTACGATCCCAGTTACTTCACGATACCTTATCCCAATGGCGACGTTCCCGCTAACAAAGGCGTTTGTGTCGATGTTCCCATTCGTGGATTGCGGTCCATCGGCATTGACTTGCAGCGTTTGGTCCATGAGGACATCCTCGCAGCTCGCAGTGCGTATCAAATCAACAAAGTAGACAAGAACATTGACCACCGTCGATGCACCAACCTCATCGTGTATTTCAAGCGTCAAAAACAAACCGTTCCCGTAACCACCGAAGAAAAGGACTATCAACCAGGGGACATTGTCTTTTGGGACATTGCTCGTGGACACGTTGGAGTCGTAACAGACGAAAAAGTTCCAGGGACAAATCGCTATTTCATGGTGCACAACATTTGCTGCGGTCCAAAAATGGAAGACTTTTTATTCGCTGCATCAATTGTATGTCATGTGCGCTTTGAGAAGTTGAGGTAGTTTTTCTAGAAGCAAGGAGAAACAAAACTTAGTGGAGAAATAGCGTGGAGCGCATTAGCCATAGATTCTTTCAAATCAGAAGAAAACAATGTAAATTTGACAGATGTCTGAATCACAAAATAGTCAACCCAACAACCCACTTCACGGCGTAAAACTCGCGAACATCTTAGAGACCCTTGTCGATAAATACGGCTGGGAACACATGTTCTTCAAAGTAAACATCAACTGCTTTAAACACGATCCTTCGATTAAGTCGAGCTTGGTCTTTTTGCGACGCACTCCATGGGCTAGAGCAAAAGTCGAGGAAATGTACCTGGAGTATTTGAAGAAATCTGGAAGATGAGCTTTTGCTCGGAAATCAATGAAAAGTGCGGAGTAAAAACTTTTCAATGTTAACAGAACAAAAAACCCCAGAACATCAAATCGTCCCAGGGTTTTTAAATTTATTTAGTTCAATTTCTACTTCACCACTTTTACCATCTCTATACCATTTTCGGTATGTAGTTCAAGAAAATAGATACCACTTGCGAAAGCTGCCGTTTCGATTGAAACCGACATTGATGCCGGCGTTAATTGTGTGAAGATTTTCCCTTGAGCATCGCGCAAGATCAGTGTATTGATGTTGGAACTCGAAGAGATATTCAGCTGCTGATTAAAGGGATTCGGAGCTACGTTTATATTCGACTTGTTTACTTTGGATAATCCTGCCGAACCGTTGTTTGGATTCAAACGCTCTGGAGCGGCTTGGTAACAATCCGATGGATGTCGCATCATATCGAAATAAATCGGTGAACTTCCGCTTGGTGTTGGAAATGGATTCTCACTCACAACGGTTCCAGTTGTCACAGAAACACCAATGACACCATACCCACCCTGAGGAAGCGTGGCAGCAAAATAATAAATACCATTTATTGGATCAATGGTAGAACTACCATTCGCTGAATACATGGAATATGGGAGCGGACTTTGGGATATTTGAGTAACCACGCCAGTTTGTGGATTGATTTTTCCAAATTGAACTGTCAAGGGTGGGGTGTTATTCACTCGTATTAAACCGTATATTGATGTGTCACCACAATTGTATGTAAAGTTGTCGAAGTACATTCCTCCTTGAGGGAAGGTAATGGGGTGAGTCGAATAAACTTGTCCTGTATACATGTCGAGCCCAATGATTTGTGAAGCACTCGAATAGTAATATACCATTTCATGTGGATTAATTGCATTACTGATACCTGTGTACGATGATCCAATAGACTGCGGTGAAATTTGAGTAATTTCTGCTGTATTAGGGTCGATAGTCGCTAAATACAACTCACCCGTTGCAGGCTGACCAATTCCGTTGGAAATCGATCTTCTTGCTAATCCGTAAATGGTGGAATCACCCGTATTAAAGCGAAAGTTGTCGAAGTAACTGGTAGCGATAGGATTGCTCATCATATTTTGCGCGTTGGTCACCCCGCTTGTCATATCCACCGATATAAAGTCTGAAAAAGACTCAAAAAAATAAGATTCCGTATTCGGGTCAAGCGCAGAACCTGTAATATTAAAGGCATATGCCAAGCTACTCGGACTAATCTGTGTAAAGATTCCTGTGTTCACATCTAACTTGGATAAAAAAATGGTTCCTGCAGAAGTGTTCGTTCCTACTCCCGGGGTTCGCATCAAACCATATAAATAATTGCTTTGCGCAGATAGCGTTACATGCAAGCCACAAATAAGAAGTAAAAAAAGTGTTTTAAAATAATTCATCGTGTTGTGATTTAGGTGTTTAGACTTCATTAACAACGAATTAACGTATTTGTTTGGAAGGAAAAGTCAAAATTCAGTGATTTAAATAAAAAATAGAACATGTTCTATTTTTAAATCGAATAGACGAACCGAGCGAAAAAACGGAAATCGGAAAATGCAGAAAATTAGGTTATCCCCTTGAAAAGCGAATGAGCTCCGAAAACATTCCTTGATCAGTCCTTTTTAAGGCACGAAGGTATTGTTTTCGAATTTGCTCCTTGTGTTGAAGGTTGGAACAAGAACAACTAACTTCTTGAAAAGTCAATCAACTCTGAATAATTTCCTTTATCTGCCATTTTTAAAGCACGCAGGTATTGTTTTCTAATTTGCTCCTTGTCTTGAAGGTTGGAAGAAGAACGTCCCCACGTAAAAACAGGTTGATGGAATATTTTTTCTGAAATCAAATCCGCCATCAGTCGACTATGCCGTCCGTTTCCGTTGGAAAAACAATGAATACTGACAAGTCGATGCTTGAATCGAATGGCAATTTCGTCCTCTGGATACGTCTTGTGATCGATCCAAAAAAGGACATCGTCTAATAACATTTTTAAAGCGGTTGGAACTTGCCAAGCTGGAATACCAATATTTTTCTCGCTTTTTCGAAATTGACCGCCCCAATTCCATACGTGTCCATACATTTTCTTGTGCAGTGTTCGGATAAATGATGTTGAAATCAGTTTTTGAATGGTATATGTTTTTCCCATGGTCCAAGCGATGGCCTCCTCAATGTTCTTTTGCTCAAATTCATCCAATTCGGACAAACAGTTGATGGTTAAAATCTTTAATCCATCTCTTTCCTCTTCCTCCAAAGGTGTTTGTCCGGCTTGAACATGTTGACTTAATCCCATAGTTTTTTAGGCATTTCCTCTTTTAACTCTTTTGCACGCTCTTTTATTGCCTTTTTAATGCGTTCGGGTGAGTTTCCTTGACCTTCTAAATGCATTGTATCTGAAGCGCGAAGGACAATTTCGGTTGCCAGTTGTAATGCTTTTCGTTCTATGAGTTTATCTAAAGAACCATCTTTTGGAACGACACCATACACCAATTTCATGTCCATCGCTTGGGCCGCTAACTCCAAATTTTTAAGCGTGATAGATCCATTTTTTTCCCTTTGCTCAATACTCAGAACACTTTGTCTTGTGATTTGAAGTTTTTTAGCCAATTGTTCAGATGACATACCAAGGCCTTTTCGAATGGTCTTAATCCAACCAATGTTGGGGCGCGAAACTTTATCTGCCATTTGAAAGGTTCCAATTTTTCGATTTAATTGATTTACATGGAGTGCTGACTGTTTCATGTTCTTTATTTTTACCACAAATGTAATACTATTATATTACATTTTATTTTTATTGTAATATTATATTATGCTTTTTAGAAGAAATGTACGTTAAATTTCAACGAAACAAACGACTTTCATTCGTATTTTTGTCCTCGAAACTGAAAACGATGAACACGAAGATTGAAGACTTTGATTATTTCTTGCCAGATGAACGCATTGCGCGATATCCAGTTTCTCCTCGACACAATAGTAAACTATTGGTCTATCGGGATGGTGAAATAACGAACAATCAGTATTTTCATCTTCCATCGCATTTACCGGCAGAGACCTTGTTATTAATGAACAACAGCAAAGTCATTGAAGCTCGCTTGCATTTCCGAAAGCCCACTGGTGGACAGGTAGAAGTATTTTGCTTGGAGCACGGCAATCCGTATCCAGATGTCAGTACCGCCATGCAACAAAAAGGCCGTGTCGAATGGTGGTGTCAAGTTGGTGGAATGAAAAAGTGGAAAGGTGGACGCATCGAACTCGAATTTGAGTCCAACGGCACCCCTCAATTGCTTTTTGCCGAACAACTAAAGCGAGAAGACGCGAACATCAACATACTGTTTTCATGGACCGATTCCACGCTCAGTTTTGCCGAAGTGTTGCATCTAGCGGGAAAGATTCCGCTTCCACCCTACCTAAACCGCGAGACAGAAGAAAGTGACAAGGAACGTTATCAAACCGTTTATGCCAAGGAAGATGGTTCTGTTGCAGCACCCACTGCTGGACTACACCTGACGGATGAATTATTTACGGAATTGCACGCCAAAGGAATTCAAACCAGTACCTTGACCTTGCACGTTGGCGCAGGAACCTTTAAACCGGTCAAAACGGAAACAGCAGAAGAGCACGACATGCATGGCGAATTCATCGAAGTAAGCCGAAAACTCATTCGCGATTTAATTCAGCAGCAAGAAAAAACACGCATTGCTGTGGGTACAACATCCCTCCGAACATTGGAAAGCTTGTACTGGATGGGCGTGAAATTGATTCAATCCCCACAGCTCGGATTACACGAACTGCAAATCGAACAATGGGAGGCCTATTCCCTACCGCAGCAACATTCCTTCCATGCCGCCATGGCTGCGCTCTTGCAGAAACTTGAAGCGGTAGAAACGGAACAATTCCTCAGCAAGACAAGCATTATGATCAAACCCGGCTACCAAATACGCACGGTGCATGGCATTTTGACCAATTTTCATCAACCGCGCTCCACCTTGCTCCTACTGATTCACGCCTTCGTTGGACCAGAATGGAAAAATATCTACCAATACGCCCTCGATCACGATTACCGTTTCCTCAGCTATGGCGACGGAAGTTTGCTTTGGTTGAACCGTTAAGGGGACTTTACCGCATCATTCCGCCCTCGTCATTCGTTTTTATTGATTTACGGATTACGCTAGCGCGTGTTCCCTTGGATTTGTTCATCGCAAG
>JAHEMJ010000002.1 GCA_024643725.1 Crocinitomicaceae bacterium | reverse complement strand
CAATGTAAGGAAGATTTTATTGATTCTTTATACCCAACTTTTCAAATAGATAACTAACTTAGTACTAACATTTAACCCAGGAACTCTATCTATAACCGTTACTGTTCAGGGGAAGCTTACCCCCAAATCGCAGTGAGCTCATTTGTAAACTTTCCACTCAACATTTCAAAGCAATGAAAAGTAAACCGAGTTTAACGGACGAAAGGAATGCGGGAATTCGAGCGACAAAAAATGGATTTGAGTTTTACGTGAACTACATGAGAGCTGGATTTGCCCATCAATTTCGATACGACGGTCAGACCAAGAAAATCAGGCTGATTGGAATGAGTCGATATGAATTCGGAAATGCCGCCAATGATGGCAGTGGAAAATCGAGTGTGAACCTATTGACCAACGACTATATGGGGGAATGGAACTATTATAATCTCGACCGTCAAAAATTGATTAAAATGGGAACGATTCGAACAAAAATGTACTTTCCGAAAGAAACGCTAGAAAACTATGACGGCGGAATTCAAGGTGACTATGCTGAAAAATGCAGCGCATTGTACGAAAACAAAAAGCAAAAAATGCTTGGGCAGTAAGAATTTGAATGGAGTAATGCCGGTATTACTTTTATATCCCATCAATTTTTCACAAAGCCATTTTTAAATTGAATTTTCACTATTTTTAAGTGCCTAAATGAACCTATGAAAACGACACTTGCTGATGGGACTCCCATCCATTGTTTGCGTAAACCGGAAGCGCGTATGCTCGACCACCACGTAGATGGATATTTACAACATGGAATTACAATTCAAGATGAGGCCATCGTCTTCGATGTTGGTGCCAATATCGGCGTTTTCGGCGTGCGTGTCCTGCAGAAAGCACAGAATGTTCAAGTGTATTGCTTCGAACCAATTCCAGAAATCTATGAAGTCCTCGCGGCTAATAGTCAACTACATGGTAACGGAAACATGCATGTATTGCCCTATGGGATTTCTTCCATGGACACCACCGCTACTTTTACCTATTTCCCGAATACACCGGCGTTGTCGACGGCTCACCCCGAACAGTGGGATACCGATCCGAAAGCGTTTGGTCGAGCAGTGAAAAGCACCATGAAGAATCCACCGAAAAACATGTGGTACCTGCGCTTGATTCCAACCATTTTTTCTGGACTCATTGCCAAACAATTGGTAAAAGGACGAAAGACAGTTGACTGTCAACTACGTACCTTATCCAGTTTGATTCGTGAGAAAAACATTCCACGCATCGACTTATTAAAAATTGATTGTGAAGGAGCTGAATGGGACGTACTTCAAGGAATTGAGTCCGACCATTGGTCCTTGATTTCATCGATGGTGATTGAAGTGCATGACCAAGACGACCGCGTTCAACGCATGCAACAGTTGTTGACGGAAAAAGGATTTGTAGATCAGCACATCGAGCAGGAACAAGGATTGGAGGATTCTAAAATGTTTAACATTTTTGCACGTCGATCATGACACGAGAGGAAATTGCACTATACACTGTATTGTTGTTGGTTTGCACCAATTTTATTGGATTGTTGTATAGTTTGATTGTCCTCAAAACAACTTGGTTTTCCGCTTTTCAAATTCAGAAAAAATCCTACGAAAAAGGCGTTTTCGCCAAGCGTATGCCACGCTATCTGTTGAACTTCAGCATTTTGTTACTCCTTTCCGGAACCGGCGCATACGTGGGATATCCCCTCTTTCAATTAAGTCCAATGTCCGGATGGATCATCGCCCTGCAAGTTTTTGTCGCTTTCGTGTTCGACGACATCTTTTTTTACTTCATGCACCGCTGGTTACATGAAAACAAATCGATGCTGAAAAAAGTCCATTACATACATCACCGCGCACACAAACCTTTTCCATTGGAATATTTGTACGCTCATCCCTTTGAATGGATGTTGGGCATGGTGGGTGCCTTTCTTGGATTTGGATTGATCCTCTTGGTGATGCCTGTTCACATTTATTCTTTTTGGATCTTTGGCGCACTCCGAAATTTGCATGAAATTCACATTCATTCGGACTTAAAATTTCCAGGATTGAGCCATATTCCAGGCATTAGCACCAGTAAAAATCACGACGATCATCACGCCAAATTAAGCGGAAATTATGCCTCTACTTTTTCGTGGATGGATCGCATTTTCAAAACGAAATTCTAGGACATGAACAAGATGCTGCTTTTTTCATTGTTTATTTTCTTCGGTCAATCTGTTTTTGGACAAGCCACATTTGATTTAACGGTCAAAGCCACCGGCATTGCCGTTAAAAAAGGCACGATTGAATTTGGACTTTTTCGCGATCCCGACTATTTTGCACAGGTTGGAAAAACATACCGCATGCTTCGTGTCAAAGTGGATGCCTCGGAGGAAACGGTGACCTTTCACAACCTTCCGAAAGGAAAATATGCAGTGTGTATTTACCTCGACGAAAACAACAACAATCAATGTGACAAAAACTTCTTTGGGATTCCGACCGAGAAATTTGCCTTTTCCAACAATGTGCGTCCACTATTATCCATACCTTCCTTCGAATCATGCTCCATCTATTTGAATGAAAACAAAACCATTTCCATTCGCACTGATTACTAACGTCCAACATGAAATTCACCTTCCTCCTACTTTGCTTTTCTACTCGCTTTTTCACACTCTACGGACAAGATTACCGGATTCATTTCATTCAAAATGGATTGGAAGTTCCAGTGATCAATGAACACGTGACCTTGTCCAAAAGTACGTTTCAACTGCAAGTGGAATTATTGAAAGTGGATGGCGTTTTTGGTGCCTGTTCACTGAGCGATTCACTCTTTCAAATTCCACTACAAGAATCCTTACCTGAAACAGACCTCATCCAATGGAAAATTGCGGTAGAACCGGAAAACAATGCTGATAAGGATATGATCGTATCCGAAGACAGTTATTTTTATTGGTTTTATAATCCGAAAGTAGATACGTGGCATCGCTTTGACCCTAATCCACTTGTGGAAAAAGGACGTGTCATTGGAACGAAAACCATCGAACACCTGTTTTTATCTGAACAGGACAACACACAGACACAAAACGTGGAGTTAACAGCAATTCAACAGCCTCTGTATTGTATTTTCTTTCTGATGGATGACAAATCCGAAAAAACGTTCAAGCGTCAACGCATCCGCGTGGACTGGCGCTAAATCAACGGATTTTTTCAAAGGACATGCGTAGTCCGTTTTCTGCGCTTGGGAATCGACCTTGATCATACACCAATGCCCCATTCACCCAAGTTTGATGAATGGATGAACGGAACACCGTTCCTTCAAACGGCGACCATTGACAATGATACAACAGTTGACTTTTATCCACTTTCGTTTCCTTTTCCAAATCAATCAAGACCATATCCGCAAAATAACCTTCACGCAAATAGCCTCGGTCGACCATTCGGTAAAGTTCCGCCACATGGTGACTGGTTTTCTGTACCAATTTTTCCAAACTCCATTTTCCGTCGAGGTACAACTCGATCAATGCCAACAAAGCATGTTGCACCAAAGGCCCACCGGATTTCACTTCAAAGTAATTTCCCGTTTTTTCTTCCCACGTATGTGGCGCATGATCGGTCGCAATGATGTCCAAGCGATTTTCCAAAAGGGCTTTCAGTAAGCGTTCATTATCTGACTTCGTTTTTATCGACGGATTCCATTTGATTCGGTCACCCAATGCCGCATAATCTTCCTCGTGAAAAATCAAATGATGCACACAAGCTTCCGCAGTGATTCGTTTTGCGCGCACTTGTTCATTTGCTTCAAATAATGCGGCTTCATCTCCGGTGGAAATGTGGAAAAAATGCAAACGAACGTTGGTTTTCTTCGCTAAATCAAGTACGCGTTTCGTCGCCGTAACACAGGCCTCTGTCGTTCTGATTTTTGTATGAAAAGCACTGGGAATCTCTTTTCCAAACTGCGCCATGTAGCGCTGTGTTTGTGCGTGTATGATGGCGTCATCTTCTGAGTGCAAGGCAACCAAGGACTCAGATCGGCGGAACAGTTGTTCTAAAAAATCGGGATAATTTGCCAAAATCCCTTCATCATCGTTGAAATACAACCCATCATCCGTTATGCCGCAGACACGTTCATTGTCGATCCGTAATGCCTCCTCCAAATTCCCTTTAGAAATCCCCATGAAAAACGAATAATTGGCCAAGGAAGTCTGACTCGCCAAGCGATATTTTTCCTCCAACAATTCCAAGCTCAAGGTATTTGGAATGGTGTTGGGCATGTCCATAAACGAAGTGATTCCACCTGCCACTGCAGCGCGCGATTCCGAGTAAATGCTTGCCTTATGACGCAATCCCGGATCGCGAAAATGCACTTGATCGTCAATCATCCCCGGAAGGAGGATTTTTCCTTCCGCATTGATTTCCATGTAGCGTTGACGTGGATCGACACCAATATTCGGCGCGATTTTCTCGATGCGCTGCTTCGAAATCAAGACGTCGGACACACCTTGTTTTCCTTCATTGACCAAGGAGGCATTTCTCAAAATGGTTTTCATGCGTTTGAATTAAGGATTACAAAAAGAACAATACATGGGATCTTCAAAGGTTCTTCCATCCCTTCGGTTTTTATCCACGGAATACTGACACGATTGACACGCAAAACGTTCCACTAAAATGGATGCCGTTGGCATCTGACAAGACGAACACGGTAATCCAGGAAGCTGTTCTACGACATCAAATCCAGGGGAATGACAGTTGGGACAAGGACAATTCAACTTATCCAGGAGTTTGTGACATACTTGTTCAATCACCTTCATTCGGGTAGGATTCCGCATGGCACGCATGTCTGTTTCAGCGTAGACTGTGCCAGACATTTCCTGACATTGTTTAAATTGACGGTACAATTCCTCCATGGAATCTGCATCCTTCAGGACAAGTTGAAAATTACTAGCTTGGTCTTTCAGTAAAATCCCATGACTAGGGAATTGAACTTCATCCGCGAATGCCCGCAACGCATCTTCATTGTCCAGCGTTCTCCCTTGAAAATTGGTATCCGTCACCAAGGTTTTCGCAACAAATTCCCATTCATGCTTTCGATCAATCAATAGCATGATTTCCTCATGTGCAGGAACGGAAAACAAAAAGGGATGTGGGCCGAATGATCCTTCCGTCGCGATGCCAATGTCACAAGCAGCGTGCTCCATTCCAGCGAGGCATTTTTTTCGCAGGGTGTCCAATGGACTTAAACTCCGTTCGATTTCACCCGAAAACGTTCCAAATTGATCGGTATCAAAGGTCTTATTTTTGAGGACAAGCATGCCCAATTCTTTTTCCAACAGTGGTGCAATGACCTCCTCTTTTCCATGCATGGAAGCGATAAAAACCGTTCTGCCTTTGAAGAAATCCATTGATTTTATTACGGGACTAATCGTGCCACAGAAAATTCATAAGACAATGCCGCTTGTTGACATTTCGTCAAGACTTCCAAGTATTTTAATTTCGCTTGGATGTACGTCAATTCACGTGCATTGACGAGGAACAATGAACTTTCCCCTTGTTCAAACATGCGTTTTTCCGCTTCAAACAGTGTCTTGGAATCCATCACCGACTGTTGATAGATTTGCACTTGTGCTTGCGCATTTAAATAATCGTTCTGTGCCTGCTCAATCTTCGATTGAATGTACACTTGATTCGAAGTGAAGGTCAATTGTTCATCTTGAATTTTCAACTTGGACAATTGTAAGTCCCCTCGTTCTTTGCGCAACAAAATCGGCATTTCAAATTGGACCCCAAACTTATTGTTGTTGGGCGAAAAACTGTAGAGCGGATTATAATTAACCGGCTCATTGATGACTTGGTAATTCAAATTAAGCACGGGCTTCAATTGCTCCTTTTTGAGTTTTTGATCGATTTCCAGGGTTTTAATTTTCAAGTTGTTCATCTTCAAATACGGATGATGGGCAATCAATGAATCCAATTCCATGATGGACGGAAAACGCGACAAGGGAAGCGCTGTTTCATTTTCTTCCATCGGCATTTTTGAGGCAGCCAAGTCGAGCGGTTCCAGTTGTTCATTCCATAAATACGTTGAAACCTTGACACGTGCGTTCAATTCCTCCGTTTCGTAACTTTTCCACAAAGCATTTCGAGATTGCACTTGAATCCGTGCCTCTATCGTATCGATATACGGACGATCACCACCTTCTGCGGCTAGTTTCACCGCATTGAACCGCAACAAAGCCAATTGGTACGATTCGCGTAGAACTTTTTCGGAATGATGCGCCAAAAACCAATTCCAATAGGCATAGCCAGACTCATAAACGAGTTGATTGAGCATCAGCGCCTGTTCGTAGCTAGTACTTTCCTGGTATAATTGCGCTTTAAAGAGCTCAGCTCGTCGCTGATCCATCATGAGTCCTTGTCCAAGGGAAAGTGACACACCACCGTAAAAAAGTCCACCATAGGGCGTTTTATTCTCCGGATTGACAAAGGTCCCACGGTTTGACTCAAATCCAGACTTCAGTTGAATGCCATACCAAGTGGGAAGGTAAACGCCACTGTTCAATTTTTGAAAATAGGAAGTGTTCGCAAAATTTTTCTCACCATAATCGGTGTAGACTTTCGGATCGAATCCACCTTTTGCTTTTAACATTTGACTCTCCCCCATTTCAAGTTTCAGTCCTGCTTGTTTCGCCAGTGGATGATTTTTCAGAATCAGCGCATAAAATTGTTGATCACTCATCACTTGCGCAGAAAGATTGGAAACGATCAAGCATCCAAAAACGATGGCTAATGCTGCTCTCATTTCTTTTGTTTTTCTTGATTTTTCACTTGATAGAAATCCGGTGGGAATCCATTGATTTTTCGCCACAACTCGTATCCGACAGCAACCTCGTTTAAGAGGATCATTGCTTTCGATCCACCTCCCACGCGCAAGGCTTTCGGCCAAGGTTTTTCTTTTTGATCCGGTGCGATTAACACCCGAAAGGTTCCGTCTTCACTCGCAAAATTGTCAATCGCAAAGATGTGTCCACCAAAGGTTCCAAAACTCGTGCTCGGCCATCCGGAGAATACCAGCGCTGGCCAACCATCAAATTGCACGCGCACTTTTTGTCCTTTTTGAAGCAAAGGCAAGTCAATCGGTTTCACGTACATTTCTACCGCCAAATCATAAATGATTGGCATGATGGTGGCGATGGACTCACCTTGTTTGATGGTTTCACCGATGCCGCTCGACAGAACTTTGGTGACGATGCCATCTTGTGGCGCAAGGACATAATACATCCCATTTCGAATGGCGTAATTCGCGGATTGACTTTGCAATTTGATGACATCCACTTCGGTATCGTATAAACTGGAAAGTGTGGCAAATTTATCGGACTCCGCTTTTGCGATTTCATCTCTGTATTTGGCTTCAATAGATTGATACTCCACGCGTGCATCGATGATGTCGTTCGCACTTTGCAGGAACTTTTGTTGCGCACTGATTTGACTAGCTTGTGCGCGTTGAAACACCAATCTTCTCGATTCCAATTCAGTCAGGGATTTTAAATTGTCCTTGTATAATTTTTCAAAGCGCTCCAATTGCTGTTCGGCGATTCGTGTATTGATTTGCGCCGTATGAAATTCCATGCTATCCGTTTTTAATTTCAGTTGCGCTTGATTCAATTTGATTTTTGCCTGTTGCAACTTGAGTTTGTTTGCTTCGTTCAAGGCATCAATTCGGTTGTCCATGGCAACGAGTTTATCGCTGTAGGATGCCACAGATAGTTCCTTACTTTTCAATTGCTTGTTTGTGCGACCAACCAAATTCGGATCCAAGTAACTATCCTTGATTTCAGACAGAAACAAAATGGTGTCGCCTTTTTTCACTTGATCACCATCTTTCACATACCATTTTTCAATCTTCCCAGGAATGATGGACTGAATCATTTGTGGACGTTGTTCCGGACGAAGGGTTACTAATTTCCCATTTGAACGGACATTTTGTGTCCAAGGTAAAAATAGAACGACCAACAACAGAACAAAAATGACCGTGACGGATTTTCTCAGTTTGGTTGCGGACTTATTTCCTTCCACGCGGTTCAATGAACTGAGTTTATTGGAAGTTAGTTGCTGCTTATTTTCTGAAATATTTAACATGACTTTTCAACTTTCAAATAGGATGAATAATCACCATCAAAGCGCAGTTGTCCCTGATGAAACACCAGGATGCGCTGACAGCGTTGCAGTACTTCTTGATCATGACTCGCAATCAACACGGTTTTTTGTGTTGGCGTAAACAGGAAATCCAGTAAGGTCTGTTTCTGGGAAACGGATAGTCCAGCAGTTGGATCTTCCAATAAGAGCAACTGTGGATTTCCAATGCAACAGCGAGCGAGTAACAGCTTCATTTCGATTTCCTTTGAAAGGATATGCGCTTCAGGCTTTAGAATGGACGCATATTTTTCCGGTAAAGCATGAACGAAGGAACTTAAATCCAACGCGGTGATCAGCGCCTCGACTGCTTCAATGGCAATCGTTGATCGACCAAAACGAATGTTTTCCATCACACTTTCAGACATTAAGCGATCTTGCGCAATGACCGTCCCAATTTGTTGGCGAATTTTCGCTTTATTCAAGTTCTGAAGCGGAATCTTGTTGAACGACACACATCCGTCGGTCGCCTCATATAATCCTGCCATTAAGCAGAAGAGCACATTGCTTGTCAAAGAAGAATCGGCTACAATCCCTACGGATTCATGTGCCGGCAACGTCACTGTTAAATTGGAAAGAAGCGGCGTTGGATACATGTCCATGCGGAAAGAAACCGCATCCATCGAAATGGAAAGACCGGATTCAGAGGAAAGTTGCAATTCTTCTCCGTTGACCTGTTCTAAAGGTAGATCAGTCACTTGTCCAATTTTCTCCAAAGCTGTCAGCACGTCGTACACGACTTCGATGCTTAAGATTAATTTCTCAACGGAACCAATGATCAACAAGAAAATGATTTCCGAAGCAACAAATTGACCAATGTTCATTTGCTGATTGATGACCAATATTCCGCCAAGAATCAAAAATGCCAGGGCGATGAAGACTTTGAATAATATCAAGAAACCATATTGTTTCACGAGCACTTGAAAATGCTGGTCGCGTGCATTCAAATATCCATTCAAGTATCCATCTGTCTTCGAGATGTGAAAATCATCCGATCCCGACATTTTGATGCTGAATCGAGCTTCACTAATTTCCTGCAACCAATGCGCCAGTTTATATTTATAGGATGATTCATCCAAACTCGTCAGCATTCCTTTGCGTGCGGTTAAACGCACAAAAAGCGCCAAAAGAATCAAGAGGAACAAGCCCATGAAAATAAAGAAGCTGTGGTAAAATGCCAGAAGAACGAGACAGAACACTAATTGGAGAACAGCCGCTGTGAATTCAATGAGTAATTTGGATAGTCCTTTTTGAATGGTCAAGGTATCAAAAAAACGATTGACCAAATCGGAGGCATGTTTTTGCATCAGTTCCTTCAAGCGGATTTTTGGCAGGCGTCCAGCAAATTCAAAAGCTGAACGAGTGAAAATGCGCTGTTGCAAATTCTCTGTAATGCGCAGTTGGTAAATGTTCAAGAGTCCGGATATACCAATGGACAAAACCACAAGAACGACAAGGACAATCCACGAAACACTCAATTGTCCAAGTTCGATGAAACTTATGATGAGTTGAATTCCCAAGGGCAATCCCAAGGAGAGTATCCCACTGAGAATAGAGAATAAATAAAGGTTTCTCACCTCAGCTTGATCTGGTTTCAACAACAACCAAAAACGTTGGATTAAATTGGTAGGCAGATTAGTCATGCTTTATTACTTTAAATATTAAATCCGAGTAAAACGATTCAACAACTTCTTTGCCTGCTTGTTCATTCGTTAAACGAGGTAAATGAAGCGCAAAGAAGCGCTGTTGATTGCTTCCTTCCATCATGGAGGAAACAAGCATGTTCGGAAATGGGTAGCTTGGGTTGATTTCTAAAATAATATCCGAAACGAAGGCTACAACTTTTTTGTATTCGGAAAAAACACCATTCTTGTTTTCGTCATCGACACTTTTCGTTAAAAATACTTTGGACGATTCATTGATGACCAAGGTTTTCAGCGCTACTTCATTTTGAAGAATAAATTCGTTTTCTGGATTTGGCAAGGACGTTAAAATGTGAATGCACTTTTCCAAACGTATGGAAGGATCACTGATGTTTTTTGTTTCCATCAGAATGCGGACCGAAATGCAGGACCAATACCAATTAATTAAATAGTATAGCAATTTCTGCTTGCTTTCAAAATAGCGGTAAATCGAAGCCTCCGTTGTTTCTATCTCGGTAGCTAGCTTTTTGAACGTGAACTTTTCGAAACCAAGTTCAGAAATACTGGCAATACTTCCTGTCAGAATTTTCATTCCGAGCTCAGAACTCAAGGGATCCTTCAGGTACAAATGTTGATTTACCGGAACAGAAAGCTTAGAAATGATTGTTTCCATTTTTGTTTTTTTTGCAAATATAATAGTATTACTATCAATTACAATAGCATTACTATTTATTCACGTAAAATTAAACTAGAAACGAAGTGGCTAGGACAAATGAAAATCCTCTTTCACGCAACGAGCAACGATTTTAGCACTATTCAGCGCCAATGGGATTCCACCACCCGGATGAACAGTCACACCCGCGAAGTACAATCCTTTCAAGGTCTTGGAAAAATTGGGATGACGATAAAAAGCCGAAAACGCACTATTCGAAGAATTCCCATAAATGGATCCTTGCTTTCCAAAATATACGGCCTCAATTTTTCTCGGATCCGTATGTGCTTCTACTTCTATATATGGAGCAATGTCCTTTCCTAAGGCCTTGGATAATTTTGCGATACACGATTGACGCGTTTGCGATACGAACTCATCCCAGTCTTGTCCAACGTTAATTGGCGCATTGACCATCACAAACCAATTTTCACCTTCCTCTGGCGCGTCCGCTTTTTCCACTTTAGAGGTAATGTGAACGTAAATCGTTGGATCAGCAAAACATGTTTTTGTCTTAAATATCGAATCAAACTCCGCTCGATAGTCTTTCGCAAAGAAAATATTGTGGACACCTAATTGATCGAAGTTCGTTTTCATCCCCCAATAAAAGACAATGGCACTGCTTGACTTTTCTTGATTCAAAATTTTCGCTGGATAATGCAAGCCTTTTAAGAGGCGCTCATACGTAAAATGCACATCCATGTTCGAAACGACAAGTTCACAGGGAAAGTCCTGCTTTGTCGTGCGAATGCCAGTCACTTGCTGATTATCATGACGAATCTCTTCTACGCGTTCACCGAGGTAAAACGTCACACCAAGCTCTAAACAAAGTTGGTGTAGGGTTTGACTGATACGCGCCATTCCACCAACGGGCATGGCCGGACCTTCGTTCAACTCCAGGTGACTGATGATGTTTAACAGTCCCGGCGTGCGATACGGACTACTTCCATTGTATGTAGCCATACGGTTCAGTAGTTGGGCGGACTTTGGATTCTTGAATTGACGGCGATTGACCTTGGACATACTCGTTGTCATTCCATAAAAAGGAATGCGCGCAATTGCTTTCCAGATTCCTCTGTTCATCCATTGCTTGCGTCTGTGTAGCGAAGCTTCGATAAATACCGGATAAAGCGCCTGATAGTTCCGCGACAAGCGATTCAAAAAACGAAAGGTGCGTGAAGAAGATTCTCCAAATGCCGTTTGAAAGGTTTCAGCTACTTTTTCCATGCCAGATGGAACCACGACTTGTTGACCATCTTCAAAGAAATACCGACATGATTCTTCCAGACGACGATATGGGAAAACCGATTTATCCTTGTTGACCAATGTCAATAGTTCTTCGATTAATTCCGGTTCCGTAAAGACGGAAGGACCCATATCGAAGCGATACGAACCTAACCATTGTTCATTGACTTTTCCACCGACGAATTCATTTGCTTCAAAAACCGAAACCTTCAATCCTAATTTCGCCAAGCGGATTGCACTCGACAGTCCACCAATACCCGATCCAATAACCGCAACCTTCATCATACACTAACAAAGATGCGGTTAAATTGTTAGTTTCAAAATGAATCCTCTCCTATTTTTTTTAGCTGAGAATAGGCGAATCCCTAGTAAAATCAACGAAAATCACCAGCTTTATTAACAAAACACCTGATTTTTCAACATTTTATGCATTTTTTTTCCTTGAAACCTCCACTCGCATTGATATTCAGATATATTTGTTACGATAAAATTTATTACTAACTAATTAAAACCAAGTTATTATGAACAAGGCGGAATTAATTGACGCAATGGCTGCAGCAGCAGGATTGTCAAAAGCAGATGCTAAAAAAGCATTAGACGGATTTGTAGGAGCTACTACAGATGCATTGAAAAAAGGTGAAAGAATTTCTTTAGTAGGTTTCGGTTCTTTCGACATTTCTAAAAGAAATGCTCGTAACGGACGTAACCCTAAAACTGGAGCAGTTATCAAAATCGCTGCTAAAAACACAGTACGTTTCAAAGCAGGTTCTGAACTTTCTTCAAGCGTAAACTAAGAAGAGATTTCTACTTAATTAAATAGGCTTCCACTTGGAAGCCTATTTTTTTTGTATTCACTTTTGATTCTTAAGATTTCTTCCTGACACATCTGAATTTTTTGCTTTTTTGGGCGATGCCAAAAAGTAAGAGCACTAAAACATACAGAATATTCTTCTTTTATTTTTTATTCTTCCACTTTTTGTCCGATTGTCGGGCTTGATCCAAAAAGTTCGCAAAAAGATCAAGACTTCGAATTCGATTCCCTGTGCGGATTTTACTTCGAAAGGATATTTTCCACTTCAAGCAAAGGGTTTTCTTCGGATTTTGTCACACGATGCTTGGCGCATGCGCTTGCAGCTATGCTGAGCATTCGCGTGTGACAATGCTCCTTGAAAAACTTCGAATTCTATGTCGGTCCTGATTCTATTTGAATTTTTCTCTTCGAAGGAAAAATATCATTCCTTTACAAAATTACCATCTACGCGCATGAAAAGATGTAACGGGAACACTCACGACGAAGTTGCGTGAAAATTTCTGGCTGTCTGAGCCGAGGCACGAGGCGAGTTTCAGAAATTTTAGCAACGAGGACGATGAGGGTCGTTTCATCTTTTAAGCGCTAGACCTTTTTGTTACTTTTTGGGGCAATGCCAAAAAGTAAAAACCAAAAATAATTTGCTTTATTCCAAGGATTTGATTTGACCCTTACAACTCCAGTAATAAATTGAACGAAATAGAAGCTCCTAAGTCGGTGATTGTTTTGGAATAAGTTTCCAAAACAGAAAAGGAAAAAAGCGTTTTAATTTTACAGCGATCAGTTCTTTATTCCCAATCAACACTTCATGCTTGTTTTTCTCCAATGCTTGTAACAATTGTTTCACACAAACATCCACTGGCATTCCAGTTGCTTGATTATGGTCCATTTTTCCATGGACTTTTCCTTCGGCTGTTACCGCATTCGTAGAAATCGGCGTATTGATTTTTCCTGGTGCCGCAACGGTCACTTTTAAGTTGTAGTCACTTTCTTCCATCACCAAGCTTTCATAATAACCGAACAATGCATGTTTCGAGGCGCTATATGCCGAACGCAAATGGAATCCAAATTTTCCTGCAATGCTACTGATGACAAGAATTTGTCCGGATTGCTGCTGACGAAAAATTGGCAACACCGCTTTAGACATAGCAATGTTTCCGAAGAAATTCACTTCCATGATTTGACGATTGACCTCCATTGTGGTGTCGTACGCTGTTGCACGCTGACTGATTCCTCCATTGTTGACTAATACATCGATTTTTCCGTAATGCGCGACAATCTGCTGCGCCAACATTCCAACATTCGATGTCTCCGCCAGATCCACTTGCACGACGATATGTTGTTCCTTGTTCGGAAGGCTTTCCTTCAACTCGTTGAGTTTTTCTACATTGCGTGCGGACAAAATCAATTTAGCCCCTGCACGATCTAATTGTCGGGCCAACTCCTCGCCGATCCCCGAAGATGCTCCGGTAATCCACACGACTTTTTGATGAAAATAGCTTGAATTCATGATGAACCAAAGATACGAAACTCCAGCTTCTTGTCGCGCTCTACGAGAATTTAGTTTAAATTTGAGGACAAATGACGGACATGGAACTACACAAGTTGATTCAACAGCAATTCGAAGAGGCCCAACAAACATTGGCGAATTTTCAAACGGAGGCAAACTTTTCACTCATCGCTCAAGCGGCAGATTTGATGAGTCAAGCCATTCAAAACGGCGGAAAAATCATTAGTTGTGGCAATGGTGGTTCGATGTGTGACGCCATGCACTTCGCGGAAGAGTTGAGTGGACGTTTTCGCGATAACCGTCGTGCCTTAGCTGCTATCAGTATTTCCGATCCATCGCATTTGTCTTGTGTCAGCAACGATTATGGTTACGACTTCGTGTTTTCGCGCTTCATTGAAG
This sequence comes from Crocinitomicaceae bacterium, assembly GCA_024643725.1. Taxonomy (GTDB): domain Bacteria; phylum Bacteroidota; class Bacteroidia; order Flavobacteriales_D; family Crocinitomicaceae; genus UBA952. The sequence continues at coordinate 120,923 of JAHEMJ010000002.1, read as the reverse complement.
GACTCGGACAAGCAAACGATGTCCTCCTAGGAATTTCCACCTCTGGAAACTCAAAAAATGTCATTCTTGCTGTTGAAGCAGCGAAAGCGAAAGGCATGAAAACGATTGTCCTGACAGGAAAAGATGGTGGGAAACTTGCTGGACTTGCGGACATCGAAATCCGTGCACCACATTCCAACTTTGCTGATCGCGCACAAGAAATCCACATCAAAGTCATTCATTCCTTAATTTTAGGAATCGAACACTCATTAGGACTATAATTCGTCCAACCAATTAGCACATTAGCAAATTGGCAAATTAGCACATTAGATTTTAGCCAATTTCGAATGCTTACGTCCATACAAGAAGTAAATCACCAAGCCCAATAACAGCCAAATGGTGAAGTAGATCCAATTGGCCAACGCCAACTGACTCATCATGTACAAACAGCTCAACAATCCTAGAATTGGAATCAGCGAAAGTTTGTGTCGAACCGCCATGATGGTGATAAAAATGGTGAAGAGAATAAAAATCCAACTTGGAATTTTATTCGCAAAGTGCGACCAACCTTCGTTTTTAATCGAAATATCTTTCCATCCCTGCGCTTGAATGTGAGAAGCTAATAACGTTGCACCTTTTTCCTCTGCATAAACTTCGTCCAATTCTACCACGTTTTTACTTGGACTCAAGGATTGATTGATGCTCATCGCTTGCTGTTTCAAGGTTTCGATTTGACGTTCATTCAATTGCAACAACATTTCTTCAGAAGTTTTCACCGTTGGTTTATTCTGAATAAAGGACATGGTTTCACCTTGGTAGGAAGTAAATAAAAAGGCGATGGCTGCAATCAACAGCACGGGCATGAAAATCCCACCATTGACATAAGGCGTTTTGAATTTCCCACGTGGAATGTCCGTTTTGTTTTGTAAAACAAGTACACCGCCACACACGAGGACAAACGCGAACAAGGTTCCTATCGAACACAAGTCAGTAACCATGGTTAAGTTCATGAACAAGGCAGGAACAGCAACTACGAATCCAACGACAATCGTCGCAAACGAAGGTGTTTTGTATTTCGGATGCACTTTCGAGAAACGTTTTGGCAACAAACCATCGCGGCTCATGCTCATCCAAATGCGCGGTTGTCCCATTTGGAACACCAATAATACAGAGGCCATGGCTACAACAGCACTTATAGAAATGATTCCAGCCATTTTAGGCAAATGGATTTCATCAAAGACAAACGCCAATGGATCGCCAACCGCCAGTTTATCATACGAAACGATTCCGGTTAAAATCAAGGCAATGATGATGTAAAGCACCGTACAAATGATAATAGCCCACATCATTCCTCGTGGCAAATCGCGCTGTGGATTCTCGCATTCTTCCGCTGTTGTTGAAATCGCATCGAATCCAATGTAGGCAAAGAAAACCGCAGATACTCCTTTGAGGATTCCTGTCACACCATTCGGCGCAAATGGACTCCAATTGTTGGTATCCACGTAGAACATTCCAACCCCAATGACCAAAAGAATAATTGCCAATTTGATGAGTACCATGATGTTCGACGCATTTCGGCTTTCTTTCATTCCGCGATAGACCAACCAAGTAATCAGTACAATGATAAATAAGGCCGGTAAATCAAAGATCAAATGGAAGCCGAAAATTTGTGGTGCACTCATCCACGCTTCTCTTGCTAAAATCAGCGAGGCATCCAAATCCACCACATTTTTACCTGCAGCAATCAAGGTTTGTGCTTCATGAAAACCGTTGGAAGCGGTCAAATAATCCATCTGAATCCACGATGGTAGATGAATTCCCTTTGGTATCCCAAGTGCTTTAATGTGAATACCTTCCAGCATATTAGTAAAATAATCACTCCAAGAGATTGCTACGGTAATGTTCCCAATCGCATACTCCATAATGAGCGCCCAACCGATGATCCACGCGATGATTTCTCCAAAGGCAACATACGAATACGTATATGCTGAACCAGAAACCGGAACCATAGAAGCAAATTCTGCATAGGCAAAGGCCGCGAATCCACAGGCAAGCGCTGTAAACAAGAATAGGAAAATGACTGCTGGCCCACCTTGGGAACTGGCTTCACCAATCGTACTGAAAATTCCTGCACCAATGATCGCTGCAATTCCAAAGGCAGCTAAATCTCTTACTTTCAAGTGCTTTCCTAAAGCATGCGCGTCACTATTTTCATCATTCAAGCGAACTTGCTCTAAAATGTCGTGCACTGATTTTTTACGAAAGAGGGAATTCCAAGACATATGTTCATTGTTTAGCGGTACTAAAAGTAGGAAATTATTTAAGATTTCGGTCGAATGCGAACAGCATTCCTTTTCATCTGTTACTTTTGTATCGTGGAAAAATGCATAGAAATAAAAGGAGCTAGGGTTCATAACTTGAAATCCATTGACGTTAAAATCCCTCACGGGAAATTAACCGTCATCACCGGTGTATCTGGTTCGGGAAAGTCCAGCTTGGCTTTTGATACCATCTTTGCCGAAGGACAACGTCGCTTCATTGAAAGCATGTCCTCTTATGCTCGACAATTCCTCGGAAAACTCAACAAACCCGAAACGGAATACATTAAAGGCATTGCACCATCGATTGCCATTCAACAAAGAGTCATTTCTAGTAATCCACGTTCAACGGTTGGAACTACGACTGAAATCTATGATTACCTTAAGTTGTTTTATGCGCGTGTGGGTAAAACCTATTCACCTGTTTCTGGGAAAGAAGTACAAAAACACCAGATCAAAGATGTGCTTGACTTCCTGAGTAAGCATTGGAAAAATGAAGCAATTGCCATTCTTTGTCCCGTATCATTGTTTGAATCTGAAAGCTATAAACAGAAATTAGAATCACTTTATAAACAAGGTTTTACAAGAGTATATTTAAATGAATCATTTAGATTAATCGAGGACTTATTAAGCTCCGATTTCGATGAAGAATTCTTACTTGCTGTCGATCGATTTACCAATGATTTTAGCGACGAAAGCAATTTAAATCGCTGTACCGATTCCCTCGGACTAGCGTTCACAGAAGGCAAAGGAATCTGCGCGATTTTACATCACAAAGAACAAAAGCTGGAGTGGTTTAGCAATCGCTTTGAATTAGATGGGATGAGCTTCCAAGAACCGAGCGTGAATTTATTCGCTTTCAATAATCCATATGGAGCTTGCAGAACCTGCGAGGGTTACGGCATGGTGCTCGGAATCGATGAAGACCTCGTTTTTCCCAATCGAAACTTAAGCGTTTACGAAGGCGCCATCGCACCCTGGAAAGGTGATTCGATGGGTGAATATTTAAATCAACTCACCTTCAACGCGAAAAAATTTGACTTCCCGATTCACCGCCCAGTAAAGGACCTGACACCGGAACAATACGCCTTGCTTTGGGATGGAAATACTTATTTTGAAGGTTTAAGTAGGTTTTTTAAATTCATTGAAAGTCAAACATATAAAATACAATACCGCGTCATGCTTTCACGCTACCGCGGAAAAACAAGTTGCCCGGAATGCAAGGGCACTCGTTTGCGTGGAGACGCTGCTTATGTCAAAATAAACGGCTGTTCTATTCAAGACATTGTATTGAAATCCATCGATGAAGCCGCAGCGTTTTTTCAGGAACTATCCTTAAACGAATACGACCGTCAAGTTTCCAAACACATCCTTCCGGAAATTCAACAGCGTTTGGGATTCCTGCAGGACGTTGGACTCGGTTACCTCACCTTGAATCGCGGGGCAAACACCTTGTCAGGCGGAGAGTCACAACGCATTCACCTTGCCACTTCACTTGGCAGTAGTTTGGTAGGCTCGATTTACATCTTGGACGAACCATCCATTGGACTTCACCCGAAAGACACCGCACGTTTGATTGTGGTACTGAATCGCTTGAAGTCGCTCGGAAACACCGTGATTGTCGTTGAACACGAAGAAGAAATCATGATGGCTGCTGACGAGATTTTGGATATTGGTCCACTCGCAGGATCGCATGGAGGCGAAGTTGTTTTTCAAGGCGACTACAAAGCATTGATCAACGCCAAAGACAGTTTGACAGCCAACTATTTATTGGGAATACAAGAAATTCCCGTTCCACAAAAACGCCGCAGTGGAAAAAACCGCATCACCTTACATGGCGCGCGTCAAAACAACTTAAAGAACCTCACCATAGATTTTCCCTTGAACAAACTAGTGTGCATCACAGGTGTTTCAGGTTCTGGAAAATCAACGATGATCAAAAGCTTGCTGTATCCATCCATTCGAAAAGAACTTGGATTAAGCGGTGACCTCATCGGGAAATGCGACGGAATATCCGGGGATTTAAAAACGATTAAACACGTCGAGTTTGTCGACCAGAATCCCATTGGAAAATCCTCTCGAAGCAATCCAATTACTTACGTTAAAGCTTTCGATGACATACGCGAACTATTTGCAAGACAACAACTTGCAAAAATGCGTGGATACAAACCAGGTTTCTTTAGTTTCAATGTAGAAGGAGGTCGTTGCGAGATGTGCGAAGGCGAAGGAAGCATCACGGTAACCATGCAATTCATGGCCGATGTCCACCTGAATTGCGAAGCCTGCAAAGGCACGCGATACAAGTCCGAAACCCTGGAAATTGAATACCGTGGAAAATCCATTTACGACATTTTAGAGATGACCTTGGATGAATCCTTGGCATTTTTCAAAGCAGGTTCGGATAAACTCGATGCGAAAATCGTGGAAAAAATTCAACCTTTGGTCGATGTCGGATTAGGCTATTTGAAAGTCGGACAGTCCTCGAGCACCATGAGTGGTGGGGAAGCGCAACGCATCAAACTAGCATCCTTTTTATCCAAAGGAACACAAGCACCTCCTACCCTGTTTATTTTTGATGAACCGACGACCGGCTTACACTTTTACGACATCGATAAACTAGTAATTGCGTTTAATGCCCTAATAGACCGTGGACATTCGATATTTGTCATCGAGCATAACATGGAAGTCATCAAATGCGCCGATCACATCATTGAATTGGGTCCAACCGGCGGTGAACAAGGCGGACAATTGCTTTTTGAAGGAACACCCGAAGACATGGTGCACGCAAACAACACAGAAACAGCGAAGTTTTTAGCGGATAAACTGAAGTCAAAGCGCTCGTAGTCGGGTTATTGTGCATTTATCTGTTAATAAAATACAGCTTGTCCGGAATACACAAAGCAAGATTCGCTTAACTTTGCATTAAAATACAATACATGTCAGCAGATATTTTCGAAAAAATTAAGGCGAATCGCGGACCTATCGGACAACACGCGAAAGAATCTCATGGATATTTTACTTTCCCGAAATTAGAAGGTCCAATTGGACCACACATGATTTTCCGTGGAAAAACACGTCTAAATTGGTCTTTGAATAACTATTTAGGATTAGCAGATCATCCAGAAGTGAGAAAAGTAGACGGCGAGGCAGCAGCAGCGTTTGGACTAGGTTCACCAATGGGCGCACGCATGATGAGTGGAAACTCTGATTACCACGAACAATTAGAGCGTGAATTGTCTGCGTTTGTTCAAAAAGAAAGTACAATCTTGTGTAACTTCGGTTATCAGGCGGTGGTTTCTGCCATTGATTGTTTGGTTGACCGTCACGACGTGATTGTATACGATGCGGAGTCACATGCATGTATCCTAGATGGTGTGCGTTTGCATATGGGGAAACGTTTCGTTTTCAAGCACAATGACTTGGAAGATTGCGAAAAACAATTGCAACGTGCGACTAAATTAGCCGCTGAGACAGGAGGAGCAATCCTTGTGATCACAGAAGGTGTATTTGGCATGCGTGGAGACCAAGGAATCTTAAAAGAAATCGTTGATTTAAAACAAAAATATAACTTCCGTTTGTTCGTGGACGATGCACATGGCATCGGTACACTTGGAGCAACTGGAGGTGGAACAGGTGAAGAGCAAGGTTGTCAAGATGGAATCGATATCTATTTCGGTACTTTCGCGAAATCCTTTGCCTTGATCGGTGGATTCATTTCATCGGATGAGCAAGTAGTTGAATACTTACGTTACAACATGCGTTCACAAATCTTCGCGAAAGCGATGCCGATGCCGTTGGTTATTGGATTATTGAAACGCTTGGAGTTGATGCGAAATCACCCAGAATACAAAGCGAAATTGTGGGAGATCACAGAAGCGTTACAAAAAGGATTGACAGATGCTGGATTCGAGATTGGTCCAACAAACACATGTGTAACACCTGTTTACTTGAATGGATCCATTCCAGAATCGACCAACTTGATTTACGACTTACGTGAGAATTACAATGTATTCTGTTCGATGGTTGTTTATCCAGTAGTTCCAAAAGGAATGATCATCCTACGTTTGATCCCAACGGCGACGCATACTTTAGAGGATGTGAAATACACCATTGAGTGTTTCTCCAAAATCGTTGGTAAATTGAAAGCAGGCGAATACGTTTCAGATAAAATTGCCGCGGTTTAATTTAAACCGAATGACACAACATAAAAAAAAGGAGCTTTAGGGCTCCTTTTTTGTTTATTCGGAAATCAGTTGGCGTTTAGAACATGTTCTATTTCTTTTATTTAAAAACTGATTACGATTCAAAAAGAATATATTTGTTGTAATCATTAAGATAATAACTTCAATGATTTTTTATTCAGTGTATTAATAAAAAAGGTTGATCAAATGAAAAAAATCCTATTCCTCTTTCTCACTGTCACCTTACTCACCAGTTGTGAGCAATGGTACCAAAAGCAATTACATCATTACACCGTTACGTTTACCGATGAAAATGGCAACGTGGAGACTGCCATCTATAAATTGGTTGAACGCAACAAGGATTTTGTTATTTTTCATTCCAATGGGTGGCAAAGTTGGGACACCTTATTTTTTGATGACAAAATACATTTACATGGAGTGTTAGGTGATTGGGTTTCACAGCAAACGCACGAATCTGATTTTACTGGAGAATTAACCGTCAACAAACACAAGCGATTGGAAATCACCGGTGTCGCCATGAAAAATATGGGATGGACCCCTAAAAAATACGATGTTTACATTCACTAAACTCATTGTTATGATACGATTTTATCTACTAATTCTTTGTTTATTCACCTTGGAAATAAGTCATAGTCAAGAATCTTTAAAGTTCGAAGTTGGACTAAAAAGTGGCGTTTCAGGCATCTATAATCCGAGCATCACCCATGTGGGTTATGTACATGATTATCGTCTCGGTGGCGCTCATGCCGCCAATGTCATGATTCGAAAAAACTGGAAAAAGAATGTACTCTCTCTTGGAGCACAGTTTCAATTTACCACGGTAAAATACCGTAATTTCTCTTTACCAACCTACTTGGATTCGAACTCAACTGTCATGGACTTTGTCAATTACTCGAATCGGATGTTTCAAGTTCAATTTATCCTTGGTTTTCATCGTCGCTTACCACTTGGATTCGAAATTGGTCTTAGTTTGACCCCAACATTTTTGTGCGCATCTTTCGAAAACTACAAAACAAATTATTTCAATGAATATGCAGGATATGAATATAACGTTACCACCAAAAACAATCCTGCCTACAATCGTTTCGTCATACTTGGATCCATTGAACTTGCTAAAGTGCAAACTTTGAAATCAGGAAAAACCTTGCGTTACACCTTATCACCAACAATTTCTTTGAGTAATCCCGGTGGAGTCAATTCCTACGGTGTGGCGATGTCCCCAAAAGGAAACTTCTCTAGCTTTTACGTGAACGCGCAAGCGGGAATTGCGTACCAGTTTCGTTAAACCGATCTGCATGCGGAGTGCCATTCCACACAAGAAATATACGACATAAAAAAAGGAGCTTTAGGGCTCCTTTTTTATTTTCCATTAAGTTCTATTTAGCGACTCGCGAATGGATGATTGTTCACCACTGGAATCTCCAAGGAAATTAATTTTTGAATGTCGCGAATGTACTTGCGCTCCTCTTTATCACAGAAGGAAACGGCAATTCCAGATGCTCCAGCGCGTCCTGTACGTCCAATGCGGTGTACATACGTCTCTGGAATGTTTGGAATGTCGTAGTTGATCACAAATGACAACTCATCGATGTCGATTCCACGTGCAGCAATGTCCGTTGCGACTAACACTCGGGATGTTTTGTCCTTGAAATTAGACAAGGCGCGTTGACGTGCATTCTGTGATTTGTTTCCGTGAATGGCTTCCGCTGTCACTTTGTTTTTCGCCAACAACTTAACAATCTTATCTGCTCCGTGTTTCGTGCGGGAAAAAACCAACACACTCGGCGCGGTCGTTTCTTTCAACACATGCACCAACAAATCTTTTTTCGCTGAGGTATCCACGTAGTACAAGGCCTGCTCAATCATTTCTGCCGTCGATGAAACTGGATTCACTTCCACTTTCACAGGATCCGTTAAAATCGAATTCGCCAAAGAAGTAATTTCTTTCGGCATCGTTGCAGAGAAGAATAAGGTTTGACGTTTCGCAGGAATCAATTTGATGATTTTCTTCACGTCGTGAATGAATCCCATGTCTAACATGCGATCGGCTTCATCCAACACAAAAATCTCCAGATTTCCTAGTTTGATAAATCCTTGTTGTTGCAAGTCCAATAAGCGTCCTGGTGTAGCAATTAACACATCCACACCATTTTTCAAACGGTTCACTTGTTGGGTTTGATTCACTCCACCAAAGATGACCGTATAACGCAATTTTAATTCGCTACCGTAATTTTTAAAACTTTCCTCGATCTGAATGGCTAACTCTCTGGTTGGCGTCACAATTAAGGCTCTGATTTTATTCGAGTTATCTACTTGTTTCGAAGCGTGAATGCGTTGAATAATGGGAATGGCAAATGCCGCTGTTTTTCCGGTTCCGGTTTGTGCACAACCCATGACATCTCTTCCTTCGAGTACGTATGGTATGGCTTGTTGTTGGATTGGAGTTGGTTCGGTATAACCTTGTTTGGTAAGAGCGTTTAAAATCGGCTCTAAAAGATTTAATTCATTAAATTTCATATAGATATTCAATCCTACGGCTGAACAAATACATTAATGATTGACCCAGGATTTGTACAAAGGTACTGTAAATAAACCGGATAAACTATTTCGCAGCCGTGCGCACGGATTCTAGGATGCGATTTACGCGGTGTTCGTCCACTTTTAAAATCGTTTCCGAGAAAGCGGAATCTTCGTCCAACAACACTTTATTCGTTCCCGAAAAATGGATGGCGTCCGGTTGTGCTTCCCGTGCAATTTTGGCGATGTTCCCGGCATTCACTCCTCCTCCGGCCATGATTTCAATGCGACCATTGGCATACGCCAACATCTCTTTCAAATTCGGTAAACCGATGTCCACATGACTCGCAAATCCAGAACTTAAAATACGATGAAATCCAAGTTTAATTAAAAGATCCATGGAACGTTTCCAGTCAATGCTTTCGTCGAACGCTCGGTGAAAAGTCCAAACGAACTCGGGGTATTTCTCTTTTAAATTGGATAATTGCTCGCTGTCCAAATCAAAATTCGACTTCAACAAACCTATCACCACCCCTTTCACGCCTTCACGTTGACAAAAGTCCAAATCGCGTTCAATGACCGCCAACTCTTCGCTGGAATAACAGAATCCACCGGCTCTTGGACGAATCAACACATGTGTCTCGACACCCAGTTCCTGTGCATAGCGAATCATTCCCGCTGAGGGCGTGAGTCCACCCTGCTCTAAATTCTGACAAAGCTCAATGCGATCAAAATCAAGGGATTTCGCAAGGGAAATTGCTTCGATGGAAGCGGCGCACAATTCTAATTTCATAGGACAATCATTCTTGCACAAAATTGCTAAAAAAATCCATATAAAAACGCCGCTGCTTTTCCTTATATTTGCATACGATTACAATCAACAATGGCAAAAGAAAAAGCACCCAACACGCAGGACCAAATGGATTTTGAAGCATTCAAAAAACAAGTTCTTGCGGACTATCAATTAGCTTGCGAATCCCGTGAGGCCTCACTTCTTGGACGAAAAGAAGTATTGACCGGTAAAGCAAAATTTGGAATTTTTGGCGACGGAAAAGAACTCGCACAAATCGCTTTGGCGAAACAATTCCAAAATGGCGATTTTCGCTCGGGATACTACCGCGATCAAACCATCATGATGGCGATTGGCGAATTGACCGTGGAGCAATACTTTGCTGGATTGTACGCACACACAGATGTGGACGTTGAGCCACAGTCTGCTGGACGTCAAATGGGTGGACATTATTCCACACGAAATTTAGATGCGAACGGCGAATGGAAAAACTTGATGCTGCAAAAGAACAGTTCTGCGGATATTTCTCCAACGGCTGGACAAATGCCACGTTTGGTTGGACTTGCGCAAGCATCGAAAGTGTACCGTCAACAAACAGCTTTACAAAACAATCCGGCATTTGAGAAATTCACGAATGGTGGTAACGAAGTCGCTTTCGGAACGATTGGTGACGCATCGACAAGTGAAGGTCCTTTTTGGGAATCCATCAACGCAGCTGGCGTGTTGCAAGTTCCAATGGTGATGTCTGTTTGGGACGACGGATACGGAATTTCCGTTCCAAGAGAATTGCAAACAACCAAAGGAAGTATTTCCGATGCGCTTTCAGGAATGCAACGTACGGAGGACAAACCAGGATACGAGATTTTCGTCACGAAAGGTTGGGACTACGCACACTTGTGTGAAACCTATGAGAAAGCGGTGAAATTGGCGCGCGAGGAACACATTCCAGTGTTGGTTCACGTCAAAGAAGTCAATCAGCCACAAGGACACTCGACTTCCGGATCGCATGAGCGTTATAAATCAGCGGAACGTTTGGAATGGGAGTCCACGTTTGATTGCATTCAAAAATTCAAAGAATGGATTCTTTCTTTTGAAGCGAAAGGTATGCCGATTGCCTCGGAGGAAGAATTAAACACGATACAAGCAGCGGCCAAAGAGATGGTACGCAACTCCAAAAATACAGCTTGGTCACGTTTCACGGATAGCATGAAACAAGATCAGTCGGACTTAATTGCCGTATTAAAAAGCGTGGCAAGTGAAAGTTCGCAAGGCGTTTTCATTCAAAAGGACATTGAGACACTTGAAAAAGAAAAAGAGCCAATTCGCCGCGATTTATTAACGGTTGCACGAAAAGTGTTGCGCCAAATCCGCGAAGAAAATATTAGTTCGAAGAAAACACTCGGAAACTGGATTCAAAGCATGTTGGGAAGTAACTTTGAACGTTACAGTTCGCATTTACATTCACAATCTGCCCATTCGGCATTGAACGTTCCTGCTGTATCTCCGAAATACGCGGACGACGTGCAAATGGAAGATGGACGCATCATCTTGCGCGAAAACTACCGTACGATTTTTGAGAGTCGTCCAGAGGTATTGGTTTTCGGGGAAGATGCCGGTAAAATTGGTGGTGTGAATCAGTCTTTGGAAGGATTACAAGATCAATTCGGCGAAGGACGTGTATTCGACACAGGAATTCGCGAATGTACCATCATAGGACAAGGAATCGGTATGGCGATGCGTGGATTGCGTCCCATTGCTGAGATTCAATATTTGGATTATTTGTTGTACGCGATTCAAATCATGTCCGATGATTTAGCAACCGTACAATACCGCACGAAAGGTGGTCAAAAAGCACCATTGATTGTTTCGACTCGCGGACACCGTCTAGAAGGAATCTGGCACAGTGGATCACCGATGGGAATGATTGTGAATTCCATTCGTGGTATTCATGTGTGTGTCCCAAGAAACATGACCAAGGCCGCAGGATTTTACAATACATTGTTACAAGCGGACGAACCCGCATTGGTGATTGAACCATTGAACGGATATCGTACGAAAGAGCGCATGCCGATAAACTTTGGATCATTTACCGAAGCATTGGGAATGCCGGAAATCGTAAAAGAAGGAAAGGATTTAACCTTGGTTTCTTACGGTTCAACCTTCAACTTGTGTGAAGTAGCAACACAGCAATTAGAGCACATGGGCATTTCCGTGGAGTTAATTGACGTACAGACCTTGTTACCGTTCGACATCGAACACATGATCAGCGATTCATTGGCTAAAACCAATCGTTTGTTAATCGTGGACGAAGATGTGACTAGTGGCGCAACCGGATTTATGTTGGATAAAATTTTGGTGGAGCAAAAAGGATACTACCATTTGGATTCCGCACCAGAAACCTTGAGTTCGAAAGACCATCGTCCAGCTTACGGTTCAGACGGTGACTATTTCTCCAAACCAAGCATCGACGACATCATTGAAAAAGTGTATGCGATGATGCACGAGGCAGAACCAGGAAGATTTCCGAGTTTGTATTGATTGGTGTACCAGTGAACAGTGCTGAGTGTGAACAGTGCTCGATGAATTTGAATGGAACATGGAAGTTACATTGATTTAGCGGGGCGCCTTGTAAGTAGTTGATTTCATGCGTGTTTTTTACTTAAATTCACACGAAACGCAAGTTTTCAATGGAATTACAATCAAAGGTTTAAACCATTCAAATTTTCTCTATGAAAAATGTCCTATTCCTCTTTACCTTGCTTGTGTCAGGTGTCAGTTTCAGTCAGAGTTACAACAACATGTGGCTTCCGGATACACTGAGCGGTCCAAATTTCACCTTGAACATACGCGATACATTTGCGCAGATTGTCCCAACGGGAAATCAAACCATTACCGGAGGAATCAATGGAAAATTCTGGGGTCCTACCCTCTTGATGAATAAAGGAGATGTGGTCCATATGACCGTGAACAATCACTTAAACGATTCAACTACTTTGCATTGGCATGGCATGCATTTGCCTGCCGTGATGGACGGCGGTCCTCACCAAATTATTCCTCCAGGAACGACTTGGCAACCTTATTGGGAAGTAAAAAATCAAGCTGCTACGTTGTGGTATCATCCGCACATGCACGAAATGTCTCAGGAACAAGTCACGAAAGGAATTGGTGGATTCATCATTATCCGCGACGCCGAAGAAGCGGCATTGAATTTACCTAGAAAATATGGTGTTGACGACATTCCAGTGATGATTACAGACCGTGACATCAATGCACAACACCAATTTGCGCTTGTCCCTTATGGCGATAGCATTATGGCGAATATGACATTGCGTGCACAATATTCCGTTCCCGCACAAGTCGTGCGATTCCGTTTATTGAATGGCGCGATTGAGACATCTTATAATCTAGGATTCAGCGATAACCGCTCCTTCTATGTCATTGGAACAGATGGTGGATTATTGGATACACCGGTTTTAATCAACGGCGCAACACCGCGTTACATATTAAATGCTGGTGAACGCGTTGAAATTTTGGTTGACCTTTCTGGACAGTCAGGAAGTACCGTCTTTTTAAAAGCATATAATCAAACGCTTCCGAATTTTGTGGCAGGATCAGAGAGTTTTCCCAATGGACCATTCGCGAGTTATTTGGGACATACCAATTACAATATTTTGAAATTAAACATTGGCAATCAGACGGCAAATCCAGTTTCAACGATTCCAACTGCGTTGGTTTCCAATCAATACCCATTAGAGCAAGATGCTGCCTTGACACGAGTGATTACCATTAGCGATAGTACTGGCGTGACAAGTGTTCCAATTTTAGGTCCAAACGCGTTTATTTTAGGTCATCAATTGTTTAATATGAACGTGATTAACCATACCATTCCTTTGGATCAAACAGAAATCTGGGAATTGAAAAGCACCTCAGGATTCGGACATCCATTTCATATTCACGATGTTGAATTCAAAATCCTCACGATCAATGGTGTAGCACCAACAGCTCAGCAAGCTGGATGGAAAGATGTCGTGCTCGTGGAACGAAATAAAACCGTTCGTTTTATCGCTAAATTCAGTGATTATGCGGATGCTACACATCCATTCATGTACCATTGCCACATTGCTTTGCATGAAGACGAAGGAATGATGGGGCAATTCGTGGTAACGGATCAAGCGGGAATTTCAGAAACTCCATTGTTGAGCGATTTCACACTGTTCCCGAATCCAACCAAAGAAAAATTGTTTATCCGTTTAGGCGAGCAGCCAGCAGAAATTTACTACGCAACGATTACAAACGCTTCAGGAAAAACCGTGATGATGCTTCCGAAACCAGAATTAGCCTCTGGCATCGATGTATCTCAATTGAAAAAAGGAACCTATTTCTTGGAGCTAACAGAACAAAAGACAAAGGCGAAAACGACGAAGAAATTCATCATTGATTAATGAGACTTGTTCGAATGAACATTCAGAAATTCCTGTGTAAAAAAAGAGCACAACGAATCGATGCTCACCTCTTACTCCTGATTTTATTCAGCTTTGGATGTGCTCATTCATACGCGCAAAAACTGCCTGACTGGACAGATGAAATCGCCATCAGCAAACAAGAGGAGTTGGATGGGCAAACGATTATTCTCACACATTATTTTGCGACCTGGTGCAAGCCATGCATGGAGGAATTGCCTGTCTTTGATTGTTTCATCAAGGAGAATCCAACACTTGTAGTGAGATTTATTTGCTTGGATTTAGAAAACACACCCAAACTATCTCGGTCCATTCACAAACTACGGCTTCCCGGTGAAGTGTATTATTTAGCCCCAACAAACGAACATATCACACATATTTCACGAACTTGGGACGGAACGCTGCCTTTTACAAGCATTCGATTCCCAGGGGAAAATACGTCAATTGAACTTTCCGGAAAACAGACTTCGCAATCACTTCAACAACTCCTAGAACGCCATGAAAACTAAGTTATTTCTTCTTTTTTTAGTTGTTTCCATGATTGCTTTTGGACAAATTCCATCCACGATTTCGTTGAAAAATGTCGATGGAAAAATGGTTTCTTTTTCTGATTATCCAACAGCGAAAGGATTTATTGTGATTTTCACGTGCAACCATTGTCCTTTCGCAAAATTGTATCCCAAACGATTGAACGACTTACATGAAAAATACAAGGAACTAGGTGTTCCCTTAATTGCGATCAGCTCTATGGATACCATTAGTTACGAAGATGATTCGTACTTGAAAATGATCCAAAAAGCAAAGAAAGAGCATTATGGGTTTCCCTATCTGTACGATCCAACACAGGAAGTTGCGAAACTGTTTCATGCACAAAAAACTCCCCACGCCTTTGTTATTTGGCGAAATGGTGATCACTTTGACATCAAATATAGCGGTGCAATTGACGATAATGGGATGCATCCGAACGAAGTAGTAAATCCATACATAGCAATGGCCGTTGACGATTTACTTCAAGAAAAAGACGTTCGCATCCCCGAAACCTTGACGATCGGTTGTCAGATTTATTTTAGGAAGTGAGGACTGTGAACAGTAAGCAGTGATTATCAGCGAGTAGTGCTTTCAACTGTTTCAAGCAAAGCAAAAAAGAATGTCGGACTGTCGTTCAACGAATGACAGCTACAATTTTTTACTCATTTTCAAATGTGGAATTGCGTCCTCATCAAAATAATCTCCCACTCCTTCGTAACCATTTTTCAGGTAAAAGTTGACCGCTGTGTCTCGCGCATGGCAATACATTTCTGCAACATGTTTATCTGATCCAAATTGCTCGCAGAAACGCATCATTTCCGAACCGATATTTAAATTTCTTAAATCTTCCTTCACTACCACTCGTTGCATTTTCATGCGATTACCCTCTGGTACGAGCACAGCGGTTGCAACAATGGAATGATCTAAAAATCCTGCAATTTGAAAATGGTCTTTCTCCTCTGCCAATTCTTCGTTCGTAAACCAACTGCCAAGCGGTTCTCTGAGGATACTTTCCCTCAGTTTCACGGCTGATGTCCATTCCGGACCTCCGTAGTTTATCTCCTTAAAAATCGTTTTCATATATCAGTGATCACAGAAAGAACGATTACTGTACAACATACTCAAACGGCATGCGCATTTGAATTCCAGCCATGCTTTCAATTTTCTTGATGCGGGCGTAAATGGCTTTTAATTCTGTTGGAATGGCAACATCCATTTTCACGGAGTTTTCTTCTTCGTCCTGTTGTTGTTCGATCATCTCAGCAATTTCGGACAAGGTATTTTTCTTTACGATTGGATAGTAAATGACTTTCGGAATGGACTGTCCTTTGCAGGCATAGGCTATTGCTTTGTTCAAACCACCGAGTTCGTCAACGAGTCCGATGCGCACGGCATCCTCCCCACTCCATACTCTTCCACGAGCAAGAACAGCGACTTTCTCCATCTTCATGTGGCGTCCTTCCGAAACCCTTGTTAAGAATTGTGTGTAGATTTTGTCCACTTGCGCTTGAATGACGGACAATTCCTCCGGTGTCAATTTCGTATTCAAGGAAGTTAAAGAATGTTGATTCGTACGCACACGATCAAACGTAATTCCTAGTTTGTTTTCCATGAATTTTCCCGTATACGGAATCATTCCAAACACACCAATGGATCCCGTTATGGTCGTTGGGTCCGCGAAAATGCGGTTTGCTGGCGTCGCAATGTAGTATCCACCAGAAGCAGCAACATCTCCCATGGAAACGATGACTTTTTTCTTTTTGCGGGTTTGTGACACTTCGCGCCAAATTTCTTCACTTGCCAAGGCACTTCCTCCCGGACTATTGATGCGAAATACAACGGCAGTGATGTTCTTATCATTGCGCACTTTCTGAAACAATTTACAAATGCTTGCGGATGAAATACCCTCTCCACTTGTGGCTACATCTCCTTCCGCTAAAATCACGGCAATATTCGGCTTTTGACGTTTGACCAATAGTTGTCGGTCCGAAAATGCTTTCAAGGCATATTTCTCCATGGACTGAATTTCCAATTCTTCGTCCTGCGTCATGTTCATCTTTTTCTTCAAAAGTCCCATGAACTCATCGCGGTAGCGCAAACCAGTGATTAATTTTGCTTTGTATGCCGACTCACAGTCTAAGATGTGTAACGAGTCCACGTGATGGTCTAAAGTCAATGTATCGATTCCTTTGTTCACGGAAATGTCGTTGCGCATCGTACGCCACATGGTACGCAAGAATGTTTGTGTTTGCATGCGACTAGAATCGCTCATATTCGTGCGAAAGAACGGTTCTACCGCACTTTTAAAGTCGTTGTTACTACCACGAACAATGTCCACTTCAATGTTCAAATTATCCAACAAATTTTTAAAGAACATCAATTGAACGCCGATCCCTGTGAATTCCATTGTTGTGGATGGAAATCCATACACCTCTTTTGCCGCCGAACTGATGTAGTACGCTGTTTGCGAAACGTATTCACCGGACAAGTACGCAACAGCAAACTTTCCACTTGATTGAAAGTCCTTGATGGCGTCATGCAATTCTTTCGCACTGGCAAATCCACATTTTAAGGAACCAAGCTCTAAGAAAATCCCTTTGATCTTCGGATCTGTTTTCGCTTTTTCGATTCCATACAGTAAATCTGGAAGTCCAACCGTACGTTCTACTTGAAAGTCTGGCAAGGCAACCGACTCATCACTTTTGTCCTTCAGTTCACCTGTCAATTTCAATTGAAGAACCGTCGAATTTTTAATCGCTAAGGGCGCCGGCCCAAAATTCCCGAAGGATCCAATCACGCCACCGATAACTAGGAAGAAAAGGAACAAGGAAACAAGTCCGGCAATCATTACCGCGACAAAACTCGGCCAAAATAATTTACCGAAGGATACTTTTTGATCTGACATATAGTATTATTTAAATCGTGCGAATAAGTTAGTCGTATTGACCAAATTCAATTTCAGGCTAAAACGAATCTCGTTGGAGTAGTTGGTCCACAGTGACCCCATGTTCGAACTGCGAACGAGTGGGAAATAAACGCTTAATACGTTTGAAAGTCTCACGCCCAATCCAGCGTTATATGCCGTTTGAATCGTTGTTCCATTTGAGAAAGCACCATAGTCAGCGAAAACACCCAAGATATTCGGTTTGATTGGAAGTTGGAAATACATATTCACACTTCCTAACCATTTCGAGGTCACACCAAAATTGCTGGTACTTTTGAAATTTCCGTAGTTTTCCATGCGCTGCTGCGACCAAAAACCAGAGACATCGTTTCGGGCGAAATTGTATTCTTCATAAAACAAATCTTGGTTTCCACGTCCACCACTCATGCTTAAAGAATAGCGATCAGAATACACTGGAATTTGAGGGATTTGGGATTTATAGATGACATTATTTCCGAGGAAAGCACGCAATTCTAACTTGCGTTCCATCTTGTTCCTCATATAACGCCAATCGTATTTTGCGGAAAGTGAAATTCTACCTACTTGAACAAATTCTCCATTCACGTACTCCGCTCTCAACTTCACCGATACTTGATGGTCTGGTTTCGAAAATTGGAACGCATATTGTGCCATCGCGCCTTTTTCATTGTAACCAAACTCAGATGTTTTCAATCCGTAAAGTCCTTTGATGAGCACATCCTGACTGATGTTGCTACGGTTTTTGCGGTTTCCAATTGTCGCGGACCAATATGGATTCAAGGCTACGAAATTCTCGCCCGAAAAACTATTTCGAGAGAAGGATTTAACGGAGAGTCCAAGGTGTTCGACTTTCAATCCTTTTTTCGGAAGAATGGTATAGGCAAACTCAGCCATACCAACTGGTTTTTTGGAATAGAATCCAAACATAGGTGTCAGGACATACGTGAATTTCTGGAAAGGAAGTCCTAGGTTGTGGAACGTAGCTCCTAACATAAATCCATCGTAAACGTTCCCTCCCAACATCGGAGTCCAACGTATGCTATTGTGATCCGCCTCGTTGTCACCAAATAAAAACTCTTGTTTGATTGGCTCGATTTTATGTAACAAGGTATTTGCACGCCATGTATTGTTGTTGCGATTCAACTCTGGAATGTCTTTCGATTCATCGATGATGACTTTTTCTATTTCCTTGAACGGTGTTTTAACGGTGACAGATGTTTGTCCTGGCTCCAACCAATGAGTCTCCACCAATTGATTCTTCGCATAGACATTCACTTCAATCGGACCGTTTACTTGTCCAACATTTTTCACGCGAACAATGGCCCCTTGTTTCCCAATACCCAAATGATTCACTTTGTAATCCACGTGATTGGTCGTTTGAATCAAGTCTTCGAATAACCATGAAAGGTCTTTTCCGCAGGAAGCTTCCAACGCTTTGCGCATGTCCTCCGGTTGTGGATGCTTGAATTTCCACGCCTCGAAATACGCTGACATCGCGGCATTGAATTTTTCTTCTCCTAAGTAATCTTTTAAGTAAAAAAAGATCAGTCCGGTCTTTTGATACATGATTCCTCCGTAATTGATGCTTGTGAATTGATCAGAATGTGTTTCAATCGGCTGATCCAAGCCAAGGGAGGCCAAGGATGAATACGTGATGTCGCCAGAATCATGATGATCTAAGTCCTCTAAGTGAAAACGACCATTGAGGATCATGTCCGAGAAGCGCGTATTGTTTGGATACTTCGTTTGCATGTAACGCATCTCGTTCAAGGTATTCATTCCTTCATCCATCCAACCGTGAACGCGTTCGTTGGAACCTAGGATTCCGTAGAACCAGTTGTGTCCAACTTCATGGACAATCACGACTTCCAATTCCTCTTTTGAACTCGCGTTACCGATAACTGTCACGTTCGGATACTCCATTCCGCCACCCGCACTGATGGTTCCATCCACCGCGGTTACTTGTTTGTATGGATAATCGCCGTTCCAAAGTGAATAGTAATACGTTCCATCGTTGATGTATTCAATGGCATTTTTCCATAACGCAGCATTTTCAGGGGTAAATAATGCCCATGTACGTACCTTATTCTTTGAATGAGGCAATTCCACTTCACCTTTCAATACGCCATAACGTTTGTCTGCGAACCATGCGAAATCATGCACCTTGTTTTGCGTAAATCGGATTGTTTTCATTTCGGTAGATGATTCAGGAAAGGCTTTCAGTTTTTCATCTCCAGCGTGCGTTACCCATGTTTCCATTTCCTCACTGGTTAATTTCACTTGCTCATCCATGAAATCCACTTCACTTTTTGTTTGCAAATCACCTGTCGCACCGACGATGTAATTTTTTGGCAAGGTGATGCTCACATCGTAAGAACCATATTCGGAATAAAATTCACCTTGGTTCAAATATGGAATCGCATTCCAACCGTTTTTATCATAAACTGCAGGTTTCGGATACCACTGTGTGATTTGGTAGGATTGTTCGATGTGACCCATGCGTGAAATTTCTCCTGAAGGAATTTTCACTTTGAACGGAGTGGTAATACGCACGCGGTCTCCATTTCGCAAGGGAGTGTTTAAATAAATCACACAGATATCTGGATTCTCCGCATCGAATTCCCATTTTAAGGGTGTTCCTTCGGACTTAAAGTTCAAGGAATCGATGTAACCGCGATTTTCTTCTTTTTCGAAGGACAATTTAGCATTTCCTTGTCGATATAATTGCTTTGCCAATGCAGTACTTTCATCCTTGTACGCATTTGGCCAAACATGCATATAGATGCGGTCTAAGGTATTTGGTGAATTGTTGACATATTCAAAAACTTCAAATCCACTTAAGGTATGATTTCGATCATTCAATCGAACTTGAATGGTATAATTCACTTCTTGTTGCCAATATGTTTGAGCAAAGATGTGACTGGTAAGAACTAAAATAAGAAAAGTTAAAATCGATTTACGCATATTGATGACGTTTAATTACTTATGTAAAGTTAGTTGTAAATTTGAAAGTTACACGCACAAAAAAAGGCCTTTCGGCCTTTTCTTTTTCAATCGATTATCGTTTCATCTTATTGAATGATCAAACGAAGGATTTCTTTTTGATTTTCCAGTGTTACATGCACCAAGTATGCACCTGTTGAAAGGTTTAAGTTGCTTACTTCAAGGCTCGTTCCATTCATGATTTGTTGGAATAATACTTTACCATTCATGTCCGTCACTTGAATGCTTGCATTTGCTACTTCTGTGTTGAATTGAACGGCAAACATACCTTGTGTAGGATTAGGTGCCAATCCAACTTGTACATTTGTCAAATCAGTCAATCCAAGGTATCCGTCAACACCATCGCAGTTTTCGTCGATGCCGTTATTCAACATATCGGTCGCACCTGGATAAACATTTGGATTCATATCGTCACAGTCTCCATTCACCAACACGTATCCCGGAAGTGGATTTGTTTGACAAGAAACCAAGCCCACACCCGCTCCAAATTGATCGTTATCTGAGTCTAAATAATAGGTATTGAACACCAATCCTTCATCGTTCACACCATTACAGTTGTTATCGAATCCATCACATATTTCCGTTGCACCTGGATAGATTGTATTGTTGTTATCGTTACAATCTCCACCTACAGTCACCATGTTCGCTTGTGGTGTACAGAAAGCCGCCGCTGTTGCATCATCTCCGAATCCATCTTGATCTACATCCGCATAGTATGTTGTTGGGGCCGAAACAGCTGGATTCGTATCATCACAGTCGTTGGAATTCAAAACATATCCCGTTGGCGGAGTACATCCAGTAAAGGTATTCATTGCATCACCTTGTTGGTCACCATCCATATCCATGTACCAAACCGTATTTGGATTAATCGCTGCATCCGCATCGTTACAATCTTGGCTGTTTGTCACATATCCCGCAGGCATGGTACAAACCAATGTGTCATTCGCTAAGTCACCAAATCCATCTAGATCGACATCGGCATAATATGTTTGAGGTGTAACCGAAACTGTATTTCCCCAAAGAGAAACGTTATCCATTCTAAACGTAGAGGTATTGGTTGCCATGGAAGTCACATAAAAACGGAAGGTTACTGCATGAACATTCGCAAACGCTGCAGGCAACGAAATCGTATCATCCAACATGACATTTCCATTCCAAGCAGAAGCAATGGTGTCAATATCAGTTGCGTAGTTATCTAAACTTGAGCGCAAATAAATCACTGGCGTTCCACCTGTGGAAGATGTTCGGTGATTGAAAGCAATTTTCGCCAGGTTTAAATTGTAACACTCATTTCCTGAAATGGAGAATTGATTGTATTGATTTAAATCAATTGCTGCAGCTGTATTCCAAGCCGTATTATTGAACACATTTGCTGTTGCCGCACAGTTGGCACCCATATTCGTAAATGGCCCAAAGGTTGCATTTGTAGGTTGAGCGGTTACATTGTTTGCTACTACTGGACAGTTCGCAACATCCGTAAATTCATAAAGTCCCATGTTCACTGGGGACAATGGCGCGTCAACACCGTTACAATCCTCATCAATTCCATTTGCTTCGATTTCAGTCGCACCTGGGTGAATCGCATTATTGTTGTCGTTACAGTCTGTGTTGTCCGTTACATATCCTGGAATGGCAGAACATCCCACTTGAGAAACCGCTGGATTTCCATATCCATCACCATCCGCATCTTGGTAATAGGTCAAATTCGAAACGACTGTTAAATTGACGTGTAACATACTATCACATCCAGCTGCATTGGTCAACATTTGCATGTATGTTCCGGAAGCGGAATACGTTTGTCCATTGATGGTGTAAGGTCCACAGTTCGTTACCGAAATCGTTGCATTCGTCGGCTGATGAATGGTTAAGTTCAAGTTGATGACACTGTCACATCCAGCCGCATTCGCGTTTGCTAACGTTTGAATGTACGTTCCTGTTGACGCATACGTTTGAGCGTTTAAGGTGTACGAAGAACAAGCCGTTGTTGTAATGGTATTATAGGTTGTACAAGAAGCTGCTGCGGCAGGTGTAACTGCTGCCCAATTGGTTCCTGTTCTAATTTCATCGATTTCTAAATTACCTGTCCCAGCTGCTTGGCGAAGAATCACCGATTGCACACCGTTTGTAGGCCATGTACTTGTTCCTCCTGCATTCGTAACTACTGCTGCTGGCTCTGCTGCTCCCGGTATTGGATTCACCCACATCGACGATGTAATAACGCCACCAACTGCTGGTGAAGAAACCTTTACAACGACAAACAAGGTTGTACCTGGTGTATATTCAGTGGATGCATACGTTGCAACCGCACCTGTTCCACCAGATGTATTTAACACACCCAATTGAAAGGTTCCCGCTGTTGTTCCTGATTTAATAAAAACACGTGGAAAATAAATGGTTACTGTTGCTCCAGATGTACCACCGAATCCAGTAAAATAAGCACCTGCAGTTGTTAACCCAGTTGTATTTTGAACATTCAACAAGAATGAAAAATAAGCTGTGGTACCACCAGGAACGAATACTTTATTGATATCCTCAGTCCCTGTTGATGTTAGATTAATTCGGTTTCCAGCAGAAGCTTGTAATCCTGGATAAGACAAACTGTTTCCAGAGGTAGAAGGAGTTGTAATGGCTAACAATTCGCCAGCTGTTCCACTTTGAGTTGACCAACCATTTGCGTTTGCTGCTCCAGTAAAATTAAACGATTCAAAAGCTTGACTAAAGCCCTGAAAACCAATAATTACTGCGAATACAAGTAAAATGTGTTTCATAAAAATATTTTTTTTGGTAAAAATAAGAAATCACTATGTATTTCTCATAAAGAGAACATGAAAAAAGGCGACCGAGGCCGCCTTTGTTTATAACTTTTAATCTGTGTTGATTACGCTTGAGGCGCATCAGCTGGACGCTCTGGTTTTGGTAATAAAACTTTACGAGACAATTTCCATTTTTTCGTTTTTGGATCGCGACCCATCACTTTAAATGTCAATACATCACCTTCTTTTACGACATCTTCCATTTTCGCTACTTTTTCCCAGCTAAACTCAGAAATGTGGATTAATCCATCTGTTCCAGTAAGGATTTCAACGAAACAACCGAAGTCTTTCACTGATTTCACTTTTCCTTCATACGTTGCACCATCCTCTACTTGTGGAGGGAAAGCAATGAGACGTATTTGACGAATTGCTTCGTTCATGTCATCTCCATTCGAAGAAAGGATTTGAACACGACCTTCACCAGTTGGTAATTCTTCAATCGTAATCGTCGTTTTTGTTTCTTTTTGCAATCCTTGGATGATTTTTCCTCCAGGTCCGATGATTGCACCAATCGTATCGTTTGGCACGTTGAATGCTTCGATACGTGGTGTTTGCGGTTTCAATGTTGCACGTGGTGCAGGCATTGTTTCTACAATTTTTCCTAGGATGTGTAATCTTCCCGCTTTCGCTTGCTCTAACGCTTGGATTAATACTTCATAAGGAAGTCCATCTACTTTAATGTCCATTTGACAAGCAGTGATTCCTTTTGCTGTCCCTGTTACTTTAAAGTCCATGTCACCCAAGTGATCTTCATCACCTAAGATATCAGACAATACAGCGAATTTTCCTTCGTCCGCAACAAGTCCCATTGCGATTCCAGAAACTGGCGCTTTGATTTGTACACCACCGTCCATTAACGCCAATGTCCCTGCACAAACTGTTGCCATCGAAGACGAACCGTTTGACTCAAGAATATCAGATACGATACGAATTGTGTAAGGATTATCGTCCGGTAAAACTGGTTTCAAGGCACGAAGCGCCAAGTTACCATGTCCGATTTCACGACGAGACGTTCCACGAAGTGGTTTTGCCTCACCTGTGGAGAATGGAGGGAAGTTGTAGTGTAACAAGAATTTCTCCGTTCCTTTGAATGTCGCACCGTCAATCAACTGCTCATCCATTTTACCACCTAATGTAAGTGTTGTTAATGATTGAGTTTCTCCACGTGTAAATACAGCAGAACCGTGAACCATTGGTAAATAATCTACTTCTGCCCAGATTGGACGAATTTCGTCGAAGTTACGACCATCCAAACGCTTGCGCTCGTTCAACATCACCCAACGAACTGCTTTTTTCTTCACTTCTGAGAAGTAAGGAGAAATAAATTTCGCTACTTCAGCTAACTCTTCTTCAGAGAAAGAAGCTTTCACTTCGTCTTTAATTGCATCGAACAACTCGGTACGTTTTGACTTATTCGCCAAGCCCATACGAGCAACATCTTTACATTTTTCCATCGCCAATTCATACACTTTCGCACGAACTTCTTCGTTGTGTGACTCATGGCTATATTCTCTTTTCGGATTAGCCGCTGGAACTTCCGCAGCAAGGTCCAATTGGAATTGACATTGTTCCTTGATGGCAACGTGTGCAATTTTGAATACTTCTACTAATTCTGCTTCCGAAATCTCTTGCATTTCACCTTCCAACATGTTGATGTCTTTCATGGTACCAGCGATCACGATATCGATATCGGATAACTCCATTTGAGCCATTGTTGGATTGATCACATACTCACCGTCGATGCGTCCAACACGAACTTCCGACATTGGTCCATTGAATGGAATATTTGAAACTGCGATGGCAGCTGATGCCGCGAATCCACACAATGCATCTGGATTATTGACACCATCATAAGCGATCAATTGAATCATCAACTGAACTTCTGCATGGTAATCGTCTGGGAAAAGTGGACGAAGCGCACGATCCACCAAACGCATCACTAAAATTTCTGTTTCAGAAGGACGCGCTTCACGACGGAAGAATCCACCTGGAAAACGTCCAGATGCAGAATACTTCTCACGGTAATCTACCGTTAACGGAAGGAAGTCCACACCATCTTTTGCTTCTTGTGCCGCAACAACTGTCGCTAACAACATGGTGTCGCCCATGCGCACCACAACGGATCCATCCGCTTGTTTTGCCAACTTACCTGTCTCGACGCTAATCTCCTTGCCGCCGGTAATAATTGACCTTTTTAAACCTATATTCATCTTTATTTATTTACTAATTAATGTACAAAAAAGGGACTTGCGACATAAAGCCGAAGTCCCCTCTTCCAATAAAATGTGATCGATGATCGGATTAACGACGAAGTCCTAATTCCTTGATCAACGCTCTGTATTTCTCGATATCTTTTCTCTTCAAATAATCCAAAAGACTACGACGTTTACCAACTAAAAGTTGAAGTGCGCGTTGTGTTCCGTAATCTTTACGATTTTTTTTCAAGTGCTCTGTTAAGTGACTGATACGGAAAGTAAATAATGCAATTTGTCCTTCTGTTGAACCAGTGTTCACTTCAGATCCGCCATGTTGAGCGAAGATCTCTTTTTTCTTTTCTGAATTTAAATACATGCTAATATTTATGTAAATGATTATTATGTAGATTGACACCCTTGGTCAATACGGCTGCAAATATAGTCCAAGTTTTTAGAACCGCCAAATTTATTTCGGACATAAAAAAAACCTCCCGAAGGAGGTTTTTAACTTAAACAATGAATTAATTTCCCGACTGTCTCACGGAAATTGGAATCGCAAAACGAGGAATAAAATGAATCAATGCTAATGTGATTTTTAAAGCATACAAATACACTTCTTTCATTACGTAGTAAGCAATCAGAATGACAAAAGAACCAAGCGCACCGAATGCCGCCATGCGCAAAGTAATGTCCATGTGATCGTAGTCACCGAATACTTTCGTAGGAATTAAGTCAAACACGCCCTCCATTCCTGGGATGACAATCGCTTGAAACATCCCCATGTAATCCATGAGTGGGACGTATGCCGAATGTCCATCTAACGCAGCAACTAACTGAAGCATACTAACATACATGATTAATGTAAAAAATAATTCGCCGTAAAGTGTGATTGTTCGAGGCAACAACTCATGGCTAATAAAATGAAGTAGTCCTTTATATGCTGCATCATTTAATTGATCCGTTCTTTTCTTAGTGAGGCTGTACAAAAACCAAGCACACAAAAGACTCAGCAAGATGCCCAACACAAGACCAATTGAGGCTCCTACCTTTGCTCCCCCGGTCATTTCTTCCACAAATGTGGACTTACAATAATTGTCATCACCGATTAAATTCGCAATAACAAAATAAACTCCTCCAACCAACATCGCGTAAGAAACTAAACGCCAAAGAGTTACTAAAAACCATTTGAACAAGCTTCCATCATCCATTTTCCCTAAAAAAGGCAACACTCTTCTGTTGTAATTATCATCGATAATCCCAACACTTACATAAGGTAAATTCTTTTCCATAGTAATATAGTTTATAGGTTAGTGCATTAAACCTAAGCATATTTTTGTTGAAACGAAAATTATAAGTAACTGATTTATTAACACTTACACATATTAACTGTGAATAACCATGGATAAAACCATGAAATAGGTGATGGCAAGAATTTTCAATTATCTTTGTATCGTCCATTGGTTCTCGTTTTCGAGATTAATAAGGAATCCGGTTTGAACCCGGAGCTGTATCTGCAGCTGTAAATGTCTAAAATGCAATTCATTAGGCCACTGAGAAATTGGGAAGGCGAATTGAAAGGGACATGAGCCAGAAGACTTGCCAACGAACAGAGAGAAGACTTCAGATAAAGGTCGGACTCGCAACGGATGTTTACATCCTAGCTTTTCCTACTTTTTTCTTCTTCTAGTTTTTATTGTTTCACATTCAAAAAACAGAACGAATGAAAAAGGCATTGATTACAATTAGTTTATTTACAAGCGCATGGAGCTTTGCGCAAAATCAATTGCACCAAGTCTTGGTTGTCAATGAAGGGTACTTCGACTACCAAACGAATGTCATTGTAGAACCGGTTACTATCGGAAGTTACAATCCAGTTTCACAACAATATCAAGTGGTGGACACTTTGGAAAATATGCGCTTTGCATCCGACTTAGTCATTGACGGAAACTTCTACTTCGTTGCGGCGGATTCGAAAATCTTTAAAATGGACTTGAACTCGCATCAGGAAATTTCTAGCGTGGCTTGTCCAGGCGTACGCAACCTAGCCATCTATCAAGATAAGTTAATCGCAACACGCGGAGAATATTTAACAACGTACGATTCCTACCTACACGTTTACAATACCGCTGACTTACAATTAGTTCAAGCATTCGATACCGTTACGGGTCCTAAGTGGGCGACACAAAACATTGTTGTAGATGGAACAACGGCATATTTGGTTGTAAACAATGCGTACGATTGGGGAAATGAAAAAGGAATCATCGGACAATTGAATCTTTCCAATTTAACTTACGGAAACGAAGTGGATTTAGGTCCTGATGGTAAAAATCCAGACAACTTAGTTAAGTACGGTTCGGCGTTGTATACAGTGAATAATAAAGATTGGACAGGAACATCGATTTCAAAGTTTGACTTGGGAACGAATCTTCCTTCCACCGTCAACATCGCTAATGCCATCGCCGGATGTGGTACCTCTGCCCTTCGTGACGACAAAATCACGTATCAGATTTCCGCTGAAACAAGCTTGAATAATTTCGACATTAACGGAATGAACAACATCGGACCAGTAAATGGCATCAATGTGAATTTCTACGAATTGGCACAAGAACCGATCAGCGGTGAATTATATGCTTCGACAACTGATTTCTTTTCTACAGGAACTGTTTTTATTTACGATGTGAATAACACAGAAATCCACCAATTCGCAGCTGGTGTTTCTCCAGGGACTATCGTTTTCGACATTCGTTCCTCTGCTGGATTGAACGAGGGAAAATCAAACTTCAGCGTTGCTCCAAATCCAACAACTGACATCCTGACCATTCAAGGTAATACTGGAAACGAATTGGTACGCATTCTAGACATCAGCGGAACAACTGTTTTTACAAGCACGGAATCAAGTTTAAACATCGCTCATCTTCCTGCAGGAATTTACATTGTTCGCATCAACGGAATGAATCAAAAAGTAATCAAACTTTAAAAAAGCATTCGCTAATAATGAAATCCCGGCATTTGTCGGGATTTTTTTTTGCCTCAAACTTCGAACGAGGCGTTTGTTTATTAACTTTGATTTATAATTTCAAAATACCATGCAAATCATCCTGAATCATCAGCAAATTCAACAGAAAATCATCCGATTGGGACACCAAATCCTAGAAAATTGTTTCGAAGAAGAACGCATTTTCATCGGAGGAATTGTTGGAAATGGCAGCGTCATCGCATACAAATTAGCAGAGATTATTCGTGCCAACAGCGAGATTGATGTGGTTTGCTTTGAAATTACCGTGAACAAGGACGAACCTTGGAGCGAACAAATCCATTTGAGCATCGACGAAAAAGAGCTGAAAAAAGGATACATTATTTTGGTGGATGATGTCATTAATTCTGGAAAAACGATGCAATATGCCTTGATGAAATTCCTCGAACAAGCGACCAAAGCCATTAAAACCGTTGCGCTCGTTGATCGTCAACACAGACGTTATCCGATTAAAACGGATTTCGCCGGACTCGGACTTTCAACCACCTTGAAAAATCATGTCGAAGTGGACTTAAACGAAACAGATTCTAAAGCCTATTTGCATTAAGATGAAAAAAGTAACCGAATCCAGTTCGCACTACCAAGATTTAGAGCAGATGTCCACCCTGGACCTCCTCACCAACATCAACAGAGAAGATCAAACGGTTGCGCTTTCCGTTCAAAAAGAGATTCCTGCAATTGAAGCCTTTGTCAACGCCTGCAGTGAGCGCATGTCAGCCGGTGGACGCTTATTTTACCTAGGTGCGGGAACAAGCGGAAGACTCGGAATTGTTGACGCTAGTGAATGTCCACCAACCTTCGGAATTGACCATGGAATCGTGGTTGGACTTATCGCCGGTGGGGATGCCGCGATTCGAAAAGCCGTAGAATTTGCAGAGGACGACCGCGAACAAGCATGGAAAGATTTAGCGGAGTTTCAACTCACCGCATTGGACACCATTGTTGGAATCGCTGCATCTGGAAGTACGCCTTATGTACTTGGTGCAATTGAAAAAGCGAAAGTTGCTGGAATTTTAACCGCAGGTATTTCTTGTAATCCAGATTCGCCTTTAGCCGCCGCTGTGGATTTCCCCATTGCCCCGGTTGTTGGACCAGAATTCGTAACAGGAAGTACGCGCATGAAATCTGGAACAGCACAAAAACTTGTATTAAACATGATTTCAACCAGTTTGATGATCAAATTGGGAAGAGTGAAAGGAAATAAAATGGTGGACATGCAATTGTCCAACCACAAACTAGTCGATCGCGGTGCACGAATGGTGGCTGAAGAAACCGGAGTGGACATGGAGGAAGCAAAAGACTTGCTTCTGACGCATGGATCGGTTAGAAAAGCAGTAGAACATTTTAAGCAAACAAGATGAGTGAATTTGATCCAAATGGCGTAGGAATCGCCAATGGAAATATATTCGGATTTCCTTATACGGAATCGGAAGCAACAATGGTAATTATTCCAATTCCTTGGGATGCGACAGCATCTTACGGAAAAGGCACAAGCAATGGTCCTGAAGCGATATTGGAAGCATCTACACAGCTGGACTTTTACCACCCAGATTTGGATCGAGCATATGATACAAAAGTGTACATGTCTCCTGTGTCGCAGGAATGGAAGGAAATCAATGCGCATTGTTGTGAACAAGGAATGGAATACATTTCCTATTTGGAAGCACATGGCGAAGAGAAAGCTTTGTTGAAGTACCAACCCGTGTTGGAAGAAATCAATACAGCTCATGAAGCGTTGCGTGCCAATTTAAAGGAACGCTGTTTAGACCTCATCGCGCAGGGAAAAATTCCTGCTGTTCTCGGAGGAGAACACTCCACTCCGCTCGGACTCATTCAAGCCTTGAACGATACTTACGAGGATTTTGGTATCCTACAAATTGATGCACATGCTGATTTACGTGATGCTTACGAAGGATTCGATCAATCACATGCCAGCATCATGTTTAATGTGCTGAAACATGCACAAAACATGTCCAAATTGGTACAAGTAGGTATCCGCGATGTTTCCGAACGTGAAGTTCATTTGAGCCGCGATTCTGAACGCGTACATACTTATTTCGATTGGGCTTTGAAAAATGAACAGTACACTGGAAAAACTTGGCAAAATCAAGTGGATGAAATTGTCGCACAACTGCCGCAAAACGTCTATGTATCCTTCGACATTGATGGATTAAAACCAGTACTTTGTCCACACACAGGAACACCAGTTGCCGGTGGATTCGAACTGCAAGAAATCAGTTACCTCTTATTCACTTTGGCGAATTCAGGCCGTCGCATCATCGGATTCGATTTAAACGAAGTTGCTCCGGGAGAAACGGGAGATTGGGATGCAAACGTCGGTGCAAGAGCACTTTGGCAATTGGTCTGCGCTTGTGAAAAATCACGCCGAAATCACGTATAGCCATGGAACAATTCAAACAATATGGAATCATTTCGCTGTTAGGCATTGCCTTTTTCACCGGACTATACAGCAGTATTCAATTGTTCGAATGGTTCTTTTTCCCATGGTTGCAGCTGGGAATTTTAAGTATCCTTACCTGCATCATCGCAGCCATTCAATACACGAACAGCGAACGAAATTCAGGGCGTTTCATCACGATTACTTGGACATTTATCGCGCTAGAATGGTTGATTTGTTTGATTCTTTTCAATCAACCAAACTTGATGATGGAAAAAGTACATTACATTTTTCTGCCGCTACTTTATTTTGTGTATTTCGCTCTATTCCAATTGATGTTGCGCCGAGATGAAACCGTTGTAAAATTGGGAAGAATCCTATTTTATCTTTTAATCAGCAGTACCTTATCGTTTTTCATCTGGCCAAGTACCTGGAGTGCGTTAGGAGTTGAATTAATTGCCACCATTTTTGTTGGACTATTGCTTTTCAACAAGCCTATTTCTGCGGAGAAATAAAGGTTCCGTATCCCACAATTCGCGGTTTCCAATAAGAAGAACTGTCAATTTCTACAATGGAAATCCCTTTGGAACTACTCGCATGAATCATGGTTTTGGGTTGACCTTTTTCGTTGATTAAAATCCCCACATGATTGACCTCTCCTCCATTGGAAAAAAAGACAAAATCTCCGATTTGCGCATCGGATTCTTCCAGTTTTGTGCATGCATCGTACTGGTCTTTGGCCCTCCTTGGGATGGATTTTCCTTCTTGTTGTAGCACAAAACTTGTAAAACCACTGCAATCGAATCCACTTGGATCCATACCGGCAGAAACGTAAGGAACACCTAATTGTTTTTTCGCCTCTTCGATCATTTCCACACGCATTTTCAACTCTGGACGACTCGAAAGCGGATAGTTCTCTGTATCGCCATCAACCTCTAAGAGCGGTAAATCAGCAAACAGGACAGTCACAAATTCGCGCCATGCTACTTGTGGAAAATCCTTATCCGATTTTTGGGAAGAAATCCAAGAGTCCATGTCCTTTTTCAAAAAACTGATTTCTCGGATGTGCGCTTTAAAAATTTCTTGCCCTTTTTCCGTTTTTCTTAGGCTTAAAAGCACTTTTTTTGCTTCTTCGATGCTCGCTTCATGTTTTCGGTACCATCGGTCGTCTTGTGCTAGTTGCAACGTTGAAATGGATCGGTAGTAACTTGGGAGTTTGGAGAAATCGTACGCTGGATCATCCAATAATTTGGCCGACTTACGGAAGACCATTTTGTAATACCCTTGATCGTAAATCATTTCCAAGTGATCCAAAGCAGGATTTTGGGAAAAGGAAATAAAGCTCTGAAAAAGTAAGGCGAGCAGAAGGATGCGATTCATGGACACCTTAATTCGTGTACTTCCTGCCTTCCGAATAGACAATCGAAGTTTTGTTAAACAAATTGACAAGTACTTTATTTCCGTAAATGGAATACTCTGCATCCTTCATATTGGTAATTTCTTGGACTTTTCCGTCCACCAAGGCGCTAACCCCACCAATAATGTTTCGAAAAACAAAGGTGTTGTTTTTAATGGCATAATCCGCTGGGAAATACGTCGCAACCTCAATCTTCGCATCATTTGTGTAAGCGAACAAATAACTATTTTCACGCCACACCGTCATGTCATCTTTCACATCCCAAAAGGAAGTTGAGAAATTGGATAGGGCAATTTTTTCGCCGTTTTTATTCATCCAAAGATTTCCATTTAAATCCTCGTAAACGATAAATCCTCGTCCAGCTTTGTATTGTTTTATTGGCGACGATTCTACCTGATAGAATTCACCTTTATCGAACATCATGAAAGCCTGGGTGTATGGATCTTTGAAACAGAAAACATCTGTGCCAATTTGAAAATCAACCACTTCTTCATTATAAGTAGCAATTTCAAAGGTTTTTCCTTGCCAAAAACAGAAATACGTATCGCTATTGTCTTTGTAAACCACAATATTCTCACCAACAGCTGCAGGCATCGAAAGTCCGTTTGTCATGGTAACGAGTGGCATGGTTTGTTTGTTCCAGTAGACATTCAAGGATTGATAACGCGTATCTTCATATACGATAAGGCTATCCTTCACAAGGTATCCTCGACCGTAATTGGTCAATGGTGTAAATTTCCCTGCGTCCCACATGCGCAGTCCATTCGCGATTTTGTATCCCACTAAGTGATCGGAAACTTGGTAATCGACATTTAATGCCGTCACATCCTTACGCTCAATCCCATCGTACAAGCGCATGTTGCCACGTGTATCAATATACGCAACCACCTCATCTCCTGCTTTGTAACTCAAGATGGGTTGAATTTCAATTGGACGAAAAAATCCCTCTTGGAAATTCACGAAATAGTTGTTAAAATCCTTCGTCGGAACAATATTCTGAGCGAATCCACCTATGGAGAATAGCATGAATGTCGGCACAATAAATGGATGCTTGAAAAAACTCATGAGTCAAATTTAACCAATTTTCGGACCAAATGGATGACTTTTTTGAAAAGGCAAAAAATCAGTTCAGATTTTAGTTTAGCTCAAAATTCTGAAGTACATTCGTATTCCAAATTTTGAAAATGAAAAAGTTAGTATTAATTGGATGTTTTTCCGCGCTTAGTTTCTTCGGATTCGGGCAAAAGAAAATTGACTACATCTCCTATGATTTACCGAATGGTTTACACGTAATCATTCATGAAGAACACGCGACACCAATCATCGCTGTTTCCGTTTTGTACCATGTTGGTTCTAAAAATGAAAAAGCAGACCGCACCGGATTTGCCCATTTCTTTGAGCATTTATTGTTTGAAGGATCTGCAAATATTGGTCGTGGTGAGTATAGTGAATTGGTTGAGAAAAATGGCGGTACCTTAAACGCAAACACCTCTCAAGACCGCACCTACTATTACGAAATCCTGCCTTCTAATCAATTAGAATTAGGACTTTGGTTGGAAAGTGAGCGTATGTTGCATGCCAAAGTGGACATCAAAGGAATTGAAACACAACGCAGCGTTGTAAAAGAAGAAAAAAGACAACGTGTGGACAACCAACCTTACGGATCATTCTTTACGGAAATGTTCAAACGCGTGTTCACAACACATCCATACAATTGGGCTCCCATTGGTAGCATGGAGCACCTAGACGCTGCACAAGAAGAGGATTACGTGAATTTCTATAAAAACTATTACGTTCCTTCGAATGCCACTTTGTCCATCGCAGGTGATTTAGATGTCGCGCAAACAAAATTATGGATCGACAAATACTTCGCTTCCATTCCGAAAGGACAAGCGATTAACTTGTACCGCGATTTCATCAATCAAACGGATGCGGACTTTGAAAAACGCTATGGCATTTCAAAAAGTAAGTTCGATTCGAAAAACTTCATGGCATCTACGAGTCCTGAAGCGAAGAAAATGATCGCAAGTTACTTGGCAAAACCAATTGTCATCAACCGTACCACGAAAGATTTATCGACGTTAAGCGGTGTGACAAAAGATGTCATTTACGACAACATCCAGCTTCCAGCGATTTTTATGGGCTACAAATTCCCAGCGCAAACAAGTGCGGATTCTTACGCATTGGAAATGATGAATGATGTGTTGTCCGGAGGTAGTTCTTCCCGCATCAATAAAATCATCGTTGAGAAAAAAGAAATGGCTCAATTCGCATTCTCATTTAACTATGGACTAGAAGACGCTGGCATTGGTATTTTTGCTGCCATCGCTGCGAAGGATGTGAACTTAGACGACATTCAAAAAGAATTCGATGAGCAAATTCGTTTGATTCAAACAGAGTTGATTTCAGAAGAAGAATTCCAAAAAGTGCGCAATAAATTTGAAAACGACATCATCTCTGGAAACGCTTCCATCGCAGGAATCGCTGAGAACTTAGCCGATAATTATGTGTATTTCGGTGATGCAAATCGCATCAATACTTTATTGGATAACTACATGAAAGTAACACGCGAAGACATTCAACGTGTGGCTCAGAAATACTTAACGCAAGATGCACGTGTCATCTTACACTATTTACCAAAAGAAAAATAATCGACTGAAACATGAAAAAGATATTCACCCTTTGCTTTCTAGCGTTAAGTACTTGGACAATGGCTCAAGTCGATCGCTCGATTATGCCTGCTCCAACGCAAGCTAAAAAAATCAACATCAATGATTCCGAAGTATTTACTACGGCAAATGGAATCACGGTAATCCTTTCTGAGAATCACAAACTTCCACGCGTTTCCTTTGACTTAAACATGGGCTCTGATCCACGTTCGGAAGGAACCAAAGCTGGACTTTCGGATATGGCTGGATCCATGATTATGTCCGGAACAAAAAACAGAACAAAAGACCAATTGGATCAAGAAATCGATTTTATTGGCGCTTCTTTGGGCGCGGATAAATCATCCATTTCTATGTCATGCTTGACAAAACACATGGATAAAGGATTGACTTTAATGTCAGATGTTCTCTTGAACGCCAACTTCCCGCAATCAGAGTTCGACCGCATCAAAAAACAGAACATTTCTGGTTTGATGTCCACAAAATCCGATGCCGGATCCATGGCAGAAAACGCAACAGTAAAAATCAACTTTCCAAATCATCCCTTCAGTGATGTGATGACCGAGGAAACATTGAACAATATTTCTCGTGAGGATGTAGAATCTTTCTACCGTGCAAACTTTACTCCAAACGGAAGTTACTTGGTTGTTGTAGGAGACATCAATCGTCAACAAACAGAGGCGATGGTGAACAAGTATTTCGGAACTTGGACAGGTGGCCCAGTGTACAAAAACCAACCAAACTCAGGAAGCTTCACAAAAGGAAACCGTGTGGTATTTGTTAAAAAACCTGGAGCAGTTCAATCGGTGGTTTATGTGACCTTCCCTATTGATATGAAAACCGGAGACAAAAACCAATTGCCTTTGACCGTGTTAAATGGAATTTTAGGTGGCGGTGGATTCGGAACACGTTTGATGCAAAACTTGCGTGAGGACAAAGCATACACTTATGGCTGTTATTCTAGTTTAAACATTACCGAAGATGGTTCATGGATGTCCGCTGGTGGTAACTTCCAAAATGCCGTGACAGACTCTGCCATTGAGCAAATATTGTTGGAATTCCAGAAAATCACGAATGAATATGTGAAGGACGAAGAGTTGAATTTAACAAAAACAAACATGGCTGGAGGATTCGCTCGTTCATTGGAGCGTCCACAAACCATTGCACGTTTTGCCTTAAACATCATTAAAAACAACTTACCGAAAGATTACTACCAAACATATTTACAACGTTTGGAAAGTGTGTCCAAAGAAGATGTATTACAAATGGCACAACAATACTTTACATCTAAAAACTGTAACATCATCGTTGTTGGTAACGAAGAAGTATTGGATAAATTGAAACGTTTTGATACGGATGGAAAAATTGAAATATTAGATCCATTTGGAAATGTGATGAAGGATACAAAACCAGCAGATATTACAGCGGAAAAGTTAATCGAAAACTACGTATTCGCCTTAACAGGAACTACATCAAGCAAAGCAGCTGCCAAAAAATTGAAATCCATTAAATCCTTTGAACGCGTGTATGAATTAAAAGGAGATCAAATTCCATTTGCGTTGAAATCAACGGAGATTTTTGTTGCGCCTGTGACGGAAGGACAAAAATTAGAAGGACAAGGAATGGTCTTCCAAAAATCCTTCTACGATGGTAAAGCGGGATTCACCTTCAACATGCAAACGGGAAAAACACCGTTAACGGAAGAAGAATTGAGCACGAAAGCAAAATCAAGCGGAATTATTCCAGAAATGAACTATGCAAAAAATGGCATTCAATGCGAACTTGTTGGCATCGAAAACATGAATGGCGCTGATTACTATGTCATGAAAACAGTGGATGGAAAAAATGAGTCTTACGACTACTTTAACAAAAACACGTTCATGAAAGAGAAAACCATTAACATCATGACACGTGATGGCGAAACCATGGAATCAACTGTGACATACGGAGACTTCAAAGAAGTGAACGGAATGAAATTCGCACATACCATTACGCAGTCAGTCGGACCAATGGTACTTTCCGGAACCGTAACATCGATGACTGTAAATGGAAAAATCGATTTGAAAATATTCGAATAATTCCATCTTACTTTTTTTTTTGAAAAGCCATCCACTTCGGATGGCTTTTCTTTTTACCTTTAACTTCATGAAAACATGGATGCTATGTTGCTTTCTCTCCTTCGCAGGTCTGCTACTGCACGGACAAAACGAATTGGTTTCGGAAGGAAATCTGTTTGAAGGCGAACCTTATTTATGCATGGACCCCTCGAATTCTCAACACCTCGTTGCAGCCTGGATGGGCATTCAATTCAACAACAAAGTCACCATTAAAAGTTCGGTGTCAAACGACGGTGGAACAACTTGGTCAACGCCCACTTGGCAAGCACACATTGTCCCAACATATTCCAGTGCCGATGTATCACTCGGATACGATGCCAATGGCTCCGTTTTCATGTGTTACATCGATTATGACAATTTGAATTTCGCTGGCGGCAAAGTACTTGTCCGAAAATCTGTGGACGGTGGATTAACTTGGGGGAATCCAGTGGAAGTATTATCGATTGCTAGTTGTCCAAACCAAGCCTGTATCGATCGTCCATGGATGAGCATTGATCAAACGAATGGACCCAACAGTGGGAGCATTTACGTGACGAATGTCAACGCCAATCAACCAACGATCGTTGTCCCGCCTTACCACCCGTATTTGTCAGTGAGTACAGACGGTGGACAATCTTTTCATTCCAGTGCATTAGACGCAACAGGATTCCTAGCGGGATCGAGTATTTCTCAACCAATGGCTTCGCCCGTAGTGACAGCCGATGGACGTTTCACCGCGTTGTATCCAAGTTACTTACCAAGTCAAAGTTTGTTGCCGAGATTGATTCGAGCGCAATCAAACAACCAAGGTCAAACAATGACTTTTGATGTGGCCTACCAAGGACAAGGATTCGGTACGACAAACAACCTCGTGAAATCAGGACCATTGTTAATTGCTCATCCGAACAATGCGAATCAACTGAGTTATTTCTTTCTGACGGATGTCTTTGGAGAAACAGATATTGCGTTTATCGAAACAACTAACGATGGACAAACATGGTCGAGTCCAGTTCGAATCAACCAAGATCCAGTAGGAAATGGAAAAATTCAAGAC
This sequence comes from Crocinitomicaceae bacterium, assembly GCA_024643725.1. GTDB lineage: Bacteria > Bacteroidota > Bacteroidia > Flavobacteriales_D > Crocinitomicaceae > UBA952. Next base: position 82,530 of record JAHEMJ010000002.1, on the reverse strand, counting down.
CTTGTGTGGGCAGACTATGCGTCCAATGGTGACTTAGCGGTGTGCTGGCGCGACCGAAGAAATGCGAGTGGGACAGGATATTCTGTCGCCAGTGAAATCTACTGCACGGTGCGCAATCACACCACCGGAATTTGGATGAGTGACTTTTCCGTGAGCGATCAACAGGTGAACCATCAGGCAATCCTTGAGGATTCTGGAAACGATTTTATGAACGTCATTTTAGCCAATGACACCTTGAATGTGATTTGGGGAGATGTCCGTTCAGGCAGTTTAAAAATCTACTTCACAAAACGAGGGATTTACGACGCAACCAATCACATTACCGCACTTCCTGTTTCCGATGTGCGTATTTTCCCCAATCCTTTCGTGACGGAGATTGTCCTGCCAAAGAATTACTACGGATTAGATTATTACATCTTATCCACTGAAGGAAAAACGCTGCTCGAAGGAAAAATTGACCAAGAAAAGTTATCCATGGAGGAGCTACCAAAAGGTACGTATCATTTGTTGATCGTTTCTCCTGAAAAACGTTATCAATATCAACTTGTCAAACCTTGACTTTTAGAATTTAAACGGTATATTTGTACAATGAGTGAATTTGTTGTTTCTGCCCGCAAATATCGTCCACAGACCTTTGATACGGTTGTGGGGCAAAACGCTATTACAAATACCCTCAAAAACGCCATTAAAAGTGAACATTTAGCACAAGCATTTTTGTTTTGTGGTTCACGTGGAGTTGGAAAAACAACGACGGCACGTATCCTAGCTAAAACGATCAACTGTTTCAATCGAACGGAACAAATCGAAGCCTGTGATCAATGTGACTCTTGTTTGTCCTTCCACACAGGCAATTCCTTGAACATTTACGAATTAGATGCGGCATCGAACAACTCGGTGGATGACATTCGAAATTTAATTGATCAAGTGCGCATTGCGCCACAGCTTGGCACACACAAAGTGTACATCATTGATGAGGTCCACATGTTGTCGACAAGTGCCTTCAATGCGTTCTTGAAAACCTTGGAAGAGCCACCGAAGCATGCCATTTTCATCTTGGCAACAACGGAAAAACATAAGATTATCCCAACGATATTATCGCGTTGTCAGATTTTTGATTTTAGCCGAATTCGCGTGAAAGACATCGCGGATCATTTGGCTCAAATTGCGACAAAAGAAGGCGTTTCTGCGGATCCAGAAGCCTTGCATCAAATTGCCATGAAAGCAGATGGTGCCTTACGTGATGCCCTTTCGATTTTTGACCAAATTGTCACATTTGCAGGAACCACCTTAACGTATAAGGACGTTCTTGAAAATTTGAACATCCTCGATTACGAATACTATTTCAAGGTAATGGATGCAGCTGAAAAAGAGGACATCTCCTCTGCCCTGCTCATCTTGAATGATATTTTTGAAAAAGGATTCGATGGACACCACTTTGTCGTAGGACTAGCGGAGCATTTAAGAAACCTATTGGTTTGTAAAGATGCACGCACATCGAATTTATTAGAAGTTCCTGACACCGTGCGTCAACGATTTGTCGAGCAAGCGAAAGAAATTGATTCACAGCGCATCATGCGGGGATTAAGCATCTTAAGCAAAACGGATGTTGACTATAAAGCATCTAAAAATCAGCGACTGCTCATTGAAGTAGCGCTCATGCAACTCTGTTCATTGAAACAAGAGTCTGAAAAAAAAAAGGACTGACGGAACGAATTGACATTCTACCTTTTCCAACCCAAACTTTACGTAAATCCAAAAATACACCGGCCAACAACAACCCGGCTGCGGATGCACCTGTATCAGTTAGCGCTCCTGTGGTAGAAACGAAAATCCTAAGCACACCACAAGGAACGATTGAAACCAAGCATTTATCCATCAAAGAATCGCTGGAAAAAATCAAAGCAACACAAGAACAAGGTAATATTGAGGATTTACCGAGAGAAGGATTCAGCATCGAACACGTGAAAATGTATTGGAAACAATATGCGTATCAAGTCAAAGAAAATGGATTAGAGACCTTTTACAATGCCTTGATTAAACGCGACCCTGTGCTAATCAGTGATGAAATGTTGGGATTGGTCGTGGACAATCAAGTGCAAATGGATTACATTCAAGCGGAGCTGTACGCATTTACACAATTCATGCGCAAACACTTGCAAAATCATCACGTGGAAATTCAATTGTCGATGTCAACTGAACAGGAAGCGGAAATAAAATTCTTGACAGGAAAAGATAAATTCAACGCGCTAGCAAGAAAAAATCCAAACCTTCACACCTTGAAAAACTTGTTCAATTTAGACATTGAATACTAGTCATGCATCCGCTCTTTCATCCGATAAACCTCCAGGAAGAAACGCTTGAAAAAATAGAAAGTTTTTGTCGTACTTGGGATTTAGGTTTAGACATCAGCATTCAAACTTCCGGTTCCACAGGAAAACCGAAATCCATTCAATTTAGCAAGGAACAACTCATTGCTTCCGCTAAAAAAACAAATGCCTTTTTTCAATTAAACAAAGAAAGCAAAGGCTTGCTATGCCTTTCACCAGATACAATTGGAGGAAAAATGATGATGGTGCGTGCCATTGTGGGACAATTTCCCTTGTACATTTCGGAAGCATCGTTGAATCCATTGAACGATTTCCACATGGACATCGATTTCATTGCCTTAGTGCCTGCGCAAGTTCATCAAATACTTCAAGATCATCCAGACAAACTGAAGCACATTGCCCATATTTTGATTGGAGGTGCCGACATTTCGATGAACTTGATGGATCAGTTAAGCCAACATGAAATTCGTGCGCATCAAAGTTTTGGGATGACCGAAACCATTTCACACGTGGCTTTGCGAGAAATTGGCGTTCAAAATAGTGACATTTACGAAGGTTTACCTGGAGTCACTTTTAGCACCAAGGATCATCGGCTTTGCATTCACTATCCGGACATACAAGCAGAGATAATAGAGACCAACGATGAAGTTGAACTCATTGACGCGACGCATTTTCGCTGGTTAGGAAGGACAGACTTCGTCATTAATTCTGGCGGAAAAAAAATCCATCCGGAAACATTGGAACAACAATTTACCACGATCATTGAAGGACCGTTCTTTCTTTCATCCATACCCGATGACACTTGGGGACAAGCGCTCGTATGCGTATGTGAACGAGAACAATCCATTTCAAAAGATACCTTTTCGAGCTTAGTTCGCAATTTTGAAATTCCGAAATTCATGGCTTTTACCACTTTTATCCATACCAAAAGTGGTAAAGTAAACCGCCGAGAAACACAGGCTAAAATCACCGCGCATGACTGGATCCGAGTGTTATAAACTATTTGGACTAAACCCTGGTGCGAGCGAAGAAGAAATTCGAAAAAAGTACCGTGTTTTAGCGAAAAAGCACCATCCCGATGTTAACAAGGACGAAAAATCCACCAAGCGTTTTTTGGAAATTCAAGAAGCGTATGAATTTTTACTGCAGGACATCCTTCGACCTGAAGAAGTAGACGAGGTTAAGGTTCCCGAAACAAGTTTAGAAGAAGACTATGCGGCGTATCGTTCACACGCAGCGGAACAATACAGGGCTAGAAAATTAAAGGAAGAGAAAGAACTTCAAGCCATGTATGAACGCTTACAGTCGGGACCCACTTTTTTGTTTCACCGCATTATTGCCGTAGCGTGTATAATTGTTCTCGTCGCACTGTTATTAGACCTTTTCCTCCCGCATCACATTGAAAAAAGTGTCATTGAAAGTTACTCCACGGACGTTTATCAGAGCATGAATGACAACCTCGTGAGTTTAGCAAAGACCCAATCCGGAGATCGGTTTTTTCTGAATGCATTTTCCAATCGCTATTTTGACACCAATCCATTTGTGGATATTGAACGAACAAACATTTTACATCAAGCCGTACATGTTATTTCGGATGCGAAGGACCTCAAACAAATCATTCCAATACACTTCAGTTTTTATTGGGCACAAGCCGTGCTCTTTTTCTTTTTCCTGATCCCATCCGTTTTTTTGTGGTATCGAAAAAAAGATGCGTTTTTTATCATGGGCTCCTATTTCTCGCGCTATGGATCAGGTATACTTCTCCTTTATTTTTTAATGACCGAAGGACGCTGGTATCATTTACTTACATTGGGATTTTATTAAGATGACAAAAAAAGAAAAAGCCATTTACATCATGGAGGAACTGGAAAAATTGTATCCAGAAACACCCATTCCGTTGGATCACAGCGATGCCTACACCCTACTCATTGCCGTGCTGCTTTCTGCACAGTGCACGGATGAACGCGTCAACAAAATAACACCGCTCTTGTTTGCAAAAGCTCGTACACCCGAAACGATGATTCGTTTGAGCATCGAAGAAATTCAAGCAATTATTCGTCCATGTGGACTCTCCCCAAAAAAAGCCTATGCCATTTGGACCTTATCGAACATGATACTCGATTTACATAGCGGCGAAGTACCAAATTCCTTTGAAGCATTGGAAGCTTTGCCAGGCGTAGGACATAAAACAGCTTCCGTGGTGATGTCACAAGCGTTCGGACATCCAGCCTTTCCGGTGGATACACATATTCACCGTTTGATGATTCGCTGGGGTTTAACCTCCGGGAAAAATGTCGAGCAAACCGAAAAAGATGCAAAGTCACTTTTCCCAAAAGAAAAATGGAACAAATTGCATTTACAAATCATTTTTTACGGACGCTCCCACTCACCAGCACGCAGTCCAAAAAAGGACATCGATTACATCACAGCGCACATCGGAACGAAAAAAGCCCTTTTGGAATTAAAGTGATATGAACAATTGTTCATAACTGCCCTTAACATCTTTTTCAAAAGAAAACGGATGGGACAATCGGACGATGAAAATCGATTCCGTATATTTGTTACATGGACAGCCCAGAAAACAATCGAAAACCAATTACACGTTTAAAAACACAAGGTCAACTCATCAATGAGCTCGGGAGAATACCACCCCAAGCAGTTGATATTGAGCAAGTTGTTCTTGGAGCAATGATGTTAGAAAAAAATGCCGTAGACGATACGATTGATATTTTGAATCAACAAAGTTTTTATGATCCAAAGCATCAATTTATTTACAAGGCCATTCACGAATTGTTTGCGTCCACCAATCCAATTGACCTCGTTACTGTCACTTCGCGCCTTCAAAAAAATGGCGAATTAGAAGCAGCTGGAGGCGCTGCTTATGTTGCTAGTTTAACAAATCGCGTCGCATCCTCGGCGCATATCCAACACCATGCACGTATCATTTCGGAGAAGTTCATCAAACGTGAGTTGATCCGCGTGAGCAGTGAAATCATCCGTGATTCCTATGATGATACACGCGATGTATTCGATTTATTGAATGCAGCAGAAACCGATTTGTTTCAGATTGCAGAAAACAACATGAGTAAACAAGTGAGTTCGATGCAATCAGTGGTTCGAGAGGCCATTCAAGAAATCGAAAAAGCGTCACAAAATACAGACGGTGTATCCGGAGTTCCGACAGGATTCCATTCACTGGATAAATTAACTTCTGGATGGCAACGTTCCGACATGATTGTCCTTGCGGCTCGTCCAGGTATGGGTAAAACAGCGTTTGTCCTGTCCATGGCCAGAAACTCTGCTGTTGATTACAACATGGGGGTCGCTATCTTTTCCTTAGAGATGTCTTCCGTTCAATTAGTAAAACGTTTGATTGCCAGTGAGTCACGCTTATCAGCAGAAAAATTGCGTAAGGGAGATTTGAAGGAACATGAGTTCCAACAGTTGCACTCGCGCATCACAAAACTGGCGACAGCGCCGATTTTCATCGATGACACACCGGGAATCAGCATCTTCGATTTCCGTGCGAAATGTCGTCGTTTGAAAGCACAGCACAACATCGACATGGTCATAATTGACTACTTACAGTTGATGTCCGCCAAAGACGGAAAGGGCGGTGGAAACCGCGAGCAAGAAATCTCCACCATTTCACGTTCCATCAAAGAAATTGCGAAGGAATTAAACGTACCAATCATCGCACTTTCTCAGTTGAGTCGTTCCGTGGAGACCCGCGGAGGTGACAAAAAACCAATGTTATCGGATTTACGTGAATCAGGTGCGATTGAGCAAGATGCCGATATCGTTTCCTTCATTTACCGACCAGAATATTACAACATTACACAAGACGAAAATGGGAATTCATTACACGGAATCGGTGAAATCATCATCGCGAAACACCGTAATGGAGCCTTAGATTCTGTTCAATTGCGTTTTGTGCCAGAATATGCACGTTTTGAAAACTTGAATGAAGTTCCTGAATTGGATATTCCAGGTGGATCCAATAGTGCTGGACTGAATCAATTTAACCAAGACTTTAACACCTATACCATTAAGAGCAAAATGGATGAAGGGGAAGATTCAGACATTTTTGATACGAGTGGTGCCGACGATAATCCATTTTAAACCATGCGTTTAGTTTTTCTTTCCTTCTTTTTTCTCCTCCATTTCGCTGGACGAAGTACGCAGTTACTGATTCCGATGGATGAAACACAAACCGACCACTTAAAAGCATATGGCATTGCTTTTTGGACGCTAGAACACAACGTTACCGTTGAGTGGTTATTGAATTACAGAGGCGGATCGTTTTTGGTTCCGCATTTAAAATCCTTGGAAGAAGAATTAATCTTGCGCAATGTGCGTTATCAGGTACTTGCGGAAGGACAAGTGAACCAAATACGTTCGGAAATAGCCAATCCTGAGGTAAACATGGAAATTGTGCAATTGGAAAAAGCACCCAAAATTGCCGTGTACACACCACCGAATAAACAACCGTGGGATGATGCTGTGACCTTGGTACTTGAGTACGCCGAAATTCCGTACGATAAAATTTACGATTCAGCGATTGTCATGGGACTGCTTCCAAAATATGATTGGTTGCACTTGCATCATGAGGATTTTACAGGACAGTATGGTAAATTTTACGGGAACGCACGCTACCAAGCATGGTATCAAGAACAAATTGCTGTTGCTGAAAAAAATGCAAAAATGCTCGGATTCAGCAAAGTATCCGAATTGAAATTAGCCGTGGCACAGAACCTCAAGAACTTTGTCATTGGCGGTGGATTCTTGTTCACCATGTGTAGTGGGACGGATAGTTTTGATATTGCTTTGGCCGCGCAAGGACTGGATATTTGTGCTTCGATGTTCGATGGAGATCCAGCTGATCCAAGGGCACAGGACAAACTAGATTTCAGTAAAACCTTTGCATTTGAAAATTTCCATTTGATTGAAGACCCAATGGTGTATGAATATAGCGACATCGACGCGAGTGATTTGCGCATCAAGGGACAAATCACGCAGAAAATGGATCAATTTACCTTGTTCGACTTTTCGGCCAAATGGGACGTTGTTCCCACGATGTTGACGCAATGTCACGTAGACGTTGTGAATGGATTCATGGGTCAAACAACTGATTTTAGAAAGGACTTAATTAAGTCAAACGTCTTGATACTCGGTGAAAACAAAGCGGCAAATACTGCACGTTACATTCATGGAGAAATGGGACAGGGAACATGGACATTCTATGGTGGACACGATCCAGAAGATTACCAGCATTATGTGGGTGATCCATACACGGATTTGAGCCTGCATCCCAACTCGCCGGGATATCGATTGATTTTGAACAACATCCTTTTTCCAGCAGCCAAAAAGAAGAAAAGAAAAACCTAGTTTTTTTTTATTGAAATGGTGTTGAACTAAACATTTTTTAGTAAACTTGCGCTGAATTCTTTGGAACCGTCGGTTCAAGCATCTCCAAAAATCACCATTTATATTTAATAGACAATCATTAATGGATCGTAAAACATTAGAGAGTAAAAAAATCTCAGACCTTCGCACGATTGCGCAATCATTAGGACTAGAAAACGTTGAATCTTTGAAAAAACCAGAAATCATCAACCGCATTATGGGAGATGAAGGAACCACCGTTGCAGAAAGTCCTGCTGAAGTGAAAGAAGAAAAAAGACCAAGAACGGCCAAAGCAGTCAAAGAAGTTTCGAATGAAACACCGGAGCGCATGGAAAAAACTGAAAAATCAGAAAGAAACGAGCGTAAACCAAGAATTCGTCAAGTTGTTGAAGTTGAAGCATCTGCCGAATCCGTAGAAAAAGTAGAAGCGACCGCAGAAACACCAAGTACAGAGGAAGAACGTCCAACCGAACATAAAAAACCGGTTCACCGTCATGAGCGCGGAGAACGTGGAGATCGTCCAGCAAACAGCAACGAAAATCCAAATCAACAAAACCGACGCGAAAACAATCAGAACAACCGTCCACAAAACAACCAAAATCCAAATCAACCGCGTCCACAGCACCAACGCAATCAAGCTACAGAGGATAAAGTTCCAGAAGAAAACTACGATTTAGTTGGAATTGTTTCCGCAGAAGGAGTGTTAGAGGTCATCCAAGAAGGATTTGGGTTCTTGCGTTCATCAGACTATAATTATTTACCATCCCCGGATGATATTTACGTTTCCCAAAATCAAATCAAATTGTTTGGATTGAAAACTGGAGACACCGTGAAAGGAAGTATTCGCCCACCAAAAGAGGGGGAGAAATTCTTCCCATTGGTAAAAGTAGAATCCATTAATGGACGCCACCCGTCGTACATTCGCGACCGTGTTCCGTTCCAATATTTAACCCCATTATTTCCATCAGAGAAATTCAAATTAACTGGACACGCACAAGAAACACTTTCGACTCGTGTGATGGACTTATTTGCTCCGATTGGTAAAGGACAACGTGGAATGATCGTTGCGCAGCCAAAAACAGGTAAAACCATGTTATTGAAAGACGTGGCGAATGCCATTGCCGCGAATCACCCAGAAACGTACCTCATTGTACTTTTGATTGATGAACGTCCAGAAGAGGTAACGGACATGGCACGTAGCGTGAAAGCAGAAGTTATTGCATCGACTTTCGATGAGCCAGCTGAGCGTCACGTAAAAGTTGCAAACATGGTACTTGAAAAGGCGAAACGATTGGTAGAGTGTGGACACGACGTATGTATCCTACTCGATTCCATTACGCGCTTGGCTCGTGCCTACAATACCGTATCTCCAGCATCTGGAAAAGTACTTTCTGGTGGTGTGGATGCGAATGCTTTACACAAACCAAAACGTTTCTTCGGTTCTGCGCGTAAAATTGAAAATGGTGGATCGCTTTCTATCCTTGCAACTGCGTTAACTGAAACTGGATCCAAAATGGACGAAGTCATTTTCGAAGAGTTCAAAGGAACAGGGAACATGGAATTGCAATTGGATCGCAAGATTTCAAACCGACGCATTTATCCAGCAATCGATATCACTGCATCTGGTACACGTCGCGAGGACTTACTCGTGAAAAAAGATGTATTGCAACGCGTTTGGTTAATCCGCAAGTTTATTGCCGATATGAATCCAGTAGAAGCGATGGAATTCTTAAAATCGCACATGGAAAACACCATGTCGAATGAAGAGTTTTTGATTTCAATGAATAACTAATGAACAAATCAATAAAATACGGACTAATCGCCAGTCTTGTGTGGATTTGTGTGAAGATGGGTGCGTTGGCATTGAGTATCTCTCTGTACGATATCAAGTATTTTGGACTACTCAATATGTTTTTACTCACCTTTGTCATCACTTGGAGCATCTACAAACAGAAACAAGTACAAACCGAAAGTAACCTATTGGTGGACATCAAAAATGGCATGATGGCTGGTGTTCCGTATACGGCAGTAGTGAGTGTGTTTTTATTTTTCTACTACGGACAAATCTTTCCGGAATTCCGAGAAAAGAAAATGAACGAAGTCTATGTACGCATTGATACGAAACAAGAATTGGATGCCATTCGCAAGAATCAACCAGAATTGGAAAATAAAAGCGATCAAGAAATCAGAAAACTAGCCATCAGCGACTGGAAAAATAAATTGGATCCACAATTTACCATGATGATTTCTCTTTTGGCTCTTTTGTTCTATACCACCATGAATTCCTTGTTGATTTCATTGGTATTTCGCAGAATCATCTTTCGAAATTAGCGTTTATACAAAGCCTGAAAGGCTGCTTTCGTTACGTCGATTCGCTTGTTTCCAAAATCAAACTTTCCGTAATTGCCTTCAGGCGAAGTCATGATGGTCGCGAATAAATACCTGCTTTTACCCCAATTCGCGAATCCAACAAACCATCCGATGTCCTTTCCATCCTGAAATCCCCATCCTGTTTTACCGTATAGGTGAAAGGGTTGATCAACACGCAGTTCAAAAATATCCATCAAGGTTTGATAGCTTTCTGGACGAAGTCCCAATTGTCGTTTCTCAATTTTGTACAAGAATTCCATTTGTTGCAAGGCGGAAATGCGCAAGTCACCATTCAACCAAAAGGTCGTTAATTCTGGACTCACTTTTTCATTCCCATAATGAAAGCGCTTCACATAAGACTGCATATCCTTCTCTCCTACCCTTCGCGCCAATTCCTGATAGTATGGAACAATGGAATGCCGAAAAGCATATTGTAGTGTGATTGGCGCCATTGAATCTGCTAATAATTTTGTCGTAGAATCCTTTAAAACACCCGTTTCTAGTCCAATCAAGGTGTTCGGAATTTTAAACGTAGATGCCGGTGAAAATGGCACAGCCACAAGCGAATCATTGAAATAAACATACTGTTTGGTTTGCATATCGTAGATCACAACTGCGAAATCAAACATGTCGTTTTTTTCCTTGGTTAAATCCATGGACACGGATTTCTCAACCTTGAATTGAGGTAAACCACACCCTGAAGCAACAAGGATAAGGAATAGAATCGTTATAAGGTTTCGCATAGTTCAGCTCCTAGTTGATCGTAATCGATGCCATCAAAATTACCAGAAGACATCATTAGCAAAACTGCATTGTTCCATTTCTGTGAGCGAATAAACGACAAAACATCAGCCGTTTCGTTTTTCACGTGAACACCTCCACCGAATCCAGCTGATACCTGTTCCACGGAGATCGGCTCCAATTTTTTATGGTGAACGACTTCTGGATTAAAATAAACCAACGCTTCATCTGCCGCCATCATCGCTCCCTCATAATGCGGTAAAAATTCCTTTTTCAAAGACGAAAAGGTATGTAATTCCATGCATGCCACGACTTTTCGAGATGGATATTGGTGTTTCACTGCAGCAGTCGTTGCTTTCAATTTGGATGGTGAATGGGCGAAATCCTTAAACATGACGAAATCTGGACGTTCAATCACTTTTTGCAAGCGTTTTCCTGCTCCCGTGAAGTCAGACATCGCCGTTAAAAAATCGCTGTTTTTAATGCCAATCGACTGCCCTAAATTCATCGCTCCCATTAAGTTTTGCAAGTTATGTGGACCGAAAATCAATAGTGGATAAGATTGTCCTTCGAAGTGCAATAAGGTTCCGGACTCCGTTGGTTCGAACGACGGTGTTTGATACGCAATGGCGGTGATGCCTTCACGTTTTTGCTCGCCCAATTTACGCACTTCCGGGTCCTCGGCGTTGAAAATCAATGTTCCATTCGGTTCAATTAAATCGCAGAAGATTTCAAATTGCTGCACGTAATTTTCGAACGTTGGAAATACGTTGATGTGGTCCCAAGCAATCCCGCTAATCAAAGCGACATTCGGTCGGTATAAATGGAATTTGGGACGACGATCAATCGGTGAGCTCAAGTACTCATCGCCTTCCAAAATCATGTACTTCGCGTCATTGGTCAATTTCACCATGCAGTCGTATCCTTCCAATTGAGCACCAACCATGTAATCCACATTCAAACCAAGTTTGTTGATGGCATGCAATAACATCGATGTGATGGTTGTCTTTCCATGACTACCTCCTATGACCACTCGGACTTTGTCCTTGCTTTGTTCATACAAGTATTCCGGATAAGAGTAAATCGGCAATTGAAGTTCCCTTGCGCGTAGCAATTCCGGATTATCCTCACGGGCATGCATTCCCAAAATAACCGCATCTAAATCCGAGTGAATGCGATTTGCATCCCAACCGATATGAGCAGGTAAAATCCCTTCTTTATCCAGGCGTGTTCTCGACGGTTCAAAGATTTCATCGTCCGAACCACTCACCTGAATTCCTTTTCGATTTAAGGCGATGGCTAAATTGTGCATGGCACTTCCCCCAATGGCAATAAAATGTACTCTCATTTCTTGAATTTTAACGAAAATACAAGAAAGCCAAATGGGATTAAAACGGAATCTAAATAGTTACTGACAACGAAGTATGAATTTACTTCTCGATCACGTTCGCTCCTGTGGATTCATTGAACCAAATGTAATCTGTGATGACTTGATCGTTACGTGTAAAGGTATTGATTCCATCTTCGGTAGTAGTTTGTTCATATACCACTCCGTATCCATTTTTATCCACAACCACACGACGAACAATCACCTTTGTAACAAATCCTTGATTGTTTTTCACCGTGTAAGTACGCTCAGTCATGGCGTTTTTTGGAAACAAGACACCATCTTCGTCCTTCAAGTTGTTCGGAGCATTTGTCAAGGTCATTTTAGCAGATGAAATTTTCTCGATTTGTTCAAATTGTTGATCTTGATTTTCCGCTTGATCCACCTCTCTTTTCGTGACAGTGGACTCGTAATTCGTTTTCATTTTTTCCTGCGCCTTCAGGTCTTTTTCCTCTTGCGTTTTCAACTTCTCATTGCGCATCGCCTCCTCGTTGGACAAACGATTAGATCGAGACAACTCTGACTCCTGTAGTTTATCGGCCGCTTTCTGCTCATTTGCATCCGAAACATCTTTGGCATCTTTCCAGCTTGCGATGTTCTCAGCGCTTTGATTTTGTTTGTTCTCTTGGATGGTGTTACGGGTGGTCACTGCCACTTCGTTTTTCTGAAGTTCGCCTTGCAAATCGGACTGACGTTGGTCAGCTGCTACTTGGTTTTTACGCTCAATCACTGTTTGCTCGGACTTGAACGATTCCATGTTTTGATCCGTCGTCTCCTGCTGAACTTCAGCCATGGTCTCATTAAAGTGATTTTGATAATCAAATACATTTTTAATTTCCTGCAATTGTTCTTGCGGACGCTCGGCTTTTTGTTGTGAGGTTTTATTTAGATCGTTAAAGGCTTGTTCTGGCGTTCCAGTAGTGCGTTCTCCTGGTGCTTTTAATTGTGTTCCAACAATCACATCTTCCTTTACTGATGGTGCCGCTTTGACAGTCGCAGGTGTTGTGAGCGTCGTCAATGAATCAATGCTCTTTTGCAGTTGAGGCAATTCATTGGCAGGAAGTGATTTTGCATTCGTATTTGCTATTACTTGAACAGCTTTTAATTCCTTCAAAGCTTGCGCGTTGTTTTTCGACTTTACGGTTTGATAAGCCGATTTACGCTGTGCGTAATACGCCTCCATTTTGGCGATTTTATCCTTCAATTCGATCACAGAAGGTTCGTTTTGACGACTTTTCATAGGGTCCGAATTCAAAATATTCTTCGCCATCCCATAGAATTGAGGTCCCTTTAAGAAATTCTCATTTGCTTTCGCTAATTGGTCCTTGTAAATCTGATCCTGTGAATTTTTCCAATCCGTCACTTTCTTCATGCCGTTTTGCAGTTCTTTCGAATACTGGTCGATTAAGGTTTGTTTGTTAAACTTCGCGATGTTCGCCTCCGCTTTTTTGTACATCTCAATCGACTGATCAAATTTCTTTTGAACATACAAATCACTGGCTGCCTTCAATTGTTTTTTCACTTCTAATTCGTTGGCATTATCTTGTTTAATGGCTTGAATTTTCGCGATTTCTCCTTCTACCTTTTCTTTTTGATTCGGCTGTAATTTCAATGCTTCATTGTATTTCGCAATGGCCTCATCGTATTTTTTTGCGGTAAATAAGGTATTGGCAGCCGTCATCGTTTTTTCGTACTGCGCTTTGTTTTCTACGTTCTTTTTCTCCGCATTCACGTTTTCCGTGATTTTAGCCAATCGTGCCGTGATGTATGGGTCTTTCGGGATTTGTTGGTCCGCCAACTTATATTTTTGCTCCGCTAAAGTCCAATTACTCGCTGTAAACGCCGCGTCCCCCTCGCCTTTTAACTTGTCAAATTCTTTCTTGCGTTTGGCCTCGTTTTGATTGATCTCGATAATGGTTTCAACGGATTTTTTCTTTTGCGTAATGGCCGGATCAGCAGGCGCTACAATCAAAGCAGAATCATAATAGATGACCGCTTTTTCATATTCTTTTCGACTCACCGCAAGATCGGCAGCAGCAACACAATACGTTGTTCGGTCCTTGTCTCTGGCAATTTGATACAATTCCTTCACCTTTTTATCCATGTCCGCCTTCACTTGTGCATCCGGAATCGCCTTGTAAACAGCTTGATCCCACACAAATTTTTCCGCATACGTTTCTTTCGTGAATGTTAAATCAACATTTGGTCGAACCACGTACAGTTGCAAAGGAAGTTGATCGATGAGTTTCACACCGTTGGTTGCATTTGCTTTTGGAACAATGGTTTTTAAATCAAAGGACAATTTTTTTGTCATGTATCCCGGATTTGCCACAACAACCGCCATGATTTGTGCCGGATTAATCTTTGCAGACACGTAATAATATCCTTTATTATCGGAAACAACGCGTGATACGGAAACACCATTTTGAATGACATTTACCGTTGCGCCAAACAATTTTTGTCCAGTAACAAAATCTTGTACATTACCTTCCAAGGCAACCAATACTTGGGATTGACCAAAAGAAATGGCCTGCATCCCAATAAACAAGAGAAAAAGAAAGAGTCTATTCATACGTTCAACTTTGCGAAACAAAACACAGAATCAACGTAAAATCCTACATTTGTTTCAAAGACAAATTTGCTAAAAATTAACGAGCTAAAAAAATGATTCCTTTTTCCAAATTAAGCTTCTGGGAACGATCGGTTTACCTCGATGGAATCGACTTTGCGATTATCGGTGCTGGAATTGTGGGAATGAGTACGGCTTTACACCTGCGAAAACGTTTTCCATCGGCAAAAATAGTGGTGCTCGAACGTGGCTACTTGCCAACGGGAGCAAGTACAAAAAATGCTGGATTCGCTTGCTTTGGTAGTCCAACGGAGTTGCGCGACGATTTAAAAACAATGTCAGAACAAGTCGTCTGGGACACGGTCGCCATGCGCATGGAAGGACTTCAAGAATTGATGGCTTTAATCGACCCGGTGGATATGTCCTATGAACCTTGTGGATCTTGGGATTTGATCTCGTCAGAAGAGGAATTACTTCCAGATGCATTCATCGCTTACTTAAACGAAAAAGTGAAGGGAATTTCCGGTAAAGAAAATACGTATGCAATCGACCATTTGAAATTGGAACAATCGAAAATGAAAGGATTTCAAGCCGCCTATCACAATCGACTTGAAGGCGCTATTCATACGGGAAAACTCATTCAGGCATTGCACAGGTCCTGCCTAAATGAAGGAATTCACATCTTCTTTGACATGGAAGTCCTTTCCTTCGAAGCGACAGAAAACGGCGTATTGCTTCAAACCAAAATGGGAGAATTGACTACTGCGAAATTACTTGTCTGCACGAATGCATTTGCTCATTCCTACATGGCAGATGTTCGTCCAGCCCGTGCACAAGTGCTCATCACCAAACCGATTTCCAACTTGTCCATACACGGAACCTTTCACATGGAAGGTGGGTATTATTATTTCAGGAACATTGATAACCGCATGCTATTTGGTGGAGGACGGAATTTAGATTTTGACGGAGAAACAACGACCGAATTTGGAACAAGCAAGCTCATTCAAGAAAAATTACTTCATTATTTGCGTGTGAACATACTTCCATCGACATCCTTTGAAGTGGATTATTCCTGGTCGGGCATCATGGCTGTTGGATCCGAAAAGAAACCAATCATCCACAAAACGAACAAAAACATCGCCTTTGGTGTTCGTATGGGAGGAATGGGCCTTGCCATAGGCGCATCGGTTGGTAAAGAACTTTCAAAAATCATTTCGTGAGTCAAAACGAGCAAAAAAAAGCATTTATAAATCCGATTGATCCAGACAAGATCACGGAAAATCCAAATAGTTTAGAATACGGACATCATGCTGGATCTGCTGTGATTAAACCGGAGGACCAAGGGAAAATCAAGGGACGTGCGATGAGTGCGATGGAGCATCAAACGGATATGCAACTCGCACAATTGTATGAACAAATGCAGTTATTGGCTTCACAAGCAAAAAAATTGAATGAACGCAAAGAGATATCAAATTTCATCTATCAAGCAGAAATGCGTTTTGAACCATTCATTAATCACACGTATCACCTGTATCAGCGCAGTTCAGGAAAGTACGCATTATCGCTTGTGGGTCCAACCCAATGGGGAAAATCGGGACAAGAATTAACGTTTATTGCCACTGTGAAACTGTTAGCAGATCATACTTGGGATATCCTCGACCGAAATCCAGATTTTTCGTTTAGCGAATAAACACCCATTCATCCTGAGTGGATTGCAATTCATTGTATTGATAACCATCCACATCGTACAATTTCAATTCTTCGATATCCGCAATTGGATGTTCAATCAAATAACGCGTCATGGCTCCACGCGCATGTTTAGCGTACATCATGACGGTGGTAAATTGTCCATTTTTAAACTCCTTAAAGACCGGCGTAATGATTCTATTTTTGAGGAGTTCGCGTCGAATAACTTTGAAATACTCAGAAGAAGCCAAATTCACAATCACTTCATCTTTGTCCAATTCTTTTTTCAAGGCTTTTGTCACCTTGTCACCCCAGAAATCATATAAGTTTTTCTGTCCTTCTTTTGGCGAGAATTTCGTACCCATCTCGAGTCGGTATGGATAAATTAAATCGAAAGGTTTTACAATGCCATACAATCCGGAGAGGATGCGCAAATGTTTATTTAGACGCGCTAAATTTTTGGACTCTAATGTTGTCACGCTCAATGCGCGGTAGACTTCTCCGTCAAAAACCTCGACAGCAGGAAAGGCATTTTCAGGTTGAAGTGAAGCTTTTTTCCATTGTTTAAAGCGCAACACATTTTGAGTTGCCAAGTCCAACGAAATATCCATTAATTCTTGTAGTCCAACCTTTTTGATTTTTTTCAAGTCTTTAACCAATTGATAAGCCTCTTTTTCGAAAATAGGTATGGAACTTTCATGTGTCAAGGTAGATTGATCATTCAAATTTTTCGCCGGTGACAATAGAATTTTCATGGAAGTTTTATTTTGTTTCGCGAAGATAGCTAATTGAAAAGAATGTCTTAAATTTAGAGCTCAAAACTATTAACTATGCAAAAACGATTACTCCAATTAGGTTTGTTTTCCTTGTTCACTTTCTTGACGTATGCGCAAGATTCTGAATTCCTTGGATATTTTACACCTACGATTTCACATTTGGTTCCTGCAACTCCGAGCCAGGTAACATCGCACCAGCAAGTGATCAAGCCAAACTTTAAAGGCAAAGAACTTCTGGAAGAAGATCAAACGAATACCCACAATCCGGATTGGGTATGGCAACAACATGAAGCATCGGAGAAAACTCCTTCCGCAACCATCTTGTGGGCGATGCAAGGATTAGGGACCAACTTATCTCCGCCGGATCCAACCTTAGATGCGGATAGCAATGTCGTTATTGAATCAACCAATTCAAGTGGAGGTGCTGTCTACCGTATTTTCAATAAAGCCACCGGAGCAACCATTGCAAGTTCAGTAACCATGCAAAGTTTAGGTGGTGTTGCCGGACTCGGAGATCCAATCGTACTTTATTATAAACCAGCACACCGTTGGTTTTTGACAGAATTTTCAAGCTCCGGAAACAAATTATTAATTCACGTTTCTCAAACAAGTAATCCACAAGGGGCGTATTATACATACTCTTTCACCTGTACTGCATTTCCCGATTATCCGAAATATGCATTCTGCGATGCGTCTGATGCATTTGTCGCAAGTACGAATCAAGGAGGAGCACCTAGTATTTATGCGATGAAAATAAGCGCTATGTTGACTGGTGCGACTTCACCATTTATCAAAACAACCATTGGTTATACCTTAAATGGATTTGGATTCCAATCCATTACTCCAGTGGATCTTGAAGGAGACAATGCTGCGCCAGCAGGAATGAAACCATTGTTCATTCGTCACCGCGATGATGAATCACATACAAATGGGACACCGGATAGTGGGACAAACGACTGGTTGGAATTGTGGGAAATGACCATTAACTGGACAGCAAATACCGCTTCTGCTACCAAAATTCAAGATATTTCCATTGCTGAAATTGACTCAAAACTTTGTGGTTTGACCAGTTTTGCTTGTATCAAACAACCAGGAACAACAAACACTTTGGATCCATTACGTGAGCCAGTGATGCAAAAAGCACCGATGCGTGTATTTGACGATCACCAAACGATTTTGGCAGCGTTAGCTACCGATGTTGACGGAGCTGACCGTGCAGGAATTCGTTGGGTCGAACTACGTCGCGCTTCGAATGTGACAACGGCAACTTGGGTAAATTACCAAGAAGGAACCTATGCACCTGGAACAGGGACAAGTCGTTGGATGCCGGCTATCAATATCGACAAATACGGAAACATCATCATGGCTTATTCAACTTCGAGCAACAATGCTGGTGACTATCCTTCCATTAAAATGACTGGAAGAAAACCATGTGATCCACTTGGACAAATGACGATGCCAGAGACGACGATTATCGCCGGTACTTCCTCAAAAACAGGAGACACACGTTGGGGAGATTACCACCATATGTCGATAGATGATTTCGACGGAGTGACATTTTACTTCTCGGGAGATTATCAAAATTCACAAACAAAAACAAACGTCAGTGCGATTCGCATGAATCCAGATGCGTTAGATGCAGCGATTTCTGCTGTTTTCGTTCCGGGAACGGGAACTGCATGTGGTTCATCCACGCAACTTGGTGTGATTGTTCAGCAAACAGGAAGCACAGCGATTACATCCGGTGTTCTTAGCTGGCAAGTTGGAACAGGAGCGGTTACAACTGTAAATTACACTTCCAACCAGTTAACCGGTGTTGGCATGATGGATACGATTTTTGTTACTGTCACAGGCTTGGTAAATGGTAACAATTCCGTGACTATTTCTACGACAACGGTAAATGGCTCTTCTCCGGATGATAACATCTGTAACGATACAAAAACAATCAATGTTTCTGTTGGCGGTGGTTCATCCATTACAGCAAGTATGACGGTGAATTTCGCTCCGACATGTACTTCCAACAATGGACAGGTTACGTTAAGTGCCACTGGAGGGACAGCACCATACACGTACGCATTGAATGGTGGTGCAGCTCAATCATCAGCTGTATTTGGAAACTTAGCACCAGGTTCTTATACCTATACGATTACGGAAGCTGGTGGATGTTCTGGAACAGGAACCTTTACCTTGCCATCTGCTGCTACGATTTTAGCAACACCGACACAAACAACACCAATCACTTGTCATGGATATACAAATGCAGTGATCACGGTTGCGGCAACCGGTGGACAAGCGGCATACAGCTACTCTATCAACGGTACAAATTATCAAGCTTCGAATACCTTTAGCAATTTGGCAGCTGGAACATATACCTTGTATGCGCAGGATGCCAACGGATGTATCGGTTCATCGAACATCACGATTACAGAACCTGCAGCGATTGGTGTGAATGCTGTACCAACGATGATTTCTTGTACAGGAGCCAATAACGGACAAATCTTCGTAAGCGCTTCAGGTGGAACAGCACCATTGACCTACAGTATCAACGGAACAACATTCGTTACAAGCAATACCTTTACAGGGCTTTCAGCTGGAAACTACACGGTAACAGTGAAAGACGCAAATGGTTGTCAACAAACATTTACAACCACTGTAACAGAACCAGCACCATTAACATTGACGTGCGCTACCACTGTTTCCAATGGATCGAATGGGACAATTACTGTTACAGGTGCTGGAGGTAATTTACCTTACACATATAGCATTAACGGAACAAATTACTATTCAGGCTCTTTATTCTCTGGATTAGCAATCGGAACATATACTGTTTACATCAAAGATGCAAATGGATGTATTTCGAGCATAGAGGTAACTGTTGGTACGGATGGTCTGGATGAATTGTCCTTTACCATGGTTCAATTATACCCGAATCCAAATAAAGGTGTCTTCGAATTAGAAATGGATGGAGTAACTGGAGATGTTGTTGAAGGTAAGTTATTTAACGTGTCTGGACAATTGGTTAGCTCATTCAAATTGAATGCAACGGATGGAAAGGTAAAACAAACCATTGAGATGAGTAAGAAACTCGCAGCAGGAACTTACTACCTTGGTCTATACAATGGACAAAAAACGATGGTGAAACAATTCATCAAAGAGTAAATACATACAACAAATTTGAGAGAAAAGGCTGATGGTACCATCAGCCTTTTTTTTGTCCAATCAGTAAATGTGAAAAAATATCTTTAATTTCACCTCTTCAATAAAAAAATATGATTCACTCCTTTCGTCTATTGAGCATTGTACTCATTTTAATGACAACATCTTGTACAGCTCTTTTTATCCCTAAAAAACAAAATGTAAGTTTCACAACTGAAAACGATTCTACCGTGGTAATCGTCGATGGAGAAGAGATCGGAAAAGGTAAATCCTTTGATTCTAAAATCACTAAAAACGGACTTCAACAGGTTGTTGTGTCAACCCCTGGTTACAAAGATGAGCATGTGATGTTGCGACCATATCGACGTTCACCAGCATTCTATCCACTCGCTGTTTTGGATTTACCGCTTATGGTATTAGGATATGGACAGGTGTTAATTCATTTAGAATCATCCTTAGATTATCCCAAAGAAATTAATTTGAGTAATCAAATTTACTACGACAAACGCGATAGTGTACAGCGTTTCATTAAAGTAAATGCCATCAAGGTTGACATCAAAGACCAAACGAAAGACATTAAGGTCTATTATGTGGATGACCAAGAGGACATCGATACTAAGCTTTATGAAGAAATTGAATTACGGAAGAAAAATGATGCAGAAGCACTTTTGAAAGAACAAGAGCGTCTGGATAAACTCAATAAAAAGAAAAAGAATCAAGTTTCTTCTTCCGCTTCACTCAATCAGAAAAAAGATGGGAAAAGTATCTTTACAGACGACACGCGTTTCTCGGAAGACCTATTTAATATCCTATTGGAAAGTGGTTATGTAGATACGATAAACCGTATTTTTCAAGATGATAACAACACCATGGTTGTTCAAGCAAAAATCAAAAAAGTGGACGAATTCATCGTCTATGGAGGAACAAACAATTACCGTAAAATAGGATTAGGGATTACATGGTACCTTTTAAACATGTACGACGAAATTATTGATTCAACACAGGTATATAACTTTTCAGATCCATTTGTAACAAGAGGGTATTCGACACCGGACTACGTCGAAATGGTGGGTGATGCGATTGCGCGTAGTTTCCATGAATTGCGCAAAACAGATTTATTTAAAAACAACATTGGTATTCAAAATGACTTCTCTTTAAAGGATGCTCCTTTGACTTTAACTAAACCGAAATCCATCGTGAAAGAACTTTCGGATGCGAGTTTGGCCAGTGTCATTATCAAACGTAAAGATGGTGGACACGGGTCCGGATTTGCGATTACGCAAGATGGATACATTCTAACGAATTACCATGTGATTTCAGGTGAATTGGAAAGTAAACAAGCAGAGTTTAAAGTGTTATTGGCGAATGGATTGTCCTTAGACGCCAAAATTGTTCGATTTAACAGAGCGCGTGATATTGCCTTGTTGAAAGTGGAATACAATTTCGAAAAAGCCTTCCTTTTATCCGCTGATAAGACGTTCAAGAATTTGTCAGAAGTCTATACGATTGGCGCACCTAAATCGGTAGAGCTTGGTCAATCGGTGAGTATTGGACTGATTTCGAATGAACGAAACTCTAATAATAACAATGTACTTCAATTGAGTATGAGTTTGAATGGTGGTAATAGTGGAGGTCCATTATTCGACAAAACAGGTGTCCTGCATGGTGTCATTCAAGCCAAATTAGTTGGGAAAGATACGGAAGGTGTTGGCTTTGCCATTCCGGGATACTTGATTCCAGAATATTTGAAAATTTCTTACTCAAAATAGGCCGTATGAACACGTTTAAATTGAAGGTCTCCTTGCTTGCACTGTGGATGTCAACTTCATTTATTTCCTTAGGTCAAGATTACGGTAAGTTTGGAATTCGTGCGGGAGTAACGATGCCATCTGGCATATTGAATACGTTGTTATCGAAAGGAGTCGGTCTTGGAATTCAAGCTAATTCCAATTATTTCTATCAAGTTAGAGGAAGATTTACGGCGGAGGCAATGAAATACACACCATCCAACCAAGCATATGCCACGACGATCTACAATTACCATACGGACATGATTGAAGCAGCAGACCTTACTTGCAGAACCTTTGCCACTTTAGACGGTGCGATTGGACTTGATTATAAAATACTTCCAGATCAATTACCGTGGTTTTATTGTGGTCCTGAAGTTTTAATAGGAGCTGACTTTGCTGGTTTCACCTATACAAATCCCAATTTTTTAGATAACCTGAACGTAGCAACTTTTCTTCATACAGCCTTTAAACTGAACTTCGGATTTGAAAAAACTCTTGGACCAATAAACATTTTTGGTGAATATTCGATCATGCGCGTGAAATCTCAAATTTATGATGTTCAAAAACCAAGTGCTTATTCCACGAATGAAACCATGTTTAACTTTTACAGCCACAAATTTACGGTTGGCATCAAGTTTTGATGTACCCGAAAATAGCGCTTCATAAAATCAATCTTAATCATATATCAACCCACTGATTATGCAATTTTCTTCAAAAACGATACGAAACCTTCTTCTATTTTGTCTTCTTGGTGCGCAAGCCTTTGGACAAGAAATTGGGACGGTGGGCATAAAAGCTGGCGTGTCGATTCCAAATAACCTTTTGAGCAACTTAGTAAAGCCCGGCAAAGGAATGGTGCTTCAATTCAACACAAAGTACTTTTATCAAGTTCGCGGCCGTTTTTCCGTCGAATATTATAAATACGCCCCAAATGATTCTGTTTTGAATACATTTTCAGAATCGTATTATTACGATCCCTTTACCAATGTCTACCACAATGTAGTTGTGCCTGCGACGTTAAAATACAACAAATTCAATTCCATTGATGTCAGCATGGGGCTCGATTACAATCCCTTCAAAAAAATCCCTGAATTGTATTTTGGTCCTCAGATATTTGCGGGATTAGATCGAACAAGCTATACAAGTAAAGTTTATGAAAATTCGTTTGACCCCATTGTTAATAGTACCTCACGGACTTTCATTCACGGAGGTATTCGAATGCATATAGGATTTGAAAAAGCATTTGGTAAAATTGCCTTTTATACGGAATATTCAATATCGAAAAATTATTCTGAAAACTATAACACAACCTATTCTAGCTCAAATTTAAATTTGATCTCTTCAGATTATCATCAATTCGGTATTGGTATCCGTTTTTAAACTAGACATTATGAAATTTCTATTATTTACACTCCCGTTATTGTTGTTATTTTCCTGTGCCAAACAAGAGGAACCTATCATTCATTTAACAGTGACTCAGGATTCTAGTGGACAAATTGTGTTAACCGGCAATTTGGAAAAGATTAGTCCATCAAAGGTAAGTGTTGCTGGTTTTTCTGCTGGATCAACATCAAATCATTACATTCAAGAAAATCAGATTAAAACAGATCAAATCACAAGTCAACAAGTACAATTGAACATGGATAATTCCCCTTTTATTCCAGGACAAACGTATTATTTCACTTGTTTCATCGGTACAAAATCAGGGAAACTGATACGAAGTTTACCTGTTGCTTATACCCTTGAGAATAGCAGTGCTCCTTGTAGCATCGTAAATAACACCTATTTGGTCAAAGAATGGGGCGGTACGGCAATTATTAGTAATGGTTCAACAACGAACGCGAATCTAACTTCAACTTCTGGAGGTGGGATTTTCCAACATTACACCGTTCAATTCGGCTCAGCTACCTATAAATTCATTTTTAGAGGTAACCCAACCTCTCAGGTCTATACGACCAGTGGTTCCTTAACGAGTATTTCTTCGAGCGAAATTGTCATTCAAAACACGAGTTCTGGTGCCATAGTGGACTACGGAGAAAATGTGTATGTGACCGATAATAACAACGGAACCTTTACGATCACAAAGTGTCCTTATCTCACAAGTGATTTTTATTACTTCCCCTCTGATATATTGCTGTCCTTCAAAATAACAGGAAACTATTAGGCAACTAATTGAATCGATTAAAAAGCCAAGTTACCTCTTGGCTTTTTTTATGTTCTATTCTGCTGATCGAACAAAGGCATCTTCCACGTTTAAACGCATGATCCACATGTTCGATTCATTGGGATTGAATTCAATCGATTTCAACATCCCTCCACAACGAATAAAGGATTTTTCTTGAAATGGAAGAGGCGCTTTGATCAAGGTGAATTTCTCAAAGCACAAAATACTCGTTCCATGTTGATTTGCCGCAGCTGAAAAGGCTTTCCACTTGGTTCCTTCTTTAATAAAGTTGGTCGCATTCAACGTTCCATCTCTTTTGATATAAGGATGCGCTGCCATCAGAATTTTTTGCCCAACAAGTGGCTTGACATCTGCTTCTAGTTTTTTGTAACTCATCTTTCCTTCACTAACTAGTCCTGCACCTGAAAATAAGCGGATATAAACCATCATTGCATGCATTTCTGAGGAATCTGTTGGATTCGCTAATAAAAGCGTCCCAGACTTCTTATAAACGGGTTTCCAATCCTCTTTTTCAAGATAAGGAATCAGTTCTTGGAAATCTGCACTTGTAACTTGCGCATCATGTTGCCAAGGGATGCTTAAGAATAGAATGAAGAGGGATCAAAACTAAAAGTTGGGGATGAAAGAAACTATTTCAGATTCTTTTACTTTTTGGCATTGCCCCAAAAAGTAAAGCAAAAAACGCTAGCGCTTAAAAGAGGTAACGACCCTCATCGTCCTCGTTGCTAAAATTTCTGAAACTCGCCTCGTGCCTCGGCTCAAACAGCCAGAAATTTTGACGCAACTTCGTCGTGAGGGTTCTCGTTACATCTTTTCATGCGCAGGAAAGCAATCTTGTAAATATTCGTAGTTTTCACTTCGAAGAAAGAAATTCGAAGTAGAATTGGGACCGACATAGAATTCGGTGTTTTTCAAGGAGCATTGTCACACGCGAATGCTCAGTATAGCTGTAAGCTCTCATGCGCCAAGCATCGTGTGACAAAATCCGCAGAAAACCCTTTGCTTGATGTGAGAAATATCCATTCGGAGTAAGATCTGCAAAGGGAATCGAATTCGAAGTCTTGATCTTTTTGCGAACTTTTTGGATCAAGCCAAAAAGTGGAAAATAAACAATTGTATTGGATACCAAATGATGTTAAGTCCCCAGGTTTTGGTCTTGATCCATGAAGAGTAGTTTTTGCATGGGAAATCAATTGGCATAAAAAAAGCCGTCACACTGGACGGCTTTTCAAATATACGTGAAAAACTTACGCTTTCAATTTTTTAGAGAAATCAATCAAGATTGGTGTTGCCACACACAAGGAAGAATATGTTCCAATCACAACTCCTACAAGCATTGCAAACAAGAATCCTTTGATTGCAGGTCCACCAAAGATGAACATGATCAATACAACCACAAACAAGATCATGGATGTGTTGAAGGTACGACTCAACGTTTTGTTCAATGAACGGTTGATGATTTCGTGGTGACTGTCCGAATCAGAGCTCTTACGCAAGTTCTCACGAATACGGTCAAATACAATCACGGTATCATTCATCGAGTATCCAATAACCGTAAGAATCGCTGCAATAAATGCTTGGTTCACATCCAAACTAAATGGCAAGTATCCGTGTAACAAAGAGAAGATGGAAATAACGAAGAACGCATCATGCGCCAATCCTACGATCGCACCAATGGAGTATTGCCAGTGACCGAAACGCAATAAAATATATGCGAAGATCGCTAACATAGCCAATGATAAGGCGATGGCAGAAGACGACCACAATTCGCTAGACACAGACGCTGAGATAAAGCGTTGACCAGTGATTTCATGTGCTCCTAATTTAGAATCACACGCATTCAATCCTTCCGTCAATTTTGCTTTTACTTCATCCATCGCACCTTCTTTTTTCAACATGTAGTTGGTTACGATGTCCACGTTATAGTCATTGGATTTTGTTTTCAAATCAATCGAAGCAACTTCTTTGTTTTCGATTAACACTTTCTCCAAGTTTGTACGGATATACTCGATGTCCGCTTTTTTCTCAAACTTCACAGAGAATGTATATCCACCTGTAAACTCAACACTTTGTTTTAATCCGCGCGTAAACAATCCAACCATTCCTAGAATCGTTACAGTGATTGAGAAAATGTAGAAATATTTACGGTTTCCAACCCAGTTAAAGTTGAAGTTTTGGAACAATCCTTTTGAATAGGTTGTATTGAAAGAAACGGATTTTCCTTTTGACAACCATGTATTGATTACTAACTCACCAATCACGATGGCAGAGAACAAGGATGTAAAGATACCGATGATCAATGTCGTTGCGAAAGACTCAATCTCACCTGTTCCGAAAATTTTCAAGATCAAGGCAACCAAGAAGTGTGTTACGTTCGCATCGATGATTGATGGCAAGGCTTTTCTAAATCCAACCGCAATCGCTGATGCCAAATCCAATCCCGCTGCTTGTTCCTCACGTACACGTTCGAAAATCAAGATGTTTGCATCGACCGCTGTACCAATGGTTAAAACGATACCTGCAATACCTGCCAATGTCAATACCGCTCCAAACGAAGCCAAACAACCAAAGATTAACACAACGTTTACTGTCAAGGCAATATTCGCAGCCAAACCAGCTTTTCCGTAGTAGAAGAACATGTAAATCAATACCGCTAAGAACGCAACGGCAAAAGAAATCAATCCCGCTTGAGAGTTTTCAGCACCAATGGTTGGACCAACTTTTTGCAATTCTTTTATCACACATGGCGCTGGTAAAGCTCCACCATTTAATAATCCTGCTAAGTCTTCTGCTTCTTGGAACGTAAAGCTTCCAGAGATTTGTGTTCTTCCTGTCGTAATTGGATTAATAACGCGTGGCGCACTATACACAACACTGTCCATGGAAATCGCGATGATGCGATCCTTGTTTTCTGTTGTCATTCGACCCCATTCGTCTGATCCTTCAGCAGTCATTTCAAGATCTACCGTGATTTTACCATCTTGAGAATCGTATCCTGTAGATGCTTTTTTGATGTGAGATCCATTTACTCTCGCTTTTCCACCTTCTGGAATGCGACATGCGTAAAGGAAATAAGCCGTTTTTTTCGATTTGTCATCTACTTTTTCTGGCTCTGCTGACCACATGAACTGAACATCCTCAGGGAATGCACGTTGTACATCGCGACGACGTAAGATTTTATCTACCGCTGCTTTGTCCGCCAATTCTGTATAACCCATTGCAAATCCACCAACTGGTTTCACTAACTCAGCCAATGATTTTGTTTTGTTATTCATGTTTTTCAACGAAAGTCCAGCATCTGGTTTCGCCGCAGCAACTGTTGTATCTTTTCCTGTTGAATCAACGGCTACTTCAGCAACTTCTTCTACTTCAACTTGCGTAGACAAACGACTTGCATCTTGCCATTGGATTTGCAATTGATCCGGCATGTATGTTTCAAAGAACTCAAGATTCGCTGTCGACTGAATTTTTTTCGCTACCGTGTTCTCATCTTGAACTCCTGGAAGTTCAATGTACAATCTATTTGTAGACAAATCACGTTGGATATTTGGTTGCGCCACACCGAATTGGTTGATACGACGACTGATGATTTGTTCTACTCCGTCCATAGAAGAAGCAATCAACTTACGGAAATAAGCTTCGATGTCATTATCAGAAGATTTGATGCCCAATCCATCTGCTTTAATGATGTAGTTTAACGGCAATCCTTTGTTGATTTTTTGGTAAGATGCGATGAAGATATCCAAGAAATCACCACCATTTCTACCATAAGTTGCTTGAGCCGCTTCAAATGGTTTCGTGAATTTTAAATCCTTTTGGTTTTTAACATGAGAACGAATTAAGTCTGGATAAGAAATCTCCATCGTTACACTCATCCCTCCTACTAGGTCAAGTCCAAATGCCAATGACAACTTTTTCACTTCAGAGAATGTCGCTCCTAAAACTGGATAAACTGGTTTCTCCGCTTTGCTACGAAGAATCTCGTTAATGTAAGCTGACTTCGCTAACTCTGCTCCTTCTGGAGAAAAGATATCTACTTTCGTGTTGTTTGGTAAAAGGACAGAATCACCTGTTTCTTTTGCCTCGTTTCTCAATTGTTCAACTTTGAGTGCAGCTTCTTTTTCCGCTTTGCGCTCTACGCCACTAGCAACTCCAGTAAAGGAAAGTTGATAGACACATACAGCCGTCAATAAAATCGTCAGAAACCAAAAAAATCCTTTTAAACGCATGTTAATTCGTGTTTGAAATTTAATTAAGGTTGCAAATATAGAATTTAGTATCCTGAAAGTCAAATAAAAATTCGCCTTTCCTGAACAAAGTATGAACAAATGAACTTAATTTTTCGATTGTTCAATTTCACTGGAAAATTTAAGGACTGCTTCCGCAAAATCCCCCCATTCATTTTCTTTGGATTTCAAGTTTTCCTCCAGACAATGAACCACCGGATAAAGCGCTGATTCTGTGCATACTTCTTGTATTTTTTTCGTCAACCCTTCTGGATTTAACCCCTCCAAAATAAACCCATTGACTCCTTCTTGAATTTCCTCGGAAAGTCCTCCAGCCTTACTCACCAAAGTTGGCAGGGAAAATGCCTCGCACATGGCTTTTATTCCTGATTGAGTGGCAGACAAATAAGGTAGGACGCACAAATCTGCACAACTAAAGTAGTCTTGAACGCGTTCGTTGGGGATAAATTGATCGTGAAAATGAATGTTTGTATTCCTTGATTTTCCCATCAACGCATCGTAATTAGATCGATCACCATATACTTCTCCAGCAATGATTATTTGGTAAGAATCATCCAATGAGGAAAAAGCTTCAAGCAAGAGCGACAATCCTTTATACGGACGAATCAATCCAAAGAAGAGCAGTGTTTTTTTCGTTGGATCCAATCCTAATTTCTGCCGTGCTTCTGCTTTCGGCACACGTTTTCCGTACTGCTGATAACTTGGATGCGGGAGCACTGTCACACGTGCATCCGGACAAAACATGAGCACATCTTGCTTGACAGCTTCGGACAAGACAATAAATCCATCATAAGGCTTCAAGAAAAAACGGTTGAAAGGCCCATCGAAAAAGCGTTTCTCATGCGGAATCAAATTGTGAATCAAGGCTAATTTCACTGTGCTTTTCGGCAGAAAACGCGCCCAAAACCCCATCATCGGTCCAAAAAATGTCATCCAATAATTCGTAATAAAAACGGATCCATTGTCCCGCCTAAAAGCACGGAGCGCACGGAGATAACTCCATGGACGAAACGTGGAGGCGATGCGCGGCACATCAAAATCACGCGAGCCATCTTCAAATTGCGATTGTCCAGGAAATAAAAAATCAGGGTATTGCCGTTTAAATGTGAAAGCACTTACTTCTGTACGTTCACTGAGGGACTTCCGAAGTTCCTGGCTGAATTGCGCAATTCCACCTCGAAATGGAGGAAGAACAGAAAAAAAAGTGATTTTTTTATGCGACTTGGACATCTTTATTGATTTGGATCCAATTTTTTATCCTTGCAACGTTTCAAGAAATCCTCTAGGTCTTTTCCTTCCAATTTAAATCCATCACGCCACATGGTTTTCGATAATTGCGTGCCGTTTTTGTCGTAGTAATAAACCCATCCATGCAAGAGGTCGCGCTTGAAACGCACGCGGGACATCACCTGTCCAGTATTGTAATATTCTACCCACTCACCTACGCGTTCACCATGTACGTATTCGCCAGTCATTTTCACTTTTCCTGTTGGATAAAACTCCTTAAAATTCCCATGTCTCTGGTCATTTTCAAAGTTTGTGATGGAAAGCACATTTAATTTTCCTGCTTCCAATTGGTCATTCAAATAGTATATGATCTTTTTTCCATTCAACTTATCATCCACATAACTCTCAGCGCTCACCAGTTCTCCACGCTCGTTGTAATTGACCCAAATAGAGTCTTTTTTTTGGTCCCAATAACAACCTTCGGACATCAATGCTTCGTTTTCAAAGTACATTTTGACCAAGGATAACTTCGAATTCGGTTTGTTTTCTACCAGTGCTTTCAAGGTTCCAGATTCGTAATAATACTTGAACACACCAACAGGCTTATCATCCTTAAAATTACCTTCGTATATGTGAATTTTCGTCCCTGGATAATTTTTATACCACAGACCTTGCTTCTGCCCTTTGGCATCCACTTGGTTTACTTGAGCAAAGGAAATCCCAGTAACGAACAAAAATAGTATGCTGACGTATTTCATATAAAATCAATTAATTGTCCTAATTCCTTCAATTGAACATCTGCTTGAACGCTAATTTTCTCTTCTGTTTCAATCAACACGGTTTTCATTCCAAGTTCCTTTCCAAACAGCAGATCGCTATCTGTATCCCCGACCATGATTGATTTTGAAAAATCAATTGTTGCAAATTCTGCTTTTGCCATATGCGCCATGGTTGGATTTGGTTTGCGCATGAAAGGGGCTTCACCTTTTCGTTCCAATGCAGCAAAAACGCGATCAATTTTCGCACCGTTTTCCTGAAAAACGTCCAACATCTGCTGATGTATTTCCGTTAGGTCATTAGCTGAAATCAATCCTTTTGCAACACATTGTTGGTTTGTCACAACAATTACGCGTCCAAATTTTCCAAACAGTTCTTTTGCTGAAGTAAGTACATTTTTTTTAAACTGAAAATCGCTAAACCGAAGGATATATCCACCCATCACACGCTCGTTTATCACCCCATCTCGATCGAGAAAAAGTGTCCATGTAGCATCTACCTGAGCAAGTTTAGGCATTAGGATAATTCGGTTTCTATCAAATAGTGGTTTCTTGTGGTGGAATTCCTTCCGATAAGTTCAGCAATGAATCCTGTCAAGAAAAATTGAATCCCAATAATCATTGCCACCAACGCCACAAAGTACTCGGATCGTTCTGATAATCGTTGTGCACCCGTGTGAAAAAAGAGCTTATCTATGCCCATGTAAAGAAACAATCCAAATCCCAAAACGAACATGAACATTCCCCAAGCACCAAAAAAATGCATGGGTTTCTTTCCAAATTTCCCCATGAATGCGACAGTCATTAAATCCAATGGGCCGTTTAGAAAGCGGTTCAAACCGAATTTCGTCACTCCATATTTTCTTGCTTGATGCTGTACAACTTTTTCTCCAATATGCGAGAATCCTGCATATTTTGCCAAAGCAGGAATGTAGCGATGCATGTCACCGTAAAGTTCGATGCTTTTTACTACGGCATTTTTGTATGCTTTTAGTCCACAATTAAAATCATGCAGGTAAATTCCTGTAATTCTTCTTGCCGCCCAATTATACAATTTAGTCGGAATCGTTTTCGTCATTGGATCATGACGTTTTTTCTTCCACCCTGAAACGACATCGTAATCTTGAACGGTAATCATTTCATACAATGCAGGAATTTCATCGGGTGAATCTTGTAAATCAGCATCCATGGTGATGACCACTTTTCCAACTGCTTTTTCGAAGCCAACATGCAAGGCCGCAGACTTACCATAGTTTCGTTGAAACTTGAGTCCTTTCACACAAGCATCTTGTCGACGCAAGTCCTCAATGATTCCCCATGATCCATCTTTGCTTCCATCATCCACAAAAATCACCTCATAACTCAAGGAATTTGCTTGCATGACCTGTTGAATCCAACGGTGTAACTCCGGTAAAGACTCAGACTCATTGAAGAGTGGAATGACGATTGAAACGTGAAGATCTGTTATCATAGGTAAATCAAAGATACATGTAAAAATTCATTTATTGTTTCACCCACTGACGGACTTCCTCCTGAAAACGTAGAAAATAGATCCCACTGCTCAAATGCGCTACGTGAATTTCCACCGAGTTATTCTCCGTACATCCAGCCAAAAGTTCTTGTCCATTTAAGTCGAGAATGGTCCAAGGACCCAATGGTGCTGCTCCCTTCACCTGCAACTGATCTTGACATGGATTTGGGTAAACCACCCAATCCAAAGATGGTTTTTCAGGGACAGTAGCCGTTGGCATATTCGTAACGGTAAAGTGATCGAATCCAGCCTCCGTAATATTGTTATTTGGTGCGTAATCCGATATACTCAACTTTAATTGCATCGTATTCGTAAATGGCAAAAGTCCAGAAACTGGAATACTCACATAATCGAAGGTCATTGGCGCATAAACAGGCGCTCCCACTTGATGAATAAGAACCGTAGTTGTTCCATTGGACAAATACACTTTCAACGTATCATCAAACAATCCAGGTCCATGGTAACAAAAGAAAGATCGTGCAAAATTGATGTATGGTGTCGATAAATTACTGAAGTCCATTTGTGGAGAAAGTAATTGCGTATAGCCACTATCCAAATCATCGTGATCTGGATTCATTCCAATATCATTTCCAGTCACAAAGGCATATTTCCCACAATCCCATGCAGCATCCAAGGCCTGAACGGTATTCGTTGTTGGATTTGGAATTCCACGTTCCCACATTCCAGTTGTGGCATTTCCAGAGACACTCCATCCAAAGTCAAACTCAAAATCATCGTAATAGCCCGGAACCAAATAAATCGTTAATGTGTTCGCATTCGCCGTAAGGACCGTGTCTGTACAAAAGGTTTGATACCCCCATTTTCCAACCGTTAATCGATAACTTTCCTGATAATACATCACGAAATCCTCTATTCCCAGTCCATTCGTGGTTCCATTGTGTTCTATGATTGGATGTGAAAATCGAATTTGCGCATCTGGAATCGGATTGTTTGTCCCATATTCTAACACCGTAATCTCCGCGTTAAACGGGGTGATCGGAATTAATGGAACGTGAAGGGTAATCAATTCATCGTTCACTAAGGAAACCGTAAGAGACATTGGATAATATCCAGCTTTCGAAAAACTTACGGTATAAACGCCGGACAATGCTGTACCTGTGGCATAAAATCCAAGTTGATTGGTTTGTTCTTGCATTACCGCACTCGAAAGTTGAACTTGCACATTGGACAAACTCAAACCAGAAACCGCATCTGTTACCACTCCTTCCAAGTAACATGCTTTTTGATAGTGCATTCCTAAGATGAACAGACCTTTCGTAATGTCAGCCGCAACGGCTTTTCCGGAAGGAAAGAAAGGATAGACACCCCAACACCCGTCAAAACCTGGTGTTTGTCCAACATACGTATCATAATTCCCCACTTGAATGAGGTTGTATGGATAAGTCGCATCATGCACGACGATTCCATCGCTGTAGTAACTGGTGACCAAATAGTCTCCTCGCACATGAACATTGTGCGGAATAACAAATGAATTTTCAGAACTACGAACGCGGTCTACTTCTTTGATATTTGATCCATCGGTGATGTCATAAGCAGCGACGTACGCTCCAGAAATTTCATCGGTAGTGTAAACAAACTGACCATTGGATGATGGCCAAATATTGTGTGTAAAGGAATTGGGTGTTGTGCGCGTTCCCATTAACACAGGATTGGCTTTATCCGCCACATTGAGTATACTAAAGAATCCATCGTAAATGTGTGCGATGTACAGTGTATCGTTTCGTTCGAATCCATCGTGGACATAATACGGATCGTACGTACCTACTTCAATGGGACTCATTGGATTGGTGTGGATGTCCAGCATAATCACTCCCCCATTCCCTCGGTTTGATCCAAAAATATAGGCGTATCCATTCGGAGAAGTAAAACAAGTATGCGCCGACTGCCATGGACTATTTGCTGGTCCAGTGTACAAAGTCGTCGCTAAATTCGTTGATTGTGGCAGCGGACTTAAATCGATGATGAGCAATCCATCTTCAGCTTCGGTAGTGACATAGGCATGATCCCCATAGACACATGGATCTCTCCAAATGGACTCTGTTCCAGGGAGCCAAAAAACCTCCTGAGGATTCGCTCCATCGGTGATATTCACGATTGAGGTTCCTTTTGATGTTCCCACAATGGCATATTCATTTCCAAGTTCATCGACATAACCCCATACATCGTTCAAATTTGCTCCATGCAATTGTTGGTAATCGATGTGAGAAAGCGAATCTACATTGAGCTGCGCAGACATCTTCTGTTCTCCAATGAAGAGCAACAGACACGTCAAGAACACCATTTTGAAAAAGTCGAATCGATATAACATAATAGAAGACTTAAAGAATAAAAATAGCGGCAATGATAAAAATGACGATAATGACTAAGTATTGCCACACATCTGGGAAATACTTCACGATAGCTTCTTTCCAATTCATAAAGTAAAAATACGGATAATTTCCAATGAATGATTCCGCACCAAGAAGCCTTTTACGCTGCGAAAAAGGAATGGAAAGAAAATCCATGTATTTCATCTAAAGAAAGTGATTAAATCCTAACTTCGAATGAAAATGAATGATATGAGCCATCCCAACACAAAAACAAGTGAAGAAACGTTTATCAGCGATTTGAGCAAGGAAGTTTTTCCCATTGCACAAAAAGTCGAAGCACGTTCTGTTTCAGACAATATCCTAAAGTTCATTCAACAAGAAAACCCTGGAATTAACGATGATAGCAGTCTCGCCATCAGCGAATTGAGCGCCTATCGCGTCAAGTATATTTCATCAAAATTGCAAGGACAAATGGGTGAACTGTCTTCCTTAGAGAAGATGGTGATTGACACCCTTTCGAACGGAACGCAAATCAGCAATCTAGCGGTTTCGCAGGATAATACGCCGTTAAGTGTCGGTCAACGCATGGCGGACAAGGTGGCAAGTTTTGGTGGTAGCTGGACCTTCATCATTTCATTCGGCTTCTTTTTGTTTGTTTGGATTAGCATCAATACTGCTTTCCTCATGAACAAAGGATTTGACCCCTATCCATTTATATTGCTCAACCTGATTTTATCGTGTATCGCCGCGCTACAAGCGCCGATTATCATGATGAGTCAAAACCGACAAGAGGAAAAAGACCGCGAACGCTCGAAATTAGATTACATGATCAACTTGAAATCCGAATTAGAAATCCGCACCTTACATGAAAAAATCGACCATTTAATCATTCATCAACAACGCGACCTGTTTGAAATTCAACAAGTTCAGATTGAAATGATGAAGGACATCATGCTGAGCATCAACAACCGTAAAGGGTAATTATTGCTTCACTAGTTCTTTCGTATATACTCGTTGATTGGTTGTGATTCGAACCAAATATGTACCTGCTTGCATCTGACTTAAGTCAATGAAAGACTCCGCAAAATACTCCGTCGCATTCATTTTCTCAGCCAGTAATTTTCTTCCCGACAAATCGTACAATTCTATACTTGCATCGTTGTAAACAGACCCACTGACTTCGATGGTGGTTAATCCAGTCGTTGGATTAGGGAACACCGCAATTTCATGTGCCAATTCTTCTTCTTTCACCCCTAAAGTAAATCCAACAGAGAAATCATAGCGGTGGTAGTTTCCGAAATCCGCAGGGAAAAACTCAATGTAAGACCCACCGACTTGACGCAAGCGCATTTGTCCAGTTGTCTCCCCTTCCACTTGACTAGAGTACCAGAATCCAAGTCCATCGCTATCGGAATCTTCCACAATGATCGAATAACAACCAGGAGCCAAGTTAAATGTGTCCTTGTACTGCGTTTGATTTGTCAACACATCGCGTTGGAACAAGATGTTTCCAGCATGATCGATCAAACGGTATTTGTTTTCGCTGGCTTTGTTGTTCGTTGTTAACCAAACATAAAACGCTCCATCAATTCGTTCAGGTGCATCAAATTTCACTGATTTTAAACTGTTTTGATTGTATTCATCCTCACCGATAATTCCATTCACATCAGCGACCCATGCCGTAAATGTTTGATGGCTGTATAAGTCTGTCCACCAATCAATGTTGTCCACGGGTAATTCAATGACTGTTTCTTCTAAGAATCCTAAGTTTCCTGTCCAATCGTAAACAATGTTATCTCCGTAGGTAATCCATGCGAAAATGCGGCATGAAGTCAAAGGTTGTGCACCTGTGTTTTTCAACACAACTCGTGGATTCTGACACGTTGGATTCCATTTGCTGTAATATTCCCAATTATTTGGATTCAGAACATCTGAAATCGATGCGTCATTCTGGAAATTTGGAGCAGAATACGAAATCAAATCATAGGCCGCAATGTAGTTTCCTCCAGCTTGACCTGGATCATTTGAAGGAACAGCATTGATGACATAATCCAATTTCACCGTATCTCCCGGAGTGACATATGGAGTCAATTCGAATTCGTGTTCTTTTACACGATCTCCTGGACACCATCCCTCGCGAGCGTATGGCCAAGTTCCACCTTGTCCAATGTTTGGATTGTCTCCACAATCCGTTGTTTGCCAGATATTCCAATTATAACGAGGAACGCCATCCACTTTGATTTGGTGGTCGTTTGGCACCCATTCACAACAAGCTCCATCTCCGACCTGTCCATGTCCGGACATTCTCGTTTTAATCTTAAACATTTGAGATGTATCCGACAGAATAATTGGCTTTTCTTGCAAGACCACATCGTTTGCCATTTGCGCGAAATTGTAGGATTTAAAGTCACTCCAAATCGGTTGACGTGCGTGCACATCGCGTGGAGGAATCCCTTTGATAAAGGCAAATTTCAAGTCGATAAGTTCTTGCGTGTTGTGAGCCGCTAGATCCACCATGCCTTTCAAGTACATTTGGTAATCCGTTACATCGTATTTCCACGTAAATCCATTTGGACCTAAATCGAATTGAATGCCATAAGGTGTGATATAGCGCGCAATTTCTACATCGTGAATGATTTCATAAGGTGGATTATAACAAACGATCGGCGCATTTAATAATTGACTCGTGGTCACATAAGGCATTTGTCCTATTTCATGTCCATTTTGATCGTATTGATAAGAAACGCCTTGTGGCAAACCGATGTAACTATTCACAATGTCGAAATGACGGAAAAGTGGCATTTGTTCAAACACAACAATGGGCTCTATTAATTTCTTTTGACTTAAAACGGCTGTTTGTACAGGACTTGAAACAACCCCTTGTCCAAATGAAAACAACGGTAGCAACATTTCTTGTTTCACTCCAGCCACAGGTAACTCATCAAATTGAATCATCCCGAATTCAGATGGCATCAATTTAAATTGATTCGGTGATTTATCTACCGCATAATTGGTATTGTCAAAATCGTAATACACTTTAACATTTGCCCAATTGGGATGAGTAGCATCGATTTTATTTTTATAATTCGCTTGGATCGTTGCTTGAGAAAGCGCCGTATTAAATACCCTGAACTCATCAATGCTTCCTTTCCATTTAATCCCTTGGTCCTTACTTGCGCCAAGAATAAATCGATGTATGTATCCCATTGAACGTGTTAATCCCGTTCCAGAATGCCACAGCACACCATTCTTGTAAATAAACATTTCACCCGTACTTTGTTTCTTTACGAATGCCCAGTGATTCCAAACAGAATCAATTTCATTGGGTGCCATTGCTTTGTTTATACGATCATAACCGGTTTGATTACCAGCGTCCCAATAAAGATTGTTATTGCTCCATGGCATGTGAATGTTTAGAACACGATTTCCAAGTGTGTCGTAAGCTTCCAAAAAGCTGGTATTTGTTCCAGCCACACCATTGCCTTTCGCCCAGAATTCGATGGTTACTTCATCACCCATGACAACATCCGAGTATTCAAGCATCGTGTAATTATTCCCATTAAATGTCAAATGACCATTTTTACCTTGATAGGACAATGCCTGATTCGTACTAATTGAACTGGATTCAAAACTTAATGAACTTGGTGAAGGGGTGTCGTTTTCAAATGCAAATTCAAGGATAATATTACTAACGCCATCCCATGTGAATGCTTGATAAAACACCAATTCATTTGGACCTAAAACAAGTGGAGAAAGTCCACCAGGAATTCCTGTGGAAGCATTGTAAACTTCCATAAAACCATTCGTGTGGAAAGATAAAAGTTCTGTGTCGTTCGTAGACTTTATGCGAATACTTGGATAGTATAAACTTCCACTGGCAAGTGCATGTAAGTACAACTTCAAGGACTGCAAATCGCCCGCCTGCACACCCGCTTGAGCTAATTGGCTTTGCGTTAATAACATTTGAAAACGCCCACCCTTTTCATCTGTTTTAAATGGCCATGGACTCGAATTTGTTGAATTTTCCGCTGTAGAATAGAGTAAACCAGAAACGGAACGTGTGTACTCATCACGTAAATAATTGTTCGATTGGGTGTACGGTAATGGTGTATAATTAATTACATTGGGAGATGTCCAGTTAGACAAATAGCGACTTGAATTCTTTGCCACTGAATCAAAAACTCCAGTGTGATCAAAAACTCTCGTATACGTCAAGTAATCCCATTCTCCACAATCATATTGATCCCAAGTAGTCAAAGGACTACATTTCAACTTGTAGAACATCATCACTTTTTCAAAGCGCATGGTATCTAATTCTTGAGGGAATTGGAACCACGAACGTCGCGCCGTAATTGAATCGAAGGTAAATGTCTGTACCCAGGTTGTATCCTGAGAAAACACTTGAATTCCAAGGGTTAAAAACGATATAAAAACGAGTAACTTACGCATAGGTTTTGATTTGAGAGTCCTAAAATACGCATAAGCGCGCATTTAAAAAAATCTTACAAATCGAACGTCTCTTGAGGTTTTAAGGCTAGGACATCTGTTTCATTTGAAAAGCTTCGTTTGGACAATGCTGCGACCAGTCCTTTTTGGATTTTCGCCTCATCATGCGTGGACAGAATGGTGTTAGCCTCCAGGACAGCAGCCAATTCCCTCGCTTTTCCTAAGCCCAGATTGACTGTCCCGCCAAGAAAAAAGGGCAACTGATAGGTTGTCGTAGTTGTCATCAACACTGACGCTTTCTTCGATTTATCCACCTGTTTACAGCCATGAGGCGCGTAACACATGGACTTTCCATTCTCGGAAATTAAATAGGCATGATGAACTAAATCCAATAGACGATTTTCAGAAATTTTCTCCACGAAGAAAGGGGCGTCCTTTAGGGATTTGAACGTGTGAAAATGCTTCCATTTTTTCACTTTTTTCTGAATCGTTTCAATGCAAATCACTGGAATGGTTGCATCTAATTGCAACAATGTTTCTTTGTTGCAATGATCTGTAAATGGGTGCGATAAAAAAATGAAATCAACCTTTGGGATTTCAGCGATAGCGGGCTGCTCCTTTAGATGAAACTGAGTCGAAAATAAGGGATGTAGATCCACTTGACTTTTCGAAAACCATGGGTCCACCAACACTCGATAACCCGCAATTTCCCAAAGCCAGGAACTATCTTCGTTCAATTTTGTGAATTTCATAAAGCCTTAGCTCATGAACATCTTCACTGCTAAACTTAATTTCGCTTTGACTTCTGTTCGGTCAACAATAAAATCCAAGAAGCCATGTTCCAACAAAAACTCTGACGTTTGGAATCCATCTGGCAAATCACGTCCAATGGTTTCTTTGACAACGCGAGGACCAGCGAACGCAATCAGTGCTCCAGGTTCAGCGATGTTGATGTCACCAAGCATGGCGAAGGAAGCTGTTACCCCACCTGTTGTTGGATCCGTTAAATAGGATATGTAAGGCAATTTCGCTTCGGATAATTGTCCAAGTTTTCCCGAAACTTTGGCCATTTGCATCAATGAAAATCCGGCTTCCATCATACGGGCACCACCTGATTTAGAAATGATCATGAACGCTGATTTCGTACGAATTGCTTCGTCAATACCCTGAACGATTTTCTCCCCCATGACAGAACCAAGCGATCCACCGATAAAGCTAAAGTCCATCGCTGAAATGATTAATGGTTGTCCGTCAATGGTTCCTTTTGCCGTGCGCAAGGCATCTTTTAATCCCGTAGATTTCTGAGATGCCGCAACGCGATCCGTGTATTTTTTTGTATCCGTAAATTCCAATGGATCACCCGATGTTAAATCCGCTGCAATTTCCGTGTATTTCCCGTCGTCAAAAATCAACTGAAAATACTCTTCAGAACCAATGCGCTCATGATGTGAACAACGATCACACACATAATTATTTTTCGCTAAATCGTCACTGGTAAACAGTGTTTTACAGTTTGAACAACGTACCCAAAGTCCTTCTGGAACTTCTTTTTTATCACTTGTTGCCGTTGTAATTCCTTCCTTACTTCGTTTAAACCAAGACATTTCTTTCAAATTATAAGGTGTTAATATTGTTTAAATCCTCGAATGATTGCGTCAAGCGTTTGATAAATGTCAATTCACCTTCACGCATCCATTTTCTCGGATCGTAGTACTTTTTATTCGGCAAATCCTCTCCATCAGGATTGCCTATTTGCGTGCGAAGATACTCCAAATTTCCGTCAACATAATCGCGCACACCTTCCGTGAACGCAAATTGTAAATCCGTATCGATGTTCATTTTCACGACACCGTAACCAATTGCTTCGCGAATTTCCTCCACACTTGACCCAGATCCACCATGAAATACAAAGTCAATTGGATTTGGACCTGTTTGATACTTTTCTTGAATGTATGTTTGTGAGTTTTTCAAGATGATTGGCGTCAATTGAACGTTACCAGGCTTGTACACACCGTGAACATTACCAAAAGCCGCAGCGATGGTGAAACGCGGACTGATTTTCATCAATTCCTCGTATGCGTAGGCTACTTCTTCCGGTTGCGTGTATAATTTAGCATTATCCACATCTGAATTGTCGACACCGTCTTCTTCCCCACCTGTAATTCCAAGTTCAATTTCGAGTGTCATGCCCATTTTGGACATGCGCTCCAAGTATTTTTTACAGATATCCAAGTTCTCCACCAAAGACTCTTCACTTAAGTCAATCATGTGCGAACTGTACAATGGCTTTCCGGTCTCTTTGAAGAATTGTTCACCAGCGTCTAACAATCCATCGATCCAAGGCAACAATTTCTTTGCGCAGTGGTCCGTATGCAAAATGACGGTCGCACCATAAGCTTCGGCTAAAGCGTGAACGTGTTTCGCTCCAGCGATCCCACCTAAAATGGCTGCTTTTTCGTTTTCATTCGAAAGTCCTTTTCCAGCGAAGTACATCGCACCACCATTGGAAAACTGAATAATGACAGGTGCGTTTAATTTCGCTGCAGCTTCCATGACACCATTTACTGTGCTGGAGCTTGTGACGTTGACAGCGGGTAAGGCAAAGCCTTTCTCTTTGGCTAGTTGAAAGATGGCTTGAACCTCATCTCCTGTTGCTACGCCCGATTTGATTAATTTACTCATTGTGTTGTTGATTGATGAGGCAAAAGTAGTAAAAATAGGATTAATGGAATTGATATTTAACCGGCAATGAATGATAGATTTAAAGGTGTCCATTTCACCCTAATCCGCTACCATTATTCGATTCAAAAAAAATCACAAGAAATTTCTCCTTGAAAACAATAATCAACGCAAGTTCGCGTTTAATGGAAAAACTGATTAATTGCCTATGGTTCAAAAATTTTACTCCGAAACGTTATTGGGAAATGAAGCGAAGTTAACACCTTCAAAAGCCACGCTAGATTTTATACTTAACTATAGCAAGGCACACGAAGTGAAAAAACTAAAAAAACAGAAAGTCTTCATTTGCAAGAACTAAAAAAAAGAAAGCGCTTAGGCGCTTTTTTTTGTGCCCAACAATTTGAACTCGATGATTTTTTGAATCAAGTCAAAGGGTAATTCTTCTGACAATGGAAATTGAATGGAACCTTTTGCATGTTTGTAGGATTTCAGTTCATCCTTCATTTCTTTGATTGGTCCAGCGCCGGGATACAGTCCAATGTGCTTCGCATATCCAGCATAATGAATAAAGTTTTTGCCGTTCAACTTAAAGGTTGGAATTCCGTAACTTTTCGCTTCGACTAATTCGGGCACGGATTGAAGGATAAACGCGCGCAACGACTTCAATTTCTCCTGCGTGTCTGCTGGAAAAGAATCGATGTGCGCTGCTACTTCCGTATGCATGTCAAACTATTCTTCGCAGTAGGACTTAAACTGATTCAAAATGGATTGCCATCCCGCTTCTTGCATATCGATTGGATTGACAGATTCTGGATGAAATCGCTCCGTCACATGGGTTGATTGACCCAAATCGGAAAACTCAATTTCCCATTTGCGGCCATCACCAAGCGTAATTGCCAAAAATTCCTGTTCTTCGATGGAATCAAAAACACCTTGAAAATCAAATCCAGCAGAGCCATCGACCGCTTCCATGCGGTACGTGAATGTTCCTTCTTCCCGTAAGTCGATTTGAGCGGTCGGACAACACCAGGATTCATGCGCAAAGTTCCATTGTTGAATGTCTTCCGCTGTGGTCCATTTTTTCCAAACTGCTTCAATCGGTGCTTCGATCATTGCTTCTATTTCAATCCATTCTTTTTCCATGAAACA
The DNA here is from genome assembly GCA_024643725.1 of Crocinitomicaceae bacterium. GTDB lineage: Bacteria > Bacteroidota > Bacteroidia > Flavobacteriales_D > Crocinitomicaceae > UBA952. Next base: position 39,752 of record JAHEMJ010000002.1, on the reverse strand, counting down.
AAGATAGGTAAATTGATAAAATCCATCGTGCATCTCGATATTGTTTACATTTGTACCAATGGAATTCCAACTTGTTTCTGATTTTCAACCAACCGGGGACCAACCGGAAGCGATTCGACAATTAGTCGCTGGATTAAACGCTGGCGTAGCGGACCAAACACTTCTAGGAGTGACTGGAAGTGGGAAAACGTTCACGATTGCGAATGTCGTTCAACAATTGCAACGTCCAACATTGATCCTTTCACACAACAAAACTCTTGCCGCTCAACTTTATGGAGAATTCAAGCAGTTTTTTCCAGAGAATTCCATTGAGTATTTTGTTTCCTACTATGATTACTATCAGCCCGAAGCTTATTTGCCCACGACCGGTGTGTACATTGAAAAGGATTTACAAATCAACGATGAAATTGAAAAATTGCGCTTATCGGCGACCTCTGCCCTACTTTCTGGTCGGAAAGATGTCCTTGTTGTGGCATCCGTTTCTTGCATTTACGGAATTGGTAATCCACAAGAATTTAGAGAGAGCATTTTACATTTGACGGTTGGACAAACCGTTTCCAGAAATAAATTTTTATTCAAGTTGGTAGAGAACCTCTATCAACGTGCTGGGGATAAATTCGAACGCGGTATGTTTCGCGCCATGGGAGAAACCGTGGATATTTTCCTAGCTTACGCGGATTACGCGATACGCATTGGCTTTTGGGGTGATGAAATTGAAACAATTTCTTCCATCGACCCAGAGACTAGCGAACGCATCGAAACATTCAAAGAAATTGACATTTTTCCAGCAAACTTATTCGTTTCTAGTCCGGAGAATACTCGTCAGGCCATTGAGCAAATTCAAGATGACTTAGTCGTTCAAGTTCAGAATTTCAAAGAAGCTGGAAAAATTGAGGAAGCAAAACGCTTGGACGAACGCGTGAATTACGATCTTGAAATGATCCGTGAATTGGGTTATTGTTCTGGGATTGAAAATTACTCCCGTTACTTCGACCGACGTCAACCTGGGGAACGTCCTTTCTGCTTACTCGACTATTTTCCGGACGATTTTCTTTTAGTCATCGACGAAAGTCACGTGACACTGCCACAAGTGCGAGGCATGTACGCGGGGGATCGTGCCCGTAAAACGAATTTAATTGATTACGGATTCCGTTTACAAGCAGCCATTGACAATCGTCCCTTGAAGTTTGAAGAATTTGAAGGATTTTTGAACAATACTATTTACGTTTCTGCCACACCGGCGGACTACGAAATGCAGCGTTCACAAGGAATCATGGTGGAACAGCTCATTCGTCCAACTGGATTGCTAGATCCGATTATTGAAGTACATCCATCCAAGCATCAAATCGACCATTTGATGGCTGCCATTCAAGAGCGCATCGCTGTCAAGGAACGTGTCCTTGTCACGACCTTGACCAAACGCATGGCGGAGGAACTGCAGAAATATTTGGACAAAGTCGGCATCCTTTGTCGCTACATTCACAGTGAAATTGATACGATAGAACGTGTGGAGATTTTGCGCCAATTGCGCCTCGGTGATTTCGATGTGTTAATAGGGGTCAACCTCTTACGTGAAGGATTGGATCTTCCGGAGGTTTCCTTAGTAGCCATTTTAGATGCGGACAAAGAAGGCTTTTTGCGCAACGAGCGATCGCTGGTGCAGACGGTCGGACGCGCAGCTCGAAATGTCAATGGAAAAGTACTGATGTACGCCGATAAAATCACGGATTCCATGCGTCGAACAATTTCCGAAACAGAGCGCAGAAGAGCGATGCAAATTGCGTACAACTTAGAACATGGACTCGTACCAACTGCCTTGAATAAATCCAAGGAGAAAATCATGGAGTCAACCAAAGTCGCCGATGGAGATACCGCGAGTCGTCAACTGAAATACACGCAAGAAACACAAGCACAATTAGCTGCAGAACCGGTACAAACTTATTTGAACCCGAAAGAACTCGAGGTACGAATGAAAGCGACGAAAAAAGCCATGGAAAAAGCCGCGAAAGAACTCGATTTTATTGAGGCAGCTCGATTTAGAGATCAACTAAAAGAACTTGAACAACAACTTAAAAAATAAGAACATGTCACGCTTACAACAATTTCAAAAAATAGCCATCGCTGAAGGTTTTTCATGGATTGCTTTATTGATAACAATGGTACTCAAATATCAATTCGACCAGGTTTTACCGAATAAAATTGTCGGCTGGATTCACGGAATCTTGTTCATTGCCTACTGCCTTTATCTAGCGCAATTCTTTTTCACCAAGCAATTTTCTTTTGTAAAGTCTTTGATTTTATTTATTGCCTCCTTCGTTCCTTTTGGGACTTTTTGGGCTGAAAAAAAGTACCTGAGAAATCAAGGGTAAACCTTTTTCTGCTATCTTGCGTAAGAATGTTCAAAATGAATGACTTATGAAATGGATTAAACGCTTATTCTTATTGATTTTGGCCTTAATCGGCATCGTATTAATCGTTGGATTGTTTGCCCCAAAAAAATTTCACATCGAACGGAGCGTAGAAGTTTCTTTACCAAAGGATAGCGTCTATAACTACTTGAAATTCTTAAAAAACCAAGATCATTTCAGTGTTTGGGCGCGCAAAGATCCCAAAATGAAAAAGACCTACACGGGAACCGATGGAATTGTCGGATTTGTTTCAGCATGGGAAAGCAAGGATGAAAATGTAGGTACGGGATCCATGGAACTTGTCAAATTAACGCCTGGAGAACGCATCGACATGCATTTACGTTTTAAAGTTCCCTTCGAAAATGAAGACGATGCGTATTTCGAAACAAGCAGTATTAACACTACCAAAACACGCGTGATTTGGGGATTTGATGGACAATCTCCCTATCCTTGGAATGCACTTTCCTATATTTTTAATTTTGATGAAATGATAGGGAAAGACCTAGACGGAGGACTTCGAAAATTAAAATCCGTGCTAGAAAAATAAGATTGATTACTTTTGCTTAAAATTGAATATACATGGCAAACAACTTACTTAAAGGAAAAAGAGGAATTATTTTTGGCGCGTTGAACGATCAATCCATTGCATGGAAAGTCGCTCAAAGAGCACATGAAGAAGGCGCAACATTCGTATTAACGAACGCTCCAATTGCGATGCGCATGGGTGAAATCAACGGATTAGCAGCTGAAACTGGAAGTCAAGTGATTCCTGCGGATGCAACGAGCATCGAAGATTTAACAAACCTTGTGACACAAGCACAAGAAATTCTCGGTGGTAAAATTGACTTCGTTCTTCACTCCATCGGTATGTCTCCAAACGTACGCAAAGGAAAGCACTACACTGAAAACGATTACAACTACTACAATCAGTCCATGGATGTTTCTGCCATTTCATTGCACAAAACATTAGCGACATTGTATAAACAAGATGCCATGAACGAATGGGGATCTGTTATTGCCCTTTCGTATATTGCGGCACAACGTATCTTCCCTGACTACAATGACATGGCGGACGCAAAATCTTTGTTAGAATCCATCGCTCGTTCTTTCGGTTACCACTATGGTATTGCGAAAAAAGTGCGTGTCAACACGATTTCTCAATCTCCAACAGTTACAACGGCTGGACAAGGAATCAAAGGATTCAAAGAATTCATTAATTTCTCTGAACAAATGTCTCCATTAGGAAACGCATCAGCCATGGCTTGTGCTGATTACTGTGTGACGATGTTCTCTGACTTAACAAGATACGTGACCATGCAGAATTTATTCCACGATGGAGGATTCTCCAATACGGGCGTAACGCAACAAGTGATTGAACGATTTGGTGAGTAAGCCAATCGAAGAAATAAAAAAAAAAGCCCTGACAGAATTGTCAGGGCTTTTTTATGCGGTCAACTTTCAGGACTTAGTCCTCCTTCCAGTTTTCTTTTGATTTTGTGTATGGAATTGGAACCATCTCCAATTTCTTTTGAAGAACTTCCACACGCTTAATGACCTCATCCAATTTTGCACGAAGTTCGTTGTATTCAGCCTCCACAATGGACTTATTCGCTTTGTGGGTGTTGCTCACACCAGCTGTATTGTCGTACAGTTGATACTCGACCATTCCGAGGCGTGACTGAATGCTTGGCGCCACTTCAAATTCATGCGCTGTACGGATTCCATCGCCATTCATCAGTACATTGCAATCGTACATCATGGCTTTCAAATCCTTGATTTCTTTCAATAAACTCATATCCGTATTTGGATAGTTCATCAAAGCTTTTTCCATCAATTCAATCTCTTCGTTGGTTTCATTCATCAAGCGAGCTGCCCCACTCACCTTGCGGTTCAACTCGGCAACTTCCGCTCTAAACGCAGCCAATTCTTGTGGATTTTTTGCCACCAATGTTTGGTTGTTCAATGCTTTCACTTCGAATGCTGTTTTTGCCACCAATTCTTCCACTGTTCCGTTTTTCACCAATGAAACACTCACATAGTAAGTTCCCGGAGCAACTAAGAAACCATTTCCTCCCGAACCAATAGGATTTGTCGTATTGGAACGCAAATTCCAAACTGTACGACTGATTCCTTTGGATGGATTTGCGGACATGCGACGCACTTCTTTACCGGAAGCATCAGAAATGATCCAAATGAGTTTCGCGGCCTCTTCCAATTCTTCTTTCTTTAATTCATCGAAGGAAGGATAGGATACATCTTTCTTTTCTTTCTCCAAGGCTTGTTCTTTCTCTTGACGTGCATCCTTTAAACTTTTGTATTCATCCTTTAAGAATAAAGTGAATACCGCTCCAAAAGATGGGTTTTCAGAAGCCCACATGTTATGCCCTTGGAATCCAGTTCCATCTAATCCAAGTGGATCTGCAGGAACATACGACAAGGCATCTTTCACTGGGAACAAATGTGCTTTTTTCTCCAAGTTTGCTTTGGACAAAGAACGCAACGGAGTGTAATTATCGAGTACATAGAATCCACGTCCAAAAGTCGCAGCAACCAAATCATTTTCTCGTTTTTGAATGTCCAAGTCATACACTGCCACCGTTGGAAGTCCAGACAATTTTGTCCAATTCAATCCACCATCTGTCGTAAAATACGCGCCAAACTCTGTCCCAACAAACAATAAGTTTGCATCCACATGATCTTGCTTCAAACAGTATGAATTTCCTCGGACAGGCAAATTACTTGTCATGTTTGTCCACGTTTTACCCTTGTCTGTAGATTTCAACACGTACGGTTTAAAATCACCATTTCGCTGTGGATTAAAGACCGCGAAAACCGTGTTTTCATCGAACAACGAAGCGGTCAACATATTCACTCGAGCGTTCAACGGAACACCTGGGAATGTGGCGTATTTGGTCCACGTTTGACCGTCGTTGTCGGATACTTGAATTAATCCATCGTCCGTACCAACATACAACAATCCTTTTTTAACCGGCGATTCATCCAAGGCAACAATGTTACCATAAATTGTTGTGGACGCATTTTTCATCACCGCGTCGATCGTCCAAACTTGATCCATTACCTCGATTTCATTTCGATCGATTTGCTGCGTTAAGTCCGGTGAAATCGTTTGCCAATCATCACCACGGTTGTTCGACTTAAACAATTTGTTCGCAGCGAAATAAAGCGTGGAAGCGTCATGAGAGGAAACGATCAATGGAGAATCCCAATTCCAACGGTATGCAGGCTCTCCTTTTCCCGGCATCGGTTGAATCGGAACTTTTTCACCTGAAGCACGGTCGTAGCGTACAATCCATCCATATTGTGCTTGCGCATATGTAATGTTTGGATTGGACCAATCTGTTGCCGATTCAAATCCATCTCCTCCGTTTGTGATGAACCAATCCGAATTTAAAATTCCCGCCGCATTGTTTGTTGCGGCTGGACCTCCCATGGAATTATTATCCTGAGTTCCCCCATATATATTATAGAATGGTGCGGCATTATCTGTCACTGCTTTGTAAAACTGAATAATTGGCAAATTGGCGTAGTATTTCCATTCTCTAGCATGGGTGTAGGTTTCGTACAATCCACCATCGCAACCCACGAGCCAGTGATCCGTGTTTGATGGATCGATCCAAATTGCATGATTATCCACGTGCTTATTTGTCTCTCCAGTTGGTTTGAATGTTTTTCCACCGTCTTCCGTGTGATGCATGTAAGTATCCATCGCAAAAACCTTGTTTTTATTCAAGGGGTCACACATGATTTCTTGGTAGTAATTCCCGCTTGTATTGAAGTCGCTTTGTTTGCTCCAATTCTCTCCTTTGTTGGTTGACTTGTACACACCCGCTTTTCCATAGCGTGCTTCCACAATGGCATAAATCAAATTGGGATCAACCGGTGAAACAGCGATGCCAATTCTACCCATATCACCTTTTGGTAAACCAGCATTAATTGGTCTCCACGTAACGCCACCATCGGTGGATTTATACAAACTTGATTCTGGTCCACCGCCAATGTACGTCCATTCATGTCTTCTGCGTTGATGCGCAGCCGCATATAGGATGTTCGGGTTAGTCGGATCAATGGCAATTTCTGATATTCCAGTATTATCGGACACGAACAATGTGCGCGTCCAAGTTTTACCACCATCCGTGGTTTTGTACACCCCGCGTTCTCCACCGCTACTCCAAAGTGGTCCATAAGCTGCGACCCAAACGGTGTTTTCATCGCTTGGATGAATAATGATGTTTCCAATGTGTTCAGATGTTTTTAATCCCATGTTTGTAAAGGATTTTCCACCATCCAACGATTTATATACCCCATCACCGTAAGCGGCAGATCGTTGGTTGTTATTTTCACCTGACCCAACCCAAACTGTATTTGGATTCGATGGCGCTAATTCCACACAAGCAATCGAATAAGATCCGTATCCATCAAAAATGGGCGAAAACGTAATTCCGTGATTGTTGGTTGTCCAGACGCCCCCGCAAGCGGCAGCGATGTACCACAAATCCTTGTTCGTTGGATGAACAGCGATATCAACTATGCGTCCTGAAGTTAAGGCTGGTCCGACCATACGAAACGAAAGTGCACCGACCGTTCCTGCATCATAAGGTGGTTTCACCACTTCAGTAGAACTCGTTTTTTTCTGTCCATAAACAGCAACAGAGGAAACAATTGTAAAGAGAAAGAGTAATTTTTTCATAAAATGAATGGCTATTTTGAGCACTAAAATTACGACATTTCCCACAATCTTTCTTTTTTGATTTATCCGCTCCACGAGAAATTATTCATTCCATTGAAAATTCGTAAATTAGCCCTTCCAAAGATTTTAAACACGCATGCAACTTTCATGTCAGTTTTTAGTCTTAAGAACGCATCAAACAGAACCCTACTATGAAGCATCTATTATTTTTAGTCAGTTTATTTCTTTCTCAAACTTTTCTTGCTCAAGTCATTACTGACTCCCCATTATACCAACAGTTAAAAGCATCAGGTCAATTGGGACATGTGGTTGTTCAGCCGAATCATACCATTGGAAATGTAACTGGAAAGCCATCCGTGAAACCTAATCCAACCACAAAATCAAATGCATGTGACTGTTACATCGAGCCAGATTCTACTTACATTCTTGCCATGCAACCCAACGATGATGGTTCAACCGGACTCATTCCAATTCCATTTAACTTCAACCTTTACGGTCAAACCTTCAATTCCATTTACATCAACAATAATGGAAATATTACCTTCAATGGTCCACTTTCTACTTTCAGTGCAACGGCCTTTCCATCAACAGGAAACGCGATTGTCGCACCTTTCTGGGCAGACGTTGATACGCGAAATGGGAATGGACAAGTTGTCTATAAAATCACTCCAACAGCGGTGTACGTAAATTGGGAAGATGTTGGATATTACTCCATGCAAGGAGATAAATTAAACACCTTCCAATTGATCATTACGAATGGTTCTGACCCAGTCATTGACCAAGGGAATGTGGCATTTTGTTACCAAGATATGCAATGGACAACGGGAGCTGCATCATCGGGAATCAATGGCTTTTATGGAATTCCAGCAACTTGTGGCGCGAACAAAGGAGACGGAATCGCTTACTTCTTGATTTCTCGTTTTGATCACCCAGGAGTAGATTTTGATGGTGCACTTGGAAATCCAGATGGAATTAGTTGGTTGGATTACAAAAGCTTTGCATTTGATGCATCCAACAGCGGAAACATTCCTCCAATTCCGGAAGGAATCGCTTCTTGTGACACGTTTAAAATTTGTGCTGCGGGAGATACCGCTCAATTTGCCATTAATTTCTTGTCACCTGAAGTCAATCAAACGACATCGATCACCTATACCAATGGTGGATTGTCCACTCTGACACAAGTCGCGAACATTCCAGGAAATACAGGGTCCATTATTCTTGAAGCCATTGGGACACTTGCAACCATGGGAACCTACACCGTAACCGTGACTGCAACGGACGATGCAACTCCAACACCAGGTGTAACCGCATTGACCTTTGTAATCGTGATTGATACACTTGTCAATAACTTGGATTCTGCCGCCTTATTAGTCGCCGGTTCCTGCGGGAATGCCGATCTGAGCGTTTCAAATGGACCTTACGACACCTATTTGTGGGATGATTTTACGACCTCGCAAACAAGCGCCGTGACGTCTACTCAAATTTACGGTGTGACGGTTAGTTCTGGCGGATGTTATAAACATGTCAGCGATACCATCATCGTATTGAATCCAGTTCCGGTAAACTTACAAGGACCATTAACCTATTGTCCACCGGATACTTCTGTCAGTTTGAGTATCCCAAATGAAAGTTATTATTCTTCCGTTACGTGGGGATTAACAAATCCGGCGTTAGATAGTTTGTTTACGGTGGATCTTCCCATTGGAACGTTTACCGTGACCTTGGTGGATTCAGCTGGATTCTGTACAACGGATACTACCTTCACCATTTTTGGATCAGCGGCTTCATCCATTTTCTCGGATACACTGATTTGTTCACCAAGTTTACAAGTTGCCAATACACAATCGCAAGGAGGGACTTGGACGGCAAGTTCCAATCAAGTCAGCTTTGATAATACCACGAACTTAAATCCTTTGATCTCCGTTGCATCACCAGGAACGTACACCGTCACTTTTACAGATAATACCTGCAACCAATCGCATTCGGCACAAATTACTTTGCCGATCAATCCAAGTATTTTTGCCAATGTCAATCAATGTAACTTGACCTACAATGTCAGCGGAACAGTAAGCGATGCGGCAGGTGGAACATGGACATACACGACGCCGAGTGGTGGAACATTGAACTTTTCACCTTCGAACACGGCTGCGAATCCAACAATTACCGGATCTACTTCAGGAACGTATCAATTAACGTACACCGACAACGTATGTAATCATACCGCAAGCACAACCATTCAACTTTACACGTTGCCAACGATTGACATTGACACTTTAGCATGTTTTTACAACTATTATGTGCAAGGAACAAGTTCTGCACTGGGAGGCGTTTGGACCGCTTCAGATACCTGCGTACATTTCTCAGATCCAACAACTGCGAATCCACACATAACAACGAACTATGCCGGAATCTATACCATTACATATACGGATGTGGCATGTAATCAAACGTTAAGCGCAGAAATTGAATTCCCTCCATATTTGTATACACAAGTTTTAGATACAAATATTTGCAAAGGCACCAGCTTTCCGCTCGAACCACTGCAAGTGAATTCAGCCAAAGATTCGACTATGAACAATGTTTGGACGTTACAAGCAAACTATACACCGAATATGTTTGGCGTTTGGAACATTCCAAATGCAACAACGCCGTTGGTGGTGTCGCAACCAGGAACCTATATTTACACCTTATCCAATGAGTGTTACTCTGTTTCAGATACGGCAACGATTGGATTCAAACCTTGTGATATCGTTGCACCAAATGTCATTTCTCTTTCGTCCACCGTTGGAAATGATGTTTTCTACGTGCAATATTCAGGACTTGAAACTTTCCATTGCACCATCTTGAACCGTTGGGGAAATGTCATCTACGAATACGATGATCCAGCAGGTGGATGGAATGGGAAAACAACCGGTGGCGATGTCGTTTCGGAAGGAACATACTTCTACCGTATCGACGCGAAATTCGAAGGTGCAGAACCGATTGTGAAACATGGATTCGTCGAGGTAAAACACTAAGCCAATTTGCGTCCTCTTGTTTTCTAATAATATGCGTACCTTTGCGGCATGGCAACAGCGCGTATTTCTTACTTAGGCAATCTACGAACATCGTGTGAACATATCGCTTCAGGAACGAAGATTATCACGGATGCTCCAGTGGACAATCACGGAAAAGGTGAAGCATTTTCTCCCACGGATTTAGTCGCTACTTCCTTGGCATCTTGTATGATGACCATCATGGGCATTTACTGTCAAGAGCACGGAATTTCCTTTACATCCTGCGAGGCAAGCATTGAGAAACACATGGCTGCCGGTCCAAGACGCATTGCGAAAGTGGTCGTTCATATGGACCTCAACGGAAACGATTGGGATGAATTAACGCTAAAAAAAGTCATCATGGCTGGACGTGCATGTCCGGTTGCTAAAACACTCGAAGGCAATGTCGAACTCGAGTTTAATTTTATCTAATGGAACAACGTACAGAAAGAAAATACCGCAAAGAACGCACTGATATTATTTTTGGAATTAGAGCAGTCATCGAAGCAGTGAATGCGGATAAAGAATTGAACAAAATCTTAATCCAAAAAGGACTTCACAAAGAATTATTCGACGAATTAAAAACGGCCCTTCAAGGGAAAAACTACTTCCTACAATTCGTCCCTGTTCAAAAATTAGATACACTAACGGAAGGAAACCACCAAGGAGTAGTGGCGATGATTCCTCCCATTTCTTATCAAGAAATTGAACCGTTGGTGGACGCACTTCTAGAAAAAGATGAAAAACCGTTCATCGTTGTATTGGACCGCATTACCGACGTGCGTAATTTCGGTGCCATTGCACGTACTGCTGAATGTCAAGGAGCGCATGCCATATTGATTCCTTCCAAAGGATCTGCATTGGCAACATCCGATGCCATGAAAGCTTCTGCTGGTGCCTTAAACCGTATTCCGATTTGCAAAACAAACGACTTGAAAAATTCCTTGTTTTATTTACAACAATCTGGATTGCGCATCGTCGCTTGTACAGAAAAAGGAAATGTTCCATTGTACGAAACCAACTTGCGTGGATCGGTTGCTGTTATCATGGGATCGGAAGAAAGTGGAATCACTTCGGATTTATTGAATATGGCGGACATCAAAGCTCGCATCCCAATGAAAGGTGAAATTGCTTCGTTGAATGTGGGTGTAGCAGCTGGAATGATGTTCTATGAGCGAACGCGTCAAGAAATGCACGGATAGTCTAGCGCATTAAACGGATAATCATTTCCGGCAAATGAGCTAAATTGCTAATCATCCAATCGTAATTGTATTTGTTTCTTCCCTCGGGATCAAAATGAATGGCGTGCATACCGACTTGTAAGGCTCCAGCCACATCGATGTGGTAATCATCCCCAATCATCAGTGAATCCTTCGGCAATGCTCCTGCCTCGTTCATGGCGTATTTAAAAATGGCCGGATCAGGTTTGTTTTTCCCAATGACTTCGGAGCAAACAATGACATCAAAAAAGGCATGCATCCCACAATTTTCCAATTTGATATGCTGTACTTCTTGGAATCCATTCGTGATAATATGCAAGGTAAATCCCATTTTTTTGAGTTCCTTCAAAGTTTCAATGGCATTCGGGAAAAGTAAGGTTTGTCTTGGAGAAATCTCCACATAGGCATCCCCTATTCTACGAACCAACGCTTCGTCCCGAATTTTAAATTTCCGCAATGCCGCGCGAAATCGCTCATATCGCAATTCTTCCTTCTTGATTTTCCCTTTTCCGTATAACTTCCATAAATGCGCGTTTTGCTGAATGTATACTTTGTGAAAACGTTCAAAGGATTCCATTTGTGGGATAAGTCCTTCCGATTCGATAATGTGTCGAAGTGCTGCTTCTGAATTGCGATCGAAATCCCACAGCGTTCGATCTAAATCAAAGAAAATGTGCTTAGTTGAATACAAAATATACGAGTATTGAAGTCAAACTGGCGTTGAATGCCAATCCCAGCATAATTAACGGAAAAGTCTCCCAACGTTTGCCATAGAACTTCGCTGCCACCAAGCATCCAAGAGGAATGGACATGAAGAACGGCGCATAAAAACAAATGCCCACTTGGCCAAGTTTCATTTTGATGCGAACGACAAATCGATTCATGCGCTTGAACACTTTCTTTTTGGGAGGTGTGATATTCTTTGCTAACATTTCCTGATGTTTCCGTGCTGTTCGTTTATTCAACAAAAGAAGTATTCCATCACTAGCAAAATAACTAACCAATGCACATGCTGTTCCACCAGCGAATGATGCCAAAACCGTTTCGAAGAAGGTCATTCCGAGGTGAGGACCCGGAATCGTTGAAACGGAAAACTTAATGGTAGCGAGAAAAAAAACGGTCCAAAATCCTGTCCAATTCATACTTAAAGTTTAACTCCGTAAGCAAGGTCACCCGCATCTCCTAGTCCTGGAACGATGTACGATTGGGCGGTCAATTCCTTGTCAATTGCACCAACCCAAATTTCTGTGTTCGTTGGGAAATGCGCCTTGATCAGCTCCAATGCATCGGGAGTTGCAATGGCAGAAACGATGTGAATTTTGGTTGGATTCCCCATTTTACGCAGGGCTTTGTAGACTGCCAACATCGAGCTTCCCGTGGCCAACATGGGATCACTGATGATCCAAGTGCGACCGTCTAGATTCGGTGCCGCTAAATATTCCACGTGAATGTCAAATTCCTCCGCAGTTGTGTGTTTTCGATATGCTGATATGAAGGCACTGTCAGCACGATCGAACATGCGAAGTAGTCCATTATGCATGGACAATCCAGCGCGCAAAATCGTTGCTAAAACCGGCGACTCTCCCGGAACCATCGTTTGCGAAAGTCCAAGTGGTGTTTGTGTTTCCATTGCTTTTGCCGTTAATTTCTTCGACAATTCATACCCTAAAATTTCTGCAATGCGCTCCATGTTCATGCGAAATCGCATCGGATCTTTTTGAATGTCAACATCCCGAATCTCGCTCATAAAGCGATTAAAAACGGAGGATTGAATGGAGATATCGTGTATCATGTTCGGTTCAATTATAGAAATCTAATTGTATACTAATAAAACGCCAACTGCTGGTTATTGTTCATTCATGCATTCCATGCTCTGATTATACCAATCCATTTGCTTTTCTTCTGGCAAGGATTGCACTTTTTCTTCACATGCTTCTTTCAAGGATGCATCTTGTTCACTTGGAGATTTCATGAGATTTCTCCCACATTCACAAGCATTTGGATCCTTTTGACAAGCGCTGCTCGCGCACAAAAAAACGAGTATTAAAATGACGTGTTTCATTTTATGAAATTACGAAAAGCATCCTGATAATTGCTTACGAAGACTTCATTAATTTTTGTATTTTCGCACAACATGTTTAAACAACCACTTTTACTTTTGGTATTCACTTGTCTGCTAGCTTGTTCAACAAGTTGGGGTCATCAATTTTTTTTCGCTCATGGCGAAATTGAATACAATGAAGTGGCTCAAAAATTTGAAGGATCTTTTGTGGCGACTGCGCACGATTTAGAATCCTGTCTCATGCAATCGTACGGACTAAAAACGAAGTTAGAAAAATTAGATCCTGCAGCCACAGAAGTTGGGATACTTGAGACCTACCTCAACAAACATTTGACGCTTCGATATGGCTGTTCCCTCGATTCCAATGCAGTCGATGCGTATTGTTCAAGTCAATGGGAAATCGAAGGATTTCAAGTGTTGAAAAACGGAACGATTGAACTTTATTTCTCATCTGTTGCCAAACAACTTTATCCAGCCCTTCAAATTGATTGTACTTTTTTAATGGATGCCTTTCCAGAACAACAAAACAAAGTCACCTTCATCTATCGAGGAGAAAGTCAGACCGTGAACTTCACCTCCAATAAACACACTCAACAAATCGCGTTAAAACCATGAAAACACGTATCCTAAGTTCTTTACTCATCTTGTGTAGCATGCAACTTTCTGCTCAAAAGAAATTTGCTCAATTGGACCAAGAATTACCAACTCCGAATGAATATCATGCTGCATCAGGAGCACCCGGCTATCATTACTATCAGCAAAAAGCCGATTACAAAATGAACTTGGTCATCGACGATGCAACACAAAAATTAAGTGGATTTGAGACCATCACCTACACGAATAATTCTCCAGACCGCTTGGATTACCTTTGGTTGCAATTGGATCAAAACATCTACGATGAAAACTCGGAAACGAAATTAATTGAAGTCGAAAAAATGGAAGACTTCAAATCCATGGGGGACATTCGCAAACGCGACTTCAAATACGACGGTGGATTTAAAATAGAACAAATCACGAATACATCTGGACAAAAAATGTCCTATTTCATCAACAAAACCATGTTGCGCATCGATTTGGAAAAACCCTTAATGCCAAATACCAGCATTACTTTTCAAGTCAAATGGTGGTACAACATCAACGACCGCATGCAAGTGGGTGGACGCTCGGGATATGAGTATTTTGAAAAAGATCAAAATTACCTGTATACCATTGCTCAATTCTTTCCTAGAATGTGTGTCTATAACGACGTAACAGGCTGGCAAAACAAACAATTCCTTGGACGCGGTGAGTTTACCCTGCCGTTTGGTGACTACGAAGTTAACATTACCGTTCCTGCTGACCACGTGGTCGCTGCGACTGGAGAATGTCAAAACTATGCAAGTATTCTTACTGCAGATCAAAAGAAACGCCTGGAACAAGCGCGTAAATCAGATGTCCCTGTGATCATCGTTACTCAGGCGGAGGCGGAAAAAGCAGAAGCTGACAAAGCGAAAAAAACGAAAACATGGACGTATAAAGCGACAAATGTGCGCGACTTTGCCTTTGCCACTTCGCGCAAATTTATTTGGGATGCGCAAAACATGCCCGTGAATGGAAAAAATGTCTTGTGTATGTCTTATTATCCGAAAGAAGGGAATCCACTATGGGAGCGCTATTCGACGAAATTAGTCGCACATACGATTAAAACGTACTCGAAATACACCGTGGACTATCCTTATCCAGTAGCGATTTCTGTCCACAGTAAATGGATCGGAATGGAATACCCGATGATTTGCTTCAACGGTGGACGTCCAGAGGCAGATGGCACCTACACTGAAGGAGAGAAATACGGCATGTGGGGTGTGATTATTCACGAGGTTGGACACAATTTCTTCCCGATGATTATCAATTCCGACGAACGCCAATGGACATGGATGGATGAAGGATTAAATACTTTCGTACAGTATTTAACGGAACAAGAATGGGAACGCGGTTATCCGTCACGTCGCGGACCGGCATACATGATAGCAGATTACATGCGTGGGGATAAAAGCACAATTTCACCCATCATGACCAATTCAGAATCCATCATGCAGTTTGGAAACAACGCTTACGGTAAACCAGCAACTGCCTTGAATATTTTGCGAGAAACCATTATGGGACGCGAACTATTCGATTACGCGTTTAAAACATATTGCGAACGATGGAAATTCAAACATCCAACTCCGGCGGACTTTTTCCGCACGATGGAAGATGCTTCTGCAGTGGACTTGGACTGGTTTTGGAGAGGATGGTTCTACGGAACAGACAATGTAGACATTGCCATCGAGGACGTGAAATGGTTCCAATTAAACACGATGAATCCAACGGTAGAAAAAGGTTTGAAAGAAACACAAGATGCGCAGAAAGATCCATTCATTGGCGATACCCGCAACAAAACAGCTATCGCCCAAACAGTGAATGAAAAAGATCCAAACATCGACGACTTTTACGGAAACAGAAACATTTACTTCGTGGATGCTTTAGACAAGAAAGAATACGAAGATTTTGCGGCAAAATTAGATCCAAAAGACCTAGCATATTTGAATGCCAATAAGCAATTTTACGAAATCAGTTTCAAGAACATCGGTGGACTTGTTATGCCATTGATCATTGAATTCACGTTTGCAGATGGAACGACCGAAGTTCGACGTATTCCAGCAGAAATCTGGAGAATCTATGAGGAAAAAGTGAGCAAAGTATTTATTTTCGATAAAGAAGTAATCTCTTTCCGCCTGGATCCATTTTTAGAAACGGCCGATACGGATTTGAAAAACAATGCATGGCCACGTGAAATGCAAGCCACACGTTACCAATTGTATAAACAAGAGCAAACGGTGAAGGAAAATCCAATGCAACGTCAATTGCGCGTGGATCAATTACAAAAGAAACCTTAAATCTTTTGGAACGCGACTAGCTCGCGGCTGTTTGTTGCGCTGATCAATGCGTAGTAATGTCCCGAAGGCAACTTACTTGTTTCCAAAGGAAGGTCATGTTGTTGTGCCGCTAAAAATCCTTCAAACGGTTTTAACAGTACTTTGCCTTGTTCATCAATGATGAAGATTTGGTACTGCTCCCCTTTTCCAACAAAACGCAAGGTCACATTGCTTGGTGCTGGATTCGGATAAATGATTGGATTTAATTTCTGTTCTTCCAATTCCGCAATCCCAACGCTACATCCGGAAAGGACATCCAAATAAGTGATGTTTTGTTCAAACAAGGCCTGAATACTCGCCTCTGGTGCTTCGAACCAATCGCGCAAGATGGAGGCATAAATATTTCTGAAATCAATTTGCATTGGTACACCCGCTTGCTCATTGATTTGATTGTCAATGGTTGGATTTGGCCCAATAATGCCTGTATTCACACAAGAACCGAAGAGGAATATGGGAGCCGCATCACCGTGATCCGTACCAAATGATCCATTGCTTGCGATTTGTCGTCCAAACTCTGAGAAAGTCATACCAGCAACGCGCTGTTCTAATCCCAGCAACTGCAAATCGTTTTGAAAAGCTGCCACCGCATCCGAAATCATTTTCAGCAAATTCGCGTGATTCCCTTCCGCCAAATTGGTTTGATCCACTTGAGAATCATGGGTATCAAATCCACCAATATTGATGATGTACACTTTCGTTTTTAGTCCACCCGAAATCATTTGAGCTATGTACTTCAATTGAACCGCAAGCGGATTTGTGGGGTCATACATGGTGGACAAGGAATTTCCAGCATTGGCGGAGGCGCTGATGGATGTTCCATATTCATTCGTTTGATTGATCAAGGTGGAAATGTACTCGATGTGGGAACCGTAATAAGTTCCGTCGTTCGTTACACTCGTTAACAACAAATTCGATGTGTTGAATGGATCGTTCACCGCATGTGAGAAATTCCCCATGAGTCCTTGACAGGTTGTCGAAACCTCCGATCCCATCGAAATCGCGAATGGATCCGGGAAATTTGCATTTGGATAATCCGCTGGAAAATTCGGGTAGTTGCTGTCGAAATAACGTCCCAACCATCCACTCGTTTGATTGACATCCAAGGAACCTGTGGACCAAATATCCGTCGAACGGAAATGCGAGCGATTCGGTTCTGGGTAGCCCACGTTTTGAATCACGGTTAATTTTCCGTTGTTAAACAAGTCTTGCATGCCCGTCATTTTGGGATGAAGTGCCAAATCGCTGCTTAAATTCAACAATTGATTTTGAGGAATTAAGATGTTTGGACGCTGAATCATCAAGTTCGCGTATTGATCAACGGGAAACACCATGTTCAAGCCATCATTTCCCCCATTCATGCGAATTAACACAAGCACGCGGTCCTCCGCATTTTTGGAGAAGTCAAAGAGTTCTTTTGAAATTGCTTGCATGGAAAAACCATTTGAAACAAAGGGCAAAGAAAGGGATGCTAAGGAAGCACGGCGTAAAAAGTCTCTTCTTTTCATCATTAAATGGTTTGGAATTGTGGCATTTTTAAAATCACATTCATGAGCGCTTGCATGCGTTGTGTCACTGGTGTGTAATACGTCGTATTCGTTGGATTCGCTTGATAATCATTATATTGAATGGTCCATTCGAAATCAGGAAGTCCACCGGTCAAAATGGCTTTCAACGTCAATTTGTCGGTTAGCGAAATGGCTTTTGGAAAAAAGACATCGCAAATGTCATCGATGACTTGCGGTGCATTGGACGGATCGGACAATCCATTCAAGAATCCAAGTAAATTCATTTTTAGGACATTTGTCCCAATAGGTACACCTGTATACACCAATGCTGAAACGATGTCGAAGCGCTTTTTAATGTACGTGGAATTAATCCACAATTTTGAGTACGCTGGAGCTTGATAATAAGCCAACCATCCAGCCACGCTAGGTGGAACAATGTAAGATTGCCCCATGGTATCAGCGACATAGTAAATCGAAATGTATGTTTGATAATCCCCGACTAATCCAAAATTTGGAATTGTTTGCGTAGGATTCATTGCTCCCATGATCATTTCAAGGGGATTTCGGATGATCGCTCCTCGCACGCTCATATCATAAAAATGATCGCTCGTCAAAAGCTGCTGCATGACAGGCAAAATCTCATAGTTGTTTGTGATCAATGTCTGAGCCATCGCATCGATGACATTCGTTTGAACGGAAGGCGTAATGTCGTAATTCACGAAATACCGGTAAATTTTCGAACAAATGAATTGCGCAACATGTGGTTGTGAGAAAATTACATCAATGTAATTTGCATATTCCGTCGCACCTGCAGCTGTGATGACTTGGTTGTTGAAATGATAGGAAAGTGTTTTCGCTGTATTATCATGTAATAAGGGCATGAACGTTGTCGTAGCTTGTGTAACCGTTGAACTTCGAATGCCATTCACGGTGAATCCAGTGAGGATCTTCGCTCCCGCAGCGACATCCGTTTCGGTATACGTTGAATAATCACCGGTTGCTATTTGATTTCCTTTGCCAATGGAAAACAACTCCAACAATTCACGTGAGTAATTTTCGTTTGGAGAATAAACGTTGTTCGTTGCCCCATTCAAGAAAAGCAACATGGCTGGATCAACCGTTACATCTTTGATCAATTGCTTGAAATTCCCGAGTGCATTCTGACGCAACAAGTTTAAAAAATGATACATCGCTCTCGCTTCTGCAGTTGCCGTTACACCAAAGTGATTTTGCCAAAAGAAAGCCATCTTCTCAGCAATACATAGTTGTTCTTGGTTCATGTTTTTCGCGATCCAAGCACCCAAGGATTTAAACCGCGCATTCTCCGTTTGTTGGTTTTGCGTTTGATTTGCTGGATACACCGCATTCACCCAAGAAGTTCCTTGAGCCACAATGGTTTCTCCCGCATCATATGCCAAAGGTTCATCCGAAACAGGAATTTGAAGGAGGGATGAAACAGTAGCGGACATGCCATTCGAAACCGCTGTTAATATCTGTTGATTGGTTGCGCCGAAGGTTGTTCTTCTCAATAAATGAGCAGCTTCCGCTTTGGTCCATGGTCCTGTGTAAACTTGCATATGAGGAATAATTGTACATAAATGTAGTGAAAACAAAAGAGAAAAACAACTTTAATTTTTTTAAGAATCTGATATTCACTAACTTCATCTGCTAATTGAAGTCATCGTGAAAACAGTTCAATTTCTTGTTTTTCTTTTGCTGTTCATGGGTCACACATATGGACAGGGAGATGACTGTTTTTCGGCTACTTATCTGCCATCTGTCACCAATTACTGCTCGACAAACCTCAATTTCACTAATGTTGGCGCCACAACAGGTATGACTTCCATGCCCACTTGTTGGCCAACGACCGCTACACAAGATGTTTGGTTTCAATTTGTGGCAACTGGAACGGATGTTTTAATTTCAGCGAACGGCAGTGGTAGTGGAGGAACGATGATTGCGCCAAACATGGCCCTTTACTCCGGGTCCTGCTTGAGTTTATTGTTCGAATTAGGCTGTTCGAGCGGAACCTTAGGTGTGGGAAGCACACAATTGTACGAAGGCGCATTGGTCCCAGGAAACACTTATTACATTCGAATCAGTTCACCTCCGAGCTATCAAGGAAGTTTTATACTTTGTGTCAATTGCTACACACCTACCGTGAATCCTGGTGCTGACTGCAGCGGAGCGGCATATTTGTGTAATCAAAATGCGGTGAGTGTTGCTTCGTTAAGTGGTGGTGGGTTGGACAATGACGAACCAGAACCAGGAACTTGTTTGGATGTTTGGGGCCCGGATGAAGGCAACTCCTCTTGGTTTAAATGGACTTGTCAAACTAGTGGAACCTTAACATTCGACATCACCCCGATTAATGCGAACGACGACATCGATTTCATTTTATATCAACTCAGTGGGACGGATGCATGTGGACCACGAACACCTATTCGTTGTAACTCATCATCCTGTCTCAACACAGCGGGATCAACCGGATTGAATTTAGTGGATTTGGACTTTGATGAATGGCCCAATTGTGATCCAGGTGAAAATGCCTATTGTCAATACGTCAATATGGTGGCCGGTGTATCCTACGCCATTTTAATTAACAACTTCAGCGCTAGTACTGGATTTACCTTGAGTTTTAATGTTGGAAACACGTCGAATCCGGGTACTTTTTTAGGACCTCATCCCATCCTTAACGCGACGAATACAACGATTTGCCAAGGCAATAGTGTGACCTTCAACGCGACTGGATCAAGCAACGTTTCAGGTGGATTGAATTGGATTTTTACCAATGGTGCGACATCGAGTACTGGCTCTGGAACAGGACCGTTCAACATCACGTACAACAATCCAGGTAATTTCATGGGAATCCTAAATGGATTCGATCAATTCGGCTGTCAAGCCACTCAATATGTGAATGTCCAAGTGACGGCGCCACCAGTCTTAATCAATCCAAGTACGCAAGCAATTTGCAGTGGTAATTCAACGAATATTCCGTTGATGAGCAGCATTCCAGCAGGAACAAGCGTGCAATGGACAGTGAGTTCGAATTCATTCATTTCTGGCGCAAGTAACGGAAGCGGTCCAAACATCAGCCAAACATTAATCAATTCGTCCAATCAAGTCCAAACCATCACCTATACTATCACTGCCATCAAAGGTCCCTGTACGATTGTCAGTACAACCATTGTCACGGTCAATCCGCAATTCACGCCGACATTTAATGCCGTGAGTCCGATTTGTCAGGGGGCAACGTTGAATTCCTTGCCGACAACATCATTGAACAACATTTCAGGAACTTGGTCGCCTGCCTTGAACAACCAAGCAACCACGACGTACACCTTCACGCCAACTGCTGGACAATGTGCCACGACAACGACTTTAACGATTACGGTGAATGCGCAAGTCACACCGACTTTTAATGCGGTGAATCCGATTTGTCAGGGAGCGACTTTGAGTGTCCTGCCGACCATTTCGTTGAATGGAATTAACGGATCATGGTCGCCCACCTTGAACAACCAAGCAACCACGACGTACACCTTCACGCCAACTGCTGGACAATGTGCCACGTCAACGACTTTAACGATTACGGTGAATCCGCAAGTCACAGCGACTTTCAATGCGGTGAGTCCGATTTGTCAGGGAGCAACGCTGAGTGCCTTGCCGACTACTTCACTAAACAACATTACGGGAACTTGGTCTCCAGCCTTGAACAACCAAGCGACGACGACGTACACCTTCACGCCTACCGTTGGACAATGTGCCACGACAACGACTTTAACGATTACGGTCAATCCGCAAGTCACACCGACATTTGCAGCTGTGAATCCAATTTGTCAAGGGGCAACCTTGAGTGTATTGCCGTCAACATCACTGAACAACATAACAGGATCATGGTCTCCTGCCTTGAACAACCAAGCGACCACGACCTACACCTTCACGCCAACTGCTGGACAATGTGCCACGACAGCAACTTTAACGATCACGGTGAATCCGCAAGTCACGCCGACCTTTACAGCTGTCAGTCCGATTTGTCAAGGAACAACGTTGAGTGTCTTGCCGAATTCTTCATTGAATGGAATTAACGGATCATGGTCTCCGGCCTTGAACAACCAAGCAACCACGACGTACACGTTCACGCCTACCGTTGGACAATGTGCCACGACAACGACTTTAACGATTACGGTCAATCCGCAAGTCACACCGACGTTTATAGCTGTTAATCCGATTTGTCAGGGAGCGACTTTGAGTGTCCTGCCGACTTCTTCATTGAATGGAATTAACGGATCATGGTCTCCAGCCTTGAACAACCAAGCAACCACGACGTATAGCTTCACGCCAAGCGCTGGACAATGCGCCACAACAACGACTTTAACAATCACGGTCAATCCGCAAGTCACGCCGACATTTGCAGCTGTGAATCCAGTTTGTCAAGGGGCAACCTTGAGTGTATTGCCGACAACATCACTGAACAACATTGCAGGAACTTGGTCTCCAGCCTTGAACAACCAAGCAACGACAACGTACACCTTCACGCCAACCGCAGGACAATGTGCCACGACAACGACTTTAACGATTACGGTGAATGCGCAAGTCACACCGACATTTGCAGCTGTGAATACTATTTGTCAAGGTGATAATTTATCTGCTTTGCCGTCATCCTCGCTGAACAACATTTCAGGAACTTGGAGTCCAGCCTTGAACAACCAAGCAACGACAACGTACACCTTCACGCCAACCGCAGGACAATGTACAACATCAACAACCTTAACGATTACGGTCAATCCGCAAGTCACGCCGACATTTAATGCCGTGAGTCCGATTTGTCAGGGGGCAACGTTGAATTCCTTGCCGACAACATCATTGAACAACATTGCGGGGACTTGGTCTCCGGCCTTGAACAATCAAACGACCACGACGTACACCTTCACTCCAACTGCAGGACAATGTGCGACTTCAACAACTTTGACGATTACGGTCAATCCGCAAGTCACGCCGACCTTTAACTCGGTGAATCCGATTTGTCCAGGAACAACCTTGAGTGTTCTGCCCTCTTCTTCATTGAATGGAATTAACGGATCATGGTCGCCAGCCTTGAACAACCAAGCAACCACAACCTACACCTTCACACCAATCGCAGGACAATGTACCACGACAACGACCTTAACGATTACGGTCAATCCGCAAGTCACACCGACCTTTGCGGCTGTGAATCCGATTTGTCAGGGAACGACTTTGAGTGTCCCGCCAACAACATCACTAAACAACATTACGGGAACTTGGTCTCCTGCCTTGAACAACCAAGCAACCACGACGTACACCTTCACGCCAACCGTAGGACAATGTGCAACAACAACGACTTTAACAATCACGGTCAATCCGCAAGTCACACCGACGTTTACAGCTGTCAGTCCGATTTGTCAAGGTGATAATTTATCTGCTTTGCCGTCATCCTCGCTGAACAACATTTCAGGAACTTGGAGTCCTGCCTTGAACAACCAAGCAAACACGACCTACACCTTCACTCCAACCGTAGGACAATGTGCAACAACAACGACTTTAACAATCACGGTCAATCCGCAAGTCACGCCGACCTTTGCAGCTGTGAATCCGATTTGTCAGGGAACGACATTGAGTGTCCTGCCGACAACATCACTAAACAACATTTCAGGAACTTGGAGTCCAGCCTTGAACAACCAAGCAACGACGACGTATACCTTCACGCCAACTGCTGGACAATGTGCCACGACAACGACCTTAACGATTACGGTCAATCCGCAAGTCACGCCGACGTTTACAGCTGTCAGTCCGATTTGTCAAGGTGATAATTTATCTGCTTTGCCGTCATCCTCGCTGAACAACATTACAGGAACTTGGAGTCCTGCCTTGAACAACCAAGCAACCACGACATACACGTTCACTCCTACCGCAGGACAATGTTCCACGACAACGACTTTAACGATTACGGTCAATCCGCAAGTCACACCGACCTTTGCAGCTGTGAATCCAATTTGTCAAGGTGATAATTTATCTGCTTTACCGTCATCCTCACTGAACAACATTACAGGAACTTGGTCGCCGGCCTTGAACAACCAAGCAACCACGACGTACACCTTCACACCAAGCTCTGGACAATGCGCCACGACAACGACATTAACGATCACGGTCAATCCGCAAGTCACACCGACCTTTGCAGCTGTGAATCCAATTTGTCAAGGTGATAATTTATCTGCTTTGCCGTCATCCTCGCTGAACAACATAACAGGAACTTGGTCTCCAGCCTTGAACAACCAAGCGACCACGACATATACCTTCACGCCAAGCGCTGGACAATGCGCCACGACAACGACATTAACGATCACGGTGAATCCGCAAGTCACTCCGACCTTTGCGGCTGTGAATCCGATTTGTCAGGGAGCGACTTTGAGTGTCCTACCGACTACTTCGCTGAACAACATTACAGGAACTTGGTCGCCAGCCTTGAACAACCAAGCAACGACAACTTATACCTTCACGCCAACTGTTGGACAATGTGCCACGACAACGACCTTAACGATTACGGTCAATCCGCAAGTCACACCGACGTTTACAGCTGTCAGTCCGATTTGTCAAGGTGATAATTTATCTGCTTTGCCGTCATCCTCGCTGAACAACATTACAGGAACTTGGTCGCCGGCCTTGAACAACCAAGCAACGACAACGTACACGTTCACTCCAACTGCTGGACAATGTGCGGTTTCGACGAGTCTCACCCAGACCATCATTGAATTACCCATTGCCCAATTTACTGTGATTCCCTTGGACAGTGTCCTTTTAGGAAGCACCTTGTATTTCAATAACAACAGTAGTTTCGCTACGCAATATAGTTGGTTTATCAACGATAATTTCTTTTCAGATGCAAGTGATCCTGTTTATGTAACATCGAACGAAGATCAATTTTTATTTACCCTTATTGCCTCAAACGAAGGATGTTTAGACACCTTCGAACTGTATCTCCCTCTCGCAGAGAATACGTATGTTTTTGCACCGAACGCCTTTACTCCTGACGAAGATGAATTTAATCCAACTTGGAAACCATACCTCAGTGACGATTTTGATTTAGAAAATTACCATTTGCTCATTTTCGATCGCTGGGGTGAACTGATTTGGGAAAGTTTTGATTATGCTATGTCCTGGGATGGGACCTACGGATCCGATGGTCGCAAGGTGCAAGACGGAACCTATACGTGGATTTTAACCATCAAAAAGAAACAAAACGATCAATTCCGACAATATTCAGGAACGGTGATGCGCATTCGTTAAACGTTTTTCACATTTGTGCATAAATCAAAGCAACCTTTTTCAAAAATTGCCGTTTTCAAAAGGAAATTTAGCCTTAAATTTGTTTTAAACCTGATGACATACCTATGAAGAATATTTACCTCATTATTCTCCTTCTTTTTATTTCACTTTTCAATATCGGTTTCTCCCAACCACAAACGGTGACATTTAACTATACTGGTTCAGCTCAAACTTGGACTGTTCCGCCATGTGTTTATTCCATCTCTGTATCTGTAAAAGGTGCACAAGGTGGTGGACCTGGAGGTTTGGGTGCAACGGTATTGAATCCAAGTATTGCGGTAACCCCAGGACAAGTTTTACAAATCAATGTAGGACAGAATCCAACAGGACCAACTGGTGGATGGAATGGCGGTGGAAATGGTCAAATTGCTGCACCGGTGACTTACCAATCTTATGGTGGTGGTGGTGCTTCTGACATTCGCATTGCTCCATATGCACTAGCAAATCGCATCGTTGTTGCAGGTGGTGGTGGCGGACGAAATGGTTGTTCACCACAATATCCAGCTTTAGGTGGAGCAGGTGGCTGTTTAAACGGTGTAACCGGTGCCGGATCTCCATTTACAGGAACTGGAGGCGGCGGTGGAACGCAAGCAGCAGGTGGAAATGGCGGTCCTCCTTGGGGAGGTGGCCAACCTGGACAAGCTGGTACACTCGGTAACGGTGGAAACGGTGGATATTACGCAACTGCATCTGGCGGTGGCGGTGGCGGTGGATACTACGGCGGTGGCGGTGGTGGATCTGACAACTGTTGCGCAGGTGCCAATGGCGGCGGCGGCGGCGGCGGTGGATCAAGCTTGAATCCTGCCGGTGGAACATGTACGCAAGGAAATAACACAGGAAATGGCGTTGTTGCCATTACATTTACAGCAGGATCAGTTTCTATTACGACATCGAACACGGGTCCTTATTGCGCAGGTGCTACCATCCAATTAAATGCGACAAACGGAGCGAATAGTTATTCATGGGCTGGTCCAAATGGATTCACATCCACTTTGCAAAACCCAATCATTCCAAACTGTACGGCAGTAAATGCTGGAGTTTATACCTTGACATATGACGCTGGAGGATGTATTTCGACAAGCACAACGACCGTTGTGGTCAATACACCGGTGAATCCTACCTTCAATCAAATTGCTCCGATGTGTCAAAATGCAACGGTGCCGAATTTATCGACGATTTCGACAAATGTTCCTGCTATTCAAGGAACTTGGAATCCATCATTGATTTCATCTGCAGTGGTTGGAACACAAACGTATACCTTTACACCAAATGCCGGTGTATGTGCGAATGCAACCACCATGAACATTCAGATTTTACCAAATGAGCAAGTGACATTTAATCAAATTAGTCCGTTCTGTATTGGAGATACGCCAACAGCTTTGCCGGCGACTTCTACCAACGCAATTGCTTATACTGGAACGTGGAATCCAGCGGTGATTTCTACAGCCGCAGCTGGAACTGCAACGTACGTCTTTACTCCTACTCCTGGACAATGTGCATTGGCAAATTCCATGGACATCGTCACGTATGCGTTGACCACTCCAAACTTCAATGCGATGGGACAAATTTGTCAATATGAAGCAAATGTGGTGATTCCGACAACCGCTTTGAATACCACACCATTTATCAATGGTCCTTTGATCACAGGAACATGGAACAGCGCAACCGTATTGACAGGTACGCCGGGAACAGCAAACTACACGTTTACTCCAGATCCAGGACAATGTGCTTCCACGTATACGATGCCAATTACGGTTGATCCATTGATCATTCCTGCGTTGACACAAGTTCCACAATTATGTCAAAACGATGCGAATCCAGTGTTGCCGTTGGTGACGAATAACGTTCCGCCAATTACAGGAACTTGGAATCCACCGTTAATTGACACCTCAATTCCAGGAATCTTCACATATACGTTTAGCTCAGATGCTGGACAATGTGGTGACACGATTGACATGACCATTACGATTGTTCCGGCAGTTCCACCACAATTCGTTGGTGATACCTTGTCCGGATGTAATCCATTAAACGTTACTTTGACAACACCACCGGTACTTGGTGCCATTTACACGTGGTATTGGGGAGGAACTCAAATTGGACAAGGAAGTACATTTAGTTACCAATTTGATCAAAGTGGTTACCACGATATCACGTTGGAATACAACTTAAGTGGATGTATTGAAACAACAACTTACAACGACTACATTTATATGGAAAGTTATCCAAGTGCTTCGTTCTCTTGTGCACCAAGTTCTTTAACTGAAACAACGCAAGCTGTTCAATTCTTGAACTCGAGTGTAGGTGGAACGACGTATTTGTGGGATTTCGATGATTCATATACATCGACAGAATCTGATCCAAACCACATGTATGTTGGTGTGACTGAAAACCTACTGGTAACCTTGACTGCTTATACTCCTCTTGGATGTTCTGATTCTTATCAGTTATCGCTTCCAGTGATTGCTGATCCAATTTACTATGTAGCAAATACCTTCACACCGGATGAAGATGAGCACAATCAAACATGGCAGGCGATCTTTACGACTGGGTTCGATCCATTTGCATTCAGTTTAACGGTCTACGATCGTTGGGGAGAAGTCATTTGGGAAACACACGACGCATCGCAAGCGTGGGATGGAACGTATGGCAACCTTGGCACGAAAGTTCCTGCAGGCGTTTATACTTGGCGCATGCAATACGAACCAAAAGAAAACGATGACCGCAAAGTTGTCACCGGACATTTGAACTTGCTTCGATAAGATTGACGGAAGTATCCGAATAAAAAAAGGCGCTAGATTTAGCGCCTTTTTTGTTGTCTATGGTTTTGCTTATTTCTTTCTAAAGAAGATCTTTACAGGAACTCCTTCGAAATCAAATTTCTCTCTCAAACGGTTTTCAAAGAAACGCTTGTAGGAATCCGGAACGTACTGAGGTAAGTTACAGAAGATCGCAAATGCTGGAGCATGTGTCGGCAACATTTGAATAAACTTGATTTTGATGTATTTCCCTTTCACTGCTGGAGGTGGTGTTTGTGCCACAACATCCAACATCACTTCATTCAATTCGTGTGTCGGAATTTTTCGCGTACGGTTCTCATTGACACGCATTGCTGTTTCCAATGCTTTGTGAATGCGTTGTTTTGTCAACGTAGAGGTGAAGATAATCGGTACATCATTGAACGGCGCTAATTGCTCGCGAAGATTCGCTTCGTATTCAATCATGGTATTTTGATCCTTCTCAACTAAATCCCATTTATTCACTAAAACAACGACTCCTTTTGAGTTCTTTTCAATCATGTAAAAGATGCTCAAGTCTTGCTTTTGAATTCCTTCAGAGGCATCCATCATGAACAAACAAACATCCGCATTTTCTATTGTTCTTACCGATCTCAATACCGAATAATACTCGATGTCCTCAGTCACCTTCGCTTTCTTGCGAATTCCGGCTGTGTCAATCAATAAGAAATCGAATCCAAAGGCTTTGTAGCGTGTATGAATGGAATCACGCGTTGTTCCAGAAATATCCGTCACAATGTTTCGTTCCTGTCCAGTGAAGGCATTAATCATGGATGATTTTCCAACATTTGGACGTCCAACAATGGCAATACGTGGCAAGTAGTCTTCTTCACGGATGGATTCATCCTCTTTATTGAAGTACGTCACCAATTTATCTAGGATTTCTCCCGTTCCACCACCATTGGTTGCGCTTAGGTCGAAAACTTCCCCTAACCCAAACGAATAGAATTCAGAAGATAGTCCGTAACGGTCTGTGTTGTCTACTTTATTCGCCGCAATCAAACAAGGCTTGTTGCTTTTACGCAATAACTGCGCAACGATTTCATCCATTTCGACAATGCCAGTCATGACATCCACCATGAATATAATCACGGTTGCTTCTTGTATCGCTAATTCGACTTGTTTGCGAATTTCACCCTCAAAAATATCCTCTTTTACCGTGGCATATCCACCCGTATCGATGACAGAAAACTGGTATCCATTCCACTCAGATTTTCCGTAAATACGATCCCTCGTTACCCCACTTACTTCTTTTACAATGGCATCACGGGATTCCGTCAAGCGATTGAAAAGCGTTGATTTCCCAACATTTGGGCGTCCAACGATAGCTACTATATTACTCATGTTTTTTTTCTAATTAAAGGATCTTAATATCCATACTTTTTAAGCTTGTCCGCCGATGTGCGCCAATCTTTATCCACCTTCACAAAATTCTCCAAGAACACTTTTTTCTCCAAGAATTTTTCCATGTCCTCACGAGCTGAGCGACCAATTCTCTTCAACATTTCACCACCTTTTCCAATGATGATGCCTTTCTGAGAATCGCGTTCAACGATGATTTGAGCACGAATGCGTGTGATTCCAGCCTCCTCCTTGAATTCTTCGATTTCAATTTGTGTGCTGTATGGAATTTCTTTCTGACAGTGGATGAAAATTTTCTCGCGAATGATTTCCGAAATAAAGAAACGCATTGGTCGATCCGAAAGCTCATCCTTCTCGTAGTATGGGGGATTTTCCGGCATCAATGAAAGAATTTCCGCCCAAACGTTGTCAATATTAAAGTTGTGCAAGGCAGAAATCGGGAAGATTTTCGCGTTTGGCAATTGTTCTTTCCAATAGGTTACGCGCTCTACCAATTTCTCTTGGTTGGACTTATCAATTTTATTAATCAAACATAAAACAGGAACTTCCAAACGCTTAATGCGCTCCAAGGTTTCCTTGTGATTCATGTCGTTCTCCAAGGTGTCTGTGATGAACAACAACACATCCGCATCGCGAATGGAAGAATTGACATAGTCCATCATATTTTCATGCAACTTATACGCCGCATTCACCACACCTGGCGTGTCTGAAAATACGATTTGATAGTCTTCATCGTTCACAATTCCCAAAATGCGGTGACGTGTCGTCTGTGCCTTTGAGGTAACGATGGATAACTTTTCTCCGACTAATTGATTCATCAACGTTGATTTCCCGACATTTGGGCTTCCAACGATATTAACAAATCCTGATTTATGTGCCATTCTTCTTGAATTGAGTGCAAAGATACACGTTTTAAACGGGATACGGCAAGGATAGGCTTGAGAAGGCACACCCAAAGAAAACGTTTCTTTCAAAAAATAAATTAAATTCGTTGCATGAACAAGGAACAAAAACCCATCGATCGCAAGATCATTTTTCTCATCATTGTCGCTGCGCTTGGTTATTTCGTGGACATATACGACCTCGTGCTTTTTGGTGTGGTCAAGGCGGAAAGTTTAACGAGCATCATGCAAGGGGCAAGCGAACAAGCGATTGCTGCTACTGGGAAATTCCTGTTCAACATGCAAATGCTCGGTATGTTATTCGGTGGAATCTTATGGGGTATTTTGGGGGACAAACGTGGACGCCTCAAAGTACTTTTTGGCTCCATCCTACTCTATTCGACTGCCAACTTGCTCAATGCCTTTGTGACGGATGTCACCACCTATGCAGTGATTCGTGTGATTGCCGGCATCGGGCTTGCAGGTGAATTGGGCGCAGGCATCACGTTAGTTTCTGAAATGATGTCGAAGGAAAAACGTGGATACGGCACCATGATCATTGTCACCTTTGGAGCGTTGGGAGCCGTTGTCGCTTCACTCGTTGGATCAGAAGGCGCATGGATTGCAGCAGGAATTCATCAGCTTTTTGGACTGACATTGCAGAACTGGCAGGTAGCTTATGTTGTGGGAGGATCCATGGGGATTTTGTTGTTATTTCTGCGCATTGGAACCTTGGAATCTAGTTACTTTCATCAGATGCAGGGGGACAAAAACATTTCGAAAGGAAATTTGAAACTGATTTTTTTCCAGCGATCAAACCTCATCAAGTATTTTCAGTGTGTTTTTGTTGGGATTCCGATTTGGTATGTCATTGGATTGTTGATCATGAATTCGAAGGATAATTTTGGTCCATGGTTGGGACTAAACAACATCTCAAATGGACTAGCCGTTATGTACGCTTATATTGGACTTTCCGTGGGGGATTTGATTTCAGGGATCTTAAGTCAAGTATTGAAAAGCCGCAAAAAAGTGGTGCAGTTGTACCTTGGATTCTCCTTGGTCTGCGTGGTTCTTTTCTTACTGATGCACGATCATCACATCACGGAAAACACGTATTATTTCATGTGCTTTTTGCTAGGAGCAGGAACAGGATATTGGGCGATTTTCGTGACGATTGCGGCCGAGCAATTTGGAACGAACATTCGTTCCACAGCGGCGAATACCATACCGAATTTGGTGCGCGGATCCGTCAACATTGTTGTGCTGTTCTTCGGATTATTGGTCAGCATGGGCATCAACGACGGATGGTCGGCCTTGGTTGTTGGCGTCAGCTTTATGGCTTTAGCCTTTTACAGCATTGGGCAATTATCCGAAACGTTTGGGAAGGACCTCAATTACTTCGACGAAACCTTATAGATTTTCTGCGAGTAATTTTCAAAGTCTTCGGTCATGTCTTGATCGACTTGTGTGGTCACAGAAATTGGAATGTAATCCACGTAAACGTTTGTTTTATCCAGTCCGAAGTCCTCTGCAGGTTTCAATCCAGTTGATTTCACAAAGCGATACGCGCGAACGCATAGTCGTTGGAAAGCAGTTAAGTGATTGTCGGTGGAAACACGTGAATTCAATACAATGAATTTGAAATCCACATCGTCAATTTTACCGCGAACGGATTCAAAAACACTTTCACCAGCGAATTCACCTTTTTCAATCATTTTGCAGTAAATCTTACGCATCATGTATTCGATGCGGTGTTCTTCCTTGAATCCAAGTTGCAAGCTAACGTAGTAACATTTTTTATCGATGATTTCATTCACCGAGTAATGTACGCCCCACGGTTCATTCAAAATATCCAAGTGTAGGAACCAGATGATTCCCGCTTTACGTGGTTTCTTTTTGAATAAGGAATGGAATACCGTTAAATCCAATTTATTCGGTGAATTACTGCGTGTCGGGAATACAAGGTTTGTCGCCTCATACATGATTCCTTTGTCCGCATTCACAGCTTCCAATAAGGGAATGACGTTTCTCATTGGCATGTATTCGGTGATGCTGGAACGCAATAATTTCGCTTTGTAATACAAGTATAAAAGCACAAAGAAGGTAATGGACAAGACCAGCGTAAACCATCCACCGGAAACGATTTTCCCCAAATTTGACATCAAGAACACAAATTCGATGGCAATAAATACGCTAAAAATAATTCCAGTTGCCACTCTCCAACGTGGATAGCGAATGAACAATAACATGGCCATCAGCATGGACGTCATCACCATATTGATGGTAATCGCTAGTCCGTAAGAATGTTCCATTTCACTGGATTTTTTGAATATGGCAATTACCATTAAACATCCCACCATCAAGAACCAATTGATAAACGGAATGTAGATTTGACCTTGGTGATCTGAAGGATATTTCACGCGCAAATTCGTCCACAATTTCAACTTAATGGCCTCATTCATCAACGTAAATACTCCTGTAATTAAGGCTTGCGATGCAATGATTGTCGCCATGGTAGCAATGGCTACTGCAAACGGCATTAAGTATGCTGGCACCATCGCATAGAAAACCGTGTTGGATCCTTCGAGGTGAAAACCAGGCTTCAGGCACAAGGCTGCTTGACCTAAATAATTCAAGACCAATAATCCAGAAACGAAGGACCAACTTAAGCGAATATTGCCTTTCCCACAGTGTCCCAAGTCAGAATACAAGGCCTCTGCTCCTGTTGTACAAAGGAAAACGGATCCTAATACCGCAAATCCACCATCCACATTTGCCACCAGGTTATATGCCCAATACGGATTAAATGCTTTGAGAACTTCCCAGTTTTGTGTGACGTTAATGAATCCTAAGAATCCCAAGAATCCGAACCAGATCAACATCACAGGACCGAACATTTTTCCGATGGTTGCTGTCCCGAATTGCTGAATAATGAACAACATGACAATGATACCAATGACAATCGGAATCACCGGCATTCCCGGGAAGATGTTGTCTATACCTTCTACTGCGGAAGAAATCGAGATTGCTGGGGTGATAAATCCATCAGCCATTAGCGTAGCACAACCGATGAGAGCCGGAATCACAATCCATTTGACATTTTTTTCCTTCAGCAACGCAAACAAGGCAAAAATTCCACCTTCACCTTTGTTATCTGCGTTCAAGGCAAAATAGATGTACTTCACTGTTGCCAGTAATATCAAGGTCCAAATAACGCTCGATAAAGCTCCTAAAATAAAGTCTGGTGAAATATGTTTTCCTTGTCCAGTTATGGCTTGAAATACATAAAGCGGAGAAGTTCCGATGTCTCCAAAAACAATTCCAAGGGTAATTAAGAGTCCAGCAAAACTAATTTTCTGAGTAGAAGTATGTGACATTTAGGTGAAATTTCCGTGAAGTTAAGGCAAAAATACACACATCATCACAAGGATAAGGATGGAAATTTACATTTTCGGGTAAAGTTTTTTTTCTCCATGCTTTTTTGAGAAAAAATGTATCTTTGTCCACGCTGTTTTTTGCAGCAGAAGTTGATGCCCACGTGGTGAAATTGGTAGACATGCCATCTTGAGGGGGTGGTGCCAATAGGCGTGCTGGTTCGAATCCAGTCGTGGGCACTCTGATCAAAAGCACTTGTTCGTTAGAACAGGTGCTTTTTTATTTTTCACCCGAGTCCATCCGCTCGCGGATGAGCGAGGTGAAAAATAAAAAAGCACCGCCCGAGCGCAGCGAGGAAGTGCTTTTGATCCACTGCACGTCGCCGACGACTGGTTCACCGACCGATAGGGAGGTAATCCTTGTATCTTAGAACAATAATCAAACGAATTAACCTCACCCATGAGCAAAGCGAATGGGAATAGTGATCAGTGCCTAGTGACTAGTGACTAGTGCATGAGCAAAGCGAATATCCATGAGCAAAGCGAACACCCATGAGCAAAGCGAACACCCATGAGCAAAGCGAACACCCATGAGCAAAGCGAACACCCATGAGCAAAGCGAATGGGAATAGTGACTAGTGACTAGCGCCTAGTCCATGAGCAAAGCGAATGGCAATAGTGCCCATCGTATAAACCACACGAATGAATTCACCCTCCCCCTCTCCCACCTAAAGAAATCTCGCTATTTTTGAAAAAAAATACTTGCTATGAAACGAATCTTTGTATCCATTTTTGCCTTAATGACCATCAGTGCATGTGTCAACCAAGAAGTGAAGAACGAAAACACGGAAGAGCCGAAAAGCATTGTTGCGACGGAGGAATCTGTGCGTGAATTACGTCAGTCCTTATCGGATGTTGAAAAGGAAGAGCAACGTCAATTAGCGGAAGAGATGGCGAATATGACGACGATGTCCTTTGATCGCATGAGTCATGATTATGGGAAAGTACTTGAGTTGAGCGACAACAAAACGACTTTCACCGTGACGAACACTGGAAAAAAACCGTTGATCATTGAAAAAGTATCGGCGAGTTGTGGTTGTACGACACCTTCCAAACCAGAAAAACCGATTGCACCTGGAAAAAGCGATCAAATCACGGTGGTATTCCATCCGAAAGAAAACCAACTTGGACAACAGAATAAAACGGTTACGGTGATTGCGAACACAGAGCCAAAAATGGAAGTATTGAACATTTCAGCGATGGTTGAAAAAAAGAAAAACTAAATGAAGTTACACGTACTGAATACTGGATTTTTCAAACTCGACGGTGGAGCGATGTTTGGCGTCGTTCCGAAAACGCTCTGGCAAAAAACGAATCCAGCGGATGAAAACAACATGTGCTCATGGGCCATGCGATCCTTGTTAATTGAGGACGGAAATCGATTGATTTTAGTCGATACCGGCATTGGGGACAAGCAAAGTGAAAAGTTTTTTTCTCACTATTATATGTACGGAAACGATTCCTTACATGGAAACCTCGCGAAATTGGGATTCCATGCCAACGACATCACGGATGTGTTTTTAACGCACTTGCATTTTGATCATTGCGGAGGTGCTGTAGCTTGGAACGATTCCAAAACGGGATACCGCACGGTTTTTCCAAATGCGACGTATTGGAGTACCGAAAAACACTGGCATTGGGCAGTGGAACCGAATGCACGGGAAAAGGCCTCGTTTTTAGCAGAGAACATTCTACCGATTCAGGAGAGTGGACAATTGCAATTCATCCAACGCAGCGGAGATTTCACCAAAGACGCCTTGCACGGAATGGATGTGTTGTTTGTTGACGGACACACCGAAAGCATGATGATTCCACACATACAGTACAAAGGAAGAACGATTGTCTTCATGGCGGACTTACTTCCAAGTACGGGACACATTCCACTTCCGTATGTGATGGGCTACGACACCCGTCCCTTGTTGACTTTGGACGAAAAAGCGAAGTTTTTAACGCAAGCAGCGGCGAACGACTATGTTTTATTCTTGGAGCACGATTCGGTCAATGAATGTTGCACCCTCATAGAGACGGAGAAAGGCATTCGACTGGGAGAAACGTTTTCTTTTTCAGATTTATAGGATGAAGGCACCGAACGAGATTGTCGATCTGATGTTGCAACAAGACGCATTCAGTCAATTGTTGGGCATGGAATGCATCGCCATTGACAAAGGATCCTGTGTACTTCGCTGCACGGTCACATCCCAAATGACCAACGGATTCGGCATTGCACATGGAGGCATCACCTATTCGCTTGCGGATTCCGCACTTGCCTTTGCATCCAACGCGCATGGGGTACATTGTTTTAGTGTGGACACCAACATTGCGCATTTAAAAAAGGTAAAATTGGGGGATGTGCTCACAGCGACATGCACTGAATCGCACCGCGGAAAACGGACCGGTGTTTACCTTGTAGACATTCAAAATCAGGAAGGTATGCGTGTAGCCTATTTTCGCGGCACCGTTTTCGTCAGTTCCGAAGTTTGGTGAAAATTGAAATAATTTGATTTTTTTCTTTTCGTCGCTTGTATTTCTGTAAAAATGTCGTACTTTTGTATCCGCTTTAACGAAAGCATTACACAATTCTGAAGTAACTGTTGTTGCTCACGCAAGTGAAAGAAATTGGTTTGGTAGTTCAGTTGGTTAGAATACCTGCCTGTCACGCAGGGGGTCGCGGGTTCGAGTCCCGTCCAGACCGCTCAAAACTTTCGTTAAACGGAATAGCTTATATGGCTGTAAGCTTAGAAAACCCTAGGATGTATCAAAGTCCTAGGGTTTTTGCTTTTATGGGAATTTGAGTTTCTGTAAAACAAAATGTAAAACATTTTAAGATCTCTGGAAAGCAAATAATGCGAAAATCCGGTCAAGAGTATCATAATCAATATGGCTTTGGGGGTCCTTTACCAGCTCAATTTTAAATGCCATGAAGGCAAAATCATCCCAATATTCCTCGTCCGTTTTTAACTCATCAGGATACATTTCAAGTTGATAATATTTGTATTCATCAAAAAAAGACGGGTGTCTTTTTTTCAAATTTCGACGAATCGAATCAAATTTCGATTGCAATTGTGCTAAATTGAGCTTTACTTCCATCCTTTTTTAGTTTGAATTATTTAGCACCGATTCCCAATACATTAAAACCCGACTAAGTTTTATCTTCTTCGTGTCGGGGTGTATTCTAATGATTTTTAGAAAGTGTTGTTTTTTCAACTCATCGATGAGGTCCTCACGGTTTAAAATCCTTAGGTGTGAATGAGCCATATTGTATTCAACCTCATCGATTTCATCCAATATGCGAAACTTGCGTTGCACAAAGTAATTTGACCTAATCCTATCCAGGTGTCGAATTTCTGTTATTAGCTGAAAATCAAACTTATCCATACTTCCCTGGGCAACGGAATAAAGCGGGAAATATTACAT
This sequence comes from Crocinitomicaceae bacterium, assembly GCA_024643725.1. Classification (GTDB taxonomy): domain Bacteria; phylum Bacteroidota; class Bacteroidia; order Flavobacteriales_D; family Crocinitomicaceae; genus UBA952. The sequence continues at coordinate 2,633 of JAHEMJ010000002.1, read as the reverse complement.
TGTAAAATCAATGAATTACCTTAATTCGAAATTTTGACTTTTAATAATAATCAAACCTCATCATTAAAACTCGGATGCATCTGGTACTTAGGACGAAATGAGTTCATTTCCGTTTCGATTTCGCCGGAAGGATGAATGTAGATAAAGGAATATAGATTTTCCTTTTCTGTTGTATTCAAAATACATTCGTAACTCAATCTAACCAATCTTGACAAAGAAAAATTGAATAGCTCTGGATTGTTTAATCGTTGGTTTTCATTGATAATCACTCCATCTAATACGTAATACGAAAGCACTCTTTTCTCGCGTGGAACAATCATTTTTAAATGCATTTTTTGACGTAAATTGTTAAACTGGGTCTCAGTTAAAGTTTTTCAAATCTACATTTTTTCCTACTCTATTGAGTATATTAAACAGATCCTTAATCAAAAAACATGGTGCCACCCTATTTCTATGATTCTTTGCCAAATCCATTTTCTCAATAGTGGCTTTATGGTTGTAAGCAAAAATCAAATTGGCGTTGCCAAAATTAAAATATGCTTAAATTATGGTGGTAAAACTAACTATTTCAGAATATAAAAAAGTTCTGAATATGAAAAAACCGACCTAAAAGGTCGGTTTTTAATTTGAGAAATTGTGTGATTTTCTTTTCGAAATTTAACATGATAAAATTCTTAATTTTTGATTTAGTTTCGAAACAGCAATTCCAATTGTAGTAGAATTAGATGAAATGGAAGGGATTATTACAGGTTTTAGTTCAGACCATCCAAATTTTGCTATTCGATCATGAACTTCAAGAGATGTTAATTTTTCCAATTTTGAAAGTTCAACAATTAATTCTTGTTGGTTTTTGTTCACAAAACCGCCACCCTTTTCCTTTTCAATTTCTGTTAAAGTTAAATATATACTATTAATAACTTCTTGTAATCTTTTGAACTCTGAATCTTCTTTTATCCTTGTATTTATCCTTTTGAATATAAAAAAAAAGAAAACAAAAACGCCGCAACCAACCCCAAAATAAGTAAGTGTGCGTTTCATTCTATTTTCTTTTATTTGATTACACTGGCAATCTAAGTTATAATTTGAAAACTGTCCACCTCGGACAGTGTTTTCATTTATTCCACAATCTATATAATATTGTATATCGTGTACTTCATTTGATTCAGCTGCCAATAATGTAAATTGGATAAACAAGAAAAAAGGCACTAAAAAAATATTCACAAGTCTTTCAAAATTCATTTTCATTTTATTTGTATGTATGAAATTCAGAAAAAAAATGGATTTATCCTAAATTCGGACATAAATTTGAATATTATCCCACAATTTTCAGGCTCAACACCATGAGGATATTCTGAATTATTAAGTCTTTTCCATTCCAAATTGCTTCAAATGATTTTGACCGGAGAGTATTACCTAGATTACATTCTAAACCTGGAAAGTCTTCTAATTTTTTTCATTTATCACACCACCAAAGAAGGGAAATTCAGAGGGGTTAATGCTCATGCGCATGAAGTGGATGTGATTATTGAAGTTGAGAAAGGCAAAGCGACTTCAACGGGGAGATTTAATGCTGGGAGAGTGTTGGAAATCAAAATATAAGACTATTTTTTCCAACTTAAATTAACGCTACGTAGACCTTAATTTAGGTAATTAAGGGTTGAAAATATTAATTATCACGCATCGAAATGAGTTGGTATATCATCTCATCAATATTTTGATCTTCATCAATTTCAATTACATAAGCAGAATTAAACCCATTAGATACTTGATAATGTAGAAGTGGAAAGTTATCTAAGTATGTGTTTTCCGGATATCTATAATTTTTCAAGCAGCTAAATTCAAAGTTGATATCGAAATCAGGGTCGATTTGATTGAACTTTAGATCAAAGAATCTTTTCGTTTTTTGAATCGCCAGGTTCTTGTTATTTAATTTCTCCAGTACTTGGCCATATCCAAATGATTCAGAAATAATTACAAATGATTTTTTATTTAGCACTACTTGTTGAATATTGAATTTATTTGAGTGACTTATTAAAATTAATGCATTATATAATTTAGTTTCTATACGAGAAAATCCAATGTAAAATTTTGAGTAACTACTGCAACTTTAATTTCGGAATAGTTGAAATAAATTTGGCATTTTTTTGAACTTTTATTTTAGTACCCTAAATGATTGAGTATGCGATTAATTGGTTCCATTTTTTGAAATTCACCAAGATATTTATAGCAAATCACTAAATTTTTCAAAGAATCATTATTTGTAGGCATGATTTCGATTGCCAAATTAAAATATTTAATAGCATCTTCTAAATTATCTTGATTATAGTATTGAGCTCCAATATTGTTTAACCTATCTGATTCTCTAGCAATTTCTTGTTTTTCTGATAATGTCATTTTATCCCAAAGCGCTTGAAAATTCGATAATTCTTCAAACTCAGAAATATTTGATTTGGGTTTGGATGGTTCATTTTTTTCAATAAATATTTCTAGTAATGAATTTAACCTAAATAATGGATGTGCCGAGCTATATTTTGATTCTTTAGCAGTTGAAAGCATACCAAGGAAACCACCACTTTGATGCCAACCCTCTGTAATTATTTTGCTATTAGCATTTGAGTTTATCAATTCAATTG
>JAHEMJ010000001.1 GCA_024643725.1 Crocinitomicaceae bacterium | reverse complement strand
TCGAACAGAGAAGTTAAGCCTGCTTGCGCTGATGGTACTGTCCTTTTGAGGATGGGAGAGTAAGTCGACGCCGATTTTAGAAACCCCGACATTCGTCAGAATCGTCGGGGTTTTTTTATGCACATACTTTTTTTTTAAGAATGTCAAGTTCCCAGGTTTTAGTCATGATTTTTCAGAACGAGGTGGAGCAGGTAGTTGCATTAATTAGTGTCATACTTTTTCTACAATCCTAATTGGTAAGAGTAATATCAATGTGCTTTACACCAACTTTATAGTTGGATCAACGAATAATACCTCTCACTTTTCCTTCGAAACTATTTCGTACCTTTAACCTTATGGGAATCGTACAAAAGGACGCCATCCGAACTTCCGTTATTTCTTTCGTTGGATTAATACTCGGCTACTTTAACAAAGCTGTACTTTTTGTTCTGCTTTTTTCTAGTGCACAGGTAGGCCTAGTTAACCTAATCATGAATGTAGCCCTTCTTTTTGCACAGTTCGCTAACCTTGGTTCCATTTATTCATCATGGCGCTTCTTTCCTTTTTTTAGAAATACACAGAAAAAACACTTTGGTTTTCTTTTTGCAAATATGCTGATCGTTGTTTTAGGTGTTTGCCTATTTTCTATTGTCATTATTGTGACCAAAGATCTAATCGTTCAGAATTATAGCGAGAAATCTGTTCTTTTTGTCGATTACTATTATGCTGTTATTCCTTTGGGAATTTCCATCGTGTTCTTTCAATTATTCGAAAATCATATGCGCGGTATGCATGAAAATGTGCTTCCCGTTTTTTTACAAGATGTCTTCTTGCGAATTTGTACAAGCATAATATTACTCGCTACGTTCATTGGATGGATGAATTTCTTTCAGTTTTTTTTAGTGTATGTAATCTTGCACTTTATCGCTCCAGGATTTTTGTTATTCCACCTTATTCGTAAAGGTGAACTTCATTTTTCTTTGAAGGCCATTCAAATTCCAAAGCGATTTCAGCGGATTATCTTGTCCTATTCCTCTTTTAGCTATGTAAATTCACTGGCAGCGTTGGTTGTAATTTCAATGGATTCGTTGATGATTGCGAAATACAATGGATTATCGGATACAGGTGTCTATACGCAAATGCTTCTTTTAATTAGTGCTGTTTTATTTCCGTATCGTTCTGTTATTCGTGTTTCTTCACCATTAATTTCCAAGCAATGGAAAGAAAGAAATATGGTTGGAATGGCAGATTTATACCAAAAAAGTTCATCGATAGGGTTAATACTTGGACTTCTCGGTTTTTTAGTAATTTGGTTACCAATCAATGAATTATTTAGTTATGTCCCTGCATATAAAGCGGGAATAAACGTTTTTTTATTTTTGATGATCGGACGTATCGTGGATATGTATTACGGATTAAATGGAATTATTTTATCGACTTCAAAGAAATACAAGGCTGATTTTGCCTTCACTTTACTTCTCATAATTTGCGTGTACGTTTTCAATCTGTACTTGATACCGAAATACGGGATTCTAGGCGCAGCAATTTCAACAGGATTTGCCTATGTTCTGTACAATGTTTTGAGGGGATGGTACCTTTCTAAAGTGTACGCTTTAAAACCGTTTCGGTTGAAACAGTTAAAATTGATCGTTTTTTTTGGTTTGTTTTTGTTGACGTATTACGCTTGCTTCTACTTAACGTCAAATTTCAATTTTGTACATACCAACTTACTTAAAATGTGCTTGAAGGAATTTCTTTTGTTCGTTGGATTTATACTTCCCGTTTATTGGTTAAATTTAGAACCTGAATCCGTTGGATTCGTGAAGAATTGGATAAAAAAAAGAAGAAAATAACCGCACAATGCCAAGAAAATTACAACTCTTATTTCTGCTATTGACCAGTTTGACTTCCTTGAAGGGATTTTCTCAATCGATTGATCCGGACGACTCCTTCACTTTTGAAATAGCTTTGCCGAATTCGTTTTACAATAAGCCGTATAAAACAATCATGCAGGGACTCGTTCAAACCAGTGCGCAATATCAATACACACTGAAAAATGGTTTGTCCTTTGGTGCAGGATTGCATTACACGTATTTCGCGATCAATGAATTTAGAGTTCCATCCAAAGTTTATGGAGGAATTCATACTGCTGCGGCCTATGTAAAAATTGGACACGAGAAATTTTGGTCCGAGCGATTTGGAACTGATTTCGGTGTAAAAATGGGATACTTACAAAGTTACACTGTCAGTGATTTATTGAAGTCTAAAGGAATTCCATATAATTTCATCGAAGGAAGCTACATTGAGCCATGCATTGGATTAGTTTTAACCGCGGATGTCAATTGCAGTTATCGCTTAACGGTTGGATACCCAATTTATGGTTATAGTTTTACACCCTGGATGATTGGCATTGATTCAAACATTGGATACAATCCTTCGGAATACACAAAACCTTCCTCGTTATTGAGTGTTGGATTTGCCTACACCTATTATTTTAACGGAAAGAAAACAACGGCTGAAGATTAAGTCTGTAAAACACCAACGTTATACGCTTTTTCAATCGGTGCTAAATTGGCCATTTCAATTCCCATTGAAATCACTTTTCGCGTTTCCTTTGGATCAATGATACCATCAACCCATAAACGACTCGCAGCATAATAGGGCGATATTTGTTCGTCGTAACGGTTCTTAATTTGATCGTACAATTCCTTTTCGCGTTCAGGTGTGATTTCTTCTCCTTTTCCTTTCAAGGTTGCAACCTCAATTTGCAAAAGAGTTTTTGCTGCTGCAGCACCGGACATCACAGCAATTTCTGCTGTCGGCCATGCAAAGATAAGCCTTGGATCATAGGCTTTTCCACACATCGCATAATTTCCAGCGCCATATGAGTTGCCCATAACAATGGAGAATTTCGGCACAACACTATTCGACATGGCATTCACCATTTTCGCTCCATCTTTGATAATCCCTCCTTGTTCACTTTTCGATCCGACCATAAAACCGGTAACATCATGAAGGAAAATTAATGGAATTTTCTTTTGATTACAAAGCATGATGAATCGTGCTGCTTTATCTGCGGAATCGGAATAGATTACTCCACCAAATTGCATTTCACCTTTGGCATTTTTCACCATTTCACGGTTGTTTACAACAATTCCAACGGACCAACCATCGATGCGAGCGTAAGCTGTGATGATCGATTTCCCAAAACTTGGCTTATATTCGGTGAATTCGGAATTGTCTACAAGGCATTTTAAAATTTCCCTTGTCGGGTACGACTTCGAGCGATCTACTGGTAAAATGCCATAAATATTCTTGATTGGCTCCTTTGGTTCGGTGGATTCAATTCGGTCGAATCCAGCAGTGGGATTATGGCCAATTCTTCCCATCAAATCACGAATTGTAGCGATGCATGTTTGGTCATCTTCCACTTTATAATCACAGATTCCTGAAATTTCAGTTTGACTCGTTGCTCCGCCAAGTGTTTCGTTATCAATTGATTCTCCTATCGCTGCTTTTACTAAATAAGATCCAGCCAGGAAGATGGTTCCTGTTTTATTCACAATCAACGATTCATCCGACATAATAGGTAAATAGGCTCCACCAGCGACACAACTGCCCATCACCGCAGCTATTTGTGTGATTCCCATGGAACTCATTTGTGCGTTGTTTCTAAAAATGCGTCCAAAATGCTCTTTATCTGGAAAAATTTCATCTTGCATCGGTAAAAATACACCCGCTGAATCTACCAAATAGATAATTGGCAGGCGATTTTCCATGGCGATTTCCTGTGCGCGAAGGTTCTTTTTTCCTGTGATTGGAAACCATGCTCCAGCTTTAACGGTGGCATCGTTTGCCACCACAATACACTGTCTTCCTTTGACATAACCAATCACAATGACAACACCACCCGATGGACATCCACCGTGTTCTTTGTACATTCCATATCCGGCAATGGCACCGATTTCCACTCGATTGGTATTCGGGTCCAACAGCAAGTCAATTCGTTCACGTGCAGTTAGTTTGCCTTGTTGATGTTGTTTTTCAATGCGTGCTTTGCCTCCTCCTAAATAGATTTTAGCTAGCTCTTGTTCCAATGCACTTATTTTCAAGCGCATTTTGTCGTCATTGTTATTGAAATCGAGTTCTTTTTGAGAAACAGCCATAGTTTGATGTTGAGATTCAAAGATACAAAATGTATTATTTCTTGACGTATTAACAGAAAGATAAGCGAAATTGTTTCCGAGTTTTAGGTGTTTCCTTGCCATGTTTTTTCTTTTTCCTATTTTCACCAAGTAAATAAAAATGTACACATGAGTCACTCCATCGATCTGGACAATACAGAGCAACAACCGAAGAATAAATTAACACGTTACATATTAATTGCCATGGTTCTCGGGGGAACAACCGGAGCCATCATTCACGCTAATTTTGACGCTGATTCAGCTGCTAAATTCAGTACTTACATTAAACTTTTGGCAACGATTTTCATTCGACTGGTTCAAATGATTATTGCACCACTCGTGTTGACAACACTTGTTGTTGGAATTGCAAAATTAGGCGATTTAAAATCAGTTGGACGAATAGGAGGAAGGGCCTTAGCATGGTTTTTTACGGCTTCGTTTATTTCCTTAATTATTGGCTTGCTTTGGGTGAATTTTTTAAAACCGGGCATTGGGGTAAATCTGGCCAGTGTCGATTTGACAGCTTCAACGGAAGTCACGGAAAAAACACAGGATTTTTCCATTCAACATTTTGTGGAACACATTATTCCAAAATCCGTTTTTGAAGCCATGGCAACCAACGAGATTTTGCAAATTGTGATTTTTGCCATTTTCTTTGGTCTCGCTGCTGCTTCGATTGGCGACAATGTCAAACCGGTAATTAACGCGTTAGATAAGACTTCACACATCATTTTGAAGATGGTGAATTTCGTGATGAAATTTGCTCCTATTGGCGTTTTCGGTGCAATCGCGGGTGTTTTTGCCGTGAAGGATGTCTCTGATTTGATGTTCACTTATACCAAGTTTTTTAGTTCCTTTCTCGTAGGAATTGCATCCTTGTGGGTGGTGCTGCTTCTTGTTGGATATATTTTCTTACGTCAGCACTTAAAGACCTTATTGAAGCGCATTGTCAGTCCATTGATCATTGCATTTGGAACAACTAGTAGTGAAGCTGTGTTCCCAAAATTAACGGAGGAATTAGAACGTTTTGGTATCAAAGATCGCATTGTTTCGTTCATGTTACCATTGGGATATTCATTTAACTTGGATGGAAGCATGATGTACATGACCTTTGCAAGTATTTTTATTGCACAAGTATATGGTGTTCATTTGGACTTGGGGACGCAACTCACCATGTTAATCGTTCTCATGCTAACGAGCAAAGGCATTGCGGGTGTACCACGTGCAAGCTTGGTTGTTGTTGCAGCCACATGTGGAATGTTCAACATTCCCATTGAAGGTGTCGCTTTGATTCTTCCTATTGATCATTTTTGTGATATGTTCCGAAGCGCTACCAACGTTCTCGGTAATTCCATCGCTACTGCTGTTGTTGGAAAATGGGAAGGGAAAAAGGAAGCGTTGCTTAGCGAATAAGCTGCTTCAACGTTTCTGCATCAATGTCGTGCTTTCCGTCAAAACGGTGAATCTGATAGCCAATCTCTGAGTAATAGGCACATTCTTTTTCCTGAGCTTCTGTGTCGTAATACGGATCATTTTTCCCCAAAACAAAGTGACAGTTAGCCTCCATATTTTCGGGCTTTTCTATGTCTGGTGGAAAAACACTAGCCCATAAAATAAATTGATCAAAGCGTTTTGGACCTTGATAAAACCATCGTGCAGCTGTTGCTCCTCCTTGAGAAAATCCAAGTAAGCTAATTTCATCAAAGACATGTTTTTCCATGACCTGTGATAGCAATTGATTTAAGTAAGATAAGTTATCTTGAATATCCGTTTCACGCGCTTCCTTTGTCATCCATGATGCGCCAACGCGACCGCTGGATCCTTGTAAGTAAAACCGATGCATTCCCTCTGGAACGAGTAGGGCGTAATCATTAGGAATGGATTCGAATTTTTTCGCAAAGTAAAAAGCCAATTGTCCATACCCATGCAAGGCAATAAGTAATTTCTTTTTACCCTCGTAGCCTTCGGAAAGGAAATACCGAAAATGTTTCTGGATCAAGAGTTCTTGCTCCAGCATATTCGTCGAATTATTCAATGATGACCTGCTTAACAATCACTTCATTAGAACCTTTTATCGATAGGAAGTAAGTCCCAGTTGTATAAGAACTTACAGAGATCGTTTCTTTCATGGAGTGAATGGATTTCTCTAATAGAACGCGTCCTTGAACATCTGTTAATTGAAGTACCGCGTCTTGCAACGAACCTGTGAATTCAATAGTCATCATGTCGGAAGAAGGATTCGGATAGATGGAAGAAATACTGGTCAATTCCATAAGTCCATTTGTTTGTCCGACACATTCACAAATGAAATTATATACATCATTGATCGTTGTTGAATCACCATCGTCACAGGTATCCCCAGGATAAACACAACTGCTGTCATCGACATTTGCATTTGGATTAAAGTTACATGCCGCTGGATCCATACAACCCGGTACAATTTGGATTCCGACACAATCACAAGTACTATTATACGTGTCGTTCATTGTGTCTGGATTGTTGTCATCGCAAGGCGCATCTGGATAAATACAAGAGGCATCATCTTGATTTGCTAAAGGATTGTAATTACAAGACAAAGGATCCGTACATCCTAAAACAATCACATCTCCAATGCAATTACAGTCTGGATTAATGGAATCATTTATCGTATTTGGATTGTTGTCATTACACAAACTTCCTGGATACAAGCATGAGCCATCGTCAATGGTCGCTAGTGGATTGTAATTACAAGATGCTGGATCCATACATCCAGGGACAATCAAGTTCCCTACGCAGTTACAATTTGGACCAATGGAATCATTTGTTGTATTTGGATTTCCATCGTCGCAAGGTGATCCTGGATAGATACAGGTCCCATTGTTTTGATTAGCCAATGGATTGTAATTACATGCAAGAGGATCGGTACAACCAGGAACAATCAAAATTCCCACACAATTACAATTTGGACCAATTGAATCATTAAAAGTATTTGGATTGTTGTCATTACAGCTAGATCCTGGCATGATGCATGAGCCATCGTCCACGGTGGCAAGTGGATTGTAATTACAAGCAAGTGGATTCATACATCCAGGAACGGCAGGTGCATAGCCATAACGAGCGAAGGCAAATTGCGTATTTGTTTGTGCACTGAATCCGCCAAGTACAACGCGATTACCCGGATATAGGTCCATTCCGTATGCGTCATCCCACATGGAATAAATGTTCGTAATGGTGTGTCCATTTGTCCCCCAAGTTGGATCAATTGTACCATTCGCATTGAAGCGTGAAACAACGAAGTCTCTCGCTGCACCAATTCCAGCAGCACCGGAAGTTCCACATGCCAATATTTTTCCGTCGGGATGAAAAATAACTTCGTAATAGGTATCACTTTGGTTTAAGTTGATGATGGTTTGACCGTTTGTTCCGAAAGTTGTATTCAGTGCAGCGGTTGCTTCCGTACGTGATTCCAACAATAAATCGGTTAAACTGGCACCATTGTTACCAGAAAGAATCAGTTGGGAGTTGTGAAAATCCACATCAAAATAACGGGCATTCATCGACATATTCACCCAAACACCACTCGTCCCGAAAGTTGTCACAATTGCCCCGGAGGAATTGAATTTCCCAAGCATTGGATAATAAACGTTATTAATGTAAGCATCTCCTGCGAGGATAATATCGCCGCTTGCGCCAAGTGTTGCACTCCAACAGGCAATACTAGAGCTATTTGAGAGGATGTTTAATCCACCCGAACCAAAGGTTGCATCGAGTACTCCATTGTAATCACAGCGAACAACGGCGAGACGATTTGTCGTAAATCCAGGAACTTTGGTGTTTCCTGCAAGTATGATTTTCGTCGGTGTTAATAATATTTTACGAGCATAATCTTCACTGGAATCAATGTCAATCGAGAATAATCCACCAGTTCCGAAACTTGTATTTAAAGTGCCGTTTGGATTCAGACAAAACATGGCCCATTTCGGATTGGCTGCCGTGATGGACAATGCTCCAGCAACGAGGATATTCCCATTTGGCAACACCTCCATGTCATAAGCGAAATCCGAACCTGCAGAATTTGGAAAAATGAAATAGCCATTGGTTCCAAAGGTTAGGTCCATGGATCCATCCGCATTCATTTGTCCGACACACATTTCCAAGTTCCCAGAAGTTCCCGTTGTTCCACAGAAAACCATTTTCCCATTGGATAAAGTAACAATGTCTTGTGCATTGTCTGAAGAAGTTGACGTTGGACCAAAACTGGTGTATCCGACCGTTGCAAAACTCAAGTCCAAGCTACCTGGAGCTTGAGCAAATGTCACTTGATTTAAGAGTAAACAAACTAAAACGCTGTAAAGAAATTTCATAAAAATATTTTGAAATGTAAATTTAAGATTAAATTTGGACGTGCGAAAACTGCTTCTTTATGGTTTTCTTGGGTTGATGTGTTATCATTTACTCGGGTTTTTCACTTATTTTGAGTGGAAGCGCTATGCCATCAATAAACAAATCAAACACGAGCTAAAACATGCCGTTCCTGAAAATCAACTGATTCAATTTCATTTTACCCAACACGAGATTAGTCAGTTAAAATGGCTGAAGTCGCATGAATTTACGCTGAATGGTCATTATTATGATGTGCTGAAAAAAGTAAAAACGAAGGATGGATATTTCTTTCATTGCATCAGTGATGAGCAAGAAACAACCTTATTCAAGCAGTTGAGATCCATGACCTCATTTAATATCAGTCACTCGGGAAAAGATCAACCTGTGCATGTTTGGTTTAAATTTCTGTCTGAACCGATGGAGTTATTGGTTTTTATGAGAAATTCATGGAATAATGTCATTCATCCAAAATCAATATCTAATATTGCTTATCAGGCATTTAATTCAAAGTCTTTTCTTTTTATTGAAACTCCTCCACCAGATTTTATTAGTTAAAACCTACTTCTACGTATTGTATTAACTAATAAAAAATCAAATGAAAAATTTCTATTGGGGCATTTTATGCCTTCTAACTATTTTATATACCCCTTCGTTTTCACAAACGAAATTTCAAATAATTGATAACATCACAAAAGAACCTGTCTCAGGTGTGCTCATTACTCAACTTTATCCAACGGATGCAGTTGTGAAAAGTACAAGCGATAAAAACGGTTTTGCTACGGTAAAATTTGACGGTTCTAAAATCACCTTGTCGAATGACGATTATTATTCATTGGTGATTCAGCAATCTAGTGTAAATAAGGATGGACAAGTTTTCTTAATACCGAACATTCAAACGATGGATGAAACAGTAATTTCAGCGAGTCGCAACTTGGAGAAAAGAAAAGATGTTGCTCAAAAAGTGCAAGTGATGAGAGCAAAGGAAATTCAATTTCAAAACCAAAGCTCTACTGCAGACTTAATGACACAAACAGGAAATGTGTTCGTTCAGAAAAGTCAGTTGGGCGGTGGGAGTCCAATTATTCGTGGTTTTGAAACGAATAAAGTGCTTTTAGTTGTGGATGGTGTTCGTATGAATAACGCGATTTATCGCGGTGGACACTTGCAAAATATCATTACGATTGATAATGCAATGCTTGACCGAATGGAAGTAATTTACGGTCCTGGATCGGTTGTTTATGGTTCCGATGCATTAGGTGGTGTAATGTCTTTTACAACAAAGAATCCAACGTTGAGCACGACTGATAATATACTTGTAAAATCTGGTGGTTTTGTACGCTACTTTTCTGCGGCTTCAGGTTACGCAGCTAATGCGAATGTTTCTGTTGGTACGAAACGATTTGGATCATTGACTTCGTTTACCTATTCCAATTATGGTGATTTAAAACAAGGTGCGAATCGTAGTCCATTCGTTGGAAACTTTGGTTCTCGTCCTTGGTACGTGGAACGCATCAATGGGGTCGATTCCATGATGACGAATGCAGATACGAACCTTCAAGTTGGTTCTGCTTACTCTCAATACGACATCCTTCAAAAATTCACATTTGTTCAAAAAGAAGGTGTGACGCATAAATTGAATCTTCAATTATCGAATTCAAGTAACATCGATCGCTACGACCGTTTGACACTAATGTCTGGATCGAATCCAAAGTTTGCTGAGTGGTATTACGGTCCTCAATTCAGATTATTCGCTGCTTACACACTAGAATTAACGAATAAAACGAAGTTATACGATCAAGCAAGAATCACCCTTGGAACACAATCCATTGAAGAAAGTCGAATGGACCGTAGATTCAATAAAAGCATGTTGAATCATCGCATTGAAAACGTAGCCATTGCAACGATTAACGCGGATTTCACGAAGAAAATCGGTAGAAATGAATTGCGCTACGGTGTAGATGCGTTTTACAACAAAGTGAATTCAACAGCGTTTGTTGAGGACATCGTTGCGGATACAACAGGAAGCTTAGACACACGTTTTCCGGATGGTGGTTCAACAATGACATCCATTGCTGCTTATGCGACACATACGATTGAGTTTTCTGATAAATTGATTTTGAATGATGGTCTTCGTTTTTCAAATGTTGGACTCACATCAAACTTCATCGATAAAACGTACTTCCCGCTTCCGGTGAACTCCATTAGTCAAAACAATTCCGCTTTAAATGGAAATATTGGATTGATATACATGCCGAACAACAAATGGAGAATTACTTTGACTGGTTCAACTGGATTCCGTGCACCGAATGTGGATGATATGACCAAAGTGTTTGAATCTGTTCCTGGTAAGGTTGTTGTCCCTAACGCAAATTTAAAACCAGAATACACGTACAATGCTGAATTGGGAATTTCTCGATTAGTGGCGACAGGTGTGACTGCTTCCGTGAATGGATATTATACATATTTAGTCAATGGATTAACCGTTCAAAATGGAACGTTCGAAGGACAAGATTCCATTATGTATGATGGACAATTGAGTCAAGTTATGTCTACAGTGAATGCGGCAAAATCTAGAATTTTCGGTGTAGAAGGAATGTTGAATGCGAAATTAAATGATCAATTCAATCTATTGGCAACCGTAAATTACACGAATGGCCGAATTTTAACAGATTCAGTTCCTTATCCGTTAGATCACATTCCACCAACATTTGGAAAAGTCTCTTTAGGATATGTGAATGGAAAATTCCGATCTGAGTTCTTCGTGAATTATTCAGGTTGGAAAAGAGTATCGGACTACAACATGATAGGAGAAGATAACTTCTCCTATGCAACAGCTTTGGGAATGCCAAGTTGGTATACCTTGAATGCGCGTTTGAACTATGCGTTCTCTCAACAGATTTCACTTCAAGTAGCGTGTGAGAATATCTTGAATCAAAACTACCGTATGTATGCGTCAAACATTTCAGCACCAGGTAGAAACTTCATCATTACCCTTCGCGGACAGTTTTAAATACAGCGAACAATAAGCTTCTAAAGGTCGGGGAAACTCGGCCTTTAGTTGTTTTTCAACATCCCATACTTCTGCTCCTGAGGAATGTAAAAGAAGTGATAGGCTACTTTAGCGGTTTTACTGATTTTTGGATTGTAGGTGTTTCGGTCAGCTCCCGTAGGAAGTTTTTCTAGGGTGGAGACATATAAAAAGATGTCTTTTTGTGGCCCATTGGATCCTTGGACATACTCAAATGTGTATGCTTCAGTTGCAGAGGTTCCAAGTCCGTCAAATGTTTTCCATTCAAATACCTTTCTTGGTGTGTGATTCGTAACGGTGAATACATCACGGAAATTGGCATTGCGAATGCGATAGTCTACTAAAATGTCCTTATAGGCAGGAGAACTAATCGATTCCAGTTGAATTTTCAACGGAACCAATGCAGAAGATGGAACGGAAATAGGAGGGGAGATGAGCTTTAATCCACCATCATAAAAGAAAATGTAATTGTAATTGCCCATAAAAGCCATTTCAGCTGCTTTCGCTGGATTTATCGATCGCATGGCTTCATCCAATGCAAATTGTTTTCGGTTGACAGCAATAATCGCGTCTTCCTTTCCATCATCGTCTAAATTTCCTTTAACAATTTCCAAGGTGTACTTTTCTGTTCCTTGAATTTGCAAGCTGGATTCGACATGTCTTTTTGCATATTGATCCAAGGGTAAATTTTGGATGTTTTCCTTCGATGTTTCATCTAAAACAGGAGCATCCTTCTTTGATTCCTCACATGAGGTAAAAAAAAGGACCAATAATAGAATGGATAAATGCGCTTTCATTTCACAAAGATACTATTCTCCTTTTCGAAATCCATGTATTTTTTGAAAATTACTAAGTACCAGTAAGTCAGTGTGATAAGTCTATTTATTTAATGAATCGCACAAGAATTTTCTACTTTTTGAAACCTTGGAATGATTCTTGGCGTAAAGAGTCTCAACAAACAACAAAACGATGACAACTTCTTTACAATCCCTTAGAACAAAATCAATTAGCCAAGCTAAATTGAAGCTATCTCAACACAGAGAACTAGGTACGAAAAGTCCAATGAATGTTTTTGAAGTAGCTGAATTACTCGACCGTATTAAGTTTGCGGAATACAAAATACAAGATGAAAAGTCTTCTTTTGACTTGATTCTTAACTAACCAGCATATGATTTATAAGTAAAGAGGCCTTCCCGAAACGGAGGGCTTTTTTAATGCGCTATAACGCCAGAACCAATCAAAACACCATCGATGTACCACGCTGCAAATTGTCCTGGTGTAATGCCTTTTTGTTTGACGTCGAACAAAATAAAATACGCATCATTTTCTCGAATCAAAGTCCCTGATTGTAAGGGTTGTCGGTAGCGAATTCTCACTTGACACTTTAATTGGTTTTGTTCTTCAAAAATGTCTGAGTGATTGATCCAATTCATACTCGTTGCTTCCAGCTTTAAGGCATAACGATTCAATCCTGGATGTCCTTCCGTTTGTCCGGAGTAGACGGTATTGGTGTCGGTGTTGATGCCAATAACAAAACTTGGTTCTGGTCGACCGCCAATGTGCAGTCCTTTTCGCTGTCCAACAGTATAATAATGTGCTCCTTGATGCGTTGTCACTTTTTGTCCATCCGTTTCTTGGTATACAAAAGGATCTGAAAGATCTTTGACATGAGCGATGTCCACAGGAATCTCGTCATATGCGTTAAACTGAGGCATGTCAAACGGTATCTCAATGACATTTCCTTGTTTCGGCGCTAATTGCTGTTGCAAAAAGGTCGGTAAGGCAATCTTACCGACAAAACACAATCCTTGAGAGTCCTTTTTAGCGGCAGTGACCAAATCGTGTTTCAACGCGATTTCTCGCACTTCTGACTTTTCCAATGCGCCAATCGGAAAGAGGGCTTTGGATAATTGCTCCTGAGTAATTTGACAAAGGAAATAGGATTGATCTTTGTTTTTATCGGCACCCGCCAATAGACTAAAACTACCATCTTCGTTTTCCCGTTTTTGGCAATAGTGTCCCGTAGCGACATAATCAGCTCCTAACTCCATGGCGGCTTGCAAAAACACATCGAATTTAATTTCTCGATTACAAAGAACATCTGGATTAGGTGTACGTCCTCGTTCGTATTCTGCAAACATGTAATCGACAATGCGACTTTTGTAGGCTTCACTTAAATCAATGACTTGAAACGGGATGCCTAACTGTTGAGCAATCAATAATGCGTCGTTAGAATCGTCAATCCATGGACATTCATCCGAAAGCGTCACACTTTCATCGTGCCAATTGCGCATGAACATACCAATGACTTCATAGCCTTGTTCTTGCAATAAAAGCGCACTGACACTTGAATCTACTCCTCCTGAAAGTCCAACAACAACTCGTTTCATAGCACAAAGTTACGCATTGCCCGCAAGGCAGACATTCTTTCGGTGGAGAATTTGAAAATAATTTGATGCGTTAGTGGGAAGTTGCCGACTGACAAATCTTAGCGACACAGTTCATTCCGTCAATGGCTGCGGAAACAATTCCACCTGCATATCCTGCACCTTCTGCACATGGGAATAAATTGGAAACGTGTGGATGTTGCCACGTTTCAGGGTCTCGTGGAATCAATACGGGGGAGGATGTTCTTGATTCGGGCGCGTGAATAACGGCATCGTTTGTAACGAATCCAGGCATTTTACGATCGAAGTCTTTAAAGGCTTGACGCAATCTGTCAAGTACGAAGGCAGGGAAAATGTCATCCATTTCCACACTGATAATTCCGGGTTGATATGAACTTCTTGGAAATTCCGTGGATTTTTTCTTTTGAACAAAATCTTTTAGGCATTGGGCAGGAACCTTTTGACTTTTGCCCGCCGCTTCCCAACTTGCTTTCTCAATGGACTGTTGAAATTCCAAACATGCGAAAGGATTTTCCGGTTGAGGGAAGTCGCTTGGATCAATACTGACCACTATGCCTGAATTGGAATATGGATTGTTTCGTTTGGAAGGAGACCATCCATTGGTAACAACTTCATTGGTTTCCGTCGCACAAGGCGCAATAATTCCTCCTGGACACATACAAAAGGAATACACACCTCTACCGTCCACTTGGGTAACTAGGCTGTATGAAGCAGGAGGGAGGAATTCATCATTTAATCTGCCATGGTATTGCAATTTGTCAATGAACGCTTGTGTATGTTCCACACGCACTCCTAACGCAAATGGTTTCGCTTTGACTTCGATGTTTCGTTTGTGTAACAAATAGAAAATATCTCTTGCTGAATGTCCAGTCGCTAAAATAAGGTGATTGACCTCGAATGTTTTCGTTCCATTGATTTCTACACGAACAATCTTTCCGTTCGAAACGTGTAGATCCGTTAATTTGTGTTCAAAGTGAATCTCACCACCGCAGGCGATGATTTGCTCGCGAATGGCAACGATAAGTTGTGGAAGTTTGTTCGTGCCAATGTGCGGATGTGCGTCCACCAATATATCCTCTGTTGCACCAAATTGTACCAACAACTGCATGACTTTTTGGACATCGCCCCGTTTTTTCGAACGGGTGTACAGTTTTCCATCGGAGTACGTTCCCGCTCCGCCTTCGCCAAAACAATAATTGGATTCTGGATTGAGGATGGATGACTTCGTCAATTGCGCTAAATCTCGACGTCTACTTCGGACATCTTTTCCGCGTTCAAAGAGAATCGGTTTTTTGTGTTGCAAGATGGCTTCCAATGCGGCAAAAAGTCCTGCTGGACCTGCGCCAACAATATGAATGG
Organism: Crocinitomicaceae bacterium; assembly: GCA_024643725.1. Lineage (GTDB taxonomy): Bacteria > Bacteroidota > Bacteroidia > Flavobacteriales_D > Crocinitomicaceae > UBA952. The sequence goes on along the minus strand of JAHEMJ010000001.1, from coordinate 137,817 downwards.
CTTCTTGATCTGTAACAGTTGGGAAGTCATATGGTAAAAATCGTTCGGTGCATTCTTCGTCCACAAACGCATCGAAGGACGCATTGATTTTAATGCGCGCATTCCTTGCGTCTACACTGCGCTTTCGCCAGCGAAAACGTAAACTTTGTTTTTTTGAAATGCCTAATTCTTGGCGAATGCGATTTTCAAGGTAGGAGTGATCCTTCGCTTCTTCCGGTGTGCAGGAAAAATGTACTTCTTGCATTAGCCTTCAAATATGATGGAGAAACACCATCCGCGATTGTACAATTGATTGATGGGATTCGACACAGAGGTAAAGTCTTGAATGAAACTACTTTTAAATCCATGTGAATATTTTAGTTCCATCCCAAATTTGAAATAGGGCGCGAAAAACTCGATGCCTGCACCAATTTGTCCTTGCCAATCATTGCGTTTAATTTTAATGAACGGATTATTGTAATTCTGCGACGCATCTTGTTGGGACTGTAAGTCCAATGAGTACTGTGCGCCAATCAATGTATAGGCGGTAAAATTATTGTAACGTCTCGTGCGAAACTGAAGCATCATGGGAAAGTCCAAATTGGTAGAGTTTACGCGTTGTTGCCCAACTCCTTTCGGGAAATGAAAAGTGTCGATGCTCGTGTAATTCAAGACACGTTCTTGAAATGAAATCGTTGGAATGAAGCGAAAACGAATGGTTGGTGTTCCCAATTTAATGGTGGTTAAGATGCCCAGTTGTCCACCTGGTTGCGCATCATTGGTAACCGACAGTAAGCCATATTGTTGATATGCATCTACTTTTTGAACAACAGTAAAGTCGGACGAATTGATGCCCAACATAAAGCCAAAGTGAATGAGACGCTTGTCGAAATTCTTGTAAAGCTGTTGCTTCGCTTTTTGCGAAAAGCCAATGGAAGAAATTAAAACGAAGAGAAGTAAAATGCGCTTCATGTGAGGTATAACGTCAACTTTCTGACTTTGTTGCTTTATTTTTTTGTCCCAACGTAAATACTGGAAATCCCTCCAGTTAATGGAATAATTTTCACTGCGGTATATCCGACTTTTTCCATCACCGCCTGCATGTTCTTTCCTTCTGGAAATGCTGCAACACTCTCCGGTAAATACGCATATGCTCGCTCATCTTTTGAAATGCGTTTTCCAAAAAATGGAATAAAGTACTTCGAGTAAAAATTGAACAACTGTTTGATTGGGAATGCTTTTGGTTTTGAAAACTCAAGAATCACTGCTTTTCCTCCTGGACGCAAAACACGCAACATTTCACCAAGTCCTTTTTCTAAGTGTTCAAAGTTACGTACACCAAATCCAACCGTTAACCCATCAAATTCGCCATCTTCGAAAGGTAAATTCTCCGAATCACCTAACTGCATGGAAATAATGTGGTCGTGTTTACGCTTGATCATTTTTTGTTTCCCAACTTCTAACATTCCCGATGAAATGTCTAATCCAATAATACTGGTTGGATTTAATTTCAAGCAAGCGATGGCAAAATCACCAGTTCCGGTTGCGATGTCTAGTAATTTCTTTGGTTCTAAATCTTTTAATTCCTTTACTGCTCGACGGCGCCAAATGTGGTCAATTCCGAGGGAAAGAAAATGATTTAAAAAGTCGTAGTTCGCTGAAATGTTGTTGAACATTTGCGCCACTTCTTCCTTCTTCGATTTATCGGTGTTGTATGGTTTGACAACTTTTGGTTCCATTATGCTAATAGTTTAGTAACTTCTGTAAGTAGCTTATCTTTTTCGATGCTGACAACTCCTGGGTGCTCGCAAACAAGTCCTCCAGCAATGTTTGAGATGGCCGCGATTTCTGCTGGACTTGCTCCAGCGACAAGGCAAAGCGTGGCAACAGCAATCACCGTATCACCTGCACCAGAAACATCAGTGATGTTGCGCAAGTGAGCTGGGATAAAAAACGGCGTTCCTTTCGCTTGAATAAATACACCATGTTCCGAGAGTGTGATGAACGATAGTTTGTTTTCTAATCGTGTTTCCAATTCTTCTACAGCTTTTAAAAAGGCTGCTCGATCCGATTTAAAATCGAAATCCACTTTGAGTCCTTCTTTTAATTCCTTCAAATTTGGCTTGAACAAAGTACAACCCTTGTAAGCGAAAAAATGATCTTTTTTCGGGTCAACGGTCGTTGGGATTTCCTTTTCATTAGCTAAAGAAAGAACCTTTGAAATCAAATTCGGCGTTAAAACTCCTTTATTGTAATCTTCAAATACAATTCCGTCAACCCCTTTTTCAACCATATTCAGAATTTGTTGGAAGAGTTGTACTTCCTCTGCTTCTGTGATCAGCGTTGTATCCTCGGAATCAATGCGTAATAATTGTTTTCTATCCGAAAGAACCCTTGTTTTAACGGTCGTTTTTCGATTATTGGACGAATAAATGCCATCAGTAGAAATGTGCGCTTCTTCGAACAACTGCATCAGTCTCTTGCCTTCAGCATCTTCGCCGATGACGCTGCAAATAATTGGTTGTGCTCCCAATGCCGCCAAATTTAATGCGACATTTCCGGCTCCCCCAATGCGCTCATCTTTTTCGAAGAGGTCAACTACTGGAACGGGTGCTTCTGGACTCATGCGATTTACGGTTCCCATGAAATAGGCGTCCACCATCACATCGCCGATGACTAAAATCCGTTTGCTAGAAAATGAATGAAATAAGTCGGTGTAATTCACTAGTTCAATTTTGCTAATGCTTCTTTCATGCGAGAAAGTGCTTTTGACAATGTTTCTTCGGATGCTGCGTAGGAAATACGGAAACAATTTGGTGCCCCAAAAGATTCTCCCCCAACCAATGCCACTAATCCTTCTTCCAATAGGTACATGCACAATTCATCCGCATTGTGGATTACTTTATCTCCAAATTTCTTCCCGAAGTAAGCTGAGCAATCTGGAAACACGTAAAATGCTCCGCCCGGTTGATTGGCTTTTATTCCTGGGATTTCAGCCAATCCGTTTAACACCAATTCTCGGCGACTTTTAAATGCTGCAATCATATCTTTCAACACAGCAGGATCTGCTTTCATGGCTGCTATTGCGGCACGTTGTGCAATGGAACAAGTAGCAGAGGTGAATTGACCTTGTACTTTATCACAGGCCGCAGCAATTTCTTTTGGTGCCCCAATGTATCCCAAGCGCCAACCGGTCATTGCCCAGGCTTTCGATACACCGTTAACAGTCACCACTTGATTATAGACTTCTGGAAATTGAGCCAATGACTCATGTTTCCCGATGAAATTAATGTGCTCGTAAATTTCGTCGCTCATAGCAACGATGTGTGGATATTTTTTTAGAACATTCGCAATGTCCTGCAGTTCTTCTTTGGAGTAAACGGAACCAGTCGGATTACAAGGCGTGGAAAACATAAATAATTTTGTTTTCGGTGTAATCGCGGCCTCTAAATCGGCACCGGTAATTTTAAAGTCTTTCTCAATTCCCGCGTTGATCACAACTGGAATTCCCTCAGCAACTTTTACTATTTCCAAATAGGAAACCCAATAAGGAGCTGGAATAATCACTTCGTCACCTGGATTAATTAAACTCAAAACCACATTCGCTATGGATTGCTTCGCTCCGGTAGAAACGACGATTTGACTTTTGTCATACGTCAAGTTGTTGTCACGTCGGAATTTCTCTGAAATGCTTTCACGTAAGTCATCGTATCCTGGAACGGGTGTATACATTGTGTAATTCTGTTCCATCGCTTCAACAGCTGCATCTTTGATGAATTGTGGCGTATGAAAATCTGGTTCACCGAGTGAAAGGGAAATAACGTCTAATCCTTGCGCCTTTAATTCTCTGCTTTTTCTTGACATGGCAATGGTTGCAGACTCCTCCATTGCTAATAATCGTTCGGATAACTGAATCATGGATTGAATTTGATGACAAAGGTAGTTATTTTCACAATGAGAGGTTTTAAGTCGGACATTTTATTCCTTGAAATTTGCTTCGTGTGATTTTAGGTGAAACATGTATCTTTGTTCTATGCGTATTGATATCCTAACCGTTCTCCCACAATTATTAGAAAGTCCATTTGCTGCATCGATTATGAAGCGAGCACAGGACAAAGGTCATGTGGAAATTCATGTGCACAATATTCGTGATTACGCGACAAACAAGCACAAAAATGTTGATGATTATCAATACGGTGGAGGCGCTGGAATGGTGATGAGTATTGAACCAATTGCAGCATTGATTGATAAACTCACGGCGGAACGTGTGTATGATGAGGTCATTTACATGACTCCTGATGGAAAAGTTCTCGATCAAAACGATTGCAATCAAATGTCCATGTTTGAAAACATCATGATTTTGTGTGGACACTACAAAGGTGTCGATGACCGAGTTAGACAGCATTATATTACCAAAGAAATTTCCATTGGATCTTACGTATTGTCCGGGGGAGAATTAGCAGCAGCGGTAGTTGTTGATGCGGTTGTGCGTTTAATTCCAGGTGTTCTAAACGATGAAACTTCTGCGTTAACGGATAGTTTTCAAGATAATTTACTTTCTCCTCCCGTGTATACGCGTCCACCAGAATTTAATGGTTGGAAAGTTCCGGAGGTATTATTGTCCGGGAATCCGAAGGACATCGATCGATGGAGAGAAGAACAAGCGTACCAGCGGACAAAGGAACGCAGGCCTGATCTATTAGAAGAATAAAAAGTTAATTGGATGAAAATAAAATCAGTTCTTTTCGTTGCCGTTCTGTTCATTTCCATGAATGCCATGGCAACACCGAAAGATTCAGCATATACTTATCGGTTTTCGGTAGAAAATCACCTTGGACATTCCTACTTGAATTTTCAGTTGGATTCATCGTGGTATTTTGAACAGGAGTATTATCAAAACAAACGTTTTGTCTACCATGAGTTTAAGAATCCCACGTTGAAGGAACAACTAAACATCATTCAATTGTCCCAAGATTTTTCTAATGCAGACATCGGTAAATCAAAAATTTCCTCCAAAATTCTAGCCTTGAATTTTAAATCTGTTGTGAAACAATACAACAACGCAGATTACGAACGAAAAATGGGCTATGTGCAATTGGATCTTTCGCACAAAAAAGCTGTGCTCAATCTTAAAATGTTGGGAATCGGGAAGGGATTTATGTTGGTGTATCTCTTAAACGATCAATCCACCTGGATGATGTGGTATCCGGATTTAAGTGAATCAAATAAAGATCTTTTGAAGGGGCGTGAAGTCAATGCAGACCAAATGCTTTTCCAAGGTTATATGCCTACACGCAAGTATACTCCTCCAACGGAAGAAAAAAAGGCTGACGATGCTTATGTAGAGGCAGAATTTCCAGGAGGATATGATAAATTGGCTCTTTTTATCAATAATCACATTGAATTCCCGGAATCTTTACTTGAATTTTCTTTTAGTCAGAAAAGTGGAGTTTACAGTATTCGTGTGATCATGTGTTTCATCATTCATTCTGATGGTTCCATTGATGATTTTTTCATTGAAAACATGGACGATATTGGTTGTCCATCGACCGTGAATGCGACCATAAAATTATACCGGGTTATGCCGAATTGGGATCCTGCAATGAGTGAGGGGAAACCTTGTGGGACTTACCTTCGCTTGCCCATTCGATATGAAACGAACTAATCATCCATTCATGAAAAAAGCGATTCCTAGTTTACTCTTGTTGCTTGTTAGCCACTTGAGTTTTTCACAAGGTAATTGGACAGGGAACACCTCTCCGACGTATCCAGAGTTAATCGACCATTTAAAAAAAATAGACAAAGCTCACAAGGAATTGTCCATGTATGAGATGGGTCCTTCTGACTATGGTCTACCGATTTACCTCTTTGTCATCAATGGAGCAAAAGATTCCATTCGGACCTTTCAAAAAGCGAAAACAGGGACAACGATACTCATCAATAATGCGATTCATCCGGGTGAACCTGATGGAATTAATGCCTGTTTGATTTGGTTGGATCAATGGATAGCCCAAGGAAAGCCACTTGCAACGAAGGATGGAAAGAAACTTCCCGTGATTGCGTTTATTCCGGCGTATAACGTGGGTGGAATGATGAATCGTTCATCGACCAGTCGCGCAAACCAGAATGGACCTGAAGAATACGGTTTTCGAGGCAATGCGCGCAATTTTGATCTCAACCGCGATTTTATTAAAATGGATTCGAAAAACGCCTTTACATTTGCGCGCATTTTTCATGCATTAGATCCCGATGTGTTTATCGATAATCACGTTTCCAACGGAGCGGATTACCAATATACCTTGACCTATATTGCTTCGATGAAGGAGCGAATGTCGCCACAGATGAGTGAATTAACCTACGGAAAATGTATTCCTTTCCTTGAAAAAAATGTGAAACAACAAGGTTGGGACTTATTCCCATATGTTGAATTAAAAGGGGAGACACCTGCTCAAGGAATTCATGCATTCAATGATTTACCGCGTTATGCGATGGGATATGCTTCGTTGTTTCATTCCATCAGCTTTACGGTGGAAACGCATATGTTGAAACCATTTCCTCAACGTGTCCAAGCTACCTTGGCATTTATGGAAGGGATTATCGCGTTCACTAAGGAGCATGCAATTGAAATTGAAACGAAGCGCATGGAGGCGAAAAAGTGGGCGCAGAATTTAGCTCACTATGCTTATAATTATCAGTTAAGTGACCATGCTGATTCAATTGTGTTTAAAGGATATGAACATTCTTTTCCTGTGCATCCAATTACCGGATTAAAAGAATTGACTTATGATCGCAGCAAGCCTTATGAACGAAACATTCCATGGTATCGAACATATGTGGCCACAGACTCTGTACGTGTTCCGAAATATTATGTTGTTGGTGGACAAGAACAACATGTCATCGATCGCTTAAAAGCGAATCAAGTGGTGTTTCAAACAGTCACTTCCGAACAACTCGATACATTGCGCATTTTCGCTGTGAAGTCGTATAAAAGTCCAAGTAATCCGTATGAAGGACACTTTAAGCTATCGAAGATTGAAGTGGGGGAGAGTCAACAAGTTGTGCAATTGAAACCTGGTGACATTTTGATTCCAAGTCAGCAAGATGCAGCGCTGTTCATTCATGCGTCCCTACAGTCTTGCGCGGAGGATTCCTATCTGTCTTGGAATTTCTTTGATTCGTATTTGCAGCAAAAAGAGTATTTCTCGAACTATGTGTTTAAAGATCAAATCGCTGATATCTTGTCGAAGGATAAAGCATTGAATGATGAATATCAATTGCGTAAAGCGACGGATGAGAAATTTAGAAACTCGGAATGGGACCAACTATATTTCATTTATAGCCACAGCCCGTATTTTGAGCAAACGTTTATGCGTTTACCGGTTTATCAGAAGTAAGCGTTAAATCCTTAGAAGGATGGACAAGAAATGCGGCGGAAATCTTTCATTTGTTTCTTGCATTTCAAGTTGATTCCCATGGAAATTTCGTGTGATCCACCGCTGATTCCTCCCAATTGAGAGACTGTTAAATCGTAGCTATATCCAATTCTGAATTTATCCGTTGTCAGTCCAAGACTAACAATAAATGCATCGCGGTTTCGGTACCATGCACCGATGGTAAATGCCTCATATTTCAGATAAGCACCGATGTTGAATTGTTGAAAGCCATTTTGGTATTGATAGATAATATTCGGCATTAACAAAGTGTTGCTTGAATATTTACCGCGTTGTCCAATTTTTATCGTCGCTCCCATGTGTCCAGTAATTTTTATCGGCAACTTGGATTGTCCCAAGATCATGGATTCATCTGGACGATTCAAGTGATGTGCAGCCACACCGAAATAGAAGTTTTTCGTAAATCCAACCATTCCTGCAGAGACATCAAAGAATCCATGGTAACCATTTCCTCGGGGAACATCGCCTGTTTGATAAATGAATCCTCTACGTGGATCAATCATGTCTCCAAAGGTCAATTTACTCCAATCTAAGTATTTTTGGTAATACGCTGCTTGTCCACCAAACATGATGCGAAACTTACGATTTACTTTTAAATAGTAGGAATATGTCCCAGCAATCATAGACGTTTGAATGGTTCCTTGTCCTTGTTGGTCATGCATCGCTGTAAATCCAATTCCACCTGACAAATTCTTTGCGTACGTATCATAGGATGCGGCATAGGTAATGTAATTCCCCGTCAATTGTGGCCATTGGTTTCGGTAATTCAGGGCAATTCTTGGACAGCCACTTGATCCAGCTAAGGCTGGATTCAAGTAAACTGGATTTGAATAGAACTGTGTAAATGTTGGATCTTGAGCGAAAGATTGAAAGCTCAAGTAAAGAAAACCAAGTAGTAAGATGTTTTTACAATTCATGATTATAGGCTAATGTAACGGCGAGCTTTTTTGCTCACAGATGAGTTAATACGTAGGGTCAATTGATGTGCAAATGTTTTTTGTGTCATACTTGCTAAACTTAAATAGCTCGATTGTCCAATTAAAGCGAAGTTTTTTCCTTGGTAGCCAATGGAAACACTTCCGGTAGCCAAATTACTGTACGATCCACCAAGTTGTAGTTTTCCTGCTTTAAAGGTAAATCCACCAAACAATTCTTGACGGTACATGTTGTGTTGTAACAAAACGTACGGAGCAAAAATTAATTGTTCATTTCTCGAAATATATTGCGTTCCTGCAATCAAATTGAAGGTTTTCGCTGCTTTTAATGCGCCAACAGTATTTGAATATACGTTTTCATTATGTCCAAATAAATTTGTGAGTTGCGCACTTAAAAAGAACAGCGGTGTGTGGATGGTCAGACCGGCGTCTAAATCTCGGTACCACAAGGTTCTTCCAATGGCCAATGAGCTATCAAAGTTGAAGGTGTTCACTTGTCCTAAATCATATTCTGCTTGAGAATTGTTCAATAACTTCTGTTGGTCTAATGTTCGTGTTCCCATTTTAAATCGAACCGCAGGCTCAAGGGATATTTTTCGTGTTAAAGCAATTTTAGGAGAGAAAATCGCTGCAACATTGGTGTTTTTCAAAAGTCCGTTATTGAATTGGTCATAGTTCATCTGAAGTCCAAATCCAGCGCGCATGTTTCTCGAATAACCATCCAAAGAAACTTGGTTCGTCATTTTCGCTTGTGTGTTTGATTCAAATGCACGAACAGAACTAATCGCCTGGAAACGTGTCTGTGAGGTTGTTCCAACAGAACTAAAATTGAGGTCTAAATTTGATTGATTTGGAACAGCGTAATCATAACTTTGATTATTACTTAAGCCGATATCCTTGCTTAATAAATGATCTAGTTTACGGAAAAGATCAAGATCTCCTAAACTAACCTCAGCGACATCCTTTGCATTCCTTTGAATCAGTTCTTCCGATTTGAAATCAGTTCGGTAGCCACCAACTTTCATTCCTTTAAGTGGACTGGTACGAATGAATTCATTGTTTTCTATCAATAAATTGCTGCTAGTTTTGATTTCGTTTTCTTGATTTGATAGAACATATAGACGTTGAGCGGTGTTGTTCACCTCACTTGAAGTCGAAATTGTCCCATTCGATGTGGCAAGGGAACGGAATGGTTCAGCTACATTCCTTGGTGCTTCCATAGGAGAAGAAACAGGTGAGGAGAGCGTTCTTTCAGCAAAGAAAGTAGCTGGTATGTTTTGTTTAATTGGCGTTTTAGAAGCCGTCAATGGTTGCGGATTGTTATTGCTTGTTGCATGAACGCCAGTCTTTTTTGTAGAATCTAACTGTTGAGCAATGGCTGTTTCTTCGTTTTTATGACCTAGGAAATAGGCTGATGTGGTAAAGAGTAGTGCAAGAAAAGCGAGTGCAAAAATCCGCTTGTAACTGCGTTTTTTGTATAAAGATTCTTTGTGATTAAAGGAAATTGGAGCAACCTCTACTTTCGCTTGTTCCCATGCATCCATGTCCAACGCTAAATCGGGATGATTCATCAAGAACAATTCGAGTTGTTCTTCTTGATCCGCAGAGAGATTTCCCTCGGTGTAATCAAAAAGCCAGCGATCAATGTTTTCGTGTGTCGGTTGCATTAGGCAAGTTCAAAAATTCCTTTTAACTGTTTTTTTATCTTCAGTCGCGCTCGGAACAGATACACTTTTACTTGAGAAGGGGGAATGCTGAGCATCGCACCAATTTCTTCGTATGTGTATCCTTCTAAATCACGCAACAAAAGAATACTCTTTTGAAGAGGAGGCAAGGAACTGACCAATTGATCAATCACTTGTTTCGATTCGAAGTTGTTGTCGGGAGCTTGACTCCTTTTTTCATCCAACGAATCTAAATGATTTTGCTGTCTTTTTTTGCGGCTCACTTGATTCAACATCGCATTGTGCGCACACGTAAAAAGCCAGGATTTCACTTTCTCCTTTTCAACTTTGTCTTTATTTAACCACAACTTCTCAAAAGTATCTTGTACAATGTCCCTCGCATCCTCTGAATCCTTCAGAAAATGAACCGCAAAACGATACAAAGAATCGCTATGCTGATCGATGGAAAAATTGTACTCGGCACTAGTCAAGGTTGTAGTATTACAGTTAAAACAAATTGAACTTGTCTAAAGTTACAGTTGCTCGAAAAAAAACTTTCTTAACGAGTAAACTTACAAAATTATTACCAAGAATAAAAAAAAGGATTGTTAGAATCCGAAGTTGTCGAAGCCCATTTGTGTTAACTCTTGGTACTTTTCTTCATTGAATTCATACAAAGATGACGGTTTGTGTGGAACCCCGCGTTGTTTCTCTTTGAGGTTAGAGAGGATATTTAATTTCTGAATTTTACGACGGAAATTTCGTTTGTCTAATGGCTTATCCAAGATGCTTTCATAAAGTCGATGCAACTGACTCAATGTAAATTTTTCCGGCAATAAATTGAAGCCGATTGGTTGGATTTTGATTTTTTGTTTCAATTTATCCTTTGCCGCTTGAAGAATTTCAAAGTGGTCGAAAGCCAATTCGCTGATTTCATTTACTGGCGCCCATCCAGCATTTTTAGCAAAGGATGAAGCGTGGGGTAGGTAATCGGAAATTTTCACCAATGAAAAATAAGCAACGGTAATCACACGCGCATCCGGTTGAGCACGAATTGATTTTAGCCATTCGCGATCCGATTCTTTGTGAATTCTAAATGGATCCCCAAAAGCACCCACTTGCTCCAAATAAATATTCGATAATCCGGTCAATTCTTCCAATACTCGACTTGCCGCTTGATCAAGATTTTCATTGTCGTAAATCAAGTTTCCTGGTAGCGCAAGTCTAGGTCCATTCGCCGCGGAAATTTCCCCTCGATCAATGACGAGGACAGTTAATTGTTCTAAGTCAAATCCAAAAATAACACAGTCCACGGAGACGTTTGGATTTAATTCAGAAGCTATTTTTTTTTGATTATTATGCACGAATGAAGGATTATGTATATATTTGGATAGTGTAAAAATGACACAAAGACTCAATTTTTCATTTAAGAAGTATGTATTTTATAGTAGAAAGTGGTTCAACCAAAAGCGATTGGGTTTTAGTTGATAGCAAAAATAACCAAAGTTTTTATTCGACAATGGGCTTCAATCCATATTTTCATTCATCGGATTTAATCGAAAATGAATTAAAGAAGCACGTGGACATCCTCGCAGTGGCGGATGATGTTTGTGGTGTTTATTTTTATGGAGCTGGTTGCTCCAGTGATGAAATGAACGAAATTGTTCAAATTGGATTAAAAAGAATTTTCAAAAACGCTGAAGTGCTTGTTGATCATGATTTGCTCGCATGTGCTTATGCAACATACACCGGAAATCCTGGGATTTCTTGTATCATCGGGACAGGTTCAAATTCATGTTTGTTCGACGGCAAGGAATTGACGGAAGTTGTTCCAGCTTTGGGCTATATTCTCGGGGACGAGGGTAGTGGAAGTTATTTTGGGAAACAATTGTTGAGTAACTTTTTATACCACAAACTTCCGGCGCATGTTGAAGCGGATTTTGTGGCGACTTATAAGTTGGACAAAGATCAAATTGTCAATCATGTCTACCGTGAGCCCAATGCAAATGTGTACATTGCTTCCTTTATGCCTTTTATTGCGAAGCATAAAGATGAGTCATTCTTCAGCGAGATGATGTATCAAGGATTTAAAAAGTTCATGGAAGTGCACGTTTGTTGTTACGATAATTACCAGAATACAGAAGTGCATTTCGTTGGGTCTTTATCCAAAATTTTCGAAACAGAATTAAACAAAGCGGCAAGTGAATTAGATGTGACTATTACATCCATTATTCAGAAACCTGTTACAGGACTCGTGAATTACCACCTAAACTATATACTTAACCATCAAACTGTGAAAACATGTTAAAATCGATACTTTTCTCGGCAATCGCTTTCGTAGCCTTTTCTTCTAATGCACAACGAAATACACCGGATTGGGCGCAAAATGCAACCATCTATGAAATCAATGTACGTCAATTTTCCAAGGATGGAAATTTTGCGCAGGTGACCAAGCAACTTCCACGCTTAAAAGCAATGGGAGTGGATATTATTTGGTTGATGCCAATCCATCCGATTGGTGTGAAAAACCGAAAAGGTTCTTTAGGAAGTTACTACGCGGTTCAAGATTATAAAGGTGTAAACCGTGAGTTTGGAAATTTAGATGATTTCAAAAATCTTGTAAATAAAGCACATGAACTCGGAATGTATGTGATTATTGATTGGGTAGCAAATCATTCTTCTCCTGATAATGTTTGGTTGGATGAAGGTCACCTTGATTGGTATACCTTAGATTCAACTGGGAATGTGCAACCAACCATCGGTACAGATTGGTGGGATGTAGCAGATTTGAATTACGATAATCCTGCCATGAGAATTGAGATGATTAAATCCATGAAATATTGGTTGACGGAAGCAAATATCGACGGATTCCGTTGTGATGTAGCTGGATGGGTTCCATTAGACTTCTGGATGGAAGCCAGAACGGAGTTACAAAGCGTAAAACCTATTTTCATGTTAGCTGAAGCGGAGGAAATTCCACTGCACGATGCGTTCGAAATGACGTATGCTTGGGACTTTCATCACATCATGAACGATGTGGCGAAAGGTAAAAAAGATGCGACAGCGATTCGCGCGTATTTGGAACAAAACAAATACCCAGGTAACGCTTACCGCATGCAGTTTACCTCGAATCACGATGAAAATTCTTGGAACGGAACGGAAATGGAACGCATGGGTGATGCACGATTTGCCTTTGCGGTATTAGCGGCAACCATGGAAGGAATGCCATTGGTATACAATGGACAAGAAACTTCCTTGGATCGACGATTGAAATTCTTCGATAAAGATAGCATTGAATGGAAAAAAATGGACATGGTTCCTTTTTATACGAAGTTGTTGACATTGCACCAGACAAATGAGGCGCTTTGGGTAAATGATGGACACAATCAAGCGCGTGTTATTCAGACAACGAATCCAAAAGAACAACTTGTTTTTGTGAGAGAATCGAATGGACATCAAGTAATTACCGTGTTGAATCTTTCCAATAAAAAGTCTGAATTTACCTTTAGTTCTGAGAAGATTTCGGGTGAATACACAGATTTGTTTTCAGGTAAGAAGAAAACACTTTTGAATTCCAATAAAGTTGCTTTGGGTCCATGGGGATACCAAGTTTACTACAAGTAAGGACGCTACTAAAACTTAAACCATGACTAGTACGAAACCAAACTTATCATTTTGGCAAATCTGGAACATGAGTTTCGGATTTATGGGGATCCAATTCGGTTGGGGACTCCAAATGGCCAATATGAGTTCTATCTATGAGAACTTAGGAGCGAAACCAGAAGACATTCCAGCATTGTGGTTAGCAGCGCCATTAACTGGACTACTTGTCCAGCCAATAATCGGTTATTTAAGTGATCGAACTTGGCATCCAACCTTTGGAAGAAGAAGACCGTATTTTTTAATCGGTGCCATCTTGAGTTCCTTGTGTTTGTTCATTATGCCAAATGCTTCTGCGTTGTGGATGGCGGCTGGACTTTTGTGGGTGTTGGATTCTTCCATCAACATTAGTATGGAACCTTTTCGTGCATTTGTTGCGGACAAACTTCCAGAAAATCAACGTACCGTTGGATTCTCGATGCAGAGTTTTTTCATTGGTGTCGGGGCAACCATTGCGAGCGCTTTGCCGTGGATTTTTACGCATTGGTTTAATGTGAGTTCAACTGCTGCACATGGACATGTAGCGAATAATGTAAAGTGGTCTTTTTATCTTGGGGGAATCGCCTTTTTAGGTGCAGTACTGTATACCGTATTTACGACGAAAGAATATCCACCATCCGAAGAGGAACTAGCGGCGAAAAAAGCGGAAAAGAAAGGGTTGTCGGCGGGAATCAAAGAAATTACGTACGCCATCACAAATATGCCAAAACGCATGAAACAGTTGGCTTTGATCCAATTTGTTACGTGGCCTGGCTTGTTCTTAATGTGGTTTTATTACACACCAACAGTGGCTAACGACATTTTTGGAGGGGAAGCAGGTTCGAAAGCCTATTCAGATGGACAAAATTTCGCCGGATTAACCTATTCCATTGAGAACGTTGTCACCTTGTTATTCGCTTTAGCTTTGCCTGTATTAGCGAGTAAGTTTGGTAAAAAATGGACCCATTTTATCTGTTTATTGATTGGCGGAATGGGCTTAATTTCCATCAATCTGATACATGGTGAAGCATCCAGTTTTGGTCTGTTCATTGTGATGGGCCTAGTTGGAATAGCTTGGAGTAGCATATTATCGATGCCTTATTCTATGTTGGCTGATTGTTTACCAGAAAACAAAATTGGAGTTTACATGGGCATCTTTAATTTCTTTATTGTCTTACCGGAAATTATCGCTTCACTATTCTTCGGAAAAGTGATGGAAAATGTATTGGATGGTTCGCGCATTGCAGCAGTTACAATTGGGGGATGTTTGTTGATTTTAGCAGGGATTTTAACCTTGCGAATCAAAGAGGAAAAGATAGCTTAAAATGATAAAAGGACTGATATTTGACTTAGATGGTGTGATTGTAACCACAGAACACAATCATTTCATCGCTTGGCAACGCACAGCTCATTCGTTAGGAATTGACTTTGAAGAAGAACACAACGAACTTTTAAAAGGCGTGAGTCGAGCAGATTCATTAAAGAAAATTCTTGAACTTGGATCAAAGACGATTTCAAGTGAAGAATTTGATGCGTTGTTAAAAAGTAAAAATGATTTTTATGTCGATTCCATTCAGGAATTAAATCAAACAGATTTACTTCCCGGAGTACTCGATTTGTTGACCGAAGCCAAAGCAAAAGGGATCAAATTGGCCATTGGCTCATCGAGTAAAAATGCCAACTTCATTTTAACGTTGTTGAAAATTGATCACCTTTTCGATGTCGTCATCGACGGAAATGGGGTGGAATTCCCAAAACCTCATCCGGAGGTATTTTTAAATGGTGCAAAAGCACTTGGATTGTTGCCGAACGAATGCATCGTTTTTGAAGATGCAGCAAGTGGAATAACAGCTGCCAAAGCAGGTGGATTCCATGCATTTGCGGTCGGTAATCCAAACATCGCTGATTTAGCGGACACATATTTGAATGATTTAACAGAATTTAGTTTAGAGGCGTATGCGTAATTTGTTTGAAATTGATGCTTGGAAAATTATTGAAAATAAGTTTGATCCAAGCAAACAAAAACAAGCGGAGAGTATTTTTAGTATTGGAAACGGGTCTTTTGGACAACGTGCTAATTTTGAAGAACAATTCACGGGCGATAGCCTGCAGGGAAGTTATGTTGGAGGAGTTTATTATCCAGACAAAACGCGTGTAGGTTGGTGGAAAAATGGTTACCCAGAGTATTTTGCCAAAGTGTTAAACTCGTGCAATTGGATTGGAATCAACATCGAAGTGGATGGAATTCCCTTGGATTTGAATACCTGTGAAGTGAAGTCCTTTCACCGTGAATTGGATATGCAACATGGAATCCTCAGTCGTCATTTTAAAGTGAAATTATCGAATGGAAAAGAATTAGAAGTACAATCCATTCGTTTCTGTTCCATGGCTAAGGAAGAAATTGCGGCCATTTCCTACACCGTTACTCCATTGAATTTTAGTGGTAACGTAAAATTCACTCCGTATCTAGATGGAAAAGTGAGTAACCATGATGCGAATTACGATGAGTTTTTCTGGATTGAAGACAGTAAGAAAGTTGATGCGCAAAAAGGAATTATTTGTGGACGAACGAAGAAGACAAACTTCTCCGTTGCGACAGCGATGCGTTTTTCATTCTGGAAGGATTCCGAATTATTGACCATTCATCCAAACATTGCCGAACGAGAATTTTACGTTGAAAACAATTTCGAACACTATTTGGAAAAAGGCACGCCTTATACCTTAAAGAAATACGTAGCGATTACGTCCACCATGAATCACTCCGAATTTGAATTAGCAGCAAAAGCAATTTCTCGCGTTCGTGATGCATACACAGGTGGATTTGATAAATTACGTCAAGAACATGAACAAGCTTGGTTGAAAATTTGGGAAAATGCGGATATCGTTATCAAAGGTGATATTGCGGCTCAACAAGGAATTCGTTTTAATATTTTCCATTTGTATCAAACCTACACCGGTAAAAATGCCAAGTTGAACATCGGTCCAAAAGGATTTACCGGTGAGAAATACGGAGGTGCAACGTATTGGGATACTGAGGCATACTGCTTGCCATTCTATTTAAAAACGGCTGATCCGAAGATAGCGCAACAATTATTGGTTTATCGCTACAATCATTTGAATAAAGCCATTGAAAATGCGGAGAAATTAGGTTTCAAGGATGGAGCTGCTTTGTATCCAATGGTAACCATGAACGGTGAGGAATGTCACAACGAGTGGGAAATTACCTTCGAAGAAATCCACCGAAATGGTGCAATTGCTTTCGGGATTTACAATTATGTCCGTCACACCGGAGATCGTGATTACTTGAAAAAATACGGTTTTCCTGTTTTACTTGGAATCGCACGTTTTTGGGCGCAACGCTTCAATTGGTCAGAAAGTAAAAAGGCTTATGTGATGTTGGGTGTGACTGGTCCAAATGAATACGAAAACAATGTCAATAACAACTGGTATACAAATTACATCGCACGTTGGTGTATCGATTACTGTTTAACCATCAATGCGGAAATTGGCGGGACGAACAATAAACTAATGTCCGAAAAAGAGATTGGTGCTTTTCGTCACATTGTTGAGAATGTTTACTTCCCGGTGTTGGAAGGGACAACTATTTTCCTTCAGCAAGATGGTTTCATGGATAAGGAACAATTATCGGTTTCAGATTTACCATTAAATGAGCGTCCAATTAATCAACACTGGTCTTGGGATCGCATTCTGCGATCAATTTTCATTAAACAGGCCGATGTATTGCAAGGTTTGTACTTATTCGAAGATCATTTTGATGTAGAAACCATTCGTGCGAATTTTGATTTCTACGAACCAAAAACTGTTCACGAATCTTCGTTGTCTCCATGTGTCCATGTAATTTTAGCTGCTAAGATTGGGAATTTAGCGAAGGCGTATGAGTTGTATTTACGCACCTCGCGTTTGGACTTAGACGATTACAACCACGAAGCGGACGAAGGCTTGCACATCACAAGTATGGCAGGTACGTGGATGTCCGTGGTGGAAGGATTAGCAGGTGTTCGTGTACATGAAAGCGGATTGGAAATAAATCCAACCATTCCAGAAGCTTGGGATTCGTACACTTTTAGAATTTTGTATCAAACGGTTCCTTTGGAAGTGTCAATTGATAAATCGAAAGTGAGCATTAAAAATATTGGTGATAAACAAGTTGCCTGCTCTGTGAAGAAGGAAATGATTCAAATAAATGCTGGGGAAGAGTATGTAGCTAACGTGTAAATACTTAGCGCATGAAAATAAAATTAGTTGTATTCTTTTTTTTCTGCTTTGCGAAGCTGAATGGTTTTATTGGACAAGTTAATCCAACTTCTCGCCAAGTTGTGTTGCAATCTTTTTGGTGGGACTATTGGAATTCCAATTATGCAAATGGATGGGCTAATTATTTAACTGAATTGGCTCCTCGTCTGAAAGAGCTCGGTGTGGATGCTATTTGGATTCCACCAACAATTAAAAACAATGGAACGAATAGTGTTGGATATTCTCCGTTTGATCATTACGACTTAGGGGATAAATTTCAAAAAAATGCGACAAAAACACGTATGGGAGATAAAGATGAACTCCTTCGTATGGTCGCTGTCATGCATGCCAATGGAATCGATGTGATTCAAGACATTGTATTGAATCATGTCACGAATGCGGGAAGTTCGAATGGGGCAGGTGGACAAGATCCTTCTGCGATGGATGATGGTCAAACAAACAAATACAAAAATTTCAGATATAGTTGCTTCAAAACACCTGCCAGTGCAGAAACCGCTTTGAATTACCTTGCCCGTGAAGGAAGATTCCCAAAGAATTGGCAAAATTTTTATCCAAATAACGCGAATGCTTGTTGTACGAATGACATTAATTCTCCGTATTGGGGTCCTGATGCGTCCTACGAAAGCAATGCCTTTGGATTATCCAGTAATGCAACGTTTAATCCAACTCAATCTACCGATTACATGCGTTCCAATATGCGTAATTGGTTAATTTGGTACAAGAAACAAGTTGGGTGGGATGGCGTTCGACTAGATGCAGTGAAGCATTTTCCTGCTTACGCTTCCGAAGACTTTCTATGGAATTTACAATACAATGCCCTTTATGCAAGCGGAGGAGCAGATATGTTTGCTGTAGGTGAGTGGGTGGGAAGTACAGCTCAACTCGATTCCTGGTGTGATGCTGTTCAAAATCGAGCAGGAACCTTCGATTTTAACTTGAGATTTGCACTCGCTTCAATGGTCAGCGGTAATGGGAACTTTGATTTGGCAACGATTCCAAGTCAACAACAAATGAATCGTGCAAGAACGGTCCCTTTTGTGAATAATCACGATACTTTTCGTCCAACCCTGAACGCACAAGGAAATTATACAGGATGGAATTCCGGATCAGAATTGAGTCCGCATATTGAGCCAAATGACGGAAGGAGTTCTGTTGCACACGCCATTGTTATGTCTATTGATGGTGCTCCTCAACTTTTTTTTGAAGATCTTTTTTCTCTAGGATACAATGGAAATCGATTTTCTCATTTGCCAACATCCACAGCGAATCTGCCAGTGGATAGTGATATTCAAAACCTCATTTGGTGCCATCAAAATTTGCATTTTAAACAAGGGAATTACCTTGTTCGTTGGCAAGCCGCTGACGCTTTAGTGATTGAACGAGAAGCAAAAGCGTTGATTGGAGTAACAGATCAATGGACGAATTGGCAAAATTTAGTGGGGGTGCAGACAAGTTGGTCGGATGGAACTGTTTTAATCGACTATTCAGGTGCGAATGGCACGGCAACACGAACAGTTTATGGAGGTGGAAAGGTAGATATTAGCATTCCACCTTGTGATGGTACGGCTAATCTTGGTAGAAGAGGATATTGCGTTTGGGCACCACAAGGAATCGATACAAATTATGTGCGTCCTGAAAAATACACCACTCAGGAATGGGAAATGTCTGACGATTTAGGCGATAGTCACACATCTTCGTTACAACAAGGAGGCGCATTGCCAAACGCAAGTTTGGACTGTCGAACAGTAGGAAGAATTTACGTGAAATCAGGAACGACGATTAATGTCGAATTGTATCCTTCCTTAGCAACGTTGCCCATTAGACTGATACTTTTGGATAAGGATTGTCAAGAAATTGATTCCATGCAGCAAGCTGGGAATATGAATTTTTCTCATGTTGCAACGTATGACGGATGGTACACCTTGCGCATTCGAAATGCATCAAGTACGCAAGCAGGACAGAAATGTTGGGTAAAGGCAATTTATTTAGCTCCTGCGGTGGTTCAAACGAATGTCGTGAAAAATAAATGTGCTTGCAGTATGACGGATCCTAATGCTGGAATCGCCACGCTTGATCAGGCTCAAATCGTTATTGCTCCGAATCCATTTGAAGATCAAATTGAGGTCGTATTCACAGGTTCAAACCATGGATTTAATCATGTTGAAATACTGAATTTGGAAGGTAGAATTTTGAAGAGAATTGAGCTAGACCAAAATGAATCGACTGTGAAAATTAATTTAGCAGAACTATCTAAAGGATCTTATGTTGTCCGATTGATTTCGGATAATAACATGGTGACTGAAATGATAGTGAAATAATCAATCCACATTCAACTCACCTTTTGCGTAAGCAAAAAGTTGTTTTCTTTTGGACACTTCCATGGTGAAATAACGCAATTGTCCTTTCGCTTGAAAACGTTTTTTGTGTTGTCCAAATAAAACGATATTCCACACTTTTCGACCAAAAGATAATTTCGGCAAGAAATCCTCGTCGATCATTTTCAATTCGGACATGGTTTCATGAATGTTGCCCTGCAAACGCATGCTAACAAGTTGTTTGCGAATTTCTTCTGCACGCAAGTTGAATCGATGCAGGTGTTCTCGGTCAAGACTTGGCGCTTTTAGTATGCGCGTTGCTTGAAACTCGATGTCGTTAAATGCTTTGTATAATTCGTCGATTGTCATATTTCGTCACAAAGAAAATCATTTCCGTTTAAAGTAACCCAAAAATTCTTTATTTCCATCGCCACCGAGAATGGGTGAGTCAATGTAAGCTTGCCATTCTAATTGATTTCTTGAACACATTTCTTTCATCGAATCGAGGAGCAGTGGGTACTGTCGGACATCCTTGACAATTCCTCCTTTGGAAAGAAAGGCTCTTCCTAACTCAAATTGTGGTTTTATCAATAACACAACATCTGCATTTGGTTTCAAAAATCCAATCACGAATGGAATGACTTTTTCCAAGCTAATAAAAGAGACATCGACAACAAGTCCATCAACCTTTTCTGGTATTTGTTTCTCGCTTAAATCGCGCGCATGTGTCTTTTCTAGGTTGATGACACGGTCATCCGTTTTTAGTTTCTCATGCAGCTGATTGGAGCCCACATCCACGCCAAATACTTTCGAAGCACCTTTCGACAACAGAACTTCAGTGAATCCACCTGTACTTGCTCCCAAATCGATGAAAACTTTATTCGTACAATCAAATTTCCATTCTTCAATGGCTGCGACTAATTTCAAGGCTCCTTTTGAAACCCATGGAATCTCCTCGGATATTAATTGAATTTCTGCATCCACCGGAACTTTTTTGCCAGGCTTGGAAATTAACTTCCCGTTGACCATGACACCAAATTTGGAAATTAATTCCTCCGCTCTAACGCGTGAAGAAACCATTTTTCGCTCCATGATGATTTTGTCAATGCGTTCTTCTTCCATGTTTATTTGTAGGTATATAAGTAGCGTTCTTTCGCTCCTTCGAATTGCAGGTAAATTTCTGAACCTGACTCTTGTTTATAAGCTAAATCTCGGATATCAAAGACCAATGTTTGTTCAAACATCGCGACTGAACTATCTCCTTTTTTAACGGGGATTTTCGTGACTGCCAATCGAATGGATCGTATCGGCGGAAGTGATTTTGAAATATTCGCACTGCCACTCAATGCGAAATCATTCACTGTTAAAATCGGATGTGCTTTTACTACAACGAACAGTTTATTCCCTACGATGTTGGCTTGTTGTATTTGAAATAAATCGCCACCCATGTCAAACGTTTCGGTTTGACGAATATACGCTTTCGGAGCATCTGGTTCGTTCATAACAGGCGTTTTGGTTTTTTTTAAACTAGCACATGCCGCTAAAAAAAGGATTAGAGGAAGTAAATAACGCATAATCTCGTGTTTTTTAGTTTGCGAGGGGTCAAAAATAATACCATTTCGCTAAAGAGTCCTATTTTTGTGCACGCAATGAAAACAAAAACACTAAAAAAGAACAAAGTCAACGTCGTAACGCTGGGATGTTCGAAAAACACCTACGATTCCGAAGTCATGATGGCCCAATTGAAAGCCAATCATTTTGACGTTGAACATGAGTCAATGGAAGATGATGCAGAAATTGTCATTATTAACACGTGTGGTTTCATTGACAACGCGAAACAAGAGTCCATTGACACGATAATTCGCTATGCGGAAGCAAAGGCAGAAGGACTGGTGGATAAAGTATACGTAACGGGATGTCTGTCCGAACGCTACAAAGATGATTTGGAACGAGAAATTCCTGAAGTCGATGCGTACTTCGGTACCAGAGACTTGCCGCGTTTATTGAAAACCTTGAAGGCGGACTATAAACATGAATTGGTAGGCGAACGTCTACTGACGACACCAAATCATTACGCTTATTTTAAAATTGCAGAAGGATGTGATCGTCCTTGTTCGTTCTGTGCCATTCCAATCATGCGTGGAAATCACCTTTCAACGCCCATGGAGGATTTAGTCCTTCAAGCGAAAGGATTGGCAGCAAAAGGAGTGAAGGAGTTAATGCTCATCGCACAAGACTTAACCTATTATGGATTAGACTTGTACAAAAAACGGGCACTTTCTGATTTAATCAAACGTCTGTCCGATGTAGAAGGGATTGAATGGATTCGTTTGCATTATGCTTATCCATCCGGATTCCCGATGGATGTGCTCGATGTGATGAACGAGCGCGACAATGTTTGTAAGTATTTGGATATGCCGTTGCAACACGGCTCTACTAAAATCCTACAAGCTATGCGCCGTGGAATTACGCGCGAAAAGACGGAGGAATTGATTCAGACCATTCGTCAAAAAGTACCGGGAATTGCATTGCGTACAACGTTGATCGCTGGATATCCAGGAGAAACAGCGGCAGACTTCAAAGAAATGTACGAATTTGTGGAACGCAGTCGTTTCGATCGTTTAGGCATTTTCACCTATTCCCACGAGGAAAATACACATGCCTATAATTTTACCGATGATGTTTCCGCCAAAACGAAGAAGAAACGTGCGGATGAATTCATGGAGTTACAATCTGGAATCAGTTACGAGCTGAATCAACAAAAGATAGGTAACGAATATAAAGTGCTTTTTGACCGCGTTGAAGGGGACTATTTTATTGGACGTACAGAGTTTGATTCGCCAGAGGTGGATAATGAAGTATTGATAAAAAAATCAGAAGCATTTGTTCGATTAGGAGATTTTGAGCGTATTCTAATAACCAGTGCAGATCATTACGATTTGTATGGTCAAGTCGTTTCTTCGCAAAAATAAAGTATACATGAAATTAATCGTTTCGTTTTTCTTGCTGTTTCTTGCATCGACTTCATGTAATACAGATACCACGGCTGAAAAGGGAAGGTTAAACCTTGTTTCTGATGCATTTTCTGAAGCCCAACTTCCATACAAGGAAAGAGATGTTCAATTGACAAGTATCCATTTGCGTCATCCATACTTTGTTTCGAGTAAATTTCAATCATTGATGCATCATTTGGTGATGCATGACACGATTGGAGTGTATTGCACAGAACAGGAAAACTTGAATGTTGAGTATCGCGTCAAACATTTCAGTAAATCACTACTTTGTTTTCAAAAGGAAGTTCGTGTGAAGTGTCCAATGGGAAATAAATCCTTTCAACTGAAAGAGATTCAAACGTATTTTCTAAAAAACGATTCCATTTACGAGGTGAAATTTGCCGCGCATGCAGATTTTAAAAAGCACATTGTAGAACAATTAGCCGAACGTAAACTACATTTGTGCACAGCTCCAAATATGGACCAACTGCAATTCATGATTCGAAAAGGAAAACCGTTTGTTGGGGTTACCTATTCGTATCCGCTTTGTGATACACTGATGCCTTTTGTGTTCGAAAAGAATACACTGAAGGTGAATGCACTTGAATTGGTGAAGCTGGACTAAGTTATTCCCCGTCTTTGTTTTCTTCCGACTGTCTTTGAAACATTTGAGCGAGCGACTCCGACCGTTCATTCTGACGACGAAAAAATCCAAAAATCAGTTTTCCAATGAGGAATAGAATGATGTGAACGATTGTAAATAGGATAATGAATAAATCCATATACCCGCTGTGATTCGGTCCATTCATTTCCCAATACGCGTTGACGAAGTACCCGAGAAAAATAATGGAGTGGAAGTACTTCCATACCGGTGGAGATTTCACCAACAGCATGACTAATCCAAAGATCGTTCCGGTAATCCAGAAATATAACAGGTCATCATTCATGTTTTAAAATTAACATTTATTTCTTCTTTGTACATTGGTCCATTGTGAATTATTGAAGTGCCATAAAATTCTTATCTTCGCCAAAACTTCAGTATGCGTGTGTATTTAGATAATGCGGCGACAACACCGGTCGCGCCAGAGGTGGTTGATGCCATGATCCCTGTGTTAAGAGAAACATTTGGAAATCCTTCTTCAACGCATTCTTTTGGAAGAAATGCCAAAGCACTTTTGGAAACTTCTCGACGCACAATTGCGAAACATTTAAATTGCGCTCCTTCGGAAATTATTTTCACATCGGGTGGGACGGAAGCGGATAACATGGCCATTCATGCGTCTGTAACGGAACTAGGAGTGAAGCGCATCATCACAACGTCTATTGAGCATCACGCTGTTGGACACACCGCAGAGTCGATTTCGAATCATGAAAAAGTAGAATTGGTTTTATTGGACCTAGATGCGAAAGGAAACATTGATTTGTCACAATTAGCATCGTTGCTGAAGGACGGAAAACTGACATTGGTTTCTTTAATGCATGCCAATAATGAAATAGCGACCATGATTCCAATTTCAGAAATCGCAAAAATATGTCGTCAATACGGTGCTTATTTCCATTCGGATACGGTACAAACCATGGGGCATTTCCGTTTTGATTTGTCTGAATTAGATATCGATTTTATCACCTGTGCAGCGCACAAGTTTCATGGGCCAAAAGGCGTTGGATTTTTGTATGTAAACAAGAAAACCAAAGTTTCTTCGTTTATACA
This sequence comes from Crocinitomicaceae bacterium, assembly GCA_024643725.1. Lineage (GTDB taxonomy): Bacteria > Bacteroidota > Bacteroidia > Flavobacteriales_D > Crocinitomicaceae > UBA952. The sequence continues at coordinate 112,855 of JAHEMJ010000001.1, read as the reverse complement.
CGGTGGCGCTCAAGAAAGAGGACTGCGCGGAGGAACAGAAAATATGGCTGGGATAGTTGGATTGGCAAAAGCCATGGATTTAGCATACGAGGATGTCGAAGCGCACCAACAACACGTGTTTGGACTGAAGTCCTACATGATGGAGGAGTTGAAAAAAAGTTTCCCAACCGTCTTCTTTCATGGAGAAACTGACTACGATAAGGCATTGTACACGGTTTTAAATGTCTGCCTACCAGCGACGGAAAAAACAAGCATGTTGTTGTTTACGCTCGATTTAAAAGGCGTAGCAGTAAGTGGTGGAAGTGCGTGTACTTCCGGAGCGACAAAAGGCTCACACGTATTGGAAGGTATTCATGCGGACATGAGTCGTCCAAATGCGCGTTTTTCCTTCTCTCGCTACACCACAAAAGAAGAAATAGATTACGCGTTAGAACAATTGCGTTTGGTCTATCAAAAAAACTTAAGCTAGTAATCGCAAAAATGCATGCATAAAAGGAACATTTTATTCCTGTCAAGTTGGTATCCGAATCGGATCAAACCCACGCATGGAAATTTTGTTCATCAACATGCGATTGCGGCATCCTTGGAAAATCATGTTCGGTTAATCTATGTTTGTTTGGATGATTCCTTACATCAGTCATCCGAAACGGTCTTTGAACAACATCCATTTCCTGTCTACATTGTTTATTTGAAGAAATCCAACTTGCCCATCGTTGGCATGATTTGGAACTATCTCCGCATGATTTTGACGTACTTTCGGATGTTGAATCAACTAAAACGCGAAGGATTTCAGCCGGATTTAATTCATGCGAATGTTGTGTATCCCATCGGAATTGTCGCGCGATTATTAAGTTGGAAACATCGAATTCCATACATTGTTTCCGAACATTGGACCTGTTACTCCAGTGATGCGAATCCAAAACCGAGTGGCTTGCAGATGTCATTGACGAGATGGGCAGCGAAAAAAGCAACGCTCATTCTTCCTGTGAGCGAGGATTTAGCGACCTCCATGAAACAAAAGGGTATTCAAACTGATATGAACGTGGTGTACAATGTCATCGATACCGATTTATTTGTCCCAACAGCGAAATCCAACCGAGAATTGCTGCGATTGGTGCACGTTTCTTCTTTGGATGAGGTACAAAAGAATCCAGCATTGTTATTTCGTGCCTTTTCGGAGGTGCATAAGTTTCATCCAAACATACATTTGGATATAGTGAGTGATGGGGATTTCTCCATCTTTCAAGGATTCATTGCGGATTTAGGAATTCAATCGCATGTCACATTTCATGGAATGCAGACAGCGCAAGGAGTCGCTCGGATATTGCAGCAAGCCGATGTGTTTGTCTTGAGCAGTCGATTTGAAAATTTACCATGCGTATTGATCGAAGCGATTTCATGTGGCGTCCCAATCGTCTCCACCAATGTCGGAGGAATAAAGGAAATTGTGCACAATGAAAATGGAATGTTGGTTCCTTCCGAAAATCAATCGGCACTTGTGGAGGCAATAAATCAGGTGATTTTACGTTTGGAGGACTATCGTCCCGAAGCCATGCACAAAGAAGCTGTTCAGTTATTTAGTTACCAATCCATAGGGGTGAAGCTGTCCAACGTTTATCAATCTGTTCGATCCACTTATGGTCAGTAAAATACTTGGAAACTTTGGGGTTCGCTTGATATCTGCCATTTTCAATCTGTTGATTGCCATTTTGGTTTCGCGCTATGTTGGTGCAGCCGGAAAAGGAGAGCAAAGCATTGTTCTTGCCATGGTGGCCATCATTACCATTTTTGACAACATGGTGGGAGGCGCATCGATCGTCTATTTGGCGAGTCGGTTAAATCGTAAGAATTTATTTTTGGCTTCTTACTTATGGACCATTCTCGTCAGTGTCATGACGTACTTCGTACTAATCTTTGTGCCGTTGGTACATGAGAGGTACATTTTATTGGTGGTTGTATTAAGCGGGATTTCCTCCTTTGTTTCCATTCATAGTTCCATTCTTTTAGGAAAGGAGAAATTGAAACAGTTCAATCTCTTGAGTTTCCTTGTCCCTGGATTGACGTTGTTGACCTTGTTTTTACAATTTTTCTTCGCTTGGAATCTCACACCGGAAGCCTATGTTTTGGCTTTATTTGTGGCATATGGATGTACGTTTCTGACGAGCATCTTGTTCGTTCGAAATGAGTGGCATCCGGAGGAATCGATTTCAAGTGCAGGATTAATGGAAGCCTTTAAGTCCCTGTTGTTTTATGGATTTCAAAATCAATTGGCGCACGTTTTTCAATTGTTGAGTTTTCGCTTGAGTTATTTCTTTTTGGAACGCTACTGTGGGGATGCCGAAGTAGGTATTTATTCCAATGCCGTTTCCGTGATTGAGTCCGTCTGGATGATTTCAACGAGTATTTCCCTATGGCAATATGCCCGAATTGCTAATTCAACGGATGTATCTTATACGAAGCGCATTACGGAGCAATTAACCAAGTACGGACTCTTGACCGCTTTTTTAGCACTAGTCGTTCTCTTGATGATTCCCGACGCTTTCTTTACCTGGTTGTTTGGAAAAGAATTTCATCAGTTAAATCAGTTGATGCTGCTTTTAGCCCCAGGAATCTGGGTGTTTAATTACGCATTGATTATTGGACATTATTTTTCTGGACATGGACGCTATTTGGTCAATGCAGTCGCTTCCGGCGTAGGACTCATTGTAACATTTGCTACAGCTTATTATTTCATTCCATCGTATAAAATTTTCGGTGCAGCCATGGCTGCGAGTAGTTCCTATTTCGTAACTTCTTTCATCGTCATCGTGTATTTTTACCGAGATGGTGGTAAATTTGTCATCTTTCCATCCGTTCAAGATTTAAGTGAGTCTTGGGGAATGTTGAAATCGCATTGGTCAAAAAGCAATTAGGACATGAACAAAATATCGAAGTTTATTAAAGCCGTTCAGTTAATTATTCAAAAACCTTATTTGTTGAATAATGTCCTAAAAGATGAAATGGTAGCGAAAGAGTCCTTCGAAAAAGCTTACCCGAACTTGTCCTTTCGACAAATTCGCTTGGTAGATTTAATGGATTCCGATGAGGTGAAAATTACGCCGTATGCCTTTTTATCTGGCTCATCGTTGGCAACGGACTTCGCGCTCTTGCAATTGCTTTGTCGCAAATATGACGTGAAGGATTATTTGGAAATTGGCACGTGGAGAGGGGAGAGTGCTGCGAATGTTTCATCATATGTGGATCGCGTCACAACATTTAATCTTGGGGATGAGCAATTACTTTCCTTAGGTCTCCCAAAGGATTACGTAGCATCACATCGTTTTTTCTCGAAAGATAAAGTAAATATTCAGCATGTTTTCGGTGATTCGCAATCCTTCGATTTTGAAACGCTTCATCAAACCTACGATTTGATTTTCATCGATGGAGATCATTCAACAGAGGCTGTTCGACGTGATACAACCAAACTGCGCTCCTTTTTGAAAAATGAAAAGTCTATCATCGTGTGGCACGACGCGAAAGTAGATACAGAATATCCACGTTATGAAGTCTTGCGTGGGATTTATGAAGGACTACCAACAGAGATGCATGCTAAAGTGTACTTGGTTGAAAATAGCTTGTGTGCGGTGTATTTGCCGTTCGATGTACCATCAGAATCCATTCAAATCAATCGATTGCCAAGAACTTCTTTTGAACTTACGCTAAAGAAACTTCCTCTGACGGAGAAATAAACTGTTTTAACCAGATTAAATAGCAGACATAGCGGAAGATAAGGTCTTGTCGCTTTGCGTGTCTTACATCGGAGAAAATGAATTTCCAGTCTTCCTCGATTTTCGATTTCAATACAAATTCATGTGTATCCAACGCTTTCAATTCTTGAAAGAGCGTGAAAAAGGCGGATTCCTGTTCCATCAACCATTGATTTTGAGGAATGGAGAACCCTTTTTTATCCTTGCGCAAACGAATGGATTCTGGAACGAGTCCTCTGATGGATTCACGCAAGATGTATTTACTCCATCCGTGACGAATCTTATAATTTGCAGGCATTTGGAAAGCCAATTCAATCAAATCGATGTCATCCGAAAAAGGTGTTCGGGATTCAATGGAATACTGCATGGAGCAGCGGTCCTCCCATCGCAATAAGCCTTTTAAATAGTGTTCCGTGCAATATGCTTTCAGTCGGTCGTTCAGTGAATCGGATTTAAAATCTCCAACAAGGTTCAATTGGGATTGTTGATTTTTTAGAAAATCAGGATTCAGGTAGCTCGTTTCAGGTTTCAATCTCAGACTGAACAGCCGTTGAATTCCGGAAGGAAAAAACGTGAGGTGACTTTTCATTTTTGCCATCAAAAGTGCTTTCAATGAACTTGGACTATTCGCTAGAGAACGGCCTTCTTTCCAGAGTGACAGCCAACTAAAAGACTTTATCAATTGATGGAAGTAGGAATAGTAAAAAGACTGATAACCAGCGAATAACTCATCACCTCCTTGTCCGTCGATGAGGATGGTCATTTCCGCTTCTTTTGCTGCTTTCATCACGCGACTTTGTGCGTATGTGCTGGTGGTGGCAAGCGGAATATCTTGGTAATAAATGAGGGATTGAATGTCCTGTACAAGTGTGCGAGAATCCACAATGGTGTTGTGCCAGGTTGCATGGGTTTGATCAACAACTTGTTTTGCCCATTCGGACTCATCCATCGGGGAATCATTGCTGGCGGTAAAGGTGTGAATTCCGTGTTTTAGCGAAGCGATCTCATGTTTTTTGGCCAGTTCAGAAGCTGTGCAAACAATGGTTGAGCTATCCAATCCTCCGCTTAAGCAAAATCCGATTGGGACATCACTTCGGAAACGTAATTCGATCGCTTTTTCAATCCCGAGTTGTATGTTTTTCTTCGCTTGGTCAAAATGCGTTTGGTTAAATGTGGGATTCTTTTTCTGAATGCCTAATTCGTAGTATCGCTCAATGTTTAGATGCTTGCTAGCGAGATCAAATTCAAAGAAATGACTTGGGCTAAGTTCAAACAAATCCTTGAAAAATCCTTCGCAATCTAACTCTACATGTCCATAAAGTAAAAAAGGCAAAATCGCATTGGTGTTCACCGATGCACGATAACTTGGGACTTCCAATAAGGACTTCAGTTCGGAGGCGAAAGCGAAATGCTGGTCGTTGTGCACATAGTACATGGGCTTCACCCCGAAACGGTCACGGGAACCGAATAATATGTTTTTTTGCTGATCGAAAATGACAAAGGACCACATGCCATTGAAGCGGCTCAAACAGTCTTTCCCCCATTGTTTGTAGGATGCAAGAACGACCTCAGTATCCGATTCGGTTTGAAAACGATGTCCAAGTTGAATGAGTTCTGCTCGCAATTCCAGGTAATTGTAGATTTCACCGTTCAGTGTAATCCAAAGCTTTGAGTCATTGGCTAAACACATGGGTTGGTGTCCACCTGCGCTCAAATCAATTATGGCTAATCGTCGGTGACCAAATCCCAGTTGGAAATTTACATTTCGTACGTCCGAAATGGCTGATTTTGGTGCGTAGGATAGGGTAGAAACGTAGCTTTCTTTGGGAGTGTCTTTTCCGCCCAAGCAAGTTGCTACTCCGTTTGAAAACAAGGTAAATCCTTCGTCATCAGGACCGCGATGCTGCAAGCGGTCATTCATGTTTTGCAGGACCTCGGCGAGATCACTAGAATGCTGTTGAAGCTGAACGATTCCGCTTATTCCGCACATGAGAACTTATTTGAAACTGAATTTTCGTTGCAGTAAATAACTAATCGTAACGACAACACAAGATGCGAGGATATTTGCGATGGAAGGAAAAATGCCCATTCCGAGTACTAGGACTTTCAATAATCCCCAGTTGGTGGTGGAAGTAATCACAGCGCTTAGTCCATAGCGAAAAAATTGGGCACGACCTTTTAACTGACTTTCGGTAAAAACCACATAGCGCATGAGCAAGAATCCAATGAGAAAGGAAATGCACGCACAGATAATGGAGCTCAACGTCAGTGCAGAAATGGTTTTAACACCCATTCCAAAAGGAAGATTGTCAAACGTGAAATCTTGCTTTTGAAAAAGCACGTTGAAAAACAGAAAGAATAGAATCCAACTCAACACAAGGTTTCCACTGCCACAAGCGGCATAGTAATAAGTTGTCTTGTCCATTATTCGTCGAACAAGTGGATAAAAGAAATCGAGTATGTGGTGTATGATGCGAACCATTAGGCTGTAAATTCAATTTCGTATCCAGTATGTCGTCTCAAATTGATGACACGTTGTTCATCCAGGATTAAATATTGTCCACGTATGCCGCTTAATTTCCCTTGAATCATTGGTTCTTTGTCAAAGTTGGTCGACTGAATTTTACTGGGATACTTTTCCACTGGATAGTTAAAAGTAAGAATTTCATCGTTTTCGAGCCAATATTGCGCTAAGTCCGATGGTAATTCTTCGCATACTTGCCATTTTTCATCCACCAAATCGATGGATTCATCTTGGATATTGCGAAGCATGTTTTGCCAATTTGTTTTATCCGCATAGAAATCCTTCAGGGCGACTTCAATCACTCCCGCTAAATATCGGTTTGGGACTTCAGCCAAAATAATGGCAGCATTTGCTCCTTGGTCAATCCACCGTGTTGGAACTTGTGTGTTTCGAGTTACACCAACTTTCACGATGTCCGTAGCAGCCAAATAAACATAATGCGGTTGATTATGGTGTTTTAATTCGTATTCGATGTCGCGTCCTTTGCCTAAATGTGCTTCACATAATTCTGGATGCAAAATGCATGGACTCGCTTCAGGTGCATTTGAGAAACACGAAAAACAGAATCCTTCTCCAAAGGATTTTTTAGTGGACTTACTACAAGATCGGCAAAAAATGTTACCCGTCCAATGCAATTGGATATCCTGGCCAATAAATTGGTTCATGAAAGTCCATTCAGGAGCAGTTGGAAGGTAATAATGAATGACCTCCTCGTGCTTCGTGTGCATTTTTTCTAAGATAAATTTCATTCCTCTGGAAGGATTTCCATTTTTGTGGCAAAATGATAGCAGTAATCTCTTAAATCCTCGCTAATCAAATGCTCACCTGTGGCTTTTTCAAAAGTATCCGCCATGGTCAATAAGGTCTGATGGAAAAATTGCTTCATTTCCTCAATACTCATATCCTTTGTCCACAAATCTATTTTCATGGTATTTTTTTCTTTTGGATCCCAAATGGATAAAAGAAAAGCGGAAGCGGCTGCGTCCGAAACATTGGTATCTGGAGCACTCCATTTAATCGCCGTTGGAATTTGATTGGAGTCAAGTCCAACCGTTAAGACGATGTCTGATTTCTTTGTGATTTGATCGCTCATAATTAATTCGCTTGATATTTTTGAAGGATTTTATTGTAAGGGGTTTTCATCAGCTCTTTTGGACTGACGTCGTTGTTTTCCATGTACTGTTTGACGATGGTGTAACCCATGAATCGGCCCATTCGATCTGGACTTTCTTGCGGAAGACCAATGGTAAATGGACCTTCGTGCAAGAGGTTCATTCTCGTTTCTTCATCCGTTTTAAACAGCATTTCTTCATCCACTAAATATTGCCAGAAAGATTTGGTGCTCGCATTTGCCCATTCATAGTCTTTTTTGGAGTAACGCACAATGTTAGATTCGGGTTGATCTGGTAAGCAAATGTGCGTGAGGAACAACATTTTTCCCCAACGAATCATTTCAGAAGCATAGTTTTCCGTTGTTTCTTCTAGTCCATGCGTGCTAATCCAAACGAGTAAAGCATCCGACGAGACAAATGTTGGTTCCATTGCTTCTTTGATCCAACCGTAAAATTGAGAAGAGGGCAATTGTTGAATGAGTCGGTCTTTCGCTCCTAAGTAACGTTCTTGTCCGATGGCCAGCGATTTGTCCGTGCAAAATGCACTTGCTGCAAAGCGACTGTTAATGAAATAAACTTGTTTGGGTTGTTTCCAAGATGGAAGGAAAAAGGATAACCGTTTGAATCCGTTCAAAATTTCTGTGCTGGATGCTTGACGCCATGATGTTTTCGTTTGCAACGCTTTCTCAAGGGATGCGATGTAGGGATTCGCGTAAAAGCGATCGATGCCATTTCTAAATCCTGTATCCGATGCAAGTGGAATCTCCAAGGCATAAGAAAAAGCAAAGTTGAATAGTTCTTCGTCTTTCTTTTTTAAATCCATGAAAAGTTGATCGCGTTTTGTCCAGTTGGCGTGCAAAGAAAGTGAGTCTAAATTAATAAAATTCACCTTTAATGGAACTTCATCTAGGTCCACCTCGTAGGAGTTGGAAGAACAAGCAGAGAGTAGGAAAATCCCAAGTGAAAAAAGCACAAATAACAAACGGAAGTGTTTCACGATAATTCTTATTTTTGTTCAAAATTAACACTTAAAACAGAATCAAATGAGATCACGCTTAATCAAACGAACAAGTTGCGTTATTTTTACGGCATTTTTCACGCTTGGTGGACAGGCTCAAACGGTTGGAGATAAGTCTTTGCAAGCTGGATTAGTTGGAGGTGTTGGAATCAGTATGTTGAAAATGGGAACCAATTATCTTTCTGCAAATGGCGTTGGATCAACCTTTACGATGGGAACCAATTTCACGAAAGCATTTAAAGAGTCTAAAAACCTAGCTTATACCTTCGGTCTTGAATTCGATATCGAAAACTTGAAGTACAAAAAAGAGAATTCAAATGTTTTTTATCGCTACACGGACAAAGTCATTAAAACACAGAAAGAAACGGTGGCCACAACAGATAAATTCTTTTTATTGAGCGAACGCACGTACAATCCAATTTACATTAGCTTGCCTATTTACCTGAATTTTAGAACGGAATTCATCGGTGATTTTCGCTACTTCGCCAATTTTGGATTGCGAAATCGCTTTTTGGTGTCAAACAAAATCAATGATTCTGGATTTACTCTGGATAATTTAAATGATCCCTTGGCACAATGGGTAAATAAAGACAATGTGGATATGAGTTCAAAAGGGGAACTGTTCATCTTCAATTCAAACATTGGTTTCTCCGGTGGAGCGGAATGGAATTTTGCTGGAACAACGGTATTGAAAGCTGAACTCGGTTATTATTATGGATTCGTGCCGCTTTTCTTAGATCGATCAGATGATAAAAAATCATTGTTCATTCTAGATCAAAATTTAAACAAAGTCTATTTCTCCAATAAATCAACGCAAAATCAAGTGGTGTTGAAATTTTCAATTCTTTTCTAATTGAATCCAATTGTCGAACATATTGTTTCTTGGTTAAAAGCGTACCAGGAAAAAGCGAAAGTTGATGGATTCATCATTGGTGTTTCAGGTGGGATTGATTCTGCGTTGACATCAACTTTGTGTGCGTTGACTGGCGCAAAAGTCATTTTGTTGAATATGCCGATTCGGCAAACATCCGCAGAATACAACCGAGCACAGGAACACATCCAAGATCTTTCTCAACGCTTCCAGAATGTGAGCTCATTTGAAATCCCATTGACGGATCTATTCAATAATTTTGAGTCTTTAATGCCATTTGAAACAACGAATCAGCCGTTAGCGATGGCGAACTCACGTGCTCGTTTGCGTATGACAACTTTGTACGCAATTGGACAAGCAAATCGTTGTTTGGTCGCTGGGACAGGGAATCGAGTGGAGGACTTTGGTGTTGGATTTTTCACCAAATATGGAGATGGCGGTGTGGATGTGAGTCCAATCGCTGATTTGACCAAAACGCAGGTCTTTCAATTGGCAGAGTCTGTTCAAGTTGTTCAATCTATTTTAACCGCTGCTCCAACCGATGGACTTTGGGAAGATGGACGAAGTGACGAAGATCAAATTGGCGCTACGTATCCAGAATTAGAATGGGCCATGGATTTTACAGGTGATGAAGCGAATCTTACTGTTAGAGAACATGAAGTACTGCGTATTTACAGAGGATTCCATTCCGCAAATAAACATAAAATGGAGCCGATACCCGTTTGCCTCATTCCTTCAGAATTGAAAAATGCATAGACAAAAGAATATGATTTCGTTCCGTCATTTGCTAAAGCAAAGCGTTTTACTTTTTTTTCTGGTTTTTTCGTTGAATGGCTTTGGGCAAAAATCCATCAAAAAAGGAATGGAAGCTTTGTCGGATAAAAATTATGGTTTAGCGAACGAGTACTTTCGAAAAGGATTGAAAAAAAGTACGGCGATTGCTTATTATGGACTATCGAAATTATACGCAACAAACGATTTTAGAAATTTAGATAGTTCCTATCGTTTTGTGTTGCAATCAGAATCACTTTGGTCCAATGTTCCTGAAAAACAAGTCTTGAAGTGGAAAAGCGATTTTAATTTGGATGTCAATGCCATTTTTGCACAAAGAGACTATGTCAGTCAGTTGATTTTTAATGAAATACAATTAAAACCCTCTGTTTCAGCATGGAATCAGTTCATTGAAAAACATCCAACTTTCCCCTCGAAAAACACAGCTGTATACTTACGGGATCAATTGGCCTTTGAGCGAGCAAAGGAAAAAGGAGTGTCAAGTGCTTTAAAATCCTACATCGATTCCCTTCCGGAATCTTCCTTTGTACAAGAAGCACAACACTTATTTTACGATTTACAATTTCAAGAATACACCAAAGATGGTTTGTTGACTTCTTTCGTGTCTTTTTATCAGGATTGTCCAGAAAATACCCATCATATGGAAGCGGCAAAGGAAATTTATTCCTTGGCAACCGCACAGCATTCCCTGGAAGAATATGCTTCTTTTGTTCGGACCTATCAAAGCAATCCATTTGTCAATGAAGCTTGGCGTAATGTCTATAAAATTTATTTGAAGGATTATTCAGAAGAAAAATACCATGATTTTCAGAGAGATTATCCCGATTATCCATTTATGCAAGAATTAGCGGTGGACATCGATTTGTTTCAAATGAAGTTGTACCCGGTCATCAAGGAAAGTCGTTATGGATTCATGAACGGCCAAGGAAAATTAATCATTCCAGCGATGTATAACGAAGTGGGTCCTTTTCAAGAAGGATTAGCGGTTGTTTCGAAGGATGACAAATTTGGTATCATTGATAAGAAAAATCAAGTGGTGGTAGATTTTCAATACGATGAAATTCTTGAGTTTGTGAATAACCGTGCAATTGTCCGCAAGGGTGACAAATATGGAGTGATTGATAGAATTGGTAAATTGGTTTTTCCTCTTGAGTTTAATGATATCAGTTTTACAGGAAGTTTTTACGATACGGAAAAGGATGGAAAGATAACCATGTATGATTTGAATTTTGAACAAGTTGAGTACATTGATTCTCCAATGGAGCTCACTTTTTCTCATAAAATGTCTAAGGTGCATCCAGAATATGAATTTATTGGAGATTTAGATTCGTCATCAAATAGGGCAGTGGTGAAAGTGAATGGACAATTAAATTACATTGACTCGACGGGTAAACTCATGTTGCCTTCCAATGTTGAATGGTTTTCTGATGCCTTGAATGTGGCCAAGTTTCATCATGGCTATGCGGTATACCGAAAAAAAGAAAAATATGGATTGATGGATGTCACTGGTAAGTTGGTTCAAAAACCGGTTTACGAAGCAAGTGGACCCTACACCGGATTTTGGCCAGTCAAAGACAAAGGAAATTGGGCCTTGCTGGATGTGAAAGGGAAAGTCATTCTTCCTTTTGAATATGACTTTATTCGGTATTTTCCAGAGATGGGCTACTTAGTTGAGCGCGAAGGATTTTTTGGCTTGGTGAATGAAGGAGGTAAAATGGTGTTACCTGTTACCTTTTCAAATATCAAACCCTTTGAGCAACAGTATTTCTATTTAAGTATTGAAGAGAAACATGGGATATTTACACGCGATGGAAAAGAAGTTTTGGCCATTCAATACGATCGCATTCAACGCTTCGATCATGAAAGTTTCGTTTTACAAGAAGGAGATAAACTAAGTTACTATTTCCCAATGACACATTCATTCATAAGTTTGGTGGAATGAAAAGAATGCTCCGAAATCCCGAACAATTTTTTAAGATTTTGATGGCCATTATGACCATCTATGTTGGGATTTTCGTCTATTTGGAATTGACCACCGTTCGGAAAGAAACAGCCATTGAAGCAGATGAATTCTCTGTATCCATTGAAGAGGTTCCAGAGGAAGTGGAATTGACTTTACAACAAGATCCGATGATGTCTGCTGGTGGGGAAGTGAGAAACGTTGTGCGCGACGCATCCGATACGCGACAGCGTTCACAGCAGGACTGGTCTCAAGATGCGGCAAGTTCTACCCGTTCAGGTAATCCGGAGCAGTCAGCACGTGATTTTGAACGCAGTTTATACGAAGAATTTGGTGGTGCAAAAGAACGTGAACGAATCCGAACAGAATCAGCGGAGCGATTGAAAAATTCAGCGCCAAACTCAGCGAATCGCAACGTAAGTTCAACGAATCAAAGCGGGAGTCAAAATCAATTCGCGGGAAGTGTGATGGTTGATTTCTCTCTTCCTGGACGAACAGCCTTCGAAAATAAAAAATGGTATGTGCGCAATCCAGGCTATACATGCGGCTACAATTCAGCCGGAACCGTTGTCGTAAATATTTCGGTGAACAATGCAGGACGTGTGATCTCGAAGTCCGTTGATCAAAATCGAAGCTCAAATGCTTCGGCCTGTATGATGGAGCAAGCCCTGAAATACGCGGGTATGTCCCGATTTAACGCAGGATCTGGAACGGTGAGTGGCTACATCAGTTACCGCTTCGTTTCTCAATGATGAAATATTAATCAAAATTTTGATGAGTTATTCGTAATTTGTTATTTTTGTAGTCTAAAAAGACAAGAAAATGTTTATTGCGGCCAATTTAAAAATTCTCAGAAAGCGTTCTGGAAAATCCCAGGAAGAACTTGCGCAAGCACTTGGTTTGAATCGCTCTACTTATAGTGGTTATGAAAATGAGGTAGCACAGCCTAGTTTGGACATGTTACTTTCCATGTCGCAATTCCACAAAGTAACCTTGGATGAGTTAATTGCAAAGGATTTTTCAACTTATGGTGAATCGGATTGGAGTTCCATGGAAAACCATTGGAAGAACGGTGCGAAAGGTTCTAATTTACGTATTCTAACGACCGTTGTGAATGCCGATAATGAAGAAGAAGTGGAATTGATTCCGGAGAAGGTGAGGGCTGGATACGTTGCTGGTTATGCTGATCCAGAGTACATGCGCGAATTGCCAACGTTGAAGTTACCATTTCTATCCAAAGACAGAAAATATAGAGCGTTTCCAATTTCAGGAGATTCGATGCCTCCAGTTTCTCATGGATCTTATGTTGTTGGAGAATTTGTTCAGGATTGGTTGAGTTTACCATCGAACACACCGTGTGTGGTGGTGACAAATAACGATGGAATTGTGTTCAAATACGTGTTCAATCAATTGAAAGAGGCGCAGCAATTTTTAATGGTTTCGTCCAATCCAACGTATGAGCCGTATACCGTTAATGTTTCTGATATCCTCGAAGTTTGGCGTTTTGTTTCCTACATTTCCAAGGAGATTCCAGATGTGCAATTGGATTCTGAAGGTATGGGTGCATCCTTTCGAACATTGCAGAAAGACATTCAGCAAATATTGGTGCATTTATCCGATTCAAACACGAAGGGATAATTCCTTCCTTTTTCACTTGGATATTATTATCTTTGCACCTTCAAATACAATAAGAACAGATGATTCAGGTTACTTTTCCGGATGGAACAATCAGGGAATATGCGAAGGGAACTTCCGCGTTGCAAATTGCAACGTCCATTTCCGAAGGATTGGCGCGTAACGTTTTAGCGGCACGTGTCAATGGACAAGTGAAGGATGCGGTCCTTCCAATCAATGAAAATTGTGAATTGCAATTATTGACCTGGAACGACACGGATGGAAAATCAACCATGTGGCATTCATCTGCTCACTTAATGGCAGAAGCATTGGAGTTCTATTATCCAGGAATTAAATTGGCTATTGGTCCTCCTGTAAATAGTGGATTCTATTACGATGTTGATTTCATGGATTACAGCATTTCTGAAAAGGATCTAGAGAAGATTGAACAAAAAATGAAGGAATTAGCGAAAGCAAAGAATCCATTTGTTCGTCAGGAAATCTCCAAAGCAGAGGCAATTGCCTATTTCACGGAAAAACAAGATCCATATAAGTTGGAATTGTTGTCCGAATTAGAAGATGGAACCATCACTTTCTACACACAAGGAAATTTCACGGATTTATGCCGTGGACCTCATATTCCAGACACCGGATTCATCAAGGCGGTGAAATTAACGGCAATCGCTGGTGCATATTGGAGAGGGGATGAGAAGAATAAACAGTTAACACGTATTTATGGTGTTACCTTTCCAAAACAAGCTGAATTAACGGAGCACTTGGAGAAATTGGAGGAGGCGAAACGTCGTGATCACCGAAAATTAGGAAAAGAATTAGAGTTGTTTACTTTTTCTCAGAAAGTTGGACAAGGTCTTCCAATGTGGTTACCGAAAGGTGCTGCCTTGCGTGAGCGCTTGGAGAATTTCTTGAAAAAAGCACAGCGCAAAGCTGGATATCAGCAGGTGATTACACCGCATATTGGTAACAAAGAACTTTATGTGACATCTGGACATTACGAAAAGTATGGAGCGGATTCATTTCAACCGATTCGCACACCAGATCCAAATGAAGAGTTTTATTTAAAACCGATGAACTGTCCGCATCACTGCGAGATATTTAGATCTAAACCGAGATCTTACAAGGATTTACCTGCGCGATTTGCAGAGTTTGGTACGGTTTATCGCTATGAGCAGTCCGGAGAATTACATGGTTTGACACGTGTCCGTGGGTTTACGCAGGATGATGCTCACATCTTCTGTACACAGGAACAAGTGAAGGAAGAATTTAAAAATGTGATTGATATCGTTCTATACGTATTGAAAACATTGAATTTCCACAATTTTAAAGCGCAAATCTCGTTAAGAGACCAAGTGAACCGTGAAAAGTACATTGGTGCGGAAGAGAATTGGGTGAAAGCGGAACAAGCGATTATTGAAGCTGCTGCAGAAAAAGAACTACCAACAGTGGTTGAATATGGTGAAGCTGCATTTTATGGTCCTAAATTGGATTTCATGGTGCAAGATGCTTTAGGCCGCGAATGGCAACTTGGAACAATTCAAGTCGATTACAATTTACCTGAGCGATTTGACTTAGAGTATGTTGGAGCGGATAACCAAAAACATCGTCCAGTGATGATTCACCGAGCGCCTTTCGGGTCGATGGAACGTTTCGTGGCGGTATTGTTGGAACACTGTGCTGGTGACTTCCCACTTTGGCTGTCAACAGAGCAGTTTATTGTCCTGCCAATTTCAGATAAATACAACGAGTACGCAGAAAAAGTTTTAGAATTCCTAAATAATTACGATATTCGCGGACTTGTTGACGACCGAAATGAAAAAATTGGTAAGAAAATACGTGATGCAGAGTTGGCAAAAGTGCCATTTATGTTAATTGTCGGAGAGAAAGAATTTGAGTCAAATCAAGTATCAGTAAGACAAAGAGGCGCTGGAGATCACGGTTCAATTACCCAAGAGGCGTTTGTTGCAATGGTGCAAGAAGCAATCGCCGAGGAATTGTCATAAGTATTTAAATTATTGAATGAGAAGAAATTCGAGACCATTTGTAAAAAGAGAAGAAGAAGCGCAACACAGAATTAACGATAAAATTGTTGCTGCGGAAATTCGATTAGTCATTGAAGGTGAAGAGCCTCAAGTAATGTCCGTTTCTAAAGCAATTGCTTTAGCTGAGGAAGAAGAATTAGATTTGGTTGAGATTTCTCCAAATGCGAAGCCACCGGTTTGTAAAATCATGGACTATAAAAAGTTCTTGTACAACCAGAAGCGTAAGCAAAAAGAATTAAAAGCAAAACAAAGCAAAATTGTCGTGAAAGAAATTCGCTTTGGACCGAATACAGATGACCACGATTTCAATTTCAAATTAGCACATGCTAAGAAGTTTTTGGAGGAGGGGAGCAAAGTAAAAGCATATGTATTCTTTAGAGGTCGTACCATTGTCTTTAAAGACCGTGGAGAAATACTTCTTTTGAAGTTTGCACAAGAACTTGCTGATTGTGGTGTGATTGAACAACTACCAAAATTAGAAGGTAAAAAGATGATCTTAATGATCAACTCGAAAAAGAAATAAGGAAGCTGATATAGATGTTTAACTTTTAAAAAAGTAGAAATGCCTAAAATGAAAACAAAATCCAGTGCTAAGAAGAGATTCACCATCACTGGTAGTGGAAAAATCAAGCGTAAACACGCTTTTAAAAGCCACATTTTAACAAAGAAGGCTACGAAACGTAAGCGTAATTTGACACACGCTGGATTGGTACACAGTGCCGATTTATCGAATGTGAAATTGCAATTGTGCATGAAATAGTCCTTTGTTGGTTTGTAAATTGTTTAACCCGGTAACGAGTAACTAAGCCTTCGAAGTCGAAGCACTCTTTATCAAAAAACTTAAAAATTATGCCAAGATCAGTCAATCACGTTGCATCAAGAGCAAGAAGAAAAAACTTGATGAAACTAGCCAAAGGTTACTTTGGAAGAAGAAAAAATGTTTGGACCGTAGCGAAAAATGCTATTGAAAAAGGTTTGCTTTATGCTTACTCAGGTCGTAAACAAAAGAAAAGAAATTTCCGTTCATTATGGATTACACGTATCAACGCAGGTGCACGCCTTCACGGTATGAGTTATTCTCAATTTATGGGAGCAGTACACAAAAGTGGTATTGAGTTAAATCGTAAAGTACTTGCAGATTTAGCAATGAACCACCCAGAGGCTTTTAAAGCCGTTGTGGATTCTGTAAAAAAATAAAATTATTCTATGTCAGCTTAAAGCCATTAGTCTTTTGATTAATGGCTTTTTTTTAATTAGTGCGGTTCGATTATGTTGAAAATTGGCGTTGTTGGTACAGGACATCTAGGAAAAATTCACCTTCAAAACTTATTGTTGTTAAAGGATGAATTTGAACTGGTTGGATTCTTCGATACGGATCCTTCGATTCAAAGCGAAGTGGCACAACAATTTTCTTTACAAGCCTATGCTTCATACGAGGATCTGCTCGCAGCGTCAGAGGCTATTTTATTGGCTTGTCCAACTGCCGCTCACTTTTCTATGGCCGTTCAAGCATTAAAAAAAAGAAAGCACCTTTTTATTGAAAAACCGGTTTGTCAAACCGTGGAGGAATCTAAGTCTTTGTTAACCTATGGACTAGAGGCGGGGGTGGTTGTTCAGGTCGGACACGTGGAGCGATTTAATCCAGCGTTTATTGCGGCAAAAGGACAGATCGATATGCCCATGTTTATTGAATCCCATCGTCTAGCTCCTTTTCAAGAACGTGGATCGGATGTTTCTGTTGTATTGGATCTCATGATTCACGATATTGACATAGCGTTGAAAGTTGTTAATTCACGTGTAAAACGCATTTCCGCATCGGGAATGGAAGTACTGAGTTCAACGACAGATATTGCTTCGGTTCGTTTGGAGTTTGAAAATGGGTGTGTTGCCAATTTAACGTCATCTCGAATTGCCAAGCATCGTCTTCGAAAAACGCGTTTTTTTATGTCGGACCATTCCATTACAGTTGATTTTCTAGCCAAAACAGCAGAAAAATCACACGTTCAATTGAATGAAACGACGGGTTTCAAAACCTTGAAGTATGAACCCATTCCAACGGGGGATTTAAATGCGATCCAGCTGGAATTGAAAGCTTTCGCTCAATCCATTTCAACCGAAGAAAAAGCGATTGTTGGATTGGAAGAAGCGCATCATGCAATGGAGGTCGCTTCCTATATTTTGGATCGAATTTCGGAGTCAAATCAATTTGTAAAATAAATTCATTTTTTTTTCGTTACACACATGATGAGAATTTTAGGTTACGTCACTTTTCTGTTTCTTTTGGTTGGATGTATAAAAAACAATCCTGATCCCGCTTGGCTAGAAGTGAATAGCATGACGCTCGTTTCTAATCCAGCTTTATCCGGAGCAGAAGGACAATTAACACAAGATTTTCGGGATGTATGGGTCTACATCGATGATCAAATGCTGGGTTGTTTTCAAGTTCCTTTTAAAATTCCAGTACTGAAAGAAGGAAATGTGAACATTAAAATATTTCCCGCTGTTCGAAATAATGGAATATCAGCGAATAAGATGATATATCCATTTATGAATTCTTACGAGGTCAATGCTCAGTTTGTGAAAAATCAAACACTTACCTTGAATCCAGTTACTAGTTATAAGGACAACATTAATTTTTGGATTGAAGATTTTGAGGATGCCACCATCAAATTGCAAGAGGATCCCAATTCGAGTGTTGCCAATTTATTTACAACGAGCGAAGCCATCATGCCTTTCAATGGCTCCACGTACGGTAAAGTTATCCTGAATGCCAATGATTCTGTATGGTTGGCGTACACAACAGATCAATTAGCCATCCCAAAGAATAAGGCCTGTTTTATTGAAATCGATTATTACAACACCAATTCTTTCTTGCAAGGATTTTTGGCCGTAAGTTCCTTGTCCAATAAATACCAAGATAATGCAGGTTTTAATAAGCAACCCGCGGCAACGGTAAAATGGAAAAAGATGTACATTGAATTGACTGAGTTAATTGGGAATTCTGTGAATGATGCCCATTTCGTCCAGGCGTTTAAAGCGAAATTGGAATCGGACATGACGGAAAGTTTCATTTGCATTGATAATATAAAAATCGTCTATAAGTAAATGAAAGATCGTTTTTGGGCTTCTTGTTTAATCGTCATTGATTACTGTTTTGCAGGATTAGCTTGGGGACTTTTCTTTTATTTTAGGAAAACTCAAATAGAAGGACAGGCGTTTCTTGCAGACTCCAAGTTCTTTCTTGGGTTGGCTTTTATTCCTTTATTCTGGGTGTCATTTTATTTTATTCAGGGCACCTATCACGACATTCGTCGCATGTTCCGACTAAAGATGTTGAATCTCACATTGGTTGCAGCTTTCTTTGGTACCATCGTTTTATTTTTCACCCTGTTGATTGATGATGATGTCAAGTCATATCAAAATTACTATCGCTCCATTTTATTTTTATTCGGAATTCATTTTTTTATTGCGGTTATTCCACGTTTAGTTTTCAATACCTTGTTGATTCAATTCATTCGAAGCAATGGACATGGATTTAAAACCTTGATAATTGGTGGAAATGAAAAGGCGGTAGAAATTTATCAAGAGTTAATTCAACAACAGCAAAACGTTAATTCATTCATCGGATATGTCAATGTGAATGGAAAGGACACCTTGTTAACGGACAGTATTCCTTATCTCGGTCATGCAACGAATTTAGATGACATACTGCTGCATCATGAAGTCGAGGAAGTCATTTTAGCAGTGGAGAGCTCGGATCACAATCGCTTGAAAGATATTATTTCTCGGGTTGACAATGGTCGAATTCGAATAAAATTACTGCCCGATATGTACGCAATTTTGGCTGGGTCGGTTGAAATGACAAACATTTATGGAGCCTTATTGATTGAGATCATTCCAGATGCGATGCCTTTCTGGCAACAGGCGGTTAAACGGTTAATGGATATTGTCATTTCCTTCATTGCAGTTATTTGCCTCATTCCTTTCTATTTATTTTCAGCATTAGCGGTAAAGATGTCATCACCGGGACCCATTCTATTTCTGCAGGATCGGGTAGGTATGAACGGTAAATCTTTTCGAATCATTAAGTTTCGTACCATGTACGTAAACTCGGAACAACAAGGACCTCAGTTATCATCTGAAGGGGATCCACGCATTACGCCAATTGGACGCTTTATGCGCAAAACAAGACTGGATGAATTCCCGCAGTTTTTCAATGTGCTATTGGGACAAATGTCCTTAGTTGGTCCTCGTCCGGAGCGTCAATACTACATAGATCAAATCGTTCAAGTAGAACCACAATATACCCAATTGACGAAAGTTAGACCAGGAATTACATCTTGGGGACAAGTAAAATATGGGTATGCCGAAAACGTAGATCAAATGCTTCAGCGCATGAAATTCGACTTGATTTATCTAAAGAATCGCAGCCTCGCTTTGGACATTAAAATCATGTTTTACACCGTGATCATAGTCATCAAAGCCAAAGGGAAATAGAATTATTCGCTTTAAGTTAGGGAATTCGAAAATCCTTCGTATCTTTGCACCCACAAATTCATTTATAAACGTAGGTTTCGTACCTCAAATTGTAAAATTATGGCAACAAGAATTAGATTACAAAGACACGGTAAAAAAGGTAAACCATTTTTTCATTTGGTTGCAGCAGATAGTCGTGCAAAAAGAGATGGTAAATTCATCGAAAAATTAGGGACGTATAATCCAACTGCAAATCCAGCGGTGATTGATATCAATTTCGAAGCTACTTTGAATTGGGTTCAAACTGGTGCTGAGATGTCAGATACGGCTCGTGCGATTTTATCTTACAAAGGTGTATTGTACAAAAATCACTTATTAAACGGTGTAAAAAAAGGTGCTTTAACAGCAGAACAAGTGGAAGAGAAATTTGCTCTTTGGTTGGCTGATAAAGACGCAAAAGTTCAAAACAAAGTATCTGGATTAGCGAAAAACGCTGAGAAAGAGAAAATTGCTCGTCAACAAGCAGAGGAAGCAGCGAAAATCGCTAAAGCAGCGGAAGTTGCAGCGAAAAACGCTCCAGTAGTTGAAGAAGTTGCTGAAGAAGTAGCTGAAGAGGCTGTGGAAGTAGCAACAGAAGAAGTTGTTGAAGAAGCTCCAGTAGCAGAGGCAGCAGCGGAAGAAGCTCCAGCAGTTGAAGAGGTTGTTGAAGAAACGCCAGCAGTTGAAGAAGCTCCAGTAGCTGAATCAACAGAAGAAGCAGCACCTGAGGCTTCTGAAGAGTCTGCGGCTGAATAAGCTGTATGCAAAAAAAAGATTGTTTTTATTTAGGAATAATAGCGAAACTTCACGGATTTAAAGGTGAAGTTTCGCTGTTTTTAGACGTTTCTAATCCATCGGATTATGCTACGTTGGACGCAGTTTTCGTTGAAATCGACGGAAGTTTAATTCCCTTTTTTGTGGAGAATTTAAAGATGAAGACCAAGGGATTTGTCGCCGTTAAATTTCAGGGGATTAATAGTGAGCAGGATGCTCAGCGTATTTTGAAAAAGCCGGTGTATTTACCAGAAGCTTTTTTACAAGAATTAGATCAAACCTCTTTCTATGATCACGAGATCATTGGTTACACGGTAATCGATGAAGTGCATGGAAATGTGGGTGTGGTTGAAAATGTCATTGATATGGCAGCTAATCCATTGTTGCAGCTAAGCAAGGATGGAGTAGAAGTACTCATTCCAATTTTTGAAGGACTTGTTCAAAAAGTTCAACGCAAAAAAAAGGAGCTTTATGTAAAAGCTCCTGAAGGATTGATCGATTTGTATCTCTCTTAATTTATTTCAAAAGTCCCATGGCGATTTTCATGCGAAGCACTTTTTTCGCAGATTCATCCACGCGCTTTTTGAATTCTTTGTCCGTTCGATAAGCAGCTAATAATTCTGCGTGCGCTTTCTTTGCGTCAAGTGGCATGAGAACGATGTCACATCCAGCATGAATGGCTTTGTAGGCAGCTTGAGGAACGTTTACCACGCCTCCCATGTTCATCGCATCGGTCACAATTAATCCTTTAAATCCAAGGCTGTCTTTCAATAAGTTCGTAACGATTTTCTCTGAACAGGTTGATGGTAAACCTTTTGTGTCGTATTTCGCGTTGTTCTGTACGGCGATGTGTGCAACCATAATCGATAGAACACCATTCGCAATTAATGTTGGATAATTGCAGATTTCTTTCATTTCACCGTCAATCACTTGAAGAGCTTTGTGCGTGTCTCCTGTTACCAATCCATGTCCAGGAAAGTGTTTAGCAGTCGCAATGATGTTGTTTTTTTGCGTTTCTTGAATGAAGGCATCAGACCAAGGAATAATGTTTGCGGGTACAGCTCCAAAACTTCTGAATCCAACCGTTGTATTGGGAGACATATCTACCACGGGAGAGAAATTGTAATTGATCCCAATTGCATTCAAATCAGCTGAAATGGTCTTTGCACACGCAATCACTTCATCAACATTTTTCAGTTCATTCGCTTTCTTTACGGGTGTTGATCCAATGATTTTACGGTTTACTAGACTTGGTTCGGCATCCGCACTATATAAAAACGGCAAGTTTCCGTATTTGCTATTGTTGGTTTCAAAATCTTTAATCCAACTTGAAAATTCTTCTTTTGTCCCATTTAACATCAGAACTCCACCTATGACTCTGTCTTTGATATGTTGGTCGATTGTTGCTTTTGTTTGACCTAGACGTCCAACTGCAGGCATAATCAGCTGCGCAACAATCGCGGTGTCATCCATTTGTTTGAAAACGCGCTCAACTTCTTTGTCTAAAAGTGTATTTTCCTTTAGGAAATCCGCCAGTTCAAAGGTGATTTCGCTTTTGGGTTGCACGGGCTTGGTTTGCTTGCTCGTTGCGTTCGATTGCGCACATCCTTGAAATAGGAGTCCGGCAAGGAATAGGGGAGTGATAATTTTTTTCATAATTGAGTTCTATACAGACAAAATTAATATTTCATCGTTCGGTCAAAAGAATGGAATGATGAAGTAATAACCAAGGCGCTGTCAATAACTATGCCGTCATCCGGAAGCTAGCGAAAAAAAATCACAAAAAAAGCCCTGACGATTAAGTCAGGGCTTTCCGAAAGATAATTTCGCTTAATGGTTGCGTTGCTCTGTTGCCGCTTGTTCCAATTTAGCAAATTGTTCAGCTGTTAAAATGTTCTTTAACATGGCAAGTCTTGCTTCTTCATTCGATTTAATGATCGCTTTCTTTTGGTCTTCTGAATAATTGGACATCAGAATTCCTTGATTTTTTTGTGCGATTCCTAAGTGGATCGTATACACTTGTTCTTGTTGAGCAGTTGTCAATTTTAACATGGTTGTTTGACTTTGCGTTAAAGCCTGTGCGTGTTGTTCAGGTGTTTGAACCTGTTGTGCAAAAGATGTCAAACCTAAGAAAAAAGTAAAACCTAAAATTTTAAGTGCTTTCATGTGTATCGTTTTATTTTTATTCAATCCAAATTTGTGTAACGAAGTTAATGAAAAAAGAACAAGTTCCATATTCTTTATTCTTCGAAGAGACTAAAACTGAATTTATTCCGTTAATTTCGTTGAAAATTCAACTTTGAAACTTCTTGCCTCGCAACATATAGACAAACGAAAATGGAATCAAATGGTTGCTTCTGATGCGCAATTAGATTTTTTTTCTTTGTCATGGGTTTGGGATATATTACATCCTAATTGGGAAATGTTGTGCGATGATGCAGGAAATTACTTAGGACCAGTTCCTGTTGCAAGCAAATTCGGTTTTTCTTATCGTTTACAACCGTTTTTCATTCGCGCCTTGAATTTTGCTAGTAATTCTGAAGAGTCAATGAACGAGATACTTGAATTTCTTTCTTCTTCGGCGCGTTACCTACATTTGAATTTCTCAACTCCGCAAAATGCATCCTTTTATGGACAAGGACACTATCAGCTGTTAGATTTAAATCCTACCTTGGAGGAAATTAGAAATGGGTATTCGTCTAACGCGAAACGAATGCTAAAAAAAATACCTGTTGCTTACCGCGTGGAAAAAATCGATTCGCCTAGCGATTTTGTGTCCTTCTTCAAAAAACAAAAAGGGGAGGAGTTGAGTGGATTTACGGACGCAGTGTGGAAACGTTTATCCGATTTATTAGAGGCGACAAAAAAACAAGGACATCTTTCCATTTTTGCGATAAAGGAACACAATGAAATTCTTGCGGCTGGTGTTTTCCTTTCTTACAAAGGAACGTGTTTCTTTTTAAAAGGAACGGCCACTTCAGAAGGCAAGAAGAACGGTGCGATGTATGCTTTGCTGGATCAGGTGATTTCTGTGATACAAGCCACACACGAAACATTAGACTTTGTCGGTTCGAATAACGAAGCCATTGCGCAGTTCTATCGAAAATTTGGTGCGACGAACAAATCCTATTCCATTTTGAAACGAAACAATTTACCTAGGATCTTGAAGCTGTTTAAGTCCTAATTGAAAATCAATTCGTCAATAAACATCCAAGTTGGATTACCTACACCTAAATGCCATTCTGGACAATTCCCTGGGTTGACAATCGTGTAGCGAATGCTCTTGATTTTTCGGACCTTATCTGTTTCAATCAGTGTAGTAAACATACAATTGAATGGATTCTTATCTCTTTGCGTAGCTTGCGGTATCGAAATGACTTGTGGATTTTGATAAGTGATTCCGTCGTAAGAAACTTCAAAACGAATTTCTTTAGGAAGGAAAATCCACGCTTTTTGATCGCGGATACAAGAAGCTCCAAATTCGTGAATGGCCATCGGTTCTTTGAACGTTACGGTTGCCACGACATCCTTCCCGTAAAATCCTTGCCAATCACCTGTTCTAAACTCGCTACCTCCCATGAGTCCGTCGATCAGCGCATTTTCACCTGACGCCGCATACTGATTGGAGTATTTCGTGTCAAGTTTCAAACTGACATTTGGATTTTTACGAATAAATTGACTGGATACAATCGGACTTTCTGCTCTGATTCCAGCTGCATTTTTACGCAGTAATTGTAAATCGATGTTTGTCGTTTCTTTGATTTTAATGGGTTGAACATAAGTATTCCAAGGGCCATTATTCAAACGGTATTTCAGTTCATAGGAATCTGAAGGACTCAAAACAACGTGACCTAATTCCAAATACAATTCTTGATCAAAAATGCGTTGTTCTGTTTTTACAAATGGTGCTGGTACGACATCCGATGGAATTGCTGCGTCATACAGTTGAGGGTAATTCGATTTTGCCGGCTTTTTGTCTGTCATATCAAATTCCAATTTACCTCCAGACATTAAAGTCTTGTGGTCGATTTGAAAGTCAGGAAGCAATTTGCCATTCCATCGCACGGCTGCTACGTAGCAATTCGCTGCACTCTGATTGTTGCAGATAATGTCAATTTGCGCATTGGTTTGATTATCCACTTTAATGGTAGCCTTTGCGAAAAGAGGACGTCCAATTTGATACATGGTATTTCCTGGCGCAATTGGATAAAGTCCCAATGAACTTAGTACATACCAAGCGCTCATTTGTCCGCAATCTTCGTTTCCTGATAATCCATCTGGTTTGGCGTGATACATTTCCTTCAAAATGCGGTCGACATAGAACTGAGTTTTATAAGGTGCATTAGTAAAGTTGTACAAATAAGCCATGTGATGCGATGGTTCGTTTCCATGTGCATATTGTCCAATTAAGCCGGTGATGTCCGCTTGTTCACGTCCAGATAATTTCATTTCAGTCGTAAACAAACGATCCAACCAAGCTTCCAATGAATCACGTCCACCTAGTAAGTTCGTCAAGACTTCAATTTCTTGCGGCGCATACAAAGAATACTGCCAGCTGTTTGCTTCGGTATAATTGAAGTTCACTTCAGAAGGATCAAACGGTCCGTACCACTGAGCACCACGTCGCGCTCGCATGAATTTGGTATTTGGATCGAATAAATTGATGAAGGAAAAACTACGTTTGCGGTAGTTTTTCTCCATTTCAGTATTTCCTAAAGCTTGTGCCATTTCTGCGATGCAAAAATCATCGTAGGCATATTCCAGCGTTTTTGAAACGGATTCTGGTTCATCACTTGAACTCAAATATCCTTTGCTCGCATACGTTTGTTTGCCTAGCTCGTTAATGTTTGCTGTAAAGTGCATGTCCGATAGTGCTTTTTTGGCGTCGTACGCTAAAGCGCCTTTTTTGCTTGTCCCATCGATGCCTTTCATGTAAGCATCCGACATCACGCTCACGCTGTGGTATCCAATCATGCATTCAGTTTCACAAGCAGCCAATTCCCAAACGGGCAAATCTCCACCTTCGTCGAATTGACGTAAAAAGGTTCGGATAAACTGTGTGGTTCGTTCTTGTTGAATCAAGGTGAAAAGTGGATGATTTCCTCGGTAGGTGTCCCAAAGTGAAAATACGGTGTACTGATTGTCTTTGACCAATTGATGGATTTTTTGATCGCGTCCACGGTACCTTCCATCTATGTCGCTCATTAAATTTGGCGCGACCATGGAATGATACAAACTTGTATAGAATATGATGGCGTCTTCAAAATTCAAGGATTCAATTTTGATTTTACTGAGTTCATTGTTCCATTTTTCGACATTTCGAGAATAAACTTGCATGAAATCGAAACGAGGAATTTCCAATTGCAAATTATGGGCTGCTCCTTTTTGGTCGACATGAGACATGCCCACTTTGACATATAGTATGTTTGTGTTCTTTGGGAATTCCAATAACAGTTTGTTCGTTCCTGCAATTTTTACTGGTTTCGCAGAAATAAATGGAATGGAGGTTTCCAATTGAAAATAGAAATGTTGTTGATTTGCCCAAGCCTCCGAAACGCGTCTACCAGATATGGTTGAATCATTTACGATTTCAAATCCAGCATCCAAGACTTTGTCACGGTAATCTAAATCTAACAAAATGAATTTCTTTCCTTTTTTGTTTTGAAAAGTATATTCATGAATGCCAGATCGGTCACTTGTTGTTAAGCGGACTTTAATATCCTCATCCTTTAAGTATACTTCATAGTATCCTGCACGTGCTTTTTCTTCGTTGTGAGAGAAGCGAGATCCATAGCCATTTTTTGGATCCACATATTTACCGACTAATTTGGCTTTTTTTCCGGATTGAGGGACAATTAATAAATCGGCGTAATCAGGAACACCTGTCCCGCTCAAATGCGTGTGACTGAATCCATAAATAATGGAATCGGAGTAATGATATCCACCGCAGCCATCCCAACCATCGAAACGCGTATCTGGACTCAATTGCATCATGCCAAATGGCGTTGTCACTCCTGGGAAGGTGTGTCCATGTCCACCTGTACCTATGGTTGGCATCACATACACATATGGATTGAAGGTGTCCGCAGGTTTGCCAATCATACCTTTTGCTTTGTCACTGTTCGTTTGAAGTTCTTTAACTTGAGCAAAAGAAATCGCCGTTAGAAAGCTAAATGTGGTGAATAAACTCGTTTTCATTAATTGAATTTTCGTTTGTTAAGTGCGGTAAAAATGGTGTTTTTCAGGAAGTAGTAATCCCAAATGATTTGACCGTTATAGCGGATAAAGTTTCTTTTCCGTACGCGGATTTGTCGACGTTTTTTATAGAATCTTCCAAATTGCACATATAAATTCATGTGTGATAAAAAGACCATCCACGTATTTTTAAGTTGTCCAGAAATCAAGAATTTTATTCCGGCAATGCCATCCAAACACATGCGATAAAACAACATCGGTAGGAGAGGGCCGGCATGATTTTTCATGATCATGAACAGGCTATTTCTGAAATTCAAATAGACTTTTTTGGGTGATTGATAGTCCAAGGTCCCGCCGCCCAAATGATAAACGGTACTTTCTGGAATGCAGAAAAATTGATGTCCTTTATTTCCTAAACGTAGACAAAGGTCTATTTCTTCCATGTGTGCAAAGAAATCTGAATCGAATCCACGGACTTCGTGAAATAAATTGGCACGAATGAGCATGGCAGCACCAGATGTCCATGTAATTGGTAGGTTAAAGTCATATTGCGTTTCATCCAACTCGAGACGATCAAAGATGCGTCCACGACAAAAGGGGAAGTAATTGCTGTCAATGAAACCGCCAGCTGCTCCAGCGTGTTCGAATTGACTTTTATTATTCCACGATTTAATTTTGGGTTGACAAGCTGCAACGGAAGGATTCTCCTCCAGAAACGCAAGCAAGGGATTAATCCAGTTTTCTGTCACTTCAACGTCGCTGTTTAAAATAAAATAGTAGTCAAAACTGTCTTTGATTTGTTCGAGTGCGACGTTGTATCCACCCGCAAAGCCAAAATTATGTTTTAATTCGAGTAGTTGAACGGAAGGGTAGTGCGCTGAGAGAAAGGAAACGGAGTGATCGGTACTACCATTATCGGCAACTATCACTTGGTAAGGAGCTGAATGTTTGACGACACTAGGTAAGTAACGCTCAAGGTGCTGTTGACCATTAAAATTGAGAATAACAACCGCTAGTCTTGTATTCATTTCTTAATATTGACGGAACAAATCGTTGCTATCACCTCCCCAATGTTTCACATTATTTTGGTTTGGATTATCCACATTACCATTGTAGGTGTTTCTTTTCGCCAAGATTTGAGGCCAAGCTGGATTTTTTAATTCACCAATCATGTCCGAATGCAATAAGCGGTAAGCATTATTGACCAAATCTGGATTGTAGAAAATGAAGCGCTTGTTACTGTAAATACCAATTTTGTTGTACGTCCAAATTTCATAAGGGTATTCAGATGGAGATGATTCTCTTGCGTTTATTTGATTCGGTGCGCCATACTTAAGGTAGACTCTCCCTCTGTCTGTTTCAAATCCTTCTTGAAAATTATTCCCATAAATCTTTTGAACAAAATCCACTTGCGTTTTATACTTCAGCCAAGATTCGTACGGATTTGTTGGGGTCGTTAAGGTCCAATACCCTTGGATGTGTTTCCGTGCGTTTTTTTCGTCTTTTTCTTTCAGAGTTTCAATGATATTTTTAATTTCCGCAGGTTTTGAAATCGGTATTAAGCATTCTAGGTAGTAAAAAACACTGTCGTTTGGTATGGATTTTTGAAAGGCTGGGTCTAACATTAAATTTTCCATGGAAAACATGGAGTTATTTTCATTGCTTCGTTCGAAGTCGTACGTTTGAACCGCAAGAATTTCATTTTTAGTGGTGCTGACGCGAAACTCAATTTGATAGCTGCCAGAGCTTAATTCTTCTATATTAACGGATTCGAAAACCGGAACAACGTTTGACTTCGTTAAAGTAGAAGATTTGGTAAATCCAGGGATTTCGGTTGCGTCTTGTGTATTGATGATGCGATAGGAGAAATGATACGAACTATCCTGAATGGTTTCAGTTCCATACAATTCTAAATACAACGGAATGTTCTTTGAATCCGTAGCGTAGAAACTTGAAAGCATCGGGATGATGTGGTATCCCGATTTCGTGAAATTGCTTTGGTCTTCTGTTGGATAAGCGTATTCGGCCACTAGGACATCGGACATTTTTATGTTTTTTGACAAGTCTTCAACTTGAATGGGGATGATCCCGGAAATTTCAGAAGATTCCTTGTAAACATCCAACATGTTTAATTTCATGGAGTATTTACCGGGATTTAATTGCACTCGAATGACTTCATAAAAATCATCTTGTACACTGTCAATCGCTTCTGGGGACTCTAGTACGTATCGATCGCTGAACACAGTTTGAGTACTGTCACTAATATCCACCGAAATCAGCACTTTTGCACGCAATCCCCTTCCTTCGTTTTTAAAAACAACAGAATAAGAAACAAACTGCATGTAAATTTCAATGTAGTTACCAATGTTCGGAGCGTAGAACTGTTTGGTATCCAGATACGTTTTGATTTTTGTTCCTTGTGCAAAAGAAATGCTCTGAAGAAAACAGAAGAGAATAAGAATGATATTTTTCATGTGCATTTAAAATTACAGAAAAAGCATCAATCTTCAATATTCAAACGGATTTTTTGTGCCAATTGACGGTTATAGGTTTCTAACAAATACTTGAAATAGTTATCGGTACTTTTAGAAATACACTTGGTGTAATGCTTCAATCTATGCTCGATATGATCTTGAATAACATTCATTAAATCAAGGGCATGATCTAAATTACTTGCTGCCGTTTCAATGGCTTTAAAGTGATTTTCAATGGATAGGTCAATGGCTACTTTTCCTTTCTCTCCACGTTCCAGACATTCGTAATAACATTCTTTGATGTTGAATTCCTCTAAAATGGCAGAAGGCATGTATTTATCGAATCCTTTTGGAAATTCAAATTCCACTTCAAACTCCATGTCCTCCAACTCTGAAATACGTGATTCCAAAAAGCGATCCGGGAATTTAAAGGCATCTTGCCAGTTGATGTAATCTTGCCAGTAACCGAAGCGACGTACATTATTTCCCAAATCGATGATTTGAAAATCACTTTTGTTTGGCAATTTTCTGGATCCGCGTCCAATCATTTGGTGATATAATGTCAAAGAGCGCGTTGCTCGATTAATGATAATGGATTCAACCGTTGGTTCATCGAAACCAGTTGTGAGGATTCCAACCGAGGTTAGAATGGCTCCTGGTGTGACTTTAAACCATTGAATGACATCTTTTCGATCCTTGTCGCTAAAGGTAGAGTCCAAGTGACGAATGTTGTATTTTAATTTTTTGAACGATTCTTCTACGCGTCGAGATGTTTCGATTCCAGCATTGAAAATCAAGGTTTTCTTTCCGAGACTCACTTCTTCATAAGCGAAAATCAATTTTTCTTGCATGAAGTAGTTGCTGTATAATAAATCCGAACTACTCACGGTAAAGTCACCATTGGTACCGATCTTCAATCCGTGCAGATTGACATCGTATTGATATGTTTCCGCGTTGGATAAATATCCACCTTCAATTAAATTGGAAATGGATTCACCAACGAGTAATTTATTGTAATTATCCTTCAATGGTAAATTTCGGTTCGAACTAAGCGGAGTCGCTGTGACACCTAGTATGTTCGCGTCTTCATAAAATTGGAAGATTTTTCTGAAGGAGTTGTAATGCGCCTCATCAACAATGACTAATCCGATGTCCTCAATGAAATTATCGTTTTCATTCAAGCGATTATTCAAGGTTTCTACCATCGCGATAAAACACTGGTAATCTCCTTGATCGTCTAGCAATTTCACCTCTGAATTGATGACCTTGTTTGCGACTTTGATGGCGGATAACTGTTGTGAAGTTTGAACCGAAAGTTCGATGCGATGGGTGAGAATCAACACCTTTTTGTTCCATTGCTCGATGAATCGACGCGCAATTTCAGAGAAAATCACCGTTTTTCCACCTCCAGTTGGAAGTTGGTAGAGCAAATTAAAATTCGCGCCATTTTTCCGAAGTTCATCTAGAACCTGGTTAACGGTTTGTTCTTGAAAAGGGTAAAGCTTCTTTGCTTCGTATAAGTCGAAATCAATCATTTTCGCAGTTGGGATTTGCAAAAATACAGCCTTTTCTTTGAATTAGATCAATCCTTTTTTGATTGACTCCAATGATGAAGTAAAATTCCGGTGGCAATGGAGACATTTAAGGACTCAGCTTGACCATAACCTGGGATAGTAACTGCTTGGCTGATATGCCGTTGGAGCATTTCTGAAATTCCTTTCCCTTCATTACCCATGACTAAAATTTTTATTTCACTTGGATCAATTTCATTCATGTGAACGCCATTTAAAAGCGCTCCATGAATAGGTAACTTCCATTTTGGTAGAAATTCATCGAGGTTTTCATAAAAAACTGGAATGCGAAAGGCACTTCCCATTGAAGCTTGAATGACTTTGGAATTGTAACAATGCACGGTGTCTTTGGAACAAACAATTTGTTGTAATCCGAACCAATCAGCCGTTCGAATAATGGTGCCGAGATTCCCGGGATCCTGAATGCTCTCCAGTACCAGTATTCGTTTGGTAGAGTCGAACTCAGGTAGACTAGGTTCTTTAAAAACACCAATCATTGTCGGAGCTGTATTGAATTGCGAAATGCGCTCTAATTCACTTGTGCTGCAGGAAAAACAAGTGAAAGATGGATCTAATTCGATTTCTTCGTTTTTGTCCACATAAAAGGAATGCACTAAATCAGGAAATTGCTGAGAAAGCTCCAAGACTAGTTTCATTCCTTCGACTAAAATTAGCTTTTCTTCTGCACGGTATTTTTTCAAGTGCAAACGCTTAATCCATTTTATCTTTTGTATTGAAATTTTTTCCAACTTGATTATTGTTATTTTTGCACTCAGGCATGAAACTTCAAGCGAAATTAATAAATATTACGGTCATCCTGCTGTTTGTTTTATCAGCATGTGATTTAACCCGTAACGTTCCATCAGGGAGGTATCTGTTGCGCTCGAACACCATTCAAGTCAAGGACAATCCGAATATCGATAAATACGAGTTGGGATTAATTGTTCGTCAACAACCCAATCAACGAAATTTCTACGTCAATGTAAAATTGCGGATATTTAACGCCATTGATTCATCGAAAGTGGCGAATAAACGCGAGTTGAAGTACAAGTCATTTCTGGAGAAACAAAATCGCAAAAAGGAAAAAGTTCAAAAAGTAAACGAGAAACGCAATCGCAAAGCATATTTGCGTGGGGACTCCACATACATCGTAAAAGAATACCGAGAAGCCAATTTTACAAAAGTCCTTTGGAAAGAGAAGGTCAAATACAAATTTGGGCAAAAACCAATTGTTTTTGATACGATTCTCTATCAAAAGAGTATTGAGCAACTTGGATTTTATTTGCGCAAAAAGGGCTACTACTATGGTCAAGTAAGCGGGAATTTACGTTTGAACGAAAAGAAACGATTTGCCTATCCGAGTTATATCATTCAAACAGGGGCACAATATGTCATCGATTCCGTTTCGTATTCCGGGGCCAAATTACTGCGCGATAAACATGCGGCGTATGTCAAAAAACAAATCGAACTGACAGGTCAACATCCCTTGTTAAATCAACCTTTCGATTCTGATTACCTAAATGAATACCGCGAAAAAGTGGCGAAATACCTTCGCGATGATCAAGTGTATAAATTCTCATCGAGTAGCATTACGTATACTGCGGATACGAATAAACGAACCATGAAGGTGAGGTTGCAAGTGCATTTTGATGACCGTTTTATTCCTTCTGAAATCAAAAAGGATAGTTTGATTCGTGTTCCATATGTTGAAATGACCATTGCAAATGTTTATTTCCATTTGTCCGATAGCTTAAACATGGATTCAAGTTTTGCACAATTAATGAAAGATCAACAACTCGGACTGTATGATCCAATTGCGCCTCAGTTTTTGCGCACAACTAGATCATTTTCGTACGATGAAATTTTGTACACAAAGAAACAATTAGCGGATAAAAAAGCAACACCGGGAACCACGAATCCATTTCGAAAAGTAACCGTAACGTATAACGGTGAGCAACCGTGGATAAAACCATCCATTTTGGAGCTGCAAAATTACTTGGAGCACGATAATAAATACAAAGAATATTACCTTGACCGTAGTTACCGATCGATTGTCCAATTGGGTATCTTTAGTTCCGTAAAACCGATCATTATTGAGAAACCAGGAAATAAATTAGACGTTCATTATTTTCTCGAGCCAGCAAAAAAACAAACCTATGGGTTCGATCCCAAGTTTACATCTTCAGCAGGTTTGCTTGGTGCGAATGCTTCCATTAACTATACGAATAAGAACATCAATCGTGGCGCTGGTAAAATGGTGTTTACCTTTGGAGGTGGATTTGAATCTCAACCCTTGGTCTTTCAAGATCAGTCTGGACAGACCGTTGGGGCAGGGAAGGGACGTACCTTCAACACCTTCGAATTTGGTCCAAGTTTGAAATTTGATTTACCTGGATTGTTTCCAACACCAGTTACGATGTTAGGCAAACGTCAAAAACCAAGAACGATTTTAACGACAGCATACAACATTGAGAAACGAAGCATCTTCGACCGAAGTGTGTTTCAGTTGAACTATATGTGGAAGTTTTTAGTTGGGAAAACACAAGTTTTTCAAATGGGATTGCCAGGTGCATCCGTCATTAAATACGTTTCAATTAAGAAAAGCGACGCGTTTCAGAATCAATTGAATCAAATCAATGATGTCTTTTTAAATAGTACCTATAACAATCAATTTATTTGGCAGGACTTCAAATTTTCTTACGAATACAACAACAAAGAAAAAGACTTGAAGGACGGAAAGGAACGTGCAAATTGGATGAACACATCCGTTTATTTCAACTCCACTTTTGATGCTGCAGGTAATTTATTGTACCAATTTAGGGCACGCCAAGACACCTTAAATGGACAGTATCTATTGCGCAATCAACCTTATTCGCAATTTGTCCGTTTGGACAACCAATTGATTATGAGTAAGCGTATTTTGACCGGTTCATCCTTGCATTTGAAATTATCAGCAGGTGCTGGATTACCATATAAAAACTCCAAAACTTCGATGCCGTACGACTACAGTTTCTTTGGTGGAGGATCGAATGATAACCGTGGATGGCGAGCACGTGCACTTGGACCTGGTGCGTACAAGTATCACTTGGACACGAATCGCTTGGCGACACAAATTGCGGATATTCGTTTTGCTGGCTCTTTTGAATACCGATTCAATTTGGGATCCACTTTCAAAGGTGCATTGTTTACAGATTTCGGGAACGTTTGGACATACCGTGAGGATGCGAGTCGCATGGGAAGTCAATTTCATTGGAATACCTTTGTCCCTCAGATTGCTATCTCATCTGGACTCGGTCTGCGCATGGACTTAGAGTTTTTTATCATTCGTTTGGATGTCGGTTTCCCAATTTACAATCCTGCTTTTGCACAAGGAGCGAAGTGGGTATTCCAAGAGATGGGAACAAGAGCAACGTATTATCAAGAAGGAATGGATCATTTCAATATGACCTTAGATCAAGTCAAAAAAATCATGCCGAAGCCATTCTTGCCGAATTACCTTAATTTCGGAATCGGCTATCCATTTTAATCTTTACATATGTTAAAATCAATCATTTTTCCTTTTTTCGTTTTGACGGGAATGCTCCTTTCTTGTATGAAAGGTCAAAAAGTGGATTTGGTGATACACAATGCTAAAATCCACGTGATGGACGATGCGAACTCTGTTCAAGAAGCCATGGCTATTCGCGACGGAAAAATCATCGAGGTTGGTCCGGAGCGACAGATCTTAAACAAATACCGATACGATGAAGAAATCGACGCGTTGGGAAAGGATATTTATCCAGGATTAACAGATGCGCACGGACACATGCTCATGTATGCAAATCAGAAATTAGGTGTCGATTTAACGGGAGCGAAGTCCATGGATGAAGTCCTTTATCGCTGTGAAAAATATGCGGCAAAATCGAGTAATAAATTCATCATTGGACGTGGATGGGATCAATCGTTGTGGGCAAATGATTCCATGCCGAATAACAGCAAATTATCACAAGTTTTTAAAGACATTCCGGTGTGTTTATATCGTGTCGATGGACACGCTGCCCTCGTCAATGATTATGTATTGAATAAAGCCCAGATCACTGCGAATGATGTTTCTGGAGGAGAGGTAAGGTTCGAAAATGGTCAAGCAACAGGCCTTTTGGTGGACAATGCCATGGATCTCGTGACGAAAGTGTTGCCCAGTTACTCCCTCAATCAGGTGAAAGAAACGATATTGGAAATTCAAGAGGAACTATATCAATATGGCATTACCGGGGTTCATGAAGCAGGAATTGATTTTAAGCACATTGCGATGTTTAGGTCCTTGGTCAAATCCGGAAAACTCAAAATGGATGTTTATGCCATGCTGATGAATTCACCACAGAACCGAGCATTTGTAGAGAAAAATGGCAGGTATCAATTCCGCAATTTATCCATTCGCTCATTCAAAGTGTTTGCCGATGGTGCCCTTGGATCAAGAGGGGCGCTTTTGAAAAAACCGTATTCGGATGATCCGCATAGCCATGGATTATTGTTGACTTCCGTTGGGGACATGAAAAAAGTGGCCGATTTCTGCTTGAAACATGGTTATCAAATGAATACACATGGAATTGGTGATTCAGCGAATGCCTTGATTTTAGCTATTTATAAAGATGCGTTCAAAAGAAATCCAGATCACCGATTCAGGGTGGAACATGCACAAGTCATTGATCCAATCGATTTTGCCAAGTTTGCTGAATATGCAGTGTTTCCATCAGTTCAACCAACACATGCAACAAGTGATCAGCGATGGGCAGAAAAACGCTTGGGGAAAAATCGCTTGCTCGGAGCATATGCCTATAAAAGTTTGTTGAAACAATATGGAATGCTGGCAGTTGGTACAGATTTTCCGGTGGAATCAACCAATCCTTTTTTAACGATTCACGCGGCAGTACAGCGTAAGAACGGACAAAACGAACCCATGAATGGATTTTTGCCAAATGAAGCCTTAAGTTTCGATGAAGTCATGAAAGGCATGACCATTTGGGCAGCGTTTGCTTCCTTTCAAGAAAATAAATTGGGTAGTCTTGAAAAAGGAAAAAAAGCCACATTCGTCATTTTTGAAAAGCCGATGGAAAGTCAGGCTGCGTTCGTTCAAAACTATGCTTGGCGAACATTTATTAATGGTAAATTGGTCTTTGCTCTGGACGAATTGTAAGTTTTTTTGTGACCAATCACAGCCATTGCCGTTTAATTTTTAAATTTGAAAAAAAAGCTCATGAATAAATTTTCCTCATTCCTTATTGTTCTTGGATTTTCAGTTCCACATTTGGTTGCTCAAGCCATTCCTGGCACCTTAAATTGGTATAATGGTGAAGGACAAGGCATGTACACCGATCAAGCCTACAAAATGCTGAAAAAGAAAAAATCTTCCACGGTGGTCGTGGCGGTAATCGATTCAGGAGTAGACATTGAACACGAAGATTTACAAGGGAAAATTTGGGTGAATCCAAAGGAAATTCCTGGCAACAAAATCGATGACGATAAAAACGGTTACGTGGATGATGTACATGGATGGAATTTCTTAGGGAATGCAAACGGACAAAACCAAGAAAATGCACGCTTGGAAAAAACACGTATTTATGCTCAATTGAAGGATAAATATGATGGAGTAGATCCTCAAACTTTATTTGATGCTGCCGAATATTACATGTATGCCGAAGCAAGATCATCCGTTGAGAGCGAATTGGAGAATTTAGATCAATACAAAGAGGCATTAGCGAATGGACAATTTGATGCTGAAACGAAAAAATACATTGAGGATCAGTTAAATTACAATTTAAATATCTACTATGATGACCGTAGTTTAATTGGCGATAATCCAGATGATTTTACGGATACACATTATGGAAACAGCGACGTGGAAGGTCCAGATGCCTTGCATGGAACGCACGTTTCTGGGATCATTGCTGCGATTCGTGGAAATAACAAAGGAGGAGATGGCGTTGCGGATAATGTGAAAATCATGTCCTTAAGAGCCGTTCCAAATGGTGATGAACGCGATAAAGACATTGCTTTGGCAATTCGCTATGCGGTGGACAATGGCGCTCAAGTCATCAATATGTCATTCGGAAAGGATTATTCTACGCATCAATATGAAGTGTATCAAGCCATGTTGTATGCAGACTCGAATGGAGTACTCATGATTCATGCAGCAGGAAACGACGCTAAAAACGTGGATGAAGAGCCAAATTTCCCAACCTCTCATTATGAATTTCAAGATGAACCTTTTGAAAACTTGTTGACGATCGGAGCATCAACACGTATGAAAGGAGAAGCGATGGTTGCTGAGTTTTCAAACTTTGGAGCTGAAACAGTAGATGTTTTTGCTCCCGGATTGGAAATTTACAATTCTGTTCCTCAAAGTGCCTATATGAATCTGCAAGGAACATCTATGGCCGCACCAATGGTTACAGGAGCAGCTGCGATGTTGAAGTCTTATTATCCAAGCTTAAGCATGTGGATCATCAAAAACATTTTGTTGGATTCAGCAACGCGCTACCAGGATTTTGGTTTTCCGTCTAAATCAATTACAGGTGGAATCATTAACCTAAAGGAAGCGGTGAAGTTGTGCGAGAAGGAAGTAAGAAAATAAATCTTCATGCGAAGCATTATCCTATTCAGTTTTCTTTTATGCATTCAGTTCGTCCAAGCGCAAGCGAATGTAGCCATTGAACTCCTCAATAAACAAATTGATGCTTGGCATCAAAGCGCCGCGAAAGCTGATTTTCAAAATTATTTTAGCGTCACAAGTGACGATTTCGTTTTCTTGGGGACTGCTCCAGGTGAACGTTGGAATAAAGAAGCTTTTCAGTCTTTTTGCAAACCTTATTTTGACAAGGGAAAAGCGTGGGATTTTAAACCAAGTAACCGTCAATGGCAATTCGCAGGTAACGGAACAGTTGCTTATTTCGATGAAGACCTTGTTACGTGGATGGAATCGTGTAGAGGAAGTGGAATCTGCGTATTGGTAAATGGAGAATGGAAAATCGCTTACTACAACCTTACGGTTCTGATTGAAAATGAGAAAATAAAGGAATTCATTAAGCTGCGTAAGGAATAATGTTTGTCTCGGATAATACCCTTAACTCGGCAAAAAAGTACTTTTTCGATCGACTTGCTGCTGTGTTTTCGCCAACTGAATTGAAGTCCATGTGGACACAAATCATCTGTAAACGCATGCAATGGTCAACAACGGATCTCCTTCTCAAGTCACAAGAACGCCTATCGGAATCCGATTTATTGTTTGTTCGAAGTTTTGTGAAAGGCTTACTCAATCAAGAACCTTTTCAATATTTACTTGGAGAAACCAGTTTTTTTGGCTTAACGATTTGCTGCGATAAACGCGCGTTGATTCCAAGGCCGGAAACGGAAGAATTAGTGGATTGGGTAAGAAACGCCGTTAATCATCCCGCGCACATAATAGACCTATGCACGGGAAGCGGTTGCATCGCGCTCGCATTGAAGTCCATTTTTCCTAATGCAAAAGTGGCTGCGTTGGATTTGTCACACGAAGCCTTGGAATTAGCAAAAGAAAATGCAGACAAACTGCAACTTTCATTGGACTTTTATCAGGGAGATGTTCTTGAATGGAAAGAAATAGATTTCCCTGAAGGACCTCAATTTGATATCATCATCTCAAATCCGCCATATATTCCCAATGAGGAACGCAACAGCATGTCCGTTCATGTTCTGGATCACGAGCCAGAAATGGCCTTGTTTGTAGATGATTCCGATCCAATCGTATTTTATAAAAAGATCTTGGATATGGCTGAATTCAAACTGACAACTGGTGGATTACTCTTCTTCGAATTACATGAAGCCTTTGGAGAACAGGTAAAAACTTACGCTGAATCGAAGTCCTTTCAAGGAATTGAAATCCGTGAAGATTTACAAGGAAAAGCACGCATGATGAAAGCACAAAAAGTGTAATTTTATCCCATGGATTCATTGCAGGCAAAAGTAGAAATTGATCGTTTGGTTCAGGACTTAAATCGTCACAATCAACTATACTATATTCAACATGCACCAGAAATTTCTGATTTCGACTTCGATCAATTATTGAAGCGTTTAGAACAACTGGAAAAGGAATTCCCGGAACATGTTTCGGAGAATAGTCCAACAAAGCGCGTCGGTGGTGACTTGACGAAAAAATTCGAATCGGTAGCACATCGATATCCCATGCTTTCGCTTTCTAATACCTATTCAGAAGAAGAAATCGTGGATTGGGAAAATCGCATTAAAAAATCGATTGATGAATCCATTGAATACGTGTGTGAATTGAAATACGATGGTGTCGCCATTGGTATTCGCTATGAAAATGGACAATTATCCGCCGCTGTCACACGAGGTGATGGCGAAAAAGGCGAGTTGGTGACAACCAATGTCAGAACCATTCGCACAGTGCCATTACAATTGCACCATGATTTTCCTGCGGATTTTGAAATCCGAGGAGAAATTTTCATGCCACATGAACAGTTTCAACAGCTGAACAAGGAGCGCGAAGAGGCCGGTGAGGCCCTTTACGCGAATCCACGAAATACGGCTTCAGGGACATTGAAATCACTTGATTCCAAGGTGGTCGCAGACCGCAAATTGGATTGCTATTTATACGGTTTGTATGGACTTTCGAATCAAGAAACTGGACATTACGAATCGGTATTAAAAGCAAAAGAATGGGGATTTAGAATCCCAAGTCCAGAAAAACGATTCATCGAGAAAACGTCGAGTATTCAAGGAATCATGGATTTTATTCATTTTTGGAATGTCGAACGACATCACTTGCCATTTGATATCGATGGAATTGTCATCAAAGTGAATTCCTACGACCAACAACGCAAACTTGGATTCACGGCGAAATCTCCGCGATGGGCCATTGCTTACAAGTTCAAGACAAGTCAAGTTGAGACGAGATTGGAAACAGTGTCCTATCAGGTTGGACGTACAGGCGCAATCACACCGGTCGCGAATTTAGTTCCGGTCCAATTGGGCGGAACAACCGTGAAACGAGCTTCGTTGCATAATGCCGATCAAATAGAGAAATTGGACTTACATGAAGGAGATTTAGTTCAAGTTGAAAAAGGAGGAGAGATCATCCCGAAAATAGTTGGTGTGAATCTGGGGCAACGTCAATCGACGCAAAAAATCAACTTTATCGAACAGTGTCCAGAATGTCAATCTGCATTGGTTCGAAAAGAGGGCGAGGCGCAGCATTATTGTCCAAATGAAATGAGCTGTCCACCACAAGTCAAAGGAAAAATTGCTCATTTCATCAGTCGTAAAGCCATGAACATTGATGGGCTTGGCGAAGAAACGATTGAGGTATTGTATGACAAAGGTCTGGTGAAGAACATTGCTGATTTATATGTACTAAACTTTGATCAGTTACTCGAACTTGATCGTATGGGAGAGAAGTCAGCCAATAATATGTTGAAGGGAATACAAGCTTCTAAATCAGTGCCTTTCGAACGTGTTTTATTTGGATTAGGAATTCGATTTGTCGGAGAAACTGTTGCCAAGAAATTGGCTCAAGCATTCGGCAATATGGATGCACTTTCTCAAGCAAGTTATGATGATTTAATCGATGTGGAAGAAATTGGTGAAAAAATCGCTATTTCTTTACAGCTCTATTTCCAAGATTCCGCTAATTTAGCTTTAATTCTAAAGTTGAAGGAATTTGGTCTGCAGTTTGAAGCGGTTAAAAAAGAATCGGTTTCCAATGTGTTAGAAGGAAAAGTTGTGGTCGTTTCAGGAACCTTTGAAACGTTTTCGCGCGATGAATTGAAAGAACTCATTGAACGAAATGGAGGCAAAGTTGGTTCATCTGTATCGAGTAAAACAACTTATTTGGTCGCTGGAGCAAATATGGGTCCGGCCAAACTGAAAACAGCAACAAGCTTAGGTGTTGTCATTCTAAGTGAAGATGAATTTATAAAATTGATAAGTTAAGTGAGCGCAAAGAATATTTGGGAATCAGCAAAATCCTTACTTGTTGCTTTTAATTACGAAAGCGATGAGCAATTGAAAGATTTTAGAAAATCTTTGGATAGCATGCTCAATGCGAGTAATGTCGACCGATTGATTATCATTGTTAGCGTCCCGAAGGACGTGGACAAAAACCTACTGCCACCTCACTTTTTAATTTACTATAACTCTCCATTGGACTTTAATTTTTGGAATAAATTGAAGGATGTACAATTGGAGTCAGAATTACAAAGGGCCTATGATTTAATGATTTGGTTTGGACATACGGATGCTAAAATTTTCCCATATGTACAAGAAACGCCCGTTTCGCGTAAAATCATTGTGAACGATACTGATCCTTCCTTTGATTTACAATTGAATGCTGGCTCGGAGGTTCCTTCTGAAATGCTACATTTTGTCATCGATACACTTAAAAAAATATCCACTAATGAATAATCCATTTACAGGTGCCGGTGTGGCACTCGTTACGCCGTTTTTAGAAAATGAACAAATTGATTTTGACGGATTACGTCGTTTGGTTCGCTTGCAAATCGAAGGTGGTACTGACTTTTTAGTGGTGCAAGGAACGACCGGAGAATCACCCGTATTGACACAAGAGGAGAAGATGGAAGTACTTCAAACCGTCATTGATGAAAATCAAGGGAAACTTCCAATCGTGTATGGAGTTGGTGGGAATAACACGCGGGCATTAGAAGCCATTTTCGCCAAACTTCCGACAGGAGTAGATGGCATCCTTTCCGTTTCTCCATATTACAATAAGCCAATTCAAAAAGGAATTATTGAGCATTTCAAGTTGCTTGCTTCGTACACCGAATTACCAATCATTTTATACAATGTACCGGGAAGAACAGGGTCAAATATGACTCCGGAAACAACTTTGGCATTAAGTGAGATTCCAAATGTGGTGGCAGTTAAAGAGGCCTCTGGAAACATGGAGCAAATCATGGATATTATTCGTCAACGCCGTCCAGACTTTGGTGTACTTTCTGGTGATGACAATTTAACGATGCCTTTAATTGCAGCGGGTGCAGATGGAGTAATCTCTGTGGTTGCGAACGCATTTCCTGAAAAATTCAGTGCCATGGTGCATGCATCGATGTCCGGAGATTTGGACACCGCAAGAAAAGAACATTACGATTTGTTTAACATCACTAAGATGTTCTTCGAAGAAGGTAATCCAGGTGGTGTCAAAGTCGCTTTAAATGTGCGTGGACTCATGTCCGAGAAGATGCGTTTGCCGTTACATCCTGTTTCAGATGGTCTGCGTCAGCGCATTACTACTGAAACGCGCGTTTTACTCGGATGATTGTTCGGATTTTCATCGCTTTTTTTCTTTTCAATTTTGCCTTGATTTCTTGTCATGGGGAGAAAAGTCATGGCCTTCCTGCTTCAAGTAAGTTACCTAGCGTAAAGGAGTCGCTTAACGAACAGCAAAAAAGAAAAGACTCTGTCGTTCTCTCCAAATTTGACTTAGTGGATGTAACGGAGTACAATGGAGCAATTCTGGTTGATCTAAAATATGCTACAAGCGATAATTTCATGGGGATGAAATTATATGAGCATTTACATCAAGCGTACTTGCAAAAAGATGTCGCACTTCGATTAGCCAAAGTACAAGCGTATCTCAATGAGATTAAACCGGGATTCCGCTTACTGATTTATGATGCATTGCGTCCAGTGAGCGTCCAACAAAAAATGTGGGATGCACTTGATTCTTTGCCTCCCGTTGAGCGAGGGAAATTTGTCTCCAATCCAAAAAATCGTAGTTTACATAACATGGGTGCGGCTGTGGATTTAACCATTGTTGATCAACAACGTAATCCTTTGGA
This sequence comes from Crocinitomicaceae bacterium, assembly GCA_024643725.1. Lineage (GTDB taxonomy): Bacteria > Bacteroidota > Bacteroidia > Flavobacteriales_D > Crocinitomicaceae > UBA952. Next base: position 69,804 of record JAHEMJ010000001.1, on the reverse strand, counting down.
TATGGGCGCCGGTTACGATGACATTCGACCACTTGCTTATCCCTCGATGGAAAAACGGTTTCTCGCGGAGGGAAAGTTGACGGCTAGTCAAGTTGCCAATCGCGACTTGCTACGCAAAGTGATGCAATCACAAGGATTCCGTCAACTGCAAACCGAATGGTGGCATTTTAATGCGTGTAGTAGGGCGGAAGGATTGGCAAAGTACAAAGTACTCCTGGAGGAGCCGAAGGAACTTCACTAATAACTCAAATAGATTTGGGTGGTGTCAAACGCTGTTGTGTTCGCTTCTAAATAACCTTGATTCGATGTGTTAAATACCCAATACAAGAGGGAATAAATCGTGTTTCCTTTGTTGATACAATAAATGGAAGTGTCTACTGCTCCGTACAAATCTTGCGCGCTGATTGGGCAACATTCGGGACAAGAACCGTATCCATCTTGTTTGATGTATTGAAAATGATCTTGTGGTAGCGGGTTATTGTTGATGAATTTCAATTCAACCCAGGATTTTGCCCAAGTCGAGAGTGGAAAGACATTATCCGTTTTTAATTTCAACTCTGAAAAGTAAATGGTTTTTTCAATGGGGAAATACAGGTTCTTCGTGACACGAATGATGTATTTTTCCATGCGTTCTCTTGGAACGGTAAAATGATATTTTCCATCTGTGCCAATGGTTTGAGAAGCAACAAACACTTCGGTATTAGAGGCAACTGGGACTTTATAGATTTTTACGAAAGCCTGATCCAATCCAGTTCCAAACGTTTCGTCTGATATGGTTCCTGTTATTGAAAATTCACCTGCACCTTTATTGCATCCAAAAAGAAAAAGCGCAAGCGAAAATAGAACAATGATTTTTAAGCGTTCCATGTTGTGACAAGATTCGTTTTTTCGCTTGGGATAAACAAGAAATCACCTTGCTCCGCTTGCTTACCGTGTTCTGCGATACATTTACCTTGAACGATTCCAAATTGTTCATAGCCGCAGTTTTGAAACAAAGGAAGCATAGCTTCAACGTTTTTTGCATCGATTTCGATTTGAACTATCGGTCTCTTGGATTTTAAAATGTCCTCCAATTGACTAAACACTTCCCATTCATGTCCTTCAATGTCACATTTGATGTAATCAATTCGTTCGAACGTACTGAAAAAAGCAGATGTGTTCACCATTTGAACTTCTTGTGTGGTATGTTCGCGATTTTCGCCTTCGGATCGCATGACATGCGGTAATCCAGTACGCATCATTCCATTTGTTTTCGGTAAAACCATGGTAATGCTTCCGGATGTTTTTCCTAATGCGACATTGTGTAATTCTACGTTTTCCTTTTTACCGATAAAGTAATCGAGAATGGCGTGAAATTGTGGCAACGGTTCAATGGCAATTAATTTTCCATTTGGGACTAAGCGTGAAAACGTTTTGGCAAAATAACCGAGGTTAGCTCCAATATCGATGACCACGTAATCATCTTGAATCATTTTCTGAATGAAATAATGGTATTTAAAAGCCGGTTTGTTTTTCAGCAACCCCAATCGATACATGAAGTAAAAACTTCGATGTAGCGTCATTAAATACTGACGTTCACTTAATAGAAAATAGAGTAGTCTTTTCAATCGCTTTTAGTTTGAATAACGAAGTTACATTTTTCCAATTGGACTTCCTTGTTTTTCATGTAAAAATGCACACTTTACAAAGAGAATTGTAATTTTATCCTATGAAAAAAATCACGTTCTATTTCCTGTCGATGATGTTCATGTTGCCAAGTGCATTTGGGCAGTTGGATTTGAAACAAATCATGACGGGCAATGACTTTGTTGGAAATTCTCCAGAGTCCTTCCACTGGTCTATCGATGGTCAATCCATTTTCTTTTATTGGAATCCAGAAAACAAGATTGGACCAAGTCTTTATCAGTTTGACCTGAAAAGTAAGCAGTATCAAGCATTGACAGATTCTGCAGCCGTGAAGACGGTTTTCTACGATCCAACTCAGGCGGCTTTTTCGCAACAAGTGATGAGCGATGAAGGTGTTCTTTGGAGCATCGATAAAAAAGATGGAAGCAGTAGAATCCACTTGCAAACAACCAACGGGATTTTCAATGTTCAGCGGACGTCAAATCCAGATTTGGTGGTGTTTCAGCAAGGGAATCAAGTGTATTCCTTCCATTTAAAAACGGGAAGCTTGAAACAATTGACCAATTTCGTTGCGAAATCTACAGAAAAAGGTAAAAAGGATAGCACTTTTTTGGAACAGCAACAAACTGAACTGTTCGAATACATTCAGGCGAAAAATGCGCGCAATGTCTATTATGAAAATCAAGCGAAACATGTTCGATTTACATTTCCAAAAGAGCACGCACTTGGTACGGCTGATTGGGGTGAAATTCAGGTAGATCCCTCCATCCGCTTTGCACTTTTTCGTGTTATGGAAGGCGCAGAGGGAAAAGCAACAAGCGTGGAACAATTTATTACCAACGATGGATATACAAAACATCAACTCGCAAGAGAAAAAGTGAGCGATCAAGAACCCAATCAGAAAATGGGCTTGTATCATTTCAAAAAAGACAGCTTGTTCTGGTTGGACTTTTCACATTTGACGGACATTCGACTCAAACCTGCGTATTTGCGTGAAAAAGATACGAGTCGATTGTATATGAAAGATCGTTCCATTTTTATTCACGCCGTAAAATTTGCACAGTCCAATGCGCTTGCCTTATGTGATGTGCGCAGTGCCGATAACAAGGACCGTTGGATTGTTTTAATTGATTTGGAAAAAGCAAGTGTGAAAGAAATTGAGCACCAACACGATGAAGCTTGGATTGGTGGTCCGGGGATTTCTTCTTGGAACGAATCAACCGGCAATATGGATTGGATTTTAGATGGACAATCCTTCTATTTTCAATCCGAAGAAACGGGGTATTCGAAAGTATACATGTATGATTTAACAGCTGGTAAAAAATCCTGTTTAATGCCGATGGATAAAATCGAAGTGTATCAAGCGCAATTGTCTAAGGATGGAAAAAGTCTTTACATTGAATACACCAATTGTCAGACTGGATTAACAGGAAATCACTCCTTCGGAAGATTAGACATTCAAGCAAAAAAACTAGTTCCTTATGCCCAACTTGGAAAAGGATTCAATGACGTATTGCTTTCACCAAATGAAACGCATTTGGCAGTTAGGCAATCTTTCGCCAATAAACCTTGGGAATTGTATGTGAAAGAAAACAATCCAACGAAGAACGATTTGTTGCAAATTACGCATTCTACTTCAGACGCATTTGAATCCTATCGTTGGATTGACCCAGAAGTAATTTCATTCAAAGGTTCCGATGGAGTGGATGTATTCGCTCGCATTTATGAGCCAGAAGCAGGAAAGAAGAATGGAGCAGCTGTGCTGTTTGTCCATGGAGCGGGATACTTACAAAATGCTCACCATTATTGGAGCAATTATTACCGTGAATACATGTTTCATCATTTATTGCGCGAACAGGGATACACGGTCTTAGATGTGGATTACCGAGCAAGTGAAGGATACGGGCGCGATTACCGCACGGCGATTTACCGTCACATGGGAGGAAGAGATTTGGAAGATTTCATCGATGCAAAAGCGCTTTTGGTGAAAAATTATGGCATTGATGCGAAACGCGTTGGAATTTACGGTGGATCCTATGGTGGATTTATCACCCTAATGGGATTGCTAACGAAGCCGAATGAATTTGCGTGTGGCGCTGCCTTGCGTTCAGTGACGGATTGGGCACATTTCAACCATGAATACACCAGCAATATTTTGAATTATCCAGAAACTGATCCGGAAGCGTATCGCAAAAGCTCGCCGATTTATTACGCGGAGAATTTGCAAGATCCGCTTGTCATGTTGCATGGAATGGTTGATGACAACGTACAATTTCAAGATGTGGTCAGACTGAGTCAACGTTTCATTGAATTAGGTAAAACCGATTGGAACTTGGCTGTTTTCCCAGTGGAGTCACATGGATTTAAAGAAGCATATTCTTGGTACGATGAATACCGTCGAATTTTCGAATTATTTGAACAGCATTTAAAATAAACATATGTTAGTGAGGGAATTATTGGATAAAACCGAAATGTTGGCGCAATTACCTGTTTTGAACGAATTGTATCCAAGTTTGACAATAGAAGAATATTCCAATGAGTTGGACGATATGTTGCCGCATCGCTACGGACAAGTAGCTGTTTTTGAGGAGGATTCCTGCATCGCCATTTGTGGATTTTGGATTGGCAACAAATTGTGGGTAGGAAAATACCTAGAATTGGATAATATCGTTGTGCGTGAAAAATACCGCAGTCAAGGAGTAGGGAAGTTGATGTTCGATTTTTTAGAGAAAAAAGCGAAGGAACATCAGTGTAATATGCTGTCGCTCGATTCGTACACCAACAACTTCAATGCACATAAATTCTTCTACAACGAAGGATACGCTCCGAGGGGATTTCATTTCATAAAATTATTGAACAAGGACGCTGTCCGATAAGCACAAAAAAAAACCGAGTGAACATTCACTCGGTTTTTTTAAAGGTCTTCATTTTCAGACTAAGAATGCTTTGCCGCTAAATAACGCTCTGCGTCCAATGCAGCCATACAACCTGTTCCTGCAGCGGTAATTGCTTGACGGTATGTTCTGTCGGCAGCATCACCCGCAACAAATACACCTGGTACATTTGTTTTAGAGCTACCTGGTTGTGCGTATTTGATGTAGCCTGTTTCATCTAAATCGATGAAATCTTTGAAAATTTCTGTGTTTGGTTGGTGTCCAATCGCCACAAAGAATCCAGTTGCTGGAATTGTACGTTCCTCTTTTGTTACGATGTTTTGAACACGTGCTCCAGTAACCAATTGTCCATCACCCAAAACTTCGATCGTTTCCGTGTTGAACAAGATTTCGATATTTGGTGTTTTCATGACGCGTTCTGCCATGATTTTCGACGCTCTGAATTCATCGCGACGAACCAACATCGTTACTTTCGTACAAAGTTTAGATAAGTAGTGTGCTTCTTCACAAGCAGAATCTCCTGCACCAACAATGATTGTTTCCTGATTGCGGTAAAAGAATCCATCGCATACAGCACACGCTGAAACACCACCACCTAACTTCAAGTATTTTTGCTCACTTTCCAGTCCGAGGTATTTCGCAGAAGCACCGGTGGAAATGATGACCGTTTCCGCATGTATCTCTGTACCATTTTCTGTCCAACATTTGTGCACTGGACCACTGAAATCAACTTTTGTGATAAATCCTGAACGAATATCAGTATTGAATCGCTTCGCTTGCTCTTCCAATTGCATCATCATTTCTGGACCCGTAATTCCTTGTGGATATCCAGGGAAATTCTCCACTTCATTCGTTGTGGTTAATTGTCCACCTGGCTGTAAACCTTGATACATAACAGGTTTCATGTCTGCTCTTGCGGCGTAAATTGCTGCGGTATATCCTGCTGGACCAGATCCAATAATCAAACATTCAAGGTGTTCTACTGTACTCATATGACTTGTTTTAGAAGCACAAAATTAGCGCTTTGAATGGAAAATGGTTTATGAAATCCCGGTGGATTCTGAACAACTTCTCAACAATTCGGTAACATATCAACTAGGCTTCCGTCAGTGAAAATATTTCCTTATTTTCGTGAACCAAAAAAATAGAAATGAAGAAAAGCATATTAATTTATTTCTGCTCAGCCCTTGTATTTACAAGTGTTGCTCAGAAAAAAGAAGAAACCCCGAACAAAGCACCTTTAAACTGGTACTTACAGGATCCAAGTGAAAATGGAATCTATGGTGTAGGTGCAGAACGTGCATACGAACTATTGAATGCTGCGGGTAAAAAACCAAAACAAGTGATTGTCGCTGTGATCGATAGTGGTGTTGAAACAGATCATCCAGATTTAAAAGATGTGATTTGGGTCAATGAAGATGAAGTTCCAGGAAATGGCATCGACGACGATAAAAATGGATATGTGGACGACGTACATGGTTGGTCATTCCTTGGAGGAGCAACACAAGATATCAACAACGAAGCAACAGAATTATCTAGAATGTATCGCATGGAATCAGCATACTTCCAAGGTAAAAATGTTGGTAGTTTATCCTCAGCGGACAAAACACGTTACGAAGCGTATTTGAAATTGAAGAAAAGCTACGAAGAGGATTTGAAAAATTCTCAACAACAGTTGGCTTCCATGAAAGCTTTTGATGCGTATGTTCAAAATGTAAAGAAAGCTTCCAATGGTGAGTTCTCAAAGAAAACAAGCGCAGATTACACGCCAATTTCAGAGCAGGAAAAACGCATCCAAACACGGTTGAAAGCTATTTTTATTGCGATGTCACCTGAGACATTGGAATCGGAAATTCACCACGCCATGGAGTCTGTTGAAGGCAGCATTAAAATGTCTACGGTAAATGCAGATAGCATTCGTGCCGTGGTTGTTGGAGATCATCCAAACGATCTGACAGAAAAATATTATGGATGTAACCGTTACGAAGGTCCAGATGCGATGCACGGAACGCACGTTTCAGGAATTATTGCGGCTACACGCGGAAATGGCATCGGGATCGATGGAATTGCAAATTGCGCACGAATCATGGTTGTCCGCGCGGTTCCAAACGGTGACGAACGCGATAAAGACGTAGCAAATGCCATTTATTATGCGGTGGACAATGGAGCGACGGTGATTAACATGTCCTTCGGTAAATACTATACACCAAACAAAGAAGCTGTAGATGCAGCAATTCGTTACGCTGAAAGCAAAGATGTGTTGTTTATTCACGCAGCAGGAAATGATGCGAAGAATAAGGATGTGGAGGATTCGTACCCAACTCGTATTTTAAACGATGGAAAATGGGCAAGCAATTGGATCGATGTCGGTGCAAGTAGCTCGTCTAAAAAAGGAAAAACAATTTTGGCGGACTTCTCCAACTACGGAGCTAAATCCGTTGATTTCTTTGCGCCAGGGGTAGACATTTACTCCACCGTTCCAGATGCAAAATACGAAGACGCTTCTGGTACTTCCATGGCTTGTCCTGCAACAGCGGGAGTTGCTGCGTTGATTCGTGGATATTTCCCAGAATTGACGGCTGCTCAAGTTCGTGAAGTGTTGATGCTAACATCCGTTACTTACAAAAAAGGAATTGTTATTCCTGGGACAAAAAAATCCGCGAAAATGTCCGAAACTTGTATCACAGGTGGATTCGTAAATGCTGCGGAGGCAGTTGAATACCTATTGAAGAAAAAATAATATTTCGACAATCATATGGAAAAGGTCACGTGTCAATGTGGCCTTTTTTTATGCGTACAAGCGTTGATTGTAATCGCTATGATCATTTTCAGTGTTGACTCGAATCATTTTCTTACTTTTGTGTGCATTAAAAATTAGCTTTGTTTCATGACCAATAATCCCGTTTTAATCAGTTTATTCGCAGTCATCATTGTCTTTATGTTGCTGCTGGATTTAGGTATTGTTAACAAGAAAAGTCATGAAATCACCAACAAGGAAGCGTTGAAATGGACCTTTATTTGGGTTTCCGTTTCGATGCTTTTCAGTCTAGTGGTTTATTGGCAGTCCGGATTTGCCAAATTTGCTGATTATCAGTCCGCTTATTGGATCGAGGAGGCTCTTTCAGTGGACAACATGTTCGTGTTTATTCTCGTGTTTAGGTTTTTTAAACTGGAAGGAAAACTTCAGCATAAAGTGCTATTCTGGGGGATTTTAGGTGCGATCATTTTCCGTGCAATATTCATCTTTTCTGGAATCGGATTAATCAATTTAACGTACTTGCCAGAATTTAGCATTGGTTCTTGGCACTTTAGTTTAGATCAAGAAGCAAACCGCAGTTTAGCTGAAAACGCAGGGAAGTTTTTCCGTCCAAATGCCATTTTAACGTTGTTTGGTATTTTCTTGATTTACGCTGGAATTAAGTCCTTATTCTCGGATGAAGATGAGGACGATAAAGAAGATTATAGCACAAGTTTTGGCGCAAGAATGGCGCGAAAAGTCTTTCCGATTTCAAAACATTATTACGGTGATAAGTTCTTCATGTCTTGGCACAAAAAGCGATTTGCGACCAAACTCTTTCTTGTTCTCGTGGTGATAGAAACAACAGATTTGGTATTTGCGATTGACTCAATTCCGGCTATTTTTGCGATTGCTCCAAATGATCCGGTCATTCTCTACACATCGAATATCTTTGCCATTTTAGGACTTCGTTCAATGTATTTCCTTTTGGCAAATTCCATTCACATGTTCTCAAAGTTGAAATATGGATTAGCCTTTATTTTGTCCTTTATTGGATTAAAAATGTTACTATCTCCGTTTATTCACATTCCATCATCGATTTCTTTGATGATTGTGGTTGGGGCATTATTTTTATCGATTATCGCTTCGATTTACAGCAAGGAAAAAACGGAAGCTTAAAACAAGAAACTTGCTCCTTCTTCGCTTTTTGTGACCATTCTTCGAACGTTAGCGAATAATTCTCTTCCGAACGCAAAGGTATCTTCATTGGAAATGTAGGTCGCCACTCGTGCTTCTACTTCCGCTTGATTTAAAACGGTTAATTCTCCATGATAAGAATCCAAACGAATGCGATCTCCTGTGCGGATTTTAGCAATTAATCCGCCATCTTTCGCTTCAGGTGTTAAGTGAATGGCTGCAGGAACTTTTCCGGATGCTCCCGACATGCGTCCGTCGGTCACTAAAGCCACTTTGAATCCTTTCTTCTGAAGAACTGTGAGAGTAGGGGTTAACTGGTGTAATTCTGGCATTCCATTGTGTTTTGGACCTTGAAAAGGCAATAAGGCAATGAAATCTTTTTCCAATTCACCATTTTTAAATGCTTTGATTAAATCACTTTGTTCATGAAAGACAATGGCCGGTGCTTCGATCACACGTTGATCATCTGCCACAGCTGCGGTTTTAATCACGGAACGTCCAAGGTTGCCTTTTAGGATTTTAATTCCTCCATCAATTGAAAAGGGATTGTCCACTGGACGAATAATCGATTCATTCAAGGATTCTTTCGCTCCATCTACCCATATTAATTGGTGATTTTCGATGCGTGGTTCTTGTTTGTAAGCAGTCAATCCTTTTCCAAGAATCGTGTTCACATCTTCATGTAAAATGCCATGATCTAATAAGGTACGAATCACAAATCCCATTCCACCTGAAGCATGGAAGTGATTGACATCCGCAGCGCCATTTGGATACATGCGTGTCAGCAATGGAACAACGTCAGATAAATCAGACATGTCCTCCCAATTGATGATGATTCCTGCAGCGCGCGCAATGGCAATTAAGTGAATGGTATGATTAGTCGATCCACCTGTTGCAAGCAATCCAATGATTCCATTGACGATGACTTTCTCATCGACAATATTAGCGATGGATCGTTCAAATCCATGTTTTGTATTTTCAGCAGCAACTTTGACAGCCTCTTCGTTCAATAAATCGCGTAATTCTGTTCCTGGATTTACAAAGCTAGATCCTGGTAATTGCATCCCCATGATTTCCATGAGCATTTGATTGCTGTTCGCGGTCCCGTAAAACGTACAGGTTCCTGGTGAATGATAGGAGTCGGATTCGCCTTTTAACAATTCCTCTCTTCCAATTTTTCCTTCCGCGAAAAGTTGACGGATGCGTCCTTTCTCTTCATTACTAATACCACTTGGCATTGGTCCGCCGGGTACAAAAACCGTTGGAAGGTGTCCAAATCGCAAAGCGCCCATCATCAGTCCTGGAACAATTTTGTCGCAAATCCCTAAGCACAATGTCGCATCGAACATATTGTGAGAAAGTCCGATTGCCGTGGACATAGCAATCACGTCTCTTGAATACAAGGACAATTCCATTCCAGGTTGACCTTGAGTCACTCCATCGCACATCGCAGGGACAGCACCGGCAACTTGTGCAACGGCTTGATGTTTATTGGCGTAAGCGCGTAGGTTCTTTGGATAGTCTTCATAAACTTTATGAGCCGATAACATGTCGTTATACGCCGTGATGATTCCAATATTTGGAAGTTTATTTTGTGCTAATTCATTTTTGTCATGTGTCCCGCAGGCAGCAAAAGCATGGGCTAAGTTTCCACAGCTCATGGACTGGCGAGAAACACCTTCCTGATGAGCGGATCTCATTTGTTTTAAATACGTCGTGCGCATTTCTTTACTTCGCTCGATGATTCTTTGCGTAATTTCTAAAACTTTTGCATTCATAACTTAAGCGTTTTCAGTGTAATAGATTCCTTCAATGAAAGGAATAAATTGTTGAATTGGATGGTTCTTTTCTTGACTTTCCGATAGCACGATTCGTTTTTTTTCGCCGGTAATCATCAGGAAAAGGTGTTTTCCTTGTTGAAGAATTGGACCACAAAAAGTGATTCTCTTGGAAGGCTCATTTGGAGACGTCGTATTTGCCATTAGATCAGGGGATGTCATTGCAGCAAAGGAATGCGTGTCGTTCGGAAACAACGAAGCTGTGTGGCCATCATCACCCATGCCTAGAACAATCACGTCTGTGTGTCTGAAGGTTTCATTTTCTAGGATGGCTAATTTTAGGTTTTCCTCGTAATCAGCAGAATCAATGACCATCGAGTGGAAGGTAGCAAGAGCAGCTTTACCGTTCATTAAACTTTCACGGATTAATTTTTCATTGGATGCCTCATGTGCTTGATCGACAAATCGCTCATCTACTAAACCGATATGAACCCTCGACCAATCCATGTCGTATTGTCCCAATTGTTGATACAATTGTTTGGGTGTACTTCCACCAGACAGTAGCATCGTAGCTTTTCCGTTGGACATTAAACAATCAGACAAAATACGTGCAATACGTTCAGCTAATGCGTGTTCTAAAGCAGGTTTAGAATCGAATGAAATTAATCTCTCCATGATTTTGTTATCCAAGATTCGTTTTCATCTAAAATTAAATCACCTGGACCCCAAGTACCAGCTTCATAAAGGACATTTGGCATGTTGCTCGATTTCCATGAGTTCGTAATGGATTCGATGTAGGTCCATGCTGCTTGCAATTCATCTTGACGCATGAACAAGGTTTGGTTCCCACGAATAACGTCAATAATTAATCGCTCGTATGCATCGGGAAAACGTTCTTTGAATGAATCGATGTAATCCAATTTTAACGCGATGGGTTTGTAGCGGTATCCACCCGGGCCAGGAATCTTCGTCATTTGAATCAATTCAATGCGTTCTTCCGGCTGAAGACGAATAATTAATTTATTGTTGTTTAATTTCTCTTTCGAAGGGAAAATGTTGTGTCGTACTTCTTTGAAATTAATGACAATTTCGGAATAACGTTTGATCATTCGTTTTCCCGTGCGCAAGTAGAAAGGAACATTTTTCCAACGCCAATTGTCCACATACGCTTTCATCGCAACAAACGTCTCCGTTTTGGATTCGTATTTTTCGATGTCCTCCAAATAGGAATTCACTTGTTCGCCATTGATTTTCCCACGAGTATACTGACCTTTTACGGTGTCCGTTAGAACACTTTTCTTTGTCAAGGGGCGCAATGCACGAAGGACTTTTAATTTTTCATTTCGAACTTCATTTGCTTCCAACGAAACAGGAGGCTCCATCGCAACCAAACAAAGCAATTGCAACAAATGATTTTGCACCATATCCAACAAAGCGCCAGAATTGTCATAGTAGGAGGCGCGTTTTTCAACGCCTAAACTTTCCGCAACGGTAATCTGAATGCTATCAATGTTTTCTGAATTCCAAGCGCGTTCGAACAAGTTATTGGCAAAACGAAGGACCATCAAATTCTGTACAGTTTCCTTTCCGAGGTAATGGTCAATGCGGTAGATTTGATGCTCATCGAATGCCTGGGTAATTTCATCGTTGATGGCATTGGACGATTCAAGGCTGTATCCTAAGGGTTTCTCAATGACTACTTTACTCGATTCACTGACCAATCCGCAGGCTTTTAATGTGCGAGCGATCGGACCAAAAGCAGAGGAAGGTGTAGAGAAGTAATAAATATTTTGATAAGAAGGAAACTGTTTGATGTAAGTGGAAAGTTCTTCGTAATCTTCCTCAGTCGCATCTGCTACCTTGATTAATTTAATTTTTTTAATGAATTTTTCAATTTCATTGCGATTGTAACGGTGATGATCACTTGATTCCAAGAAAGGAATAAGCGTTTCGAAAAAAACTTTTTCATCTGGATCTTTTCGCGTAATTCCGACTATGTTATAGTCTATATTTAATTGTCCATCAAGGTCTCTATGAAATAGTGCTGGATAAATTTTTCGTATCGCCAAATCACCATCTCCACCGAATACCACAATATTAAACGATTGAAAACGTTCTGTACTGTAATTGGTTTTTTTGTTGTTTGCATTCATTCTTAGAACAGCATTAGTTTGTGTCAAAATTACACTAAGTAATTGAATAGCGCAATAATTTTACTTAAATTTAGCAACTATTTAATGTTTATAACGTCTTTTAGCCGATGATGATTAAAACAAGTTTTCTTTTCGTCCTTTTCACATTGATGAGCAATGTCAATTGGGCACAAACATTTGTATTTGGACAACTAACAGGATCTCCAAATATGATTACAACAGGTTGGAACTTAACTGGTAATGCGCACATTGGCGATACACCTGGTGACGTTGACAACTTTAATAATGAATTACTATTAACGAATAATACGACGGGTCAATCAGGAGGTGTTTTTTACAATACGCCAATCAATCTTTCTGCATGTCAGACATGGACAGTTGATTTTGAATACAGAATTGCAGGGGGGAATGCCGCCGATGGATTAGCTTTTTGTTTTTTAAGTGTGCCTCCAACTGGATTCGTGAGTGGAGGTGGGGTAGGAATACCTGGAACTGCAAATGGTTTAAAGGTTGTGATTGACACCTATGACAACTGCAGTCAAGGTGGGACAAATCCGGAAATTCAAATTTTCAATGGAATTGGATACAACGAGTGTTTGCCGGCAACCCCTAAAATTCAAAATTCAGGAGGTTCATTGAATTATTTGCGCAATACAAACTACCAGCCTGTAAAAATTATTTACAATAATGGATTGGTAACTGTTTTAGTAAACAATGTTCAACTTTTACAAGCTAATTCTCCTGTGAATTTTACCGGTTACGTTGGATTCACAGCAAGTACAGGTGCTCTTTATGATTTACATTCCATTCGAAATGTTACGATTTATACCAATCAAGCAGTTTCAAATGCGGGAATTGATGCCAACACATGTTCAAATACGGGAGTTGTTATCGGTGCTACCCCGAATCCACTAAACGTTTATTCTTGGTCTCCAGCTGTTGGACTTTCTTCCACCACTGCGGCTAATCCAACGGTTACCTTACCGAATACAACGGGTGCTCCCATTACACAAACCTATACAGTTACAACTTCATTGGCAAGTAATCCGGGGCTGTGTCCAACAACGGATCAGATTGTTGTGACCGTTTTTCCGGAATTTACGAGCACTGTTTCTCAAACCTTGTGTAACGGTGGTCCGTACATGTTTAACGGACAGCCACTGACTCAGTCGGGAACATATTACGATACCTTAAGTTCCGTTCATAGTTGTGACTCCATCGTCACGTTGAATTTAACCATTGGAAATGCACAAGCCAATGCTGGTCCGGATATTTCCATTTGTTCGGATGAAGTCGGAAATTTAGGAGTGAGTCCAATTGCTGGATATGCTTATTCTTGGTCGCCTGCAACGAATTTATCCGCAAACAACATTGCGAATCCCACCGTTTCTGCTGTGAATACAACGGGCATTCCGATCGTTCAGACGTATACGCTTTCAACAAGTTCATCCTCCAATCCAGGATTATGTCCTTCTTCGGATCAAGTCCAAGTAACCATTTATCCAAAGTTTGTGACGAATATCACGGATACCTTGTGTAACGGTGGTCCGTATAATTTCAATGGGCAATCAATTACACAAACAGGAATTTATGTGGATACCTTGTCAAGTATCCACAGTTGTGACTCCATCGTGAATTTAAACATTGTGATTTCCACTGAACCGGTATTTACGCTGTCGGATACAACCATTTGTATTGGGAATCCATTGACATTGGCGCCACAAGGAGTTGGAGGAACATATTCATATACTTGGACGCCACAAATGGCTGTTCCAACGAGTACGGGTGCGATGACTTGGAATCCAGTGGTATCCAATGAATTCTTCCTGTTAGCAACGAATAACTACGGATGTACGCACCTCGACTCCTTAGATTTAACAGTGAATCCTTTACCAAACATGGGCTTGGTTGCTTCTTCGCAGGCTTTATGTCCGAATGAATCGCTAACGTTAACTGCCTCAGGAGCGGCAACGTATTCATGGAGTGGACCTGGTGTGACCTCGTCTACAACAAATAGTCAAACCATTATTCCAACTGGTTCCGGTGTATTTAATGTTGTTGGATATACAGCTGAGGGATGTGTGGATTCTATTCAAACGAATTTTACGCTTTATCCCAAACCAGTATTAACCATAACAGCAGATCAGGATATTTGTGACGGACAAATGGCGTCGATGACGGTTTCTGGTGCAACCAATTATGTTTGGAATCCAGCGACCCTTAATGGTACTCAAGTGTATGTGAGTCCGATTGTCACCACCAACTATTCAGTAATTGGATTCAATCAATTCAATTGCTCTGATACAGTTTCATCGATTGTTACGGTTCATCCAAATCCAGTTGCGATGATCGGTGCAGAGCCATATCTGTTGACAAGTGATTCACCCATCGTGGCTTTTACGAACCTTTCGAGTGGACAAGTAATTTCTACATGGAATTTTGACGATGGTACGATTCAAGAACAATCCAACACCAATTTCGATTACCAGTATCCATATGAGGAAGGTGATTACATGGTGCAATTAGTGGTGGAAAGCCAATTTGGTTGTTTGGATTCTACAACACAATTAATTCAAGTGAAAGGCGATGTTCTGTATTATGTTCCAAATGCCTTTACACCGGATGGTGATGAGCACAATAACATGTTTAATCCAGTATTCACTTCAGGATTTGATCCGTTAACTTATCAATTTGATGTATATGATCGATGGGGAGAAATAATCTTCTCTTCCCAAAATCCGCAAATTGGTTGGGATGGATATTTAAATTTTGTGAAATGTCAGGAAGGAATGTATATGTATAACATTCGATTCACGGAAAGTAAATCGGGAGAATATAAGTCCATAACTGGACACGTTAACTTATTAAAATAAGCTTATGCATAGAAGAATAGTAAACTACTTTTCGTTTCCAGTTCTTCTATTTTCATTGCTTCTAGTGATTCCATGTGTGCTTTCAGCGCAAAGTATTTCCGGAGTGGTAAATCAATACGCAGCGGTAACAGCGGTGACCACCAATAGTGCGACATTGAATGCCATTGGACCCTTTCAAGTGGGTGACAAAGTGTTGATCATTCAAATGAAAGGAGCCACGATTACGGCTACAAACACTGCTACCTTTGGTACCATAACAGCCCTTGGAAATGCAGGAAATTTTGAGTTTGCAACCATCGCATCCATCAATGGATCTACTGTGACTTTTTCTAGTAATTTATGTAAAACATATACTCCATCGGGTAAGGTTCAGTTGGTACGTGTTCCGGTTTATTCTTCAGTCACCATTATTGGAACGGTCACCGCTCAACCATGGAATGGTACAACCGGTGGAATTGTAGCTATTGAGGCCACTAACACGATTACGTTTAATGCGAATATTAATGTTTCGGGACAAGGGTTTATTGGGGGTGCTGTATTTTCAGGATGGTTTGCATGCGGTGATGTCAATTTTGCCAATCAAAATGCTGGGAAAAAAGGAGAGGGCATTGCTGTTCCTCCTGTTACTATGGATTCCAATCGAGCTCCTTTGGCCAATGGTGGCGGTGGGTCCAACACGGGAAATCCTGGTGCTGGAGGTGGAGCAAATGGCGGAGTCGGTGGACGAGGAGGAAATGAATTTTATGGTTCTTGTCAATTGAACTTTTCTTATGGACTTGGTGGATACGCCCCAAGTTATTCGTCCTACAAAGCTTTTTTAGGCGGCGGCGGTGGTGGCGGTTACAAGGATAATGGATTAAACGCCACTTCAGGATCGAATGGTGGTGGAATGGTTTTTTTAAAAGCACAAACAATTAACGGGAATAATTTCACAGTGGATGCTCGTGGCGCAAATGTCATTGGAAACACGGATTCTGAAGGAGCTGGGGCTGGTGGGGCAGGAGGCTGTATTTATTATGTTTGTCCCACAACTTCATCTGCCTTAAGTTTGGATGTCCGAGGTGGAAATGGAGGGAATATTTTTAGTACGCTTTGGTCCTCAGCTTGTCATGGTCCAGGTGGAGGAGGAGGTGGCGGTGCGGTATGCTATCAACAAGCTTCCATTCCTGCAAATGTGACAAATTTACTGACAGGAGGAAATCCAGGGATGGTTTTACATACTGGGCCAGCATGTGCAGGAACTTCTCACGGTGCTACTGCAGGAGCAGCTGGAATTCAACTTTTCAATTATCCCACACTTTCTGCGCCAAATCTTCCAAACTTAGGACCTAACATCACCATTTGTCAAGGTCAGACGGTTAGTTTACAATTGAGTCAAACTTTCTCATCTTATTTTTGGAATACCGGGCAAACTACTGCTTCCATCAATATAAGTACACCAGGTATCTATTGGGTTGATGTACCGAGTGGTTGTTCCATCGCCAGAGATTCTATTGTGGTTGGATTAAGTACTTTTTCATTCGATGTTGGTCCAGATCTTTCGATTTGTCAGGGCGATTCTATCGCAATTTCAGGAAACGGGATCTTCAATTCCATTAGTTGGAATAATGGTTTAACTGCCTCTTCTATTTATATTTCAACACCAGGTATATACATAGGCACTGCGACGAATAGCAATGGATGTACGGAGCAAGACACGATGATGTTAAGTCAAATTTCAACCGTTCAAACTGCGTTTTCGGATTCTATTTGTACAGGGAGTAATTATGTTTTTAATGGCCAATCCCTTTCGCAAGCAGGTCTATATGTGGATACCTTGCAAACAGTTCAAGGTTGTGACTCCATTATTCAATTGACGCTTTCGTTGGTCGCCATACCGTATTCTACTGTCAATGCAGCAATTTGCACAGGAACTAGTTATTCGTTTAATGGATTAACCCTAACACAAGGTGGATTGTATGCCGTGACATTGACAAGTCAATTCGGCTGTGATTCCATTGTTAGTTTAAATCTGACTGAATATCCACTGCCGATTGTGCACGTGTCTGATACACTTGTTTGTGAAAACACGTTTTTGAATTTAAACGCAACTGGTGCTCAAACGTTTGTTTGGGATGTTCCTCAGAATGTGGATGGATCCATTTCCGTTTCGCCAATTCAAACAACAACGTATCATGTATATGGAATCGATCAAAATGGCTGTGTTTCGGCAAGTGTTCCTCTGACGGTGTTTGTGGAACCAACGCCCATTCCAAATTTTTACATTGACCCGGATCAAGTAGAAATGGACAATCCGACAATTACGATTTACAATACAACAGTTGGCAACAATCAAAACACATGGACCATTATGGGTTCAAGTTTTGTGAATAATCAAAGTTCATTTCCATATCAGTTGCCTTTCAATGAAGGCAATTATTCCATTCAATTGGCATGTGAATCGTCCATTGGTTGCTCAGATTCTTTAACGTTAACGGCGACAGTGAGGGATAATGTGGCGTTGTATGTTCCAAATACCTTTACACCTGATGCAGAGGAATATAACACAATATTCTTGCCGATTTTCTCGACTGGATTCGTTCCCAAGAATTACGAATTAAGCATTTTTAATCGTTGGGGAGAGGAAGTCTTTGGTACAGGGAATTATCTTTTTGGCTGGGACGGTCGACTAAATTTTGTCTTGTGTCCGGACGGAACGTACAATTACCAAATCACATATCAACGTAAAGATGGTGAAGCACCGATCGTTGTGTCTGGACATGTGAATCTACTTCATTAGAATTTTTTGAGGGCATCAGCCATAAACGCGTGAAATACAGCTTCCACAGTGGCTTCTTTTTGTTCAAACACCAAATGAGCGTCCGCTAAATTTGTTTTGAAAGAGATGCGCTTAGAAACGCCCTCGCACGATTTCATGAGTCCGAATTTTGTTGGATAATGATTCATCCATTGATGAAAACGCAATTTGTCTAAAAATTGATGGAAGCTTGTTGGATAATGTTCAAGGTATTCCGATTCATGTGCATAGAATTCCGCTAAAAAACCATGGTAATCATCCGCGTGATAGTCCTTCCAGTTTTTAGCGAGTAAGTGATCGAAAAACAAGTCGACGGCAATTGGACCGACTTTGGGAAGATCGGACATTAGCTCCAACTTTAATTCACGTACAACCGGATGTGTGTCAATGTAGTGGTCAATTTGACGATGCAGCATGATTCCTTCCTGAATTAATGGAGGATAATGAGTGAAATTGGATCCACGTACAAAATCTCCGAAAAGATTGGCAATCATCAGATCTTTGTCGCCATTGGAAAAATAAAGGTGTCCGAGAAAATTCATGGTCAAAAAAAATCCTGCCGAAGCAGGATTCAATTAATATTCATCTTCGTTAAAGAGGAAATCTTCTCTTGAAGGATAATCCGGCCAAATTTCTTCAATACTTTCGTACATGTCACCTTCATCTTCCAAATCTTGTAGGTTTTCTACTACTTCTAACGGAGCTCCAGTACGAATGGCGAAATCAATTAATTCCTCTTTCGTTGCTGGCCATGGAGCATCTTCTAAGTAAGAAGCAAGTTCTAAAGTCCAATACATATTCTGTGTTTTTAGGTGTTATTTTTTGGCAAAAGTAATTTTTATTTCGAATAAAGCAAATTAAATGTAAAAACTATACATCAATCTGCCTTCTTACATTCTCGGTTTCCATTCAATTTCTTGAATGTTTAAGTCCATGGCTATTCTTCTTCCAAGGACAAATAAATAGTCACTCAGGCGATTTAAGTAGCTGATTACCAATGGCGCAACGAAATCGTGTTCGTCCAACGTAACCACCAAACGCTCCGTTCTACGACAAACACATCGTGCCACATGAATGTGTCCAATGAATGGATGTCCACCAGGTAATACAAAACTAGTCAATGGTGGTAATGAGGCGTCCATTTCGTCCATCCAATCTTCTAAACAAGTAATGTCCGATTCCAACAAATCTGGAATCTTCATGTTTGATTTCTCTGGGTCAGCGGCTAAACTGGAACCGATGGTAAACAAACGATCTTGAATTTCAATCAGTTGTTGAACTGCCTTCGTTTGAATGTCAAACGAGCGAATCAAGCCAATGTACGAATTTAATTCGTCCACCGTTCCGTAAGCTTCGATGCGCAATTCCCCTTTGGAAACGCGCGTTCCGCCGATTAATCCTGTGTGACCTTGATCACCTTTTTTTGTGTAGATTTTCATCTTATAATTGACTTAATAGCGTTTCAATTTCTGATTCCGAATGAAAGTAGGAGAGTAGTTTCATCATGACGGCATCTACAATCGAATCTGGACATGAAGCGCCAGAGGTAAGGATGATGCGCATTGTTTCTTTTTCCGGTAAAAAAGCATCTTGCAAATTCATGGATTTGGTGTGGATGTCGTAGGAGTGGATTTCTTTTTTCGATTGAATCTCCTCCGCATCCTTAATGAAATAACACGGGAATTTTTGCTCCAATAATTCGACCAAGTGACTCGTGTTCGAACTGTTGTATCCTCCCACAACAATTGCCAAATCCGCTTCGGTTTCCATTAATCCTAAAGTCGCCGTTTGATTATCATTCGTAGCGTAACACAAGGTGTCTCGCGTGTCCGCAATGTGCGATTTGATATCTGCCTCACCGTATTTCTCGATCATAACCTCGCGCAAGTACTGGGCGATTTCTTGCGTCTCTGTTGCCAACATCGTGGTTTGATTCACTACGCCAATTTTTGTTAAATGCTGCGATGGATTGAAGCCATCAGACATTTTTCCGTCAAAGTATTTTACGAATTCTCTTTCATCCATTTCACCTCGAATGAAGGAAGCTAAAATGTTTGCTTCGTGGATGTCCTTCAGAATGATGGAAGGCGCATTTTTTGAACTATGTGAAAAAGTAGCGCGGGTTTCTTCGTGCTTGTATTTACCATGAATGATAATCGTATGTTCCGTTTCTCCCAGTTTTTCGGAGCGATTCCATACTTTCTCTACGAACGGACAAGTGGTATTGTATGTTGCGATGTCAACACCAATTCCCTTTAATTTATCCTCAATTTCCAAAGTGGTTCCAAATGCAGGAATAATTACAAGGTCATCCGCTGTTAATTGGTCAAAAGGAATGAGTTGGTTTCCTTCCGTATCTTGCAAGAATTGAAGTCCATGACTGATTAAATCTTCGTTCACAGCTGGATTGTGAATCATTTGACTTAAGAGAAAAATGCGTTTTGTTGGATTCTCTTGAATTGCTTTGTAGCTTTTTTCAATGGCATTTTCTACGCCATAACAAAAGCCAAAATGACGAGCAATGACAAACGTGATGTTTCCTAAGGTTAATTCACTCGGACTGAAATCCTTTTTGCGTGGATCTTCCAATTTTCGTTTCGCTTTCACTTTAGAAATGATAGGGGAACGATAAAAAGCTGGAACTTCGAATTGTTTCATATGTCTAAATCAACGAATAAGCGTTGAATTGGTTCATTTGCGTTTGTACATTTTTTCATACCGTTCTATCCAATCCTGAACAGTCATTTTTTGAGCTAATTGTCCAATTAAATCAAACGGAATCGGATGTCCATGCTTAAAACGAATACACGATTTTCCCATGTCCAATTTCTTGGAGCTATGTTTTGGGAATTCTTCCATGAACCAGTTCAGTAATTTTTCATCACTATAAATCCCCATGTGATAAACAGCGATGAAGTTTTTTTGACAAGCGATGTTCAAAAACGGGAGTGGAAGTTTTGGTGTACAATGGTAGCCATCTGGATAAATCGAATGGGGGACCACGTATCCGATCATTCCGTAACTTTCTGTTTCCTCAAATCCAGATGGAATGTTGGATTGAATGACCTGCATCAGTTGCTTAAAATCCGCTTGATAAGCCGCTGGAATGGAATCGATGTAGGTTTGAATACTCATATTGGATTAGGCTGTTTTTCCTGGATAAACTTGCAATGCAACACGCAAACATTCTACCGCTTTACGCAAAGAATCTTGATTCAAAACGTAGGCAATGCGCGCTTCTTGTTTTCCTGCCCCTGGAGTCGAGTAGAATCCATTTGCTGGCGCCATCATCACGGTTTGACCTTCGTGTTCGAAGTCCTCTAATAACCATTGACAGAACTTTTCAGCATCGTCAACTGGGAATTTTGCTACACAATAGAAAGCACCGCTCGGTTTCGGGCAGAAAACACCTGGTATGCTGTTTAGTCCATCGACCATGATGTTTCTTCTGGTCACGTATTCTGCCACAACATTATCAAAATAAGATTGTGGTGTATTTAAAGCTGCTTCAGCTGCGATTTGATCAACGGTTGGCGGGGATAAACGCGCTTGTCCGAATTTCAATGCCGCACTCATAACCTCTTTGTTTTTTGTGATTAACGCTCCAATGCGTGCGCCACACATGGAATAACGTTTAGAAACGGAGTCGATCATGATGACATTGTTCTCGATTCCTTTCAAGTTCATCACCGAAAAAGGAACTGCGCCGTCGTAGCAGAATTCGCGGTATACTTCATCCGCGAACAAGTATAGGTCATGCTTTTGAACGATTTCACGCAACTGCTCTAATTCCTCTTGAGAATAAAGATATCCAGTTGGATTTCCAGGATTACAAATGACAATTGCCTTTGTTTTTGGAGTGATTTTCTTCTCAAATTCTTCGACTGGTGGAAGGGCAAATCCAGATTCGATGGACGATGCTACCGGAACAACGTTTAATCCTGCTGTCACAGCGAATCCGTTATAGTTCGCGTAAAAAGGCTCTGGAATAATGACTTCATCACCTGGATTACAGGTCGTCATAAAGCCAAAAATCAAGGCTTCGGATCCTCCCGTTGTAATCAGGATATCCTCACTGTTTACTGGAATGCCACTTTTCTGATAGGAAATCGCTAAATTATTTCGATAGCTCTCGAATCCAGCAGAGTGACTGTATTCCAATACTTTGCGGTCTAAATTATGAATGGCATTTAAAGCTGTTTCCGGGGTTTCAATGTCCGGTTGACCAATATTTAAATGATAAACGATTTTACCTGCTTTCTTTGCTGTTTCAGCATATGGAACAAGTTTTCTAATCGGAGAAGCGGGCATCTGAACGGCCTTATCTGAAATTTTTGGCATGTCTATGTTTTTGATTCCTCAAAATTAATCATTCTTCTCAAATAGGAGCAGAATCATTTACCCTTACATCTTATCCAAGTTGTCCGTTTAAAAAACACGAATCCTCCTTTTTCACCGATTAATTGAAGATCGGGATAAATGGACATGAATTCTTGTTTTTGTTGAATTTTCGCAACAAAGTAAGCAGGCTTGGATAAGATACCTGTTGCTACTGCTTTTTCGTCTTGTGTTACTTCGTTTCCGGGACGCGTATTGCCATAGAAGAGATGTGCGTAGGATTTAAATCCTAATGTAGTGAAATAGGCATCCTCGTGCTGGTGTCGCTTGTAAAAATCAATGGCTGCGCCCTGGGTGATGTCTTCAATTTTTGGAACAACGAAGGCATTGATGCTCACCAAGCTAATGATAATCCCAGTCCCCAATGTAATAAAATAATTCTTAAATTTATTTTTAATTAAATAATTGAATAACAATACAATAGTAGTTACTAATAAAACAAAAGGTATAAGTTGAATAAAGGACCAAGAATAGTGCTCTTTCATTCCCTCAATGGCAAAGGGATCGTTGACATGAATGTAATCTAAGATCAATGAAGTATGTCCTACCAAATAGCCAAGTGCCCCAAAAATAAGGGCTAATAGAAGTAAGAACGAAAGCACGAAGTAATGCACTTTCTTTGTGATGGCAAATCCATTTTGCCATTGATAAAGGACAAATTGTGCAGCAAAATAAGTGATTGGAAAGTAGCAAAAACTGGAGTAGTGAACAATTTTTGTTTTAACGATGGAGAATAACACCAAGGTAAACCAAAGCATGCCATGCATAATCTGATCCACGTTGCTTCGTGTGATCGTTTTATTTCGGAAGTAGGCCAGCATGAAAAACGACGCTGGAAACACACCAAAAAGTAAAATCAGCCAATGGTAATAAATTGGTCCGCCATGTCCTGCATCTTGTGTTTCAAATAAACGCACTTGATACGCAATGAACTCGTGAATGATTTCTTGATGTCCAGTAGCGATAAGCAGCAAGAACCAAAGGGAGCCAATGAATGTGGTGGTTGCTAGAAATAAGAAAAGGTTCCAGATGGACGGAAATCCTTTAAATCTACGAATGATGAAAAAAATCCCAAAGGCACCGCCAATGAGGATGAGTGCTACAGGTCCTTTCGTTAGAATCGCCAGGCCGATAAAGCATCCGGCGAGTACAAAGTTCCGGTGGATTTTCGTTTGTGTTCCTATGTAAAATTGAATGATGCCATTGAAAATAAACAAGTTAAACCATGGGTCGATGATGCCTGAATTGAAATACATAAAAGGAAGAATCGAACAAGCGTAAAGACTTGACCAAATCAGGCCCATTTGTTCTGAATAGAATTGTTTACCGAAGCGATAAAGAGTCAACAGGGTGAAAACCGCCGCAAGAACATTCGGGAAGCGTGCGGCAAATTCGTTGATTCCAAAGGCAAGCATGGAGAGTGCTTGCATCCAAATAAATAAAGGCGGTTTTTCCCAGAAAGCTTGAAAGTTAATGGTGACATTGAAGTAATCTTTCGTAACGATCATTTCGCGTGCACATTCGGCGAAATTCACTTCGTCCCAATCGAATAGAGCGGACTGTCCAATTGTCGGCAGGCAAGCGAACACCACAAAAGCAATGAGGAACCAGTGAAATCGTTTGGTCATTTTTTGGATAAATTAAGTGGGGAATCCAACTGTTGAAAGGATTGAGAAAGGAATACTTGCGCGTATTTCATGCACAGAAATCCAATCATCGATCCAACGAACATGTCTTCAAAGTAATGCTGGGAAAGGTAAACGCGTGTAAAAGCAAAAAACAATGCGCCAATAAAGCATACAATTTGTCCTTTCGCTGATTTCGCGTAATTCATGGCTATGAAAGTAAAAAGGACAAAAGAACTTGTAGCGTGTCCAGAAGGGAAACTTTGGGACATGTGATAGTGGAAGTTCTTGATTTGATGAAATCCTTTGACGTGCTGAAAGACATACATTGGTCGCATGTGGTTTTCAAAAACGAAATGTTTGAGGAATTGCACGAGTCCAGAAGACACTAAAAAGGCAATGAATAAAATCAAGGCAAGTTTTCGGCTTCGAAATAAAAAGACAAAAAAAGCGAATAGCAATAGGACAAGTCCATCGCCAACATTCGTCAAATGAGGCATCAAAAAATCCCCAATTGGATTTGCGAATCCATTGAAAAAGATATGTAGGGAAAGTTTATCCGTTTGGGTGATTATAAGTAAGGCCATCAACCAATACACGTAATTACACCAATCAAATAGATTTGATTTCATTTTCATGGCTCAAATTTACGGAATGAAATGCATTATTGAGGAATTCAAGTTGTTTGACTCTGTTTCTTTTCACGGATCATGATGGTAAAAAGAACGGCGTCGTAAGCAAAATGAGCGCCGATGCCAAACCAAAGTCCAAAATGGATAAAGCCAAATGACAGAATGACAATAAAAGGAAGGACAATCATTCCATACATGGAAAACCGCCAATTCCATGGATTCAAGTATCCATGCAGCGCGACAAACACCACCGAGGTTACCCAAGGTCCGAGTAATGGTTGAATTCCAGCGCGGAATAATAATTCCTCGCCCACGCCTGCGCAAAGGGAAAGAAAGATTCCATCGAAGTAGGTGAGTGGAAGTTGTGCAATAATATGGTCTACTTTTGAAGGAACTTTATCGAAAAAAGGCGCTTTCATAAAGAGATAGGCAAGGAAGGCATATACAAAGCCGAATTCCAGTCCGTAGGTAGTTGGAATGACGTTGAATTCATCGATTTGCAAGAATGTAGCGATGGATTGAGGGTGGAAATAATGTACAATTAAGTATCCAGGAATCGGGAAGAGAAGCAATGTAACCAAACCAAGAAAACGTATTTTACTAATATTTTGCAATTTTTTTGATTGGAATTTGGTGAGATAAAAAATAACTTCTATATTCGTCTTCCTAAACCTAAAAGAACGCCTATAGATCAAATTTACTTTTAATTGTTGACTTTTCAGCAGAAATTGTAAGTTATGGTTTTATCTTCGTTAAGCGATTCTGAATTAATCCGTTTATACTTGAATGAAAATGAAAGTGCTTTTGAAGTGCTATTAATGCGCTATAAAAATCAAATTTTTAAATTCATTTGTTTGAAAGTAAAAGATTCTGATTTGGCAAATGATATTTTTCAAGAAGCCTTTATCAAGATCATTCAAAACATTAAACTAGGTAAGTACAATGAAGAAGGTAAGTTTCTTCCTTGGGCGATGCGCATTGCACAGAATTTAATCATCGATTTTTTCAGAAAGCAATCCAAAGTGAAGATTTTCTCAGAACGCAGTGCTCGTTCGGAAGATTTCTCCATTTTTCACCGCATCTCTTGTCCAGATAAAAATTACGTACAAGCGGAGTCAACGCGTGAATTGGATGCGCAATTGATTCAATTGCTACAACATTTACCACGTGCACAGCGCGAAATAGTCGAGTTGCGCATTTTTCAGGATCTTTCCTTTAAGGAAATAGCAGAGTCTGAAAACATCAGCATCAATACTGCGCTTGGACGCATGCGCTATGCGTTGATCAATTTGCGAAAAATGCTCGAAGAAAACGAGATTGTAACGCAAATTGCATAAGCTTCTTGTTCATTCTTTTTTCCTTTTTAAGCAAGGGATTTCAGCCTAATTTGGCTATCTTTGTCACTTAAATTTATGAGTAGCTATGTTTGAAAATTTAACGGACAAGTTTGAACGCGCGTTTAAAGTTCTAAAAGGACAAGGACAAATCACAGAAATTAATGTAGCGGAAACGCTAAAAGAAGTACGTCGCGCCTTATTGGATGCCGATGTGAACTTTAATACAGCAAAACAATTTACGAACACCGTAAAAGAAAAAGCGCTCGGAAGAGATGTGTTAACTTCGGTTTCTCCTGGACAATTAATGATTAAAATCTGCCACGAAGAATTGGTGGAGTTGATGGGAGGAAATGAAACAGAAATCAATTTAAAAGGAAATCCATCCATTATTTTAATGTCTGGATTGCAAGGTTCAGGTAAAACGACCTTCACAGGGAAACTTGGTTCTTATTTAAAAAATAAAAAAGGAAAGAAAGTGCTTTTGGTCGCATGTGACGTTTATCGTCCTGCAGCGATTGACCAACTACATGTACTTGGTGAGCAATTGGACATTGAGGTTTACTCGAATCGTGAGGACAAAAGTCCGGTGTCGATTTCCACTTCAGCGATTCAATATGCGAAAAGCAATTCCTTCAATGTGGTCATCATCGATACAGCTGGACGCTTGGCAGTGGATGAGCAAATGATGAATGAAATCGCACAAGTGAAAGAGGCTGTTCAGCCAAGCGAAACGTTGTTTGTGGTGGATTCCATGACAGGACAAGATGCGGTGAATACAGCGAAAGCCTTTAATGATCGCATTAATTTTGACGGTGTCGTTTTAACGAAATTAGACGGTGATACCCGCGGTGGAGCGGCGCTTTCCATTAAAGCGATTGTCAATAAACCAATCAAATTTGTTGGAACTGGAGAGAAAATGGATGCATTGGATGTATTCTATCCTTCCCGTATGGCTGACCGTATTCTCGGAATGGGGGACGTAGTCTCTTTGGTAGAGCGCGCTCAAGAGCAGTTCGATGAAGAAGAAGCGCGCAAGTTGCAGAAGAAAATCATGAAGGATCAATTTGATTTTAATGATTTCTTGGCGCAATTGCAGCAAATAAAAAAAATGGGAAATGTCAAGGACTTAATGGGAATGATTCCAGGAATGGGAAAAGCCATGAAGGATGTTGATGTTCCAGATGATGCCTTCAAAGGAGTGGAAGCGATCATTCTCTCTATGACACCGAAAGAACGGGCGAATCCGTCGTTGTTGAACAACATGCGCAAAGCGCGCATTGCGAAAGGAAGTGGAACCACGCTTCAGGACGTGAATAAGTTGATGAAGCAATTCGAAGACATGCGCAAAATGATGAAAATGATGAGTAATCCGCGCAACATGATGGGGATGATGAGTAAACTCAAAGGCATGGGCGGCATGCCAGGAATGTAATACATGGAAGAATTCGATTTATATCCACCGAAACCACTTATTGAAAAGGTAAAAGTCGAAAGCAATTGGGGCTTGACCTTTTTTTCTATGGTGCTTTTTGTGGGAACGTTCCTGTTTATTTTTAAAGATCAACTACGCTTTGTTTTATTTTTGATTTTAGTGCTGTTCATTCACGAAATGGGACATTACCTTTTCATGAAGCTGTTTAAGTACGAAAATGTCCGCATGCTATTTATTCCCTTAATGGGTGCATTTGTCCAAGGTAACAAGGAAAAGTACTCGCAGAAAGAAAGTTTCTTTGTGATTTCAGCTGGACCCTTTCCGGGAATTTGGATTGGATCTGCCTTTTTAATTTTTGCAGCTAGCTATAAACAAGAATGGATGCTGGAACTCAGTTTTCTATTTCTTTTTCTCAACGTGATAAATTTGATCCCAATTGATCCTTTGGATGGTGGGCAACTCTTTAAATTGTACGTGACGAAAAAAAGAGACTTATTCTTGATGGTTTTCGCCTTGGTTTCTTCCATGCTCATGATTTTGGTTGGATGGAAAATCGATAGTTATGTGATTCTTGCATTTGGTTTTTTAATGGGATTCAAGGTGCGTAGTTTTCAACGCAGTTATCACCTTCGCAAGGTAATGGACGAAAAGAACATTCGCTATGAATCGACTTACGATGAATTGACAAACGAGGAATATGCTAAAATAAAAGAGGTACTCATCGATGAAACCCCCGCTTTGCAAAAATACTTTAGTTTGTCGGAAGAAAACAACGATGACTTGTTGGCGTCCCATGTCAATGCGGCACTTTTAGCTCCAGTAAAACAAGATGCAGGTCGAACCTTAAAAATACTGGTGGTGTTATTCTGGTTACTTTCCTTGTGTTTGCCCGTCTATTTACTATTGAGCGATGTCCTCGATTTTAGTTGGTATTTTGAAAAATTGTAATCCTTGAAATTCATTCAACACTTTTCCGTTTTTATTTTGTTTCTTTTGCCTTCCTCGGTATTTGGACAATGTGACCAAGTGTTTGTGTCGGGAAGGGTGGAGGATACTTTGAATCGAGATATGTTTTACAATTTGATGGTCATCAATAAAACAACTGGACGAGGTGTTTTCGGACAACCAAATGGTTACTTTTCGGTATATGTTCGTCCTGGTGACAAAATTGCACTATCCACAAAAGGATATCCAGTATATGAATTCATTGCGAAAGCGGATGGCGATTGTCAAAATCACATTTATGCCATCATTGAACGCATACCACAGGAAATTGAACAAGTTGTTGTTCGTCCTTTAAAATCACTCGAACAAATCAAAGAGGAACGTCAAGCATTGTCCCAAAGAGAAACGCGTTTGGTCACAGGAGTCAATGTGCTTCAAAGTCCAATTACAGCTTTGTATCAAGCGTTTTCGAAGAAAGAACAAAACAAACAGTGGATTGCAGAACAACAATACAAAGACGATCAACGTCGTGTTGTGAAGGAATTACTTCGTCTCTATGTTGCCTTTGATATTATTGAACTTCCGGAGGATACGTTCGATGAGTTTATCACTTTCTTAAACATCGATGAGAACTTCATTAAAACGGCATCAGAAATGGAGTTGGTTCTTTTTATCAAGGATAAATACGATCACTTTAAAGCCTTGAATCGATAAACTATTGCAGCCGTTTAGTCGGCTCCCAAATACTCGATTTTATTCCGCCAAGAAATTGAAAAAATCCAAGGAATAATGCAATGTTCATGGAAGTGAAGTGCAAAATATAGCGCAACCATTTGAAATGAACACCGATTTTCTTCCCGAGCCAATCTGGAATGTAAAGTGCAATCGGAAGCAGAAACAAGGTATTTAAAATAGCATACGCCATGTGTTCGCGAACCAAAAAACTCGATCCGACAAGAATGAACAACATGAAAAAAGGCAAGATCCAACGAAGAAACTTGTGGGAGAAAAAGGCATAAGAGATTCCATCAAAACGGAATAACATCGGCCAGAATCGACTCAAGTTTTGAAAGTTTCCGGCGGATATGCGAATTTTTCGCTTGAATTCAATCCAAGATTCATTGGATACATCTTCGAATACACGTGCGTTCTGTTCATTGATACAGCGAAATCCTTTTTGAAGAATGAGCATGTTCACGTAAAAGTCATCGACCAAAAAGTGAGTTGGAATGGGTTCAAAGCAGGACTTGCGAAAAGCAAAGCATCCACCAAATGGTCCCATCATGGCTCCCCAAATTTTCCCTTCGGCAGACTTGGTTTGTACTTCGTTTGAAATGTAGCCGTTTTCAGCCATGGAAATCCCCGTTTCTTTTACGCCAAAATGTTCCATGCGACTGTCAACTAATCCTATTTTTGGATTTTTGAAATGTTTGACAAGTTGTGCAATGGTGCTTGCTTCGAATAATACGTTGGCATCTGTCATGATGATGACTTCGTTTTCGACTTCTTGAATTAGTTGATTGACAATATTGATTTTCCCTTGACGTTCCTGAAACTCCACAAGCTTCATGTGCGGAAAACGTGATTGATACGAGGACACAATTTCAACCGTTCGATCCTTGCAATTGTCAGCGCCTATGAATAATTGGATTTTTTCTAAGGGAAAATGTGATGCAAGAATGCTGTCGAGCTTTTGTCGGATCACCTGTTCTTCGTTGTGTGCAGGAATGATGATGCTAACAGATGGAAGTTCTTCTTCGGAAAAAACGAGGTCGTTTGACTCTCTAAAACGCGCAAAATATTGAGTTAGAAATGGATAAACAACATAACTGTGTACGATGCATCCAATACCAAGCCAAATAATGATTTCTACAATAAGCATGCGCTCTTCCGTTTCAGGACAATATTAAACATTATTTGGGGATTCTCACAACGCTTTTAGTTGGATTCCATCTCTTCCATGAAGATCTGTTGGACAAATTCCGATGAGAAGCTTGTTTGAATGAACGATTTGCCAATCTCGCCTCGTACTTGTCGCGCTTCTTGATTCTGCAATAACTGAATCAAGTCAAGTGTAAATGCTGCTGCGTTGGCATGTACTGGCATGAGCTGTTCAATGGAGAGTCCTTCCGCTGCCTTTTTAGTCAGTACACAAGGTGTTCCAACGCTCATCGCTTCTAGGATTTTCATTTTAATTCCAGAACCAGATTGCAACGAGCCAACGAAGATACCATGTTGACGAATAAATGCTAAAGCATCGTCTACAAATCCGTGGAATTGGATGTTGGGATGTGTCAATTCAGCTTGAATAAGTTCACTTTTTCTACCCGCAATATGAAAAGTAAGACTTGGGAATTCAATTAATATTTTCGGGAAGATCTGTGTCACAAACCAACGGATGGCCTCCACATTCGGTTCCCAGTCGAACGCACCTAAAAAACATAGGCTATTTTCTTGATCGATATACGTCCATTCATTTTTTGCCATGGAGGAAGGCAAATAACGAATCTTTGTTGCTGTGCTTTTTTCCATTTCTCGTTGGTCGTCTTGGGAAATGGGAAAAATGATATCCGCTTGACGCCAGATCTGTTGTTCTTCTTTTTTCAAGGTGGATGAAAGTTGATTCAAATACCAAGATTTCAAAGGATTTCGCGCATTTTTGGCTAAATCTTCCCAGATGCGAAATTCCAGGTTGTGAGAGCGATACGCGATTTTACCCTTGTAAAAAGTTCTGATAAACGGAGTGTAAATAGCTGCGTATAAACTTTCGAAAATCACAAGGTCATAGTGCTGCTGCGACAGTTTTTGCTGTAGAATCTCCTTCACATTATCTTGCTGGAATCGCTCCGTGTGGTACGATTTTTTGCGCAACAAGCAAAACAGAGCAGGAAGTGCTTTGATGCGTGTATCAACTGAAATTCCTTCAAAGTTTATTTTCGTCGACTGAACGGGTTCAAAGGCTTTTGAATCGAATCCATGTTTGAACGTGCTTAAAGTCAAGTAATCAATGTGTTCAATGCGTGAAATCGCACAAAGATCCGCAATGAATCGACTCATGGCTAGACATCCGCCATCTACAATCGGGTAGGGGGGCTTATGACTGAGGACGAGTAGGCGCATTTTTCTTGAACATTCGTTGAATAAACTTATTCCAAATTTCTTTGGAGAATATTTGAGAATCATTTGCTGCTGCTCTGGTGATAATCCAAGCTACGGGTGTAAAGAAGATGCCAGCCAACCACATTCCGACAAACGGTGAAACGGTATTCGTTTCGGCTAAATTTTCTCCAATGCTGTTTAGCATGAAATACACCATGAAAGTCAAGGCTGCAATGACCACTGGTGCACCGAATCCACCCTTGCGAATGATGGCTCCAAGTGGACCTCCGACAAAGAACAGCACGACAATCGTGTATGTTAACGCCAATTTCTTGTGGAATTGAATCCAATACAAATCGGATTCTTTTTCCATGACATCCATGAACTGTTGTTGATTGTCCATGGTTTCATTCGTGCGTCGCAACCGAGAGATCACCGTATTTTTGGCCTGGAGACGATCCACTGCGTTTAACTCATTTACATCAATCGCTTTTACCTCTGGTTGACTAAATTCATCTGTCATGGGTTGCTGGTAGCGAATTTTATCATTGAAAGAAACGAACTCTTTTGCGCTGTTTTCCGCAAACGTTTGATAAATCCCTTGCTTCTTCTTTTCCAGCGAGTCCATGGTGGTGCTAATTTGAAAAACGTTCATCATTTCGTATTTGTCGGTAAACAAATCCTCATCTGTCCGATTCAAATTGAATCCCGCAATGCTTAATTTATACGTTCCATGTTCGAAGTATGACACGCGAGATGGACGTCCTGATGGATTTTGAATGCTACCATCCGGAAGAAATAAGGGGTTTTGAATGTCGAGTTCTTCGAGAATCCGTCCATCCTTTAAGTCGAAAAACATGAATTGTCCATTCGCCGATTTGTAAATGCGTCCCTCTTTTGCCTTAACGGTCTTCAATTCGGATGGATGACTGTAATCGTTAATGGTAATGCCTTTGTAAACGGTATCATTGAATTCATTTACTTTAATGGAAAATCCTTCGAAATCCTTCGTGTAAACTCCTGGCGTCAAAATGGATGAAATCTTAGTGTTTTGAATGTCGTAAAGTAAGGTGTGAAATTTCAAATTGAAGACAGGAATCACGTAATTGGCAAAGTAAAACGTTCCAATGGAAATAATCGTGACAATCACCATGAGCGGACGCATGATGCGGTAAAGAGAAAGGCCACTGGATTTAAGGGCTGTTAATTCATTGTTTTCTGCAAAACTCCCAAAGGTCATCAATGAGGAAAGTAAGATGGCAAGGGGAAGTGCTAAAGGAATTAAATTAGCGGAAACATAAAACAGTAATTCGAAAAGTACCCAGACGCTTAATCCTTTACCCATGAAGTCATCCATGTACACCCAAAAGAATTGAAGAATGAGTATGAACATTGAAATGACCAAGGTCACAATGAAGGGACCAGCAAAGGAACGGATGCTAAATAGGTACAGTCTTTTCAATCCTGAAAATTTCGGCAAAGGTAGCTAATAAACGTAGAAAAAGGAGAAGAATTGTGTGGACTATGAGCCAAGGACACGTTTTAAATCAGTCACCTGTTGGTTCCATAACATGATGGCACTTTCTTTATCGGCTGGATAAGCAAAATCGGTGATTTGTAGAGAGACAGATGAAGTCATTGGATCGACGATATACGCAATTTCGAAGTACACATCGAGTCCATCTTCTTCGTCCGATAACCATCTCCAACGAATCTTAGCGTTCGGTTTGTTTTGTAACAATCGAGCTTCCTCTTCATTTCCATCCCATTCGAAGGAATAAATATCGTCTTTAATGTTGACGTCGTCCGCGAACCATTCTGATAATCCATCCGGTGTGTTGATTAATTTTTCAAGGACACGCGGTGAAGTTTTGAGAAGGAATTCTAATTCGTATTTTTCTTTCATGGGACTTCGGTAAATAATTCTAATTTTGTTTAGTCTCTGCAATATACTAAAAAAATCGTGAATGTCAGTCAATTCTAGTCTTGAACGTGTAGGAAATCAACTTTTTAAGTACCGTGGATTTGTGCCTGTTCTATTCGCGGTTATTGCGTTTTCTATTCAGTTGATAGACACTCATGAACAATTGTCCTTCAGTTTAGTTGAAAAACCAGCACTTTTTTTAGTCGTTTTTGGACATTTGATCCGGGCCTTGACGGTTGGACACCGCAGCATGCACACTTCTGGGCGTAACCGTAGTCATCAGGTGGCTGAAGTCCTGAACACTGAAGGAATGTATTCCATCGTTAGACATCCCTTATACTTGGCCAATATCTTGATTTGGATCGGGTGGACGACCTTGCTCAGCATTGCTTGGTTAATTGTTGCAGCGACCATTGTTTTTGTTGTTTACTACATGTTTATCATGTATGCCGAGGAGCAATTTCTACGCAGAAAATTCGGTCAGGAATATGAAAGATGGCACCGTAGAACGCCACGATTGATTCCGAATCCATTTCTTTATCAATCAAATCGTAATGATTTTTCATGGAGGATTGTTTTCAAGAACGAATATCCAGGTTGGACCGCTAGTATGACCATCGCTTTATGTATTTACTCACTTCTTGTCAATAAGATTTATCCCTTTTCAGCATTTTACCGTTCCTATTTGGAAGGATGGTTGGTTTTCGGCAGTGGGATCGCCATTTTCGGATTAACGTTTCGTTACTTGAAACATCGAACGAAACTCTTTCACGAGATGGACTAATGTCCGCTTTGGAATACTTGACGTTGTTGTAAGGAGCGTCCAAGCGTGAGTTCATCTGCATATTGCAATTCCGACCCAACAGCGATACCTCGGGAAATCGAAGTCACCAAACAATCAAAGTGTTGTAGTTTCTTGTACAGGTAAAAATTGGTGGTGTCGCCTTCCATGGTTGGACTTAACGCAAAGATAATTTCGCGGATTTCTTCTTTTTCCATTTTCTGCAACAAAGATTCAATGTTCAAATCCGCCGGACCAATTCCGTCCATCGGTGAAATGATACCACCAAGCACATGGTAAATTCCTTGATAGGTCGATGTAGATTCAATAGCCATTACATCGCGAATGTCTTCAACGATGCAGATTGTTCCATGGTCGCGCTTTGGATTGGCACAAATAGCGCAAACGGGTTCATCCGTCATGTTGCCACAACTGCTGCAATGCAACACTTTTTGTTTGAAGTCGATTAATGCACTAGTGAAGTCTGCGATTTCCACCTCGCTTCGTTTGAATAGATCCAACGCCAAACGTAGTGCTGATCGACGTCCAACGCCCGGAAGAGTCGCCAATTGATCGACTGCTTTTTCAAAATATTTAGAAGGAATGTGCACGTAAAAAGTTGAGTTCAAATTTACTTATTCTTTTCAAATATGGATAGATAGTTTGGAAATAGTCCAAGGAAGTTTCAAGCCACTGCCAACAATTGATTAACTTTGTTAGACCATGGCGGTGAAAGAACTGAACATACGGAATAAAAGGGCTCGTTTTGAGTATCACCTAGAGGAGGAATTCACTGCTGGGATGGTTCTTTCTGGTACAGAAATTAAAAGCATTCGCAACGGAAAAGCGAGTATTCTGGAAGCCTATTGCATTTTCTATAACAACGAGGTGTGGATTCGCAACATGCACGTGACGGAGTACGAAAATGGTTCCTTTTACAACCATAAGCCACGAGCAGACCGCAAAATTCTCTTGAATAGAAAAGAAATTATCCGCATAGAGAAATTTCTAAAAATCAAAGGAAATACGGTCATTCCATTGAAATTATTTCTCTCAGAAAAGGGATGGGTAAAAATACACATTGCGTGTGCGGTTGGTAAAAAACTGCACGACAAACGTCATGATTTAAAAGAGAAAGACGATCGCCGAGAAATGGATCGTGCCATGAAGCGATAAATCCCTTAGTCTTTGATGACTGGATATCCAGGGAATTTCGTTTTATCGAATACGAATTTTTTATCGTCGATTTCTGGATTCGAAGTGAACTTCGTCATGGAGTATGTCATAACTGTTCCATCTTTCGCTTTCAAAATCGCTTTCTTCAATTCGTTGTCTGTTTTTGAGATGTATAAAACGATGGTGTGGTATTCTGCTTTTGCAGGAACTTTTGGGAATAAATCGATGACGTAAACGGCTTCTCCGTTCAATTTGTCCTCACGGTCAAATTTGTTTTTAAAGCCAGTTTCCCAAATGGTCATTAATTTCTTTGGATTGATACCATCTTCATCGTCCGTTGCATCTGATTCGTATACGGAACGTTCTTCTTTGATGATGGTCCATGTTTTTAATCCATTGGAGATAATGGTGTTATCTCCGTAAGAAGCGTAAAATTTATTTCCTTTTACCCAACCTTTTCCGGTAGCATTTTCATTGGTTCCGTTTTCTGTATTCTTGATGGTTGCATTGAATTCGATGTAGAAAGACTTCATCGTTTTCATTTTGGAAGATAGTTTATCAAGGATCCCTTGAGCTTTTGCATCTTGAGAAAATACGTTTCCAACTTGTAGGAAAAGAACGGTTAAAAGGAGGTATACTGATTTCATGTCTTAAATTTCACTGCAAATATCAGAAATTATGCCAAGAAGAAAAAATATACTTAACGAATGATGATTAGTGGTTTGTTGATCAGCTGATTTTTTGTCTCCAATTGAATGATATATGTTCCAGCGGCCAGTTGCTCTGGAAGTTCAAAGGTCGAACCAGAAGCAAACGAAATGGACTTGATCTTCTTTCCTTCTTGATTTACCAACGTCACTTTTTCAATCCCATCTCCTTGAATGGTCAAACAAGTACCTGCTTGAATTGGATTTGGATACATGGAAATTGACGGAAGTTTTGCTGTGTTTAATCCAGCCAAAGAACCAAGGTTCACGTTGTCGATATAGATGGCATTTCCCCATCCTCCAATGTTTCTGAAGGCCACTTGTAAATTGGTTTGTCCAAAATAGGCGCTTAAATCAACGGAATCGGTCCGCCATTGATCATTTGTTGGAATGAAAAAACTTTGGTTGTCCGGCGAAGTTGCCAAAGTGGTTCCTCCTTTTAAATAAACTTGTTGGTAGGTAACACCACAATCTGTCGAAACCATGACGGCTAAAGAGTCTGAATATCCGCTTCCCCAACGAGCGTAAGCCACATCAAAATGCAAGTAGGGTTGAATGTCCAAAACAGTCGCATCTAATGGCATGACTAAATCATCAAAGGAATGTTGTGAGTCGATGTTGTAATTATCGAAAAGTGCGGCTTGCGTTGAATTCCCGAATCCACCGGTCGAAGTAGAAAGGCTCCATGTTCCGCCACCATCTTGGTTGTTGATGCTCCATCCATTCGGTAAGAAATTCGTTTGAAAATCTTCATGGATTCCTGTCTGCAATTGGAAGAAAGAAACATTCACGGTTAAGCTATCTACATCGGTGTGACCAGCAGCATCCGTAATTTGAAGAATGGCTAAATGATCTCCTGCGGTTGGAAATAACACCGAAGGATTTCGTTGCGAAGAGCTGCTTGGGAATCCAGTAGGGAAGGTCCACTGCCACGTTGCATTGGTGTGATTCAAAAAGGAATGATCCTCGAAATAGAATGAATCCACTTCGCAAACAGCAACGAGGGAAAGTTTGTCCACGGTGATGCGGCAAATGGGCAAACTTGGAATCTCTGTCAAGGCACTTTCGAAAATTCCTTTTCCGTACGATGCCAAACGAATCTTTGCATCTCTGTAAAACGCATGAAGGATGTTGCCATTAATAAAGGTTGGAAGTCCGGCGTTGTCTAAGACAAATGCATTGGTATTGTTTCGGTAGTAAACGGCCTTGTTTGTTGCTACGTAAATTCCGCCATCCGTTCCAGCAATGTGCTCAATGGATTGCACACTTTCGTTGTTCAAAATAGAAGTCGTTAAATTACTCCAAGTTGCTCCGCCATCGCTTGTTTTAAAGACTTTGTTGCCATTCGCACCACTGGCGTAAGCAATCCATAATTCATTTTCATTTAATGGATTTAAGGAAAGCACCATGCGACGACTATTTCCTCCAGGAATCGTTACTTGCGTCCAGTTTTGTCCTCCGTCGATTGTTTTCCATAGTTTCCCTATATTTCCTGAAGCTGGTTGTTGATTTAGGTAAATGACATTTGGATTCGAAGAAGATACTTCGATGTACTTTACTTGGTCATCCACCAAGGTTCCAAAGCTATGCAGGTTTGTAAAGGATGCTCCTGCGTCAGTTGTTTTGTAAATGGCATTTTGTTTTCCAATGTACGCGATACTGTAACAGTTTGGATGAAATTCCATTTCACTTGACTCTGCTGCGTAATAACTTTCATTTGGTGAATTGCCAAATGGTGCACCAGAAATGGGATCACCTAAATTCAAGGGAATTCGTTTTCCGCCGATATCCGAAAAGTACGTCAGGCGATTATTTCCTGGATTCACGTATCCAGTTGCTGCTTCGCCTCCGCCTAATTCTAAAAAGTTCCCTGGACCGTAATTTTCGTGGTATGCTAGGTTTCCATTGTGGTAAAGTCCGCCAACTAATACATCTTCGTTCCATCCGGAACCAAAGCCCCAATAATCGGAACCGTGGACACCTGACATGCGAAATTCCGGTTCAGTTGCAAAGAAATCGGAGGAATGATAAACACCACCATCCGTTGTAATCCAAGCGTCGTTGCCATTCACACGGAAATCTTGATTATCGACATGCATGTGCAGGGGTCCGCCTACATAACCGGATAACGCGGAAAACGTCGCGCCGCCATCGGTTGATTTATAGACATTCAGTCCACCAACTAATATTAAGTTTGGATCAGTTGGAGAAGCCATGATGGCGCAGTTGTAAAATCCTTGATGGTAGAGCCAAGTATCTGTTCCAATGGCCAAATTGATGTGTGTGGTCGAGTAGGGTCCACCAACCGGACCATTTGGCAAGGTCCATGAACTTCCGCCGTCATCACTTCGGTAGACACCAATGTATCCAATGTCGTTTGGTTTGGATTCACCAATCAAATAGGCATAAACACGATTTGGATCCGCAGGAGTTACGGCAATACGCGCACCTCCATCGTTTCGTGCGGTATCGTTTGAGGTGTACCAACCATTCGTTTGAACAAGCCATGTTTGTCCACCATCCGAAGATTTCAAAAATTCACAATTCAAACTAGTCGCGTTGTGTTTCACTAAATATAAAATCGAACTATTGGCCGTATTTGCTTTGATGTCGTAGGATGCTTCAGTAAAAACCTGAGTCCAAGTGGTTCCTCCATCGGTACTTTTGAACAATCCTTTATCCGTTGCAGCGAAGACCAATTGCGTATTTGTTGGGTGAATGAACAATTCGTTGACACCTAAGCTAGTATTGGGTAGGACATTTGTCCAACTCGTTGCACCATTTGTTGAACGAAAAACACCATTATTTCCTCCGGCAAAAACAATGTTTGGATTGTTATAATCGATTTCCACTGCTGTCACACCACTTCCAAAATCGATGGACATCGAAACACAAGTCCAGTTTAATCCGGCGTTAGTACTTTTGTACACTTCACCGGGTTCGGTTCCACAATAGCAAACGTTCGGGGAATTCAAGCATTGGTCGAAACTGTACGTGTTGGTTTGTCCAGATCCTTGCGTTAATCCTTCTTGATAATTTGTAATGGGTCCAACGACACTCCAATTCGAAGTTTTTTGTTGTTTTTGTTTTCTCAAATAGGCTTGATCTATACGGATTTGCTCTTCTGCCGTTGGTTTTTGAATATATCCTGCTTCGTTCAAATAGGGAAGCGCAGCTCTTCTCCAACGTTTGTAGTATTGCGTGTGATAGGATTTTTCAAACTCATGTGTATTGTAATAGGCGCGGTAAAGTGCATCCACCTCATATACACTCGGATTATCACCGTACATGCGCTGTGCCCATTCGGGTAATAGTCCGATTTCATAGGCGCTTGGTTTTTTGTAATTCTGAGCGTGAATCGCAAATTGAAGGAAAGCGCAAATGGTAAGAACGGATAGTTTCTTGAAGTAAATTAATCTCATGTACAGAATTTTGTACGGCTAATTTAAGATAATTCAAGTAGAAACGCTAATGACTAGTCGAGGATAAAACGTGCACTGATTTCTTTGCTTGGAATCATGCATTCGTCCTTTTTCCCAAAGATTGAATACCTTTTTTTAGCGATGAATCGGTAAAAGAAATTACGGATAAACGCAGGAACGATGCGAAAAACAGCAAGAATTTTCCACCAGCCTCCAAGATCAAATAAAATCATCAAGATTGCTGCGCTTTCTGTGTGTATTTTTCCGTTTCTCAAATAGATGACAGAATCCATTGCGCTCATCGGCAAAGGTATTTCTTTGCTTGTTCGTTGGACAAATTCAGATTGTGCGGTAGAAAAAAAGAAGTGTTTATTTCGATCGTGCTCAATGAGCCATTGAACAAAGCCGTTGCAAAGGATGCAAACGCCATCAAAAACGACAATCTTTTTGTTCTTCATTATTTTGCTTTAGGAACCTCAATTTTCTTTGGGTTTTTCACTTTTTCCTTTGTTAAGGCCAAATCTAAAACTTCGGACATTTTTGTCACAAAGTGAAAAGTAATTCCTTTCAGGTAATCTTCTTTGATTTCATCGATGTCCTGTTTGTTTTTCGCACAAAGAATGATTTCTTTGATTCCCGCACGTTTGGCAGCCAAGATTTTCTCTTTGATTCCACCAACGGGCAAAACATCGCCTCTTAAGGTGATTTCACCAGTCATCGCTAAGTTTTTCTTCACTTTGCGTTGCGTGAAAACGGAGGCTAAGGAAGTCAACATGGTAATTCCAGCACTTGGACCATCTTTTGGTGTGGCTCCTTCTGGAACGTGAACGTGAATGTTGTGTTCGTCAAAGACCTCTTGATCGAGTTCAAGTAAGTCGCTGTGTCCTTTCAAGAATTCCAAGGCAATGACAGCAGATTCTTTCATGACATCGCCTAAGTTTCCAGTCAAGGTTAATTTTCCTTTTCCTTTTGTAATCGAGGATTCGATGAATAAAATATCTCCACCAACGGATGTCCATGCGAGTCCTGTGACCACGCCAGCTGTTTCATTGTTGATGTATTTCGTACGTGCTCTTCCGGCACCAAGGAAGGTGAATAAATCCTCCATGGTGATGTTCGGTTCAAAGGATTCTTCCATGGCAATCTGGCGCGCGCGATTGCGCACCAACTTAGCTGTGACTTTGTCCAAGCCGCGCACACCTGATTCGTTCGTATATTCCTCTACAATTTTCTCCCACACTTTTTTATCCACGATGATGTCATCTTTGGTAATTCCGTGTTCAGCGATTTGTTTTGGTAGCAGGTGACGTTTCGCAATTTCGATTTTCTCTTCAATCGTGTAACCATTGACTTCAATGATTTCCATGCGGTCCAACAGTGGCGTCTGAACGGTGCTCAAGCTATTTGCCGTGGCAATGAACAAGACTTTCGATAAATCGAATTCTGTTTCCACGTAATTATCGTAAAAGGCACTGTTCTGCTCTGGATCAAGTACTTCTAATAGGGCAGAGGAAGGATCTCCGTGGTGATTTCTTCCCAATTTATCAATTTCGTCAAGGACAAAAACGGGATTCGCTGTTTCTGCTTTTTTCAAGTTTTGCATCACTCGTCCGGGCATAGCTCCAATGTACGTTTTACGGTGTCCACGGATTTCTGCTTCATCGTGCAGGCCACCTAAGGACATGCGGATGTATTTTCTTCCCAACGCTTCTGCAATGGATTTTCCAAGTGAAGTTTTTCCGACTCCTGGAGGACCATAGAAGCAAAGAATCGGAGATTTCATGTTGCCTTTTAATTTTAAAACGGCCAAATATTCCAAGATGCGTTCTTTGACTTTTTCCATGCCAAAATGATCGCGTTCAAGAATTTTCTTTGCGCGTTTTAAATCCAATTTGTCGTTGGTATAAACGCCCCAAGGTAGGTCGAGTAACAAATCCAAATAGTTCATTTGAACGGTATACTCAGCCCCTTGTGGATTCATGCGTTGTAATTTTTCTAGTTCCTTAAAGAACAATTTTTCGACACGCTCATCCCATTTTTTGGATTTTGCACGTTCTTCAAATTCGCGGACATCTTGAATTTGAGGATTGTCACCCAGTTCATCTTGAATGGTACGCATTTGTTGGTGCAGAAAATACTCTCGTTGTTGCTTGTCCAAGTCCTTGCGTACTCGATTTTGAATTTCGTTGCGCATTTCAAGCATTTGCACTTCAAGTGTCAAATGTTCCATGACCATCATGACGCGTTTTTTCACGTCCATTTCCTCCAGCATTTCTTGTTTCTTCGCGACATCTGCATTCATGTTTGACGAGATGAAATTCACTAAGAAACTCGGACTATCGATGTTTCCAATGGCGAATTGTGCTTCGGATGGAATGTTTGGACTATCGCGAATGATTTGAAGGGCCAAATCTTTGATGGTTTTGAACATGACATCCAATTCCTGGTTTCCTTTTTCAATGGGCATTTCCTTGAAAATATTCACGGTTGCACGCATGTAGGGTTCCGTCTGAACTGGGGTCACGATTTCAAAACGACGTTTTCCTTGTAAAATCACCGTGGAACTTCCGTCTGGCATTTTTAATAAGCGAATGATCTGAGCAACGGTTCCAACGGAATGCAGGTCATCGAAGGACGGAGATTCTTCGTCCTGATTTTTCTGCGAAACAACACCAATGATTTTATTTCCTTTGTTCGCTTCTTGAATGAGTTTAATGGATTTATCGCGTCCAACTGTTATCGGAATCACCACACCTGGGAAGAGCACGTTATTTCGCAAAGGCAAAATGGGCAATTCCGATGGAAACTCCTGATTGTTGACATTTTCCTCCTCCTCAGCGGTGATTAATGGGATGAATTCTGCGTCTGATTCCATTCCAGACATCCCAAAAAAACCGTGTTCAAATAAATCACTCATATCTTATATATTACGACAGATTGTCAGATTAAATCGCGCAGCAACTTCTCAAATTGGAAGTTTACTTTGCTGTGCTACATTCGGCAAGCATTGTGCCATGCCATTTTCGACTGAAAAATAGTCAGATTATGGACGTGTTTTCGCCAAATGCTCGTAGATCTGCCTGTCCGCATCGGTGAATTCCACATGTCGTCTTTCCATCATTGCTTCGGCTGCTTGAATTGCTTTTGGAAGTTCATAC
Organism: Crocinitomicaceae bacterium; assembly: GCA_024643725.1. Taxonomy (GTDB): domain Bacteria; phylum Bacteroidota; class Bacteroidia; order Flavobacteriales_D; family Crocinitomicaceae; genus UBA952. The sequence goes on along the minus strand of JAHEMJ010000001.1, from coordinate 27,113 downwards.
GCATGCTGTTCCTTTCCATTCAACCAGGTAAAAGAAGGAAGGTGTTTTGGTGGAAAGGCATCCGAAAAGACATTCACGGCAAAACCAATGACCGTTGCCGTATTGAACATTGTGTTAATTGCACTTTTCGAATGATCACCCATGCAAAGTCCCATGAATTGTAAATCACTCGGTGTGATTTCCTTCGTTTCGTAATTGTAACTCGAAACCAGGCTGTAGTTGTTTTTTAAATTCGAGGAATTGGTGTCCGCACCAAGGTTGCACCATTCTCCAAGAACAGCGTTTCCTAAGAATCCATCGTGACCTTTGTTCGAATAAGCAAAGAAAACGACATTGCTCACTTCGCCACCTACACGGCAATGTGGACCAATGGTGGTAGCGCCATAGATTTTTGCGCCCATTTTTACTACGGCTCCTTCGCAGAGGACAAAGGATCCACGAATCATCGATCCTTCCATGATTTCAGCGTCTTGTCCAATGTAGATTGGACCATGTGTCGTGTTCAACGTACACGCTTCAACTGTTGCTCCTTCTTCGATGAACAATAGTTCTTTCGGTCCGATCAGGGTATTGGTTTTTGACAATTTTTCCGATGTTCGATCTTCGGTGATCAAATAGAAATCCAATTCGATGGCAGCTTCGTTTTTCTGAAAAATGTCCCAACGATGTTCGAGCACAATTGGTGCAGCTCCCACGTATTGAATCTTTGTGATACCGCTTCCATGTTCGGCTATGAATAGATCTCCTGCGTACAGAGAAAATCCTTCCTCTAAAGCAAAAACAGAAGCCGCTAATTCTTCGTTCGGAATGAGTTGGGCATTGACGCGAATGGCGTCATCCAAGGCTGGAAATTTAGCTTGCAAGTGCGGTTCTGTGATAAATCCAACTTCACAATCCGGCAATAAACGTTGCCAGCGTTCATCGTTGGTGTAAATCCCCATGCGTAAGTTTCCAACTGGACGACTTAAGGTAAATGGGGCGAAGCGTAAGTGAAGTCCGTGATCGTCTAAATTGATTTTCATGCGTTGACTGTTTCTGTGGGTGTGCTGGTAAGATAAAGTAATGCGAAGGTAAGTCCTCCGTTTAGAATGAGCATTTCATACCCAAAAACGTAGCCATTTAACCAAGTGCTAGCATCGTAGGATGGATTGAAATACGAAAGAATCATAGGAGCGTAGGTTAGTCCTAAGCAAAGCAATGGGGCAATGATGCATACAACAGGAACCATGATGCTTTTGAGGGTGCGTTTCGTTAATATTCCAAAGGCAAAAAGTCCGAGCAATGGACCATACGTGAATCCAGCAATCGTAAAGATTAAATCAACGATGCTTTTGTTGTTCATCCATTTGAAGTAAAAAACGAGCAGCATGAATAACACAGCAAAGGACAAATGAACTCCTTTTCGAAGCCGGTTTTTTTGAGTTTCATCGATGTCTGTTCGACGTTCGAAACCTAAAATATCAATACAGAACGAGGAAGTCAATGCCGTAATTGCCCCATCGACAGATGGAAAAAGGGCAGAGATCAATCCAATGATGAAGATGATGAAAATCCCGAATGGCAGGTGTTGCTGAACGATGGATGGAAACAAATCATCCGGTTTGAATTCCCAACCATTCTGTGTGGCGAACAGTTGCAACATACCGCCGAGTAGCAAGAAAAGCGCATTGACAAAAAGCAGAATAAAACTAAATACCACCATGTTTTTTTGCGCGTCTTTTAAATTTTTTACACTGATGTTCTTCTGCATCATTTCTTGGTCCAGTCCAGTCATGGTAATGGTTATGAATGCTCCGCCGATGATGTGTTTCCACATAAAGTCTTTACGCATTGGATCAGTACTCCAAAGTTTGGTCATTCCACCTTCGGACATTTGGTTCCAAATGTGTCCCCAAGACCAATTTAACTCACCTTGAATGGAAATGATACAGACCACCAAGGCCAATAACATGAATACGGTTTGCAGGGTGTCAGTCCAAACAATCGTTTTTACACCACCTCGGAATGTGTAGGCGATGATCATCGCAATGATGATGATGGTGGAAAGCCAAAATGGAATGCCAACGCCATCGAAGACAAAGATTTGCAGGACATTGATCACCAAGTACAAACGAACGGTCGCTCCCAATGTTCGCGAAAGAATGAAATAACCGGCACCCCATTTGTATGCGGAGAATCCAAGTCGGTACTCTAAATATCGGTAAATGGAACTGAGGTTATATTTGTAGTAGAGTGGGAGTAGGACATAGGCTACGACGAAATATCCGATGAAGAAGCCAAGCACCATTTGGTAATAGTAAAATCCATTTGCGGTCACCGTTCCAGGTACGGAAACGAAAGTTACGCCCGAAAGGGAAGTGCCGATCATTCCAAAGGCCACCAAATACCATGGACTTTTCTTATCCCCTGTGAAGAAACTATTGGAAGTCGAATTCTTGGACGTAAAATGAGAAATAACAAGTAGAACGCCAAAATAAGCGATGAGAATGGCAATGATAAATGCTTGATTCATGCAATAAGTTTGAAATGTAAAAATAACGGAATCATCGATATCCGCGGAAATTTTTGGGCATTACTTTTCAATCCTTGTTATCTTTGTGCAAAACAACACCTATGGAACTTTGGCTCTTTCTTGTATTATTGATTTTCTTCGGACTGACAATCATCGCTTTGGTTTATTTCTTTTTAAAACGCCAAGAGGATCAAGAATTGGTTAAGTTGCAATTGGAATTACGCAAAGGACGCCAAGAGTTTTTTTTACCGGCACGATTGGAAGCATATCAACGCGCCATTTTGTTGATGGAACGTATCCACCCAAATAGTTTGGTAATGCGTGCACATCAGGGAAATGTTAGTGCATTGGCGCAACAAAGTATTTTATTGAAAACCATTCGCGAGGAATTTGATCACAATGTCGCACAGCAACTTTTTATCTCTGAAACGGGATGGAAAATGATGCGTGATTCCAAAGAAGAGTCGATTCGCTTGATCAATTTAGCTGCAAGTCAGATGGAACCAACAGCAACGTCTTTGGACTTATCAGCGAAAATCATGGAGTTGTTGTCGCAGTTAGAGGCGATGCCTTCAGAGGTCGCAGTTTCGTTCTTGAAACAAGAATTTCAAGCCTTACTTTGAGGATAATTTAGCGCGTATAATTTCAATAATCATGGGCAATAATGAAATGCCGATGATGCCGAAAATGACAATTTCGAAGTTTTTACGAACGATGTCCAAGTTGCCGAAGAAGTAACCTAGCAAAGTTAATCCACATACCCAAGCGATTCCACCAATGACGTTGTAACGAAAGAAATTGCGGTAACTCATATTACCAATTCCAGCTACGAATGGCGCGAAGGTTCGTACAATTGGGACAAAACGCGCAATGATGATGGTTTTTGATCCATGTTTTTCAAAAAACGCTTGTGTTTGGTCAATGTACTTTTGTTGAACGATTTGACGGTTTCCAACTTTCCACGTTAAGGCTTTAAGTCCGATGGTTTTTCCAAGAAAATAATTTAGACCATCTCCAAGAATTGCCGCCACGATTAAAAGAGCTAGGACAATAAACAAGTTCAACTCTGCTTTTTCACCGTCCTGAATGACTCCAGCGCAAAAAGTACCAGCGGCGAATAACAGGGAATCTCCTGGAAGTAAAGGCATGACCACCAATCCAGTTTCCACAAAAATGATGAGAAATAAAATGCCGTAAATCCATGTTCCGTAATCTTGAATCAAGGCGAACAAATGGACATCCAAGTGAAGGAAAAAGTCCAAGAAATCTTTGAGAAGTGTCATTTAGTCTAGTTTTAACGAAGGATCTACTTGAGCAATCCAATTCGTGATTCCACCTTCCATGACAAACACAGCGGGAAAATGAAATTCAGTTTCTAACAAATTTACGACAGCTTCTGCTCGACGTCCAGACTGACACATGATCACCACGTCTTTATCAGATGGGATTTCAGCATGACGCTCAGCGATTTCACCCATTGGAATGTGAGTGAATCCGGCGTTGCAATGTTGGTATTCGTAGTTTTCGCGAATATCAATAATGATCAAATTGTCTTGCTTCGACAATCTTTCTTGACAGCTTTTTGGATCGATGTAGCGCATAATTCGTTTTGGCAAAGATAAGATTTGCATTTAATTGGACGACAAGTGAATGAATTTTGCGCCAAATTTCAAGGAGTTTGGATGCTCCACCCACGGCATGTAGTAGCTTTTTGTAGGTGAGATTTGTTTGGATGAAGTATCCGAAAGAATCGCTATTCGATGCGTGTTGAGCTGAATCAACAGGTCTTTTTTGTGCCAGTCCAAGTGTAAGGTAAATCTTTCATTATCCACGTGTACATTCTGATGTTTGATCGAATAATACCTTGGCTCTCCGGGAAAAATCTTCAGGTAGTTTTGAACGGAAAACTTGATCTTATCTGGATTGTCATCGTTGTAAAAGCAATACATCTGTTGGTTCTTTTTTAGGAGAATGCAGCATTTGTTTTCGTTGAGGATACACAAGTGATCCTCCTGTATGTTTCTCCACCGCTTCCAAGTGATCAAACTTAAAATGACGATAAAATGCACCGCATTGATCCGCCAGTATGGTTCCGATGGATTTCCAAGAAGTAATACCGCTGCGATGAAAAATAAAAAGGGAATCCAGTACAGCGCTAATTCAAATCCATAAACGAGTGCGCCGGGCCAGGACTCAATCCATTGGATGAAAGCAAACATCATCCAGAGTGATAGAAATAAAACAATGCCACTCAGTTTTCCAATCAATGGGACAAAATGCAATCCTAAAATGAAAATCCCGACAGCCAAAACCACCGATGAAAGTCCCATGAGTCCTAAGTTTGCGACGGCAAAATAATTTGGGAATTGATGAAAATAGTAAAGTGTTAATGGTGTCGTGACGACTTGCGCCGCGAATCCAATGGCCGTTCCCTCCCACAGGTAAGCAAGGATTTTATTGGATGGCGTCCAGCTTTTTCCAATGATTGGATAAAACAAAAAGATGCCCAACATGGCCAAATACGACAGTTGAAAACCGATATCGAAGAAATACATGGGTTTAATGAGTACGATGACGAATGCCGTGAAAAATAGTGAGTTGATGGATGAAATTTGAATACCTGTCCACTGGGTTAAGGTCAACACACTGAACATAAAAACGGCACGGATAACGGAAGGTGAAAAACCGGTCATTAAAGCGTAAAACCAAAGTAATACGACGATGAAAAAGATGGCCTTGGAACGACTTATCCAATGAGCAGCGAACTGCATGAGGAAGATCAATAATTGTAAGATGAGTCCAATGTGTAGTCCAGAAACAGCGAGAATGTGCATCGCTCCCGTGGCAGAAAATGCACTGCGAATCTCATTGTCCAACATGGATTTATCTCCTAAAATCAAGGCTTGAGCAATGCCAAGCTCCGTTCCTTTTAAATGACTTGCCAGAATGTCCATGCACAATTGATTCGCTTTTCGCACGCTTTGTGTCAACCAGGAAGCTGGCTCATTTCGCAGGATGTTAAAATCAGTATCTTCGATGAAGCACATGCCTTCAATTCCTTTGGTTTTCCAGTAGGTTTTTAGGTCAAATTCACCCGGATTTCCTTTGTTCTCCATGCGAATGATCTGTGTAGTGACGCGCAATACATCGTCCAATTTTGGAAGCTTTTTCGCTCGAATATACATGCAGACAGGCATATCGAAAATTTTCGCTCCGTCCTTCCAATGAATACAAGCGATTGCTTTTGACCAGTCCGAATGTGATTGAAATTCGGTGATTTTTACCTCAAAGGTTGATTTCCCACGATGGAAATGCCAATTGCTCCATCCGGATTGTTGTTCTTGCTCGTGATGTGCTAAATAGCCAAGTAAACTGAAGGACCACAGCAAGAATAGTTGTTTTGGAAGAATATCGGAACGGAAATAAGTATTACTAATTCCCGCACTGACGAGCAGTAACGAAGAGAGTAGGAGCAATAAATCTTGATTCCACAGCCATTTTTCTGCAAGAAAAATCCCCATGCAAAAATAGCAACAGAGGTACACAAACGGATAGCGCGAAAAGGCAGGACGAAAGTCCGGCGTGACATGAGACATGGTAGAAAGTTTAGTTCAAGTAAAACTTTCCGTCGATAGTTAAGATGATTTCTTGGGATAATAAAACGCGTAGGATTTCCTTTATTTCGTTTTCAGGAATGCGAAGGGCATCAGACAATTCTCTAGATGACTGTGGTCGTTCCAACAAATGGATTAATTCACTTTGTATGGAATCCTTGGGGATTTTATTTCGCTGACAGACATCGCACGTTCCACAAGGTTCGGATGTTTGACCGAAGTAACGAATCACTTGTTGTGTGCGACATTCATCGGATAAACAAAACTGCAACATGGCCTCTGCCTTTGCAATGGCCACATCTCGTCGATCCTTGTAAATTTCTGGCTTTAAATTAACATAGCTATCCGGCAGTCTTTCAGTTAAATAAGTGACTGTTGGCAGGTTGCTTCTTAAATTTAAATCAATGATTCCGTGTAACTGCATAAACTCTAGTTGTTGCGTTAAACGTTCAAAATTGATTTTTAGTCTTTTACAAATCTCATCTTCGTGAATCGCATGAAAATAATCGAAGATTCCGGGATAGGAGCGAGTGAGTAAAGTCGATAAGGCGTGAGCGGATTCGTATTGAATCTGAAAGTTGTATAGTTCCCGGTTGTCGACGAGAAAACGCAACTTGGTTGGGTGATACGTGCCTTCAGAAAAAAGCAGGTTTTCATTCAATTCTAATATGCGCAAGGAATGAAAAGTTGTTTCGTAATCCAATTTAAACACTTGGCAAATCTTTTTCAGATCGAGGGGATACGTTTCATCCTTACCAGATCCAATGGCAATTTTTAAATAATTGGAAATCGCTCGGTAGGTATTGAGTACATCTTCCTTTTTGGGGAATTTCTTCAAGGTTGACTCTTTCAATTGAAGCGTGTCTTTTTCCTCAAAGAACAGCAAGGCTTTGGATGTTTCTCCATCTCGGCCACCACGTCCAGCTTCTTGAAAATATGCCTCCAAAGAACTTGGGATTTCATAGTGAAGTACGAAACGAACATTTGGTTTGTCGATGCCCATTCCAAACGCGTTTGTGGCGACCATGATTCGCCGTTTTTCAGTCATCCAGTCATTCAGCATGCGCTCGCGCTCGGATTTTGTGAGTCCACCGTGGTATACGCCACACGAAATGCGATTCGACATGAGTAATTTGACCATTTCCTTTACGGATCGCCTGGTTTGGCAGTAAACGATTCCAACGCCATCGGTCAATTTGCAATGAGCTAGGATCGATTCAATTTTATTACTGGTTTTACGGACTTGGTAGTTTAAGTTTGGACGTTGGAAAGAAGCCTCATGAACGACCTCTTTTTTCAAGTTTAGGTGCGTGATGATGTCCGTTTTCACCCGTTCCGTGGCTGTTGCTGTCAACGCAAGAATGGGTACTTGGGGTTTCAATTCACGCAAGTTTTTAATGTGCATAAAACTTGGACGAAAATCATGTCCCCATTCCGAAATGCAGTGCGCTTCGTCTACAACAATTAGTCCGACATTCATTCGTTTAAACCGTTCAATGAAAAGGGTAGACATCGTTCGTTCTGGAGAGGTGTAGAGGAAATCCAATCCACCGAAACGCGCATTGTCCAATATTTGGTCGATTTCCTTGTAGCTCATGCCAGAGGTGATGGATTTCGCCCGGATTCCACGCTTACTTAAGTTATCGACTTGGTCTTGCATGAGGGCAATCAGCGGAGAAATAACAACGGTGACACCTTCACGCATCAATCCAGGAACTTGAAAACAAATGGACTTTCCGCCCCCAGTTGGCAAAAGTGCCAGCACATCCTTGCCGGCAACCGCATCTTCCACAATGGCTTTTTGATTCGGTCTAAAATGATCGAATCCCCAAAATTGTTTCAATACTTGTTCGCTGCTGTTCACTTTGTTGGATTGTTTTACAAAAGTACAAGAATTGTCTTGTGAATAAAATTAGTTGTGAAGGAGGAATAAAGGACGTATATTCGCGCAACAATATACGCGTATGTCAACTACATCTCTTACTTTTTCAGTTGAAAAAACAAACCAATCTTCACTCGCTCAAGTTGATTGGGATAATTTGCCTTTCGGAAGAATCTTCTCAGATCATATGTTCATTATGGAATATGCGGATGGAGAGTGGAAGGAAGGTAAAATCATGCCATTTCAACCGATTCCAATGCATCCTGCTATGTCTGCGTTGCATTATGGACAATCTATTTTTGAAGGATTAAAAGCATACAAAAATGCGGAAGGTGAAGTGATTTTGTTTCGTCCAGACATGAACGCAAAACGTTTTGCCGAATCTGCTTCACGCATGTGCATGCCAGAAGTTCCAGAAGAAATTTTTCTTGAAGCGGTGAAACAATTGGTTGCCGTGGATAAAGACTGGGTGACGGATCGTCCAGGATACTCGTTGTACATTCGTCCATTTTTGTTTGGGACAGATGAATTGGTTGGAATCAAACCATCTGACACTTATAAATTCATGGTTATTACTTCACCAGTAGGAGCGTATTACGCGGAACCTGTTCGTGTGAAAATTGAAGAACATTATACACGTGCTGCCAAAGGTGGTGTTGGACGTGCAAAGGCGGCTGGAAATTACGGCGCTTCATTGTATCCAGCAAAACAATGTCAAATGCAAGGATTCCACCAATTGGTTTGGACAGATGCGAAAGAACATTTGTACATTGAGGAATCAGGAACGATGAACATCATTTTCCAAATCGGTGGAAAATTGATTACTCCATCAGAGGACGCGGATACCATTTTACGTGGTATCACAAAACGTTCGGTGTTAGAACTTGCGGCAAGCTGGGGTGTAGAAATCGAAGAACGTCAAGTTTCTGTAGAAGAGATTGTGACAGCTGCGAAAAATGGCACCTTGGAAGATGCATTTGGCGCAGGAACTGCGGCGACGATTGCACAAATCATTGTCATTGGTTACCGTGATGAAATCCTAGAATTGCCTGCGTTTGAAACTCGTACCTTGTCGAATCGCATCAAACAACACATGGACGATTTGAAAGCAGGTATTGAACCGGATATTTTCAATTGGAACGTTCGCGTATAATTCCTTGTGGAATTTTTCTTTTAACGGCATCTCATGCATAAGATGAGATTACTGCTATTTATTTTCTTGGTATTAAGTTCCATTCATATCGATGGACAAGTGCTTCGTTTGACGTGCATCGACAAGCGATCCGGCGATTTAGTTTCCAATGTCGGGATTACCATGTCTCCATTTCCTGGAGGAGATACCATTATTTATCAGGTTACTTGGAATGGAATGTCGGATTATTCATTGGATAAAATGAACTTGGGGAGCACCTTGAATTTTGAATTCCGTCATGCAATTTATCAAACAGCAAACATCGAATTTCACTACAAAGAACGAAAAGATACAATTCGTTTGGAAGTCTTGTTGATTCCTATGCGCATTCAGTTATCGAAGGAGGTCATTGTGAAATCTGTTGGCGTTCCAGATACGGTTTTCGGGTCCAAGCGATTGAGCGTGGCGGATTTTGAATTGCAAGCGAATGGCGATATCATATTATTGACGTATCCCAAACAATTGCAGAAAGGAAGTGAGTTGTTATTGTACAATGGCTCAGAAACCAAATCAAGTGTTTTATTGAACGATCAAGCCTTGGAATTGAAACGAGATTTTCGTGGAAATGCCCATGTCATCTGCAAAGAGCATGTCTATGGCGTTTATTCCGATGGCGATCAGATTGAATTGGGTCAAATTCCCAAGGATTATTATTTCAAGTACATTGAGCCGATTGTGGACACCAATACATCCAAGATTTTCTTCTCCGATTTCAGTAAAATTTATCCAGCCTTCGATTATTACGTGTACGATAAATTGGATTCATCCTACAAGTCCATCGTGAACATTAAAGATGATTTGATGATGGAACTTTACCGCTCCGAATACAAGTGGATGGATGTCCGCACCAAACTTTGGGCGAAAAACAAGGAGCTAGAGACGGGTATTGACGCGGAGATTTATATTGGAGCGAATTATTTCACGCAAAGCATTTATTACGAGGAAGTTTATGCGCCAATGTTTCACCGAAATGATTCCATTTTCATTTTCAATTATCCGAAGGATGTGTTGTTGATTTACGACATCGAAGGAAAGCGTTTGGATTCGATTCCGATTTACCACCATTACCAAGCGAAGGAAACGGGATGGAGACGCAATGTCTTGCAAGACCGTGTCACAGGATCCATTTACGCGACCTATGAAAAAGATGGTTCGTGTTACCTAGGACTGATGAATATCAAAACCGGAGAAATCAGCGAAAAAGTGAAATTGAGTTTTCGCTATGTGGATAAAATTCGTGTGCACAACAATTACGTGTACTACATTTATCGTCCGTTCGAGTCCATTCAAAAGAAGTTTCTCTACAAGGAAAAACTACCTTATCAATTTAAAGGGGTAGAGAAAACTTACGGAACTAAAATATCGATTGATACAGGTAAGTGATCGCTGTATCCACCTAGGTATTTATCTCCTCCGTAGGTTCTGAAAGGCACTTTGTTTCCTTTGTATTCGGTAATTAAGTAAGGGAAGGAAGAAATTTTCCCTGAATTCTCTACCATGTGTACGTTTCCGTTTTGCATGCCTTTAGACACATAGATGTGATCTAATACGCCCCATTCCTCTTTGTAGTTGTAGGACCCACCAAATTCACCAGAAGCGGCTGTAATCACCGGAATCAAGCGTTGCTGAATGATTTGTGGAGCTTTGTCCTGCGGATGGTCGTTCAAGTCGCCCAAGTAAACGATTTTCGCCGAAGGATTGATTTTCATAATCGAGTCAATGAACTGAGCTCCAGCTTCCGCTGCTTTGATGCGTTTTGGTTCGCTGGTATCTGTTCCGGAACGACGACTTGGCCAGTGATTAACCATCACGTAGATGTACTCTTTGTTGCATTTGAATTTCGCCCAGACGATGTCGCGGGTGAGGGGAGTGGTGTCGCCCGGAAGGACAAAACGTATTTTTCCAGATTCCTTCAAGCTGAGGAGTTTCTTGTCGTAGATCATTCCGACATCGATTCCACGTAGGTCTGGACTTTCGTAATGAACGATTCCGTAAGTCGAGTATCCATCCTTGATTAAATCCGTCAAAACGCTTTTATTTTCAATTTCACTGAATCCAACGATCATTGGACGATTCAAATCGTTCATCACCTGGCGAATATGCGTCAGTTTTTCATTGTAGCGTGTTCCATTCCATTGGGACTTTGATTGAGGAAGAAATTCCGCGTCGTCGTTTGGACCATCGATCGTGTCAAAAAGGTTTTCTGTGTTGTAAAATGCAATCTTGTACGTTTTTTGCGCAAAGGAGCACTGAACGAATAGAACTAAGACAAGTAAACTTTTAAATCTCATGTTATTTTTATTAATTACCAACTTCCACCGGAGCCACCTCCGCCAAAACTTCCGCCTCCGAATCCACCGAATCCGCCTCCACCGGAGCTTCCTCCGCCAAAGCCACCGCCGAATCCTCCAACGAAGAATCCACCGCGTCCAAAAGTAGTGCCATTGCCACCGCGTCCACCTTTACGAATAAGTAGAATAACAATGATAATAATGGCAAGGAATGCAAAAATTGAACCTGCTAGATCATTTTTACGGTTTGCTCTTCGGTAAGACATTTGATTGATTTCACCTTTGGCCATCTTTTTCAAGACGGTAATCGCATTTTTGATTCCCGTGAAATAATCACCTTTTTTAAAGTTGGGAATGAGTTCATTGTCCACGATTTCGCCACAAGAAATATCGGTGATCGCACCTTCTAATCCTGCTCCTGGAGCAATAAATACTTGGTGTCCGCCATTATCCTCGGTCGGTTTCACTAAAAGAACGACGCCGTTGTCCTTGTCTGCTTTTCCAACTCCCCATTTTTTTCCAAGTTCAGCGGCAAAATGCCAAGCTTCATCACCACCTAAGTCGTCGATGATGACAACCGTGATTTCGTTGCTTGTTTCTTGTTCAAATTGGTCCAACATCGCTTCCAATTCTGCTCCTTGTTCCTCACTGATAATGCCCGTTTGGGAAAAGTTGTTGAAGAATCGAGGTGGGTTTGGAGCGTCCGGAATTTGACTCCAGCTCATGGCGCTTGTCCACAAAAGCACTAAAATGACTAAAATCGCTTTCATGCTTCCGTGCTTATTTCATTGGACAATTCGTTTTGATCGTTTTCCATGTAAGGAAAATAGGAGCGGAGTTGTGTTCCAGCTTCTTCGATGGCCGCGATGATGCCAGCCGCGAAACGATTCGCTTTAAACTCAGCAATCATTTTGTTGCGTGTGCTTTCCCAGAAATCTGAAGGAACGAGTTCGTGAATGCCTTTGTCCCCAATGATGGCTAATTTACGATCACTGAAGGAAACGTAAATCATTACGCCATTGCGCAATTCTGTTTGATGCATGCCTAATTTCTCGAAAACCGTGACTGCTCTTTTGACAGGATCGGATGAGCATTTTTTGTCGATGTGCACGCGAATTTCACCAGAAGTCAATTTTTCAGCTTCTTGGATGGCTTGTACAATGAGTTCGTTTTCCTGTTGGTTGATCATTCCAATTCGAAATCAGGTGCGTTTTCACTTCCGCTATTCGCTTTGAATCCATCTTTCTTACCGAATTCCTCTCTGTTCAATAACATGCTTGCAAAGAAGCTACGAATATGTGTATTGTAGGTTTTCACTGCGCCGTTGTATTCGTCACGGGCGTAATTGATGCGGTTCTCAGATCCTTCCACAGCACGACCGAAGTCCACGAATAACTTTGTCGAAGTCAATTCTGGATACGCTTCGTACGCCAAGTTAATTGCAGTATTGATTTTTTTACCCATCAATTCTAAATCGTCTGGAGTTTTTGCGTTCACGATTCCAGCTCTTGCTTGAGTCACTTGTGTGAGGATTTCGCGTTCGTTTTTCGATCCAGCTTTCACTTGTTTTACTAGTGCAGGAATCAAATCGGCGCGACGTTGGTAGGCAGACTGAACATTAGACCATTTTTCATCCACCGTTTCTTGGTATCCAACTGCGTTGTTGAATAAGCTACGGTAACCTAAAAAGGAAAAAAGGATAATTGCTCCAATACTCGCTAAGACAATGTAAATCGGTTTCATAATATGTGTTTTAAATTTTTCTTAATCAGTCAATTTGTGTTCCAAGATTTTTGTTGTGACATTTTGGCATTAATTCAATAGAAGCTTTCACACGGGTTAAAGTTACTACATTTTGTATTCAATAATTGTTAATTTTTTGCGTTAACCTATTTGTTCACAATTTTTAATTGAATAGAATTAAACTACTATTATTGTACGTAAATAATCCGTACATTTGAAAATTAATGATAGAATCATGGCAATAAGTAATAAAATTTCAGGAAAAACTCGGTTTGAAGCACGCTTGACTCAAGATGAAAAGGCATTTTTTGAAAGAGCTGCAGCAATAGGTGGTTATCGTAGCTTAACAGAGTTTGTCATTCGTTCAGCGGTGAAACAAGCTGAAGAAATTATTCAAGCTGAAGAAGCTATATTATCCTCAAAGCGTGATGCTGAATTGTTTTTCGATGCGATTTTTAATCCTTTACCACCAAATGAAAAACTGAAAGCTGCAGCCGCAAAATTTAAAACTAAACAGTAAGTGGTAGGTTTTAAAACAGTCCTTCTTCATTCTTCTCATTTTCGAACGGATTTCAAATGTGGAAAGTCCGTGTTGGACGATTATTTGAAGTTTCAAGCCAGTCAGGATATGAAGAAGCGATTATCTGCATGTTTTGTTTGTGTCAATGAGGAATTAAATGAACCGGTCATTGCTTATTACACGTTGTCAAACTCTAGTATTTCAAGAGATTTTATCCCTTTGGAATGGCAGCGTAAATTCCCAAAATCATATAAAACAATTCCTACAACACTTTTGGGTCGACTAGCGGTTGATGTAACTTTTCATGGCAAAGGACTAGGTAGGGAGTTGCTTGTAGAAGCCCTTTATCGAAGTTATCTTGCATCGAATGAAATAGGTTCTGTTGCCGTTGTTGTCGATCCTATTGATGACAATGCTCAACAATTTTACGTGAGTTATGGTTTTCAAAAATTACCGGATAGCGGCAAATTATTTTTAGCAATGAAAACGATTGCGCAATTGTTTGTAAGTTGATTTTGTTGCCCGACATTGCAAAAGAACAAAGTAAAAATACCAAAAATTGATATCGCGATTTTGCCTGTTGTTATTTTATGTTGATGATGCTAAATAAAAAGTACATCCAAAGTAAAAAGAACAATGGACACAATAAACGCACTCCATAGGATCTTTCTGGTGATGGAAAAATGCGCTTTAAATCGGAAGCATAAGTAGACGGGGACGAAACATACGAGCATATTCGATAGGTAGTAGAATAGTCCGAATCGTGGTTCTTCAAATAAGGTCAGTAAGGTTTCAAGTGAATTTTGGTGCTGGTCGATTTCGGGCAATTGCAACTCTTTGATGTAATTCCATCCAACATGTAGCATGAAGTACGTACCCATTGACACAATGATCCACCAGGCGATTTTCGATTTCTTGTAAATGAAAAAAGTTAGGATGATGATGGACGGGTAGCTCAGCAAATGCGCGGACGGTACATGGAGTTGAGCGCCATAAAAAAACCAAAATTTTAGCTGAAAATAGTCTAGATTGAATTGAAATAGCATGAACAACACAAGCGAAATGCAAATGGTCAACGGTTCAGAACTGGTGTTTTTATTTTTTAATAGTTGATCCATGTTTGCCATTGTTAAATTTCCCTTTTGATCCATGTCCCACTCATGTTCTGTGTTTTCATCACAAAGAAAACCTTCAACTAATTTAGCTTCGATGATTTGATTCATTTTCTCTTGACTACTCGCTATGAGGAAAAAGAAACTGTCCCAGTCGATCGTGAACAACAGTTCTTTATCCACGGAATAGATGTAATAATCTTCGCGACCAATCTCCCTTACAAAATCATGGATAGTTAGTGTATCCAAGTCTAGTATGGATCTTCGTTCATAAAACTTGTCAATCACACAAATTTTATGTTTATCTATAAGCTTGAATGCCTTGTACATAGCGACTTTTGATAGGGTGTTGAATTCACCTTCTGTTGGATGCCAGTAATTTTGTTTCGTTGTATGCGTTGTTAATTGATCGCATAATTCAGGACTGTTAAAAGCACTGTTTAATGCCCCGATGGATGTCTCCAATGCTTTGTTTACCTCAGAAAAACCTGAAAATCCAGCACCTTTTTAAATGGTTTCCCAAGAGATCTGTTTTCCATGCTCATAAATTTCTTCTTCTTTTGGATAATCCATGTTTTGGCTGTAAATCCTCGCATTTAATAGCGGTGCATCCTCAAGAAATTGAAGATCTTTCAGTGCTTCTTCAGGTGTTAATTGAATGGATTGACTTGGGTTTGAATGGATCATTTTTTCACCTTCGATTTCAATGAACGGCATAAAAGCAACAAATACCGAGTCATAGAATTCCTGAAAGTGAAGGATGATTTTTCCTTCGTTCGGATAAATATTTTTGTCTGCGAAAATATCGGACATGCTACTGATACATCATGTTAAATCGTACTGAAGTGACTTATACAAAGTTATTCTTTTTTGATGGATTTGCTCCGCTGCACGCATGCTACTTTTCGTCGCATAAAGAAGTTGTAAACTCCAGCACTTGCTTGAAATAGTCCATTAGGATATGAAAGATGGTTTCACCAGGAGCCCACGAGGCAAAAATCCATTGGTCAGTTCTAATTATGACTTCATCAATCCACTAAATAGTGATAATAGTATGTGCAGAATCCTTCATTTGGTTTCAGTTGAATGTCGTGTAAAAAGATGGAGTTTTTGTTTGTTGTCTTCATGTTGTCTCGACCCCAAATACTGTTTTTCCCAAATCCTTTCACGTCACCTGTGATCGTGATCTCTTCTCCCTTGTACTTTTCCGATAAGCTGATGGAATCTTTGTCCGCAAAAAGGTTCAATTGTAGGTTTTGATTATTCGTTACAAAGGTATTTCCGTACCTCGCAACGTAAAAGGACTTTTCATCCTGACAACAATACGTTATGACAAATGCGGCGTCTGGAATGCTGTCCTTGAATTTAGCAAATGCTGCGGCACATTTCACGCCAAATTTTCCATAATTATCGTCAAAAATATCCTCGAAGCGTAATTGATCTTGGTGATTTGCGTAATAAACCGCATCCGCTATTTGAGCTATTGGTTCTTCCCCGTAAATGAAAAGATAAAACCATGTCAGTAAGACAAAGGAGCACAGTTGACTGACTATGCGAATGCTTTTCTTTTGGATGAAATTGATCAGAAAAAAATGTAAAATGCCGGTAATATTCGCAACAGCAAAACTCAGTGGAACAGTAAAGATCGTTCCCGGTCCTGGTGAAGGAAAAAGATGAAACAATAAGTTATGCAGCACCAAGATATGGACAAGGTAGAGGACGCTGATTATGGACTTTTTTGTTTTGTTCATGTTGTTCAAGATCATTTTCGTTAACTTATCCAAGTATTTACAGCTGTCACGAATTCCCAATGCTTGTCGTTCAATCGTCGGTAAACGTAGTATCCACCTTCGATGCACATATTTCCACAGTGAAAATGTTTTTGAATGATGACGTATGTTTTGTCCACGGAAAACAGTGGGATGGAATAACAGTACGTTTTCAAGCTTGCTTGTTTCTTACTCGTCAAGTGCGTGAGGTATGAAAACTTCGCTTGCCAAACAGTGTCCTTCATCGCGGTAAATTGCTGAAACATAAAATCGCGATCTTGTTGATTAAACAGGGTGTCCGTACCACCACGACTTTTATACAGGTAACGACTGTCTATGTTGATGAATTCACGTTGATTGACTCCTGCCGATTCAGGGAGTAGAAAGTTTGCTATTTCCCACGGTAAAATGTTAGTCGTGATGTGCTTGCGTTTCCATGTAGGTTTATCAACGTGTTTGCGGTCATGCACGGTCATCCACTTCAGAAAGGCATACATTTCCTCATCACTTGTCAGCGAACTATAGGTCTGTCCAAAGGCAAACGTAAGTGGTAAAAATCCGAAAATGATGCAAAGTAAATTTCTCACTGCTTGTTTTCTTGATGGTTGATGTAATCGGATTTTAACTAGAAACGATTCATATCAAATTTAGCGTTTTAATCTTTCACCTTAGCACCCATAGCGCAAATGAATTTGGAAAATGAAGATACATAAAAAAGTAAGCGTATGGTTCTGTATGCCCACCTCAGTTGCTACCATGTTTAGGTTTTAAGATGAAGGCTCTTAGGATATTAAAAATAAATAGAACTTGACTAAATAGCACGACAACGATTAAAAAACTCAGCCATTCGTTGATCCAAATTTCCTGTTTGTTGATTTCATCTGTGGAAAATTCCACTAAAAAAATTTGCATGATGGAATGACTGGTGATCACTTCCATAATCAAAATTCCACCGACTGTTAGACCGAAATGAAGCCAATTTAGGATAGGACTTAACTGTTTTAAATTTCTTTCTAGGATCCATAAAATCAAGGTGAAAAACGCGAATAGTAGGGCGAAGATGACCGTTATTTGCGACTTGCTAATGATCACATAACTATCGTGTAAAGCAATGTCAAAACTCCCAGGTATAAAGAAGCTAATAATGAGTAGACTAAGTGCTGTGATCCCGTAAATTTTAGCCATGTGCGTTTTATTTTTCTGATGTTTCATTTCCAATTTCATTAGCACCCACATTCTCCATAGAGGGTCCTTGTTGTTTTATTACCGTTTTTATCTTTCACTGTGATTATCCCTGTATTGATCCATGTTTCGTCACCATTTTTCCGGACATCGTGGATTTCGATTGTTAATTCATATTGATCACTTTTCGCTTTGGCGGTTCTAGTGGTTTTATTTAGTTCTTTCCATTCGGACTGAATGAACTTTGTGAGTATGCCGTTTATGTTTAAAAATGATGTTTGTTCAAAGTCATTTGCATAAAGATAAGATCCGTTTTTTAAGTCAAGTGAGTCTTTGGAGTAGTAGCAAGAACAACCGTCTATTTCTGGTGGAAAATTAGAGAAAGTATCAATCGTTAATTCTTGATTTTTAATGTTGGTATTTTTAGTTTTCGTTACTTGTCCATCATCAAACTGATTGTCCATGCGTTCCATTTTCTCCCAAATAAATCTAAATCCCGAAGCCTTCACTTCCATGTCAAAAGGACGTTTCAGGTAAAACTTATGGTCTGGATTGGCGGCAATAAAACTCGCTCCGCAGATGATGAGTCCGGCAACGCTCCACAGGAAAATAGTCAGCCATTTCGTTGGATTGATTTTCCTCCAATAACGGTTGATGCAAAAAAATACAAGAAACCAAATCAAAAAGTAGGTGAGGAAGTCTACGAAAAATTCAATTGCGAAAATTTGCAAGGACATCGATGTGTGCCAGCCGTTACAAACGAATGGAAAAGGAAATCCTGTTAGGTAGGTACCTGGAGCGTCGACTGGAAGCGCATACCACCATTTCGTCAGTGTTGCGAACGAGATGACACTAAGTGGAATAATGAGTTTTAAGGTCAGCTGTTTCATCTGTTTTCTATGTAAACCTAGCAAAAAAACAGATTCATTATTTCCTAGTAGCAATGAAGTTTGTGATTTTCCATTCGATTCGCCTCTGAACAACCTCTTTCAATTGCTCAAAGTTAGTCGTTTCGACAATGTCCACGCGTTCTGAGGGCTCAAGTCCACTTGCGGTGGTGGTAACAACTGGAATTCCTTTCGACAGCGCTTTCAATAGTTGTCTGGGTTGATTCTCCACAAAGGTTGGGTAAACCACAAGTCCGATGTCCTGAAAGTTACCCGTGAACTTTTCAATCGGCACATCTTCCCAAAAGTTTTCTTGCTCGATGCTTCTTCCTGCGATAACTAAGTCCAATTGTAGTTCTTTTGCCAGTCTTTTCATTTCATAAGCGCCTTTTCTTCCAACGGCGGAAGCGGGAAAAAGTAACTTGGTTCCGTTTAAAGGTCCATTTTCCGTCTTAGATATGTGCCATTCCAACTTCTCTACTTTGTTTTGGAAGATTGCCGCCATTTCTGCATGTGGAGTTATGATTTTTCGTGCACGCGTCAAGGCCTTGTTTTCAAGTTCGATCCATTCTTGACTTGCTCTAAAATCATTGAGTGTTGGACTTTCCTGATGCTGTTCAAAAGCAAAATCCAATCGTTCGTGCAGTTTTTCAAAAGGAAGCCTGGTCATCAGTACATCAAAGGTTCGTCCACCTAAGGCATCGGTTTCATACACGAAGGGAAGTAAGTTTTGAGAAATGACGACGTGTGTAGAATCGAGTGGAATGAGCTTCGACGCTGCTTTGGCGATTTTCTTGTCCAACTGCAAACTCAGTTCAAACGCATTGTTCTTGTTCTTTGGATGAAACCTGAGTTTTAAGGCTCGATAAACTCCGTGGAATGGTGTTGTTTTGGTTTTGTCGGGATGCGCAGAATTCCAGGAATAGCGATCTGTTCGAATCCATCTGCTTTTCCGCATCGGCACGATGAAGTGGTCTGATTTGCTGGCGATTTCACTAACATATTTGTCGTATTCAGGCCATTTTTCATCGAGAATAAAGGTGGTCGTTGCCATTTCTTGTTTCAGGGAAGTTCTGTCGGGATGTTTGAAACAGGCGGCATTCCCACAAGAATAGCAGTCATTCAATTTGTTGGATTGCAGCAAAATATCCTTGCGCCCATCAGGACTTGTGTTCTTTTCTCGACTTTTAAATGCGACGATCAATTTATCGGAAGTCAACTCCACTTCGATTCGAAAGTCAAAGGAGGACTTGAAACGTAAATCAAGGTAATTCCATTTGACGGTCGCATCCCTGTCTTTTTCGGCAAGCGAGCCTTTGATGACTTTGGTGTGTTTGTGTCGTTCAACGATGTCGAAGTTTGCATGTAAAGCAGCGTCATACAAGGCATTCGAAAGTTGACAGAGTCCACCGGCAATGGTTGGAACAATGCAGCCCTCTCTAATTTCTCTTCCTACAACATATCCTTGACCGAAGTTTGGATTGCCAATGTGTTTCCAAAAACTAAACACTTCATGCGCCTTCACCTCAAGTCCATTTATTTTTTTTGCTGAAATTCTTAAGTTTTCAATTTTGCCCGCGGTTAATATCCAATTGTCTATGTTGTCAAAGGGATTCCACAGGTCGCTTTCGGAAAAGGCGATGATGGGCTCATTCAGCAAAAGTCCCTTGTCCTTGAATTTTTTTGGTGGATGAACGAGATTTTTGAACATACGATTTCCAGTCAGTACCACTTTTTTCACTTGAAAGATGCTGTCGTTTACGAAACTATGTTTTTCTGTCAATTCTTTTCTCATCCGGATGTTTTTATCGAATTAAGCCATGTGTTTTGGAGCAAGTTGACGTTTGCTTCCTGTTAAAGTAATACATTAAATTGACGTTTGATCACGGTAAAATTTGGATGCTCAGACAAAGTTTGAAAAAAGTCATAGTTGTCGTAGGTGATGCTTGAGACTTTCCAGGTATTTCCATGGTCCGAAAGCACTAACACATGGTAACTGAAACCTGGAACTCCTTTGGAACGACCTTGCATGGGTGGAAAATAGTGAATGATCTGCAAGGTGGCTGAATCTAAGGGAAGTTGAAATTCATTTCCTTTGTAACGTACATTGAACACATTCTGTTTCTTGTCCCAAGTGACCTTGTATCGCCATTCATTCACCACGTGAGAGATGAGAATGATGAAATCGATGGATGCCAAAAATATAAACGGAAAAGTGAAAAGGTGAATCCAAATCGGTAAATGTGTTGACGTAATGATATAGATGAATACTGACACAGAGAGTCCAAAAGTTAGTCCGTTTAATAGGAATGAGAAGAGGACGCTCATCGGATTTCGTTTCAGTTTGATGATTTCTTGCTGCTCTTCTTTGATGGAACGTAGCGCGTAAGCGAGTAGGATGCAAGTCGGCGCAAAACAAGCGGCAAAAATGAAAATCCCCAAGAATAGATTCATTCCCATTACTTTAATTTATTCGTTTGTGCGTTCGAGCGATGTTTGTTGGCGACATCGATTTAACCAATTTACCGTTGTTAAAATAAAGAAAATGCTTGAAAACAGGCAGAGTAGGTAGTATCCAAGTCCAGCTTTACTATCATAATCTTGATCAATGAATCCTTGGTAATGGATGGCGAATCGGTTTAAATAGACGAGTCCAATGTGGAAAACACTCCAGAAAAAGGACCAGTGTAAATGCGTGAATGCAGCCAAAATCATGGTGATCAAGATGAAAGGCATTAAGAAAAATGCATAGCCGGGAACTGACTCGAAGATGGACAATTGTCCGTTTTGCCATCCTAACTTTTCCAAGTACGGAAAGAACATACTCACGAAAGCACCAATAAAACAAGAGCTGAGCAGGATAAAATAACTTGTTTTTTGTCTGTTCATATGCAAACGATGTCTTTTTACTTGAATTTCAAGGAGTGGAATGCTGGACTCATCAATTCGCTAAAATCGTCTTTGGAATTGGATAAATAAAAGTAATACGCATCTGCACAATTATCCTTGTGGATGGCCACAACCATACAGTATTTATAGCTTTGTCCAAATTCTTTACCTACCTCAAAAAAGCATGTTGCACCCCAATCCGCATTGAACTCTTTTTTGACAGCCTGTTTGTTAAAGTTGGTGATTTCAGGCAGTTGTCCACCGGAAATGTTTAAGATTGTTGCCTGCAGCATGGAAGAATACCATTCATTGGGATTAATGTTTATGTCGCCGGAGCCTTTTTTCTTTTCCTTTTTTCGGTAGTCGTGCATTAATTTATCTAAAGGTCGAATGGCATAGCGCACTTCAAATTTCTTTTTGGGATACTTTAGCGCATATTCGTAATTCATCTGTTTGTTTTCGACGATTTTGGTTTCTTCCAATCCTTCCGGATATTGAAAAGTCATGTGTGCACGGACAAGCAATTCCGAAAATGATTTCGGTAATTCATCAGAGGTGAGGGATGTGAGCGCGAATAATAAAAGTGCGGTGCTGATTGCTTTCATTGGAATCATCGGTTTTAATTTGCGTAGATGTTTGTTTTTCATTTTATGACCAATCTTTATGCTATTCCTTTCTTTCCAACGAATGCGTGTACACCCTAAGCAAGCTCATAAATTCATCATCAGAGTTTAATTCCCAGCGACTTTCGGCGAATTCGTTGTAGCCATTGGCGTTCTTTCTTCGAAAAGCCAAGGTTCGATTGCTCGAATCAGACAATTCGTAATCATACAGCGAATACCATTGATTTGTTTTTAGGTGGTAGATTTTGTCTCGCGTTAAAATGATCACGGGATTTCTCAGCATCAGATTTCCGATGGTTTTAACGAGCATATAAAGAAAGAAAACAAAAGAAAACAACCCTAGCAATTTACCCTCATTGCGTGTGTCACTGATGATGAGAAACAATCCAAATCCGATCAAGGCAAGGTAAGTCAGTAAAGAAAGGATGTTTTTAATTCTGCTATAGTACAATTTATACCCTTCGATGTGTTCAAGGTCATATGTATTCAGTTCGCGGGCTTCTTTGATAAAATTTTCTAACATCACTTTTGGTTCTTATCAACTATTGGCTATTTCTATTCGTTCACTCTTTGATCACACGATCACTCGTTAATTTCACCTGTTTCTTTTCGATGTCCACTACATAACGAAAGTAAGAAACGTACGTGTCTTTCCCTTTGATTTTTCCCCAGCCGCTCACACGAACCAAGTAGGTGTCATTATTCCGTTTCTTGAATTGATAATGTAAACCATTTCCTTCTTTTTCAAGCGCTTTTTGCTTGTCTAGGATCCTTTTTTCGTTGTCTAATAGGTCATAAACAACTTTTTGTTTCTTACCTTCCTCGTTGACTTCTTTATCAAATGTGAGTTGCCACGATTTTCCAAATTTAGCTTCAATCAAAGCTTCCACTTTTTTATTGTGACGGTCAACACTATCCACTAATTCTTCGGTGACTTCACATCCGGCGGCTCTTACAAACTCAAGACCCCATTGATCTGCAACCACGTTTATAGCGTTGACACTACATTCTAAATCTGGTGGTCCACCGTAGGTCAATAAACGAAGTTTTTTATTGGAGTTGACTGGCTTTGAAGGTGAATGACAGCCTGTCAAAAAAACAAGAAGGAGAAGGATGAAAAATGGGAGATTGTGTTTCAATGCTTGTCTTTATTTCAGTAAGCTTTTATAAAAATAACAAATAGTTAGTCAAACATCGAAAGAAGGACCAAATTGTTGAATGTTTTATGATGTGCTGATGGTTTCCTCTGCCATCAAAGTTGGATGGAGATGTTCACTTTTCCGCCCAATCCTTTTTCGACGATGGTTCATGTTGGTTGTATGAACAGTAGACAAACCATTTATTATTCAAACCAAAACGGTTTTGCCGGCATTCCTTTTTCGATCCAGCGGTCATATTCGACCATGACATTGAAATAGTCTAACAGGAAAAAATTCAAGCTCAAGAGAATAAATAGGATGAGAATGATCAAATTCAATTTGTTTGAGCTGCCCGTTGATTTTAAAACGAATTGCGTAATCAGGAGGACACTTATGGCGATACATGCGAATAGAATTCCGCACAGCAGAACAGGTAGACTCGTTTGGTTATCACCACCCTTAACATGAAAAGCATAATTGTTTAGTAAGAACAACAGGAGTACTTGTCCAAGGATGAATGGCAGTTTAAAGATTTTCGCCATTTGTTTTTAAATCACTTGTTAAATTGATCAAATAAGGACATATTTCCTTTATTTTATTAGCTGAACAACTAAAAAGGGAAAAGATGGCGAGCATTCTGATCAGTAGGTACTGCATGGTTGATTAAACATAGTTTTTTTTTATCAGAACATCCGTTCTCACCAAAACGTGTAAAACCTCAAATCAAATGTTTTCCATTCTGCAAACTTTCCATTTTTACTATACAACGTGAATTTTTCTGCTAGGGACTTGTTGCAAGTTACTTTCACAAATAAGTCAGTAAGGGAGCCGCCAATACTCTCAAGTTCGAATTCTTCACCAGGATATTTTTTGCTGATTTCTTCGGTCAAATTTTCCAAAAGTTTCTTTTCATTTTGATAACAGTCTTTAGTTTCATATTCACAGCTAAGTGTAAAATCAAATGTTCCTTCGTATGTCGTCCAAGCAGGAGTGGGTGCATAAATAAGGTTAGGTTTTTTTCGAATTTCAGCGTAGTAATTCCTAGCTTCTGAAAGCGAATTAAATTCTTCTTTTTTTCGATACGAATAGTTGAAATTGTTTTGAAACATGGCGAGTTGTTCCGGGTCAAAATAGAAATATCCCTCATCACATGAGATTTCCTTACAATTTAGGTTAATCGAAAAACGCTCTAGTTCAAATCCATTTTCACAAATTATCACCTCATAGTGGTAACCACAGGCAAATCCAACACCTGATTTTTTAAAGGTCCATTCCTTTTTAATAGCGTTTAACACGGCAATGTCATTGGTATAGAAATCACCTAATTTTTCCGCCAGGTCATTTGGGGCGGCACCCGTACGAATGCCGAGTAGGGAATAACCTCCTTTGTCAAAGTCATACTTTTTAAGTAGTTGCGTTTTTCCAAAGGACAGTGACGTGAGTAAAAGAAAAATGATCGTTATGTATTTTGTGTATGTCATATTCACTTTCTGTTTGTGTTCATTGCATGTTGATTGTTTGGAAAGTTTTTTGCTTTGCGCTTACATTGTTTTAAAGATGCTATGCCAGTGTTTTCAAATTCAGTCATGTTTTATTCTAAAATTATTTCAGAATTAGCCGTATGATTTTTTCTTCGTTCTCTGTATAACAACATATTTCTATTTTGTTGCGCATAACTATTGAGCCCTATAGATTTTCTTCTGTTTTCAATATCAAGGTCATTTGAATGATCCGGGTCTTGGTGCCAAACATTATAGTAATAGAATTCACCATATTTTTCCTTTCCCCATTTTGCCATAAAGTCATTAAGTGCACCATATTGATATGGAGGCATATAACCCAGTTTAATGTTTTTAAGTAATTTGTTGTTTATGTCCGCTCTGGGATTACTGTAGTAATGAATGAGCATAATGTAAGTTTTCGATTCTAGAAGCGATGGGCCCCAAAAATTAAAATGTTTCATCTGTTGGATGGAATCTTCAAGATTTCTCGGAAGTCCAATAAGTCTCTCGTCAGGGTATCCATACGTATCAATTATTTCATTTAAGATGGCAAATTGTTTTTTGTTATTTTTCAACCATCTGATTCCATGGTATGTATGTCGAAAAAGGATAAATCCATCATTTACCTTTGTTGTGTAGAGTTGGTCAATGACATACAAACTATCAATTACATTTCTGATTTCAAGGTTTATGGAATTAATGTAGATCGTCCTCAAGCTATCATATCGTTCTATGGTAGATTGAGTTGTGGTATATTTCAGGGCTTGTTTTGTCAGTTCATTGGTTCTTGTCATCCAAATTGGAACACCCTGAATAAATGACTTTTCCAACCATTTATCTGCATGTAGAGAGTCTTGCGAAACGGTACAAATTTGTAATGCCTTAAAGCAGTGGCGGGCATAAATAAAATCAAAATTTTCATAGAGGCTGTCGAGTCGTTTAATAGCTATCGAGTAGTTTTTGTTTAAAACATCTTCATCAATTCTATTTATGATTCTGTGATATTCTATGTAATCTTGAGCAAATACATGAGATGTAAGAAATATGGAATATATAATTAGCCTAAATTTCATTTCTGTTCGTTGTCATTCCTGTTCATTTGAGATCTTTTTTTCCATTTTCAACGTGATTAAAAGTACAAAACTTCTGTTAACCACAAATCTGACAATGACATACGAAAAATAGCTTTTTAGAAAAGTGCAAATAAAGGATGTTTCATTCTTGTTATCGTTATGCTCATCTTTCAGTCAATATACCATTCGAAAATTCCTGAAAATAATAGAATTCCAAAATAGTGTCCAATGCCGCTAATGACTAGGGGAGTCCATTCGATTCTCCTCCTGAAAATAACTATGTACGTCATAGTCAATGCAAACCAAACAAAAAATGAGAACATCCATACTTCGGCAGTCAAATCAACAAATGGGGCATAGTCTATATAGATCTCAAGTTCTTTTGGGTCGGGATTATTGTATGTCGGTGCGTGACCAAGAATTTGTCCAGCCTTCACATAAAACGTTGCAAGTGCCACAATAAATGTCCATGGAATAACTGCCAGAAAATAAAATAGTGTTTTCCATATTTTCATACAAACCTCGTCTTTAAATATACCTTTAACGATTTATATCGCTTCATATTGCATTCAACGGTTTTCATTTAATCCGCACAAAAATCATTTTTTGAGCCATCATAAAGTTGCCATCCATGCTAAAACCAATAATCCCACGTTTTACAAGGGTTAATGTCATTTCATGATGACCGGATTTGTAAAATGCCAATTGATTTCTGCGCAAATGTTTCCATTCCCAAGAGGGCATTCGTCCAACAATCATATGTTTTGGGTGGTTTTTGGTTGTCAGATAATAACGGAGTGATGATTTAGGTTTAAAAATAAAATTAGCATAGGATTGATGACCGAGGATGGCTACTTCTTGTTTACCAAATAGTTCCGAATCTATCATTAAATTTCGATGAATACGCTGAATAAGTTCAAGGGTATCCCCAACTTTTAAGTTTATGTTATACATCTCGCACATGGAGTCGGAATTATCTTCAAACCATTCTGAGTTTTTTAATTCCTTTATGGATAAGTTCTGTGCCGTGATCATTCTATGAACGATGAATGCAAAACCGAGTCCAATCATACATAGGCAATCATGCTTCAATGATGTCTGCCTCGAATAATGCCTGCAAGTCCTTTTTTGATTTATTACTCTCAAACTTAAATCCTCCCATTGTTATAACGTAGGCAAAGAT